>NZ_BAAGVF010000004.1:0-325113 GCF_054781015.1 Bordetella muralis | reverse complement strand
ATTATGAAGGCTTTTTTTCACGCTGTCAAATCGATTCGTTTTCGTTTCGATCTGAACGCTTCATCACCTCACAGCCACCAGGTCACCCCAGTCGCTGCCTCGGTCATTCGGGATATCAGGGTTAACCCTAACCTCACCAACTGCCGAGCCCGAAATATTAACACACTTTTTAAACTCGGTGCAACTAGATCTCAAATAATCATCGTCGCGGGAATTTACTGCGTTACCACTTCGGCCCCACCGCTTGATCCCGTCTCAACCGAAACTGCGTTTCGTCTGAATTCGCGTTCAAGCAGCGAAGGAGCGAGACTATAGCACATGACAATTGCGTGACGCAAACAGGACGAATTAACGAGTCTAATCATCCTATCGGCAGGATCATTCAGCCCTCTTTATATACGCATGGTGCCTGATATACAGCCAAATACAGTCAAGCACCCTCATCAAGTTGAGCCCCCCGTCCCTGCGCTCCCTATATCTGTGTATAGATAAATGACGACACACCGTAGAGGCGGCCGCGGCTGCCCGTAGGGTCGCCTCATCGAGTCTCTATATATAACGGCAGCAGGATCGCATCGATACTCCGGGCCTGCCGCGCTCCGTATCAAGACCATAACCAGAAAGCCCGACGATTCTCGTCCAATCGACGCGTGGCTTCGGCTTCGCCCAGCAACGACTCTGGAACGCCGATGTCGCGCAATACGTCAGTGTCCAGTTCGCTCAGGGCAACAACCGTTTGTTTTCTAGCGCGGCGAATCAGAAAGGCTCGCCACCAGGCGGTCCAAAACCCTGCGGCGCGGGTCATGCGCGGCACAGCCACAGCGCGGAGCGAAGCGGTTAGTTGGGGGGTTGCAGTGTTTGCAGCAGAGAGTATTCCCGGCGATTCCATATGTGTCTCCCAAGTGGATGTCCCACACTGGTTAGCGTAAAAGCACAATGGCGCGCTGTGAATCGCATTGTTCTACCCACATTGGTCGGTTATGCTTACCAGCATGAGCCGATTGCCTTTGAACACCCTGCCCGCTTTCCGCGCCGTGGCCGAATTGCAGAATCTGCGTGCCGCCGCGGAGCGGCTGCACCTGAGCCACAGCGCGGTCAGTCAGCAGATTCGTGTGCTGGAGGAACAACTGGGATTTACGCTGTTTGATCGCCAAGGGCGGCGCGTGACCCTGAACTGCGCAGGCCGGGCACTGCTATGCAGCGTGCAAAGCGCCTTGGCGCAGCTGGATGACGGCGTGATGGCAGCGGCGTCTTTTGCCCAGGGCGCTGACCAGCATCTGCGCGTGTCGGTATTGCCGTCTTTTGCACAGCGATGGCTATTGCCACGAATGGCTCGTTGGCGCCAGCGCCATCCCAATTTGACGTTGGAAATCGAGACGTCCCAGCAGTTGGCCGACCTGCAGCGCGACGGCTTTCATGCCGCGCTGCGCTCAGGACGAGGCCCTTGGCCAGGTGTGATGTCGGAGCCGCTTTTCGATATTCCGATGCCACTCATTGTGTTGGCAGCCCCTGCCACCGTAGACCAATTAGCCGATTTGCGTCCGGAAACGCTGGCGCGTCAGCCGTTGCTGGGGGACAAGGAACTGTGGCGGCAATGGTTCGCGGCGGCAGGATTGACCGCAAATGTCACGCCGGTGGCCTCGTTCAACGATGTCGGCATGATGCTGGAGGCCGTCGAACAGGGGTTTGGGCTGGCACTGGGCCGTGAGCTGCTGGCGGTCGATGCCTTGCGGGCGGGCAGGTTGGTGAAAGTATCACCGGTAAGTATAGATTTCGAGCCTGCGGAGACTTATCACCTGGTGTATCCCCCCGGGTTGAGAGATTGGCTGCCGTTGTCCGCTTTAAGGCAATGGATACGTGATGAACTGGAGCGATCACGCGACATGCTGATCGCTAGCCACACGGAAAATGCCCCAAATGCCACTGAGGCGTCCCGGCCACCCTCTGTATCCTGATCGGATTCACGGGTGTCGTTCTGGACCAACTGGTGCATCCAAACAGGTTTTGTTGCACCAGACACCCGATACGCTTGCTATGCTGCATCGTTATTACTGGATGCGCGAGGTTCGCCCATCATGATGCAGTTCCCGCGCGGCTCACGCGCCTGCTGGACCCGCCTGCTGGCGGCAATGACGATATGGCTCTGGTTGGGGGTCGCCGGATTGGCGGCCGCGCAACCAGAGGGACCGCCCAGTGCCGCCGACGCGGAAACTGCGCTGACCGACGCTCGCAAGCAGATCGACCAGATCCGGGAACGGTTGGAAGACGGCGGCGAAGACGCGCAACTCGTGCGCTGGCGCAATGATGTGCTGGATATCCAGTCGCGTGCCAATACCTTGGCCGAGGCCCTGACTCCGCAATTGGCCGCGGTGACTGCCAGGCTGTCAGAGCTGGGCCAGCCGCCTGAGGGGACGCGCGAAGCGCCAGATGTCGCGGCGCAGCGCACACAGCTGCAACAAGACAACCGGAAGCTGGACTCGCAAACCAAGCTGGCGCGTTTGCTTGCGGTAGAGGCGGCGCAGACTGCCGAGCAGATATCTACGTTGCGGCGCACAGAGTTTCAAGCCCGGCTGGGAGAGCGCCGCGACTCGATTGTGGGGGATACGTTCTGGAAGGAGCTACGCAGCGATCTGCCCCGCGACTGGAGGCGCCTCACTGAGCGGAGTCAAGAATTGCGGGAGGCTGTCACCAGCACTCAGGGCGCTATCTGGCTCGTGCTGGCAGTGGCCATTGGTATCACGCTGCTATTGCGCGTGGCCTTTAGCCGATTGTTGTTGCGACTGACCGCCACACGCGTCCCGCCCGGCCGATTGCGCCGATCGTTCCTGGCCATCTGCATTGTGATCCTGGCCTCGGCAACCCCGGGCGTCATCGCCGCCCTGCTGTATGCCGGGGTGACCTGGAATGCCGGGCTGTCCGACGATACGCGCGATTTGTTGAGCAGCCTGGTGGCAGTCGTATGCTTTGGCGGCTGTGTGGCAGGGCTGGGTCATGCTTTGCTTTCGCCCGAACGGTCCAGCTGGCGCTTGCCATCGATTCACGATGATGTAGCGCAAGGTCTGCGCCATTTACCGACTCTGCTCGGCATATTGGTCGTAGTGATCTGGCTGTGTGACGAGCTGCCGATCTTATTGAACGCCAGCTTGACCACGACGATTTTGGCGACGTCGATAGCCGCCCTGGCGTTGATAGCCACGTTGGCATGGGGGCTGCGACGCAGCACTCGGTTGCGCAAACAGTTGGAGCACGGCGCCGACGATCAGCCCCTACCGCCTCGCCCGTTCTGGCTCTCGATATTCATAGGCATCACGTGGGCGATTCTGGCATGCAGCGTCGTGAGCCTGCTTGCCGGGTATGTCGCGTTCGGCAGTTTTGTCGTCAAGCAAGTATTGTGGACGCTGGCAATTCTGTGTTTTGCATATCTGCTGTCGATCCTGATCACCGATGGTTTCAGCACGCTGTTGGCGCCCGCGCCGGACAGCGAAGACGACGCGCGCAAACGACTGCGTGGCCAGGCGGCCGTGCTATTGGCTGGAATCGGAAGAGTGACGGTGGGCTTGCTGGCCGCCACGCTGCTGCTGGCGCCATTTGGCGAAGGACCATCGGATCTGCTGCACCGGATGAACCAACTGCTCACCGGGTTGCAAATCGGCGAGGTGCACTTGCGTCCCGGCGCGTTGATGCAGGGTTTGCTCGTGCTCGCGTTTTGTCTGTTGGGCGTGCGCGTGCTCAAGCGTTGGCTGGCGAATCGATATCTGCCCACGACAGAGCTAGATCCGGGCATGCAGTTATCAGCCGCGACCTTGTTTGGATATGCGGGCGTGGTGCTGGCGGTTGCGCTGTCGTTATCGGCGTTAGGGATCGGCCTGGAACGCGTCGCGTGGATTGCCAGTGCGTTGTCGGTGGGGATCGGTTTCGGGCTGCAGGCGGTGGTACAGAATTTTGTGTCGGGCCTCATTCTGTTGGCTGAACGGCCGGTCAAAGTCGGAGACTGGGTATCGCTCGGCGGGGTCGAGGGCGATATTTTGCGCATCAATGTGCGTGCGACGGAAATACAAATGGCGGATCGGTCCACCGTGATCGTGCCGAACTCAGAGTTCGTGACGAAAACGGTACGTAATGTGACGCATGACAATCCGTTGGGCTTGGTGCAAGTGAAGCTGCCCATGCCGCTGGATGCGGATGTAGAGCGTGTGCGCGACGTCATGCTGGAGGCATTCGCTGCGAACGAAGGGGTGCTGGACACTCCCGCCCCCAATGTCTATCTGGAAGGCATTGAGAACGGGCATTTGCTGTTTAACGCACGCGGATATGTCAGCACGCCACGCAATGCGTATAGCGTACGCAGTGCGTTGTTATATGACGTGCTGCAACGTTTGGCGAATGCGAAATTGCCATTGTCTACGCCGTCGACGATGATGCTGGCGCCTGCGCCGGCGCAGGCGCCTACGGCAGGATCAGAGCCCGCCGCGGCATCTGCTGAGGTGCAAAGCACCGAGGATCCGGAACCACCTAAACCTGCCGCATCCGCCGAATCGAAAACACAGCCGTGAACGCAACGTGGCACGCATCCGTGCCACGCCTCGGTCTGTGTTCTCGATCTATGTCAATAGCGCCTGAGTCACGGGAATCAACAATCCCAATCCCGCAATCATCAATAGCACGAAGACCAGGCGCTTGACCATTTTCACCGAGTCTTTGGAGGCATAGCGCCGCACGAGCCACGTCAAGATGACGACAACAGGCAAAGCCTCCAGGCCCATCCATAGGGACGACACGCTCAGGCTGCCGTTGGCCGCGACCAAAGACAGGCGCACCACTGCGTTGGCTGCAAACAAGACCAGCAGACTGTTCCGTATCACGGACAAGGGCAAGGGCTGTCGATAAAGGAGATACACCATAGGCGGCCCGGCGCTGGAGAACAGGCCGCCCAGTACGCCGGCCACCAAGCCATATGAGATGAAGGAGGCTCGCGGTGAGACCTGCTCCAATGGCCGGCTGCGGGCGATCAACATGACGGCGCAGGCCAGAATGGTCAAGCCCAAAAGGCCACGCAGCAACAATACGGCGCTGCCGCTGATCCATTCCAGCGCAAAGACGCCGAACGCCACCCCGACCAGGCTGGCGATCAATGGCGTGCGAATCAAAGACCAGTCCAATTTTGCACGCGTGCCACTCAGCGCCACCACGGCATTGACCAGCGTCAGCATGTTCACTACGTTGGACATCTCGGGCAACGGTGCCAAAGACAACAGCCCTGTCAGCCCGAGCAAGACCAGGCCGAAGGCAAAACCTGTCATGGTCTGGGCATAGGTGGCCAAGGCCACGCAACCCAGGAACAATAGATGATCAACCAGCGTCATGTATCGATGAGTATGTACGCCATAGCGAAGCGCTGCCACGGCATATCGTTATCGTTTGCTCCGCACACGGCTCGCATAAACGTTTAAAGACAAGCCGCCCAACACCAGGGCGGCCGCGATGATTTTCCAGGCGGGTAGTGCTTCGCCAAGCAGCACTGCCGACGACAGAATACCGAAGACCGGCACCAATAACGCCAACGGCGTGACGGTAACAGCGGGATGGCGCGCCAATAACCACCCCCAAGCGCCAAATCCGAACACGGTATTGCCCACGCCTTGCCACAGTGCAGCCAACCACCCCCAGCCACTGGCATGCGTCAAGGCGCCGATCACATTCGCGGGCCCGTCTATCAGCAGACTGATGATCAGCAAAGGAATGATGGCAAAGAGCGAACTCCAGGCGGTAAAGGCCACCATATTGACTCTGCCCGCACCACGCATGACCATGTTGGTACATGCCCAGCAGAATGCGGCAGCCAATACCAAGCCCAAGCCAAGCAGCGTGACGGCGGCAGCCGGGTCAGTTGCACTGCGCCATGCGACGACCGCATAACCGCTCGTTGCCAACACGAGCGCCGCGATTTGCAATGGCCGCGCGCGTTCCCCTGTCATGATCATCGACATGATGATGGTGAAGAACACTTGCGCTTGCACGACCAGGGAGGCCAAGCCTGGCGAGATGTCCTGGCGCATCGCCCAATAAACCAGGCCAAACTGCCCTACACCCAACAACAGGCCAGCGCGCACCAGCATGTTCCACGGCACTGCCGGGCGGCGGAATACGAATATCCAGGGCAGCGCCGACAGCAAAAATCGCAATGCCGCAAAGAGGAATGCGGGAAACTCCGCCAACCCCCATTTGATGACCACGAAGTTCGTCCCCCAAATGAAGACGACGGACAACGCCAACAACAAATGTGAAAGTGGCATGAGCAGTGCGGCCAGTACCGGGCAGAAATGTCAGGACAAAGGCGGCATCATACGCCTGTATGCGGACACGCCATCAACGCACCGCAAGACTGACAACCTGCTGAATACAAGCTCAGCCCGGTACAGGGTGTTCGGCTAGTTCGCCGACGACGGTAGTCCATGAACGTACCCGCCATTGTTTGATCAGACCTGCTTTCACATACGGGTCCGCTTTGGCAAACGCTTCGGCCACGGCGGGGGAATCGGCTTTGAATAACAACACCGCCTGATCAGCAGGATCGGCCAAAGCGCCGGCCACTACCAACTCACCGCGGGCTACGGCTGCGCGCGCCAATGCCAGGTGCTCGTCGCGAAATGCGCCGCGCCGCTCGAGATAATCGGGGACCAGGTCGTAAAACATCAGATAATGCATGGCACGCTCCTGCGCTAAAGTCACTAGGTAGCTTGATCATACCTGCCGTGAGTTTTGTTCGTCTCGCTTATCAGTTGTCCACTACATCAAGGAAGAAATCCAGATGATCCAGGAAATCGCCAGTATTCTCGTTACCGCCGGGCACGAGGCTCAGTTCGAAGCCGGCGTGGCACAAGCCAAGCCGCTGTTTCTGCGTGCCAAGGGCTGCCATGGCATGGCACTGCATCGATCGATAGAAAATCCCCAGCAATACACGTTGGTCGTGGACTGGGAAACGGTCGAAAATCACATGGTCGATTTTCGGGAGTCCGCCGACTTTCAAGAATGGCGCAAGCTGGTCGGTCCGCATTTCGCGCAACCGCCGCAAGTGCATCATGAGGCCAAAGTGCTGTAAGAACTGCTCGTCGCACTGAAGGTTCGGTCATCGTTGACCGAACCTTGTCAGGTATCGGAAGGAGACGCGGCGGTTTGCTTGGCGCCTGCGGCTTCCGCGTTGGCCAATTGCACGGCAAGTGCAATCGCATCGGCCAGGAACGGCGAGTGATCGTCTTTCCGATAGCTGAGGATAACGGGGGACACGAAAGTATTGGCGTCGATAGGCACATGCGCGATGTCCGCGCGATGCAAACGATGTACCGACGCAGGTACGACAGTCACTCCCAGGCCTGCCGCCACCAGGCCGATCGCAGTCTGCAGTTCGTTGGCCTCCTGGACGACACGCGGGGTGTGGCCCGCCGCGCGGAACAAGCCAAGCACGTGATCCGCATAATTGGGTCGCGGACGCGCCGGATAGAGCACAAAAGGTTGCTCGGCAAGCTCTGCAATGCCTACGCGCCGGCGCCGCGCCAAGGGGTGCCGCAATGGCAGCGCCGCCACTAAGGGCTCGGCCATCAGCACACGGCGTTCGATCGCGGGGTCATCAAGCAGAATACGGCCAATCCCTACATCGATGCGTCCAGCCTTGAGCGCCTCGAGCTGGGGCAAGGTCGTCATCTCAGCCAAGCCGACTTCAATGCGCGGGTCGGCCTCACGCAAACGTCGGATCAGTTCCGGCACGAAGCCATACAGCGTAGACGGCACAAAGCCGATGCCGAACCACCCACGTTCGTGCCGTCCAAGGCGGCGGGTGCCTTGCACAATTTCGTCAAGACGCGCCGTCAACTGCAGCGACTGTTCCAGCAAAAACCGGCCAGCCTCGGTCAATTTCAGCGCACGCGAACCACGCTCTATCAAAGTGACGCCTAGCTCGTCTTCGAGTTGACGAATCTGCCGGCTGAGCGGCGGTTGAGCGATATGCAATCGGACCGCCGCTCGTGTGAAACTGCCTTCCTGCGCAACCGCCTGGAAATAGCGTAAGTGCCGGAGTTCCATAAAACGCATACCTTTCAGGTATAGAAAGCAACCAATATAGTCTTGGACCCGCGAAAAATCGAGCGGCATACTTCGGCTACGCCGAAAAGCACTTGTTTCAGGTATGGCAATCACGGCAATGAACGCTATCGCGATAATCATCGCGGACCTGGAGTGCTCTGCAACACCAAGGAGACATTCAGTCATGCATCGCCGATTTTTAAAGCCGCTGGCCGCGCTCTGCGCGGCGGGCGCGTTGTCGGGAGCCGTCGCGGCTGCCCACGCCGAGTATCCCGAACGTCCGATAACGTGGGTGGTGCCATTCCCGCCCGGCGGAGCGATGGACAATATTGCCCGGACATTGGGCGAAGCCATGGGCCGGCAACTGAACACCTCGTTCGTGGTCGAGAACCGCGCAGGTGCGGGCGGAAATATCGGCGCAGCGATGGTGT
Source organism: Bordetella muralis (assembly GCF_054781015.1). NCBI lineage: Bacteria > Pseudomonadati > Pseudomonadota > Betaproteobacteria > Burkholderiales > Alcaligenaceae > Bordetella > Bordetella muralis. The sequence continues at coordinate 316,606 of NZ_BAAGVF010000004.1, read as the reverse complement.
CGCGCGCCAAGCCCGACGGCTATACGATCATGATCGCGGCCAATGGCATGGCGGTCAATCCGGCACTGTACGACAACCTGAATTACGACCCACAAGCGGATTTTGCGCCCATTTCGTTGCTGGCTATCGTGCCCAATGTGCTCGTCACCAACCCGCAGCGCGTTGACAGCAAGAGCATTGCCGATGTCATCGCCAAAGCCAAGGAGCAGCCTGGTCACTACACCTTTGCCTCAGCCGGCGTCGGCACGTCGATTCATCTGGCTGGCGAGCTTTTCGTGTCGATGGCGGGAATCGACATGCTGCATGTGCCCTACAAGGGCAGCGGCCCCGCCGTAGCGGATCTGCTGGGCGGCCAGGTGGACTATATGTTCGACAGTGTGACGTCGGCCAAACCGCATATCATGTCGGGCAAATTGAAAGCCTTGGCGGTCACGACGGCCAAACGCTCGTCGGCGCTGCCTGACGTCCCCACCGTAGCGGAGGCCGGATTGCCGGGTTACGAGTTGACGCCTTGGTTCGCGGCTTTCGCACCGGCCGGCACCCCGCCGGAGATTGTCGCAAAACTCAACGCTGCAATGCGCCAGGCCCTGAGCGATGCCAAAGTGAAGACCACAATGGATACCATCGGAGTCGAACCTATTGGCGGCACGCCCGAAGAGTTGAAGACTTATTTGGCTAAAGAGACCATCCAGGGCAAAAAGCTCGTGCAAGAGCGCAATATAAAGCTGCAATAGTCCTATTGCGCGCGTCGGGCCGCGTGCGACGGGCGTGGCCAGCGGCCCGACACGCGGCATGCCCCCAGAGACAATATGGATTTGAAATCCATACTGAATCAATCAAGTCTTATATAAGATATAAGACACTTGCCCCCACCCCCTCCAGCCTCTACAATCGGCCTCGAAGACCCTTCCCGCAACCCGATTTTTATGCAGGCCTATTCATGCTGGAAACGTACCGTCAACATGTTGCCGAGCGCGCTGCGCTGGGCATCCCTCCGCTGCCGCTGTCGGCTCAACAAACTGCCGACCTGATCGAGCTCCTGAAAAACCCGCCCGCAGGCGAAGCAGACAATCTGCTGGATCTGCTGACCCACCGCGTGCCCGCCGGCGTGGATGATGCCGCCAAGGTCAAGGCATCCTATCTGGCCGCTGTCGCGCTGGGCAAAGAATCGTGTGCCCTGATCAGCCGGGCCAAAGCAACCGAATTGTTGGGCACCATGTTGGGTGGCTACAACATCGGCCCGCTGATCGAATTGCTGGACGATGCCGAGGTCGGCACCATCGCTGCCGACGCGCTGAAGAAAACCCTGTTGATGTTTGACGCGTTCCATGACGTCAAAGAAAAGGCCGACAAGGGCAATGCCAACGCCAAAGCCGTGCTGCAAAGCTGGGCCGATGCGGAATGGTTCACCAGCCGCCCCGCGCTGCCCGAGAGCCTGACCATCACGGTATTCAAGGTCCCCGGCGAAACCAACACCGACGATCTGTCGCCCGCCCCTGACGCCACGACGCGCCCGGATATTCCGATGCACGCGCTGGCCATGCTGAAGAACAAGCGCGATGGCGCAGCGTTCCAGCCCGAGGAAGACGGCAAACGCGGTCCGGTGCAATTCATCGAATCGCTGAAGGAAAAAGGCCATCTGGTCGCCTATGTGGGTGACGTGGTCGGCACCGGTTCTTCGCGTAAATCCGCCACCAACTCGGTGCTGTGGTTCACGGGCGAAGACATCCCGTTCGTGCCCAACAAGCGTTTTGGCGGTGTGTGCCTGGGCAGCAAGATTGCTCCCATTTTCTACAACACCATGGAAGACGCGGGCGCCCTGCCGATCGAGCTGGACGTGTCCAAGATGGAAATGGGCGACGTGGTGGAACTGCGCCCCTACGAGGGCAAGGCCCTGAAAGACGGCCAAGTCATTTCCGAATTCCAAGTCAAGTCCGATGTGCTGTTTGACGAAGTACGCGCCGGCGGCCGTATTCCGCTGATCATCGGCCGCGGCCTGACGGCCAAGGCGCGCGAAGCACTGGGCCTGCCTCCCTCGACGCTGTTCCGTCTGCCGAAGAATCCGGTTGATTCGGGCAAGGGTTTCACGCTGGCCCAGAAGATGGTCGGCCGCGCCTGCGGTCTGCCCGAAGGCCAAGGCGTGCGCCCGAATACCTACTGCGAACCCCGCATGACGTCGGTGGGCAGCCAGGACACGACCGGCCCCATGACCCGCGACGAGTTGAAAGACCTGGCTTGCCTGGGCTTTTCTGCGGATCTGGTCATGCAATCGTTCTGCCACACGGCAGCCTATCCGAAGCCTGTGGACGTCAAGACGCACCACACGCTGCCCCAGTTCATCAGCACGCGTGGCGGTATTTCGCTGCGCCCGGGCGATGGCGTGATCCACTCGTGGCTCAACCGCATGTTGCTGCCTGACACGGTGGGCACGGGCGGCGACTCGCACACCCGTTTCCCGATCGGGATTTCTTTCCCCGCCGGCTCGGGCCTGGTGGCGTTCGCTGCCGCGACGGGCGTGATGCCGCTGGATATGCCGGAATCGGTGCTAGTGCGTTTCAAGGGCAAGATGCAGCCCGGCGTGACGCTGCGCGATCTGGTGAATGCGATTCCGCTGTACGCCATCAAGCAAGGCTTGTTGACCGTGGCCAAGCAAGGCAAGAAGAACATCTTCTCCGGCCGCATCCTGGAAATCGAAGGTCTGCCCGACCTGAAAGTGGAACAGGCTTTCGAACTGTCGGACGCCTCGGCCGAACGTTCGGCCGCCGGCTGCTCGGTGCGCTTGAACAAAGAACCGATCATCGAGTACATCAACAGCAACATCGTGATGCTGAAGTGGATGATCGCCAATGGCTACGAAGACGAGCGCTCGCTGGGCCGCCGTATCAAGGCCATGGAAGCCTGGCTGGCTGATCCCAAGCTGCTGGAACCGGATGCCGACGCCGAATACGCCGCGGTGATCGAGATCGATCTGGCCGACGTGCATGAACCGATCGTGGCTTGCCCGAACGACCCGGACGACGTCAAGACCTTGTCTGAAGTCGCCGGGGCCAAGATCGACGAAGTGTTCATCGGCAGCTGCATGACCAACATCGGCCACTTCCGTGCGGCATCCAAGCTGCTCGAAGGCAAGCGCGATATTCCGGTCAAGCTGTGGGTGGCTCCGCCGACGAAGATGGACGCGCAACAACTGACCGAAGAAGGCCACTACGGCGTGTTCGGTACGGCTGGTGCCCGTACGGAAATGCCGGGATGCTCGCTGTGCATGGGTAACCAGGCCCAGGTGCGCGAAGGCGCGACGGTGATGTCGACGAGCACGCGTAATTTCCCGAACCGTCTGGGCAAGAACACGAATGTGTATCTGGGCTCGGCTGAGTTGGCTGCGATCTGCTCGCGTCTGGGTCGCATCCCGACCAAGGACGAGTACATGGCGGATATGGGCGTCATCAACAAGAGCGGCGACCAGATCTATCAGTACTTGAACTTCGACAAGATCGATGATTACAAGGATGTGGCTGCGGTGATTGAGGTGTAACTCGGTCGCTATCGACTGCAGTCGTAGGTGGAACGGCCCCGGGATTTTTCCCGGGGCCGTTTTGTTTTATGAGACGGGCCGGCTCGGGCTGAAAAATGAAAGATTGCTTAACTTCGATATCATCACGATAATAAAAGAGATTCTTATTGCTATTCCCTGAAAACCTCCCTATTCCTATGCCTACCTTCGCCTTCCGGGCGCGGCCAGCAGGTCGCATCCGTCTCAAACCGCTCAGCATTGCTTTACATACCGCATTATCAGCAGGAGTGCTCACTGGAGCGCCGGCTTGGTCTCAAACTGTACAAGGCAGCGTCACCACGCTGGAAGAAACGACAGTTACGGGCGAATCCAGTGTTTCTGCGCCGACCTCCGTAGAGTACGCAGGCGGGCAAGTGGCGCGAGGCGGGCAGTTGGGGGTGCTGGGCAATATCGACAATATGGACGCGCCTTTTGTGGTCACCAGCTATACGTCCAAGCTGATTGAGGATCAACAGGCGCGCACGTTGGGCGATGTTGTCAAGAATGATTCCTCGGTACAAGTGGGGAATGGCTTTGGGAATTCGGCCGAAACGTTTTCTATCCGTGGCTTTGCGCTGAACAATGACGATTTGTCATTCAACGGTCTGTACGGCATTTTGCCGCGTCAAGTGTTACCGACCCAGATGGTAGAGCGGGTCGAAATCCTGAAAGGGGCAAATGCTTTCTTGAACGGGGCCGCGCCGGGCGGCTCGGGATTGGGAGGCTCTATCAACATCCAGCCCAAGCGAGCCGGGGTGGATCCGTTGACCCGGGCGACGATCGATTACACCAGTGATTCTCGGGTGGGTGGCAGCGTCGATATTGGGCGACGCTGGGGCGAAAACCAGGAATTCGGTATCCGGGTCAATGCCGCCCATCGCGATGGCGACACCGACGTCGACGATGCAGGCGAGCGCATGACAGTGGGCACCGTGGGCCTGGATTATCTGGGCGAAAAGCTACGGGTGTCGTTGGACGCGGGCTATCAAAAATATCGTTATTCGCAACCACGCCCCACGATCAGGCTCAGCGGCCCCGATGTGCCGTCTCCGCCATCCAATAGCACGAACTACGGACAACCGTGGACGTACAGCGAATTGGAAAGCACGTATGGCGTGCTTCGCGCGGAATATGACCTCACCAGCAACTGGATGGGTTATGCAGCCATCGGTACCAGCCACGATCGCGAGAACGGCGATTATGGTCAGCCTATTGTTGACGGCGATGGCAAGGGGACTGTGGGTCGATTGACTGTGCCGTACACGCGCGACTCGGTCAGCGGCGAAATTGGCATGCGCGGAAAATTCCAGACCGGGCCAGTCGGCCATTTGGTGAATATTGGGGTGTCCAGGCTGCAGACGCGCGTCAGACAAGCGTGGGAGACGAGCGCCCGCAGCCCGATCGACATTTATGATCCCGAGTACTTTGATCGTCCGCCTACGACGTTTGTGGGCGGTGACATGGACGATCCGCACGCCAGCAGCCGTACCGATTTGACCAGCTTTGCGTTGTCGGATCAGTTGTCGTTCCTGGATGATCGCGTCTTTCTGACGCTCGGCGTACGACGTCAAACGATCAAAGACAAACTCTACGACACCAATGGTGTCCACACCACGACTTATGATGAATCAGTGTGGACGCCTGCTTACGGCTTGGTCGTCCGTCCGTGGGAAGAGGTGTCGTTTTATGTGAACCACATCGAAGGGTTGAGCAAAGGCGATTCCGCACCGTCTGGCGCCGTCAATTTTGGCGACACGCTCGCTCCTTATCGCACTAAACAGACGGAAGCCGGCGTCAAGTTTGATTTCGGCGATATAGGCGGAAATATCGGTGTTTTCCAGATCGAGAAGCCCGAAGCCTATACAAACTCGGATCTCGTATTTGGTATCGCCGGCTCGCAGCGCAATCGCGGGCTCGAGATGAATATCTACGGCGAGCCGATGAAAGGCGTACGGCTGTTGGGCGGGATAACCTTCATGGACCCCGAGCTGCGAGGCACGGCCGGCGCCGAGCAAGACGGAAATGACGCGATCGGTGTCCCTCGTTACCAGGCGATAATGGGCGCGGAATGGGATGTGCCCGCACTCACCGGTTTGACGTTGCAGGCCTATGTTCAACGCCGCGGGTCGCAGTATGTCAATATCGATAACACCGGCAAAATACCGGCATGGACCCGAATCGATTTGGGGGCTCGTTATGCGGCCAAGATCGATGGCCATAACGTAGTATGGCGTGCTGGCGTAGATAACGTCACTGACAAAAAGTATTGGTCCACGGTAGGAAACTCCTTTGGCCAGCTCACTCACGGCACGGGTCGCGTCTATAAGCTGTCGATGTCCGTCGACTTCTGAACAAGCCCGAATATCGGCACCGGGGCCCATAACGCTTAGAATGCCGCCATCCCCTGAACAAGGAACCGGCAATGAAATTAGGGCCACTGGCGCTGACCCTGTTGGCAATCATGTTGGGCGGCTGCGCGACGACGCCGCCGTCCAACCCCGAAAACCTCTGCGAAATTTTTCGTGAAAAGCCCAGTTGGCGGCGTGCGGCGGAAGATATGCGCGAGAAATGGGGGGTGCCGGTGCAGGTGCCCTTTGCCATGATGTACCAGGAGTCGAGCTTTCGGCACGACGCCCTGCCCCCTCGCTATTATTTCCTTGGCTTTATTCCCTGGGGCCGCGTCAGCTCGGCGTACGGCTATGCGCAAGCCAAAGACGAGACCTGGGCGGACTATAAACGTGAAGCCGGAGGCTGGACGTCGAGCCGGGACGATCTGGCGGACTCGTTGGACTTCATGGGCTGGTACATCAGCAAGTCTCAGCGTCTGAATGGCGTATCGAAATGGGACGCCTACGGTCAGTATCTGAATTATCACGAAGGCTGGACGGGTTATCGCAACCGCAGTTATGAAAGCAAAGCATGGCTAAAACGGGTCGCTCGGCTGGTCCAGGCACGAGCCGAGCGATTTGGAGCACAGTATCGCAATTGCGAAAAAGGCTGATAACCCGGCGTGATCGGCACCAATTTAATGCCAACTGCCTATGCCACGCGGCCTGTCATAGGCAGGCACCTCTGATCCGTCATACTGCGAAGTGTTAGGGTAGAGGTTGGCCGCGCCTGCAACGCTGCCACCATCCATAAGGAAGCAGCATGTATTTTGACTCCACCCTCTGGGCGATGACGCGCGGTGTACGGTTGCGGATGTTGGTGTGTGCCCTGTTGGGGCTCTTGGGGCTGACAGCGGGCATTGCGCGCTTTGCGCTGTTGGGAAAATTCCTGGCGGAATTGTTTGCCGGCGCGAGCGGCACGGCGCTTTGGTGGCCCCTGGCTGGCGCGGCACTGGCAATCGTGCTGCGCGGCGGCTTTGAGCACGCGTTGAATTTGCTGGCCAATCGCAATGCGGCGCTGATTCAGAATAATCTGCGCGCTCAGCTTTACGACAAGATTGTGGAGTTGGGACCGGCCTGGTTCGGCGGCCAGCGCACGGGCGGCGTCATGCTGGCCGTGATCGACGGAGTAGAACAACTGCAGACTTTTTTTGGGCGCTATCTGCCGCAATTATTTATTGCGGCCTGCGCTCCTATCGTGATTTTTGCGTTCATCGCCTGGTGGGATTGGCCGGTAGCATCGGTATTGTTGGTGGCGGCGCTGATCACGTTGGTCCTGCCCCTGGCAGCACACCGCAGCCACAAAGATGCCTCGCGTCAACGGGCCCGCGCATTCAAGGCGTTTGGTGAAGAGTTTCTGGATGCGATGCAGGGGCTGCCTACGCTCAAGGCCTTTGGCCAGAGCCGTTTGTGGGGCGAGCGCCTGGCGCAGCGCGCGCGGGCGCTGTCGGATAACACGTTCAAGGTACTGGGACGCGAGGTCTCGGCCCGCTTTGCGACAGATATCGGAATCACGGTCGGTGCGGCGGCGGCCTTGGCACTGGGCGCCTGGCGCGTGGCCGAAGGTCAGATGGAGCTGGCGGCGCTGCTGGTGGTGTTGATGGCCGGAACGGAAATTTTCCGTCCGCTGCGCGATATGCGCGCGGTGCTGCACAATGGGCTGATGGGACAGTCGGCGGCGGCCAGCGTGCGTGCGCTGTTGGACGCGACGACGTCGGCGCCGCAAGGAGCATCCCTTGGTGGGTCGTTGTCATCAACGACGAGCAGGCCACAGACCGATCACACGGATGCCCAACGATCTGCCATGTCATCATCCAGGCAGCGAGGTGGCTTGGCCATTGCCTTTCGACAAGTCGCGTTTTCTTATCCCGGCGGGCGGCAGATCACGCATCAAGGCATGGATTTCGAGATTCGTCCTGGTGAGCGCGTGGGAATCGTCGGGCCCAGCGGGTCTGGCAAATCGACCTTGGTGCGCCTTTTGCTGCGTCTGCATGATCCTCAATCGGGTGTCATCGAGATAGATGGCCGTGATCTGCGCACGCTGAATCCCGAGACCGTGCGGGCCAGCATTTCGTTGGTAGCACAGGACAGCACGCTGTTTCACGGCACAGTGGAGGAAAATCTGTTGATGGCGCGCCCCGATGCCACGCCGGACCAAATCCTCGCGGCAACAATGGCGGCCAATGCGCACGCATTTATTTCGGCGTTGCCGCAGGGCTATCAGACGGTCTTGGGAGAGCGCGGTACGCAATTGTCCGGGGGACAACGCCAGCGGCTGACCATTGCCCGCGCTTTGTTGCGCGATACGCCGATTTTGATTCTGGATGAGGCCCTGTCATCGGTGGATGCCGAAAATGAGGCCGAGATTCAGCAAGCCTTGGACCGGCTCAGCCGCGGCCGCACGACGCTGGTGCTGGCGCATCGATTGTCCAGCGTGATTGGCGCAGATCGTATCCTGGTGCTGGATGGTGGACGCATTGCAGAAACAGGCACTCACGAGACCTTGATGGCGGGCGATACGCTGTATCGCCAATTGATGGGAGGGCAACAGGACTCACTGCATGCGGCGCCAGGGGAGTCCCGGGGGGAATTGGCGGACAGCGTACAGAGCCCATTGATGTCACTGCCGCAAACAGCAGGCACTCTCGGCACTAGAAGCGACGGTATCCTCGCCGGTGACGCCACGGCGGCCTCGGCCGGCGACGATCACAAGCGCCCTGCCCCCGCCTCGTTAGATACCGAGGCACGGGACATCACGACACGTCAGGTGCTGCAAACCTTGACGGAAATCATCCGCCCTTGGAAAAAACAATTTGCCATCACCGTCGGCAGTGGCATCGGGCGGGTGGCAGCCTTTATCGGCGTGTCGGTGCTGGGCGCGCTCGTCATTGCCCGGCTGAAAAATGGCGAGCCGTTCGATGGTTTGCTGATCGGGCTCTTTGCCGCGGCCATCGCGGCGGCCGCGCTGCATTGGATCGAGTCCTGGCTCGCCCACGCGATCGCCTATCAGCTACTGGCGGAAATGCGGATATCGCTGTATCAAAAACTCGAGTCGCTGGCCCCTGCGTATCTATTGCGCCGCCGTTCTGGGGATTTGGTCGGCCTGGCCACACAGGATGTTGAAACGGTCGAGTATTTCTATGCGCACACGGTGGCGCCCGCATTTGTTGCCATATTGGTACCTGTCATTGTCTTGGCCATCCTGGGGGTCGCCGCCTGGCCGTTGATGTTGGCGTTGCTGCCCTTTTTGCTATGGGCCGGGCTGTCGCCCTGGCTCAATCGCGCTCGCGTAGACGCACAGGGCAGCCGCGCCAGGCAGGCGCTGGGATTGCTGAGCGCGCATCTCGCAGAGACCATCCAGGGGCTGTCCGATCTGGTGGCCTTTTCCGCGACGGGGCGCCGACGTAACGCCTTTTTGACGATCTGCCAGGATTACCAACGCGTGCGATTGACACTGCTGGCCGACTTGTCGCGGCAAAGCGCCCTGTTGGAGATCGCAACGGGCCTGGGCGGCCTGGCCGTGGCGACGGCAGGCGCCTGGTGGGTCACGCAAGGCGCGCTGGCGGCCGGTCTGCTGCCGTTACTGATGTTGCTGTCGGTGGCCGCCTTTCTACCCGTATCCGAGATCGCGCAGGTCAGCCGCCAGTTGGCGGATACGCTGGCCTCTACGCGGCGCTTGCGCACGATTCACGACGAGCCGGTACCTGTCATAGACGGCCCGCTTGCACCTCCCCTGACGGGCAAGGGTCTGCCGTTAGCGTTTGAGAATGTCACATTCACCTATCCGGGCCGGCAGCAACCGGCCCTGCGCGGCGTATCGCTTTCGTTACCAGCAGGAGCGACACTGGCGCTGGTCGGCCCGTCGGGCGCCGGGAAAAGCACCTTGGCAAGCCTGTTGCTGCGGTTCTGGGATCCGCAGGAAGGTGCGGTGCGCATCGGAGAAGAACGCTTGCCGGAACTGACCTTGGATGCGTTGTACAGCCGTATCGCACTGGTGGCCCAGGACACCTGGTTGCTCAACGGTACGCTGGAAGACAACATCCGCCTGGCCCGCCCCCATGCCAGCCAGGACGAATTGAATCAGGCTGTGGCACGCGCTGCGCTGTCGGATTTTGTCGCCGGCCTGCCTGAGGGTCTGCAAACTCCTGTAGGCGAACGCGGCGTGGCGTTGTCGGGCGGCCAACGCCAGCGCATCGCCATTGCGCGGGCATTCTTGCGCGACGCTCCGATTCTGATTCTGGACGAAGCCACGTCGCATCTGGATGCCATCAGTGAAGCCCAGGTGCACCAGGCCTTGGCCGAGTTGATGCGCCATCGCACCACCCTGATCATTGCGCATCGCCTGTCGACCATACGCCAAGCCGATACCATTGCTGTGGTAGCTGGCGGACGAATAGTGGAGTCGGGCACGCACGATGCGTTGCTGCAACAAGGTGGCGCTTATGCAAATCTGGTCAACCGGCAAATGCAGGCGGCGCGACAATGACGCTGATCGTGCCGGTTCTCTCGCTGGTCGAAACCCATGACAAATTGTCTGAAAACAGCGAGAACTTTGTGTCACCCCTATAGTCTTATATAAGACATAAGACTAAAATAAGCAACATAGCGATGTCTCTGCATCACATGACAAACGCGCCAAAAGGCCAGAAAATGGCAGCTTTACGCGGTCCCACACCCACGGAGTCCCATCATGCCGCACAACACGTTTAATACCCTCAAGAATTTCAAGATCGGCGACAAATCCTGTCAGTTCTATTCCCTGCCGGCCCTGGGCAAGGCGCTGGGAGTCGACGTGCAGCGTCTGCCGGTCTCGATTCGCATCGTGCTCGAATCAGTACTGCGCAACTGTGACGGCCAAAAGGTCACCGAAGACCACATCAAGCAGTTGGCCAACTGGCAGGCCAACGCCAAACGCGAAGACGAAATCCCCTTTGTCGTAGCACGTGTCGTGCTGCAGGATTTCACCGGCGTGCCGCTGTTGGCCGATATCGCCGCCATGCGTTCGGTCGCCGAGAAAATGGGCAAGAACCCCAAAAGCATCGAGCCCCTGGTCCCGGTCGACCTGGTCGTCGACCACTCGGTCATGATCGATTATTTCGGCACGAAAGATGCGTTAGACCTAAATATGAAGCTGGAATTCAAGCGCAACCAAGAGCGCTACCAGTTCATGAAATGGGGCATGCAGGCATTCGATACCTTTGGCGTGGTGCCTCCGGGCTTTGGGATCGTTCACCAGGTCAACCTGGAATATCTGGCTCGCGGCGTCCATAAGAAAGACAACGTCTATTACCCCGACTCGCTGGTGGGCACCGATAGCCACACCACAATGATCAACGGGATCGGCGTGGTCGGCTGGGGCGTAGGCGGCATTGAGGCCGAGGCTGGCATGCTGGGCCAACCTGTCTATATCCTGACGCCCGACGTGGTGGGTGTCGAGCTCAAAGGCCAGTTGCGCGGCGGCGTGACCGCAACCGACCTGGTACTGACCATTACGGAAATGCTGCGTCGCGAAAAGGTCGTCGGCAAGTTCGTGGAATTCTGCGGCCCGGGTACGGCCAGTCTGTCGGTGGCAGAGCGCGCCACGATCGGCAACATGGCGCCGGAGTATGGCGCCACGATGGGCTTTTTCCCGGTAGACGAGCGCACCATCGATTATTTCCGTGGCACGGGCCGCACGCCCGAGGAAATCGCGGCGTTCGAGGCTTATTTCAAGGCTCAAAAGATGTTCGGCGTTCCCAAGGCCAAGGACATCAACTACACCAAGCTGCTGACGCTGGACCTGTCCACGGTCACCCCCTCGCTGGCCGGCCCGAAACGTCCGCAAGACCGGATCGAAATCGGCAACGTCAAGACCACGTTTAGCGACCTGTTTTCCAAGCCGACCGCAGAAAACGGCTTTAACCAGCCGGCAGAAAAGCTGGATCAGGTCTTCACCACCAGCACGGGCACACAGATCAAGAATGGCGACATTCTGATCGCCGCCATTACCTCCTGCACCAACACGTCCAACCCCAGCGTGCTGCTGGCGGCCGGCCTGCTGGCGAAAAAGGCCGTCAAGGCCGGCTTGACGGTGCCCAAGCACATCAAGACCTCGCTGGCCCCCGGATCCCGCGTAGTCACGGAATACCTGACCAAAACCGGCCTGCTGCCCTATCTGGAACAACTGGGCTTTGACATTGCCGCCTATGGTTGCACCACGTGTATCGGCAACGCGGGCGATCTGACGCCGGATTTGAACGAAGCCATTCTCGGCAACGACCTGGTCTGCGCAGCAGTGCTGTCGGGCAACCGCAACTTCGAAGCGCGGATTCACCCGAACATCAAGGCCAATTTCCTGGCCTCTCCCCCTCTGGTCGTCGCCTATGCCTTGGCAGGCACGATCACGCGCGATCTGATGACCGAGCCGGTGGGCAGGGGCAAAAAGGGCGACGTGTGGCTGGGCGACATTTGGCCCACCACCGAAGAAGTCGACGCGCTGCTCAAATATGCGCTGAACCCCAAGGCTTTCCGCACCAACTACGGCCAGGTCAAGACCAATCCGGGCGACTTGTGGGAAAACATCAAGGGCGTGACGGGCGAAACGTACAACTGGCCTGACTCTACCTATATCGCCGAGCCGCCTTTCTTTGAGGGCTTTGGTATGGTGCCGGGCGCGATCCCGACCGTCCAGGGGGCACGCGCGCTGGGTATCTTTGGCGACTCGGTGACGACCGACCACATCTCTCCGGCTGGCTCGATCAAGGAAACCTCGCCCGCCGGCAAATGGCTCAAAGAACACGGCGTGATGAAGGCCGACTTCAATAGCTACGGCTCGCGTCGCGGCAATCATGAAATCATGATGCGCGGCACCTTTGCCAATGTGCGGATCAAGAACCTGATGATCCCGACCTTGCCCGATGGCAGCCGAGTCGAAGGGGGGGAAACGTTGTTCCAGCCCACCGGCGAACAGATGTCCATCTATGATGCCGCGATGAAATATGTCGCGCAGGGCACCTCCACGGTGGTATTCGGCGGCGAAGAATACGGCACGGGCTCGTCGCGCGACTGGGCGGCCAAGGGCACTCAGTTGCTGGGCGTCAAGGCCGTGGTGGCTCGTAGCTTCGAACGTATCCACCGCAGCAACCTGGTGGGAATGGGCGTTCTGCCGCTGCAATTCAAGGGCGATGACAGCGTTGTCTCGTTGGGCATCACGGGCACCGAGACCTTTGATATCTCGGGCCTGGAAAACGGTATCAAGCCCATGCAAGACGTCACGCTGACGATCCACCGCGCCGACGGCTCCAAGCAAGACGTGCAGGTCCTGCTGCGTATTGATACTCCCATCGAGGTCGATTACTACCAACACGGCGGCATTCTGCCCTTCGTGCTGCGTCAGTTGTTGGCCGCCTGACGGGCGTCCCAGTATCCCGGGGCGACTGATGCCGCCGGGAGGCCAGGGCTGATACGTGATATTTCCAGCACGCATCAGCCCGAGCCGACAGAGCGGACCGGCGTTAAACTAGGGGGTTCCAATCTCTTTGAGTGCCCCTCATCACACATGGCCCGAGTCCGCAGTTCCGCCTCCCCCCGCCTGAATCGTGACGCGTCGCGTTTGGCCTCGTTCGCCCTATCATTGAGCCGCTCCGGCAGCCGCTTGGAGGATCTGTATTGGGAAAATCTGCTGTCCGAGGCGATTTCCAAACTGTTGCGCAACAGCCAGGATGCCGCGCTGGAGGCTGCGCTGGACCATCTTTCGCAACGCGATGTCGGCGGCTATGAGGTTTTGATCGAACAGGCCGAGACCCTGTCCGAATCCATGCAGATCGACAAAGACGGTCAGCGTTATGACGTCTTGTTGATTGTCATTCCTATCGCCGCCTGGACACGCTATGCCATTCCGACGGGAGCCATTCCCGCAGCAGCCCAGCAAACGCTGCTGGCCCAACTGCATGGGCATATCCTGGCTGAGGGAACCCGCGCAGTGCTGATGCCGAATCTGGTGAGTATCGACCAGATGCCGCGGACCTTTTCGGAAACGTGGCACTGGATGCAGCGCCTGGGCAACCAGGCATTGGATACCGAAGCGCTCCAGCCTGCCCTAAATACTGAGACCGAGCCCAACAATATGTTGGCTGACACGAGATATGTGGTCGGCGCGGTGGCGGTCCCGGAACGAGCACCGATCTTTCGCTGGCAGGAACATGCCGGAGACGATGCCTATAACCGCGAAGCCTGCCTGGCAAATTGGGTGGCGCAGGCGCAGCCCTCGCTGGCGACCTTGATGCCCGGCTGCGGTATCGAATGCCTCTTGCCGGACGCCTATTACATCAGCAACCGCGAAGCCGATCGCCGCGTACGGCCGTTGTCGTTGCGCGCTGCCATCAACTGGCTCGAAGGCGCCGTGAATGTCAGCGCCTCGGATTTGCGAGCGGTGATTGCGGGCTGTGGCGAGGGCCATATCGATGAATACCGCATCGGGTTCACTCTGCGCAACAGCAACGATGTGTACTACGGGTGTGTCTGGCCTATCTATGGCCGTGAAGACGACCCGCAGGAGGACGAGAATCAGCCGGCGCTGATCGACGAGATCGCCGCGCTGCTCAAGGAATACGGCGTGCACGAAGTACGCCACATTCCTGGCGCCCATCCCGCGGAATACTGCGAAGACTGCGGTGCGCCGACATTTCCCAATCCCCTGGGAGAATTCGTACACGCCGAATTGCCCGAGGACGCCGACACCACCCCCGCCAAGTTCCACTGAGCGGACCAGCCATGCAGGCCGATATTTTCTGCCGAGTCGTCGACAACTACGGCGACATCGGGGTCTGCTGGCGGCTGGCGCGGCGGATGGCGCAGGGACACGGGTGGTCGATACGGCTGTGGGTTGACGATCTACGGGCCTTTGCCCGCATCCAGCCCGGCATCACGGCCGAGGCGGGTTGGCAGACGTTTGACGGCATCGACGTTGTGCACTGGACGCCTGAGCCTCCTGACCTGGAACCAGGGAACGTGGTCATCGAAGCCTTTGCCTGCGATCCGCCCCCTGCCTTCGTGCAGGCCATGCGGCAGCAGCTGCAAGACGGCCAGGCACAACCGCCGATATGGATCAATCTGGAATATCTCAGCGCAGAGCCGTGGGTCGAGAGCTGTCATGGTCTGCCATCGCAACGTCCTGACGGGTTGACCAAGTACTTCTTTTTTCCCGGATTCACGCCGTCCACGGGCGGACTGCTGCGCGAGCCGGGGTTAAGCGCCGAGCGCGATGCGTTTCAGGCCTCTCGCGATCAGCAAGAAAGTTTTCTCCGCGCTCTGGGGTTGGGCGATGATGCTTTGAAGCACTGGCTTACCGGGGCCCGGCTGGTCTCGCTATTCTGTTACCCCCAAGCGCCGATAGCCGCACTGGTGAAGGCGCTGGCTGACGATGCCCGCCCCTCCTTGTTGCTGGTGCCAGAAGGCGTGGCGCCGAGCCTGGAGCAGACGCTGGCACCTGGCGAACACGTGCGGATCGCCCGGGTGCCATTCGTCCCGCAGCCGGATTTTGATCGCCTGCTGTGGTGTGCCGATCTGAATTTTGTTCGTGGCGAGGATTCGTTCGTACGCGCCGCCTGGGCCGCGCGTCCGCTGGTGTGGCAAATTTATCCTCAGGAAGAGAACGTGCATCTCGAAAAACTCGAGGCCTGGCTAACCCGGTATCCCGCCCCTGCCGAGGCCCAGGCGGCCATTCGCGCCTGGAACACCCCTCTGCATACCGAGCGCGCCGTACTTGACGATCCGGCTGCTGCCTCGCTGGTGGCTGATCTGAGCATATCCAAGGCATCTGCCGCCCTCAGGGCCTCCCTGCTCTCTCCCGCCTGGGCAAACTGGCAAGACGCCGCCCGCGACTGGGACGCCGCGCAGGCTGCCCGTCTCGATTTAGGGGACAGCTTGGCTGAATTTTGCGCAAAATTATCCAGGAAACGCTAGAATAGAGAGTTTTCCGAGTTACCTCTGCCCGCGCATGTTGCGTCGAGCCAGGCCTCGACTTTGACTGCCTCCCGGGGCACGCAGGGCCGCCCGTATCGGACCCTCTGCGCGCAAGCACGGCGAGTGCGCTATATCACCCGGAGTTTTTAATCAATGAAAACCGCTCAGGAATTGCGAGTCGGCAACGTGATCATGGTCGGCAAGGATCCCCTCGTGGTCCAAAAGGCCGAGTACAACAAATCTGGCCGTAACGCCGCCGTCGTCAAGCTGAAGTTCAAAAACCTGCTGACCGGCTCGGCCAGCGAATCGGTCTACAAAGCCGATGAAAAATTCGACGTCGTCATGCTCGAGCGCAAGGAGTGCACCTACTCGTACTTCGGCGACCCCATGTATGTCTTCATGGACGAAGAGTACAACCAGTACGAAATCGAAGCCGAAAGCATGGGCGATGCGCTGAATTACCTCGAAGAAGCCATGCCCGTGGAAGTCGTCTTCTACGACGGCCGTGCCATCTCGGTCGAGCTGCCCACCATCCTGGTCCGCGAGATCACCTACACCGAGCCCGCCGTCCGTGGCGACACCTCGGGCAAGGTCCTCAAGCCTGCCAAGATCAACACCGGCTACGAGTTGAACGTGCCGTTGTTCTGCGCCATCGGTGACAAGATCGAAATCGACACGCGCACCAACGAATACCGTAGCCGCGTCAACTGATCGCCTGGGCGGCCCGCCCGCCCTGTCAGCGGCAGTATTCCGACGGCGCCTGCGGGCGCCGTTTTACTGTCGCGCTACTATCACTCTCATGGCACTCAAAGTATTCGACCTGCAATGTGATCAAGGCCACCTTTTCGAGGGCTGGTTCAGTTCGCACGAAGACTACGACACGCAACAGGCACGCGGATTGCTCACCTGCCCGATGTGCGGATCCGCCACGATCACCAAACGGCTGTCGGCCCCGAGGCTGAATGTCTCGCACCTGAGGGCACCTGCAGCGCTGGCCATGGAATCCGCCAAGGCAGAGCCTTCGGCGACGACCTCGTCAGGTGGCACGCCAGCGCCCGCAGAGTCCGAGGCCTCGCCCGTCGCGAGCGACGATCCAGCCGCCATGGCTCGCCTGCAAGCGGCCGTGTTGCGGGAAATCCGCAAGGTCATTCGCAATACAGAAAACGTCGGCCCCCGCTTTGCCGAGGAGGCCCGCCGCATTCATGCCGGTGATGCAGAGGATCGTCCGATCCGAGGCACTGCCACGCCTGATGAACACCGAGCCCTGAGTGAAGAGGGCATCGACATCATGCCGCTGCCCGATTTTCTGGATGACGATCGGCTGCAATAGCTGGGCAAGGGTCGTTTTCCCGATGGCGCGTGCGATCGCGCGGCCCTGAGCCCTGATGAGGGCCGGTCGCCCTAACCTGCCGGCCACAGCGTCACAATCAGCTAGACAGCTCCGAAGGCCAACCTGGGCACGGCCTCCAGCAAACGGCGCGTCGTTTCATGCTGAGGTGCATGCAGCACGGCATCGGCCGTGCCGTTTTCGACGATACGTCCGTCATGCATGATCGCAATGCGGTCAGCCAGGTATTCAACGACGCCAAAATTATGCGTGATGAACAGATAGGCAATGCCCAACTCTGCCTGCAGCTCGCGCAACAGATCCAGAATCTGCGCCTGCACCGACACGTCCAGCGCTGAGGTGGGCTCGTCGCAGATCAATACTTTAGGTTCGACCGCCAGGGCGCGCGCAATGGCGATACGTTGGCGTTGCCCCCCCGAAAACTCGTGTGGGTAACGGCTGGAGGTATCCCCCGGCAGCCCCACTCGTTGCAGCAGATGCTGTATGCGATCTCGTCGCGAGGACGGTGACATATCGGGGCGTAACGAGGCGATGCCCTCGTCGAGAATATCCCCAACGCGCATGCGTGGATCGAGCGAAGCAAAAGGATCCTGGAACACGATCTGAATGTCCTGCCTCAAACGGCGCAATTCACGCCGGTCGACGTGCAGCAGATCACGGCCGTTAAGCAAGGCGCGGCCCTCGATTTTTGCGCCATCGATCAAACGCAACAAGGCCTTGCCTGTCGTCGTCTTGCCGCAGCCCGACTCGCCCAGCAATGCGAGCGTCTCGCCTGCGCGCAGGCTAAACGTCACGCTATTGACCGCCTGTACCCACGAATCGATACGGCGCAGCAGGCCTTTGCGCACGGGGTAGTGCACGAGCAGATCCTGCACCTCCAGCACGACGTCATCCGACTGATGCAGATGGGATGATTCCGGTGCATTCGAGGCCGCCGCCCCCGCCAGCGGCCGCCCGCGCTTTTCAAAGGTGGGAATCGCGTCAAACAACTGACGCGCATACGGATGTTTCGGCCGCTCAAAGAACACGTCTGCGGGAGCGCTTTCGACGATCTCTCCACCGCGCATCAACGCGACGTGTTTGGCCACATTGCGCACCACCGCCAGATCATGGGTAATCAGCAATATCGCCATCCCCATTTCGCGTTGGATGTCAGCAAGCAGATCCAACACCTGGGCCTGTACCGTAACGTCCAAGGCGGTCGTAGGCTCATCGGCAATCAGCAGCGTCGGCTCGGCTGCAAGCGCGATGGCAATCATGACACGCTGCTTCTGCCCACCGGAGAACTGGAATGGGTAATCATCGATCCTGCGCTCAGGCTCGGGAATGCCCACACGACGCAACCAGTCAATGGCCCGCGCGCGGGCGGCGGCACCACGCAAGGGAGTATGTGCCATTAAGGTTTCCAGTATCTGGTCGCCTATGCGCATCACCGGATTCAGACTGGTTGATGGCTCTTGGAAAATGATGCCGATACGGCCGCCACGTACCCCTCGCATCTCGCTTTCGGGCAGCTGATTCAGGTCCATGCCGTCGAGCGCAATCTGTCCGCCGACGATACGTCCTGCGTCGGGCAACAAACGCAGCAACGCCATCGCGGTCATACTTTTGCCGCAACCGGACTCACCTACGAGCGCAAAAGTCTCGCCGCGCTCGATGGCAAGCTGTAAACGTTTGACGGCATGGGTCAGGCCGGTCTCGCCGTCAATCGCAACATCCAGGCCGTCTACGGCCAGCAACGTATCAGCGGCTGCGTTCATTGTGCGGCCCCCTTCTCTGCTTTGGGTGCGCCCAGTTTCTTTTTCAACCATCCTCCCGGACGATAGCGCCGCGCACGCGGGTCAAAGGCTTCACGCACGGCATCGGCGAACAGATTGGCGGACAGCACCAATGCCAGCATGAAAATGAAGGCCGTCAACAGATTCCACCACACCATCGGATCACGCGACATTTCCAGGCGCGCACCATCGATCATCGATCCAAACGAATTCATGCCGGGATCCACGCCTATGCCCAGATAAGACAAGACGGCTTCGTATAGCACCAGGCCGGAGAATTCCAGCACGACCGTGATCAACACGATGTGCATGACGTTGGGCAACAGGTGACGGCGCATGATGCGCCAATGCGACACGCCAAACGCCCGCGCTGCCTGCACGTATTCAAGCTCGCGCAGTTTCAAGGTTTCCGCGCGCAACAAGCGGCACAAACCCGACCACCCTGTCAGCCCGAGGATCATGCACAACAAGAACAAGCGCAAATCCGCACGCGCTGCCGACGTATCGAATAAATCGGGATGCGTGTCGATATATACCTGCATCATCAGCGCGCAAGCAGCGACCAACAGCACACCTGGAATAGACGTCAGCGTCGTATAGATGTACTGAATGGCGTCATCGACTTTGCCTTTGAAATAACCCGCTGCCAATCCGAAACCAATCGCCGGAGGCAGCATGGCCAAGGTCGTCAAACTGCCGATCACCAATGCCGTGCGTATGCTTTTGAGCGCCTGCCACAACACATCGTTGCCCGTGCGGTCCGTGCCGAACACGTGATAACCACTGGCCAGACCGACGATGGCTCCGGCGCAAAGGCACAGCACCGCATAGGTCATCCACATCGCGCGCCACGGGAGCTCGGTGCGGCCGCAAGCCACGTCGGCAAAGGTTTGCCGCCATCCGCCATACGATCGAGACAGTACCCCGACGAGCACAAGCCCGCCCAACAGCACAGCCACAGCGCCACCTGCCAACCCCCACGCCAGGCGCCGCAATACATCGCCCGTCAACTCAGTCTCGGGATTTTCCAAATGCGCGCCGCCACTGCGCAACCGCGGAAAGTCACGCAACGGACGGCCATCGATCAATTCGGTTTCTTTGGTGAACTGACGCGCGGCGAGTGGGCTTGAATAGGTTTTTTCAGGGCGCGTCAGTACAGTGCCGTGCAGCAGACCATCTAACGCCGATTGCACAGCAGGCGCGTATATCGGTGGCGCATCGGCTGCGGCCCCTGGTGCAGGCGGCAACTGTGGCCGATAGTGAATGGAATCCAGCACCCCGACAACGACGAACGCCAGCAATACAACCGCAGAACTCATTGCCGGTGCATCACGCGCCACCTTGGCCCATGTCGCACGCAGCGTCGGGCTGCGACGCACGCGCCACACATAAAACAGCACCGCAGCCACCAGCAGAAACAGCGCAATATCCGTCCACAGAAATACGAACTTTGGCATGGCGGTCACTCGAAACGTACGCGGGGATCAGCCAGCGTATAAGAGATATCGGCCAAAATCAGCCCGACGATATACAGCGCAGCGCCCAGAAAGACCATGGCCCGCACGATGGAAAAATCCTGCGCATTGATGGCGTCGATGGTGTAGCTGCCCAATCCGGGAATCCCGAAGAACGACTCGGCGATCAGACTGCCCATGAACAACAAGGGAATAGCCGACACCGTCCCCGTCAAGATCGGCAGCATGGCATTACGCAACACATGACGAAACAAGACTACGCGCTCGGTCAGACCTTTGGCGCGTGCGGTGCGGACGTAGTCTTTGCCGACTTCTTCCAGAAACAAGGCGCGATAAAAGCGCGCCTCGGGTCCCAAGCGCGACACCAGAGCGACGAGCACGGGCAATGCCAGGAATTTGATCATGTCCAGCCCACCCGAAAAGCCGGAATAAGGCACCAGCCGCAGCAACTTTGCGAACAACCACTGCCCTGCAATGATGTAAAACAAGCTGGATATCGACAGCAATATCACACACAACACCACGCCCCAGAAATCCAGTCGCGTCGCCCGGAAATACACCAGCAGCAACGAGAACACCACGCTGACAAACAAGCCCAGGAAAAACGTCGGAATCGCCAGCGCGAGGCTGGGACCCATGCGCATGCGGATCTCTCGGCTGATATCGCGCCCCGCATCCGAGGCGCCGAACTCCATGGTCAACAACGGCACCGAGCGCTGATAGAAGACCGTATCGGTCAGTTGCTGCGTTCCGGCGGCTTGCGTATTAAAAAACAGCGGCTTGTCGTAACCATGCTCGGTCTTCCAGCGGTCGATCGCCTCCTGGCTCACGCGTTGGCCGCCGATAGCCAGACGCGCCATATCGTCAGGCGTATTCACGGCAAAGAACAGCACAAAGGTCAACAGGTTCACCCCGATCAGGATCAACACCCCGTATAGCAGGCGGCGAATCACATAGCCGATCATGATTGGGACTCCTTGGATGCCTGCACAGCCGGCGTGGCCGGCCGAGACCCGAATGCGGTTTGCCGCTCACGGCGTTTCAAGGCAACATAAGACGGCCAGATAGCCAGCACTACGACAATCACCAATAACCACAACGGCCACCAGCGTGGCGTATTCCATTCGTCGATTTTGCTCACCCGCAATGCCGGATCGATTTTGATGTACTGCAGGATGTTGCGCACCATCTGCGTGGGTTTGGCATTACCGACCCATTGTTGATACGCCCCGCCCGACATGGGAAAGTAGCCGAACATCCACGGTGCATCCCGTTGCACGATGGCTTGCATACGATCGATGACGGCGACTTTTTCGGGACCGTCGTCCAGATATTTCAGTTGCTCGAATAGCCGATCGAATTCGGCATTGGTATAGTTGGCCGCGTTCTCGCCGCCATGCTTGGCCTTGCCGTTCGGGCCGTATAACAAGAACAGAAAATTTTCGGCATCGGGATAGTCCGCCAGCCAGCCCCAGAGAAAAATCTGCGCGGCCCCGCGCTGCATTTTGTCCTGAAAACGGCCATAGTCCGTCGACCGTATGTCCAGCTGGATGCCGATCTGCGCCATCTGGCGGCGCATCCAGTCGAACATCGGGTTGGATCCGCCACCGGTCATGGCGTCGTAATACAAGATCAAGGGCGCGCCCGTTTGCGCATTGCGGCCATTCGGGTAGCCGGCCTGGGCGAGTAATTGTTTGGCCACCTCGAGCGATTTGCGTTTGGGCTTGCCGTCGACGACGTCATAGACCTCGCGGTTGATGCCCTCGGGCGGCTCACGGTAGCCGAGTACGCCCGGCGGCACAGGCCCATTGGCCGCCACCGCCTGATCGTTTTCAAAGACCGCGATGTACTCTTCCCAGTTGAACGCAATACTGATGGCCTGGCGCAACTTGCGGTTTTTTTCCTGTTGCTCGGGGGTATCTCCCTGACCGACAACGGGATCCAGCCAATTGAACCCCATGTACCAGATCGAGGTCTCGATGGTCGTGGGCAACTGGATGCCATGATCGCGATAGGTCTTGGCCTTGTCGGGCGAGTCGCCCGCAGCCACCAGCATGGCCACGCCGATTTCGCCGCGCTCGACTTGCGGGATATCGTAATAGCCTTGCATGAATTTGCCGGTCAAAGGCAAAGCCTCTTTTTCGATGTTGAAGACGATATGGTCCAGGAACGGCGTGGGTTTGCCGCAATCGGCCAGCAGGCCACGCGCCTGGTCTGTGGGTTCGCCTTCGCAGGGGTACGGCTCGCCTCGAAAATTTGGGTTGCGCGCCAGCACATGGCGGCGGTTTTGAAGCGACTCCACCAGCATGTAGGGGCCGGTCCCTGCCGGCCACGTATTCAACGACAAATCGTGCGCGGCCATGCCTGGCTGGCTGTAAAAGCGATCCGCTTCCCAAGGAATAGGCGCGGTAAATGTCATTGCCAGCCAATATTTGAACTGCGGATATTTGCCCTTGATACGGATGCGCAAGGTGTGGTCGTCGACCGCCTGCACGCCCTCGAACCCGTCATCCTCGCGCAGGTCCAGCCAGGGCAGATCACGTTGCCCTGCCGGCAGCGCCTTGCGCAATTCGGCATCGCGTTGCCGCAAGCGTTTGCCGTAGTCCTGCATGCCGATGACGTAATCGGCCATCAGGGAATAAATCGGAGAAGCCACCCGTGGGCTGGCTAAGCGCCTGAATGCATATACATAGTCGTTGGCGGTGAGCTCCCGGGTGCCGGTTTTGGGAAAATCCGTCAGGTAAAACTTGTCGTCCAACTCACCTGGCCGCAACGGAAAATAGCTCTCGCTGCCGTCAGGTTCGCGGGCGAACGCCGGGTGCGGCTGAAACCGAATGCCAGGCCGAATCGGAATGTCGTAAACGCTTTCCGCAATTTGCTCTCCCGGCGCGTCCACGGGTAGCACGTTCCCTTGTGCATCAAGATAGCGCGGCGGCGTGATCTCTGCCGCTGCACGCGGGATCAATTCGTACGGCCGCTTCAGATACTGATATCCATAGAGCGGCTCGTAGATGTTGTACGTAAAGGGGGTTTCGTCGTTGGAATACGAGCGGGCGGGGTCCAGATATTTGGGCGACTGCCTGACAAACGCCGTATACAGGGTGTTTTCGGACAAGTCGCCGGTTTCATAAGGGCTGTTAATGGGGTCTCGCGTACATCCCGTCAGGGTAAGTACCGACACCAGTATGACCATCGACATCCGCTGCAGCCATGCACCCATAAACCGTTTCCGTGTAATGTCCCGTTCAAGCCTTGGGGCACAGCATAGCAAAGGTCGCGGCCGAGTCCTGCCTTAATAGCCGTGGGATCAGCGATAACCCTTGCTATCACGGTTCTGATGGCCCGACTGCATCAGGTCCGGAAACGTTGCCGGCTCAGGGAGTATCGCAGCGCTGATTACGCCAGCATTCGTAGCGCCATTTCCAGGGCTCGGTGGGCCCGCCTTGCGCCCAGAGACCCAGGCCGGCCTGCCGCGCCTGTTGTTGCAGGCCCGGCATCGCGGCGTCATTCAGATAATCGCCACGGCGCGCGGTATAGGCCCAGGCATAACCCGAGGTGACCATCACGCGATTGGCCGAATTGCCATCTGGCAACATCAACGCACACACATCGCGGTCGAACTGGTCTTGTCGATAGCATTGCGCTGTCAGAGTCTTGCCCCCGACCAGTTTGTCCAGATACCGCTGCGCGGCCTCGGCATAGGGTTGACCGGGCTCCTGCGCGCTATGGCCGGCCTCGGGGGCATCAATACTATCGAGCCGAACACGATGCGATTTGCCGTTGACCGTCAGCGTGACGGTATCGCCGTCGGCGACCTTGCTCACCACGCCGTGCAGGGTATAACGGCCCGCGGGCACCGCACTGGCGCCTGAGCTTGCCGGCCGAGTGGTTGCAGGCGTGGGCGCCCGTTGAGCCCCCGCGGAACCGCTGGAGGACTGGACCTGCTGGCCGGACGCGGATTGACTGGCAGGCGTGTCCGCGGGAGGACTGTCTTGGCCGCCCTGAAACCAATGAACCACCACGGCCGCGATCGCAATGCCGAGAACGCTGCCCAGTTTGCGGCCAATGCCACCAAAGGAAAACTGCCTACGCAAGATGGAAATATCCTGAAAAAAACAACGCCATGCAGTTTGCCATATTCAGGCCTCGGAGGTCTGCCTGGACAGTGTCAAATTGAGCACCAGCCGCCGTGGCAGTGATCCAGGAAAACCCGTGCCGGCAATGCTCGGCACAGAGGACCAGCCT
Source organism: Bordetella muralis (assembly GCF_054781015.1). Taxonomy (NCBI): domain Bacteria; kingdom Pseudomonadati; phylum Pseudomonadota; class Betaproteobacteria; order Burkholderiales; family Alcaligenaceae; genus Bordetella; species Bordetella muralis. Next base: position 291,881 of record NZ_BAAGVF010000004.1, on the reverse strand, counting down.
ATAGCCCTACAGCCACCCAGACTTACGGAACCGCCAAAACAACACCGCGCATGCAGTAGCGATACCCAACAACGTCAGCGGATATCCCCAATGGGACTTGAGCTCCGGCATGAACTCGAAATTCATCCCGTAAATCCCCGCGACGGCTGTCGGCACCGCCAGGATGGCGGCCCAGGCGGCCAAGCGCCGAGTGATGTCGTTCTGCTGCGTTTGCGCAATCATCAGGCTGGCTTCAAAGGCAAAGGCCAGAGCCTCACGCAATCCATTGATCAGTTCATCGACGCGCAGGACCCGGTCCGCCACGACAGCAAAATACGGCCGTGCGTTGACGTCGACGTTGGACATATCCATGGTCGCCAAGCGGCGGCAGATTTCCGCCAACGGAGCAATGACCGTATGAATGCGCAATAAATCGCGGCGCTGCCGATAGAGTTTGCGAATATCGGAATCCTTGGCGCCACGAATCATCAATTTTTGTTCCGCACCCTCGACGACGCTCTCGAGTGCGGTGGCGGCAGTAACATAGCGATCAATCAGCAGATCGAGCAATTCAGAGGCCACATGGTCACTGCCACGCCGCAGCAGGTCCGGGGCGGACTCCAGACGCTCACGCAGCCCGCTATGCGTCGCGAGCGCGCCGCGCCGCACGGTGACCAAAAATCCGCGCCCGATGACGATCTGAGTCTCGCCAAAACTCGGCCGGCCATTCTCGACCTCGACGGTGATCGCCACGATCAGGACACATTGGCCAAAATCGATGATCTTTGGCCGGCGGTGTGTCTCCAGCATCTCGTCGCGGGTCTTGGGGCGGATACCGAGATCGTCCGCGACCTGGCGCAACAATTCGGGATCGGGATTGCGCAATCCGATCCACAGCAGGTTTTCCGGTTGGCAGTTGTATGACTTGATCTCGTCCAGGGGCACGTCATGGGAACGCTCCCCTTGTACATACGCCACCGATGCCACCACCCCGCTTTGTGGCGGAGAAGGAGTGGGTTCTTTGTGCGACACGCAAACCTCCGCTGTTGCAGGCCCAGACGTGCAGGGACTCAAAGCGCTCGCCAGGGCAATCAACGCATGATAGCTCAGCTGAACAGCTTGCGAACCCGTTGCGCAATATCGATGCGCGGCGCAGAGTCGACCGTTCGCACCCCTCGTCCGAACGGCAGGTCCTCTAGCGAGGGAGGCTTTGGCAGTGACTCGAACAAGGGCAATAACGATTCAGGAATGAAACGGGTGCGAGATCCGTACACGTGCCGATCGCCCAAGCCGGTTTGCTGATGCACGTAGAACCGCTGCGGCACGATCAATTGCAATTGTTCTTTCGCGCGCGTCATCGCCACATAGAGCAAACGCCGTTCTTCTTCGATTTCATCGCTGGTGCCGGTGCTCATGTCAGAGGGGATGCATCCGTCCACCACGTTCAACACAAATACCGATTTCCATTCCTGCCCCTTGGCTGAATGGATCGTGGACAAGATCATGTAGTCCTCGTCGCGCAACGGCGGACCGGATTCGGCGCTGGTCGCATCGGGCGGGTCCAGCGTCAACTCGGTCAGAAAGCGCTCGCGGCTGCCGTAGCCGGCGCCGATACGCGCCAACTGATCCAAGTCGGCCTTGCGCACGCGCGCATCGTCATACAAGCGCTCTAGTTGCGGGGCGTACCAGCGCAGCGCGGTGTCCAGATCCGTCGGCCAACGCTGCCCAGGCGCCCGTAACGCGGCATAGGCGTCCACAAAGGCCTGCCAGTCCGCTTTCGCTGCCGTCCCGGGCTTGAAGTCCCTGAGCACGGCCATAGGATCGGCGGCGTCTGCCAAGGCATCCATCAACCGGCCCGCGATCGCGGGCCCGATGCCGGGCAGCAATTGAGCAACCCGGAACCCGGACAGACGGCTGCGGGGATTTTCCGCCCACCGCAGCAATGACAGGACGTCCTTGATGTGGGCGGCCTCGAGAAAACGCAGCCCCCCGAATTTCACGAACGGGATATTGCGACGCGTGAGCTCGAGCTCGAGCGCCGCGCTGTGATTCGAGGCTCGAAACAAGGCGGCCTGCGATTTCAGTGTGGCGCCCGCCTCGCGATGCGCCAGGACTTGATCGGCGACCCAACGCGCCTGGCCGGCCTCGTCGCTCACCGTGACTAGTGCGGGGCGGCTGGTGGACTCTCGATCGGTCCAGAGGTTTTTCGTGAAGCGTTCGCTGGCCAGATCGATCACGGCATTGGACGCATCCAGAATCGTCTGCGTCGAGCGATAGTTGCGATCCAATGTGATGACATGCGCAGGCTGCGCGAATTGCGAGGGGAAATCCAGGATATTGCGTACGGTCGCCGCGCGGAAAGAATAGATCGATTGCGCATCATCGCCGACGACAGTCAGGCCCCGGCCATCCGGTTTCATCGCCAGCAAAATAGCGGATTGCAAACGATTGGTGTCCTGGTATTCATCGACCAGCACATGATCGAATCGTGCGCCGACATCCTGGGCCAATACGCTGTCCTGCATCATCTCGGACCAATACAGCAGCAGGTCGTCGTAATCGAGAACCTGTTGATCTTGTTTGGCCTGCACATAGGCGGCAAATAAACGCTTGAGCTGATCCTCCCACTGCGCACACCACGGGAAGGCGTGTTTCAACACCTCGGCCACAGAGGCCTGGCTGTTGACGACGCGCGAATAGATGGCCAGGCAAGTGCCCTTGAGCGGGAAACGCTCAGCGGTGGCCGACAATCCAAGCTCATGACGCACCATGCCCATCAAATCCTCGGCATCGCCCCGATCATGAATCGTGAAGTTTTCAGACAGGCCAATGCGGCTGGCGCAATCGCGCAGCAGCCGCGCGCCGATGCTGTGAAACGTGCCGGCCCAGGGCAACGAGGGGGCCTGCTGCGTGCGATGCAGTTTCATCACCCGCTGCAAGACCTGGCCCACGCGGCGTTCCATCTCCATGGCCGCGCGGCGCGAAAAGGTCAGCAACAGCATGCGCTGGGGATCAGCGCCGTTGACGACCAGATGCGCGACGCGATGCGCCAGGGTGCTGGTTTTGCCCGAGCCGGCGCCCGCAATCACCAGCAAAGCGGGCGCGTCCGGCCGCCCCACGCCGAATTCCGCGGCCTCGCGCTGGGCGGGATTGAGGTCGGATAGATAATCGGAGTCAGCAGCCATGAGGGAAAAATAACTGTATATTCATACAGATAATAACGGATCTTTCCTGTTACTGCCCACCGCGACACGTCCCGCGCCCCACCATGTCTATCCTCACTGGCACCGCATCCTGGACCGACCCGACGCTATTGGCGTGCGGCCGCTTTTACCCGCCGGACGTGCGCACGCCCGAGGCGCGTCTGCGCTATTACGCCAGTCAGTTCAAGCTGGTCGAGGTCGACGCCACGTACTATCGCCTGCCCGATGGCCGCACCGCGCATGCATGGGCCACACGCACGCCCGACAACTTTGTCTTTCATGCCAAGGCGTTTCGCCTGTTTACCGGACACCCGGCGCCCGTGCGGGACTTGCCTGCTGACATTCAACGCGAACTCGATGTTTCGCCCACGGTGTTCTATCACCAATTGCCTGCGGAGCTGCAGCGCGAACTGTGGCAACGTTTTCTGGTGGGCCTGGAGCCGCTGCGGATGGCGGGCAAACTGCGTGCCATCCATTTTCAATTTGCGCCCTGGATACAGAGAAACCCTCGCGGGACCGCACTGTTGCACGAATGCGAACGGCACATGCAAGAGCATCTGATGGCGGTGGAATTTCGCCATCGTAGCTGGTTTGAAAATGCCTCGGCGAGCGCGTGGACGCTGGATTTACTGCGCGATGCAGGTATGGTGCACACGGTGGTCGATGCGCCGCAAGGGTTCAACAATACGGTCCCTGCGGTGTGGGCCAGTACGCATCCCGAGCTGGCCGTGTTGCGATTGCATGGGCGCAATACGGCTGCATGGAACAATACTAGCGGTGCCTCCTCAGGCCGTTTTCAATACGAATATTCGCCAGAGGAACTCGCGGATCTGGCGCAACGGCTGAAGCGTTTGGCGGAGCAGGTGCGTAGCGCTCATGCGGTGCTGAATACCAACTATCAGGACCAGGGGATGCGTAACGCGGCGGGGTTGGCTGCCGCATTGCGTATTCATCAGTGAATTACGTGGGGCTTTAGTTGGCCGTGAAGTAAATAACGCGGTTTTTTAGCGGGGCAAGACGGGGTATGAGTTCTGTGGGGCGTCGAAGCGGGGCATCTCTGATTCCCTCGTCGCTGGCACGGGTGGTTTTCTTAGGCTTCGTAGGAACTGGCGTTTGCAAGGATGAAGATCTTGCAGGGCCGCTATTCATTGGCGCCTAGGGGCGCGCCAATGAATAGCGTTCGTGATCTGCATGCCATGGCTTTGGCATTGGAGATAAGCAGAAGATCTCTCGAGCTACGAGTTCGTTATACCTAGAGATGAACTACGCATCATCGCCGCACGCGTCAACTCTAGCCAAGCAGATCTTCCAAACCAGCACCACGCCACCCCGCTGCATGCCCGGACTGATCGCCATTTTCGGGGGTGCAGGGCACCCGAAAATGGCAGCCCTGCAAGATCTTCCTCTTTACCAACACGGTCACAGAAAAACGCCAAGCAAGAGACTCGTGCCAGCGGTGTGACGAGCTTGAGTTACTGCGAGTCGAGCCGAGGCAATCGGGCCGTGAGGGCGCCTCAAAGCCGAGTGGAGCGGACGTCGAAGGGAGCGCGAAGGGAGCGCGAAGGCGCGGACGAGACGAGCGAACACGGTGTCCGGCGCCCGCGCGCCGGACCGGCTTTGTGAAGCCCTCACGGCCCGATTGCCTCGGCTCGACGTCCAATAAGCACGCCCTCCTCACCCATCGAACCCCCGACGACATGAGGAACGCAAAACTACTCAGTAGCCGCCCATTTATTGCACCACCATAGCCGAAAATGGCCACACGTAGGCTTGCAACGTGACATACAACCCGACCAGGGAGGCCAACGCAATCGAGTGGAAAAACACATAGCGCAAGATATCGCCTTCGTGATGGAACCAGCGCGTGGCCGTTGACGCAACCACGATCGACTGGGCATCGATCATCTTACCCATCACACCACCCGAGCTGTTTGCCGCGCCCATCAAGTTGGCCGACAGCCCCAACTGCTCGGCAGCGACTTTTTGCATGCCGCCAAAGAGCACGTTCGATGCCGTATCGGACCCCGTCAATGCGACACCCAACCATCCCATCAAGGTTCCAAAGAAGGGATACAACACGCCCGTATTGGCAAAGGCGAGACCCAGCGTGGTGTCGGTGCCCGAATAACGCGTCAGCGTGCCCAACGCCAGCATCAGCACAATGGTCAGCAGCGAATACTTGACCAGCCATATCGTTTTAAAGAACGTGCGCACGATCGCGATCGGGTTGTATTTCATCACGAAGGCGCTGACCACGGCCGCCAGCAAAATCGCCGTTCCCGTCGCGGACAACAGATTCAACGAATACACCGCAGTCTCGGCGTGCGCTTCCGGCACCACTGGCGGGACTTTGAAAATCAGATTATGCAGACCGGGCATCGGAAAGGCCGGTGCAAAGAGGCTGTTGAGCCACGCCTTTACCGGAGGCAGGCCCCAGATGAAAACAAAAACAGACAGAATGACCCACGGCGTCCACGCGGCAATCAGTTGCTCGCGGCTGTGACTCACAACCGCCTGCATAGGTTTGGCTTCGGCAGCGCTGATGTCTTTGCCTCGCAACGACGCCGAGGTCCAGATGTTCTTGGGCCGCCATACACGCAAGAATGCCACCAGGGTCGCCATCGATACCAGTGCCGCGATGATGTCCACCAACTCGGGGCCCATAAAGTTCGAGACGAGGTATTGCGGCACCGCGAACGAAACCCCCGTCACGAGGATGGCGGGCCAGATTTCCCACATGCCCTTGCGCCCCGCAAAAGCCCAGATCAGCCAGAACGGTACCAGCAAGGAAAAGAACGGCAGTTGCCGCCCGATCATGGCCGTGACCTGATCCAGCTCATAGCCGTGCACCTTGGCCAGGGTGATCACGGGTGTACCCAAGGCGCCGAACGCCACCGGTGCCGTATTTGCAATCAGCGACAGGCCCGAGGCTGCGAGTGGCGAAAAACCCAAGCCGATCAAGATGGCTGCGGTCACGGCTACGGGCGTGCCGAACCCGGCCGCCCCTTCAAAAAAGGCCCCAAAGCTAAAAGCAATCAGCAGCAACTGAATGCGGCGGTCCTCAGTAATGCCCGAGAGCGAGTCCTGCAAGACCTTGAAACTGCCGTTCTGCTCGGTCAGCTGGTGCAGGAAAATAATATTGAGCACGATCCAGCCGATGGGCAGCAGGCCGGTAAAGCCCCCGAACACCGCTGCACGCCCCGCCATCTCGGCCGGCATGCCATAGGCAAAGATCGCGACGAGCAAGGCGGTGATCAGCCCCATGCCCGCGGCGATGTGCGCCTTGATATGAAAAACCCCGAGCGCTGCCAGCATCACCACTACGGGTAATGCTGCCAGTAGCGTGGAAATAAACATATTTCCAAAGGGGTCATAGATCTGCTGCCAAGTCATGCTGTCGTCTCCGGTTCAACCTAGTAAGTCGTCAGCGTCCCCCACGGGAACGCACGTTTGTTGTTCAGATAACTGCCAATCACAGGTCTAGCCCGCGCATGTAACCAGCGAGTTCCTGACAGTTGCATGAACGTAAGTTCCCGGTAAGGAAACCATCTAAGCTGACTAAGAATCTGTCTGCCGAGCCTAAACACCCTGCCCTGCAAACGTGCTAGATTTGTGCACCGTTCCCTAGAGCCTCGCATGACCCGCACCTTTACCCGAGACGACACCCGCCGCATTGCGGCTATCCTGGCCGAAGCCGCGCAGGTCGAAGTGATGCCGCGTTTTCGCCGGCTCACTGCCGGCGCCGTGCATACCAAGAGCTCGCCGCGTGACCTGGTCACCGATGCCGACGAGGCCGCGGAACGCTTTATCACCACCAAACTCGCCAAGCTCTATCCCGGCGCGATCATGGTGGGCGAAGAAGCCTCGGCGCGTAATCCCGCCTTGCTGAATATGCTGGTCGATGCCGACTTGGCTTTTTTGATCGATCCGATCGACGGCACGCGCAATTTCGTGGCGGGCCTGCCTTTGTTTGGCATGATGGTCGCCGTGTGCCATCGCGGCGACGTGTTGGCCGGCGTCATTTACGACCCGGTTGCGCATGACTGGGCCATGGCCGTACGGGGCGATGGCGCCTGGTCCGAGTCGGCCGATGGCACACAGACGCCACTGAAAGTGGCACAGCCGGCGCCGCCCCACGACATGGATGGCATGATTTCAACCGGGTTTCTGCCAGAGCCTCTACGCAGCACCGTCAACGGAAATCTGGCCGCGTTGGGCGCGACTGCGTCGCTACGCTGTGCCGCACACGAATATCGTCTGGCAGTCAGTGGCCACTGCCACGTCATGCTCTACAACAAGCTCGATCCCTGGGATCACGCGGCGGGCTGGTTATTGCATCGCGAAGCCGGCGGATTCTCCGCGCACTTTGACGCCAGTCCGTACAAACCGACGCATCGTACGGGAGGTTTGCTTTATGCGCCGGATGTAGGCAGTTGGCATGCGACGCGACGCGCGCTGATGGGCGAGGATTTCCCACCGCTATAGAGAGGCGGATGCCGCGCGACGCATGTGATGTTGGCCAGCGAGCATCGCCACTCTCTGGAAAATATGACGACTGCCGTCGGAACTTATCCCCAGATTTTGTGGACAACCCTATGGACAGCCTGGGGTCTTTGGCGAAAAAGCCAACGGGGCCAAAGACTTAGGAATTTCGTTCAGGACTGATCAGCACCATCGCTGCATGCCCCCCCAGCGGATACCCGTCACGCAGCCGGGTCAGACGCGCCAGAACCCACTGCACCGGCTCTCACCGCTGAATCCTTCAGTGGCGAAAAAGGCTCCCACGCCGCGCCTTCGGCTTGCTGCCCCCTAGGGGGCGTTTTTTGCCTTGGGGCGGCCCGGCGACAAAAAAGAAGGACCATATAACGCGTCCAGAGTTTCTGCACAGGAGGCCGACACCTTCAAGGTGAACAACTCATCGGCTCGCGTACGCCCAAGATTCAACGCAGCGATAGGCAGCCCGGCCTCCGAGGCTGCTCGCACGTAGCGATAGCCCGAGTGCACCATCAATGACGATCCGACGACCAGCACGGCATCCGCATGCTCGAGCGCATCCCGTGCCCGCACTCCGCGTTCTGGCGGAATGCTTTCACCAAAAAACACCACATCGGGTTTGACGATACCGCCACAGCGGGGACAGGCCGGGACGACAAAACTGCCGAAATCCACGCCTTCCAGATCGGCATCGCCGTCGGGCGCATCGGCAGCATCCAGTTCAGCCCAATCCGGATTACGCGAGTTCAATTGTGCCTGCCAGGCAGCACGCGGGCCGCGCCAATCGCAACGCATGCAGCGCACCTCGTCCAGACGGCCGTGCAAATCCAGCACGTTGCGACTGCCGGCGGCTTGATGCAACCCATCGACGTTCTGCGTAACCAACAGGCGGATGTGGCCTCGCGTTTCGAGCAACGCGAGCGCGCGATGCGCTGCGTTGGGTTGCACATGGCCAAAACGGCGCCACCCTACGGTACTGCGCGCCCAATAGCGCGCCCGCGCGGCATCGCTGCCCATGAAGGCCTGAAAATCGATCGGCGGGCTGCGTTTCCATTGGCCATCGGCATCGCGATAATCAGGAATGCCCGAGCCCGTGCTACAGCCTGCGCCCGTCAACACAAACAGATGCCTGTGCCCATCGATAAACTCGCCCAGCGCCTCGAAGTCTGGCATGTGTGGTGATGCCTTATAAGCTGCCCAGCCCGCAATTGGGCATGTTGCTGACCAGACTGGCCTGCGTCACGGTGCTCTGGGCCGGCACACTGCGCGTGAGCCAGACGTTGCCGCCGATGACCGAACCGCGGCCGATCGTCACGCGCCCCAGGATCGTCGCGCCGGAATAAATCACCACATCGTCCTCAATAATCGGGTGACGCGGCAGGCCTTTTTTGAGCTCGCCGTTTTCGCCTGGCGGAAAACGCTTCGCGCCCAAGGTCACCATCTGATAGAGCCGTACACGGTCCCCGATGATGGCCGTCTCGCCGATCACGACGCCTGTGCCGTGATCAATAAAGAAGCTCTTGCCGATGGTCGCGCCCGGGTGGATGTCGATCCCCGTATCGGCATGCGCGATCTCGGCCACGATGCGGGCCAGCATGGGCACGCCCAGCTTGTAAAGCACACTGGCCAAGCGATGATGAATCATCGCGGCTACGCCGGGATAGCACAGCAGCACTTCATCGACACTATGCGCGGCAGGGTCTCCCTGATAGGCCGCTGTCACATCCAGATCCAATGCCCGCCGAACTTGCGGCAACGCAGCGCCAAACTGACGCACGATCTGCACTGCGCGGGCATGTATCGTATCGTCTGATTCCGCCTCGCCCGTGTTACGGCCCATGTGGTGCAACTCCAGACAGACCTGGTGCAGCAACGCGTCCAACGCCGCACCGATGGTATGCCCGACGTAAAAGTCCTCGACCTCGGCGCGCAGATCAATAGGCCCCAGGCGCATCGGAAACAACGCTCCGCACAATTGCCGAATGATGGTGCGCAGACTTTCCTGCGAGGGAAACTCGCGATCGCCCGAATCCTCGCGCAGGCGCCCGCGCGGGCCGCGCCAGTCGACACGGGCCGCTCGCAGCCCGGAAACGATATGGTCCAGATTCCAGTGAGCTTGAGACGAATCGTTCATGACAACAGTCCTGCGGCTAACGCAGCCGGCGTGCATTCAAACATGAAAACCTCGGAGAAAAGCCTGCGTCGCGCATTCTGCAACGCAATATGCATGAACTGTAACCGCTAGCGCGGATTTTGCCTCGCGCGACCCGTCTCACAATGGGGTTTTGGCGCTACATTGCGCGCGCATCGCCTGTTGATCAACCCGGCAGAACGCCTGCGCCATCCCCAAAAACCACCTACGGGTTAATGCTGACTCGATCAAAAACCTATCTGCCTTTATATTTCATTCAAACGAACGTTTGAATGAAATAACTGATGAATAAGCCCACTGCTGCCGCTGCAGAAAGCCCCAGGCCTCTCCATGGCGCCCCGAACTCGTCGGCGAACGGGTCCGATGACCTCCAGCCGCTAGGGCAGCCAACACGCGACATCATCCTGGACACGGCAGAACGGCTTTTTGCACAGCAAGGGTACGATGGCACCTCAATGCGGCAGATCACGAGTGAGGCCGGTGTCAATCTGGCTGCCGTGAACTACCACTTCGGCTCCAAAGATTCACTGGTACAGGCCGTGCTGAAGCGCCGCTTGGCTGTGCTCAATCAGGAACGGCTGCGCCTGCTGGACGAACTGGAGGCTCAGGCACAAGGACAACCGCTCAAGCCCTCGCAAATCGTCGATGCGTTCTTTGGCACCCTGCTGCGCCTGGCATCGCGTCCCGAACACGTGGGCAAGAACTTTCTGCCGCTGCTCGAGCGCACCATGACGGATCCCACCGGTTTTATCCGCGCCATCGTGGCCGAGGAATACGCCAGTGTCATGGAACGCTATCAGAACGCCTTTTTCAAGGCGCTGCCCGATGTGCCTCGCACCGAGATCATCTGGCGATTTCAATTCATGCTCGGCGCCACCTCGTACGCCATCGTCGGCACCGAAGTCTTGCGACTTGCCATGGGCTGGAGCGTGGAAGACGGCGATCCGACTCACGATCCCGAGCGCACACTGCAACGATTGATGAGCTTTTTATTGGGCGGTTTGCGCGCGCCCTTGCCCCCTGCGTCGGCGTCGCACGCAACGCCCTGACGGCACGAATAAAACATTCGCCCGCATGCAGCATTTGAGACTCGCAACGGGCACCGGCAACAACCCTGACGGAGACAACATAAGATGAACGGACTCTTTGCGATCAGCGGCATCTTGATAGCCTCGATCGTCATCGTACTGGCCGTGCCACCGATCCGGCGCACGCTCTTGTCGCGCCCCTTGTTTCAGGCCTATCGCAAAGTCCTGCCGCCGATGTCCGACACCGAACGCGATGCGCTGGAGGCCGGCACCGTCTGGTGGGAAGGCGAACTGTTTCGCGGGCGGCCTGATTGGCAGCGACTGCTCGATCTGCCCAAGCCCGCACTGACTGCCGACGAACAACAATTTCTGGACAATCAGACGGAACAAGCGTGCCGCATGGTGGATGACTGGCAGGTCACGCAAAAACAATATGACCTGTCTGCCGATACCTGGGACTATCTCAAGCGCAATGGTTTCTTGGGCATGATCATCCCGCGCGAATACGGCGGCCTGGGTTTCTCAGCCTACGCGCATTCGCAGATCATCACCAAACTGTCGACGCGCTCGTCTGCGCTGGCTGTGTCGGTCATGGTACCCAACTCGCTGGGACCAGCAGAATTACTGCTGCACTACGGGACTGATGCTCAAAAAAATCATTATTTGCCCCGCTTGGCTCGTGGCGAAGAAGTCCCCGCGTTCGCGCTGACGAGCCCTTGGGCCGGCTCCGATGCCGCCGCGATTCCAGACTCGGGCGTCGTCTGCAAAGGCATGTGGCAGGGCCAGGAAGTGCTGGGCATGCGCGTGACCTGGGACAAGCGCTATATCACGCTCGCCCCGGTGTGCACGTTGCTGGGATTGGCATTCCGGCTCTATGACCCGGATGGATTGCTGGGCGGTCCCGCTGATGTCGGCATCACGTGCGCACTGGTGCCGCACGATCATCCCGGTGTAGAAACGGGACGGCGTCATCTCCCGTTGAATGCCATGTTCATGAATGGCCCCACGCGTGGCACGGATGTATTCATGCCGCTGGATTTCATCATCGGCGGCCCGGCCAGAGCGGGTCAAGGCTGGCGCATGCTGATGGAATGCTTGGCAGCCGGCCGCTCGATCTCATTGCCGGCCTCGAATACGGGAATGTCGCAACTGACAGCACGCACCGTCGGCGCCTATGCGCGAGTGCGCAGCCAGTTCCGCACGCCGGTGGGACGCTTTGAAGGCGTCGAAGAAGCCCTGGCCCGTATTGGTGGACATACCTATCTGATGGACGCAGCGCGAGTGATGACTGCCGGCGCGATCGACCTCGGCGAAAAGCCCTCGGTAGTGTCCGCCATCGTTAAATACCACATCACTGAACGCGCGCGGCAAGTCGTCAACGACGGCATGGACGTGATCGGCGGCAAGGGCATCTGCCTGGGGCCGTCGAATTTTCTGGGGCGGGCCTATCAGCAGGTCCCTGTAGGCATCACAGTGGAAGGCGCAAACATCCTGACGCGCAGTCTGATTATCTTTGGCCAAGGTGCGATCCGTTGTCATCCGTATGTCCTGGCAGAAATGCAGGCCGCGGGAAACAGCGATACCCAAGAGGGGTTGAAAGCCTTCGACCGTGCGTTCTGGCGTCATATCCGATTTGTAGTGGGTAATGGTTTACGCACAGTGGGCCACGCAGTGACCGGAGGACGCCTAGCACGCGCGCCGGCCTCGGCGGCGCCTGAGATGCATGGCTATTACCGCCAGCTCACACGCTATGCGTGCAGTTTTGCGTTGCTTGCCGATCTATCGATGGCGCTGCTGGGCGGCAGCCTCAAACGCCGCGAGCGCTTGTCGGCACGGTTGGGCGATATCCTGTCGCAGATGTACCTGGCCTCTGCCGTACTGAAGCGATTCGAGGATGACGGCAGGCAATCGGCAGATGCGCCGCTGGCCCACTGGGCACTGCAGGACGCGCTGCAACATTTGCAGGCTGCATTCGTCGGCGTACTGGACAACCTGCCACAACGTTCGGTAGGCTGGACGCTACGCCGACTGGTGTTTCCCTGGGGACTCATGCAGCACACACCATCCGACGAGTTAAGCCAACGTGTTGCTCGCCTGCTGACAGAGCCTGGCGCCACACGAGAACGTCTGACTGCCAACTGCCATGTGCCGGACACCGATGATGAGCCCGTCGGTGCGTTGGAACAAGCTCTCGTCGCCACGCTGGATGCAGAGGCTGCCGATGCGCACCTGCGCGCCTATGAAAAAACCGGCGCGCTCACAGGTGATCCGCGCGCCAACGTCCGCGACCTGGCCGAGGCAGCACATGCGCGCGGGGGATTAGATCAGCGAGATTATGAATGCATCAAGCGCCGCGATACGCTGCGCGATCAAGTCATCCGGGTCGACGATTTTCCGTTCGACTTCGGAATGACAGGCGCCGTCCAGCCCGGCGCTCAACGCAAGGCCGCTTAAGGCACATACGCCAAGGAAACCTTATGCCACACGCCCCTATCTACGTCGTGGACGGTGCGCGCACTCCTTTCCTGAAGGCGCGCAATGCGCCGGGTCCCTTTTCTGCCGCGGACCTGGCGGTACAAGCCGGACGTGAGCTTTTGCTGCGGCAACCCTTTGCACCCGCCGACCTCGACGAAGTCATCGTGGGTTGCGCAGCGCCGTCGGCAGACGAGGTCAACATCGGCCGCGTGATTGCGTTGCGGTTGGGCTGCGGTCATCGCGTGCCTGGCTGGACCGTCATGCGCAACTGCGCCTCCGGCATGCAGGCGCTCGACAGCGCCATCGCGAACATACACACCGGCCGTTCCTCGCTCGTCCTGGCGGGTGGCGTCGATGCCCTGTCACGTGCACCATTGCTTGTCTCCGATGAGATGACGCGCTGGCTCGCAAGCTGGGCCGCAGCGCGCGGCGCAGGCGATCGTTTCACGGCGCTGCGCCGTTTTCCATGGCGCAGCATCGCCCCCGTGATCGGCCTGGTCAAGGGACTCACCGATCCCGTGGTGGGGCTGTCCATGGGACAGACCGCAGAAAACCTCGCCACACGATTTGGCATCAGTCGCCAGGCGATGGACGAGTACGCGGCACGCAGTCATGCCCGAGCTCTGGCGGCCAGAGAGGCGGCCGCTCGCGAGATCGCGCCGCTGATCGATGCGCGCGGCACACTCTATCCCACCGATGACGGCGTACGCGATGATTCCACTGTCGAGAGGCTGGGCAAACTACGTCCGGTATTCGACAAACCCTGGGGCAACATCACCGCCGGCAATAGCTCGCAAGTCACCGACGGCGCGGCGTTGCTGCTACTGGCCTCCGAGGACGCAGTCAAACGCTGGAACCTGCAACCCTTGGGACGTATCGTCGATTCGCAATGGGCGGGCCTGGATCCCGCGCAGATGGGGTTGGGGCCGGTACACGCCACCACCTCGATCCTGCAGCGGCATCATTTGGGTTTGAACGATCTGGACCTGTGGGAAATCAATGAGGCCTTTGCCGCGCAGGTGCTGGCGTGCCTGGCGGCGTGGAACGATACCGTCTATTGCCGTGAGGAGCTCGGCACTGAACCCTGGGGCGTGCTGGATCAAGCACGCTTGAACGTCGAAGGCGGCGCCATCGCGCTCGGCCATCCCGTCGGCGCTTCGGGTGCACGTATCGTGCTGCATCTGCTGCAACTGCTACGGGAGCGTGGCTTGCAACGTGGCATGGCAGCGATTTGCATCGGTGGCGGACAAGGCGGCGCCATGCTGCTCGAAACGGAGACTGCGCAATGACGTCCACGACAGAGATCTCGCCATCGCAATGGCGGCACTGGCGCCTGGCGCGCGAAGCCGATGGTTTGGCATGGCTGACGATCGATCGCGCCGACAGCGCCGTCAATGCCTTGTCGGCCGAGGTCATGACCGAGCTTGCCCAGGTCCTGGACACTTTGCAGTCGGCGCCGCCGGCGGGTCTGATCATACGTTCCGGAAAGGCCGCAGGCTTTATCGCCGGCGCCGACGTAGAAGAATTCGCCGGGCTCGATACGCCGCAACAAGCGCACGTGCTGGTGGAACGAGGTTGGCAGTTGTTCAACCGGTTGGCCAGCGTACCCTATCCCACCCTTGCCTTGATCCAGGGACATTGCCTGGGCGGTGGCCTGGAACTGGCGCTCGCATGCCGCTATCGATTAGCGGTGGATATACCGGGCACCTCGCTGGCGCTGCCGGAAGTCATGCTGGGTATTTTTCCCGGTTGGGGTGGCATGCGCCGCTTGCCTGCCCTGATCGGTCCCGCCGCCGCGCTGGACATGATGTTGACGGGACGCCCTGCCGATGCGCGCAAGGCCGCCACGTTGGGCCTGGTCGATGCACGCGTGCCGCCGAGGCTATCGGACACGGCTGCGCGCCGTCATGTATTGTCTGGCAAACCGGCTCGTCGAGCGCGCGGCATCGCCGGGTGGATGAACCATGCACCCTTCAAATCGCTGGTGGCCAAACGCGCGCAGAAACAAGTCAACGCCAAAGACCCCCTGGGCCACTATCCTGCTGCGCCTGCCATCATCACCCTCTGGTCGCAATACGGCGGCAACGCCCTTGCAGCGCCACAGGTCATCGATCGCATCCTGACCTCCGATACAGCGCGCAATCTGCTGCGGGTATTCCGTTTGCAAGAACGCCTGAAGTCCTGCGGCAAAGCGCGTGAGGGGGCTTCGCCTGTACAGCATGTGCACGTGGTCGGGGCCGGCACGATGGGCGGCGACATCGCGGCCTGGTGCGCACTGAAAGGCATGACGGTTACGTTGCAAGACCAGGATGCCGCACGCATCGCCCCCGCCATCGGCCGAGCCGCGACGCTCTACTCACGCAAACTCAAAGACCCCTATGCCGCGCGGGCGGCCGCCGATCGCTTGATCCCGGATCCGGCGGGCGACGGCGTCGCACGCGCCGACCTGGTGATCGAAGCCATCACGGAACAGGCCGAGGCCAAGCAGGCCCTGTATCGTGCGATTGAACCCCGCCTCAAACCCGATGCGATCCTGGCCACAAACACGTCCAGTCTGTCGCTGGCCACCTTGCGGGCCGGGTTGACTGTACCGCATCGGCTGGTCGGTATTCACTTTTTCAATCCCGTCGCGCAAATGCCATTGGTCGAGGTCGTCCAGGCAGGCCCCGATGAACAAGGAATACAAGCGCGCGCCTGCGCGTTTGTCGGCCAGCTCGGCAAACTGCCGTTGCCCGTGAACGATGCGCCAGGATTTCTGGTCAATGCGGTGCTGGCGCCCTATATGCTGGCTGCCATGCGCCACGTGGATAAGGGCGTTTCGCCGGAGACCGTCGATCGCGCCATGACAGACTTTGGCATGCCCATGGGGCCGCTGGAATTAGCGGACACAGTGGGCCTGGATATCGCCCTGGCGGCCGGGCAGCAACTCACGCAACAGGCAGAGCCGCCGCGCTGCCTGGCCGATCGTATTGCCCGCGGGGATCTGGGCCGCAAAAGCGGCCAGGGCTTTTACACCTGGCATGACGGCAAAGCTCGCAAGCGCGAACCAGGAACACCGCCCGCGGGCCTGGCAGAACAATTAATCGCACCCCTTATCGAACGCACGCAACAGCAGGTCGATCAACGCGTCGTCGCCGACGCCGACCTGGCTGATGCGGGCGTGATCTTTGGCACAGGCTTTGCCCCATTCACGGGCGGGCCGCTGCACTACCGGAATAACAAGCTGCACAACACCAGTACGACATAAAAAGGCGCCGACGCACAGGCCCATGCAGTACCTGTATTTACGCCTGACGAGAGGAGACACACCATGCATAAAAAATCGTTGGCCTTGGCTACTTTGTCCGTTGCTATCACGGCGATCGGCAGTGCCAATAACGTACACGCCGCCGGCTTCCAGTTGTTGGAGCAAAATGCCAGCGGCCTCGGCAACGCCTACGCCGGCTCGGCTGCCATCGCGGAAAACGCCAGCACCATTTATTACAACCCCGCCGGGATGACCTATCTGCCCGGCTTCAATATTTCCGCCGGCGTAAACGCCATACAACCGTCTTTCAAGTTTCGCGACAACGGCAATAGCCGCAACCCCACCGCGCTGGGCGGCGGTGCGCCCATGGGAGGCAATGGCGGCGATGCCGGCGACCTCGGGGTCGTGCCCAACGCCTATTTTTCGTGGCAGCTGAACGAAAAATGGTTTGTCGGCCTGGGCGTCGGAGCACCGTTTGGATTGATGACCGAATACAACGACGATTGGGTCGGCCAGTATCACTCCAATAAATTCGACATCAAGACCATCAACATCAACCCGTCGATTGCCTACAAGGTCAATGACCAATTCTCGATGGGCTTCGGCGTGAACTGGCAACACATCGACGCGCAATACAAAAAGAAAGTGGTGGTTCCGGTGACACCTGCCGGTCCTTTTCTGCCTGGCGATGCCGACTTGAATCTGGATGGCGACGCGTGGGGCTGGAACATCGGCTTCATGCTGCAACCGACCGAGGACACCCGCATCGGGCTATCTTACCGGTCTAAGATCCGTCACAGCGCCAAAGGCGATACCCAGATCGACGGCTTTGCTCCCGGACAATCCTTGTCCTATGACGCCAGCACGCGTGTCGAACTGCCCGACTCCTTGATATTGAGCGCCGTGCATCGGTTGAATCCGCAATGGGAATTGCTGGCCGATATTTCGTGGACAGGCTGGAGCAGCCTGCCCCAACTGAAGATCAAAAACGACGGCGGGCCGACCGACACGCTGCCGCTGGATTTCCGCGACACCTGGCGCGTCGCGCTGGGCGCCAATTATCAGTTCGCGCCGAAATGGAAATGGCGCTTTGGTGTCGCCTGGGATCAGTCCCCCGTGCACAACCCGAGCGATCGCCCCACGTCGCTGCCCGACACGGATCGCTGGTGGTTCTCGACCGGAGTACAGTATGCAGTGAGCAAAGACACGCAGATCGACGTAGGCTATACCTATCTGTACCTGCGTGATGCCGACATCGATACTACCTCGGGCAATGCGCTGACCAAGGGCCGCGTCGCAGGCGACTATCGCAGCAAAGGGAACATCCTGGGGATCCAGGTGTCCACCCGGTTCTGATTGTCATCATTTGCCCGGGTTCGCCGTATCGAGGCCGCACATGCTATCGGGCAGCGCCTGGCGCTGCCCAAACAGGAGACCACTTTGAGCAGCAAGTTCATTGTCAAACACGCCGCAGTGCTGGGAGCTGGTGTCATGGGCGCGCAAATCGCCGCCCATCTCGCCAACGCTGGCGTTCCCGTTACCTTGTTCGACCTGACCGCTAAAGACGGCGATCGCAATGCCATCGCGAACAAAGCCCTGGCAGGCCTGAGAAAACTCGAGCCCGCGCCGCTGGCCAGCCCCTCACGCCTCGCGTTGATCAGGCCTGCAAACTACGATGACCATCTCGATCAGCTGCCTCATTGCGATCTGGTCATCGAAGCCATTGCCGAACGCATGGACTGGAAAACGGCACTGTACGAGCGTATCGCCCCGCATGTCTCTCCCGACGCGATCCTGGCCTCGAACACATCCGGGTTGTCTATCGGTGAATTGGCCGACGCCCTGCCTGAAAATCTGCGCGCCCGATTCTGCGGCGTGCATTTTTTCAATCCACCGCGCTACATGCGTCTGGTCGAAATCATCGCCACCCGCCACACACAAGGCGAGGTCGTCGATCACCTGGAAAGCTGGCTGACCAGCCAATTGGGCAAAGGCGTCATCCGCGCGTTGGATACCCCCAACTTCATCGCGAATCGCATCGGCGTGTTTTCGATTTTGGCCGCGCTGCATCACACCGGACGGCTCGGCCTGGGCTTTGACGAGGTGGACGCGTTGACCGGCCCCAAGATCGGCCGCCCCAAAAGCGCCACCTATCGCACCGCCGACGTCGTAGGCCTGGACACGCTCGCCCACGTCGTCGCCACCATGCGCGACAAGCTGCCTTCTGACCCCTGGCATCCCCATTTTCAATTGCCTGCATGGCTCAATGCCCTCATCGAACGCGGCGCGTTGGGCCAGAAAAGCGGCATCGGCGTCTATCGCAAAGTCGGCAAAGAGATCCAGGTGCTGGATCCCGCGGCGGGCGACTATCGCCCCTCGGCAGGTGTCATTGCTGACGAAGTCGATGCGATCCTGAAACAACGCGATCCGGCCCAACGCTTTGCAGCATTGCGCACGAGCAAACATCCTCAGGCTCAATTCCTGTGGAGCTTGTTCCGCGACATTTTTCACTACAGCGCCGCCCAGCTCGAACATATTGCCGACAACGCTCGTGATCTCGACCTGGCGATGCGTTGGGGATTCGGCTGGGCGCAAGGCCCCTTTGAAACCTGGCAGGCGGCTGGTTGGCGCAGTATTGCCGATGCCATCGCAGCCGATATCGCTGCGGGAGCAGCGATGAGCACGGCTCCCCTGCCGGACTGGGTACAAGAAAGCGGCCGCGAAGGCGTGCACAACGCGCAGGGCTCTTATTCTGCACGGGACGGTAAACAGAAACCGCGGTCCACGCTGCCCATATACGCACGCCAGTTGTTCCCCGAACGCCTGGTTGGCGAAACCTCCATCCCACGAGGCGCCACGCTATGGGAAAACGCAGGTGTGCGCCTGTGGCACCTGCCCGAGCTCGATCCGGGCATCGGCATCCTGTCATTCACCTCAAAAATGCACACCATTGGTGACGAAGTCCTGGACGGCGTTCTGCATGCGGTGGCCTATAGCGAGCAACAATTGGATGCGCTGGTCGTCTGGCATGACGCACCGTTTGCCGTTGGCGCGAATCTATCGCAAGTCGTACAAGCCTGCGTCGCCGGTCAATTCGACATGCTGGAGGCGAACGTAGAAAAATTCCAGCGCGCGTCGCTGTCATTGCGTTATGCACGTGTGCCGACCGTGGCCGCAGTACAAGGCATGGCACTGGGAGGCGGCTGCGAGTTTCTCATGCATTGCAGCCAGCGGGTCCTGGCGTTGGAGAGCTATATCGGCCTGGTCGAGGCCGGTGTCGGCCTGGTGCCGGCAGGAGGCGGCAGCAAAGCCCTCGCCGCACGCGCTGCCGCACTGGCCGCGATGACGGCGACGCCCGCAGAGGTGTTTCCGTATCTGCAACCGGTATTCCAGAACATTGCCACTGCGCAAGTCTCAAAGAGTGCACTGCAGGCCATCGACATGGGCTATGCCCAAGCACACGACCAAGTCGTGTTCCATCCCGACGAATTACTGTGGGTCGCCATCAAGCAAGCCCGCGCTGCCGCCGATGCCGGCCACACCCCCCCATTGCCCGTGACCAACATTCCCGTCGCGGGCCGCACCGGTATCGCGAACTTTGAAATGGTGCTGATCAACATGCGCGAGGGCGGCATGATCAGCGCCCATGATTACCGGGTCGCCCGCAGCGCCGCTGTCGCCCTGTGCGGCGGCGAAGTCGAAGCCGGCACACGCGTGGACGAAGACTGGCTGCTGGCCGTCGAACGCCGCGAATTCGTGGCCTTGTTGCGTACCAAGGAAACGCAAGCACGTATCCAGCACACACTGGAAACCGGCAAGCCTCTGCGCAACTGACACCGACAAGGATTCCCCATGAGCAAACAAATTCAAGACGCCTATATCGTCGCCGCCACCCGCCTGCCCGTGGGCAAGCGCAATGGCCTGTATGCCACCACCCGCCCCGACGATATGCTGGCCGCCGCCCTGCGCGCCGCGCTGGCCCAGGTCCCTGCTTTAGATCCCGCTCGCGTCGAAGACGTCATTGCGGGCTGCGCCATGCCCGAAGCCGAGCAAGGCATGAACGTCGCCCGCATGAGCCTGCTGCTCGCCGGTCTGCCGGACAATGTCCCGGGCGTTACCGTCAATCGTTTCTGCGCCTCTGGTTTGCAAGCCGTCGCCGATGCTGCCGCGCGAATCCGGTTGGGCATGGCCGACGTCATGATTGCCGCCGGCACAGAATCGATGAGCGCCATGCCGCAAATCATGGGCAACAAGGTTGCCATCAATCCCGAGATTTTTGCGCACGATGAAAACCTGGGCATGGCCTATGGCATGGGCCTGACCGGCGAGAAAGTCGCAGCCCAATGGAAGATCTCGCGCGAGGATCAGGATGCCTTTGCCTTGGCCTCGCATCAAAAAGCCTGCGCGGCCATCGCAGCGGGACACTTCAACAACGAGACCACGCCCTATCAGACTGTCACGCACCTGCCCGGCGACGCCGGGTCCGTGCGTACCGTGGAAAAACTGGCCGAGCAAGACGAAGGCCCACGCCCCGACACCAACGCCGAGGCGCTCGCCAAACTGCGTCCCGTCTTTGCCGCGCGCGGCTCCGTGACCGCAGGCAACAGTTCGCAAATGTCCGATGGCGCCGCCGCCGTCGTGCTCGTGTCCGAGCGTATCGTGCGTGAACTCAATCTCACGCCGCTGGCGCGTGTGGTGGGTTTCTCGGTCGCAGGAGTTCCCCCCGAGATCATGGGCATCGGCCCCAAGATGGCCATCCCCAAAGCCCTCGCCCAGACCGGCATCGCACAGCAGGACCTGGACTGGATCGAACTCAACGAGGCTTTTGCCGCACAATCATTAGCCGTCATGCGCGACCTGCAACTGGACCCGGCCAAGGTCAATCCATTGGGCGGCGCGATTGCCTTGGGCCATCCCTTGGGCGCCACGGGCGCTATCCGCACCGCCACCATCGTGCATGGCCTGCGGCGTACCGGCGGCAAATACGGCATGGTCACGATGTGTGTTGGCACCGGCATGGGTGCGGCCGGTATATTCGAGGCACTGTAGCTCGCATCGACTCAACATATGGAACGCATCTGGCTCGATCATTACCCGCCCGGCGTCCCTGCCGACATCGACACTACGCCCTACGAATCGCTGCTGACGATACTCGACGATAGTTGCCAGCGTTTTGCCGGCAACCCTGCCTACACGAGTCTCGGCACCACGATCTCCTACGCCGAGTTCGATCGTCTGTCGCGCGATTTTGCCGCATGGCTGCAATCGCGCGGCCTGCGCCAGGGTGACCGTGTCGCGCTGATGCTGCCCAATCTGCTGCAATATCCCATCTGCCTGTTCGGGGCATTGCGTGCAGGGTGCGTCGTCGTGAACTGCAATCCGCTCTATACCGCCCACGAATTGGCGCACCAATTGGGCGATGCCGGCGCACAAGCCATCGTCATTGCGGAGAACTTCGCCCACACGCTGCAAAAGGCGCTGCCGCATACCGCTCTGCGTCACATCGTCGTTACCTCCATAGGTGAATTGCTGGGTCCCATCAAGGGCAGAGCGATCGATCTGGCCGTGCGCCACATCAAGCGCAAAGTCCCGGCATGGTCGCTGCCCGGCACCGTGCGCCTGCGTACCGTGCTGGCTGCCGGTCGCAGCCTGTCGTTACACCCACCCACGCTGACGCGCGCTGACCCCGCATTTCTGCAGTACACCGGCGGCACCACCGGTGTCGCCAAAGCCGCCGTGCTCAGCCACGGCAACATGCTGGCCAATCTGTGCCAGGCCCATGCGTGGATACGCGGCCATCTGCGCGAAGGCGAGGAATGCATCGTCACCGCCCTGCCGCTCTATCACGTGTTTGCCCTCACGGCCAATTGCCTGACCTTCATCAAGCTGGGCGCGCGCAACCTGCTGATTCCCGATCCTCGCGATCTGCCGGCCTTTATCAAGGCCTTGCGCAAGACACCCTTTAGTGCCCTCACGGGCGTCAACACCTTGTTTTGTGCATTGCTGAATCATCCCGACTTTGCCAAGCTGGATTTTTCCCGGTTGCGCATCACACTCGGTGGCGGCATGGCCGTACAGCGGGCAGTCGCCCAACGCTGGCGCGAGGTGACTGGCGTCTCGCTGTGCCAAGCTTACGGCCTCACAGAGACCTCTCCTGCCGTCACCTTGAATCCCCTGGATGTCAGCATCTTTACCGGCTCGATCGGTCTGCCGGTGCCCTCTACCGAGATATCCATCCGCGACGATGACGGCCGCGAGCTGCCGCAAGGCGAAACCGGCGAACTCTGCGTCCGAGGTCCCCAGGTCATGTCGGGCTATTGGAAACAGCCCGCCGAAACTGCCCTGGTCTTTTATCCCGATGGTTTTCTGCGCACCGGAGACATGGCCTATGTCGACGAACGCGGCTACGTCTATCTGGTCGATCGTAAAAAAGACCTGATCCTGGTATCAGGCTTTAACGTCTATCCCAACGAAGTCGAAGACGCCGCCGCCCTGCACCCCGGCGTACGCGAAGTCGCCGCCATCGGCGTACCTGACGAGCGCTCGGGTGAAGCGGTCAAACTATTCGTCATCCGCCGCGACCCATCCCTGGATGCCGCCACCCTGATCGCCCATTGCCGCCAGCACCTGACCGGCTACAAAGTCCCGCGTCACGTCGAATTCCGCGATGAGTTGCCTCGCAGCGCTGTTGGCAAGATCTTGCGCCGCGAGCTGAAACCCGGTGCCCGCCCGTAAAAACACCAGCATGCGACACACAGAGGTCGCGCGGAAATAGGCCCTCACAGAGCCGCCACAGCATTGCCGCCGCTGGCGGCGAATCTCCCCCGGCCTGACATAAGCAGCCTGACAATCTGCCTCAGCACGGCAACAGCCAGATACAACACCTCGCAAGGCGAGCCGCTGGCGTTTTCTAAAGCCCCACTATAATTCGATAAAATTAATACAAATCATTATCACTATCGGATATTTTTTCCTAATTTGGGGATTGTGTTGAACCGTTATTTGCCTGCGACACCCGTCCGCAAGACGCCCGCCTTTACCTTAGCCCTATTGACCGCCAGTCTGGCCCCGCTTTTTGCCCAGGCACAAGGCGCAGATACCGACGCCGCGACCCTGCCAGCGGTGCGCGTCACCGGCACCCAAGAAACCGCCACCGGCCCTGTCGAGGGATATGTAGCGACGCGCAGCGCCACAGGCACAAAGACAGACACGCCACTGCTGGAAACGCCGCAAGCCATCACGGTTATCCCCCGTGAACAATTCGTCGACCAGGGCGCACAAAATGTCCAGGACGCGCTGAACTACGCCGCCGGCGTGCGCCCCAATGCCTACGGCGTCGACAATCGCGCCGACTACGTTCGCGTACGCGGCGTCGAGCCCGTACAGTATCTGGATGGCCTGCGTCAGTTCTTCAGCTATAACAACCCGCGCACCGATATTTACGCACTGGAACGACTCGAAGTCCTGCGCGGCCCATCATCAATGTTGTACGGCCAAGGCAGCACCGGCGGCGTGTTGAACCTGGTCAGCAAACGCCCGTTATCGGAGGCCCAGCACGAAATCGGCGTCATCCTGGGCAATCACAATCGCAAAGAAATCCAGGCTGACCTGACCGGCCCGGTGACCGAAGACGGCGAATGGCTCTACCGCGTCGTCGCAGTCGCTCGAGACAGCGACACACAGGTGCAACACGTCGGCGACGATCGGCTGATGCTTGCCCCTTCGCTCACGTGGCAACCCAGCGCCGCCACCTCACTGACCCTGCAAGGTTATTTCCAGAAAGACAAAACCGGCACGACGCAATCGTTCCTGCCCTGGAGCGGCAGCGTCAGCGGTAACCCCAACGGTCAGATTCCCACGCGCCGCTTTGCCAGCGAACCGGGCTTCGATGCCTATGACACCGAGCAATTCAGCGTAGGCTGGCTATTTGAGCACAAGTTCAACGATCGTTGGACCGTGCGGCAGAGTTTCCGCAATACGATCAGCAAAGTCGACTACAAGTCGATGTATCCGGATTCGTACTCGAATCCCGAAGCCCCGTACATCGACCCGGAGCAAATGACGCTCAACCGCTACTATTACGTGCACAAGCCACGCATGCGTACGCTGCTGGTCGATCAAAACGTAGAAGGCAAGGTGGATTGGGGCGCGACCCAGCATACCTTGCTGTTTGGTGCGGACTACAGCCGCTATCGCGAAACGGGACAAGAAGCCACGGGCCTCGGCAGCCCGTTGAACGTCTACCATCCTGTTTACGGCAACATCCCGGAATACGATCTCAGCGATACGCCCAAGACGAAGCAACAGCAACTCGGTTTTTACGCGCAAGACCAGATGCGTTATCAAAACTGGATCTTTGTCGCAGGGATCCGCCACGACCGAGCCCAGACCGATATCGAAGGCAACGACCGCGAAGTCGACAACGCCACGACCAAACGATTCGGCCTGCTCTACGCCGCAGACAACGGTCTGTCGCCGTACGTCAGCTACAGCGAGTCTTTCACCCCTATTGGTGGTACGGACTTCTATGGCAACCGCTGGAAGCCGATGCGCGGCAAGCAATGGGAACTCGGCTTGAAATATATGCCGCCCGACTCCGGGCTGGAGTTCACCGCAGCAGCCTACGATCTGCGCGAGAAAAACCGCCAGGCTCCCGATCCGTCCAATCCGAACAACCAGATTCAGGCAGGCAAGACGAAGACTCGTGGCATTGAACTGGAACTGCGCGGCCGCGTGACCAAGCAACTGGACGTCATCGCCAACTATATCTACACCGACATCGATTCCGACCTGGAGCCCGTGCCCAAACACATGGCATCGCTGTGGGGGAAATATCGTTTTGCCGTGGCCAGCCTGCCTGGATTCTCCGTCGGCGCAGGTGTGCGCTATCTGGGCTCGTTCACCGACGGCGCCGCGCCGGAAACCCCGTCGGTCACTTTGTTCGACGCAATGGTGGCCTATGACAGCGGCGCGTGGCGTTACGCGCTGAACGTCAACAACATTGCCGACAAAACCTACGAGGTCACGTGCCTGAGCCGCGGCGATTGCTTCTATGGGCAACGGCGCACGGTCACGGCGAGCGCGACCTATCGGTTCTGATCTGACGACCGCAACAATAAAATTGCCGTAGCGTAGAGGAGTTTTCCTCTTCCTACGGCGATTGACCTACCGGCCTGCACCTAAACCGCGCTTAACCCAATTGCATGCCTGTCGCCTTGATGATTTTCCCCCACTTATCTTTCTCGGCACGAATGAATTGACCAAAGGCCTGAGGCGTATCTCCCACCAGTTGTACTCCGACCTCATCGAAACGCTTGATCACCTCGGCATTGGACAACACTTGCCTCACCGCATTATTCAAATGATCAACCACATCGTCTGGCGTTCCCGCAGGAGCAACTACACCAAACCAAGCCTCTGACTCAAAGCCCGGCACGCTCTCCGCAATCGCGGGAATGTTTTTCATACTATCAAGCCGCTTCGCCGAAGCTACGCCCAGCGCCCGCATCTTGCCGGCCTGCACTTGCGGATAGGTGGTGGGTGAATTATCAAACATCACTTGAATTTGCCCGCCCATCAAATCCGTAGCCGCAGGCGCACTGCCGCGATAGGGAATGTGCTGCAAATCGATGCCGGTTTCCAATTTGAGCAGTTCCATCGTCAAATGACTCGTTGTACCGCTGCCTTGCGATCCATAAGCCACCTGTCCCGGATGTTGTTTGGCGTAGGCGATCAACTCTGTCACTGAATGGAACGGCGCCTTGGGATTGGCTGCCAACATAATAGGCACCGATGCCAATAGAGACACAGGCGCAAAGTCGCGAATGGGGTCATATCCGGGATTAGCATATAGCTGTTGATTAATACTCAGTGGACCGGCGCTGGATACCAGCAAGGTATAACCATCCGCTTTGGCGCGCGCCACATAGGCTGCACCGATATTTCCTCCTGCTCCTTGCTTGTTCTCAACGATCACCGGCTGCCTGAGAATCGTCGATAGTTTTTCAGCGACAACGCGTGCCACCACGTCGGTGGTCCCTCCCGCCGGGAACGGCACAACAATCGTCACTGCGCGCTCGGGATAACTTGCTGCCAACGCTGCGTTGGCACACAGCGATGCCATCGCGGCGGCGCTCGCCAGCATGCGCCAGACTTGTCTGAACATAACTTGTCTCCGTCATTTTTATATTGAGTTTTTGATGACCGCGGCCGGGTTCAGCTTTAAGCACGCCTCCCGTCACAAATCATTTTTGCGAGTCAAAATCCGTACAACGCGGCCGGGTTGTCCACCAATAGCTTTTGCTGAACCGCCACATCGGGCACCCACAAGGGAATCAGGTCGACCAGATCGCCGTCATTGGGCATAGACACATCACAGATCGGGTGCGGCCAATTGCTGCCCCAGATAATGCGATCAGGCCAGTGTTTTGCCACACGATGAATCATCGGCAACATATCGGCATGAGGATACGGCTGCGACGACAGGCGATATAAGCTCGCCAGCTTGACCCAGGCACGCCCCGCGTCCATCAAGCTTGCCAGAGCCTCAAATGCAGGACTGTCCACGCCTTCGTCACCGCGTATACGCGCCATGTGATCCAGCACAATGTCGACTCGCAAAGCCTGCAACCGTGGCAACAGCGAGACCAATTCATCGGCATGCTTGAAATGCAGCACTAAATGCCAACCCAGCTGTTGCGCCTCGTCAGCCAAAGCCTCCAATTGATCGAAACCTACGCCTCCGCCCACGACGGTAGACAAACGATAGCCACGCATTCCTAACGCATGCATGCGCTCTCGTTCGGGCAATGGGCACCCCGGCGGCATCACTGCGACACCGCGGGCGCGGGGCCCCATGCGCTCCAACGCATTCAGCGTGGCAGCGTTATCCGTTCCATGCGCACCGCCATGCACGATGACGGCTCGATCGATGCCTAACGTCGCCAATAGTTTGATGTAATCATCAACGGTACAGTCCTCCGGCGTATAGCTACGCTGAGGCGAATAAGGAAATTGCGCCTGTGGACCAAAAATATGGGCATGGCAATCACATGCCCCCACAGGCATCTGAAAACGGGGTGGTCGAGTATGACGGTCAGGACCAGCACAACGCTTTGGTTCTCGTGCCTCGTTCGAGTTGTTCATGTATGTCTCCTTTGAACCATGACAACATCAACGGGCTTGTGCTTCGCGTTCGGCAATGCGGGCCAGCACATCCGCTCCCCGATTAGCCGCAGACACTCCGCGGAACAAATACGCCATGCTCACCACTGCCTGCAGTTCTTCCCAACTCGCGCCCGCACGGCGGGCGGCAATACCGTGAATCACGGCCGCATCACTTAATTCCGCCATCAACATGCCAAAAATCATCAGTTGCGCCGTCTTGACGTCGAAGCACGGAGGATTCATGGCGTGCGCCCGAATTCGCTCCTGCATGTCGACCAAGACGGGATCCAGGGCACCCGTCACCTGCAAACGCGCCTCAACGCGCGGCGGCAAATAACCAAGCAATTCTCGATAACTGTCCGCTTGGCGTTCCAGGGCGGCCGGATCGCGCGGTGCGCCCATGGCTTGAACAACAACCGAAGCATCTATGCGAGATGCAGACATACCGGACTCCTTCGTCAAGACGTATCAGGCCGGCAGCATGCCGCGCCTCTTTTTTATGGTTGACGAAGCCGTCGGTAAAGTCAATAAAAAATCGATTTTATTTTTTAAATCGATTTTTTAGCCTCAGCGCTACAATATGCGGCATGAAAAAAGCTCAGGTTCCTCCTGCTCCCTCCAAGCCTCAGGCCAGCACCTCCCTGACGGCCTCAGTCGCTATCCAGATCCGGGCCGCTATCCTGGACGGCACCTATCCGCCCGGCATGCGACTGCGCCTGGACGAACTGCGTCAGACCTACGACGTCAGTCTGAGCCCCTTGCGCGAAGCCCTGACTCGCCTGGCTGCCGAAGACCTGGTCCAAATCACCGACCAGCGCGGTTACCAGGTGACCCCGGTGTCCGCCGAAAACCTGAGGGAAGTCACCGTGCTACGCACGCAACTCGAAATCACGGCACTGAAAGAGTCGTTAAAACGAGGCGACGAGGCTTGGGAAGACGCATTGGTTGCCACCTATCACCGACTGCATCGCCTGGAAGACGGGGGGCAGCGCCCCGAAGGATGGGAAAAAGCGCACCGGGCCTTTCATCTGGCGCTGGTCTCTGCCTGCGATATGCCGTTGCTCTTGCGTTTCTGTGGCAGCCTGCACGATCTGAGCGATCGTTATCGACGCCTTTTCCTCACCCGGCATGCCCCGGACGCAAATGTGCCAGGAGAACATCAGGCACTATTCGAAGCCGCCATTGCCCGCGATGAGGCGCGCGCCGCTGAAATACTCACCCGGCACCTGGGACGCACTGGCCAAAACGTCATGATGGTGCTGACGCAGGCTGCCTAGCCTCTTGATGAGGCGTGGTAGAGTCCAAAGGACTGAGATACAACGAACAGCGAAACGTATTAAGAACGCCAGAGCATGCCCCCAAAAGGCAGAGCCTGAGTAAAACTAAAAGTCCATACCGGTTTCATGAACAGATATCTACCTCTCTTTTTCGCCTCGATTTTTCTTGCCTCTCCCTCATGGGGACAGGCGTCTTCTTCCGAACCGGCCAATGCACGCGCAGCGATGATGGAGCACTGCTCCACGACAGTCACAACGACCTGCCTGGTCGGCGCCATCCAGACCTTTCTTGAGCCGGAACAGGATCCGTTTCGTCGTCAACGGATCGTGCTGGCGTTGGCCAATGCACAGCTTTTCGATGGCAAGATCGATCAAGCGATGACATCCTATCGCGAGCTGTCCGCCGCCATGGGAAAGGCCGAATTCCTGACCTCCTACGCCAAGGTCCTGATACTTCAGGGTGACAAGGCGCGGGCGCTGGCAACACTGCGCGAGGCCGATGCGCTGCTGACAGATAAAAAGGGAACACTCACCCGCCTGGACACCACAGGGCAAAGCAAATCGATCGCGCAGGCTTTTGCGGATGCCGGGTCACCGAACGAGGGGCGCGCCATCTTTGCGGAGATCGCCGATTACCGTCATCGCATTCCGATGAATTCCATGCTGCTTGCGCTGATGGTCCAGGTTGCAAAATCACAGGCGGCGATCGGATTCAAGGATGAAGCGGCGCGGTATCTCAGTGAATCGATGGACAAGGCCCTGGACCAGGGACTGTCGTTGGAGCCCGAACAAATCTTCCTGTTCTTCGAGACGTGGGCATCGATCGACCCGAAGACAGCGGCAACGGTTGCCACTGATTTGGTCAAGGTGATCGCAGAGGGAGGCCCCTCGGCGTTCGAGTTCGCGATCTGGACGGGCCTGTCCGTTGGCCTGCCGTCATCCGAAGATCGCACAGCCGCCATCGCGAGCGCCCGCCGATCCATGGCGAAAGCACCGGAACGCGCTGCCGTGCTTCAGCTTGCGCCAAAGCTTGCCGGAGTTCTGCGACAGGATGGAAAGGGGGATGAGGCACAAGCCCTGCTGGACGATACCGCAGCACAAGCATCCGCACTCGCCGCGCCTCTCGAGAAAGCACAGACCCTGCTGATCGTGGCAGAGGCACTGACCCGCACAGCCGAAGTCACCAAATCGGAAAAACTGCTGAACGAGATTCTTGAGCTTCGCCCCGGACCCGGCCCGCAAGGCTCAGCCCTGAGGCACTATATGAGCGCTGTGCCAGCACAATTCGCATTGCTCGGCAAACCGGACATTGCCTACGACTTGGTGATGAAGATTGATGAGCCACGCCGCGACATGGCGTTGATCATGGCTGCCGACAAGCTGGCCGTAAAAGGAGACTACAGCCAGGCCATGCGTTTTCTCGGCGAGCTGAACGACGAGATGTCGGCAATGATGATGGCGGGAATCGCACAGCGTCTTGCCGGCATCAGCAGCTAGGCCGATCCTCTGTAATCAGATCAGCGGCTTCGCACCCGTCATCCCTCTGCGAACCAGGAACGGTGAGAGTGCCCGCCCTGCTCGTAGGGAAGAGCCAAGAAAAAAAGGGCCTCCGCAATGGAGACCCTTTTTAAATTTGGCGCGCCCGGCAGGATTCGAACCCACGACCCCTTGGTTCGTAGCCAAGTACTCTATCCAACTGAGCTACGGGCGCTGATAAAGAGGCGAAATTATAGCTGAGATTTTTTATTTGTCCAATCAGACGTCGCCCAGCCGCATTAGGCGACGAATCTCGTCCCGCTTTACTCGTAGGGCTGGCAGCAGTTCGGTCTCTATTTTGTCTCCGTAATACTCATCGTCATTTATCGATAATCCGAGCGAAAGGCTACGCACTGCCCCGGAAAATAAAGATATGCCAACGGTCGTGACCTTGCGATCCGGATACTTCGCGATCGACCACTCCGCTTCAGGTAAATCCAAAGCGGAGTACAGCGCTGACTCAGGCGGCAGCGCGCTGCCCACGCGCAAATTCACGATGAGGATCTTGCGGAGTTCGGACACCGAATTGGCACGCGCAATGATGATCACTTCGTCTTTGATTTTCTCACCGATATTGGCACTACCGGAAAACTGGTCTGCCAGTCCCTGCAACGACGATTGAATCAAATCGCTCACCCCAGTGTTGGCCAAGGCGGCAAAACCTATCTCGAGCAACTGTGGGGTCAATGACCACTGCATGCCCTCTTTACGAACATACCCCTCGCTCTGCAGCGTGCTCAGCAGACGCAACACCGTGGAATGATGGAGCCCCACCGATTTAGACAACTCGGTTAGGGATTGCCCTGGGCCACGACGAAAACAGCGCAGAAGCGCTAGACACCGCTGAACCGACCTATTATCATTCATTTGACCATTCCATGAACATTTTGTTCATCCAGTGAAAAATCATAGCCGATCTAGTAGTGATCAGCAAGTGCGGATTCACGACTTCGCGGCACATACCGGGAGCTCTAATGGGATACAGGGTTGGTGTTGATATCGGCGGATCATTTACGGATTTCGCGGTCATTGATGAAGCAAGCGGCGAAATTAAAAGTCTGAAGGTTTTTTCCCGTCCTGATCAGCCTGGCGAAGAAGTCATCGCCGGCATTCGTATGCTGCAAGAGCGCTATGGCATACGCCCCGAAGAAATCAGCTATTTCACGCACGGCACGACAGTAGGTATTAACACGGTCATTCAGCGCAAAGGCCTGAGTTTGGCGCTGTTCACCACGGAAAATTTCTGCGATGTCCTGGAGCTTGCCCGACTGAAAACGCCCGACATGTATCACCTACTGTCGCGTCGCCCCGCCCCATTGATCAAACGCAGCATGGTGTTCGGCATCGCGGAACGCATGGCGCCAGACGGTTCCATTCGGCAACCGCTGGACGAGGCCAGCGTCGAACGCGCTGTGCAGCAGGCCATGGACGAGGGCGCGGAAGGCATCGTCGTTTCACTATTGCACTCTTATCGCAACTCAGTGCACGAATTGCGAGTAAAGGAAATCGTCGAGTCGATCGCGCCGGGCTTGCCAGTTTTCTGCTCAAGCGAGACATGGCCAATCATCAGAGAATACGAACGCACTATCACCGCGGTCATTGGCGGCTATGTGCAACCTCGCGTCGCGCACTATTTAACCTCTCTCCAGCAGGCCTTGAAAAATGCCGGCGTACGCCCCGAGCCCAGACTGACGAAATCGAACGGTGGCGTGATGACCGCCGAACAGGGTAAACACGATTGCGTACAGATGATTCTTTCTGGCACAGCCGCCGGCGTGATTGGGGCGAGCCATGTTGCAGCGACTGCGGGTATTGATCGTTGTCTCAGCCTGGATATCGGCGGCACCAGTGCCGACATCGCCGTGATTATTGATGGGAAACCTCAATATGGCGTAGGCGAATTGATCGGCGATTTCCAGATCCATATTCCTTCGGTGTCAGTTTCTTCTGTGGGCGAAGGCGGAGGCTCAATTGCCTGGGTGGACTCATTGGGCGTATTGCAGGTCGGCCCCGAAAGCGCGGGCTCTCGCCCCGGTCCCGCTTGCTACCGGCGAGGAGGCACCCGCGCCACGATCACAGATGCTTTTGTATGCTGCGGTCTGGTCGGGCACTCCGACCTGGGTTATCAAGCCGTAGAGGTCGATGTCGAAGCCTCTCGCAAAGCCGTGGAAGTCCTGGCACTCAAGCTGGGACGCAGCATCGAAGAAACCGCTGAAGCCATCATTCAGATCGCGGTGTCCGGCATGTACAGCGAGGTTAGCGGACTCGTGTCACGCTATGGCATCGATCCTCGAGACTATTCCGTATTGGCTTTTGGTGGCGCGGGGCCGATGCTGGGATGTTTTCTTGCCCGCGAAATCAAAGTCAAAGAAATTGTCGTACCCGTTTCGCCTGGCACGCTCAGTGCACAGGGCGGTCTGATTGCCGATCTGAAAAGCGATTTTCTAAAGACTGTCTATACCGACCTTACCCTTGCCAATCTCGCTCTCGTCCGTGAAGAGTTCGCCGTTCTACGTGAGCGTGCAGAACAATGGTTGATGCAAGAACAAGGACACATCGAATCAGCCGAACTCGTTTACTCGGCAGAAATGCGCTATCGCGGCCAGTCGTACGAAATCGACACGGTGCTCAACCCTGCCGACTTGGAGGCCAACAATCTACAGGCCCTTGGCCAGGCGTTTCACGCCATGCATAGACAGTTATATGGCCATGCGGATGAGCGCGCCCCTGTGCAGCTCGTCAGCCTGCGCATTGTCATCTCAGGCAATAACAACAAACCACGCTTTCCTCGCCAGCCCGTCCAACACGGCACGCCCACGCCCGAAAAATCGTTGCGTGTTTGGGTAGATGGAGGTTTCCGAGACGTCGATCTCTATCGCCGTTCGGCACTGCATGCGGGCCATGCCTTCAATGGTCCCGCCATCATTACACAAGACGATTGCACGACAGTAATCCCCACCGCCTATGTATGCCGCGTGGATGAATTTGCCAATCTGCGCATCACTTCCGAAGGAGCGACAGAATAATGAGCGTAGACAACTTTCGCCTGCAGATTCTCGCGAACCACTGCACAGCCGCCGCCGAGGCGATGGGTTATACGCTCATGCGTACGGCCTATTCAACCTTCGTCAAGGAAACCGAAGACTTTTCCGCACAGTTGCTGACGCCCTCAGGCAAAACGTTTGCCTCACCCAAGACATTCGGCGCCACCTGGTACACGGGCCTTGATTACGGGCGCGTCATCGCCATGTTCGATGATTACCGCGAGGGTGACATCTATCTGACAAATGATCCCTACAGCGGCCACGTTGCCACACACACTCCTGACATGCATGCGTGGAAACCGGTATTTCGCGGCGGGAAACTTGTGTGCTTTATCGGCACCCATATTCATAACACAGACATGGGTGGTGCCGTACCGGCTTCGCTTTCACGTACGCTGACCGAAGTCCACCAAGAAGGGCTGCGTATTCCTCCCATGTTGTTGATGCGCGATGGTGTGATTGACAAAAAATTACTGCGCATCTTGCAAGTCAACGTGCGCATGCCAGAGCAAAACCAGGGCGACCTCAATGCTCAAATCGCTGCGTTAAACGTAGGAGAACGCAAAGTACACGAGATCATTGATCGCTTTGGTGTCGAAGAATTCATGCAGGGTGCCGAAGCCATCCTGGATTATGCGGAGCAACAAACACGCGCCCTCATTCGCGACATCCCTGATGGTGAATATACATTCTCCGAATATGCGGATGAAGACTCAGTTGGCGGCTATCCTTGCCGCATCCATATGACCCTGCGCGTGCGAGGCGACTCGTTAGAGCTGGACTTTACCGGCAGTGATCCACAAGTCGCCTCATCGCTGAACGTCCCAACGGGCGGTGATCAACATCACTCTGTCATTACCGTCGGCTTGATCTACGTGTTGCACACGCTGGCTCCGCATAATGTGTTGAACGCCGGCACCGTTCGGCCCATGAACTCCGTGTTGCCCGAAGGGTCTGTCGTCAATCCCCATGCCCCGGCCGCGGTAGGAATGCGCAGCCTGATGGCCGCCGTGATCCAGGCGTGCACGTTCGGCGTTTTCAGTCGCGCACTGCCCGATCGTCTCCCCGCGTGCCCTGCCGGTGGTTCGACCCTATTGAACGTGAAGACAGCAACGCGAGCAGGACGCCAGGTATTGGCGTCCATCGGCCCATGCGGCGGCGGCGGTGGCGGTGGACCAAAATATGACGGCGTAGAAGGCTGCGGTGCCAACAACGCATTCTTGAAAAACACCCCTGTAGAAATCAACGAAGCCGAAGTTCCCATCGAAATCATCCGCTATGGACTCGTACCCGATACGGGCGGCGCTGGCCAACTGCGCGGGGGTAATGCCGCCACGATGGAATTCAAATTGCTTGCTCCCAATGGCGTCGTGACCGCGAGAAACCGCAACCGATCGGAATTGGCCGCGTGGGGCGTACTCGAAGGACGCGCCGGAGCAAACTCTCGGTTCACTAAAAATCCGGACTCCGATCGCGCCGAGGAATTGCGCAACAGTGACCTGGTGAACTGCGCGCCGGGCGACGTCATTCGTTTACAAGGCCCAGCAGGAGGTGGCTATGGTCATCCTTATGACAGACCCGCCGAGGCTGTGCTGGAGGACGTACGCTGCGGCTTCGTGTCTATACAACGAGCGCGCGACGCGTATGGCGTGGTTGTGCGCCACGAACGCGTATGCGACAACAGCCCATCTGCGGCCGCATCCAAACAAGGAGATGCAAGGGCGCGAAAACGCCTCGTCCTCGATGAAGTGGCCACACGCCAAGTGAGAACGGATAGGCATGACAGTGGTGACCATTTCGATTACGGGCCGGGCCGATCGAAATTCGAAAGTATCTGGACGGCCGAGCGCTATGACGCCATGACAAAAATCATGGCGGATCTCCCGGTCAGTTGGCGGCATTTCGTCAAACACCAGATGTTTGCGGCGTTGGCTGATACCACCCCGCCTGCGGATGGTGGCGCATCCGATATCAACAAGATTTACGTTGAACTGACTGAACGGTACGCTGAGCTTCCACCGCTCTCGTCTATCGACAATCAAACAACAATGTCACGGTAACCCTCACGGACAAGCCGCCTACCAGGA
The DNA here is from genome assembly GCF_054781015.1 of Bordetella muralis. Lineage (NCBI taxonomy): Bacteria > Pseudomonadati > Pseudomonadota > Betaproteobacteria > Burkholderiales > Alcaligenaceae > Bordetella > Bordetella muralis. The sequence goes on along the minus strand of NZ_BAAGVF010000004.1, from coordinate 256,193 downwards.
GCGTAGCATGGCCTCTTCGGACATCTTTACGTCGGATTTTCAGTTGCGACCATATTGGTGGGAGGCGTTTGCTCCGCCGGCAACCGGGGATGACACGCTACCTCAGCATGCGGACGTCGTCATCATCGGTGCAGGATACACCGGTATTTGCTGCGCGCTGACACTACGCCAGGCCGGTATAGAGGCGCTGGTGCTAGAAGCCGGGCTTCCCGGTCAAGGCGCCAGCACTCGGTCTGGCGGCCAGATGTCCGGTGGTGTCAATGTGCAGAAAAAAGCCCTGGCTGCAGTGGGCGAAAGCACGGCGCAACGAGAGCAGCGATTGGCCGCTCGGCTACGAGATGCGTCGGCGTCTATGCGCTATGTCGAAGCGTTGATTCAACGGCACAACATTGAATGCGGCTGGCAGAAGACAGGGCGATTAACCACCATGTGGGTGCCGGAGCATTACAAGGCCTGGTCCGCCCGCATCGATCAATTGAATGCATGCACGGAATCCCACGCACGCATGCTTTCTCGCGACGCACTACGCCAAGAAATCGGATCCGACATCTACCATGGTGCAGCACTAATAGAGCAAGCCGGACATCTGCATCCCGCGCAACTCTATGGCGGAATGTTAGGTGCGGCACGCGAAGCGGGTGCACGCGTCCACGGCAACACACCCGTTGAACATATACAGAGAACCTCCAGTGGCTACCAAATCGCCACCCCTCGTGGCAAGGTAAACGCCCAACAAGTCGTGATCGCCACCAACGGCTATACCGGTCCGAATATGGCCGGCTTAAAACGCAAGGTCGTACCGATCAGAACTTACATGGTCGCAACAGAGGAGTTGCCTGCAGATTTGGCGGCCAGCCTGCTCCCCACCAACCGGGCTGTTTCGGAGTCGCGCCGTGTCGTTAACCACTATCGACTTTCCCCGGATGGCCGGCGTCTCTTGTTTGGAGGACGGGCCCGATTCACGCCCGCTAGCGAGCGCACCACAGCCCAACTCCTGCACCGCGCCATGCTCAAACGTTTTCCCCAACTGGCAGGAACACGAATTAGCCATAGCTGGGGTGGCAATGTCGCGATGACGCTGGACTCTATGCCTCACATCGGAGGGGCCGATGGACTGCATTACGCCGTGGGCTGCAACGGCAGTGGCGTCGCCATGATGAGTTATCTGGGTCACAGCATCGGCCGCAAAATTGCTTCGCAATCCCGTGACCCTATCAATGCCTTCGATATGGGCGAGATTCCCGGCCATCCGTTTTACTTCGGGAACACCTGGTTCCTGTTCGCGATCGGAAGCTGGTATCAAGCGCGCGATGCGTACGACCATTGGAGAGCCGGCTAACACACCACGCTTCCGACTAGGTTTCTCACAAGCTGTTTTGTTATTCCAGTCCGCTAAAGGCGGAATCAGTTCTCGCACCCACTCCACTATGACAAAGGACGGGTGCAAACGTGGTCCAACAACAAGGGGTTATCTATGAATAGTCAGCGCCGTCAAGCATTGAGAATATTGTCAGGACTATGTGGGGCAGCCGCTCTCCCCCGCCTTGCGTTGGCGCAAGGACAGCGTTACCCGAATGGCCCCGTCACGGTGATTGTGCCGTACGGAGCTGGAGGCAGCACAGACGTGATCGCTCGCCTGTTAACGACGGGACTCGCAAAGCGTCTCGGTGCTGATTTTGTCGTCGAAAACAAACCAGGTGCAGCAGGCAACATCGGTACACGCCAGGTCGCCGTTTCTCCGGCGGATGGCAAGACACTGCTTTACTCCACCGCGACACCGTTCTGCATCAATCCCTATGTGTACCGCAGCCTGCCTTTCGACCCCGATCACGATTTCGCCGCCGTCTCTCGAACCGCCAAACTGCCGCTGGTCCTCGTGACACATGCGGGCCTGGGCGTAAAAACGATACAAGAACTGATCGAATACATCCGCAAAGATCCTTCGCGATGCAGCTTCAGTTCGTACGGCGTCGGTACGTCCAGTCATATCGCTTGCACCCTATTCAGCGAAAAGATCGGCTTTCCTAATCTACTACATGTTCCCTACAAAGACATGACAGCGATGTCGGATCTGGCCGCCGGGCGCAACACTTTTCAGATCGATGCGTGGTCAGTAGTCAGCCCACTCATAAAAGCAGGAAAGCTTGTTCCACTAGCGGTAACCAGCAACGAGCCGCTTCCCTGGGCGCCTGAATTGCCTACCATCGCAAGCGCCATCAAAAAAGACTACGAAGTGGTCACTTGGCACGCCTATTTCGCGCCACGCAAGACGCCGGCCGAGATTATCAATGTACTCAATAGCGAGCTGCAAAAAATCATTGATCAGCCGGCCGTACAACAGGCGTTTGCCGAGCAAGGCTTCCTTACTTACCCGGCAGCCTCTCCCGAGGAAATCGACCGCTTTGTCAAAGAAGACAAGATGCGCTGGAAGCAATATGTCGAAGCTGCTGGCATCAAACCGTCGTAGCCTACCGTATTAACGGAACGATCAGGCGTCGCCTACAGATGGTGATCGAGGTGTACCGCGCCAATGATCCACATCACTTGTGCCGGTCGGTTAGCTGGATTTGTCACGGCCCTCGACACAACGCCCCGGCCTACCGCAAATCACGATGTACGTGCGACGCGAGCCCGTTTCTTTCCCTCAATATCAGGCAACAAAAACGCGACAACGCCGAGCAACGGTAAATAGGCGCAAAGCTCATAGACATAGCTGATGCTCGTCGCATCCGCCAATTTGCCCAGCGCGGCGGCTCCCAGCCCTCCCATGCCAAACGCAAAGCCAAAGAACAGTCCGGCGATCATGCCGACCTTGCCAGGCACGAGCTCTTGCGCGTACACCACGATGGCCGAAAAAGCCGAGGCCAGGATGACCCCGATAATCACAACCAGCACGCCTGTCCAGAACAGATTGGCATGCGGCAACATCAATGTGAATGGCGTCACGCCCAGGATAGAAAACCAGATGACGATTTTGCGGCCAATACGATCCCCCACCGGCCCACCGGCAACGGTGCCAAAAGCGACAGCAGCCAGGAACAAGAACAAGTACAACTGCGCGGTGCGCACAGGCAAATCGAATTTGTCGATCAAATAGAACGTGAAATAGCTATTCAGGCTGGCCAAGTAAAAGTATTTCGAGAAAATCAGCAGTCCCAGCACGCCTAACGCGCCCAGCACTTGATGGCGAGTCAATGTCGTGCCGCCACTCGCCGCCTTTGCCTTGGGTTTAAGCAGCGCCCTGTTGGCGCCATACCAACGCCCTATTCCCACCAGCACGATCATGCCGAACAACGCGGCCAGGGAAAACCACGCGACGCTGGCCTGTCCGTGAGGGATGATGACCAGCGCAGCCAACAAGGGCCCCAGCGCCGAGCCCACATTGCCCCCCACTTGAAACAACGACTGCGCCAGGCCATGGCGCCCGCCCGAGGCCATGCGCGCAACCCGCGACGATTCAGGGTGAAATACCGAAGACCCCGTTCCTACCAACGCCGCGGCAACCAGCAGGTAAGGCAACGACGGCGCATAGGCCAGCAACAACAAACCCACCAGCGTAAATCCCATGCCGATCGGCAAGGAATACGTCGTCGGCCGTTTATCTGTGTACAGGCCGATGCCAGGCTGCAGCAAAGACGCCGCGATCTGATAGGTCAGCGTGATCAAACCGATTTCCGAAAAACTCAGATTGAATGAGTCTTTCAACATGGGATAGATGGCCAACAGGATCGATTGGATCATGTCGTTCATCATGTGGGCCACGCTGATCGCGCCCAGGACCTTGAACGAGGTCGACGATTGCGTCACGGACGCTGCAGAGACCGTGGGCGTGGCAGGTGCCGAAGATGCCGGCACGCCGTGGTCCGTCGTTGCAGCGGCAAAAGCAGGCTCAACCAGGCCTGCACCCGCAGGCATGGCGGAGACGGAGCCGGAATTGGCTGGTTGTGAAGAAGTCATAGATGTCAGCAAATCGCGTAGGAAATCAGAAACCGGACGGCAGCTCGCCAGGGATCTCGGGACCAGACAACGAATCGCCCACCCGCCCGAAACGCGAGGGCGATTACTGCAAACAAACAGTGTATAAAGTCCCTAATACACAAATATGCCAACTTTTATCGCAAAAGTGACAGAGTCACCATGCCCGCGCGCTCCATACCGCCACTGGACCCTACCCGCAGCCGCAACGCCGACGACTATCAGCACGTCCCGCGCCTGATCACAGCCCTGGCCAAGTCCTTTGTGCCCAACGCGACCACTGGACCGCACAGTCACCCGCGCGGCCAACTGGTGTATGCAATCGAGGGAGCCATGCGCGTCAGCACGCCCGACGGTTTCTGGACACTGCCGCCGCTGCGCGCCCTGTGGGTGCCGCCCGGGGTCACCCATGGCATCGAGATGGTGGGCACAGTGCAAATGCGTACCTTGTATGTGCGTGCCGATGCCGCCGAAGTCCTCTCGAAACACTGTCAGGTCATCGAAGTATCTGCCCTGTTGCGCGAATTGATCCTGGCCCTGGCCGCCGAGCCTATCGAATACGCGCTGGAGGGCCGGGGCGGGCAGATCGCCACGTTACTGCTGACCGAATTGCAGACCGCACCAACGATCCCGATCCAGATCCCCTGGCCCCAGGACCGGCGACTGCAGACTGTCTGCCGCGCCATTCTGGCTCAGCCGAGCCTGAACCGCACGGTGGACGATTGGGGCGACGAGGTCGGTGCCAGTGGCCGGACTCTCATCCGGCTGTTTCAGGCGGAACTGGGACTGAACTATCGGCAATGGGTGCAGCAGGTACGGCTGGCCGACGCCTTGCATCGCCTCTCTCTCGGCCAGCCTGTTACCCGCGTAGCCGCCGAGCTGGGCTATCACAGCCCCAGCGCGTTCAGCGCCATGTTCCGTCGGGCTCTGGGCGCACCACCACAAGCCTATCTGCGCGAGGCCTGAGCGCGCTATTCGGAATTCCTGTCAAGAACTCTGCCGACCTTCAATTTTCAGTATATTGATATATCTAGATTTGCAGATTTATAATTCGAAAAAACCCGATATACTGAATCCATACGACATGGACATTGATCTCATCATCAAAGCGCTGGCCAATCCGGTGCGCCGCGAAATTCTGCAGTGGCTCAAGACGCCCGAAAAGCATTTCTCCACCCAGGAACATCCCCTGGACATCGGAGTATGTGCGGGCCAATTCGAGCGCTGCGGGCTGTCTCAATCCACCATGTCCACGCATCTGGCTGTTTTGCAGCGCGCCGACCTGGTCACCACGCGCCGCATTGGCCAGTGGATTTTCTACAAACGCAACGAGGACACGATCTCGGCCTTTCTACGTGAACTAGGCCAGGATCTTTAGGGCCCACGCCCCTATTGACGTACGACTTCCCTCACCCCGCCACTCATTACACGACCCGAACCATGCCTACTCTTTTCGATCCCATCGCCGCTGGCGACCTGCAACTGTCCAATCGCATCGCCATGGCGCCCCTCACCCGCAACCGCGCGCCGGGCGCCGTCCCGACCGCTGACATGGTGACGTATTACACGCAGCGCGCTACCGCCGGCCTCATCATCACCGAAGCCACTGCGATCACCCATCAGGGACAAGGCTACGCGCAAGTTCCCGGCCTCTACTCGGCCGATCAGATCGCCGGCTGGAAACGCGTCACGGACTCCGTCCACCAAGCAGGCGGCAAAATCGTCGTGCAGTTGTGGCACGTGGGCCGTATTTCGCACAACGTGCTGCAGCCGAACCAGGGCGCGCCTGTCGCTCCTTCGGCCGTGCAAGCCAAATCCAAGACCTATCTGGTACACGATGACGGCACGGGCGAATTCGTCCCCACCTCTGAGCCGCGCGCCCTGGAATTAAGCGAATTGCCGGGCATTGTCGAGGACTACCGTCGCGCAGCGCGCGCAGCGATCGAGGCCGGCTTTGACGGTGTGGAAATCCATGCCGCCAACGGCTATCTGCTGGATCAGTTCCTACGCAGCGGCAGCAACCTGCGTACCGACGAATACGGTGGCAGCATCGAAAACCGCGCCCGTTTGCTGAGCCAGGTCGTCCAGGCCATCACCGAGGAAATCGGCGCCGGCCGCACCGGCATCCGTATTTCTCCCGTCACGCCCGCCAACGACGCCAGCGATCCCAACCCGCAGCCGCTGTTCGACCACGTCGTGCGCATCCTGGCTGGCTACAAACTGGCCTACGTGCACATCATCGAAGGCGCCACCGGCGGCGACCGCCATTTCCAACAGGGCGAGGCACCGTTTGATTACGCGGCGCTGCGCCGGACATATGAACAAGCCGGCGGCCAAGCCGCCTGGATGGCCAATAATGGTTACGACGGCAAGCTCGCCGAAGATGTTGTCGAATCCGGGCAGGCGGACCTGATCGCCTTTGGCAAGCCATTCATCGCCAATCCCGATCTGGTACGCCGCCTGCGCGAAGGCGCTGCACTGAACACGCCGGACAATACGACGTTCTATGGTGGCAGCACCAAGGGTTATCTCGACTATCCCGTGTTGGCCTGATGGCCTGCCTGCAGATGGGCCATGCGGCTCATCTGCTCTACTGAGCCAATGCCATGTCGATAGCGGACTCACAATGGATGAGGGTAGTGTCGAAGACGGGAACGGGGACATTGCTTTGGTTGAGTAACATTCCAACCTCCGTACAACCCAGGATCACGCAGTCCACTCCCTTTCCGACCAGGCGTTGCGCGATGCTTTCATAGATGGTGCGGCTAGCCGTGGTGATCATGTCCTGGCACAGTTCGTCGTAGATGATGCGATGCACTTCGGCTCGATCAGCGGCATCGGGCACTGTAGGCTGGAGCGCAGCTGCCTTGAGGCGATCGATGTAGAAGTCCTGCTCCATAGTAAACGCGGTAGCCATCAGGCCCGGGGAATGGAGGCCCGCTTTCTTGATTCGATCCGCCGTCGCATCTGCGATGTGCAGCAACGGAATGCCGACTGCCCGCATCATCTGGCCAGCCAGCTTGTGCATGGTATTTGTTGCCAGAACGATGAAGTCTGCGCCGCCACGCTCCAATGCCTTGGCCTCGGCATTCAAGATATATCCTGCCTCATCCCACTGGCCGCCGGCCTGCAGCTTCTCGATCTTTGCGAAATCCAGCGAACGGATCAACAGCTCGGGAGAATGCAGGCCACCAAGGCGCTGCCGGGTGATCTCGCACATCTTGCGATAGTAAATCTGCGTCGAGGCCGCAGACATGCCTCCCAGGATTCCAATTGTTTTCATAGCTTTCCAGACCGATCGCGGTGTTATCGTCAAACAAGAAATAGAGTTGCGGTAATCAAGAGAAGGTTGTCGTCATCAGCGCAGCCGTGGCCCAATTGGACAACCGCCGTAGCGCTCCTTGATGATGTGCCGGCCGGGCGCGCGACGATCTTTATCAAAAGCAGTCCTTGTCGGAGGTGCGTTGCTTTCGGGCCTCCACCAGCAGCGGCCAGGCCGCCATGGCCGAAGTGACGACGGAGTTCAGCTCGTCCGGGCCGGTCCCACCTCGCGCGCTCAGGCTCAGGCCCTTGTTGACAGTGGCGTAAAAGGCGGCGACCGCGCGGATGTCGGTTCCCGCGGCGACATCGCCGTCCTCAACCCCCTTGCGCAGCCGTGCGAAGAAGTTCTCGTCATTCGCCGCGCGCATTTCGCGCAGGCCCGCCATGAGTTCGGCAGACATGTCACAGGCTTCTCCGGCTGTCTGTTCGACCATACATCCGCTCGGGAAATCGGTACGAGAAAAGACAATGACGGCGTTGCGCAACAGGCCTTCAATACTTTCATACGCTGTCGGCAGTTCCATGATGCGCGATACGGCTTCCTTATGAAGCGCCACATAGTGATCGAGGGCTGCCCGATAGAGGCTCTCCTTGGAGCCGAAGGCTGCGTAGAGGCTGGGCGAGGCAATGCCCATGGCCGCCGTGAGGTCACTCATTGAAGCGCCGCCAAAGCCCTTTGCCCAGAAGACGCTCATTGCCTGTTCCAGCACTTCGTCTCGGTCGAAACTGACAGGGCGGCCCCGCTTTGGAGCGGGGGGCGTCGATCGGCGCGGCACCGTACAGTCTATTTTTTTACTGATCATTACATAATCCTGTTGCATCAGCAGAGTGGCGTAGATATCATTCTGTAATGAATGACACAAAATTAATTTAGCATAGGAATACCGTCATGAACACTCCCGCCCTCCCTCTCGCCGGTAAGCGAGCGCTGATCACCGGTGCAGCGCGCGGCATTGGCGCAGCCATTGCACTGAAGCTGGCCGAAGACGGCGCCGACATCGCTATCACCTACGAGAAATCGGCCGAAAAGGCCGAGGCCCTCGCCGCCAGGATTCGCGCCCTGGGCCGCAAGGCCGTCGCCATCCAAGCCGATGCCGCCAGCCCGGAAGCCGCGAAGACGGCGGTCGAACAGACCGTAGCCGACCTTGGCGGTCTTGACATCCTGGTCAATAACGCAGGTGTCCTCATCGCGGGTGACTTTTCCTCGCAGTCATTGGAAGAGATAGATCTGCAACTGAACATCAATGTACGCGGCGTCTTCGTGACCACCCAGGTTGCGTTGAAACACATCCCGAATGGCGGCCGCGTCATCACGATCGGCAGCAATGCGGGCCTGGCTGTCCCATTCCCTGGTATCGCAGTCTATGCGGCCACTAAATCCGCGATGGAGAGCTTCACTCGTGGTCTCGCCCGCGAACTGGGCTCTCGCGACATTACTGTCAATCTGGTCCGCCCCGGACCAATTGATACCGACATGAACCCTGCCGATGGCCCGCTCGCGCCGTCGATACTCCCGAACCTGTCGATTGCCCGCTATGGCAAGCCCCGAGAGGTCGCCGAGGCTGTCGCCTTCCTCGCCGGGCCAGGCGCCGCCTATGTAACCGGTTCAGGCATTCTTGTCGATGGCGGTATCAACGCCTGAGTACCACCCGAGGGGGACTGCTTCGTCAGGCCCTGTATGCACGGCAAATTCAGTTGAGTTCGCTATGACGAAAATCATGGCGAACAATGAGAGAGAAAACATGACAAAGATGATTGTCGTTTGCGCTGGCGACGCTAACACGAGATTTGATCGGGACTACTATGCGAATGCTCATTTTGCGCTGGCGAGGGCATGCTGGGAGCAGTATGGACTTCAATCTGTGGAAGCATTTTTCCCGTACGCCGAAGCCGGCGACTGGAAATCCATTGGCATCTACACCTTTTCCTCGGTGCAGGGAATGCATGACGCGCTGCAAAGCCCCGCAACGCAGCGAGTCATGGACGATGTGAAGAACTTCACCGACGCGCCAGTCGTGGTGCGTAGTTTGTTCAAGGAGCTGGGCCCATGAAGGCGCCGCCGTTCACGTCGTTGCATGCTCCGACAATGAACGAAGCTTCCGCAGAAACCAGAAAGGCCACGGCAACGACCAAGCGTCAATGATCGTCACTGACGCAAAAAGGGTCTCCGCAATGGAGACCCTTTTTAAATTTGGCGCGCCCGGCAGGATTCGAACCCACGACCCCTTGGTTCGTAGCCAAGTACTCTATCCAACTGAGCTACGGGCGCTGCAAGAAGAAGACTATAGCACGTTTTTTTATATCTATGCAAATGACAGATCGAGTCGTTGCGACGATAAACGGATTCCGTCGGATCTGTCCCTACAATGCCACCCGCAACCAATCGATAAACGCCGCCGCATGCGGATTGGCCGGCCGCCCCTGCGCGGGCAGCGCCATCAGGCGATCCGGAAATGGCACAAAGCCATATGGCGCAACCAGAGTCCCCTCCTCCAGCTCGCCACGCACCAGGCGCTGCTCTACCAGGGCGACCCCCAAACGCGACACCGCAGCCTCGATACAAAGATGAGTATGGGGAAACGTGATTTCGCTCGTCAGTCTCAGGTCCCGACCGGACAATCGGTGCCATTGCGTCCATGCGCTGGCGGTGAAATCGTGGGCGATACGTACCGTGGGTTTGCGCACGCCCTTTCGCCCTGGGGCGTGTACCGGGCCGAATGCCACCGGCGCCAGCGGTACCGCTGCAGCCAGATCGGCCTGCGAATAGGCCGCGCTGCTCAGATCCCAGGCAATCAGCAAATCGGCGCCTTCGCTGTGCAGTTCGCGGGCCGACGTCATGGACAAACGAATGCGGATATCGGGGTGCAGGCGATAAAAATCCGGCAGATGCGGCACCAGCCAGCGCATGGCGAACGTCGCGCTGCATGCCACATGCAGACCGGGATGACGGGCACGGCGCAATAGGCCTTCGTAGCCCGTTTCCAGTTGATCGAACAAGGGGCGGATCAAGGCATACAACTCCGCACCATGGGCATTCAGGCGCAACCCGTTGCCCTGTTTCTCAAACAGCGCGATCCCTGCGTGCTCTTGCAACATGCGCAATTGGCGGCTCACTGCGCCGTGCGTGCGATGCAGCTCGTGCGCGGCTGCGGTCACCGAGCCGGTGCGGGCAATGGCCTCAAAGGCTTTCAGGGCCGATAAAGGAGGAAGCGATCTCATGCAGAGAGTATGTGAGAAAAACTGACGTACTGCAAAGAATAATTCGATATCCCCAAACGGGGCGAATGCGTACGATTCCAGTCATCGTCACTCATTGCTGGACCGTCATGAATCAGTCGCTGTGGAATACCGTTGATGATTATTTTTCAGAGGTGTTGCATCTGAACGATCCTGCCCTCGAACATGCCCGGGATCGTGCGCGCGAGGCCGGGCTGCCACCTCATGAGGTGGCACCGAATCAAGGCCGCTTGCTGCAAATTTTTGCACAGATGGTCGGCGCCAGACGAATCCTGGAAATCGGTACGCTCGGCGGCTACAGCACCATCTGGCTGGCGCGAGCCCTGCCACCCTCGGGCCGGCTGGTTTCTCTGGAGCGCAATGCGGCGTATGCCGATGTGGCGCGCACCAATCTGGCCGCCGCCGGGCTCGCAGCCTGCACCGACATCATCGTGGGCGATGCACGCGACATCCTGCAGCAATGGGCCGCCTCGGATGCCGAGCCCTTTGACATGATTTTTCTCGACGCCGACAAGGCCGACAATCCGCAGTATCTGGAACTGGCATTGCGCCTGGCCCGCGATGGCACCATCATCGTGGGCGACAACATCATCCGCGGCGGACGCATCGCGGATCGCGAGGCAACTGACCAGCCTGATGTGTTGGGCGCCTGCCGTTTCCTGAAGACATTGGGCCACGATCTGCGGCTGACATCGACGGCGATCCAGACAGTGGGAATCAAAGGATGGGACGGCTTTTCGTTGGCGCGTGTATCGCGCTGACGGATAGCGCGACTGCGGTGTGCCGACCCGGCCAGCCGGCGTGCCGTACAAACAACGCATGAGGATCGCCAGCGAACCAGTGCCGGCTGGCTCAGCCCTGATGCCCGCCGGCGACGTACATTACTTGCCCCGTAATGTAGGACGCTTCGGGCGCGGCCATGAAGCAAATAGCAGCAGCCACCTCGTCTGCCGTCCCAACGCGGTGCATAGGCGTACCGGCCAGGCAGTCTTCGTACATCTCTCGTGTCCACGCCTGGTCCTGCTCGGAGAGCGGCTCGGTATTGCGCGGAATCGCACGCACACCATTATCCAGCGCGCCCGGCGACACGCAATTGACCCGCACGCCGCTGTCGGCCAGCTCTAACGCCATGCATACGGTCGCTGCATGCACACCGCCTTTAGAGGCGGAATACGGCACACGGTAGATCCCACGCGTCGCATTCGATCCTACATTGACGATCGCACCGCGGCCTTGCTTGCGCATCACCGGAACGACCTCCCGGCAGGACCAGAGTGTCGGCCACAACGAGCGATTGATTTCCCGCTCCACCTGTTCTGGCGTGTATTCCCAGAATGGCTTCATCCAGATCGTGCCGCCAACGTTATGCACCGACACGTCGATGCGGCCATGCGTATCCAACGCATACTGCACCATACGCTGCGCACCCGTATGGGTTTCCAGATCGGCGTCAATGAAGGATGCCTGCCCGCCCTGCGCACGGATTTCTTCGGCGACAGACATGCCTTGTTCGATAGCACGGTCCACCAGGACGAGCGTCGCCCCTTCGGCCGCGAGGCGTTTAGCCGTCGCACGCCCCACCCCTTGAGCCGCACCGGTGACCAGTGCAACCTGCTTTTCAAAACGGTTCATGTGAATACTCTCGAATTCAATGCGCACGCGACAGGTTGCCCGATACCGGCTCCGGCGATTTGACCTCTACCGCCAGCACGGCCAGCAACGCCCCGGCCAGCGGGATGGCCAGCGCCATGAAAAAACCGGAGGGGCCGAGTGCCGTCAGGATACCGCCGCCAATCCACGAGCCGACAATAGCGCCCGCGCGGCCGATACCGATAGACCAGCCTGTCGCCGTCGCGCGCAGGGCCGTGGGATAGGCCCCGATGACGAGATAGTTCAGCGCCAATTGCTGCCCGCCGATACCCAGGCCCGCTGCCCCGACCAGAATAAAGACCAGCGTCCAATTCGACCCCGCATAGCCCAACCCCAGCGCAATCGCGATGCCCAGGACAAACAAGACAATCAGCAACGATCGGGTCGACACACGCGGCATCACGGCCGACAACGGAATGGCGCAAATAATGAACACCAGATTCACGGCAAACGTGCCCATGGGCGCTTGATCCGCCGGCAAACCCGCAGCCTTGAGCACCGTGGGCAGCCATGACAGCAGCATGAACCATGCGACCCAATTCAATAGATACACCGCCCAGATCGCCAACGTCTTGCGAGCGTACCCGCCTGAAAAGAGCGCTTTGACACTGCCTCGGACCTTCGCCTCCTCCGGCACGGAAAACTGGGCGTCGGACGGCAACGCGCTCCGGGTGATTTTCGCCAGAATCCGGGCCACGTAGCTTTGCCCAGCCTGATCGCCACGCATGGCCTTGAATTGCAACGATTCCGGCAGGATCGCCACCAGCGCGAGCAACAAGACCAGCGGCGCCACGCCGCCGACAACGAAAATCCCTTCCCAGCCGATGACAGGCAGCATACGCGCAGCCAGCAGGCCGCCCAGCATGGCGCCCGCCGGCAGCCCCAGCAACACACCGGTAATGACGGTGCCGCGCAGGCGCGCCGGTGCGTACTCGGCAGCCAATGCCAGCACGATAGGCGTACAACCGCCCATACCCAACCCCGCAATAAAGCGCAGCACCAGGATGTGCCATGTCTCTGTCGCCCCCGCCGTCAACAGGGTCGCAATCGCAAAGGTCGCGACACCGAGCAGCGCCGCAGGACGCCTGCCGATACGATCGGCAACCAGACCCAGCAGCATGGCGCCGACGGTCATGCCGACAATCCCCGCCGTCAGTATGGGCGCGAGCTCACCGGACTCCAACTTAAAGGCAGTCAGGATCGCCGGCCCGGTAAAAGCCATTGCCTGGGTGTCAAAGCCGTCGAACAAAGCAATCAAAAAGCACAGGATCAAAACACGCCATTGAAAGGCGCTGACTCGCTCCTGATCGATCAGGGCGGGAATGGAAAGCGTTGCGGGCATGAGTGTCTCCTCGCGCAACCTGCGCGAGTGTTATAAAAATAATTGATGTCGTTGTGGTTGCCGTCAGCGGACTTATGCGGCCACGGCTGCGCGCAAACGATGAACGATCTGATTGTCTTTGCCTTTCACCAGGCGAGTGAGCGCAAAGTTGAATTCGATTTCCTTATATGCGTTCTCTTTCAAACCCAGTTCGACGCCGCCGGTTTTCTCTACAACGGGAGGAATCAATTCCTCACGCGTGGCATAAGCAAAATCATCCCAGATCAAGGGATCGCCCTCGATGTTGAACTGCGTAGTCAATTTTCGATGGCTATCTGCACTGACAAAAAAGTGCACGTGTGCGGGACGATTGCCATGCCGGCCGATTCCGTCCAGCAACTGCTGCGTCGCTCCCTGCGGCGGACAGCCGTAGCCCACGGGCATCAAAGTGCGAAATTCATATTGCCCGTCAGCCGCCGTCTTGACTGCGCCGCGCAGGTTGAATTCGGTTTGCGCGCCCGTCGGGTCGAAGTGCGAGTAAAAACCTTTCGAATTGGCATGCCAGCATTCGACAATCGCGCCTTCGAGCGGCTTGCCGTCCGTGTCCGTCACTACGCCGCGAATCACAAGCGGGCCTGCGTCCTGGTCCGGATCGAGGTCGATTCTTGACACCCCTTCACGCACCGGCGCGCCTGCCACATACAACGGCCCTTCGATGGTGCGCGGCGTGCCGCCCTCAATGCCGGCCTGCTTGTCAGCATGGTCCATGCAGATATCGAGATATTTTTCCAGGCCTAAACCCGCTGCCAACAGGGCGGCTTCGCCATCACGTCCCAGTTGGTTGATGTAGTTCACGCCCGCCCAGACCTCATCGGGCGTGATGTCCAGATCATCGATGGCCTTGAACAAATCGCTCAACAGGCGATGCAGGATCTGCTTGAAACGGGCATTGCCTTCTTGACCTGCAATATTCGTTGCTGCTGCCAGCAACTCCTGGACTTCTTTGGTGTTGAATACATTCAAGCTCATGATTTGTCTCTCCAACAGGTAATCAGTCAGCGTGAGCGGATATCCGCTCAGCACCGCGTATCAGTGATCTTGGTCAGCCCCGCACGCGTGAACCGCTGGATCTTTGCCTCGTCCAGCTCGATACCCAGTCCTGGGCCACGCGGAACCGTCAACCCGAAATCGCTGTAGTCCAGAGGTTGAGTCAAGATCTCTTCGGTAATCAGCAACGGACCGAACAGCTCAGTCCCCCACTGCAGATGGGCAAAGCTGGCAAATAGATGCGCCGAAGCAACGGTGCTCACCGCGCCTTCCAGCATGGTGCCGCCATACAGTTCGATACCGGCAGCATCGGCAATGGCGCCGACCCGCTGCGCGGCAAACAGTCCGCCGCTCTGCTCGATCTTGATGGCAAAAACGTCGGCGCCGTGCTGCCTGGCAACCTCAAACGCACTTTCCGGACCTTGCAGAATCTCATCGGCCATCAGCGCCACGGGAAAACGGCGCATCAAACGCGCCAACGCGGCAGCGCTGGCGACCGGCTGCTCCACCAGCTCGCAACCCGCATCGGCCAGCGCAGGAATCGCCCAGGCCGCTTGCGTCTCGCTCCACGCCATGTTCACGTCGACACGTACCGCCGCTCGGTCTCCCAATACCTTTTTGATCTCGGCGACGTGTTTGATGTCGATTTCAGGCGCTTTTGCGCCAATCTTCAATTTAAAAATCCGGTGACGGCGTCTGTCGAGCATCTCCTCGGCCTCGGCAATGTCACGAGCCGTATCCCCTGACGCCAGCGTCCACGCGACAGGCAGACGTTCGCGGCAACGGCCGCCGAGCAACTCACTGACGGGCACGCCCAGACGCTTGCCTTGAGCATCCAGCAAAGCCGTCTCCATTGCGCTCTTGGCAAAGTGATTGACCTTGACCAACTTTCCCACATGCGCCATCAGCGCCTGAATACGCGAGGCGTCCTGGCCTATCATGGCAGGTGCAAAATAGGTATCGATGGACAGTTTCATGGCTTCGGGGCTTTCCGGACCGTAGGCCATGCCGGCAATCGTCGTGCCTTCGCCGATGCCCACGACGCCATCACTGCAATAGACCTTCACCAGCATCAGCGTCTGGCCATACATCGTGGCCACCGACAGCTTGTGCGGCCTGATGGTAGGGAGATCGACCAGAGAAGTTTCGATACGTTCGATGGTTGCTGCAGACATGTTGGAGGCTGTCGAGTTGAAACACAGCCTGCTTTATAAGATCCACGCGCTTTTAACGTCCAATACTTTATGGATCACATCCATACCCTACAGGTATGGATATCCCTTTCTCGCTTCTCCAGACTGATCGCCTTGCTGCCCTCGATCACCGGGGGAGAATCCTTATCCGGTGACGACACCTTGCGTCGCCCTGCACTGCATTGAGTAGAATCAATTCACCCGCAGCCTGAGAGTAGAGCAATCCCTCAGCCTTGACGCCGAGGCGCTTTGCGCTCCCCGACATCGCTTGCATGTCGGTGTTTTCCTGGAGTCTCCGTTGAATATCGCCACGCTCGCCCCTGCCGATCCTCCCTTGGAAATCTTGCCGCGCGATCTGTCGGCGTATCGCGAAGGCAATATCGGAATCCCCTACGTTCATCGTTTTGAGTCTGGCCAGCCTGGCCCGCATGTACTGATTAACGCCATTACTCATGGCAATGAAATCTGCGGCATGGTCGCGGCGACACATCTGCTGGATAACAATATCCGGCCCGACATCGGCACACTAACGATCAGCTTTGCACATATCGAGGCCTATGAAGCCTTTGATATCGAAGACCCTTACGCGAACCGGCAACTGGTGCACAATTTGAATCGCATCTGGACGGCCAATATGCTGGATGCCGAGGATGGCAGTCCCGAGGTCCGCCGTGCGCGCGAACTGCGGCCCGTGCTGGATGCCGCCGATTTCGTCCTCGACATCCACTCGACGAGCACGCCGGTACAGCCGTTCTGGGTATATAACGAAGCAGACCGCAATACGGCGCTGGCCTCGGCCGTCGGTGCGCCTATCGTGCACCTGGTGATGTCTCCGGACAAATTCCCAGGCACGCCCGTGATCGGCTATGGCCGCCACGGCGATCCGATTGCGCAGCACGGCGGCTCGCTGGTAGTCGAATGCGGCCAGCATTTCTCCCGCGCAGCCGCTGAACTGGCCACCGACGTATCGTTGCGGTTTCTCACGCACCTGGGGTTGATCAAGGCTCGCCCAGACACGTCGCCCCCACCTGTACCGCAACGGTATCGTTTATTGGAAACGCACGTCGTTAAGTCAGAGGATTTCAGTTTCACACGTCCCGTTATCGGATTCGAGACCTTTGACAAAGGTGAATTGATCGCGATGAACGGCACGGACGAAATTCGTTCCCCCTGCGACCAGTGCACGATATTCATGCCTACGCGATCGCCGATCGTGGGAAGAGAGGCGGTTTACCTGACGAAGTCGATTTGACTGCGCTCGAGCCAATACTGAGCGACATCCCGGCAGCCTCGATTCCGCGACGTGGGCTTGACATTCAACCGACCAACTAGTAGATTGGCTGCCATTGTCGATGACAGCCCTGTAATCCGTACAGGGTTCGTTGTCTCGCATTTGTGTTCATCCAATCAGATAACGGCCTATGAGTATGGAACTTTCCCCCCGAGCAAGCGAAATTGCCGACCATGCCAGGTTCCTGCTCGCCGAAGGCGGCTATAACGGATTCAGCTATGCGGACCTGTCTGAGCGAGTGCATATCGGTAAACCCAGTATCCATCATCATTTCCCGAGTAAGGCCGAACTGGTGTTGACGGTAGTCATACGCCATCGCGAACAGACTCGGCATGGCTTGGCGGCACTAGCGCAGCAGGTCGAAGGTCCGTTAGCCCAACTGACTGCTTACACCGATTATTGGGCGCAATGCATACGCGAGGGCACGGCGACGATGTGCATATGCGCCATGCTGGCAGCCGAGGCGCCGATGATCCCGGAGGAAATCTCCAATGAGGTGAAAGGCTACTTTCAAGACCTGACAGACTGGATTGCGACCGTGCTGGAACGTGGCGCCGCCATGGAGCAATTCAAATTGCAAGACAGTCCCTTGGCCGAAGCTCGAACCTTTATGTCCACCGTGCACGGAGCAATGCTGACCGCAAGGGCCCTGAAGGATCCGGAATCATTCCAGGCAATTTCGCGCATTGCCCTTCATCGGCTGACTGCATAAACCCGATCGTCTTGGTGCGTTAGCGCAGCAAGGTGATCTTTTTTTACCCACTCAATCGACCAACTAGTTGGTCGCTTTTCGGAAGTTTTCCCGGCGCGGCTTTCGACAGTTTTCCTCGTTAATGCGCCATGTATGGATAGTGCGATGTTCGCATCGCTCAGGAGAATCAGCATGAATATTTCACAGTTTCGCAAATTGCTGGCCGGCGGCCTGGCAGGTATCGCCCTCACGACCGGCGCGATGGCCACCGCCACTGCGGCTGGCGCGGCAGATCACGGGGTCCGCGTGAGAGGTACTGTCGTTTCGGTATCGGGCGACCAGCTTCAAGTGAAATCGCGCGAGGGCCAATCGCTGTCGGTGAAACTCGCAGACGGCTGGAAGGTATCGGCAGTCAAGAAAGCCAACATTAGCGATATCAAACCTGGTGATTTTGTTGGCATTGCATCGTTGCCCAAGTCCGAGGGTGGCGATGGCGCATTGGAAGTCTTGATCTTCCCCCCTGCATTGAAAGGAACGGGTGAAGGCAGTTACGGCTGGGATTTGAAACCCAACAGCACGATGACCAATGCCACCGTGGGCGACGCCGTGAAGTCCGTCGATGGCAGCACGGTGACCGTGAACTATCACGGCAAAGAGAAAAAGATCTCCATCCCCAACGGGACGCCTGTTGTGACGCTGGCTCCCGCTACCGCTGCCGATGTGAAATCTGGTACGGCGGTGTTCATTCCCGCACAGAAAGACTCAAACGGCATGTTGTCCGCAGGACAGCTGATTGTGGGCAAGGACGGGGTCGTACCGCCCATGTAATGGCGCGACAACCAGGGTTGGCTGGCGTTATCCGCCAGCCGGCTAGAGGCTATTCCAATGACTATCCCTGAATCAACAACGCATTTGCAGATGCCACCCGATTCCGCGCGCCATCAATTCATACGGCGGCACTCCATTACCGTACGCCTCACGCATTGGGTAAACGCGCTGTGCTTGTTCATCATGTTGCTGAGCGGACTCCAGATCTTTAACGCACACCCCAAGCTATATTGGGGCGAGTATGGGGCTGATACCGATCAGTCATTCATTGCGATCGGATCCGAGAATCGTGACGATGGCCCACATGGTTTCTTTCGAATCGGTTCGCTGAGTATCGAAACGACCGGCGTTCTGGGTGTCTCGAATGAAGGCGGTTCCACTGTCTCGCGTGCGTTTCCCGCGTGGCTGACGATTCCTTCTTATTATGATCTCGGCGCAGCCAGAAATTGGCACTTCCTCTTTGCCTGGCTACTGGTCATCAACGGCTTTATCTACTTGGCATACGGTTTTCTGCGTAGCCATTTTCGCCGGGACCTATTACCGAATCGGGATCAGTTGAAACCGCGGCACCTATGGCAAGAAGTACTCGATCATGCGCGCCTTCGTTTCGCGAAAGGCGATGAGGCCCGGCGCTACAACGCTTTGCAAAAAATCACGTACCTGCTCGTGGCCTTTGGTCTGTTGCCATTGATGGTGCTGACAGGACTGACGATGTCGCCTGGTATGAACGCCGTCTTTCCCTTTTTACCCGATCTATTCGGCGGCCGCCCATCCGCGCGCACACTGCACTTCATCACGGCATTCTCGCTCGTGCTGTTTGTCGTGGTCCATGTGTTGATGGTCGTCTTATCCGGCTTTTGGAATAACGTGCGATCGATGATCAACGGACGCTACGACATCGGCCATTCGAGAGAAACATCATGAACTCAGGATTTTCCCGCCGGCGGATATTGGCTGGCTTGCTATCCGGCGCCGGGACTGCACTGCTGACTGGGTGCGACCGCATGACACAGAGCACGGCATTCGGCACGGTGCTGCGCAATACCGAAAAGCTCACGATGAGCAGCCAGCGATTGCTGCTTGACCGCCAATCGCTGGCTCGGGAATACAGCGTGGCAGACTTGTCGCCCGTATTCCGCGCCAATGGCACGCAAGCACCTGACTCTGACGAGTACAACCGCTTGCTGGAGAACGAGTTCGTCGATTGGCGATTGCAGGTAGATGGATTGGTACAACAGCCTCTCAGCCTGTCACTCGCCCAACTGAAAAGCCTGCCATCTCGCACACAGATTACCCGGCACGATTGCGTCGAGGGCTGGAGCGCCATCGGCCAATGGCAAGGCGTTCCGTTGGGGCAGATACTGGACCTGGCCCGGTTGAAACCGGGTGCGCGCTATGTCGTGCTTCATTGCGCGGACGAGCTGGAGGTCACGTTTGACGGCAGCGGCCGCTATTACGAAAGCATAGATCTGCTAGACGCCTATCACCCACAGACGATTCTGGCGTATGCGATGAATGGCAAGAATCTGCCCGTCGCCCATGGTGCGCCGCTGAGGCTCAGGGTCGAAAGGCAGCTTGGCTACAAGCAAGCCAAATACCTGATGCGCATAGAAGTCGTCTCGTCTTTCGACACATTATGGGGAGGCCGAGGCGGCTATTGGGAAGATCGCGGCTATGAGTGGTATGCGGGCATCTGAATTTTTTTGATGCCGATGTAATAAATCGATCTTGCTGTCGAATATCTATATGAAGCGTCATGCACTCACGTACACGCCTTCATTGTTATCCGGAACCCACCGGCCGCTGACAGTCATCGCAATCAGTTTGCACCGCGTGATGACTGACCAGGGTTCGCCCGTTCTTGAAATCACTTATATATCGAAGCTGATCATGAAAACCTTTACTCTCACCACCATTATCTTGTCTGCGTTGTGTGCTGCTACCTCAGTACAAGCCGCCCAGAACTCGTTTACCGCCCCACCCGTTGCAGAATTGTCGCGTGCGCAAGTCCAAGCCGAGTTGGCCGAAGCACGTGCCGCGGGCACCCTTCAACGAGGCGATCAGACCTATGTTCCACCGAGCGTATCGACCCGTTCGCGTACTGAAGTCAAGGCCGAGTTAGCTGCCGCCATCGCGGCTGGCACGATTCAGCGCGGAGACCAAACCTATGTGCCGCCCAGCGTCTCGACGCTGTCGCGTGCAGAGGTCAATACGGATACCGCTGCGTGGCGCAAGGCCGGCCTGGCCGACGAATGGCATGGTGACGCAACGCCGGATATTTACAGCACGGCGTACCGCCAGAAGCTGGCTTACTACCAGCACCTGAAAACCCAACAGCAAGCAGATGCGCACATAGCATCTTGACGAGCTCAGTCACCCAGCAATCAGGAGAAAACCATGAAAGCACTTTTTTCCGGCCTTGCGCTGGCATGCGGGTTGATGTTCTCAACTCATGCTAGCGTCGCCTCTGCGCAAGAAACTGCACGCGCCGAGGCAAAGAATGTCGTCCTCGTTCATGGCGCGTGGGCTGATGGCTCCAGTTGGAGCGATGTCATTCCGTATCTGACAGCGGCCGGGCTGAACGTGATATCAGTTCAGAACCCCTTGACCTCGCTGCAGGACGATGCTGCGACCGCAAAACGAGCGCTTGCATTGGTGAACGGACCAACCGTACTCGCAGGGCATTCCTACGCGGGCAATGTCATCAGTGAGATTGGCGACGATCCGAAAGTCTCCGCATTGGTCTATGTAGCCGCGCGTGCACCGGACGCAGGTGAAGATTTCAATGCGCTTGCCAGCAGGTTTCCAACGATGCCGGTACGGGCAGGGATCGAGACGCACAATGGCTTCTCGACTATAGCAAAGGACGCATTTCTGAAGTTCTTTGCAAACGGCGTCCCGGCAGAGAAAGCGCAAACGCTTTTCGCCGTACAACAGCCCGTTGCGACGGACCTGTTTGCGGGAAAAACGACCACTGCCGCATGGCATACCAAACCGTCCTGGTACGCAGTCTCAAAGGATGACCAGACGACGTCACCCGATCTGCAGCGATTCCTGGCCAACCGTATGCATGCCACGACGGTGGAACTGGACTCAGGTCATCTGTCTCTGGTTTCACATCCGAAAGAGATTGCAGATCTTATCCTCGAAGCCGCGGGCATACCGTCGCATTAAAAGAGTGGTGGCTACCAGTGCTTTTTGACGGAGCAGGTTTCATGTTGATTCGACCAAGCGATGGCATCGGCTTGCTCGGCATTGTGCCGCAGCGCCACCGTGCGACGCAAAGTGCGTATTAAGCGTGGAACCGCATAACCGAGAAAACGCCTGGGCGACGGCAATGCGCAAAGAGCGCTCGGGCGATAGTGTCGCCTATGAGCGCTTTCTGCGGGATCTGGCGGCATATTTGCGACACATCGTGCGATATCGGCTACATAATTTTGGCTTGAACTCCGACGAAACCGAGGATGTTGTGCAGGAAGTACTGATTGCCATTCACACGAGGCGCGACCAATGGAATGCCGATCGCCCGTTGATGCCCTGGTTAAATGCCATCGTGCGCTATAAGGTGATCGATGCCGCACGGCGCCTGCGTAAGGAATCACGCGGCAGAGTCGATCTCGAGGAGGAGCAATGGGGCTCCCTGCCTGCGGATGATCAGAATGGCGTCGAGCTATCGCAGGGAGATATCGAGCGTTTGCTTTCCGATCTGCCTGCGGGACAGCAATCGGTCGCGCGCGCGATGGGAATCGAAGGCATTTCTGCCAGTGAAACTGCCGCCCGGCTCGGCATGAAGGAGAATGCCGTGAGGGTGGCGTTTCATCGAGCGTTGCAGAAACTGATGGCAACTGCATCAGGAGAGAACAATGACACACGTGAACGAGCAAGAGATCATGCGCACCGATGACCTGATCCAGCAGCTATCCAGACAAGCCGGTATGAAGAAAAAGAGCTCCATCACTTTCAACCAGGCCATGGTGACCGGTATCACGCTGTCACTCGTCATGGCCATGGTGGTGGTCCTCGGCCTATCCCACGCACGTCCTGATTTATTGGCAGTGCTGACGACATGGGTTTTCCAGTTCAAGGTATCAACGATGACGCTGCTCGCTGGCGGCAGCGCTGTCCTCGTCCGTATGTCCGGAATTCCAGGCGCATCGGCCAGGCCCGTTCTGGCTCTGCTTCCTGGCGTTGCGCTCTTGTTCGCTGGAGCGATCTTTGATGACACAGGTTTTCCATTCTGGGGCGACGGGGCATTTGCTGCACCGCTCTGTGTCGCCTTAATCGTCGCGGCCTCATTACCTGGTCTCATTGCCATCATGGCAGGATTGCGCAGGGGAACTCCCACACGGCCGATCTTCGCTGGGGCGGTCTCTGGCCTCTTGTCCGGCTCGCTCGCCGCCTTGGTGTATACGATCGCATGCGTCAACGATGGTCCGTCATTCGTCGCCGTCTGGTATGTGGTCGCCATTTCCATTACGACCTTGATCGGAGCCGTTACAGGACGGCACGTATTGGCTTGGTGAGCGTTTGACTGATGGGTGGCTCGTCACGTTCGGAACGGGAAAAAGAGGTAAATCAGATGTGGGGTTTGTTATGAGTAAATGGAGTACAACAATGTCCGATGCGGCATCTCAACTTGCAAGCTATCGGCAGACGATCGATAACCTCGATGCTGCCCTTGTACATATATTGGCCGAACGCTTTCGCTGTACGGACCAGGTCGGTCTGCTGAAAGCAATGCATGATCTTCCCGCGGTGGATCCGGGACGGGAGGACCGCCAGTTTTCCAGATTGAGAGCGTTGGCCAGGGATTCCCAAGTCGATCAAGACTTTATCGTACATTTGATGAAATCCATCATCAAGCAGGTGGTTCAACGGCATCGCCAGATCGCGGCCGAGCATTCGTCCGCGCCGTTTAAAAATTGAACTCATGAACCATTTCCTGAAATCAGAACGATCGACAGAAAGACTGGCAATCATGGCCGCCATGCCCGAGGAATTGGAAGGCCTCGTGTCGGCCATGACACCGCCGGTCGTTGTGCAACGGGTTGCCATGCGCGATTTTTATTCAGGAGACATTGCGGGTCAGCCTTGTGTCGTGGTGTTGAGTCGTATTGGCAAGGTTGCGGCAGCGGCAACGACAGCAATTTTGATAGAAACATTCAATGTGAAGGAGATCGTTTTCGCCGGGTTGGCAGGTGGCATTCACCATGCCGTTCAGATCGGCGATATCGTTGTGGCAAGCCATTTGATCCAGCATGATCTGGATGCCCGTCCCTTGTTTGACCGCTACGAAATCCCGATGCTGGGTCTTTCGCAGTTCGAGTCCGATCCGACATTGAGCTTGGCGATTTTCAATCACTCCAGTGCTTATCTGAGCGAGCTGCCTATCGAAAATGGGGGAGCCTTGCCATTGAAAGCGGCGGCTGGTCGCCGTCCCCAGACGCATCAAGGCATCATCGCGACAGGTGATGTTTTCGTGAGCGATCCGGACAGTGGTGCAGAGATACGGCAGCGCTTGCCTGAAGTGCTTTGCGTTGAAATGGAGGGCGCAGCCATGGCTCAGGTGTGCTACGAGTTCGGGGTTCCGTTCGCGGTAATGCGAGTCGTCTCAGATCACGCCGATCACGCCGCAAAAGATCATTTCTCTGATTTTCTTGAAAAAAAGGCCAGGCACTACACATGCGGCGTGCTGTTGAAATTCATAGCGAGCCGGGCGAGGCTTTGGACGTCGCCGGGCCTGTAGACGTCTTCCCCTAAGACAAAGCCCCGCGCGGAAACCCGGCGGGGCTGGTCTGAACTACTTCGAACTATTCTTGGCGGGACGGAGGGATTCATATTTTTGATTTTTTACATATAAATCAATTGGATAGATTTAATAAGAAAATAAATACCGCTAAAAATACCGTATTCCACACAACGTGTGTCGAATACAAGCAGGAGTTCCCCCTCGGGCGGCTTTTTGTTTAACTCGGTTTTGTTCTTCGTCCAGATCAAAGAAACCGAATTGGTTATGGTCGTTAAACCAACGAGGTGAACCGCCCCCGGGGCGGTTCAACTTGCGGCCTTGGTTTGGCGGTTAGGGTAGGCAACGTCGATGCTGCACTCGGAGTTGATGAGGTCTTGGCGACGTTTACGTATATCCTCACACCTGACGTTGTTGCGACATATGTCTACAAGGATCGAAAGTGCCTGGCCATCGCTTGATCCTATTCGCTTCCAAGCCTACCTTGGTCAAGATCGCAGCGAGGCCGCGTGCACCGTGCAGTACGCGCATAATCGTTGCGGTCTTATCGTCAGGTCGATAGTAGATGGCGTAGACGTTGTGGAAGACTACACACAGATCAACGGCAAACATCTGACTCTACGCAATGCTGTCGCTATCCGAGATTTGTCTCCCTTGTTGCTCGGCGACTTGAGTGCGAAAGCCTATCGTTGTGTATCGCCCAGAAGATCTCGCAAAGGTATCGCCGCCATGCATGCGGGCAATGGCGGATACGATGGCAAGACCCAGTCCATGATGGTTAGCATCAAATTCCCGCGCGCTATCGCTACGGTAAAAACGGTAGAACAGGCGTGGTAAATGTTCAGGTGAAATCGGCTCGCCTTCGTTGCGAACCGCTACCGTCAGTTCGCCCGCAGCGGTAGAAGATATAGCGATCTCAATAGTGCTACCTGCACTGGCATAGCGAATAGCGTTGGACAACAAGTTTGATATTGCCCGTTGAAATAAAGGACGGTCGATTTGAAAAGCGGCGTCACCCACCACTGCGAGCACCACGCCTGCCTCCAGTGCTTCCGCTTCGTGATATTGACTTACCTCTTGCACGATCGCCGACACGCTCGGCTCCCATGCCCCTCTGACTCTAGCACCTCGATCAGCTTGCGATAGAAATAGCATGTCCTTTACGATACTTGATAAGCGTTGCAGTTCTTCCAGATTTGATCCCAGGATGTCCAGCAACTCTTCCTGATCGAGCCGCTTATGTAGGGCTAACTCAGTTTCGCCAATCAAGGTGGTCAGCGGTGTGCGCATCTCATGGGCTACGTCGGCGTTGAATCCCTCCATTTGGACGTAGGCCCTTTCTAGCCTCTGCAATACGGCGTTGAACT
The DNA here is from genome assembly GCF_054781015.1 of Bordetella muralis. Classification (NCBI taxonomy): domain Bacteria; kingdom Pseudomonadati; phylum Pseudomonadota; class Betaproteobacteria; order Burkholderiales; family Alcaligenaceae; genus Bordetella; species Bordetella muralis. The sequence goes on along the minus strand of NZ_BAAGVF010000004.1, from coordinate 230,526 downwards.
GGCGTACAAGAGGCAGGATCTCCCTTGCCTGCCCTTTCTCATTGAGGCGTTCACCGATGCGATCTGGTGATAGTTTAGCCGCCTGCTGTACGAGTGAGTCCAGCGGCGCCAATGCCTTTCGCACCGTCACAGTTCCCATAGCGGCGACAACGACGGCGCCAAATAGTGCACAAGCGAACAACGTCCCAGCCAGTCCCTTACGGAGACGGATATCGTCGGATATGTCCAGGATCAACTCTGCCGTCAGTGAGTCGCCGGGCGTTCCAGGATACGGCAATGTGAATGAGATGCGGCGTTCTCGGGTGGGGTCGTTGTCAATGGGATTGCCGAAAACCACACGTTGCCCATCGATTTCCAGAACCAGGGTAAACTCTGGGCGACCGTAGAAGAAGTCCTCCAGCTTATGCCGCATTCTTGCCGCATCATCGTCTGCACCGTTCTCTTCAACTACGTGCCGTACAACTTCAACTTTTTGTTGTATTAAGGCCTCCTGACGCCGGGCTAGATTAAGGTTCGTAGCGTAATAGACCGCCACGCACACGAGGCTAAGCGCCATAAACGTCTGGATGGCGAGCCACCACGAAAGCCATGTTCTTAGCGATTCCGGTCGCTTTATTGCCATCAGGGCTCCCGAATCTCTAGCACGTAGCCCATCCCGCGTACGGTATGCAGAAGCTTCCTCTCAAAGGGATCGTCCACCTTGCCTCTCAAACGCCGGACAGCGACTTCCACCACGTTGGTGTTGCTATTGAAATTCATATCCCAAACTTGTTCGGCTAAATCCAGCCTGGACAGCACCTCTCCTTGTCTACGCATCAATAGCGCCAGAAGCGTGAACTCTTTAGCCGTGAGGTCCAATCGCTGGCCATTACGGCTTGCTCGCCGCCGCAGAAGATCAAGTTCGAGGTCTCCGACCCGTAGTAAATTTGGGCCATCTGTTTGGGGGGGGTGTAAGCCGCTGCGCCTACCCAGAGCGAGAACTCGAGCTAACAACTCGGACATGGCGAACGGCTTGGATAAATAATCGTCGGCCCCTTCATGCAGCCCATGAACACGGTCCTCAAGCTTATCCCTTGCTGTAAGCATTAACACAGGAACGCGACTGCTCCTGCGCAACTCCTTCAGAACGCTCAGGCCGTCCATTCCTGGCAGCATAATGTCGAGCAGTATGAGGTCGTACTGGATTTCCTTCGCAAGATGCAGGCCGGCAAGACCGTCGGCCGCCACGTCCACGATATAGTTGTGGTCGCTAAGTGCCCGCCGTAGGTACTCGGCGAGCTTTTTCTCGTCTTCAATTACCAGAACTTTCATGGGCGTTGTGTAAAGGAAATGCCAAGAATGGCGATGTAGACATATTCTAGTCCAGGCATTTCCCGGGGTTGCCAACCCCGCAGGGTCAGACGGAGATTTGACCGTATATAACGAGCCTTAGCTGGGCGTATAGATCTCCTTGAGTCGAGCTCGTTCGTCTTCGCTCATTGCCTCTGCTTCCGCCCGGACCTCTGCTCGGGTACGCCCACTACCTTGCTGAGCCGACGCCGGCAGGGGTAGGCCCCTGTACTGCAATGCCCATGCACGCTTGTCGGCTTTGGCCTCCGCAAGTTCTGCCCGAACTTGCTCAGCTGTCTTCCCTCCCGCGGCGTGACTGGGGGCAGTCTCGTAACCGATTTCAGTGTCAGTTTGGTGCCAGGTCTCCGACGCTTGGGCGATGGAAGGCAGAGTGAGCGCGGCACCGAGTATCAGTACATTGCGGGTGTGACGAATCAGCATAAAAATCTCCATGTTCCGTATGCAGCAGGCGCGCGGCTGCGTCGCCTACACGCTTTTCGTTAAGCGTTGGTGACACTCTACAAAATGAACCTCGTCAATTCGCAAACACCCTGATTACGAATTCGTAAAGTTCCGAACATTACGGAATTGTCATTTTTCTGTCGAGATATTGACGAGGCGTGTTAGCTACAGTGCCGGCTATCTGCCTGTGATCCCGCCGGTGAAACATGGCCCGACCTGATCGGTCCAGCTAAGTCCTCGCCAAGCCTAAATTCCTTACGGTAAAAAATGCGTCTACTCTCGCCGCCGCTGGCCATCGCGGCCCTGTTGCTCGTCACTTCGACGCAGGCCAAAGAGCCTGCGAAACTCGACTCATTTCTTGCTAAAGCGGCGCCTATAGATACGGTAAGCGTTGACGGGCGCTTGCTGACACTCGAGCAGGCGTTGAGCATGGCGCTGGAGCGCAATCCGATGCTTGCCGCGTCAAAATATGAGGCTTCCGCAGGCGACGGTCTTGTTACCCAGGCTGGACTTATGCCAAATCCGTCCCTCGATATTGGCGTCGACGATACTCAGGAGGCCACGCGTACGACGACCGCCTTGCTCAACATGCCCATCGAGCTCGGCGGCAAACGTGCCGCGCGCGTCACTGCGGCGGAGCTTTCGCGTGACATTGCAAAGCAGGACGTAAATAGCGCCCGAGCAACGCTGCGCGCCTCCGTAATCGCTGCATTTTTCGATCTGGCCGTAGCGCAAGAATCAGTGCGCGTTGCGGACGATAATGTTGAGATTGCGGCCAGTGCGCTGCGCCTAGCAGAGCGTAGGGTCGCTGCAGGAAAAGCTCCTCCTTTGGAGAGCAGCAAGGCCGGAGTGGCAATGGCAAACGCTCGGATTGAGGCGCGAGCGGCGAAAGAAAACTTGCTGAATGCCCGCCGAAATTTAGCCGTTCTCTGGGGGGAAAACGATCCAAAATTTGATTCGGTAGAGGCAGACATCGATCTACTTCCGGCGAGAGGGACCTTGGATGCACTCCGCGCGGAGTTAGCGGGGTCGCCTATTTTGCAGTCGGGTCGGATGGCGGTCGACTTGGGACAGGCGTTAATCGAAGTCGAGAAGAGTAAGCGCTATCCAGATATCACGGTCAGCGTAGGTGTTGCTCGTGACAATGAGGTCGGACGCAACAAGCCGCAGATCGGTATTTCCATCCCTCTACCTATCATCGACAGAAATCAAGGCAATGTGTACGCCGCCTCAATGCAGGCTTACAAGGCCCGGGACACATATCGGGACTTGCAGGCACGACTGACGGCAGACTTACTAAAAGCTGTTTCTCAGTTCGATCTTGCCGTCGCGGCGGCGCGTGATTACCGAGGGTCGGTTATCCCGGGAGCCTCGCAAGCGTTTGAGTCAGCCAGCAAGGGATTTGAGGCAGGGAAATTTGGATTTCTCGACGTGTTGGACGCGCAACGTACATTATCAGACGCAAACATCGCATACCTCAGGGTAGTGGCATCAGCATACCAAGCCCATTCTGAAATCCAGCGGATCCTTGGACGTTGAGTCCAGTAGAGAAAACAATATGTTGAACAACGGATATTCGAGCATCGCAAAGCATGTCAAGTACGCGGTAGCGATTTTTGTGCTGTTTCTTACGGGCTCTGGTCCTCTGTACGCTGCTCAGGATGAACATGACCATGAAGAGCACGAGAGCACTCCTGCAAGCTCCGCCCAAATGGCCGAGGCCGCCGGCCCAAATGGCGGTACGCTCACGTCCGTCGAAACATTTGGGGTGGAACTGCTGCTTAGCGAAGAGGGAGGAGAGCCTCGCCTGAAGGTTTGGGGGTATGCCGAAGGGCAGCCGATTGCAGTAGAACCAGGGGAGGTGGTTGCGAAGTTGACGCGTCCGAATGGAGAAGTGGAGAACCTCACATTTCGCAAAGAAGGTGGCGGTTTGGTTAGTGTGCAATCTATCGCGGAGCCCCACTTCTTTAAAATTGAAGCCGACGTCCACTTATCTGATCAACAGGTCGTCCGCGCTTCTCTAGAGAAAGAGGAGGGCAGGATTTCCCTATCGCCGGAGCAGGTCAAGACTGCTGGTATCAAAATCGCGGTGGCGGGGCCTGCACCTTTGCCGACGTCTGCCCAATTCCCCGGGGAAGTCAAGTTCAATGCCGATCGTACCGCGCACGTAGTGCCGCGGATGGCGGGCGTGGTGGAAAGCGTTTCAGCCGACCTAGGGCAACAAGTTAAGAAGGGCCAGCTTCTGGCCGTGATTTCCAGTGCGTCGTTATCGGATTTGCGCAGCGAGTGGCTGGCTGCCACAAAGCGACGAGAATTGGCCGCACAGACGCATGCCCGAGAGAGGCGCCTATGGCGCGAAAAGGTTTCCGCAGAGCAGGATTACCAAATCGCACGTGCGGCATTAAACGAGGCCGAAATCGCCGTGCAAAATGCTACGCAGAAATTGAGCGCAGTGGGCGCACTCCCGCAGACGAAAGATCTCGCGCTGTTGGAGGTTCGCGCACCATTTGATGGAATGATAGTGGAGAAGCACATAGCACTTGGGGAGGCACTTGCAGATAACGCCAGCATATTCACAATCTCGGACTTAAGCACCGTCTGGGCGGAGTTTGTGATTGCTCCCAAAGATCTGGCCTCGGTACGCATCGGAGAGGACGCCATCGTGTCATCCACTGCGTTCGAGGCAACTGTACAGGGCAAAGTCTCCTACATCGGATCATTGCTCGGTCAGCAGACGCGCACGGCGACGGCACGCGTTACTTTGAACAATCCGGCAGCCGCCTGGCGACCGGGCCTCTTTGTGACGGTGCAGGTGATTACCGACGACTCGGAGGTCGCGGTCGGTGTCGACGCAGATGCCGTTCACACAGTTGATGGACAGTCCATTGTGTTCATCGAGGTCCCCGGTGGCTTTCTGGCGCAGCCGATCACGGTCGGAAAGAGTTCCAACTCGATGGTTGAAATAACGCGAGGCCTGAAGCCTGGCGTTCGCTATGCTGTTGAAAACGCTTTTACATTAAAGTCGGAGCTCGGCAAAGCCAGTGCCGATCACGCACATTGAAGCGGAGAGACCATGTTTGAGCGCCTCATCCGCTTTGTAATCGAGCAGCGTTGGATGGTTCTATTCCTGACACTTGGAATGGCCGCCATCGGTGTATATAACTATTCACGCCTTGCAATTGATGCGGTTCCCGATATCACCAACGTGCAAGTACAGATCAACGTTGGGGCACCAGGCTATTCTCCGCTGGAAACTGAACAAAGAATCACTTATCCGATTGAAACTGTCATGGCTGGCCTTCCGGGGTTGGAGCAGACGCGATCATTGTCACGTTATGGTCTTTCTCAGACGACAGTAATTTTTGAGGATGGAACGGATATCTATTTTGCAAGGCAGTTGGTAAACCAGCGCCTGCAAGAAGCCAGGGATAGCTTGCCGGCCGGAATAACTCCTACGCTCGGGCCAATTTCGTCAGGTTTGGGCGAAATCTACTTGTGGACCGTAGAAGCGGAGCCTAATGCCCGAAAAGAAGATGGTTCCCCGTATACGCCAATGGATCTGCGTGAGATACAAGATTGGGTCATTAAGCCACAATTGCGTAATATCCCTGGCGTGACCGAGGTTAATTCCATTGGTGGCTTTGCGAAGGAATACCAAGTCGCACCTAGCACCGAGCGGCTTGCATCATATGGGCTCACACTCGCCGACGTCATGACGGCGTTGGAAAGCAATAACGCCAACGTTGGTGCGGGTTATATCGAGCGCAAGGGCGAGCAATACCTAATACGCGCGCCAGGTCAGGTCAAGTCCATCGAAGATATCGGCAATATCGTGCTGACTTCGGTCAACGGGCAAGCAATTCGCATACGGGATGTTGCCGACGTAGGAATTGGCCGCGAATTGAGAACGGGCGCGGCTACGGATAACGGTCAGGAAGTCGTGCTCGGCACGGTGTTCATGCTCATTGGGCAGAATAGCCTTGCCGTCTCCGAAGCAGTGTCGGAAAAGCTAGATTCCATCAACAAAACCCTACCGGACGGCGTTAAAGCTGTCACGGTTTATGACCGGGCGAATTTGATTGACAAGGCGATAGCCACGGTCAAGAAAAATCTGCTTGAAGGGGCGGCGTTGGTCATAGTCGTCTTGTTTGTATTTCTTGGGAACATAAGGGCCGCGCTTATTACAGCGGCGATCATCCCACTTTCCATGCTGTTTACCTTCACGGGGATGGTCACCTATAAAGTCAGTGCCAATTTGATGAGTCTTGGGGCGTTGGACTTTGGCATCATCGTAGATGGCGCAGTCGTAATCGTGGAGAACTGCGTGCGACGTTTGAGCCACGCTCAAGCTCTTCAGCAGCGGGCACTGACGCGCTCTGAACGCTTTCACGAGGTTTTTGCGGCTGCGCGGGAGGCGCGCCGGCCTTTGCTCTACGGGCAGTTAATTATCATGGTGGTTTACCTGCCAATTTTTGCGCTGAGTGGTGTAGAAGGACGGATGTTTCATCCTATGGCGTTGACCGTGGTCTTCGCGCTGCTGGGCGCTATGATTCTATCCGTGACCTTTGTGCCGGCGGCAGTGGCACTCTTTATGGGAAACAAAGTATCGGAGAAAGAAAACCGCTTAATGACGTGGGCGACGCGTCGATATCAGCCTCTGCTGGAGGGCACGCTGCGCCGCACTCCAATTGTGCTGGCCGCAGCAACTATATTGGTTATCGTTTGTGGTGTGCTTGCTTCTCGTCTGGGTAGCGAATTTATTCCGAACTTGAACGAAGGGGACATGGCGATCCAAGCCCTTCGCGTTCCCGGAACTAGTCTCACACAGTCGGTCGAAATGCAAAAGCAAATCGAGAGCCGGCTTAAGGAGAAATTTCCGGAAATTGAACGGGTGTTCGCGCGCACGGGGACGGCGGAAATTGCTTCGGATGCCATGCCGCCGAATATCTCAGACGGCTACATCATGCTTAAGCCTATAGATCAATGGCCAGCGCCACGGAAGTCACATGCTGAACTGCTGGCAGCGATTCAGGAAGAAGCAGCACAAATTCCGGGTAATAATTACGAGTTCTCGCAACCCATTCAATTGAGATTCAACGAGCTGATCTCGGGGGTTCGCAGCGATGTGGCGGTAAAGGTTTTTGGCGATGATAACGAAGTCCTGAACGCGACAGCCACGGAGATCGCGGAAGTTCTGGAAACAATCCCTGGCGCTTCTGAGGTGAAGGTTGAACAGACTACGGGATTGCCGATGCTTACTGTCAACATCGATCGTGCGCGTGCAGCACGGTATGGACTGAGTATGGCTGCGATACAGGATACGTTGGCTATTGCTGCGGGCGGTCGCGAGGCTGGGACGTTTTTCCAAGGGGATCGACGCTTCGACATCATAGTGCGCTTACCGGAAAAAGTGCGGGAAAACATTGCGGAGCTTCGCAATCTGCCAATTGCACTGCCTGCAGCGCCTGATTCAAAGACGACCTATATTCCGCTAAGTGAGGTAGCAGACTTTGATCTTTCGCCAGGTCCTAATCAGATCTCACGAGAGGACGGCAAGCGCCGTATCGTTGTGAGTGCCAATGTGAGAGGACGCGATTTGGGCTCATTCGTGTCCGAGGCAACCAGCGAGATCGAAGCACGGGTGAAAGTCCCTTCTGGCTACTGGACTTCCTGGGGAGGTACATTTGAACAACTCCAGTCCGCAGCCAACCGGCTCCGAATAGTGGTCCCAGCTGCGTTGTTGTTAGTGTTCGGATTGTTGTTTGCCATGTTTGGCAACGTTAGGGACGGCTTGATCGTCTTTACAGGCATTCCATTTGCGCTTACCGGCGGTGTAGTGGCATTGTGGTTGCGCGGTATTCCGCTGTCGATCACAGCCGCCGTTGGCTTCATTGCACTCTGCGGCGTAGCGGTACTGAACGGCTTGGTATTGCTGTCGTTCATCCGTTCGATGCGCGAGGCTGGCAGATCTGTGGACCAGGCCGTACGGGAGGGTGCGATCAGCCGGCTGAGGCCGGTTTTAATGACGGCTCTGGTAGCCTCGCTTGGCTTTGTGCCTATGGCAATCGCAACGGGGACAGGGGCAGAAGTGCAGCGGCCCTTGGCGACAGTAGTGATTGGCGGAATCATATCCTCAACGATCCTCACCCTGCTCGTGCTTCCGGCGCTGTATCGGCTGGTCCACCGGCACGACAGAGAAGAGATGGAGCTGGAAGAGGTGTCTGAACAAGCCAAGCATGCACCCGCTGTATGAAGGTTTTGGCCGAAATGTCGGCCAAAACCTCCGCTGATGTGCGACGACCTTGCTTACTGCTGAAGGGCCGCATGCGCCGCAATCTACACGAGGCATTCAGCTTGCGTAGTAACGCGCAGAACCGTTAGGGAGAATGCTTCGTGATCGTCGCCGCTGCTTCAGAAGGGAACCACATTCGACGCTCCTGGGCCGGCCTGGTTCTGGCATGGGCAACTGCGCTGGGCGCAACATTATCTGCCCTTTTCATTGGCGAAGTGTTGGGGCAGACCCCCTGTGTATTGTGTTGGTACCAGCGGATATTCATGTTTCCGCTCTGCTGGATACTAGGTGTCGCCTGCTATCGTGAGGATTATGGGGTCTGGCGTTACGCCTCACCCTTGGCGCTAGTCGGCGGTGGGATCGCAGGTTATCACACGCTGTTGTACTGGCATGTGATTGAGCCGGAGATCTCCGTTTGTTCGGCGGCTAGCTCCTGTTCAGGTGCCGCCATGACAATCTTTGGTTCTGTACCCTTGCCGTTTCTCTCACTGCTTGCGTTTACTATGATCGTAGCCTCCCTTTTCACGGCCCGACACTATTCCAAACAATGAATCGACGTCTGCTTATCATCACCATCGGTGCAACTTCGCTTATCGTATTTGCTGTCGCCGTCCTATCTGTACGGTTAACGGGTGCGCCGGAATCGAAAACGATCCAGCAATCCGTCGCGCGTAAGGACGGAGCAATGCTAGTGCGCTTTCATTCCCCTGTGATTGGGCGCTTCGATGCGCCTATAACCATCGTCGAGTTCTTTGATCCTTCGTGCGAAGGCTGCCGTGCTTTTTATCCACACGTTAAAAAACTCTTGAAGAAGCACCCAGACGACGTCCGCTTGGTGTTGCGCTATGTGTTGCTTCACAAAGGATCCGAGCCAGTGGTGAGAATGCTGGAGGCGGCTCGTAAGCAGGAGCTCTTTCTCCCGGTTTTAGAGGCAGTGCTGAACGCGCAGCCAGAATGGCATGACGATCCAAACGTCGCTGCTGCATGGAGCGCTGCGGCACGCGCGGGCCTGAATGAAGCGAAAGCCCGCGTTGATATGCAGGACGGAGCCGTCAGCGCAATCATTGAGGCCGACGCGAAGGACGTCAACGCTGTAGGTATAAAGGGCACTCCCACATTCTTCGTCGAGGGAAGCCGACTTGACAAGCTTACGCCCCAGGAGCTTTCAAATGCAGTCGGAGAAGCAGTGGGCCGCCACAAACGGCAGCAGTAACGTGTGATGGGCAGCTTTGTTCTGCCTCATATTGAATGGTTCAAATACCGACGCCTCAAGATTAATCGTTGTTGATTTATGAAGGCATCCCGATTCGGTAGGCGTTTTCGGAGGTTTTGAATTCCGCCACTGCTGAGGCGAATCACTCAAGACCTTTAGTTCATCCCTTTGAAACTATCTGGGCATTGTCAATGAACGACAGCAACGGCAGTGATGAGAGCGACAAATTTGATGACCGCTCAATGGGCGATCGTAAGATCTTGTTGCTTGTTTTAATTATCAACCTGAGCCAGTGCTCAGTTGGGGTCGTGGTTGGAATGTGGGCTTCTTCAACTGCACTAATTGGAGCTGCCCTGGATAATCTGGCCGATGCGTCCGTGTACGGCGTCAGCCTCTATGCGGTTGGACGTTCACAGGCGATAAAAATCCGAGCCGCCCGTCTCTCGGGCTGGCTGTTGATTGCCTTGGCGGCGATGCTGGCAGCTGAGGTCCTTCGGCGGTTCTTTGGCGGCGAGGCACCAGTGGGTCCGGCAATGATGGCGATGGCCGCAGCGAATGCGGCACTCAATATCATCTGCTTGAGATTGCTAAAGCGCCATCGCGGAGAGGACGTCAACTTTAAGGCGTCAACTATCTTTACAAGCAACGACTCGGTCGTCAACCTCGGAATTGTCCTTTCAGGTGCCCTGGTATTGGGACTGGACTCCAATCTGCCGGACCTCATTCTTGGCTTGGTTGTGTCGGTTATCGCGGCCAAAGGTGGTCGCGACATTCTGGGCGAGGCTAGCAAGGCCGTGGAGAGTGCCGACTCGGCTTAGACACCGCGACACTTGTCCGTCAGGACCATGCCTGTCGACTAATAACCCGCCTGCTGCCTTTCAGCAGGCGGACAATGCGGCCCTAACGCCAGAGGCGAGCAGTAACTCGGTGGAATGGTCTCCGGCTGACCGCGGGACTCCGGCGATAGTCTGCGTGCAACCACGATGATTGCTGGATTGTTGCTGACACCAATCTGTCATGTTTGCGATATGGTCTGTCTGGATATACAGAATCAATGACGCTATTTGCGCCAATATGTCTACAGTACGCCCTACATCGCCAGCCGTTGCCAGCCATTTCAACCCTGATCCTCCACACGGAGAAACGTCTTTTCAGCACGCATTGAGCGCCTTTCACGCGTTGTCTCAGCCGACGCGCCTAGAGATATTTCGCCTGCGGGTGAGCCGAGAGCCCGAAGGTGTCGCAGCAGGAACGATTGCAGAACGCGTGGGTGGCCCCCACAACACGGTATCGCAGCACCTATCAGTGTTGGCGCGCGGGCCTAGTTTGGGGGGCCGACAAGGGCCTAGCATTATTTACCAGGCTGATGTTGCCTTGATGGGCGCTTTGATGTCCTTCATGTTGACCGATCAGGCGGCCAGATGCTCAGATTTCACCGGATTTATGTGTGCCGGCGGACTCATTGAAATGAGGGCGATTGGCGACATATTTACCAATTCGAAGCAGCAGCAAACCTCTGACTAGATTATCGGTCGTTTCGGATAGACGCGCGTTTGCGAGCAAACTCTTGCATACGAGGTTGAAGCCTCAATTTTATGGACTTAGAAGGGGGCTATCTCGGCGATCTATCGCGCTTCCACGCAGTCTCGATCCACCGCCCCTGCGGGACTGGACGAATCTGCCAGCAAGCCCAGTGCGCCGTGACATTGACGGGAGGGGTTGACTTCAGACGGTAACCTACGCGGCTAATCTCGCGCTAGCGAGGCCCTGCTCCCATACGCGGAAGCAGCTTCACGTAGACCAGTTCACTGATGAGCTCAACTAGCGTCTGCGCGACGATCACCGCAGGAATCAAGGGAACGGCGCCTGGAATGGCCATCCCGAGCGGCAGAACCACCAGCGAATTGCGGGTGGCGGCGCTGAATGCCACGGCACGCCCTTGGGCGGTGGGCAGCCGCCAAGCACGCGCCACGTACCAACCCAAAAGCGGTCCAGTGATAGCAAAGACGACATAGATCGGCACAACAGTACGCACGACACCCAGTGCATGTCCAAGTTGCGGTGTCGTTGCGGCTACGACGACGAACAACACCGCCGCGGTGGCTGGCACCGGTAGTAAGCCCAGCATGTTCACGATATCCTGGCCCGGTCTTCCGCGCGATGCCCAGGCTTGGCAGGCAGCGGCCAGGACCAGCGGTACGGCAATCAGCCAGATAAAGGCATGCATAAATGGCTCCCATTTCACCAGGTCAGCTGCCGTATGGTCCAAGAGCCATCCGAGGAAGATTGGTAGGAGCAACATTTGCCCAATCAACAACACCGGCGTGGAGGCCAGCAGTGGCCGAGCGTCAGCGCGCCCCAAGTGTGCGAAGGTCACGACATAATCGATGCATGGTGTCAGTAGTACCAGCAGGACGCCTATGCGTAGCAGCGGATCAGCAGGCAGCCAGGGTAGCAGCACGACAACTAGTAGCGGTACCGCTATGAAGTTCGCCGTTAGCAGCGCGCCCAGGAAGCGTACGTTCGATAGAGCCTCCCGCAATTCCGTCAGAGGTACCTGCAGAAAGGTCACAAAAAGCATGAAGGCCAGCAGAGGATCGATAGCTGGCGCCAGCGCCACTGTTCCAGGCAATTGCCACGCTAGGCACAAAGCCACTATGACGGCCGCGAAGTAGACAAAGATCTGCCAGGATTCCAGGCGTTCGCGATATTTGGCTAGGGACACGGTAAATCCTGGAAAAGCGATGGTATACAGCGCGATGAAGCACATCGCCACCGCCTATATGGGTACGGGCTTGGCCCTATAGGTACCACAAGAATCGTTCAAGTACGACGGCATCGGGCCAGGACGGTACCCATAAATTCCAAACTAAGAAAAGCCATACGAATAATTTCTCATGATAGCAGCTGTCGCAATCTTCGTGCCGACATGTTGTCGGGATTGGCAGAGCAGGGCATGTGGGCCGCGACGTTCGGCACAGGCTTTCTGGCAGCCTTTCTTTCCTCTGTCATGAACAACATGCCCACCGTATTGATAGGTGCATTGTCGATTGATGCTAGGCAAACCGACGGAGTCGTGAAAGAGGCCATGATCTACGCAAATGTCATCGGTAGCGATCTGGGGTCCAAGATCACGCCCATCGGAAGCTTGGCCACACTACTCTGGCTGCACGTACTCGAGTGCAAAGGCACCGTCATCTCCTGGGGGTATTACTTCAAGGTCGGTATCGTGTTGACGTTGCCAGTGCTCGCCGTGACTTTGGCTGCCCTAGTTTGGCGATTAGATTAGGTCGTACGTCAGCTACACCAGGGGCTTGACGCGAGCTCTCCTCCCGCGGATATGTGGAATGATCGCTGTGCGAGTCCCCGGCTCGGACGCACACGATCAACTCTTAATTCAGTACATTGTTTTTTTCAAAAAAAATGCCTGGAATTGTAGCCAGCCTCTGGTCGGTTGGCGCAGCACTGAGCGTCGGTACCGGTAAATCTTTGCCCCCATTGTTTGTTCAGAAACCGAGCTACCTCCCGAGGTAGGTAGCGGTGACTTGTGCTCTTTCATGCCCCAGCTCCTGGCTAATGGTTTGCCGCGCGTGAGCATCCTGCACGCGCTGCGCAGACGTCAGGAGCTTCGTTGACAGTCCGTCCGCCGCAGGGGCTTTCCAGCCGGTCAAGACCTCATAGCGGCTTTGCGCATACTGATGACGTAGCCCATGCATATGACTTAGGCCCGCTGCCTTGCACTGCCCATCGTAGACGTGCCGCTGCTGGATGTAGTTCTTGTGCGCCGGGATCAATGACCCGGTTCCCGCCAGACGGTGCGCCGCTTGCAGCACCTCACGCTGGGCTGGCGTGGTAATTGGTACGATTCGCTCCCTTCCACCTTTCGTCCATGAGCCTTTCAGGGCGAGATGGTCTCCTTTGTCTGCATAACGGGGCTGGAAGAGGAGCGATTCTTTCCGGCGCAATCCAAAGGCGGCCTGTAGCTGAAGGCTCATACGCACGTGGGCATCGGTAACGTGAGCAAGACCTGTGCCCAGTTCGCGTGCCTTGCTGACATTGGTCACATAGCGGCGCTCGGCCACGCCCAGTTGCGTGTTGTCCGCCGGCAGGATGCCCGCCTTGCCGATCTTCTCGGCCCACCAACGCAGGTGCGAAAGTCGATTCTTGATGGTGCCAGCGGACAAGCCTTCATCTTGCCAACGTTCTAAAAGGGCTTCGACATGCTTTCCCTTGAGCGATGGGGCCTTCATCTGTCGGAAACCGGCCTCGCGCAGTTGCCGCGCAACCAACGTCAGCGAGCGTGTGCGGTCGGCCTGGGTGGTGTGACTGCCGTCGCGGTTGCGCTGGCAAAGCTGGCGCAGGGTATAGGTCAAGTCATCCATTTTTCCGTCTCTGGGTGAACGTGTTGTCGGTACTGTCGTGTTGTCCTGAAACCCAATGGTTAGTGTTAGTGCCAACTCGCTAGGCGAGATCCCGTGAGGGCAAGGGCATGGTGTTCAGGGGACACCAAAGCCTCGAATGAGGCCTCCGTCTTGCTCCCTGCTGGAAGGCCGAACGGACGTACTGCGAGATGAAAATGCGCTGAACGTGGATGAACCCTCCGTGTTAAAAGTGAGTGAGATAAGTAGGGAAAGCCGCCGCAACCTAGCGCATTGCACGCAAGGCATGGTCGCTGGGGACAGTGCGCCGTGGGCGCGAAAAAGGATGAGTACAAGTAGATAAAAGAAGGCTCCACCCCATGGGTAGGGGTCGGTATGCAGCAGGAGCCTGGGCATACCTGGATGGGTTCCACCCTGACGGGCCAGTGCTTGAAGGAACCCGCGGTGCTGGGGTGCCGATGTATGAAGCCCATCGGTCTTGGCAACTGTCTGGTCAGTGTAGGCCGGCCATCATCATGTATGCCGCACACAATAGGATTTGGTTTTGCCCGTATTGTTGCTGGGATGCGTGGGGCCGTCACTGCGGCGCGCAGTGACGGCCCATGTCGCGGCATCGGTGCCGTGCTGCGGCAAAAGGCGCTGCGGCAGCGTTCGCGCCGGTCCCTTACCTGTTGCGGCACTGACGCGGCCTTCGGCCTTGTCGGCTGCCTGCGCAGGGATGCCATGGTTCCCATGTCACGCCTGCACAGGCAGCTCGCGTGCAAAGCCATGCGGCAGCCTCCACACGAGCGACGTGCAATCGGTCAGAGCAAGCCGCGAGTAGTGGGTGTCATTGGCGGGCGCGTAAGCCGCAGCAGCGGCGTGCCGCCGCCGGCGAGCACCGAACGGGTGAGCACCCGGCGTAAGCGCACCATCGACGCCCACGCAGCGTATCAGCCTGTCGGCTGGGTGCCAGGGATGTGTGTCCCCCTGCACTCTTGCCCTTCGGCGAGAGCGGTGCTCCAAGCGGCCGCGCCTCGTTAAGGCCCGCAGGAGCGCGAAGCCAAGGCCAGCCCTAGGCAGGACGAGGCCGCCAGCCGTTAGCCTGCACCACCTGCGCGGCAAGCTCGCCCGCATGCTCCGGCATATTCAGCGTCTTGCGCAGGTGAGCGAGGTACGCAAACGCGGTTTCGCGCGATGCGGGCTGCATGGGTGGCTCTGGACGGGTGGCCAGACGCGGGGTCGCCGCTGTTGTACTCGCACCGGGCTGTTGTGGCAGGCTGGCAGGTTGCTCCGCCTTGCGGCCCGCCCACAAGCGAAATTCTCCGGCAAGCACCCGCTTGATCAGGCCAAAAAAGTAAGCGATGACATTGCGCACGGTGCCGCTCTGGCTGCGTGCCTGCAATTCGTCCAGCACCTCTTGGCGATGCGCGGGCGGCAGCCGGCGCAAGGCGGCCTGCACATCTTTTTGCTGATCAGTTTTAGCGTTACTCAGGCAAGGCGGCAAGGCCAAGGGGGAGGATACTGAGCCGCCCTCCTTATACGCGCGTGCGCGGTACGTACGTTCTTTTTTATACATATACGTCTTATACGTACTGTCTTGCTCGTGCGGCATGGGGTGGGCGTGGCCGGTCTGCAGCGGACTCTCCATGCTGCTGACGGAATCCTCCAACGCCGGTGTTTGGGCAGCGTCCTGGTCCGATGGCGATGGCGGCATGGGACCAGGTGGCTCGTCGTCGTCGTGGCTCGGCTTGCGAGCGTCGTTATCGCTCGCCGTGGGCGCTTGCTCCAACGTTTCCCGGATGTGCATGGCGACGCGATCCACCTGGTTGTCTTCGCCGTCGACGGACTCGTGCAACAGTTGCGCCAAGCCAGCATCCCGCTCGCTGGCCTGCTCAAAGCGCAATGCGAGCTCATGCACCTCATACCGCTCGCTCAGGACATGGCCCGTCATGGGATCGCGATGCTGCCCAATCAGACTGATCCAGCCGGTCAGACGCAGCACGACGAGTACGCGCCGCGCGGTCAGGTAGCCCGCACGCTGCCCCAGGGGCGTGGTAGTGAGGTAGCGGCGCAATTGCCCCAGGCTAGCCAGTGGGCTCACACCGTCTGCGCCGCGCAGCATGCGCAGGACTTGCCAGGCATTGCGCTCTAGCGGCGTGAGCCGGGTATCGAGCATGAGCGCAGAGGGCGTGGTAAACAGGGCATTGTGCCTCTGCGGATCGTGGTGGTGATGATGATGGTCTGACATGAGAAGCCTCCAGAGATCGGGCCACAGCGGCCCGTTACCTCCCATCTCATCGCAGTCTCGCTCACCCGTCAGGCAACAATGCGATCTGCTCCATACCCGTATTGACCGGTGCGTAGATCGCACTATTATCGCCTCGGGGTACGGCCCGTTCACTGACCCACTTTTCCAACGCACTCGTTACGAGAGGCAAGTCTCAACCCGCCGTGCGCATAGCGACGACCTTGCTCATACGCAGCCTGCCTACGTGATCCGCCCAGGCCTGCATCATCTTCGCCCGGGGCGTCAGATACAGCGCATGGTTGTAGGCGGCGCTCACGTCATCGCGTTCCTGATGCGCCAATTGCAGTTCAATGTGGGCGTGAGGCCAGCCTTGCTCATGCAAAATGGTGGACGCCATGCCGCGAAAGCCGTGGCCGGTCATGCGGCCCCGATAGCCCATACGATATAGCGCATAAAGAATCGTGTTGTTGCTCATGTGCGTAGGCTTGCCCGTATCGGCGGGGAAGACATAATCGCGCCCGAAGGACAGCGCCCGTAGCGTTTCCAAAACGGCAATGGACTGACGACTGAGCGGCACAATGTGGGGCGTGCGCATCTTCATCCGTTCGGCAGGAATATCCCAGCGCTTGCCGGGCAGATCAAACTCGCTCCATGTTGCGCCAATCAACTCGGATGTGCGCACGAACGTCAGCACCATCAATTGCAGTGCCAGCCGGGTATGTTCGCCGCCGACGTAATGGTCAATGTCGCAAAGCAATTGCGGCAGGTCTTTGGCATCCAGTCTGGCATAGTTGCGTTTCTTGCGGGTGGGCAAGATGTCTGCCGGCTGCACATCGGCCACCGGATTGCGCTCGGCAAGATCGTGGGCCACAGCATAGCGCATGATCTGGCTGCATTTCTGCAATTGCCGCTTGGCAATATCCAGTGCGCCGCGTTGTTCGATGGCTTTTACGCAGTCCCGCACATGGGCAGTAGTCAGTTCCGCGACTGGCTTGTCGCCAATGGCAGGAAACACGTCAATCTCCAGACGTCGCCAAACATCAGCATCGTGTTTCGTGGTTTTGCCGATTTTCCACTGTTCGCGCCACTGCTGCGCCACCTTGCGAAACGTCAGGCTGGCCACCTGACGTTCTTCCTGACGCCCGGCCATCGGATCGATACCGGCCTTTAACTGGCGCTTGGTCTGAAGGTGCGCATCGCGCGCTGCCGCCAAGGTCAGAACCGGATACACCCCATAGGCCACAGTCTTGCGCTTGGCGTTGAAGCGGTAGTCGTAGCGCCAATACTTGCCCGCCCGGTTGACTAGTAGATAGAGCCCGGAACCATCGGTCAATTTATAGGGCTTGTCCTTCGGCTTGGCCTGCCGTACGGTGATATCCGATAACGCCATGACGGTATCTCTCCTGACGGTCGTTCAGATACCGTCCAACATACCGTCAGAATCTTGTCGCTGTCAACAGATCAGCTTGGATGTCCAGATAACAAAAAACCCGCAGAACATAGTGTTCATGCGGGTTTTGTGGACTTCTATAGATTTCTGTAGAACTTAAACTGGCGGAGACGGAGGGATTCGAACCCTCGATGCAGTTTTAAGCCACATGCTCCCTTAGCAGGGGAGTACCTTCAACCACTCGGCCACGTCTCCGCAGAACTTGTAATTCTAGCACGGTTTTTTTGACATACGCCACTGACGCATGCCAAAAACGGACGCGGAATCAGACTTTTTCAGCGGGTACCTGATCCAGGCCAAACGCCTTGTGCAACGAACGAACGGCCAGTTCCATGTATTTGTCGTCGATGACCACCGAGGTCTTGATTTCGCTGGTGCTGATCATCTGGATGTTGATGCCCTCTTGCGACAGCGTCTGGAACATCAGGCTGGCGACGCCGACGTGCGAACGCATGCCGATACCGACGATGGAGACTTTGGCGACTTTGTCATCGGTGACCAGTTCGCGCGCCTTGACGGCGGGCACGACTTCGCGCTGGAGCAGTTCGATGGTGCGCTGGAATTCGTTGCGGTTGACCGTGAACGAGAAATCGGTCGTGCCAGCGACGGACTGGTTTTGCACGATCATGTCGACGTCGATGTTGGCGGCGGCGACGGGGCCCAGGATGGAGAAGGCTACCCCCGGGGTGTCGGGCACGGCCAACAGGGTGATCTTGGCTTCGTCGCGGCTGAAGGCGATGCCGGAGACAACGGCGGCTTCCATTTTTTCGTCTTCCTCAAAAGTAATCAGCGTGCCCGAAGTCATTTCTTCTTCGAGCGGGATAAGGGGGTCGGTCAGCGAGGACAGCACACGGGTCGGAACGCGGTACTTGCCAGCGAATTCCACTGAGCGGATCTGCAGTACCTTGGAGCCCAGCGAGGCCATTTCGAGCATTTCTTCGAAGGACACGACGGACATGCGGCGTGCCTGCGGGACGACGCGCGGGTCTGTAGTGTAGACGCCGTCGACATCGGTGTAGATCAGGCACTCGTCTGCCTTGAGGGCAGCAGCCACGGCCACGGCCGAGGTGTCGGAGCCACCGCGGCCGAGCGTGGTGATGTGACCCTCGGGGTCGATGCCCTGAAAGCCAGTCACGATGACGACACGGCCGGCATCGAGGTCAGCGCGGATGCGGGCGTCTTCGATGGAGGTGATACGTGCCTTGGTAAAGGACGAGTCGGTGCGGACCGGCACCTGCCAACCTGTATAGCTGCGGGCGGCAACACCCTCGGCTTGCAGGGCAATGGCGAGCAGGCCGCTGCTGGCTTGCTCGCCCGTGGCGGCAATCATATCGAGTTCGCGGGGGTCGGGCTGGGGCGCGATTTCGCGGGCCAGGCCCAGCAGGCGGTTGGTTTCGCCGGCCATGGCCGACGGCACGACGACCACTTGGTGGCCAGCGGCATGCCACTTGGCGACGCGACGCGCGACGTTGCGGATGCGCTCGACTGAGCCCATCGAGGTACCGCCGTATTTGTGAACGATCAGGGACATCTCGTACTCTGGCTGGAAACCTGCCACTGCTGGGCAGGCAAAGCTGAGTATTTTAGCGCGTGGTGAAAATTTGCGCAGAGGGGGTCAATTTTGAGGAGGTTTAACGTTCGAAGTATCTCTATTTAGACGTACCGGCGGCGTGTCTGAGGGGGCGCAGGCCCTATCGTCCGGTCTGGCCGCCTGCGCGGCCAGACTCCCCTTCACCAGCCTCATCAGGCGGGGCGGACTCAACGGGCCTGCGCCCCCTCAGACACGCCGCCGGTACTCGCGATGGAGGCAGGCTAAGGTTGTTAAAACCTTTTGTTGGTTGAATTGCATTTTTAGAGCGTCTGCTTGACCTTATGAGGGCCGGCTCAATCCTATGGGAACACTTCGAGCGGATTGCGTATCGAGGCTTATGCCTCGCTGCGAGGCTCGATCCGGACTCGGCCGCGGTGGCAATGGATGACGTGCTGGGCGTGGGCGACTTGCATTTGGCGATCGTGGCCCAGGCTGTGTAGTTGGCGCAGCTGGCGTAGCAGGTCTGCCATGCGCGCTTCGGTGGGCATGCGGGCGCCGTTCAAGCGCAACCAGTGGCGTAGAACCAAGGATTGTCGGGCGGAGGGCAGACTGCGCCATCGGACCAGGGAAAAACTCGTGCCGTCGAGCGACAGTTCCAATGTGGCCATGTCGTTTTGTGCGACCTCTTCGAGGATGCTGCTTGTCTCGGCGGCGTGACGTGCGTGGCTGGCCAGGCGGGCTTGCCAGCCGGGCCAGCGGGCATCCAGCACCGGCGACAGCAATTCGCGAACGGCTGCGCGGGTGTAGCGAGGGTCGGCGTTGGTGTGATCCTGGACGGCATGCCAATCGTGCTGTTCGGCGAATGCGTGGGCGGCTTGCAGGATGCTGGCGCGGCTTTGGTTCAGCCACGGGCGATGATAGGTGATGCCATCGCGTTGCATGGTGGGTGCCATGGCGGCCATGCCATCGGGGCCCGTGCCCCGCAGCAGACGCAGCAAGACGGTTTCGGCCTGGTCGTTTTGATGATGCGCCAGCAGGATGTGCTGGACGTCATGTTGACACGACAATTCCGCGAGCGAGGCATAACGCGCGTCGCGAGCGGCGGCCTCTATACCCAGACCAGTGTTGGCATCAACCCGGGCATGTGCGGTGGCAACGGGTACGTCCAGGATACGTCCCAAGGCCTGGACGTGATCGGCCCAGCCATCCGCGGCCGTCTGCAGGCCATGGTGGACGTGGAACAGGATGATTTCAGTGCCGTGCTCGCGTGCCAGTGCAACTGCATGTGCAGCAAGCATCGCGGAATCTGCGCCGCCGCTGGTGGCGACGGCCAGACGTGCCGCCGGATTTGCCACGCCCTGCCATACCTTGCGCAGGGCCGCGGTCAAATCAGGGCTGGGAAACACGGCAATCTCAGTTACGGACTTCTTGGAATTTGCCGTACGACAGCAGGCGCTGCACGCGTTGCTCGACCAGTTGTTCGGCCGTCATGCCACGGAACTGGCGCAAGGCGTCGCCCAGTGCGCGGCGCAGCAGGCGGGCCATGACGCGCGGGTCGCGGTGGGCGCCACCTACGGGCTCGTTGACCACGCGGTCGATCAAGCCCAGGTCTTTCAGACGCGGCGCAGTGATGGCCAGGGCCTCGGCAGCCTCGGAGGCCTTGTCCGCGCTGCGCCACAGAATGGAGGCGCAGCCCTCGGGCGAGATCACCGAGTAGGTGGCGTATTGCAGCATCAACACGGCGTTGCCGACAGCAATCGCCAATGCCCCGCCGGAGCCGCCCTCGCCGATGATGGTCGTGATGACGGGAACTTTGAGTTCGGCCATGGCATACAGGTTGTGGCCGATGGCTTCGGATTGGCCGCGTTCCTCGGCACCCACGCCGGGATAAGCGCCCGGGGTGTCGACAAACGTAAAGATCGGCAGTTTGAATTTTTCAGCCAGGCGCATCAGGCGCAGGGCCTTGCGATAGCCTTCGGGGCGCGGCATGCCGAAGTTGCGCGCCGCGCGTTCTTTGGTGTCGCGGCCCTTTTGGTGGCCGATGACCATGCAGGATTCGCCATTGAAGCGCGCCAGGCCACCGACGATGGACTGGTCATCGGCATACATGCGGTCGCCGTGCAGTTCGTGGTAGTCGGTAAAGATCTCCCGGACATAGTCCAGGGTATAGGGACGCTGCGGATGCCGAGCCACCAGGGCGGTTTGCCACGGCGTCAATTTGCCGTAGATTTCCTTGGCCAGCGTCTGGCTTTTTTGCTGCAGCCGGCCGATTTCGTCGGAAATATCGACGGCAGAGTCGGCCTGGACATAGCGCAGTTGCTCGATTTTGTTCTCGAGCTCGGCCAGCGGTTGTTCAAATTCAAGGAAGGTATTGCGCATGTAGTAGGGTTCCGTTATTGGGTGCCAGGTGGTGCGTTAGTTCAGAGCCGTATGGGGCTCCAGACTGCGCCACAGGTACCAGGTCGCCACGGTACGCCAAGGCTGCCACGCCGACGAGACCTCTCGGGCCTCGAAGCGCGAGACAGGCTCTCCGCTGAAGTAGTGTAACGAGATTGCCTTGAGCAATCCCAGATCGTCCAAAGGCAACACGTCGGGTCGCTGCAAATGAAAGATCAAAAACATCTCGGCCGTCCAGCGGCCGATGCCACGAATGGCGACCAATTCTGAGACCACGCTTTCGTCGTCCATGGCATCCCATTTTTCCGGGTGCACACGGCGCTCGCCAAAATGCGCGGCTAAATCTTGTACGTATTCACATTTGCGCTGCGGCAGGCCTGCTTGCCGCAATCCCTGTACGCCAATGGTGAGCACACTGCTCGGCGTGGGGCGTTTGCCAACAGTCTCCAGAAACCGTTGCCACAGCGTATCCGCGGCCTTGTTGGAAATCTGCTGCCCCAGGATGGCGCGCGCCAGCGTGATAAAAGGCGAGCCGCGCGACGTCAGCCAGGTTTCACTATGCTGCGGAATGATTTTCTTGAGGATGCGATCGCGCCGCATCAGGTGGGCGACGGCTTCTTCCCAGTAGTCGGGCTTGGCGATGGCGATATCTGCGCTAGACATGACAGTGTGGATTCCTCAGGCGCGGCGCCATTGGGTGATACCACCGGGTTTGTCATCGAGCTCGATGCCGGCCTCGCGCAGCTGTGCGCGGATCCGGTCGGCCTCAGCGTAGTCGCGTGCCTGTTTGGCGGCCGCTCGCGCAGCGATCAGAGCATCGATCTGCTCGGCGCCCAATTCGTCAGCGGCGGCGCCCCCCTGTGCCAAGCTCGCTGCCGAATAGCGGGTCGTGCATTGAAAGTAGCTGGCCGGGTCCTGTTGCAACAGTCCCAGCACCGCGGCCAGTGCCTTGAGTTGGCCGGCAGCGTGCGAACTACGGGTGCGATTGGCGTCGGAGGCCAGCTCGAACAATGCCGCCAACGCCCCCGAGGTATTGAAATCGTCGTCCATCGCCGCCTTGAAGGCCTGCGCCGGCGGACTGCTCCAATCCACCTCGCTAGCGTCGGGCGCGACGTTCAGCAGCGCCTGGTAGAGACGATCCAGGGCGTTCTGCGCATCGACCAGGTTGTCCGGCGCGTAGTTTTGCGGGCTGCGATAGTGATTGCGCACGATAAAGAAACGCAACATCTCGGCTTCGCGCGGGTTGACGGCGTAGTCAGCCTGGTCGCCCGCAGCCTCGCCCTGGGCGATGGTCTGGCGGATGGTGCGGAAATTGCCCAGGGATTTGGACATTTTGTCCGAATCGACCATCAGCGGACCGCAATGCATCCAGATATTGGCCAAGGTGCCGCCGAATGCGCCCTCGGTCTGGGCGATTTCGTTTTCGTGGTGCGGGAATTTCAGGTCGGGACCGCCGCCATGGATGTCCAGGGGCAGGCCCAACAGGGCCTTGCTCATGGCCGAGCACTCGATATGCCAGCCGGGACGGCCCAGGCCATACGGGGACGGCCATTTGGTGTCTTCGGGTTCGTCGGGTTTGGCGGCCTTCCAGAGGACGAAATCCAAGGGGTCGCGCTTGGCCGAGCCGACGGCCACACGCTCGCCGGCGCGCAAGTCGTCCAGGGCCTTGCCCGAGAGCTTGCCGTAACCGGCAAAGCCGCGTACCGCGTAATTCACGTCGCCATCGTCGGCCCGATAGGCCAGGCCGTTTTGTTCGAGCTTGCCGATGATGTCGAGCATATCGCCCACATACTGGGTGGCCCGCGGCTCGCGGTCGGGTGACTGTACCCCCAGGGCGCGCTCATCGGCATGCATGGCGGCGATGTAGTATTCGGTAACCTCGCCAATCCGCCGCCCGGTCTCGACCGCGCGGCGAATGATCTTGTCGTCGATATCCGTGATGTTGCGTACATAGTCGACCGCCAGGCCGCTGGCGCGCAGCCAGCGCTGCACCACGTCGAAAGCCACCAGCATGCGGGCATGGCCCAGATGGCAATAGTCGTAAACAGTCATGCCACACACGTACATGCGCACCTGGCCGGGCTGGGCCGGCTTGAAGGGTTCTTTCGTACGCGATAACGTGTTGTAGATGTGCAGCATGACGCTTGAACAGGCCTCGATAAATTGCGGTGCAAGTCCCGCGGGGCGGTCGGCGCCGGCAGGCGAAACATCGGTGGATAAACGACGAACGCAACCGGGGCTAAAATGGCGGTCGTCAAGTATAGCAAGCGGCCTCGTTACGCGCCCAACGCGTCTCCATTTTTAACGGATACCCCTGTGACCCTAAACCGCCTTTTCCGTATAACCATGCTGATCCTGCCGCTGGTAGCCCTGCCAAGCGGTGCCGCTTTCGGGCAGGCCATGGGCGGAGGTGGCAACCTGCCCTACAACGACACGGAGACGCGCACCAAGCTGGATCCGCCGCGGCCGGAAGGCGGCTGGAAAGGCCTGGCCAATCTGCTCGAGGCCCTGAAACCGGGCGTGGACACGCGCCTGGATCCGACGCCGTCGCAGATCACGACCTATATCGAACGCCTGCTCAACGACGGCAAGAACGAAGAAGCCCTCGCGATGATCGAGCAGCGCGAGGCCGCCATCAAAGACCAGCGAGGCACCGATGTGCAGCTCATGTTCCAGCATGCGCGTGCGCTGGCTGCGTTGGGACGCACGTCCGAAGCGGTGAGCCTCTACACGGAGATGACTACCCGATTTCCAGAGTTGCCCGAACCCTGGAACAATCTGGCTGCGCTGTATGCACAACAAGGCGAATTGGACCGGGCCCACGAGGCCCTCGAGATGGCGCTACGCGCCGATCCGAATTACCCGGCTGCGCGCGCCAACATGGGAGACATTCAACTCATGATGGCGCTGCGGACCTATCGTAATGCTGCGAACCAGGGCGTGCCTGGCATGAACGCCAAGGCACGTGAAATCGAAAACATGCTGAAGGAAAGCCAACACAGATGATTTCGCGCTACTCTCCTCTACATTTGCTGCGCTTAGCGGCCTGCAGTGTTGCCCTGGCAATTGTGCCGGCAGCAGTGAGCGCCCAGCCGGCAACCCCATCAACCCCCTCCTCCAAAGAAGGCACAAAACCCATGAGCACCTCTCCCCGCGTCAAACTGCAAACCAATCAGGGCGATATCGTGATTACCCTGGATGCGGAAAAAGCCCCCAAGACCGTGGAAAACTTCCTGAGCTACGTCAAGACCGGTTTTTACAACGGCACGATTTTCCACCGCGTCATTGACGGCTTCATGATCCAGGGCGGCGGCTTCGAAGCCGGTCTCAAGCAGAAACCCACACAAGCCCCGATCGAAAACGAGGCCAACAACGGCCTGAAGAACGACAAGTACACCCTGGCCATGGCGCGCACCAGCGATCCGCATTCGGCTACCGCTCAGTTCTTCATCAATGTGTCGAACAACGACTTCCTGAACTTCACTGCTCCCACGCCGAATGGCTGGGGCTACGCCGTGTTCGGCAAAGTCACCGAGGGCACCGAGGTCGTCGACAAGATCAAGGGTGTGAAGACCGGAAACAGCGGCTTCCACCAGAACGTGCCGACCGAGGATGTGGTCATCGAAAAGGCCGAAGTCCTTGAATAAGGTGACATTGCAGGGCCCCGTCTGGCTGGCTTCGGATGTGCACCTGGGGCCGGCCACGCCGGCCACCGCAGAGGCATTTCTGGGGTTTCTGGACGCGGCGGCAGACGAAGCCGCCGCCCTGCTCTTGCCCGGCGACATTTTTGACGTCTGGATTGGCGACGATGTCATCAAGATCGCGCCGCCCTGGCTGGCGGCAGCGCTCCAGGGGCTGCAACGCACAGCGGCCCGCATTCCGGTCTGGCTGGGACGTGGCAACCGCGATTTTTTGATGGGCGCCGATCTGGCCAATGCGCTGGGCGCGCACTTGCTGCCCGAGCCCGCCCTGTTGGAAACGGACTTTGGCCGTATCCTGCTGACCCACGGCGATGAGTACTGTACGGACGATGCGGCCTACCAGCAGTTTCGGACCATGGTGCGCAATCCGCAGTGGCAAGCCCAATTTCTGGCCAAGACCATTCCCGAACGCATGGCCATGGCGCAGCAGGCGCGCGGCGAGAGTCAATCGGCGAATCAAATGAAATCCGCCGAGATCATGGATGTCAACGCACAAGCGATCGAGCAGGCCTTTCGCGAGGCCGACATCGATATTCTGGTGCACGGCCACACACATCGCCCTGCCCGGCATGTCCTGGAGGTCGATGGACGCCGCCGCGAACGCTGGGTGTTGCCCGACTGGGAATGCGATCATGCCACTCCGCCGCGTGGCGGCTGGCTGGTGATCGACCGCGATGGCATCACGCCTTACGATCTGGATATCGCCTGATCGCAGCCTGACTCTGGCAAGGGCCTGAAACAAAACGCTGGATTCACGATGTCGCGAATCCAGCGTTTTTTATTTCATGTTTGCAGTCTCAGACCCGTCACCTCAGACATGCGTCGTGAGCCAAATAGCCACCACAATACCCAACGCAATCCGATACCAGGCAAACACCCGATAGGTGTGATTGGCCACAAATCGCAGGACCGCCCGCACCACGACCAGCGCACTCAAGAAGGCCGCGACGAAGCCCACCGCGATGGCCGACAAATCATGGCTGCTCAGTAAACCGATATTGCGGTACATGTCATAGACCGCAGCCCCCAGCATCGTGGGCATGGCGAGAAAGAACGAAAATTCCGTTGCCGTCTTGCGTTGGATGCCAGCAATCATCCCGCCGATAATCGTCGCGCCTGAACGCGACACGCCAGGAATCATCGCGACGCACTGTGCGACGCCGACGCCGATCGCCTGCTTCCACGTAATCTGCTCCAGCGTACGGGCGGTGGCACGTTCATCCGACGCAGAGTCATCAGCCGCCCCCGGCACATCGCCAGGTGTATGGTGCGTGCGGCGCTCTACCCACAGCATGACGAGCCCACCCAGCACCAACGTCACGGCGACCACGCCTGGGTGATAGAACACGCTTTTGATGGTCTTGATGAAAATCGCCCCGATCACCGCAGCCGGCAGGAAAGCCAACAGCAGATTGCGGGTAAAGGCGACTTCGACAGGCACACCCGTCAGCGTACCGCGGATCAATTGCCACAAGCGCGCGCGGAACACCCACATCACCGCCAGGATCGATCCCAGTTGAATTACCACCTCGAACACCTTGCCGGAGCTCGAGGTGAAATTGATCAAGTCACCGATGACGATCAAGTGCCCCGTGCTGGAGACCGGAATGAACTCGGTCAGTCCTTCGATGATGCCGAGGAAAAAAGCCTTGATCAGGTATAGAGTGCTATCGGTCACAGTGTACGTAGAAAAAAAGATTAATTAACCATCGCCATCGGCATCGGCCTCTGACGGCATCAGATACATGCGCTCAACGCGCACCGAAGCTATGCGGCGGCCATCGAGCTCCATCACCTCGAAACGGAAACGATAATGCAGGTCCTCGTATTCGCAACTATCGCCAGGCCGCGGCAAATGGCCAAAACGCGCCAACAAGTAGCCCGCCAGCGTGGAATAGTCCTGCGCGTCGTCGAGCAGGCCTTCGGTTTCCAGCACTTGCTCGACATGATGCAGGTCGGCAGCGCCGTCGATTCTCCAGACGTTGTCCTCTAGCGGCGTGATGTCGGGCAGTTCGTCCTCATCGGGGAACTCGCCGGCAATCGCCTCGAAAACATCAATCGGCGTGACCAGGCCCTCGATCGCACCGAACTCGTCGGCCACCAGCACCAACTGCCCGCGTGAACGCTTGAGCGTGTCCATCAAGCGCAGGATACCAATAGATTCGTGGACGATGATGGGATCACGCAAACGGTTACGACGAATATGGCCGTCGGTGATCAAGTCCGCCACCAGATCTTTGGCGCGGCCAATTCCGATGACCTCGTCAAGTGAGCCGCGGCACACCGGGAAAAAGCTGTGAGGCGCCTCGGTCAATTGCGTGCGTATCGTCTGCGCGTCGTCATCGATATTGACCCATGACAGATCGGTGCGCGGGGTCATGATGGAGCGTATCGAGCGCTCGGCCAGTGTCAATACGCCACTGACCATGTTGCGCTCTTCGACACCGAAGGCTGGCGTGTCGGGCCGGTCTGGGCGCGCGATCGCGGTGTCGTCGCTCTCGGCTGGCGGGCGCTTGCCCAGCATGCGCAGCACGGCGCTGGCCGTACGGTCACGCATCGGGCGGGTCGCATCCAGGCGGAGCAGATTGCGGCGCGCCACCTGGTTCAGCGCCTCGATCGCCACCGAGAAGCCGATCGCGGCGTATAGATAGCCCTTGGGTACTTTGAAGCCAAAGCTTTCGGCCAACAGCGAAAAACCGATCATCAGCAAAAAGCCCAAACACAGCACGACCACGGTGGGGTGCGCATTGACGAAACGCGTCAACGGTTTGGAGGCAATCAGCATCACGCCAATCGCAATGGTCACCGCCATCATCATGATGGCCAGATGATCCACCATCCCTACGGCGGTAATGACCGAGTCCAGCGAAAACACGGCGTCCAGCACCACGATCTGCGTCACGATGACCCAGAAACTGGCGTAAACGCGCGGCCCGAACACCTCGGCGGCCTTGCCCTCGATGCGTTCGTGGAGTTCGAGGGTCCCTTTGAACAGCAGAAACAGGCCGCCCACCATCAGGATCAAATCTCGACCCGAGAACGTCAGCGGCCCAACAGAAAATAGCGGAGCAGTGAGAGTGACCAGCCACGACATGACGGACAACAGGCCCAGACGCATCAGCAGCGCCAAGGATAGACCCACGATACGCGCGCGGTCGCGCTGCGCGGGGGGCAGCTTGTCAGCCAGAATGGCAATGAAAATCAGGTTATCGATCCCCAGGACGATTTCAAGAACGACCAGGGTAAGCAGGCCGACCCACGCGGCGGGGTCCTGCAGCCACTCCATCAAGAGCTCCGAAAGTTTTGGAACCGCCAATCGTACATGGAAATGGCGCGACTTGCCGGCAACATGCCGGCAGATGAGGAAAAATCGGGCGGCGAATTTGCTTGGGCACGCGGCAAATTCGCGCGATACGGGGCATCATCAACATGAGAACGCCCCCCACAGCACACACTGACCCGCCCCTGATGACGAGGCGGGTGCCGGATTCGCCCTGGCCTATCCGGATCTCAGGCCGAAGGAACTGGCTCGCAATCGAGCCAGCGCAAGCGCCCTGCTCAGTCCTGCTTGGGCTGCAAAGCAGCCAACATCTGCGTAAAGATCTTGGGGCTGCCGGCGAGCACATTGCCGGAATCCATCCACCCTTGTTCGCCATCCAGATCGGCGACCAGACCGCCCGCCTCCTGGATCAGCAGGCTGCCTGCGGCCACGTCCCAGGGTTTGAGCTTGAGACCGCAGAAACCGTCCAGGCGGCCCGTGGCCACATAGGCCAGGTCCAGCACGGTCGAGCCCATACGGCGCACGCCGCTGCAGTTCTCGGTCATTTGGCGGAATCGGCCGCCGCCGGCATCGGCATCGCCCGAGCGCGGCCAATGCGCGCCCAGCAGCGCCTCGGCATAACGCGTGCGGCTCGACACGCGCACACGGCGGTCGTTCAGGAACGTGCCGCTACCGCGGCTGGCGGTGAACAACTCGTTGCGCGACGGGTCGTAGACCACGGCCTGCGTGACCTGCCCACGCTGGGTCAAGGCGATAGACACGGCATAATTGGGCAAGCCATGAATAAAGTTGGTCGTGCCGTCCAACGGATCGATGATCCATTGGAATTCGGCCTGCTCCGGCCCTTGCAGGCCGAATTCCTCGCCCAGCACCGCATGATCGGGATAGGCGGCATGCAGGGTCTCGACAATGGACTCCTCGGCAGCACGATCGACATCCGTGACATAATCGCGCGGTCCCTTGCGGGCTACGCTGATTCGTTCCAAGTCCAGGCTGGCACGATTGATGATGGTGCCGGCACGCCGGGCCGCCTTGATGGCGATATTGAGCATCGGGTGCATAAAATTCCGTACGTATGCAATAAGGCCCAACGGGAATGCCTGGTTTCACCAGCCGTTTCCCCTTGAGCGACAACATGGGGCGGCCCTGCCGCAATCGCGCGGCAAAGCCCCGAAAAATCAGGATGGCACTAGGCCAAACCGGGTATTTTAAATGACTCAAGCATTTTCACGCGTTCAGTTCATCATGGTACAGCCCAGCCACCCCGGAAACGTCGGGTCGGCGGCACGTGCCATCAAGACGATGGGCTTTCAGAATCTGGTCCTGGTCGAACCGAAATTTCCCGACATGACCACCCAACCCGAGGCCATCGCCCTGGCCAGCGGCGCCGTCGACGTCCTCGAACACGCCCGGATCTGCGCCACCCTGGAAGAAGCCCTGGCTCCGGTCACCCTGGCATTTGCCCTGACGGCGCGCGTGCGGGACCTGGGGCCTCCGCCCTGCGACATCCGTGAGGCAGCCGAACTGGCCAGCGATCACCTGGCCAACGCAGAATCGGGCGACACCGCCATCGTACTGGGCACCGAGCGGGCAGGCCTGACCAACGCGCAGATCGCATTGTGCCATCGCATTTGCCATATCCCCGCCAACCCGGAATACAGCTCGCTGAATGTCGCCCAGGCTCTGCAACTCGGGGCGTGGGAACTGCGGTACGCCCTGCTCAAGGCAGCCGGCGCGGCCATGTTGCCCGCCTCGACCGCGCAACAGGCCGACCCGGGCGCGGCGCTCGCCCCCAGCGAGGCCGTGCTGGCATTTCTGAAACACTGGGAAGAAGCCTTGATCCAGATCGAGTTTCTCGACCCGGCCCACCCCAAAAAACTGATGCCGCGCATGCGGCACCTGTTCAGCCGCAGCGGCCTGACCCGCGACGAAGTCGATATGCTGCGCGGGGTGTGTACCGCGATGCTGCGTAAAACAAAGATCGTCGACGATAAACAGAAATAGTTCGTCCGACTATCACTGACCGATGTGCTGGCGCCTCGGCACACGTCCCCGGAGCCAGGCCCTCATCATATTCCTGCCCGCCACAAACAATCAGGCGGGCCGCAGCCCGCCTGATTGCCGTTCCGTATCAAGAGAGCGTAAGGAAACGCAATACCGAAGTTGCTTCCTTGCCGCCCTATGGGGTTGTCCGGGTGAAAGATCCGCCCGTCCTTATTCCCATCAATCGACTTGTGCGCCCGACGCCTTGACCACCGGCGCCCAGCTTTCGACTTCCGACTTGATGAAAGCGCCGAACTGATCAGGCGTCGTCTTTTCACCCACAGCGCCCAGGCCCTCAAACGCCTTCTGCACCTCGGGATTGTCTTGTGCCTTGACGATCGCGGCGTTGAGCTTTTCGATGACTTCCGGCGGCGTGCCTGCCGGCGCGATCAAACCGAACCACGACGACACGTCGAATTTGTCAAAGCCCAATTCCTGCATCGTAGGCAGATCGGGCGCGGAGGGCGAACGCTTGGCCGTGGTCACCGCCAACGCCTTCAACTTGCCGCCTTTCACATGCGGCCAAGAGGACGGCATGTTGTCGAACATGAACTGAACCTGGCCGCCGATCAGATCGGTCACCGCCGGCGCGCTGCCTTTGTAGGGCACGTGCAATACGTCGATACCTGTACGCATCTTGAACAGTTCGCCAGCCATGTGAATCGACGTGCCGCTGCCCGACGAGGCAAACGCCAGTTTGCCGGGATTCGCCTTGGCGTAATCCACTAATTCTTGCACCGACTTCACCGGCACCTTCGGGTTCAGGACCAGAATGTTCGGAACCTTGGCGCCCAATGCGACCGGGACGAAATCCTTGGTCAGATCGAACGAAACGTTGCGGTACAGCGTCTGGTTGATGGCGCTGGTCACGGCCACAAACAACAATGTGTAGCCGTCGGGATCCGCACGTTTTACGTAATCAGTCGCGATGTTGCTGCCGGCGCCGGGCTTGTTTTCTACGACGAAGGATTGACCCAATGTCTGCGTCAACTCCTTGGCCATGATGCGAGCGATCACGTCAGTCGTGCCACCCGCAGAAAAACCTACAACAATGTGCACGGGCTTGTCTGGGTAGGCGGCTTGGGCACTGGCGGCGATCGCCATCGAGCCCAAAACACCGGCAAGCAGCGACGCGGCATGGCGAAGAAAACGGGGCTTTTGACCTGTGGTCATGTCGTGTCTCCTGTGAAGTGTCCATAGTACGGACGTTATGATTGGGAATACCGACCGGATTTTCCACTAGTCAATACGGTTCCGGCAAGGTAGAGTCCACACCACGGACGATTTTGCAGAGCGCCGCTTTACGAGCGCGCGTTGCATCGTTATTAGTTACAAGTTCGAGTGCAGCATGTCGATTTCTGAGAACTCTTCCGGGCCGCGTACCCTGCGCCGTGGCCTGACAGTACTGGCAACCCTGCGTGATCACGGCGCTGGCGGCTTGAGCATTACCGATCTTGCCCGCCTGACGGGGATCCAACGCCCGACGATCTACCGCCTGCTCGCGGCGCTGTTGGACGCTGGCTTGGTCTTATCCGTGCCCGGCACTAAAAAATACCGGGCTCAATGGGCGACGACGCCGGATACGGTGACCCCGGATCCCCGCATCAGCCAGACGCTGCCCAGCCTGAAACGCCTGGCCGAGCGCACGGGAGATGCCGTGTTCCTCGTGGTGCGCGAAGGCGACGAGTCGGTCAGCCTGCATCGTGAGATCGGCGGCTATCCCGTGCAGATCCTGGCCACATATGCCGGCAAGCGCCAGCCTCTGGGCGTCGGCTCGGGCGGCATGGCGATCCTGGCCGCCCTGCCCGATTCTGTTGCCCACAGCATCGTCGAGCGCAATTCAGGATATCTGGATGAATATGGCGGCATGACGCCTCACGAGATGCTGAGATTGATTGAAAACACGCGTGCGCGCGGATATTCCGTCGTCGGCAACCATGCCGTACGCGGCGCGCTGGGCGTGGGCTGCGCCCTGCTAGATCCTCAAGGAGCGCCCATTCTGGCGATCAGCGTGACGGCCATCATTGATCGCATGCCTGCGCCACGGCAGCGAGAAATCGCGGGCTGGATCCATGCGGAACTGGCCCGACTCTCATTGCGCGGCGTTTGATGGTGCCAGTCCGGGCCAGAAACGCGGCGGAATCAATGCGCAGCGGTTTCGCGTAAGGAACGCGCGGTTGATAACAGCAGCCCGCTCTCGCGCAAGGGAACGCCGAAATATGGCTTACTTGGACGGTTCCTGGATTTCGCGCACAGGAATGGGCGCCTTGAAACCAGCAGAGGCCAGGGTCTGACGGATCTGGTGAAACAGACCCCAACGCAGATCCCAGTATTGTGCGGCCGCACACCACATGCGGACATTGACCACCGTACCGTTGTCTTTGTATTCGCTTACCTTGACCAGCGGCGCGGGATCTTTCAGCACCAAGGGATGCGACTCGACGATCTTTGTCAGGCTAGCGATCGCCGCATCCAGGTCGTCGCCATAATGAATCGTGACAGGCAGATCCAGGCGGCGCGTCACATTGCGGCTGTAATTGGTGATAGTCGCGCCCCAAACTACGCTATTGGGCAGCGTGATGTGAATACCATCGGCCTGCACCAGGCGGCACAAAAAGAGGCCAACCTCTTCGACTGTCCCTTCGGTGCCCGTGCTCAGCGCAATATATTCGCCGGTGCGCAAGGGACGCAGGATCAACAGCATGATGCCCGCCGCAATATTCTGCAGCGTATTCTGCAATGCCAAGCCTACGGCCAAGCCCGCTGCGCCCAACACCGCGATCAAACTGGCTGTTTGCACACCGAATCGCGCCAACACCGCAATGACCGTGAAAATCCGCACGGTCCACACCACCACGCTGTAGAACATCGGCACAATCGTGGCATCGATACGCGGCGATCGCGTTGCGGCACGCCGCACCCAGCTGCCGAGCAAGGATGATATCCACCAGCCCAGGATCAATATCACCAGCGCCATGGCGACATTCACCGCGCCTTCGGTCAATCGCGGCATCAGGGATTCCAGGCTCATCAAGTACTCACGCATGTCTTTTTCCAACAGGTCGAAATCAAGCGCACAACGTTATCCGTGCGCCCAATGATTAAACAGCTCGAAACTGTATCAAATCACGGTGACTATGCCGAGTCTTGTTGGCTTCCGTCACAAACGCCGGAAATGGTTATCCCAGGACAGACCGGCGGACGGCGTCAAGATCGATTGTGGAGATGCGTCGGGACCTGCCTGCACCAGCGCGCCCATGCCGCTGTTGACTAAAAAGCGTCCCGGCGCCAACGGCGCGACGCCGCAGCCATCCGACAGGCGCGTTGTCCCAAGCATGCGGCCGTTGGTGGCCTCCCAATACAGCACCTGATTACCCACGGGACTGCTGGTCGCGATCACGCCTCCTGCCGGATCCGCAGCCACCGAGCCGATGTAATTGCGGCAATCGCGCAGCACGTCCTCAGGGCCGGCGAACAACTCTGGCTCGTGCCCCCTACGATGCCGCCCCACCAGCGCTGGCCGCTCGCTGGCCGGCCCCATATGCTGGCAACCGAACCACACTGCCCCATCAGCCGCCAACGCCAGATGACGGATCGACAAACGATGCAGATCCTGCGTCAACTCGACACGCTCGATCAAACGTCCATCGTTCGCATCGATATACGCCAACGACGGGCGCATCGTATCCAGATTCAATTCCAGCTTGCCGTAATCCGGATGCGTCAGAATGCCGCCATTGGCCACACAAAGCGTCTTGCCGTCTGGCAATAGGACGACCTCATGAGGACCAATGCCGCCGGTTTCAAATTCACCGACACGGCGATAGTCGCCACCCTCCGACGCATCGTAAACGCCCAGCACGCCCTTGCCCGCTTCGTAGGCGTTCTCTGTTGCCACCATACGTTTGCCATCGGGCAGATAGACACCGTGACCGAAAAAATGGCGCTCGCTCGCGGCCTCTAGCGCGACCGGAGGCCGGGAACCGTCGATACGAAAAGCGACGGCGAAAAATCCCGGCTGGCGACCGAACACCACAGCGCGCCCTCTCTCGGGATCCAGCGCAAAACTGTGGCCGCGTGAGGGCATGGGCACGACCAGTTGATCGCGGCCCTGAACATCCAATACAACGGCCTCATAACGACCGTGGGCCTTGCGCGCGGCCACATACAGCGGGCCTTCGGAGGCGGCCAAACGGTCTGTACGACTGGCTACTTCCTCGGATACATCCGTAGCGGCGCGCAATCCAGCAGGCGACAGACCAGCCAGTGCAGTCAAGGCCAAAAAGCGGCGGCGATCAATCTCCATCGAGCGCATTGAATCCAATCGTGACGCCCAAGGCAGGGGCGAAGTTCTGATCCACAATGTCTTTGGCATTTTTCAGGATCAAACCCGCCAATGCCAAGCGTTGCCACCCGGCCTCATCGGCCAACAATTGCTGCAATGGTTCGTTCACCTTGTCCAGCACTTCAGCGGCGCGATCAAGTTCACCGGTCAACGAAACCCCGATCCACTCTTCGCCCTTGGGATAGCGATAACCCCCCGCGTCGTAAAACGCACGCATCCCTTTTACGCTTGCGGCCAACATCGGTATGGTCGATTCGCTGCGCCAAAAGGCGGCGCGTGGCGCGCGGGCTGCCTGCACGGAGTCGCCCAAAACGGGCAACAGTTTGACGTCGCGCGCAAATTGCAGGCCGGTCGATAACGCTTTGATCGCCTCGGCGGCGACCTCTTGTTGAGTGCGATAGAGATCATTGCCCGCGGCAGGCGCAGTGAACTGCCGGCCAAATTCCCCTTTGGCGCTCCAGGCCTGTTGCAACTCGCCCGACACAGCCGCGACGTTGCCCGCCACAGCCACGGCGTAGCTGCATGCATAGGCCGTATCCTTGCCCGGCGCCGATTTCACCAGACCCGGCGAGTCGTACAACACGTATTCCAGTGCAGGCAAACCTTGCATGGCCACACTGCGCGAGGCCAGCGCGCCCGGTGCTACTGCCGCTGGATCCGCCGCCGCCAACAACGCACGGACCTGACGCTGCATCACCCCGCGGGTGTCCGGCCAGAACGCCAATTTCTCATAGCGGTTGCCCTGCACCAGCGGTCCGAAACGTAAAAACTCCACGCCAGCCCAGGCCTGCAGCGTCCCGGCAAAGGTCTGCTGTACGCCTTTCACATCAGCTTGTCCGCCGCTATCGCACCAGGTCTTTAAAGCCTGCTCCAAATGATTGGCCTGTTCCGCCAGCTTGGCGACAGCGGGCCGCGCGTACCCATCGGCCAGGCGCTTGCCCAAATCGCTGGGCGCCTGCGCCAAGGCGGGCCAGGGTGCAAACACCATGACCGCAGCCGATATCCATTGCTTCGTCTTGAACATACTTGCTCCTCTCGGACCGCTCACAGCGACTCCAGGAATCGAATCAGATCAGCCCGCTCCTGCGGCGTCATCGCGACAACCCTGTCACGCGCAGCCTGGGCTTCGCCACCGTGCCACAGCACCGCCTCCAGCAGCGACCGCGCACGTCCATCGTGCAGCCACGTCGCATTGGGATTCACCGTGCGCGTCAGGCCTATGCCCCACAACGGCGGCGTGCGCCATTCGCTGCCGCTGGCTTCATCCTCGGAAACCTGATCCGCCAATCCCTCGCCCATGTCGTGCAACAGCATGTCGGTATACGGCCAGATCAACTGAAAACGATGTTCCTCTCGCGCCGCGTCCCGCCGCGTCACATACTTGGGCACGTGACAGGCAACACAATTTGCCTCGTAGAACAGTTTTTTCCCGGCCAGCACGCGAGCGTCGTCGACATCACGTCGCTGCGGCACAGCCAGATTCACAGAATACGTCGTCACGAAATCCATCAGCTCGGCCGGGACCTCATGTTCGCCCAAATGCGGTTGTGCACCGTGCGGCATATCGAAGCACGCGGGCTGAGCCTTGGTGCACTCGCCGTAATGACTGGGGAACAACGGCGTAGACAACCCCATGTCATTCGAAAACGCCGCCGCGCTTTGCTGTTCTACTGTCGGTTGGCTGGCTTTCCAATTAAAGCGTCCCAGCACGCGCTCGCCGGTGCGGCGATCACGCGTCCAGTTGGGCCGCCCGCTGATGCCATCCCCATGATCGGCAGCTGCATTGGCCAGGATATCGGCGGGATGGATCGCCTCCAGCAGCCCCAGGCCTATCATCGGTTGGGCAATACGCGGCGATATCTGCACGTCCTGGCGCATTGGGCCATAACCCAGGTTTTCGATGCGGTAAGTCGGCTTCATCAACGTCGCCGTCTCGCCGCCATTCAATGGCACCGTCACCGGTTCATAATCAATTTCCAGGCTGCCTTCGGACGGCAATCCTGCGACCGCGAAATTCTGCAACTGCACGCCATAGACTGGCTCAGGCACAAAGGGCAAATGGCCCGACGCCAATTGCCGACGCTCCTCGTCCGTCGTCGCAGGCACCGACAAGCGCAGCAACAAGGCCACCGCGTCCGAGCGTTCGAGCGGATCGAATCCCGGCACCGAGCCTCGGCCGTCCTTGGTATGACAGGCCTGGCACGAACGCGCATTGAACAACGGCCCCAGGCCGTCCGATGCTTGTGTCGATGACGGCGACGAGACCCAGTCTTTACGGAACAGACCGTTGCCCACCAGGAATTCCTGACGTCCTTCGAACGTCAGATTGGCAGACGGATGCGAAAAGATGTCTGCGTTGATCATCTTGCGCGTGGTCCCGGCCCCGGCAGGCAAGGTCTCGAATGACTCCGGCGCCGAAAAATCGCGCGTCGGCGCGGTGACCTTGGCCACGCGCGCACGGTCTTCTTCTGTCAAATCATCACGCCCGTCAGAGGCGCCAACGGCGCTGGCTGCCGCCAGCGCCGTCAGTATTGCAACAGCGAGCTTGTTCACTGAAATACGGCTTCCGGTTTGTCCAGACTATCCGAGCCTTCCAGTGCGACGTCGCCCAACTCCAGCGCCGCAATCACACGCTCCAGACTGCGCGTCTGGTCGATCAGGCTGTCGATGGCTTTCTGCACCACCGCATTGCCCTCGGCATTGCCCGATGCGATCATCTGGTCATAGGTCTCGACCTTTTCCGCACGATCACGCATGGCCTGCATTGCCGCGACCGTCGCATCCAACTTGGCGCGCATTTCTGCATCCAGCTTGGCATCGCGTGCCTTGACCAGATCAGACAGGCTCGCACCCGTGACGTTCTTGCCATCTGTGCGCTGGTAGTCGCCCAGATAGACGTTGCGAATACCGATCTGGTTGTAATAGTGCGAGTTATGCGTATTGTCCGAGAAGCAATCGTGCTCTTCTTCAGGATCGTTCAGCATCAGGCCGAGCTTCATGCGCTCGCCGGCCAACTCACCGTATGACAGGCTGCCCAGCCCCGTCATCATGGCGATCAAACCGGCCTTGGGGTCCTCTTCGACGGCCTTGCGGGCGGCGCCATCGGATTTCCAGTTAGCGACCATGCTCTCCAGGTCGGAGACGAGCAGATCGGTCACCGCCTTGAGATATTCAATACGGCGTTCGCAATTGCCGCCGGTGCAGTTGGCAGGATCAAAATCCGTGTGCGGACGGTTGCCCGAGTGGCGTTCCTGCGGCGTGCCGGTACGATCGGCAGGGGCGGCGCCCGTACCGTTCAAATCCTGTCCCCACAACAAAAACTCAATGGCGTGATAACCCGTCGCTACGTTGGCCTCGTTACCGTCGGCCTCGTGCAGCGTCTCAGACAGCAGTTCGGGCGTGATCTTGCTGGCGTCGATGGTCTTGCCGCCCACATTGATCTTGGAATTGGCAATGACATTGACCGCATAAAACGCGTTCTGGTCGTTTTCCGTACCATACGACGCGTCCACGTAATCGATCAGGCCTTCGTCCAGCGGCCATGCATTCACGCTGCCTTCCCAGTCATCCACAATGGGATTGCCAAAACGGAAGGCTTCCGTTTGCTGGTAAGGCACCCGGGCCGCCAACCAAGCGGTGCGCGCGCCCTTCAGCGTCTCGGCGCTGGGCTTGGCGATCAAGGCATCAATCGCCGTGCGCAAGGCCTGAGCCGTCGTCAGGGAATCCTCATAACCCGCCAATGCGATGTCGGAATAGGTTTTCACCACCGCCTTGGGTTCGGCAGCCGCCTGAGCGGCGCCTCCCGTCAGGGCGGCCATCAGCAGCGCGCCATAGAGCAACTTGCGCATCGGAACAATCTCCTTTGTTGAAAAAAGCGCGCCCCGCGTGGCCGCGCTTTCTTAGAAATCGATGAGATAACGCAAGTGTAAACAATTTTCGTTTAATGTTCAGTTCAATGTCAGTGTTCTTTATCCCAAATGTCAGAATCAGCCGATAACTCCGGTTAACTACCTCGTCCCACGATTAATTTCTGGCCGACGGGTGGAGCCACCCTCGCAATAGGCGCGTAATAACCGGAATACAAATAAAGGACAGTACCGGCGTCATACAAACCGTCGTGACCAACACGCGCCAGAATATCGGCAAGGCGCTCAATTGCTCGTTCAGCAGCAAACTGAACAGCAGCAACATCGGAAAATACGCCAGCCAGATGCTGACGGCCTGCTTCCAGCGAGGCGGCGCAGTGCGCACCGCGCCAAACCAAGTGTCCATGCCGCTGACCCGATGCACCCGACTCGTACGCACCAGGCTCGCCCCGCGCTCGAGCCACATC
Source organism: Bordetella muralis (assembly GCF_054781015.1). Taxonomy (NCBI): domain Bacteria; kingdom Pseudomonadati; phylum Pseudomonadota; class Betaproteobacteria; order Burkholderiales; family Alcaligenaceae; genus Bordetella; species Bordetella muralis. The sequence continues at coordinate 191,541 of NZ_BAAGVF010000004.1, read as the reverse complement.
CGGCGCGGCAGCGAGTTTTCCCAACGAGCCAGGCTGGCAGCATCGACAAAGCGCAAGACGATCTGGTACTGATCGCCCCCCTCGGGAGGCTGCAACACCCCCGATCCCAAAAAACCTGGAAAGCCTGCTGCCAGGATTTCACCCTGGCGCATCCAAGTCAGAAAATCCCCATAACGTTCGGGAGAAATATGGCGTGTCACCAGCATAGTGACAGGTGCGGGAACATGAGCGGACATACGAAAACTCCTGGCTGCTTGCGGGCCGGTGTCGAACGAGTCCGGCCTCTTAGTACTTACCCTAGCAAACGGCATGCCAATTCGAGGAGCCTCTCGCTACCTGGGGACGATCATCTGAACCGTCCCACGTTATTGCTGCATTGCACCAATCCAAGCCAACGTGCATAGATATCATCGCAAACTGCACCAAAACAGTGCGCCGTGCCACATGCTTTTCCTCGCCATCGATATATGGGTCCGCGTATTGAGGCTGCAAAGACCGAGGTCTACACTAGGCGCTTTCCTCTCGTCTGGAGCACGTGCAATGAGCAACACCAAGATCGCGGTTTTCGTGGGCAGCCTGCGGGCCGCCTCTATCAATTTGCGCCTGGCTCGCGCCCTGGAAAAACTCGCGCCCTCAGACGTCCAGTTTGAATACGCCAGCCTGGGTGACATCCCGCTGTTCAACCAAGATCTTGAGACGGATTTACCCGCGCCGGCAGCCAAACTGAAAGCCTTGATCGCCGAGGCTGACGGTCTGCTGTTCGTCACCCCTGAGCACAATCGCTCGATACCCGCAGCCTTGAAAAACGCGATCGACTGGGGCTCCCGTCCCTGGGGACAAAACTCGTGGCCCGGCAAAGCCGGCGGCCTGCTCGGCACCTCGCCCAGCGCTGCGGGCACGGCCATGGCCCAACAACACCTGCGCAACATCCTCGCCGCAGAGGGGGTCAATGTGTACACAACTCCTGAGGTGTTCCTGCAAGACACCGCCGGGCTCATCGACGATCAGTACACCATCACCAACGAACGCACCCGCCAATTCCTGCAGGGCTGGCTCGATGGCTATATCGCCTGGGTGAACAAGCTCAAGGCATAAGACCAGATCACTGCCGACGACACGGCGGCAGACAACAGAAGCGGGGGAAAGGCTCACACCTTCCCCCGCTTTTTCTATCCACACACCCTCGGCTTATCCCCGTCTAATGTGGACAAGCCACTGAACAGTTTTCTGACAAGCGGGGAATCATCTTTCACGACAAGGACTTACAAGCGCTGATTAAAAAATGCCCAATCAACGTCTGGACCTGTCATTCCATGCATGAAAGTCCAAAAAACGGCATCGACGACAGCAAAAACCTCTTTTTCCATCGATCTCAATGCGCTTTGGGTCCTGAACTATCCACACACCCTGAGCTTATCCCCGCGTAATGTGGACAAGCCACTGAACAGTTTTCGGACAAGCAGAGAATCGCCTTTCGCGACAAAGGCTTACGATGACCGATCAAAAAATGATCAATCGGTGCTTCCACTCGGCTTTTAGCGCCAATCGGTGAACAGACCGCATCCCGAAGCGAAAAATTTCCGGACTCGCAAGGTTTTACACACCCACTCGAACCTGAACTATCCACACACCCCGGGTTTATCCCCGGACAATGTGGACAAGCCACTGAACAGTTTTCGGACAAGCAAAGAAAGTCCTTACACCGCAAACACTTACGATGCATGGTGAAAAAATGCGCAACGATCAGGATCGCTGCGCCAACGCGGCGTCAGGGCTCTTGCTCCAGACGCATCCCGATCTTCAGGCTCACTTGCCAGTGGGCGACCTTGCCATCCTTGATATGGCCGCGCACCTCGGTGACTTCGAACCAGTCCAGATTGCGCAACGTTTCCGATGCACGAGCGATCGCCTGCGTAATGGCATCGTCCGAAGACTTCGTAGACGATCCCACCAACTCGATCTGCTTGTAGATATGGCTATTGGACATTGCTGTACCTCCTAGAAAAAAGGTCCCACGCTTCTGTCACCACGTGACGACGCGCCAATCGCTGGACACCGCCCGTCATGGAGAATCGCCCCACAACACCGGCGGCGCACTCTGCAACTCATTATTGATGTGTTTGTCAGCAACTGCAATGCCTGAGCCTCTGCTGAGGGCAACAAGCAGAAAACCCCAACACCCTCGCGCGGAAATCACCGCGCGCAGACACCCGAACCAGAAATACTTGCCGATCCAAGGCCTGCTTCAGAAAGGATTACGATTGGGGGTTTCCACGTGATCTGGTGATAGCGGGACGTCTTTCATTCCGTATCGCACCCCATCAAGCGTCCCATTCGCGACCATGCGTTATCGCCTTCCTCCTTTAAATACCTTGCGTATCTTCGAGGCCATCATGCGCCGGGGCTCCATACGTCAGGCCGCAGAAGAACTGTGTCTTACCCCGCAAGCCGTCAGCCAACAGCTCAAGCAACTCGAAGCTCATTTGGAACAGCCCCTGTTCCAACGCAATATTCGCAGCCTGACTCCTACCCAAGCAGCACATACGCTGTATGACCACGTGCGCGACGGCCTGGATCGGTTCTCTCAGGGCGTCAGCGCCGTGCAGACCTCTCGCACGGCGCAACAGTTATATCTGTATGTCAGCCCGTATTTTGCGACGGAGTTCCTGGTGCCCCGACTAGGTCAATTCACCGCGCTGTTCCCTGGCATCGATTTTCGGATGGCTGTGGGTGTGGACTTGATCGAGCTCGATGATCGGGGAATGGATGCGGCCATACACTGGGATTACGGTGGCAACGTCGACTATATCGAAACGCCCTTGATCGACGACTTGAAAGTGCTGGTCGCCACGCCCGGTCTGCTGGAACGGATCCCGTTGAACAGCCCCTCGGACTTGCTCAAACACAGCGTGGTCACCTCATTGGTGGCCAACTCGCTCTGGGACGACACGCTGGACCTGCTACAAGTAAAGGAACGTGCCTCGCAACGGGTCATGCTGCTGCACACCCACGCGGCAATGATGGAGGCTATCCTCGCAGGCCTGGGCGTAGGGTTCATCTCGTATGCCGATGCCGTCAGGGAAATCGCTGCGGGCCGGCTCGTGGCGCCCTATGGCGTCGATCTGCTCAAGCAACTGCCCGCGGAAAAAATGCCTCGCTTCACGCTGCTGATCAAACCTGATCGCAAGCATTCGCCGTTGCTCAAGCAGTTCACCGCATGGCTGTTGGAATACGTTTGCACAGAAGACATCGCGGGCTATCCCTCGGCGTGCCGCCAGGTTTCCAGCGCGTCGAACACCGCGCGGCGCTGAGAGCCCCGCAGAAAAACCGACGTCTTCCGTGCGATCTATCACTACGACAGGGGCATCGCCCCTGCATGCTCAATGCGGACGCGCCACATCCCCATGCATGGGTTCGCCGGTACGGTCACGGCTATACAACAGCGCCACCACACCCACCAACGCGCCCAGCATCAAATAATAGGCCGGCATCATCGGATTTCCCGTACGCTGAATCAGCCACGCATTCAACATGGGGGCAGTGCCTGCGAACAACGCCACCGACACGTTGTAGCTGATCGCCATTCCCGTGAAACGCACATGAGGCGCGAATAACGCGGGCACAGCGGCAAAGATGCATCCCAGCATGGCGGCCAGACACAGATTCATCACCATCAAGGCGGCCAGTTTCTCGAGATAGCCGCCCGTCGACAGCATACTGAAGCACGGAATCGCCAACACCAGGATCGCCATGCTGCCTGCCAACATCGTCGCCTTGCGCGTGATGCGGTCGGCCAGCCATCCCATGACCGGGATCATCACGATCAGGAAAATCTGCGGTCCGAGCGACAGCATGAATCCTTGGGCGGGCGCCATCGTCAAGGTGCTGATCAAGTACGTCGGGATATACGTCACCACCGTGTACAAGGTGATATTAGTGACAATGATCAGGCCGCAAGACTGCAGCAGCGGGCCTCTATGCGTTTCAAACAAATGGCGCCAGCTGACTTTGGGAGGCGCGGTCTTGCTTTCCCGAACCGCTTGAAACGTCGGCGTTTCCTCCAGATGATTGCGGATATACAGGCCAATCGCACCCAGGGGCAATGCCAACAGGAACGGCACACGCCAGGCCCAATCATTGATCTGATCCGCGGTGAACAGACTGGTCAGAACCGTCGTAATGATGGCGCCAAATGCAAAGCCGCTGATGCAACCCACCTCGACCCAACTCGTCACGGCTGTGCGGTGTTTGTCAGAGCAATACTCCGCCACAAAAATCGCAGCGCCACTGCCCTCGCCACCCGCCGAAATGCCTTGCAGCAAGCGCATCACCACCAGCAATATAGGCGCGGCGATACCGATCGTATCGTGCGACGGGATCGAACCAATGGCGCATGTCGCCAGCGCCATCATCAGGATCGTGACCGTCAGCACGTTCTTGCGGCCATAACGATCCCCGATCGGACCGAACAGAAAACCGCCAAAAGGCCGTGCGAAAAACGCGACAGCAAACGCCGCCAATGAGGCGATCAACTGCATTCCCGGTTCGCTGGAAGGGAAAAACACTTTGCCCAGGATGGCGGCCAGATAACCATAAACAGAAAATTCGAACCACTCGACAAAGCTGCCCACCACCGAGGCCAGCACGACACGGTTCAACTCTTTCTTGCCGACTTTACGCGGTGCTGTTCCACCAGTGTCTTGCACGTCCTGATCGGAAATTCCGTCCGATATGGGACGGCCAGCGCTGATTGCATTGGTATTCATTTTTTCCCCATCATGTATTGATATTGAATGAACACTGCCGATGCGGCACAGCCACCGGCAGTCCCGCCCTGCGATCAATCAAACGCGTGTGGATAGTCGCGGCGCGCCTCGGCCTCGCTGATATAGCCGTAGTGCACATCGCGCTTGACCAGTTCGGCGGGCCGCTCAGCCGGCTCACCAAAACCGCCGCCACCGGGCAAGTCCAGCACCAGCCGCTGTCCCTCTGCAATCAGCTGACTGCCCTTGGCACGCAACGCCGTGCCGTCGTCCAGCGCGACCTTGCCGGCTCCGCCGTTGCTGCCGCCGTGATGGCCTCGCGCCGGAAAAGCCACGCGATCAAACATCGCGTTCAACGTGAACTGATATCCCTCGTGAGCACCGATCTCGATACGCTGCCCCAGGCCGCCACGCCAACGCCCTGCCCCCCCCGAATCGGGCAACAGCTCCTTGCGCCATACAACGATCGGGCCAATACTCTCCGTCACTTCCGAGGACATGGTGTGCACACCGCTCGGGAAAGCCGTGGTACTCAGCCCGTCACTGTTGGGCCGAGCGCCCGTGCCGCCGGTATTGAAAATCAGCATCTCGTGGCGCGACTCGCGATTATGTTCACGCGCGCCCTGGAAGCGCATCTGCAGGTTCCACAGTGCACTGGCACCCTCGGCAGGAATCAAATCCGGGCGATAGCTCTGCAAGGCTCCCAGCACCACGTCGGGAATCAAATGCCCCAGCACATGCCGTACCGCCACCGGAGCAGGGAACGGTGCATTCAGAATGCAGCCCGCCGGAGCCGTGATTTCAAACGGGCGCAGCGACGCCCAATTATTGGGTATCTCAGGAGCGATGGCGCACTTCAACGCATAACACGCATAGGCCTTGGTATAGGTGAGAGGCACATTGATACCGTACCGGCTCGTGCCCGAGGTCCCTGCGAAATCCGCGTACATGGTGCCGCCCTGCGGCTGCACCGTCACCCGCAGATCAATCGGGCTCTCGTACCCATCGACCCGCATCTCATAGCTGTGTTTACCTTGAGGCAGCGCCGCAATGTAGTTGCGCGTGGCGCGCTCGCTGTGGTCAAAAATAAACGCCGCCAACTCCGTCAGATCAGGCAGCCCGAACTCGTCCAGCATGGCTTCAAGACGGCGCCGCCCCGTATCATTGCAAGCAACCAGCGAATGGAAATCGCCGACCACCTGATCCCGTTCGCGCACGTTATTGCGCAGAATCTCGACCAGATCCTCATTCAGTACGCCGCCCTTGTAGAACTTCATCAAGGGGATGCGAATACCTTCTTCGTACACGTCGCCCGCATCGGGACCAAAGCCGCGCCCACCGATATCCACCACGTGCGCCGTCGAGGCAAAAAAGCCGATCAGGCGAGGCGCCGCCTCCGCTGAGGACTTGCGGTAGACCGGCGTCACCATGGTGATATCGTGCAAATGTCCCGTTCCCATCCAGGGGTCGTTCGTCACCAGCACATCACCCGGCACCAGGCCATCCTCACCGAACTTGGCCACGAAATGCCCAACCGACTCCGCCATGGAATTGACGTGCCCCGGCGTACCGGTCACGGCCTGCGCAATCATGCGTCCGTGTGCATCGAACACGCCTGCCGACAAATCGCCCGCCTCGCGCACGCTCGTGCAAAACGCCGTACGGATCAACGTCGCAGCCTGTTCCTCGACCACCGAGATCAGGCGATTCCACATGATTTGTTCGCGGACTTTGATATTGGTGCTCATGTCACACCCCTTCTTTCTGTTGACGTTGGATGAGTAAGCTGTCGTCCTGCTGCAGGATCAAGCTGTAGTCCGGACTGACATAGGTCGAGGTCTCTTTTTCCGTCACAATCAATGGCCCATCCAGCCGCACGGCACGCGGCAAGCTGGCACGGTCATAGATGGCGCAATCATGGAAATCGCCGGACTTGGCATCGAACACATCGCGTCGATCAATCGGTGGATATTGCTCGCGCGATCCCGCATGGTCGCCCGTGCTCGGCTCGATGCGCGCCGGCATTTCCGTTTCGGTGCGCAAAGACAGCGCCCAGCTCACTACCTCGACGTCCAGCCCGGCCACTTCGTGGCCAAACAGCTGAGTATAGGCCCGCACAAAATTCGCGCGCAAGACTTCAAGACTGGCGTCGTTCAACTCCCCCGTAGGCGCATCCACCGGGATTTCCCAACCCTGGCCGGCATAGCGCATATACGCCCGCAACTCGCGGATGGCATCGTCGCCATGTCCCGTTTCCCGAAGGAAACTCGCGACCTCGTCATTCATCTCGGCAATCATGCCGTTCACAATGCCGGCATCGAACTGACTCAAGCGCATGACCGCGCTGCGCAGTGATTCATAGCCGAAAGGCGCGCGCAGAAATCCAATGGCCGACCCGACACCTGCGCCTGGCGGCACGAGCAGACGTTCCATGCCGAGTTTCTCGCACAGCCGCACCGCATGCAACGGCGCGGCACCGCCATAGGCGATCATCGTGTATTCGCTCAGATCGCGACCGCTCTCGACCGCGTGCATGCGTGCGGCGTTGGACATATTCTCGTCCACCATCTCGGCCACCGCATAGGCAGCCTGCACATTCACGCTCTGCAGCGGATCCGCGATATGCGTCTGCAATGCCTGACGCGATGCCTGCTCGTCCAAGGTAATCGAACCGCCCGCAAACCGCTTGGCATCGAGCTTTGCCAGCACCAGATCCGCATCCGTCACTGTCGGACGCTCGCCACCTCGGCCATAGCAGGCCGGCCCAGGCTCGGAGCCCGCGCTTTCCGGGCCGACCCTGACTTGTTTCAAATCATCGACATGCGCGATCGAACCACCGCCCGCACCGATCTCCACCATTTCGATCACCGGGATCGAAATCGGCATGCCGCTGCCCTTCTTGAATCGATATGTGCGCGCCACCTCGAACGTGCGCGCGGTCTTGGGATGCAGGTCTTCAATCAAGCAGATCTTGGCCGTCGTTCCGCCCATATCGAATGACAAAACGCGATCCAGACCGTATTTCGCGGCAACGTGGCTGGCGTAGATCGCTCCGCCCGCAGGGCCGGATTCCAGCAAGCGCACCGGAAACTCCGCAGCACTCGCCAACGACATCAAACCGCCACCCGAGTGAATCATGTACAGCGGGCACGCCATACCCTCTGCCGCCAGAGCCTGGGCCAGGCGATTCAGGTACGACGACATCAGCGGCTTGACATAAGCATTCGCGCAGACCGTGTTGAACCGTTCGAACTCGCGGATCTGCGGCGAGACCTCACACGAAATCGACACCGATACATCGGGCAACGCGCGCCGCAGGCTGTCACGCACCAGACGCTCATGATCGCCATTGCGATAGCTGTGCATCAACCCCACTGCCACGCTGGTAAAGCCCCCGTCGCGAATCGCATCAATGATGCGGTCCAGGCCTGCCATATCGAGCGGCACCAACTCACGCCCGGACGCATCCAGACGCCCCTTGAGCGGAAAGCGGTCGCAACGCGGTATCAGCGGCGCAGGCAATTGAATCGTCAAGTCATACTGCTCGAAACGGCCCTCGTTGCGCATTTCGATGACATCGCGAAAACCGTCGCTCGTAATAAATGCCGTCTTGGCGCCCCGGCGCTCGATCAGCGCATTGGTCGCGAGTGTCGTGCCATGCACGATGGACTGAATTGCCGCAGGCGCAATTCCTGCTTGTTCTATCGCCAACTTCAAGCCCTGCACAATGGCGCGCTCGGGCTTCTCATAATCGGTCAGCACTTTAGCGGTGTACAGCCGCCCCTGATATTCCAACGCCACATCGGTGAATGTCCCGCCGATGTCGACCCCTGCCCTGCAAGCCAAATTCTTGTCGCTCATGTATTACCCATGTACGGATGAAAGGGTTCTGGCGATGTGCCGCGCGGTCTGCGCCACATTGCTCTGTGCCCATCATCGGCCAAGCCGGGCAAAGATGACAAACAAGTAATAACACGCATTAGGACAAGCCAGGCTAGGCCAGCAATTACCCTTAAGGGACTACCCTTATCCCGCTATATGGCAATTTAATGGCGCTTCTATGACAGCGCATCGATCAAAAAATGTCGAAATACGATGTTTTTTATCTTTAGCCATATCGGCGTCATACAGGCACCGTAGTCTCTCGTCCGCCAACTGACGTTTTACTGAAAAACGACTCACATTACGAGGATCTACATGTCATATTTGACGGACAAACTGCGTGCCCCCAGCCGTGACGCCCGCGGCGAAATCACGGTTCCGGGCCAAATGCTCGAGGACATCGTGGCGGCCAACCCCGCCCGCCGCACGCTCTTGAGAAACAGTATCGGCCTGTCGTTGATCTCCGTCTTTGGTGCAACGCTGACGGCCTGTGGCAGCGGCAGCGATGACGATGACGACAGCGGTGGCGATACCGGCGGTGGCGAGACGCCCGGCCCCACGCCCGAGCCGGGTCCTGATTATTCCGTCACGTTCAAGCCCTTGGACGATCTGATCACCGCAGACATGGTCACCGTACCGGAAGGCTACGTGGTAGACGTGCTGTATTCTGCGGGCGACAAGTGCGCCATCGGTTCGATCGGCTACACCGGCGTGCCGCAGTCCTTCCCGGTCACCGAGAACCAAGCCGGCGGCCAGCACGACGGCATGCATTTCTATCCGCTGGAAGGCATCGACCCGAGCAAGGGCGGCCTGCTGGTACTGAATCACGAAAACGTCGACGGCGAAACGCTGGACCTGAGCACCAACGAAACCCAGACCAACTTGTCCAACGTCGGCGTATCGGTGATCGAGATCGCCCGTACCGACGACGGAAAATGGTCGGTCAACACGAACTCCAGCTACAACAAGCGCTATACCGGCAACACCGTCTATGGTGTGAGCGGTCCGGCCGCCGCCGTGGTGGGTTCGACCGTGGTAGGCACTCTGAACAACTGCGCCAGCGGCCCGACGCCCTGGGGCACGTACCTGACCTGCGAAGAAACAACCGACAACTATTGGGACCCGTCCCAAGCCGAGGAAGGCTACGGCTGGGTCGTCGAGATCGATCCGTACAGCCCGAACTCCACCGCTGTCAAACGTACCGCCATGGGCCGTTTCGACCACGAGAACACCGCCTACATGCTGGACGAGAACAACCGTGTCGCGTTCTACATGGGCGATGACGGCACACCGGGCTGCATTTATAAATTCGTCCCCAACAAGGCTTACGATCCGTCGAACCGCGCCAATAACTTTGGCCTGCTCGACGACGGCACGTTGTATGCCGCCCGCTTTAACGACGACGGCTCGGGTAATTGGGTCGAGCTGACGGTCGGCAAGAACAATCTGACGGTGGGCGCTGTAGACCCGGGCAACTACACCCAGGTTGCCCCGGGCACGCTGCCCGAGTCGTCGCTGATCGACTTCAAGACGCAAGCCGATGTGCTGATCAACACCAAGGCTGCTGCACGCGTGGCAGGCGCTACGTTGATGGACCGCCCGGAGTGGATCACCCTCGGCGCCGACAAGACGGTTTACTGCACGCTGACCAACAACAGCCGCCGCCAACGTACCAGCGCGGCCAACCCCCGCACGCAAAACCAGCACGGTCACATCGTGCGCTGGAAGGAGAATGGTGACTCTCCGCTGGCCACGACCTTCCAATGGGATCTGCTGCTGCTGGCGGGCTTTGACAAGTCCGAAGGCCAAGCCGAGAACGTTACCGGCAACATCAATGGCGACACCTTCTCGAGCCCCGACGGCATTCGCGTCGATCCCCAGGGCCGCCTGTGGGTGCAAACCGATTCCGGCGCCTCCGGTTTTGGGAATAACTCGATGTATTACATCGATCAGAACACTGGCGAATCCAAGCGCTTCCTGGTGGGCCCGGCCGGTTGCGAAATTACCGGCATCGCTTATCCGGATGATCTGACGGCGTTCTTCATCAACATTCAGCACCCGAACGGCGTGTGGAATACGTTGCGCGCAGAGGGTGGTGATGCACGCTCGGCTACCATCGTTGTCCGGCGTGAAGACGGTAAGCCCGTCGGCGCCTGATTGACGTGGCGGGAGGGGTCGTTGCTGTAGGGGCGGCTTCTCTCGAGCGTTCTTGGCTGGTGGAGTTTTACGCTGCCGCTCTCGTAAGAAGGCATGTTCATCATGCGTATTGGGTCTCTTGCGAGCAAGCATATGGTTCTTAAGCGCCAGGGGCTGCCTTGTACAGGCTGTGCCGGCCCTATCGTCCGGTCTGGTCGCCTGCGCGACCAGACTGCCCTTCGCCACCTTCATCAGGCGGGGCGGCTGGGCAAACTCGCTTCGCTCAAACATGCCCAGCCGACTGCCCCCCGCCCGATGAAGGTGACTCGGCGGACTCAACGGGCCGGCACAGCCTGTACAAGGCAGCCCCTGGCTGGCGTTGTGCTCACATTGCGGATGATGACTCTTCGGCCCTGGGCGAGGGGGTGAGTGGATGTAGTTTCTTTGATGCCAGCAATGAACTGGGCAATAGGTATTCGCCGTTCAGCAGTGGCAGATTTAATCGGGTGAAGGGCACATCGAGATTTATGCCGGCTTGGCGCCAGGCATTCCACACTAATACGGTGCAGTATGTACCCGCGGGATCTGCTACGCGAAAGGGTTTGCCTAACATGGCCTGCGCGTCCTGGATTGCTCGGGTGCGATGCGTCGCATCGGCGTCCACGTGATAGATGGCATAGCGTTTTGCGCGCTTGGCGTCGACGAAAAACGCCAAGGTATCGGACACGACGCCGTCTGGCCGGCCCGGTACCTCAGAGGGGGTTGCATGCAGCACGTGCCAGTTGCCCGGCTGACCGATCAGCATCCCCACATGGCTGAACGGGCCGCCGTCCACCGCCATGACTGCGTCGCTGACGGGCTCGGTGCCCTCGCGAAAAATCAGATCGCCAGGTTGCGCGGCGTCGGGCAGCACCACTTCATCAGCATAGGCGTGTGTCCATATCAGCCAGCCGCCGAGACACAGCACGGCCAGCCGGCGCGCGCGAGCCGAGCTCATTTCAACAGGATTTTCCAGCTGTCGTCTTCTTTGATCAGGCGATGGTTTTCGGTCTGTTCTTTGCCGTTCTTGAATTTGACCTTGGAGCGGACCGTGGCCAGCTTGCCCTCTTCGTTGATCTTTGACTCCAGAATTTCTACGCTGTCCAAGCCGTCGTTCGCTTGAATGCGTGCCTGCATTTCGCCCACGATCATTTGCACTTTTCCTTTGGCAGCCATCATCTGCGCGGCGGGAACGCTCGAAAACGAGATTTGCTCTGTGGCTTTCTCTACATCACCCTTCGCGGCGGCCTCGTAAAACGTTTCTACTGTCGACTCCGGCTTGCCACTGGAGCATGCCGTCAAGGCCAGAGCGAATACCGCCATGAAGAAAGCCGAAAATATGCGAGAGGGAAACATCTTCTTTTCCTTTGATAAACGGGAACGCGGCACCAAACGTGCGCATCGCGGCGAATGATATCCAGAATTTTTTATTCATGGCCTCGCACATGCATCAATTTGATGCACACGAATAACTAAACGTATCTTTACAGTTCTTTTGTTGTCATCCGGGTGATCCATCCCTATTAAAGGCGTACACTCCCGCCTGCCTCATAGGCTGACAAAAACGCCTTTAGGCGATGTGAAGCCTGACCGTCGATATGCAAATTTTTTTCGCAGCAAAAAAAGGCCATCCGATTGCGCATGGCCGGCCCGGTGTCTTGAATATAGGCATTGCCCTCTCTCTGTCTGATGTTTCACCATCAGTCTCTTGCGCAGGTCTCTCGCCTGTGCGTCACGGCGCGTCAATGTTCCTGACGAATATCTGAATACGACGGTTGTCTCGTTCCACCCCTACGTTCAATGACGCAGCTTGCCGTCGGGCCGGCAACTGTGTTGGAGTCTATATGTCTTTTCAAATGAAACCCCTGTTCGCTGCGCTCTTTGTTGCTGGCACGCTGATTCTGAGCGGCTGCAATGACGACAACAAGCCAGCCGCCCAACAAGCCGACGCTGCGCAAGTTTCCGCCGAGCAACAGGACATCATCAAGTACAACGCGTTCATTGACGCGGCCAACGGCAACTCGTTTGCCAAGGATCTCGCGGATCACTTGAAATACTACGCGGACGATATCAAGAATAAAAAGCCGCTGGCCAATTATTCGGTGGTGAGCACCTACAACATCAAGACCACGCGCGAAGAGTTGGACAAGGCCCTGGCCCTGCCCGGCGACTTGCCTGAGCTCGACGCCACCGGAAAGCCGCTGAAAGATGCCTTGGCCAAGCTCGAGCCGATCAATGCCGAGTTGAGCAACTACGCGGAATCAAAAGGTTTCCTGGCCGACGACGGCAAAAAGGCCCAGGAAAAAGAAGCAGAATTTGTCGCTGCGCTGACCGAGGTCGCCAAGACCCAGAACGCGTTCTTTGAGGCGATCGCCAAGCGTGATGAGATCAACACGCGCGCAGCCTTTGAAAAGGCTCCCAAAGACACTCTCGAGTATTACCGCGCCGGCCTGATCGTGTACGCCAAAGAGGCCGCCAATCGTTCGGATGCCTTCTTTGAAACGAAGGGCGAGCAGAAAGCCACGGACGCTCTCAAGGAAAGCCTGAACAAGACCGCTGAAATGGTGGACGGCTGGAACAAGAAAGTGACTGAAGCCAAGCCCGGCGGCTGCTCCAGCATGACGATGGCAATGAACAGCTTTCTGAGCAGCGGCCGCAACGCAATTGCACACGCCGCGCGCGGAGACTACCAGCGCGGCCAAGGCATGCTCATGGGTCCGATGCAAATGGACGTGCAGAGCTTTACCCAGGACTTCAACAACCTGATCAACAAGTTGAACGAACAACGCTGCTAAACGCATAGCGTGGGCGAGCGGGCTCGGGTTACCCTGGGCGCGCTCGCGTCTAGTTCAGCCCGGCACGAATTCCCGGCAGCAATATCGCCAACCAACGTGCGCGCCAAGACAGCGTAAAGGCGACCACCAGCGCTGCAGCGGCCAAAGTCATAAACCAGACCAGTGCCGCCATCGTCGCGTGATCCACCGCCAGGCACAGCAGCAAAGCCCCTAGCAGAGACAGTCCACCCAGCCAACGGAGCCGTCGCGCCAGTGCAGGCGAGCACACAGCCTCGTCATAGACCTGCGCCCAGTGCGCCTCCATCGCCAGCGCCAGCCACCCCATGCCGGATAGGGCAAGCACAAAGGCAAACAACAACGTCAAGCTATCAGGCATGTGCAGGCCCCGAGGACTCTGGCTGCAACACGGGCGCTCGTTGCGTGCGCTGCTTCAGTTTGCGAGCCGCAAACAAAGCGACCACTGCGCCTGCCAGCATAAACAAATCCACACCCGCCACCGGCCAGTAGCCCGCGCTCAACGTGCGCAGCAAGTGATCGCCCGTCGTGGTCCAGTTAAGCAACACCGCCACCACGGCCAGTCCCGCGACCGCGAGACACTGCTCACGCCAAGCGGGATTCAGCCGTCCCTGCGCCACTGGCGCCGACCGCCAGAACGCATGCACCATGGCGAGCGCCCAGACGCCCCAGAAAATATAGCGTTCCATCGCCTGCCGTTCCGGCCAGCCTGCTCCCATGGAATCAGGCAGCAATCGATTGGCAATCAGAATCCCCAATGTCGCCACCACCATGCCCGTAACCGTGGTCACCGCCAACGCATCCACCACTCGGGCCCCTTGGCTGCCCTGCTTGGCGTGCTGCCGTTTGCGTTTTTCGACAAAGAATAAAAAGCCCGTGGCGATGCACACGCACCCCATCAGTCCGCCCAACACATACAGCCACCGCAGCAACCAATGACGGAAGTGCTGCAAATGCAGACCTGTCAGAAACTCGTTGACGCTATCGACCGCGCTGCTCGGCGGATCCTCGCGCAGTAGCTCACCCGTGGACGCCTTGAAGTGAATCCCTTCGCCGGTCAAGGCGATACGATCCGTGCCGGCGCGATAGATACTGACATAGCCGTTCGCGTCACCGACGTGCCGCATCGCCAAGAACCCAACCTCTCCGGCCATGCCCTTTTCTGCCCAGCGGCGTTGCGCCTCGACCACCATCGCGTCGACAGAAGCCATCGGCGCAGCAACACCGGCCCGGTCATGCGGCAGTCCCGTTTCCTCGGCATCCAGGCGCTCGTGCAACTCATGCAAAGGCTCTAGCTGCGTATGCGTGATGGGGAAGTAAATTCCCGCAAAGATCACCAGGCCCGTAAAAGCAAAGAAAAAATGGAACGGCAACGCCACCACGCCGGTGAGGTTATGCAGATCCAGCAGGCTGCGCTGCTTGTTTTTATTGGGCCGGAATGTAAACAACTCGCGAAACAGCTTGCGATGCATGATCACGCCACTGACCAGAGCCGCCAACATGATCAGCGCCGCCAACCCTACGATCCAATAGCCGACATCCTTCCAATAAAAGGTCAGGCTGTAGTGCATGGGATAGAAAAAGCCGCTGCCGATCTTGAGTCTGTCATCCGGCAAAGACGCTCCGGAACGCGGATCAATGGTGCGCAACGCAAACACACGCGTATCGTGCTCTTTGGCGTTGGGTACCTCATAGCCGACGAACAACCCCAGCACGGGATCCCGATGCGTGGTGTACGCGCCCCAGACTGACGGCGTCGTAAAGTGCGTGGGGACAGGGCCATTGACCTTGTTGCGCAGTTGATCGATCCGTTCGGCCGAGGGCTGCATCGTTTCGAAAACAGGCTTGAGCACCTGATCAAACGACGGCATAGGCTGCGCCTCGAACCGCGAGGACGGAATCGCCCAGCGATCGATCTCGCGGTCAAACACCGACAAGGCGCCAAAGAAAAACACGATCATCAACACAAACCCGAGCACGAGGCCGAACCAGGTGTGCAACCAGGCCATGCTGAGGCGTAAATTCTGGAACATAGGAGACTCCGGTCTCTTTTTAGTTGTCGTCGGTTCAGATCAGCATGTGCTGAATCAAGGAAGCCGATGCCGTCATCAACCCGCCACCACCCAATAGCACCAACCACACGCGCGGCATGCTGCGGGCGGCAAACGCCCATAGAAAAACCACCAGGAACACCAGGAATCCCAGGATGTTGCACAAGTGCTCGGCGTCGTGAAACTCCATCCCTGCCGCAAACAGGCCGGCGACCCCCAAGGCGATCCCACCCCAGGTGAAGACATAGCCTCCCAGCAAAGCCGCCCCAATACGCCCGGCGATGTGAATCCGTTCTATCGTCATATTTGATACGCGAGTCTTGCGCTGATGCAGTATCACCAGCCCGCTGGGCAGCCCGCGCCCAGCCATCTTTTTTCAGCTAACTGTCAATATTGACACAAAACCGCATAGAAGGAAGAATTTTCTAAAGTCCGATTATAAGATTGATTCTTGTTTAGAACTCAGGAATTTTATCTCCCCCCTGCCCGCCGGCAGCACCTTCCCCCAAAAAAATGCGCCAGTGGATCCACGTCCTCGTATCACGTTTTCCGACGAGATCCCGCCTCCCGAACCGACGCGTAACCACGCTTGCCTGCTTGCCCGGCTCACGCCAGCGTGCATCTGTTGTGGTTAGCGTCGTTGAGTACGCTGGCCATTCCTCTCACGTCGCCGATCGCGTGGACGGTGCCGTCGCTACGGTGGTGGGCATACGGCACCGCGGCGCCGCTGGAAGTGGATGCGACAGCATTATTCGGGTCAGTTGTCTGGGCTTGGGGCTGGCACAGATGACAGCGCTGCGTGTCATGCATGGACGTCCAGATGGCGTATGGGCATTATCTAGATCAACGCCCACTTAATCTCTGCATCTCGCCAGTCGACTTCACTCCAACAGCGGATGCACGAACGGAGATCCACGCACCTGTTCGCAAGTGACTCGCACAAATTGCGCCACGAGTTGCGCCTGCCGCTGGTTGGCCGGATGCACGACGCCGACCTCGCGATGCAGTTGGTGCTCGCCTAGATCGAGAACGCGAACGGATGCCTGATGACGCCCCACATCTTTAATCGGCACCAGTGCGGCGCCCAGCCCAGACGCCACCATCTCCAGGATGGCGTCTACGTCCTGTGACTCCACCTGATATTTAGGAACCAGGCGCTGGCCCTGCAAAAAACGATCGACGACCCGTCCGCCAAAGGACGCGCTGTCATACCGGATGAAGGGCAACGTTCTCAGAATCTGCCGCCAATCATCGCCCCCGACATGCGCCGGGCAGATCACTTTGAATGGTTCCTGCAGTAAAGGCACCCATTTCAACTCGGGCGGCAAAGCAAAGAAAGGCTTTACCACGATCGCAGCATCGAGCTTGCCGTGATCGACCAGGGTTAACAACGGCATAGAGCCTCCCAGCTCCAGATGAGTACTGACATCAGGGTACTCACCGACCAATGCCTGAATGATGCGAGGCAGGTATTGACGCTGCATGCTCTGAATCGCCCCTAATCGCAAATGCCCACGCAACGCCGTGCGTTGGGACTGATCGCACAGCTCGTCATAAAGATGCAGTATCTGGGTCGCTCGCGCCACGGCGTCTGCACCGGCAGCATTGAGCTTCACTTGGCGTCCTCTGCGATCAAACAGCGATGTCTGCAAGGACTCTTCCAGGCGCTGAATCTGCGCGCTGGCAGCGGCCTGAGTCAAGCCGATGTGCTGTGCAGCGGCCGTAATACTGCCGTGCTTGGCGACGGCCACTAGTGTGCGAAGCTCTTTCAACATAGGCGCACAAATAATATTTGTGAATCACACAAAAAAATAGAGTTTTTCAATTACCTAATCTATATATACCATCTTCTCCAGGCTAGACGAAATTGTTCAATTTCCGTTGGCGCCTACCACGCCTGACGTGTCGAAGAATACGGACAAGGCAAAAGTTTTTGTTTGAATTCAAAAGCTTAAAAAATCACAAGGGGGTTTTAATCATGATGTATTTCCGCTTTCTCAAAAGAGGTCCTCATACAGAGATCCCGGCGCCCTCGCCGGGCTGATCATGGCCTGAGTGCAAGTCGTCCACTTTCACTTTCTTCCTATCCGGAGGGGCCATGCACCGCTTTTGCGTCTTATCCGGGCTGCTCGCGATCCATAGCGTGATCGCGTGCACACCGGTGTTTGCTCAGGACTTTCCACTTAAACCCATCACGCTGGTAGTGCCGTTCACTGCGGCGGGCGGCACCGACCTGACCGCTCGTCTGTTTGCCCGCGCATTGGAACGGCAATCCGGTCAACCCGTGACCGTGCTGAACAAGCCTGGCGCAGGTGGCGAAATCGGGATGAGCTACGTAGCCAGATCCGAGCCCGATGGCTACACATTAGGCATCATCAACACGCCCAATGTGCTGACCATTCCCATCGAACGGCAAGCGCAATTCGATCTCGCGTCGTTCGCCCTCATCGCCAACCTGGTCGATGATCCCGCGACATTCAGCGTCCATGCCGATCAGCCTATTCATTCCATTTCTGGCCTCGTCGAGGAGGCCAGACGCAGCCCGGACGGCCTGACATACGGGACAGCCGGCATAGGCTCGGCCGGGCATATCGCCATGCTCATGCTCCAACAGGCCGCTGGTATCAAGCTACGCCACGTCCCATTCAAAGGGACCGCCGACGTACGCACCGCATTGCTCAGCAAACACATCGATATTGCCACCGCCAACCTCAGTGAAGCACTGGCGTTTTCCCAAGGCTCGCCCTGGCGCACGTTGGGCGTCATGAAAGCGACGCGCTCCGCCACGGCGCCCGAGCTGCCAACGTTGGCAGAATCAGGATACGCATTACAAGCCGGCTCATTGCGCGGCATTGGCGCACCGGCGGCCATCACGGCACAGCGCCGACAGCAAGTCGCCGCATTAATAACAAAAGCTGCCAACGATCCTTTGTTCATCGAGGACGCACACAAGGCGGAGCAGGACACCAGGGTGATTCCCGGAGACGAGTACAACAGGGTGCTGCAGGAACAGCAGAAGCAATTCCAGGCCCTGTGGAAAGCATCCCCATGGAACCGTTGAACCCCTTGGAGTCCCACACCATGAACAAAGTCCTCTGCTGCGCCCTCGTTGCCTTGCCTGCACTCTGCTCGGCGGCCTACCCCGCTCATCCCATCAATCTCATCGTGCCTTTTCCTGCTGGCGCGGGTTCGGATCAAACGGCCCGCACGATTGCCGCCTGCATGGAAACCAAGCTCGATTCGGCTCGCATTGTCGTCCTCAACAAACCGGGCGCTTCGGGTGATATCGGCCTGACGGCCTTGGCTCGAGCTGAGCCCGACGGCTACACAATCGGTCTGGTCAATACCCCTGGCGTGATCAGCCTGCCTATCGAACGCAAAACGGCTTATACGCTAGAGAGTTTCGACTTCATTGCCAACCTTGTTGAAGACCCCGGCACGATAAGCGTCCATGCAGACAGTCCCATACATTCGATCCAGGACCTAATTGCCGCAGCCAAAGCCAAACCCGGTGAAATCACCGTTGGCACACAAGGAGTCGGCTCCGCGGGACACATCTCCGCGCTCTCGCTCGAACATGCAGCGGGTATCCAACTTTCTCCCGTGCCATTCCAAGGAGCCGCTCCCGCCAGTGTGGCACTGCTCGGCAAAGTCGTTGACAGCACGATGGCCAACCTGGGTGAAGCCATCACATTTGCCAACGGTAAACCCTGGCGCATTGTAGGCGTGATGGGTGACAAACGGGCCGAGCAGGCACCGGACATTCCGACGTTTCACGACGCGGGCTATGAGGTCATTGGCGGCTCGATGCGAGGGTTGGCTGGACCGCGCGGCATGCCAGCGGAGGTGATCGCCGACCTGAGCCGAGCCGTGGATGAATGCAATCATGATCAAACCTATCTCAGCCGCGCCAAGGCTTCATTTCAACCTCTGCGTTATCTCAAGCGCGACGAATATGTCGCCAGTCTGAAAGCAGTCGACCAGCAGTTACGCGAGCTGTGGACGGTAAAGCCTTGGCAACAGTGAACAGCTCCCTTTTTTCTTGCACACAACAGGCCCTGCATTATGCGAACAGATCAGCATCCCTACGATGACATCCGAGCCTATCTGGCAGAACGCGATACCGTCTTGATCCCTGTCGGAGCCGTCGAACAATACGGCAGCCATCTGGCTACAGGCACTGAATTGCGCATCTGTGAATCCATTGCGACCGAGATCGGTGAGCGTACAGGCTTGGCGGTAATACCCATCGTTCCCGTCAATTATTCGGCCATGTTTCTGGACTACCCCGGCACCTTGTCGGTGGAAATGCACACGATCGAATCCTATCTAAAAGACATGTGCGATGCCTTGGCCGGCCAGGGATTTCGCCATTTCTTTTTCATCAATATCCACGCGGGCTCACTGGGACCGATCGAAAGCGTTTGCCGCCATCTGCGTCGCAAATACGACGCGGTGGGTGGCCTGATCGATGTGTTCTCGATCATGCGCGATGTGGCAGGCGACAGCTTTCAGACGAAACGCTCGCCCAGCGGCCATGCCTCTGAGATGGTGACCTCCGTCGCATTGGCCAAGTTTCCGGAGCTGGTTTTCATGGATCGCGCACGGGCCACGGAATCGCTGCGCCCCTTCACTGCCGACGTCAAGACTGTCAGCAGTGGCAAAGTGTCGCTAGGCAAATCCAGCTTTGCGGTATTCAGCGACATCAGCGACTACGCCCCCATCGGCACACAGGGCGATCCCACCCATGCCAGCGCCAGCCTCGGGCACACCATCTGGGATGCGAGTGTTCAATACATGAGCGAGGCCGCACTCAAATTCAGCACTATGTCCTTTACCTCGGAAACCGCCGCCTCATGAAACAAAACCCACTCAAGCAGCTTTGGACTCAGAACAAGCCTGTATTTGGCACCTGGGCGACCATGGTGCATCACCCTCGCTTTATGAAACTGCTCGCCACGACGGGCCTGGATTTCGTGCTGATCGAAATGGAGCACAGCGACTTTTCGATCGCTGATGTGGCGACACTCTGCCTAGTAGCGCGCGAGGCGGGGATCGTACCCGTCGTACGCCCCGCAGGGTCGGACTCTCATGACTACACGCGTCCGCTAGATGCCGGTGCAATGGGTCTGCTATTGCCCAATATCGAGACGCCGGAGCAACTCGAACAGATCCTGCGTTACACGAAATACTATCCCGATGGACAACGCATTCTGAACATGCGGGGACCGCACACGGACTACATCAAACTGTCATCGCCCCTATCCCAGGCCGCGGAGATCAACACCAACACCGCCACTGTCGCCATGATGGAAACGCGAGTCGGGTTGGATAATCTGGACCGTGTCTGCCAAGTGCGAGGCCTGGACGCCATCATGATAGGCCCCGATGATCTCACCCAGGATCTTGGCATTCCGGGTGATATGCAACACCCGCTGTACCAAGAGGCCGTCGAACATGTCATCGCCACATGCAGCCAGCACGGCATTCCCTGGGGTTTCAGTTGCCAAGACTTGAATGCCGCCGAGCGTTGGATCGCCCGCGGTATCCGCTGGATGCCGTTCAGCAACGATGTCAACGCCCTGTTCAATACGTTCAACACGGCGGCCGCCGGCTTGAAACGCCTAGCAGCGCGCGAGGAAACCGCATAATGCCCGTTCAAACGCTAATGAAAACGACCGCGCAATACCGTCCCTATGGTTGGCGCGCGAAAATTGGGCTGATCGTCCCATCGACCAACACCATCAATGAGCCGGAGTTCTACCGTCTGGCCCCCGAAGGCGTCACAATCCACACGGGCCGTGCCATCAACGCAGGTCCTGCCACACAGGAGAACTACGACCGCATGGCACAAGGCGTGCTTGAAGCCGCCGATCTGATAAAGACTGCCGAAGTGGACGTCGTGGCCTACGGATGCACATCCGGTTCGATTGTCTGCTCATTGGACGAACTGTGCGATGGGATGAGCGAGCGCGTCGGCGTCCCGGCCATCGCCACCGCGGGCGCGGCAGTAGCGGCATTACGTGCATTAGGCGCCAAACGCATCGCAGTAGGTACGCCCTATATCGATTTCGTCAATCAACGCGAGCGCGATTTCCTGGAACAATATGGCTTTGATGTGGTATCGATCCAAGGCCTGGATCTAGGCCATACACAGGAAGAAAGGCGTGATATCGGGCGTGTGCCGCCACAATCTACATTCCAGCTGGCCCGAGCCATCGATCGCACTGATGCGGACGCCATCTTTCTATCGTGCACCAACTTGGCCACACTCGATATGATCGCCGCTATCGAAGACGAACTCGGCAAACCTGTCGTCACCAGCAATCAGGCCACGTTCTGGGCATGCTTGCGCCTGCTGGGTTTGTCCAACGCGATCCCAGGTTATGGACGATTGCTCACCGACCACCTGGCGCCAATCACCCGCGCAGATTACTCATTGGTGTAAGCCATGAACCATCTTCCCGATCCCGATATCGATTTGGCAGCCCGCCTTTTCGAGACCCTGCGTACACAGTCGTTCGACGGACTGGGCATGACCCGCGACACCTACGGTGCCGGAGAGCAACGCGCCCACGACTTGGTGCAAAACACGGCGCGCGAATTAGACCTGGAAACCCGTGTTGATACCAGTGGCAATCTCTACATCACCTTGCCAGGACATTATCGGGATCGGCCCATGCGGTTGACAGGCTCGCATCTGGACTCTGTACCTGCCGGCGGGAATTTCGATGGGGCGGCAGGAGTGGTTGCAGGACTGGCGGTGTTGGCAGGTTGGCATATGGCCGGCTACCGCCCGGAAACAGACGTTACCGTCATGGCGATTCGTGCAGAGGAAAGCACTTGGTTTCCCTACTCCTATTTGGGCAGCAAGGCCGCTTTTGGTTTGGTCGACGCCTCCGTGCTCGACTTACCACGCGCCGATACCCGCCAGACGCTACGTGAACATCTGGCCACATTGTCTATTGACCCTGCCGCATTCGGACGTGCTGCGCTACATCCCACCGGAATCGATCGCTTTGTCGAGTTGCACATCGAACAAGGTCCGACTCTGGTCGAAGCCGACATACCTGTGGGCATCGTTACCGGCATCCGCGGCAGCTTTCGATATCGCGACATGCGTTGGATCGGCGAATACGCACATTCCGGTGCAGTCAACCGGCGTTACCGGCGCGATGCCGTGCGTGCCGCGGCCTTATGGATGACCGCGCTGGATAAAACCTGGGCAGACCTTGAGGCTGCTGGCGAGGACCTCGTCGTGACAGTAGGCCAACTATCGACCAACCCGGCTCAGCATGCCTTCAGCAAAGTGGCCGGCGAACTGGATTGCTGCATCGACGTACGCAGCATTAGCATCCCCCTGCTCGAGCGGTTTGATCAATTGTTGCGCGATCACGCATTGGAAACGGCGCGAACCACCTCAACCGAGGTGCACTTTGGCCCCAAGACGGGCTCGCAACCCGCTCTCATGGACACAAAGCTGATCGCCCAATTGACCGCCATGGCTTCGGCCCGCACCATCCCTGCACTGACTATGCCCAGCGGGGCAGGACATGATGCGGCGGTGTTCGCGCAACAGGGCATTCCAACCGCCATGATTTTCGTGCGTAATCAAAACGGCTCACACAACCCTCATGAGGCCATGGACCTATCGGATTTCGCGGTGGCGACGCAATTGCTATCCGATATTCTCGCCGCTGACCACGCTGCTATTTAGTCATCAAGAGTCCCTGGTAGTGCCTACAGATACACAACGGCTCTCCTTTTTCTTTCCGGCATGAATGCCGGGATTTCTCGAGGCAATCCATCGATGAAATGTCTGATCGTCCAACCCATTCATGAACAGGGCCTGGCAATGCTGCGCACAGCGGGCATCACCTGCATCACCCCCAAATCTGCATCCATGCAAGACGTCGCCAATGCCATTAGAGACTGCGATGCTGTCATTACCCGCAATGCGGGCTTGAACACGCTCGCCATCGAATCCGCTCCGAAACTGCGTATCATCGGCAGCCACGGCGCGGGTACCAATGCCATTGATCTCGGGTCAGCCGAACGGCTGGGAATCCCTGTCGTGAACACTCCCGGCGCCAACGCGCGCTCCGTGGCGGAACTGGCCCTGTCGATGATGTTGGCGCTAGTCAAACGCACGGTGGCACTGGATCAGGCCGTACGCAATGGCAATTGGGATGCGCGGTATGAGCCGGGCCTGTATGAGCTTTCCGGCATGTCGCTGGGCATCGTCGGCTTCGGCCAGATCGGACGATTATTGGCGCGGATGGCAGCTGGTGGATTTGGGATGACGGTTCGCGTCTACTCTCCCTCGGTCGCGCCCCGTGAGATTATCGCCGACGGTTTCGAAGTCGTCGATAGTCTGGCGGACGTGGTCAGTCAAGTGGATATTCTTTCCTTACATCGGCCGTCTCGTGCGGGAACAGCTCCGTTACTGACGGATGCCTTACTCGCGTCCATGAAACCAGGGGCTCTGGTGATTAATACGGCTCGTGGCGATCTGATTGATGAGGAGGCACTCAAGCGTCATCTGAAGTCCGGCCAGATCGGTGGAGCAGGTCTCGATGTTTTTTCACAAGAGCCGCCCCCTGATGATTCGCCGTTACTGCACATGTCACAAGTCGTCCTGGCGCCTCATGCAGGAGGCAGTACGGAACAAGCCCTGGCTCGCACCGCGCGTGCCGTCGCCAGTCAGGTCATCGAGGTACTACAGGATCAATGCCCCGCTCATCTAGTTATTCCGTCGGTATGGGGACGGCGACGTGGGATCAGGCCGCAACCGTGATGCCTGGCAAATGGGCGCGTCGTGCGGGTTGCACCACGATTTCGACATGCTGGTCCAGTGACACCAGCGCTTGCATCAGCCGTTCGAGCGAAATGTTTTGAAGCTTGTAACGGCGGACTTGGGACACCTTCGGTTGTGTCATACCAATGATCGCCGCCGCCTCGATCTGACTGAGACCGCGTTGATCGATCAACTCATTGAGTTTAAGTGCCAGCGCAGCCTTAGCTGACAGCTCCGTGGCATCATCGAAACCCAGATCCAGCAGCACATTGTCGATACCCTTGGAATGATCGATACGAGTCATCATATTCTCCTGTTCGTCCCATAGCGGGCGAGCACTGCCTTTAACCGCTTTTCGATCAACGTCACGTCCGGTTGCGGCGTGGCGATCCCGGTCTTGGATTTTTTCTGGAAAGCGTGGAGTACATGCACAGCGTCACATATCCGTACGGTATAAACCGCGCGAAAGGCATCGCCCCGATGATCATCCACCAGTTCGTACACTCCGGAACCGAGCCCCTTCCATAGCTTGGCTGAATCTGGAGTACCACCCAACTGAGCTACAAACAGCGCCACGCCCATGTCCTTCTGCACCTCGATCGGAAATTCCTTGAAATCCTTTTTTGACGAACCTTCCCAATAGAGAAGCTTACGTTTCTGCTCCATTATTATATCCGTTCAGGTATAGAGGGTAAACTCCCCATGTCGGCGAGGCGGCATCGACAAAGCCCGGCATGTGTTCGTCGATCTTGCAGCACATACACACAGACGAGGGCAGCGCCATCGCCGAATCGCTCTTCACATATCACGGGGGAATCAACACGCAAGTTTGATTTGCATACCCGAGATCTTATTTGCGTCCAACCATGACAGCTGGATATTCAACCAGCCACCATTCCAAATCAGACTAATCTCCCGAGCCGGTGCTTACACTCGCGTCGCCTTGAGGCGTAAATGCCGAGGCCCGATACAATACCGGGCATGAATTCCGCACCGCAAAAATCCCCTACCGACTCCCTGGCCGGCCATACGCCGATGATGCAGCAATATCTACGCCTCAAAGCCGAGGCGGGACCGTTGCTGCTGTTCTATCGCATGGGCGACTTCTATGAAATGTTCTACGAAGACGCCGAGCGTGGTGCGCGTTTGCTGGGCCTGACGTTGACCAAACGAGGTGCCTCGAACGGCACGCCGATTCCCATGGCGGGCATTCCGGTGCACGCCATGGAGCAATACCTGGCCCGTCTGGTTGCCCAGGGTGAATCCGTCGCCATTTGCGAACAAATCGGCGACCCTGCAGCATCCAAAGGTCCAGTCGAACGGCGCATCGTGCGCATTGTCACGCCCGGCACTCTCACCGACGAGGCCCTGCTGCCGGCCAAAGCCGACCGTGCGCTGGCGGCTGTCTGCATCAGCGGTAAGGCACGCAACCAACGCGCCGGACTGGCATGGTTGAACTTGGCCAGCGGCGAGTTTCGCGTGACCGAATGCGCGCCCGCGCAGATCGAGTCGGAATTGCATCGCATTGCACCCGCCGAACTGGTCTATGCGGAAAGCGCCGAGCTGCCCTTGGCGTTCGACGGCGCTCGCACGCGCGTTCCGGATTGGCACTTCGAAAGCGATGGTGCACGTGCGCATCTGCTGGCGCATTTCAAGACCGATACGTTGTCGGGCTTTGACGTGGACGATATGCCGGCAGCCATCTGCGCAGCGGGCGCTCTGCTGCGCTACGCCGCACGGACGCAATCGCAGGCCTTGGCACATGTGCAGAGCATTGCCGTTGACCGCCCCGGCCAATATGTATTGATGGATCCGGTCACGCGCCGCAATCTGGAGTTGACGCAGACCCTGAGCGGCGAAGACTCCCCGACCTTGTTCTCGTTGCTCGACAGTTGCCAGACGCCGATGGGCAGCCGGTTGCTGCGACGCTGGTTGCACCATCCCCTGCGCGACAACGCACCGGCCCAGGCCAGGCAACAAGCCATCGCCGCCCTGCTGGCAGGCCGCATGGATGTGGAACAAACCTTTGGCGCGGCAGGTTTGTTGGAAACGCTGCGCGATGCGTTGGATGCATTTCCCGACGTCGAACGTATCGCCTCGCGTCTGGCGCTGAGATCGGTGCGCCCACGAGAATTGGCCAGCTTGCGAGACGCGTTGTCTGCCCTGCCCGCGTTGCGCGAGTTGATCGTGCCGCTGGAGAACACGCCTCGCCTCGCGCAGCTCGCAGCCCATCTCTCGCTGGACCCGGCCATTGGCGACCTGCTGAGCCGTGCGATTGCCCAAGAGCCGGCTGTCGCCATTCGCGACGGCGGCGTCATCGCTACCGGCTTCGATGCCGAACTGGACGAGCTACGGGCGCTGGCGGCGGACGGAGGAGATTTTCTGCTGCAGCTGGAAGCTCGTGAACGGGAACGGACGGGCATCAATAACCTGCGCGTCGAGTTCAATCGCGTGCACGGTTTTTATATCGAAGTCACCAAGGGCCAGACCGACAAGGTGCCCGACGACTACCGCCGCCGCCAGACGCTCAAGAATGCCGAACGCTACATCACGCCTGAACTGAAGTCCTGGGAGGACAAAGTCCTGTCCGCCCAGGACCGCTCGCTGGCTCGGGAAAAATGGCTATACGAGCAAGTCCTGGATGCACTGGCAGCGTTCGTGCGCCCGCTCTCGGAGTGCGCCGTCTCACTGGCGGAATTGGATACCTTAGCCGCATTGGCTGAACATGCTCGCCGTCATGGCTGGGTCGCACCCGAGTTGACCGAGCAGGCCGATATTTCCATCGAGGCAGGCCGTCATCCGGTGGTAGAGCGTACGATCGAGCGCTTTACGCCCAACAACTGCTCGCTCGACGCCACACGCCGCATGCTGTTGATCACCGGCCCGAACATGGGCGGTAAATCCACATACATGCGGCAGATCGCCTTGATTGCATTGCTCGCACGTACGGGCAGTTTTGTGCCCGCACAGCGTGCCACCATCGGCAAACTGGATCGGATTTTCACGCGCATCGGCGCGGCAGATGATCTGGCTGGCGGACGCTCGACTTTCATGATGGAAATGACCGAAGCCGCAGCAATCCTGGCAGCCAGTACGCCGCATAGTCTGGTGCTGATGGACGAAATCGGCCGAGGCACCTCCACCTATGATGGCTTGGCATTGGCATGGGCGATTGCGCTGCGTCTGATCACGCACAACCAGGCACTGACCCTGTTCGCCACGCACTATTTTGAATTGACACGTCTGCCTGCGGAACAACCCACCGCCGCCAACGTGCACTTGGCCGCCGCCGAATCCGCGGGAGGCATTGTGTTCCTGCATGAGGTCCGCGAGGGCCCTGCCAGTCGCAGCTACGGGATTCAAGTCGCCCAGCGAGCCGGGATTCCCGCAGCGGTCATTCGCCATGCCTCACGCGAACTGGAACGCCTGGAAGCCCAAGGCGCCCCTACGCCGCAACTGGGTTTATTCGCCGCTGCCCTGGACGCCGACGCGCAAGCCAACGCCGCCAGCGATCGTTCCGAGCAATCGGCGGCGTTGGACACGTTGCGTGACGAACTGGCCCACATCGATCCCGACAGCCTGACGCCGCGCGAAGCGTTGGAAGCCCTTTATCGTCTCAAAGCCTGCCTACCGTGAACATCAACGAACCCTTGACTCTGCTTGGCGGCATCAGCGCCGCCGACTTCATGCGTCGCTTCTGGCAGCGCAAGCCGTTGCTGATCCGGCAGGCGATTCCGAATTTCAAACCGCCCGTCAGCATTGCGAATGTGAAAAAGCTGGCGCGCCGCGATGATGTGGAATCACGCCTGATCTGGCGCGAAGACGGCACCTGGCAAATGGAAAACGGCCCCTTTGCGCGCCTGCCCAAACCCGCGGAGCCGGACTGGACGCTGCTCGTGCAAAGCGTGGATCTGCACGACGATGCCGCCACGGCGTTGTTGCAGTTGTTCCGTTTCATTCCGGATGCACGCCTGGATGATGTCATGATCAGCGTGGCCTCGGATGGCGGCGGCGTGGGACCGCATTTCGATAGTTACGATGTTTTCTTGCTGCAAGCCTCGGGGCGCCGCCGTTGGCGCTATGGCCGGCAGAAGGATCTTTCCTTGCAGCCGGACCTGCCGCTAAAGATATTGCAGAACTTCACGCCTGAGCACGATGTCATCCTGGAACCGGGCGACATGCTGTATTTGCCGCCACAGGCAGCACACGATGGCGTTGCCGTCGGCGGTGACTGCATGACGATTTCGATCGGGTTTCGGGCGCCTACGCAGGCCATTTTGGCGCGAGGCCTGCTCGAGGCGGCAGCGGACCAGGCCATGGCTCGCGTCGGATTGCTGGGAGGCCCCTATGGTGAACCGGCGCTACCTGGCCCAAAGCTGGATGCGCTATATCGTGACCCCGGCCAACCTGCCGTCGAAACACCTGCCGCCCTGCCCGACGGTTTGGTACAAGCAACGTTGGATACCTTGGCCAAGGTCCGTTTCGATGATGCACTAGCCTCACGTTTTCTAGGATGCTGGCTGACCGAGCCCAGCAACCTCAGCGTCTTTGAACCCGCTGACGGCCCGCTCGTCGACCTGGCAACAGAATGGCCAGAGAACGGCTATTTGGAACTGGATCGCCGCAGCCGCATGCTATATCGCGGCAAGCAGCTATTCATCAACGGCGAGACGGCCACTGTCGCTGCGCACCCTGCATTGCGTGCCCTGGCCGATGCGCGCCAACTGCAATGCAACGACCCACGCTGCAGCAAGCTGGGCGAGGATGAACGTGAATGTCTGACGGATTGGCTGGATGCCGGTTGGCTGCATTATCGGCAGGTCTAAGCCGCCGGCAACCGTGCCGAAAGGTTCAATCAAGCTACGATTATCTCGCGGTCGACGTCACCGTCAGACTCGACACCCAGGTCGCCGTCGGCTCGTTCGGGAAAGAACAACCGCAGTTTCACCAGACGCCACGCCTCGATAAAGTCCTCCATGCGGCTGACCACATCATCATGGGACATCCGCGCTACAGGCAGACGATGAACGAGAAACATTGGCCCATAGCGGTCAGTCAGCGCGATAGCCCCGAGATCGCGCATGTGCAACAGAAAGTTCATGTACAGGCAGACTTGCGGATTCAGCGCCTCCATCTGACCTTCGTCGGCTAATAGGGCGCTGATCATCCACGCCCCCCGGTCCACGTCGTTCGTGATACAGAGGATAAGGGCGTCGTCCAGCGCGATGGTACAGACGCCCTCGTCGAAGGAGAGCGGCAAACCCAAGGTCGCGCTCAACTGCTTGAGGTGCGCTTCAGAGCTCGTCATTGCATTCATGCTCATGGTTTCAATCAGTATCCTGAATCGAGACGGCGACGCGGCTGCACGCTCATCACGGCCGCATGAGGCCATTGAGATCATATTGGGCGCCATGCCGGCGCCGCTGCATCAGCAACTCATCCAGGTTCTGTAGTGCAGTCCGCGGTTGGGGCGAAACTTCCTTCACCGATGGCGGTGTTTTTTCATGCAGCTTGAATCCAGTACGAGCAAAACCAACACGGAAGCTATCGTACCGGCCACGAGACAGTACCTGTGGATCAGAAAAGTTGTAACGGTCAGGAATGATGCTGGACGTTGAGGCGAGCTTTATCCCTTCGATATTCACACCCGCCAGCCACATCATGCTGCGCACCCAATCCGCACAATTCCCCGCCCGCACGGCAAGGCGGCCTTTTTCATCGGTCGCGGTAAAGCCGTCCGCCCCCTTGATCATTTCAGCGCTGCGTATGTTGTACCGGCTCTCCAGGGCGGCTGCCAGTTCGGCGAGCGCTTCGTCGCTCATCGGAACGGGAACTCCGGGTAGCTCGCCACCGAAATTCCTGATGCGAATTTTGGCCAGATCTTCGTCGGAATTCTTTGCTCGGATTCCGGCCACAACTTCGTCGGGATTCTTGGCGCGAACCACTGACGGCGGTGGTAGCGAGTCGCGTACTATTCTCTCGGCCTCTACTGCCAATCTGATGTTGTCCTCCAGGGACGTTGGCGCTGTTTTCAGGTTATCAATATAGTCATTGAGCCGTTCGGCGTCGGTCAAAAATACATCTCTAAGCCGATCCGCCGTCCAGCTCTTGCGCCAGCCGGCCGGCTTCAACTCGCCAAGTCGGGCGGCAAGCGGCTCAAAGTCCTGCGTTGTCAACGCCTCTGAAAGCGAGTTGTGCTCAGACGTCGGCTGACGAGCTGCCTTTTCTCGGATGCGCGCCATGATCAAGTCAACTCGACGAGGATCGGATGAGGCGAGCTTTTCCTGCTGGGTCGCAATAGCGTCCTTTACGAACTGCTCATATATGGCTTCGAAGGAACCATTCTTCTTATACCTCTTGAGTTCGTCCGAACTGGGGGTGGCCTCCCAATTGTCGGGTCTGAGTTTTCGCATCGCGGCAGCAAGCCTGTCGTTCGCGCTTTGCCAATACTCGTTCGCGATAGTCTTGGACACTTCCCGCATCTGTAGTTCTTTCCGAACCGCCTTGAGATCCAACTCCAAGGTTTCGATGTTCGATAGTTTCTCAATTTTGTGAGACAGCTGATGAATGATACGTTGGTTATTCCAAAGGCCCGCCAACAAACCATTGACCTTGGGTAGGGAAAGCTTCTCAAGCTGCTCGCGCTCGCTAGCTGAAAGTCCCTTGCCGTCCTCCAGCAACCCTTTAACGCTGTGTCTGAAACGATGGGCTTCTTGTCTAACGCGGCTCTCCAGATCTGTTCGCTTTACTCGTGCCTTGTCTGTAGCGACGTATGCTTCCTCTACGGTTCCGATTCGCTCCCTCATAGTCCCGAGAGCCCTGCGCATTGGCGTGTCGGCAGGCTGACTCTGCAGCGGCTCGAGCGATAGTCCCCCAAGGAGCCCCTGAGCGCGAAGCGATTGAAGTACCTCCGGGCACCATGGCCTCTCTACGGGGACGGCTGCAGCTTGCGCGGGAGCTGCAGCTTGGGCAGCGGCTGCAGCCTGGATGGCGACCGCTTCCTTGCTGTCGAGTTTCGTTTCGGCGAAATGATCCAACAGCATTTGGATGCGAACGAGCTCCTGCATGGCACTGGCCTGCTTATGTTGGTAGCTCTTGAGCTCCTTGCTCAACTCTTCCGTGGAAGCATTCCTGCCGTAAAGATGATAGAAGGGCACATCATTCGGCTCTTCCTTTATCTCACTTTCACGCAGGATTTTCGCGGTCTCGATGATTTTTTTTATCTCTATCATCGGCAAACGTATGCTGGTGACATCCTTCATTTTTCCGCTCCCCATGCCCAACAGGTTGGTAGGAACAGATTTACCGATTTTCAGATCTGCCGCTGAAATAACCGTCGGATTAGTCATTTCATACTCAGCCTCTCCGTTCATGCTCCGAGTCACAGTCCCCTCCGCGAATCTGATCGTCCCACGGAACAGCGACTCATCCGTGAGCTTCTCAAACAAAGACGGGGCTGGCCGTAACGGGTCCGCTATGTAAGAAAAATCGAGTTTGGTAAGCTTCCACACATGCATTTCGGGATCCAATGTCTCGATATACATGGCTGCGTGCCGAGGGCTCTCAGTGATCAAATGAATAACACCCGCGTCCTTCTCGAGGGTGAATCCCGAGTAGCGAGAGTGGGCGGGGTCTCCCGCACTAGCTCCGAACATCTCATTAAACGGTCTTTCGGCACGGCCTACGGTCGACCGATTTTTGAAAGCCAATCGCTCTAACGCTTGAAAGTCGTTTTTCGTGAGATCACAGAGCCGTCCGGTCTTCTTGTCAATTAATCTGCTTTCTACGTATTTACTGACGAGTCGATCGAAGGCCACCTCTTTGGTACTGACTGCGTCCACGCTACCATTTCGAAAATAGGCCAGCTTAAGCGATGCCAGGCAGTGCGCCAGAGTTCTCTCGGCCACGCTTTCCTCAGTGGGAACGCTTCCCTGAGGAGCAAGCATCAGACGTGTTACGCTACGCCTAGCCTCAATAGCGCCTTGATTTCCCTGACTCGACATGTCGCTGTTCGTAGTAAGGCGAATGACCTCTGATCCGGTCTGACACCGCCGTAGCAGAGCCTTATAGTCTTTCAAAGGATCGAAATTCTGAGCGTCTGACACACGGCCGCCCGTGGATTGCGGACGATAGCGTCTCAGTCCGCTCATCGTGATGGATGCAATTTGGAGTTCGGCCTTGCTTTTGAGCTCGGCAATCTTCCTGGGCGTGAGGAATGCGCCCTTTTGAGAGGCAAGGAGATCAATCTCCGCTTCGATCCGTGCGATGGCAGCGAGTCGGACCACTACGATCGACGCCATTGTTTGATCGGTGCCACGGAACGATCCCTTTTTTTCTGCGCTACTGATTTCAGAATTTAATATAGAGGCGTATTGCTCCGCCTCATCGTCTATAAACGGAATGTCCAGATACTTTTCCCGAAGCTCGGATTTGAGTTGCTTGAACAGTTCTTGCTGCTGATCTAACGTCGACGCCGTGTGAACACGGTAGCCAAGCCAGCCCCAGAAACCCCATGCTGAAACGGTAGATCGTGTGCCGAACTCATTGCTTTGGGAGTTGTTGTCCGAGGACGTTTGCGCAACCACCGCGTCGTTCAGGGCATCTTGGGAAAAGGTTGTAGAAAGTAGTTTGCCGACCATCTCGACACTCCATTGCTTTAATAGAATCACTCGGCGGCATATCGCTCGGACAGGCCGCCCATTAATCAATAAGCTCGCAATCGTTGTTGCCAATTGACGGCAACTTCGCAAAATGTCTTGAGAAGAGGCAAAAAGTCATCTGGACTATGGACGCCGGTAGGGACACTCTTGAAAAGGCATACCACAGGATCATCCGGCCGCAGGGCGAGCACAGCGCCTTCCGTGCCGGCCCCGAGAAAATTGGCGTGCCCCATGTCCTGCAGAAACGCGTCACCACTGGGTGCGCCGCCTAGCTCCGTATACAAGAGCACCGTCTCGATGCTGGAAGTCTCCAGACTGACTGTGACCTGCTGATCGCTCTCGAGCGTAAGATAGAGGACGGCACTGTCCTCAGGTTGAGGGGCGCCTAAAAGGCGTGCGAGTTCCCTCAGAAAGAGTTGCCCACTCATTTGCATCGTCCGCTCCGGATGCGTGATTGAGATACTTAATTGTGATTGTGAGTGGCAGCATGAAATTTAAAGTTCCAACTGGAACTCGAGAGCGGGCCTGTCTGTGCACAAATCCTACAGAAAGAAATTCGTATCTATCTCCCACAGACTACGGACGAGAGGAAGCGTTTGAAACATTAAGAAATACCCAACACGCATCAGTAAAGCTTGTTACATTTCAGATGCCACCGCTTTAATTTTTACACGCCAGCATTCGCCTGATTCCTGTAGCCTGACTACTGGTTTCCCCTAATGGGATTCTGATTTCCCCGACTTGGGGCCGCATGATCGTCATTTCACAGGAGTCTCAACATGATCAGCAAAACCTTGATTCTTGCTTCGGTATTGGCCGTAGCGCTGACCGCTTGCGACAAGAAGGAAGACACCTCGAGCCCCGCCGGCTCGGCACCGTCGACCACGGCACCGGCACCTACGACCCCCGCACCCACGGCACCTACGCCCGCTCCGGACAGCTCGACCACGACGCCGTCGACCCCGGGCACCTCGACCACGCCTGGATCGGGTGGCTAAGTCCCCCGTCTGGTGAGATTCGCCAGACATGAAAAAGGGCTGCGGCGATTGCCGCAGCCCTTTTTTTGCCAATCTGAGCCAGCCCCAAAGTAAAAACGCCCCCGCGGGGGCGTTTTTACTTTGGGGCTGGGCCATTGACAGTGGCCCCCCTGCTCGAGCATCAGACCATTTTGTCCTTCAGCACGCCCAACAGACGCTGCGCCGTGGCACTATTGTCACGTTGGCCGCTGGCGTTGAGCACCGTCACCTGCGTCTGACCACCGACTTCGGTCAGATGGATGCGGTATTGCGCCGCCTGGGTTTGTTTGTCACCCGAGAACATCCGGCTGAAGAAACCCGGCTCGCTTTGCTGGGCGCCCGTATCCGTATCCACATAGCGCACGAAATACTCGCCAGCGGAACGATCACGATCATCCACCGCAAAGCCACCCGAATCCAGCGCTACGCCAACACGACGCCATGCGCGGTCAAAGGACTCGTCGACCACCAGCATGGCGCCATCGGCGCGCACGTCCTGCTGGACCTTCGGCGACTGCGGCGAAGCCTCGGCCTGAGCAACCAGCTTGCGAGCGCTGTCGACGTCCGTGCCTAGATACACCATCAGGCGCGCCAGCATGGCGGCGTTCAGACCGGGGTCTTCTTTGCCGTGTTCCCATTGCACTTGAGAGTCATCGGAGCCCACGCGCTTTTCGAACATCTGCTGGTGCGAGATATAGATCTCGGTACGCCCATTGACGCGCTCGACACGCGTACGGAATTTCTCGCGCTCGCCGCTATCCCACACCGAATCCAGAACGGAACCCAACGCCTGGCGCAGCCAGCTCTCGGGGATCTTGGCACGGTTCTCGGCCCAGTTCGTGTCGATCAAACCGGCCTTGGGATTGTTGTTCGCAATCGTAAAGCCAGTATCTGTCCAGAAATCGACCACTTTGGGAAAGACTTGCTCAGGAGGCAAATCGACCACCAGCCAACGCAAATCGCCATCACGCTCGACACGCATGTCGCTACGCTCGGGCAGCACATTACTGGTCTGTGCTGTCGTAGAAGCGACTTGCTGGCCCTGCTCTTGATATTGCGAGAACGTGGTGCTGCCCGATGCAGGAGCACGATAACGTGGATCGTTCGATGCCTGAGTCAGATCCGGAGGGATGCTCAGCGGTTCGCCACGTTTTGTGCTTTTGTAATCGATCGACTCTTCGCCGCCCAGAAATTCATTCACATCGCTGCAACCCGCCAGCAATGCCAGAGCCATCAATGCCGACGCAGCGGCATGACGTTGGTTCATACGCATCCTCACTTAAATTAGAGCAGACCCGTTTCCTGGAGTGTGCGACGGACCGTATCGTGATGCTGCGCGCCGAGCTCAACCAGCGGTAACCGGTAACCCAACGACGTACGGCCCATCTGGGCAAGCGCCCATTTCACAGGAATGGGATTAGCCTCGACAAACAAGGCCTTGTTAAGACGAGCCAGTCGCGAGTTTAGTTCACGCACTTTTGGAACGTCACCGGCCAAGGCCGCAGCACAAAGCTCACGCATGAGCCGTGGTGCGACATTGGCTGTCACCGAAATATTGCCTCGAGCACCCAACAGAATAAGTGCGGCTGCGGTAGGATCATCGCCGCTGAACACCTGAAAATCTGCGGGGGCTTCGCGCAACAACAACGCCCCGCGGCCGATATCGCCGGTCGCGTCCTTGATACCGATGATGCCCGGGACTTGGGCCAGACGCAGCACGGTTTCGTTGCTCATGTCAGCGACCGTACGGCCCGGCACGTTGTACAAGACCGTCGGCAAATCCACCGCCTCAGCAACGGCGCGGAAATGCTGATAGAGGCCTTCCTGGGAAGGTTTATTGTAGTAAGGCACCACGGACAGGCCAGCCTGCGCGCCCACGCGCTTGGCGTGACGCGTCAGATGGATCGCCTCGTCGGTCGAGTTGGCGCCGACGCCCGCGATCACAGGAATACGCCCCGCCGCGTGCTCTACCGCCACGCGGATGAGCTCGGCATGCTCGTCCATGGACACCGTGGGAGACTCGCCCGTTGTACCGACCACCACCAGGGCGTCGGTGCCTTCGGCGACGTGCCAGTCGATCAAAGATCGATAAGCCGGATAATCCAGGCTGCCATCAGGCTGCATGGGCGTTACCAACGCCACCATGCTGCCCTGAAAAGTAATCGTTGCGGAATCGGGGGATGCCATGAAAATGGGCTCCGAACCCGGCGCAACATGCACCGGGCGAGAAACAGGTCAGTCGAACCGTCGAGTTTACCGGAATATTGGCAATTACAAGAACCACGTAACGATGGTTGAGCCCAATTCCATAAAGGGCCGCATCAAGGTCCACAATACATCGGTCGCCAGCAATACCAGCACGATCAGCAAGCCATAGGGCTCGATCCGGGAATATTGCCAGGCCAGCCGATTAGGCAACAGGCTGAATACGACGCGACCACCGTCCAGAGGCAGAATAGGCAGCAAATTGAGCGCCATTAGGACCAAATTGACGTTAATACCCGCCATACCAACCTGGTACCAATAGCCCTCTTCGATACCGGCAGCCAGGAACAGGCGCATCGAGATGACCCACAGAATGGCCATGACGAGATTGGCGGCTGGCCCTGCCAAGGCCACCCACAACATGTCCTGCTTCGGGCGGCGCAGACGTCCGAAGTCCACCGGAACGGGTTTGGCCCAACCGAACAGCATGCCCGGCCCGCCCATCAATTTGGACATCAGCAAGATCGCCACGGGAACCAGTATGGTGCCGACGGGATCGATGTGGCGCACAGGGTTGAGCGTGATGCGCCCCGCCTGCTCGGCAGTGGGGTCCCCGAACATGCGAGCCACATAACCGTGGGCCGCCTCGTGCAGAGTGATCGCGAAAATAACGGGGATCGCGTAGATCGCGATGGCTTGAATAATGTCGGACATGAGGCGCCGGAGTTATCTTTTTAATATCAGACCAAACCCAACGTGGCGGGATCACCCCGGCCACGTCGCAGCACGGCCGGCTCGTCGCCGGTCAAATCAATAACGGTAGTGGGAGATTGCGGGCAAGCACCGGCATCGATGATAGCCGCCAGATCGTGGGCATAGCGATCGCGGATATCCTCGGCGTCGTTGAGCGCCTCGTCTTCATCCTTGGGGATCAGCGTCGTTGACAGCAACGGCGCCCCCACCTGTTCGAGCAGCGCCAATGTCACCGCGTGCTGAGGCACCCGGATCCCGATGGTCTTGCGAGACGGGTGAGATACCCGGCGCGGTACCTCGCGGGTCGCCTCGAGAATAAAGGTCCAGGGCCCCGGCGTCGCGGCCTTCAGCAAACGGTATTGGCGATTATCGACCCGCGCGAATTGGCCGATCTCGGCCAGATCGCGACACAAGAGTGTCAAATGGTGACGTTCGTCCAATCCGCGCAACCGGCGCAACGCATCAGCGGCCGCCTTGTCGTCAAGATGGGCCACCACGGCATAACTGGAGTCGGTAGGCACCGCCACCAAGCCGCCATCGCTCAGCCATTGCGCGGCCTGTTTGAGCAAACGCGGTTGCGGATTGTCAGGATGAATGGAGAAAAAGAGAGCCATGGGTTTATCCTAGCATCCTTAGCGCTTGCTCAGGAGAAACAAGATGCGCATGGATGACTCGCGGGAAAGTCAAAATATCGAAGATCGACGCTCAAGCGGCCCGCGGTTCGGCGGACGCCGGGGGTCGATCGGTATAGGCACCATCGTACTGGCTTTAGTGGCGATCTATTTCGGCGTGGACCCCTCGGTCGTGCTGCAAATGGCCGATGGCACTGCGCCGGTACAACAACAGCAAACCTCGACCCAGCCGCCGGCCGACGATCCGCAGACGCGCTTCGTGTCCAAAGTCCTGGGCGAGACCGAAGACGTCTGGAGCACGATTTTCCAGGAAAACCTCAATCGGCAGTATGTCCCGCCCAAGATGGTCCTGTTCCGCGGCGCTACGCCGACCGCCTGCGGTACCGGGCAATCCGCCATGGGGCCGTTTTATTGCCCCGCGGACAGCAAGGTCTATATCGATCTGAGTTTCTTTGACGAAATGGAGCGCCAACTGAACGCGCCGGGGGATTTTGCCCAGGCCTACGTCATCGCTCACGAAGTCGGCCACCATGTCCAGCACTTGCTCGGCATTTCCGATCAGGTCGATCAGTTGCGCCAGCGTAACCCCGGCCAGGCCAACGCCCTGTCGATCCGCATGGAACTGCAGGCAGACTGCTTCGCCGGTCTGTGGGCGCGCCGTGCCGACCAGGCTCGCAATATCCTGGAAAGCGGCGACATCGAAGAAGGTCTGAACGCGGCCACCGCTATTGGCGACGATACGCTGCAGAAGAAAAGCCAGGGCTACGTCGTCCCTGATGCCTTTACGCATGGATCTTCCGCCCAGCGTGTGCAATGGTTCAAGCGCGGCCTGGACAGCGGTGACCTGCGCCAATGCGACACGTTCTCCGCGAAAAGCCTTTGATCGCCCTGCATTGAATATCCGGGCAAATCCGCACAGCGGATAGATCGCCCAGGCTGTCTACCATGCCGGCTCGCCAAATGGTAGACAGCACCGCATGACGGCCTGTCAAACGGTTGCGGCCTGCCGACAACGCCATGATCTTGTAATATTACGGCCCTTTCGGGTGCCCACTGGCGCACCCGCTGAACGACAACAGCCCCGAACGGCGCATGGCCACTACGCAAGCCCCTCTCATTACCCCGGCAGAAGTCCGCGAAATCCTGGCAGAGCCCAAGGAAACCGCCAAAGCGGTGACCTGGGTTCCCCGCCCTGCGCCCGGACAAGCCCAATGGGTAGAATTCGTCTCGTCCTGCCGTCTGCGCGGCGAGACACGCGACGACATCATTTTTCGTACGCTCTATCGCCCGGCGCGCACTGCCGTGCACGGGCAAGCCATCATTACCTTGGCAGAAGCCTGTTCGGCCAGCCTGTTCATCGGACCGCATCGCGTGCTGGGTATTGATACCAACGATGCGTACCACACAAATCTGGCTGGCACGGACCTGCCGCTCTATAGACACGTGCTCGATCAGCGTACCCACCAGCATCTCTGGCATCACGAGGGAGAAGGCTATGCCGAGCCCGTCATCCCTGCGCTGAACGACATTGCCACCCTGATCCCTTATTTTCTGCAACGCGCCAATCTGACGCTGGCGGGCGGCTTTGCCCACCCGCTCAAAGGCCGTCAGATCGAACTGCTCATCTGAATATGACCGCATTTCTGCCCCCGGCCGGCTGGACGGTCGTGCCCGCCGGAGAACGCGCTGTACGCGCCATCACGCCCGTCGCCATGGGCCTGGACGGCCAGCATGCCACGTTCTACATCGCCCATCCCGACGACGATTCGTTCTTCTTGACCGACGCGGGCGAAGCCGCCATGCATGCCGCCACCTATGGCGTCGAGCTCACACCCAAACGGCTGGACCAGTTGAATCAAACCCCTGGCCTCAGCCTGGCGCATTTCGACCATAGCGGCGCCATCACGGCCGCGGGCCCGCAATCCCAATTGCAGGACGCGCTGTGGGATGCAATCAAATTGACGACCGCCCTGACCTTTCAGTGCAGTCAATGGATGCCCAAATTCAGCCGCTTGCGTTTTCGCGCCGAAGTCGGCCGCACGCTGGCCGAGGCCGTGGGCGCCGAACGGTTGGTCCAAAGCGCAAAAGCGCGCGCCAGCAGCGGCCATACGGCCGAATTCGCCTATGCTGTGCGCAGCAGCGCTGGCGCCTCGCTTACCTACATCGAGCCGATTGCCCTCAAAGCTGGCAAAAAAATCGATTGGACACAGGTCTATCAGACGCACGGCAAAATGTCGGACGTCAAAATGGCCGATGCGGATAACAGCCGCCTGGTCATCCTCGAGGATGGCGCAGCCGCCGAGGAATTCAACAAAGCGGTATCGATTCTGGAACAGTCCGCGATTGTCAGACCACTGGGCAAAGCTCGCAGTTGGTCGGAGATCTTCGCTAATTGACGCGACAGGATGGGCCGGGCGCGCCTATCCCGTCACCCCTGTCAGGGCATCGACAATCGCGCACCCATGGCTGATCGCCTGGTGCACGGCTTCGCGCGGACTAAATACAAAATTCCCTTCGGCAAAGCTGGGGACTTCATATTCGTCACCCGACTCCTGTACGGAGTCAGCCTGAACCACGAATACCGAAGCGGTAAAGACGGGTGACCCCGACGCGTTTGCCTTGCTGTCTTGGACACCCCGGGTGACTTTCGCCGTCAACCGATATCCTTTGTAAACAAAATTATTTGGATGCACTCGTAGGCCCTCTCTAAAGGGCAGCATACCTCGCATATCATGACAAGCCTGATAAGTTTTGTAACGGACTGAGGAATCGTCCACATCCTAGTGATGCGTAGCGCATCCAACAGTCCAACGTGCCGTGCGGGTTCCCCGCCTTATCGACCGCAC
This sequence comes from Bordetella muralis, assembly GCF_054781015.1. Taxonomy (NCBI): domain Bacteria; kingdom Pseudomonadati; phylum Pseudomonadota; class Betaproteobacteria; order Burkholderiales; family Alcaligenaceae; genus Bordetella; species Bordetella muralis. The sequence continues at coordinate 150,951 of NZ_BAAGVF010000004.1, read as the reverse complement.
GACGCCTGAACCACCCGCATTTGCGCTGTCGATTTTTTCTATGCTATAGTTCGGCCTCTTCGCAGTACTCAGCGGTGGCTGTAGCTCAGTTGGTAGAGTCCTGGATTGTGATTCCAGTTGTCGTGGGTTCGAGCCCCATCAGCCACCCCATCGCACTTGCAGAGATATTCAAGCCCTTGATTTCCATTGGAACGAGGGCTTTTTTCATGTTCGAGCTGCCGACAAAAACGAAAAGGCTCATTTGCAAACGCGGCGTCGAAGTCCACTTGTTGCTCCCCCACGACGAAATGCGAGCTAACGGCTACAACTTGGTATCCTGACGCACCTGCCGTATATCAGGCATGACCCTCCCGCGAGAGTTATTCAGAGCTGCATATGGATCGCTTCGACGACCTTTTACATGAATACTGGCCCCATTTAGTATTCGGCATCAGCGTAGTGGCCGGCACGGGTGCGGCCGTCCATGCCGCCATGACCAAACAGGATGTCCGGGCGGCAATTGGGTGGGTCGGGGTGGCCCTGTTTTCTCCTCTGTTTGGTGCTCTGTTTTATTTTGTCGCCGGGGTAAACCGCATCCGTCACACGCGCGTTTCACAGCAGCGTGACGAAACGCCATTGCCCTACGCCAGCTACGAGCAGACCCCCATCGACGATGTGGTGCCCTACTCGGCCAGCCAATTTGCGTCGCTCAGGACACTCGGTGACCAGATCAGCCATTTCCCGGTCGTAGGCAACAATTCCGTCACGCCGCTCTCCGGAGGCGACGAAGCTTACCCTGCCATGATGCAGGCCATCCGCCAGGCGCGTCATTGCATCGCCATGCAGAGCTATATTTTTGACAGCGACGCGATCGGCCGGGAAATGGCGCAAGCGCTGATCGAGGCGCACGAGCGCGGTGTGCAGGTCCGCGTCCTGATCGACGCGATCGGCAGCAAGTATTCCCGTCCGCCCATCGTGCGCATGCTGCACCGCGCGGGCGTGCGCGCCGCGCTGTTCATGACCAACCCGCTGGGCGTGCTGCGCATGCCGTATGCCAATCTGCGCAGCCACCGCAAAATTCTGGTTGTCGACGGCAACCTGGGCTTTACCGGCGGCATGAATGTGCGCGCGGCATTTGTCACCGCCTTATCCGGTGATCAAACCAACAAAGACGTCCACTTTCAATTGGCGGGTCCGGTCGTCACGCAACTCATGTCGGTGTTTGCACACGACTGGACTTTCACTACCCAGGAGATGCTTGAAGGTGAGCCGTGGTTTCCTGCCCCGGCCTCGACGCCGGCCGGCACGGTACCGCTGCGCTGTGTTCCTTCCGGCCCCGATCGCGCCGTCGTCAGCACGCGCAATATGCTGTTGGGCGCCCTCGCCGTCGCACAGCACCACATCCGCATTCAATCGCCTTATTTCCTGCCTGATCAACCGCTGATCCTGGCGCTGGCAACCGCGGCACGGCGCGGCATTACCGTAGATGTCGTGATTCCGGGGCGCAACAACCTGCGCTTGGTCAACTATGCCATGACAGCCCAGCTGGACCAGATCATCCGCACGGGATGCCGTGTATGGCGCTCATCGGGCTCGTTCGATCATTCCAAGCTGATGACAGTCGACGGCGCCTGGTCGTATATCGGTTCGTCGAACATGGACCCGCGCAGCCTGCGGCTGAATTTCGAACTCGACACGGAAGTCTACGATCACAACCTGGCACAGTGGATCGGCAATCGCGTGGACGCGTACATCGCAGGTGCCCGGCAAGTCACTCTCGACGACCTCTATGGACAGCCATTTATCAAGCGGCTGCGCAACAAGATTATCTGGCTGGCTTCGCCGTATTTGTAATACGTACGGTATTTTTTAAAGCGTCTGTATACGCTGCCGCGCCACATACAGTACGACACACAGCGTTTTTCCTGAGTCGATATAACCGACACGTAACCGTTCAGGAGCAACGCGATGAAACGACCGTATCCCGCCAGCCATCCCACCGGCCGCTTACCCCGTCTGAGCATAAAACGATTATTGGCGGTACTACTTTTGCTCATGGGCGGATTGAGTGTCGAGGCCGTCAAACCAGTGCAGTGTTCATTGATCGCCAATAGCCGAAATTATCGTCCTCGCGCCCCCTCATCAAAGTAGCCCCCATCGAAGGGGCACACGAACCATTGAGGCCCGGACGACGGATTTACGGACCATCGCGGCGCGTAACCTGACTTACTCTGCTTGAGGGCCATTATGCCCCTGCGAACTATAGGTCGAAGCCCCCTATTCAGCAGATCCATGATATGAATACGGAAAGCAAGAAACCGTATCCATAAAAAGGGAGGCATTTGATGCAGTCAGACCCCATCTCATCGCCGCAGCGAATCGGCGTACCCCGCGAGATATTTCCTGGCGAAAAGCGCGTCGCCACGGTACCCGAGGTGGTAGAAAAGCTCGTCAAACTGGGTTTCCAGGTGGCAGTCGAGGCGGGCGCCGGCGAAGCGGCCAACTTCAGCGATGAGTCCTATTCGGCTGCCGGTGCAGAAATCGTCCAGGGCGCTGCGGCACTCTGGGCAGAATCCGACATCGTCCTCAAAACACGTCCGCCCAGCACCGAAGAAGTCTCCCTGATGCGCGAAGGCGGGATCCTGATTGGTTTCATCTGGCCCGCCCAAAACCCGGACCTGATGCAGCAACTCGCCGCGAAAAAAGCCACCGTGCTGGCCATCGACTGCCTGCCGCGCACGCTGTCGCGCGCCCAGAAAATGGATGCCCTCACGTCCACGGCCGGCGTCAGTGGCTATCGGGCCGTCATCGAGGCGGCCAATGCATTCGGGCGCTATTTCAACGGACAGATCACCGCGGCAGGCAAAGTACCGCCCGCCAAAGTCTTCATCGCGGGCGCCGGCGTGGCAGGCCTGGCGGCCATCGGGACGGCGGCCAGCCTGGGCGCCATCGTACGCGCCAACGATACCCGCGCCGAAGTCGCCGATCAGGTCAAATCCCTGGGCGGCGAATTCGTCAAGGTCGATTACGAAGAAGAAGGCAGCGGCGGTGGCGGCTATGCCAAGGTCATGAGCGAAGGCTTTCAGGCCGCACAGCGCCAGATGTACGCGCAGCAAGCAAAAGACGCGGACATCATCATCACCACGGCCCTGATCCCCGGCAAGCCGGCACCCAAGCTCATCACCGCCGAAATGGTGCAATCGATGAAGCCGGGCAGCGTCATCGTCGACATGGCTGCAGAGCAAGGCGGCAATTGCGAGCTGACCGTACCCGGCGAAGCCGTCGTGCGCCATGGCGTCACGATCATCGGCTACACCGACCTGGCCTCGCGCCTGGCCAAACAGTCGTCCACGCTGTACGCCACCAACCTGCTGCGCCTGACCGAGGAACTGTGCAAGGCCAAGGACGGGCATGCCGTGATCAATATGGAGGACGATGCGATCCGGGGCCTGACGGTCATCAAGGACGGCGCCATTACCTGGCCCGCTCCGCCGCTCAAGCCTGCGACGCCTCCTGCCGCCGCTGCAAAACCGGCAGCCCCTGTTGCCGAAAAGAAAAGTGCCCATGGCCATGGGAGCAGCGGTCCATTGCCAGCCAAAACACTGGCGATCATTTTTGCCGTCGCCGCAGTGGCCTTCTGGTTCATCGGCGCCTATGCGCCGGCAGCCTTCCTGGGGCACTTTACGGTATTCGTACTGGCGTGCTTCATCGGATACATGGTGGTGTGGAATGTGACCCCGGCACTGCACACACCGCTGATGAGCGTGACCAACGCCATTTCCAGCATCATTGCCATCGGCGCGCTAGTGCAGATTGCGCCGCCGACGGCGGGCCTGAACGATAGGCCCGACGCGCTGATTCACTGGCTGGCCTTTGCTGCGCTCGTGCTCACGGCGGTCAATATGTTTGGCGGCTTTGCCGTCACCCGTCGCATGCTCGCCATGTTCCGTAAATAAGAAAAATAAATAAAGGAAAGACATCATCATGTCCCAAAGTCTCGCCACGGTGGCCTATCTCGGTGCCGCCATTCTCTTTATCTTGAGTTTGAGTGGCCTTTCGAATCCTGAAACTTCACGTCGCGGCAATCTGTTCGGCATGATAGGCATGGCGCTGGCCGTATTGGCGACCGTGTTCGGCCCCAGCGTCAGTTCTTCGGGCATCGCATGGATTGTCATTGCGCTGGTCGTCGGCGGCGGCATCGGTCTTTATGCCGCCAAGGTCGTCAAAATGACCCAGATGCCTGAGCTGGTGGCGCTCATGCATAGTCTGGTGGGTCTGGCGGCCTGCATTGTCGGATTTGCCAGCTATATCGACCCCACCATGAAATACGAAGGTGCGGAGAAAATCATCCACGAGGTGGAAATCTACATCGGTATTCTGATCGGTGCGGTCACGTTCTCGGGCTCGCTGATCGCGTTTGGCAAACTGGCAGGCCGCATCGGTGGCAAGCCACTGCTGCTGCCTGCGCGCCACTGGCTCAACCTGATTGCCCTGCTGGTCGTGATCTGGTTCGGCCGCGAGTTTCTGGCGGCGCCTGACGTCAATGCCGGCATGCTGCCGTTGATCGTGATGACGGTGATTGCCCTGCTGTTCGGCATACATATGGTCATGGCGATCGGTGGCGCGGATATGCCCGTCGTCGTCTCCATGCTCAACAGCTACTCCGGCTGGGCGGCGGCCGCCACCGGATTCATGCTGAGCAACGATCTGCTGATCGTAACGGGCGCATTGGTTGGATCCTCAGGCGCAATTCTGTCGTACATCATGTGCACGGCCATGAACCGCAACTTCATCAGCGTCATTGCGGGCGGTTTTGGCTCGGGCAGCGGTACGCCCGCCAAGAAAAGCGATACAGCAGAACCGCAAGGCGAAGTCGTGCCCGTCAGCGCCGCCGAGACCTCCGAGATGCTGCGCGATGCCAAAAGCGTCATCATTGTGCCGGGTTACGGTATGGCGGTGGCCCAGGCTCAGCACACGGTGTACGAGATCACCAAGACGCTGCGCGAAAAAGGCGTGGACGTCCGCTTTGCGATTCACCCGGTGGCAGGCCGTATGCCAGGCCACATGAATGTGCTGCTGGCCGAGGCGAAGGTGCCCTATGACATCGTGATGGAGATGGATGAAATCAACGAAGATTTCCCCGATACGGACGTCGCCATCGTCATCGGCGCCAACGACATCGTCAACCCCAGCGCCGCCGAAGACCCCACCAGCCCCATTGCCGGCATGCCGGTGCTCGAGGTCTGGAAAGCCAAGACCTCGATCGTGATGAAACGGTCGATGGCATCGGGATATGCGGGTGTGGACAATCCGTTGTTCTACAAAGAAAACAACCGCATGTTGTTTGGCGATGCCAAAAAAATGCTGGATGAAGTGCTGGTCTCGCTGAAGGGCTGATCCCGAACTCGCACTGCAGGCTCCCGAGCCGCTATCATCGAGACTGATGATAGCGGCTCGTTTTTTCATGGCACCATCCGTACGTATTGAACGCCTTCGCGGCCATGCCTCTGCGCTATTCGAGAAGCATTGCCGGGTGATGAAAGCGTTGCAAGAACGGCGAGACCACTTCGAACAGCTTAACTACGAATAAACGCCAGCAGATCCGCATTGAATTTATCTTTGTGCGTATCAGTCAACCCGTGAGGCGCGCCCGGATACTCAATCAATTTGGCATTCTTGATCAGTTTCGCAGATGCCCTGCCCGCGGCGTCGATCGGTACGATTTGATCATCGTCGCCGTGAATGACCAATGTCGGTACGTCGAATTTCTTGAGGTCTTCCCTCATGTCGGTCTCTGAGAACGCCTTGATCGAGTCATAGGTGTTCTTGTGTCCACCCAGCATGCCTTGCATCCACCACAGATCGACCAGCGCTTGCGAGACCTTCGCCCCCGGGCGATTGAATCCATAGAACTGCACCGGAAAGTCACGATACAGTTGTGACCGGTTGGCGAGTTGAGCAGCACGAACGCCGTCAAAGACCTCGATAGGCGTTCCACTCGGATTGCTGGGCGTTTTCAGCATAAAAGGCGTCACAGCCGATACCAGGACGACCTTTGCAACACGCTTGGTGCCATGACGGCCGATATAACGGGCGACCTCGCCGCCACCGGTAGAAAATCCGACCAGGATGGCGTTTTTCAGATCCAGGGTTTCGATGACCGTCGCGAGATCATCGGCATAGGTATTCATGTCGTTGCCATTCCACGGCTGACTGGAACGGCCATGCCCGCGCCGGTCGTGCGCGACGGTGCGGTATCCCAGCTCAGACAGGAACAGCATCTGCGATTCCCAGCTATCGGAATTCAGCGGCCATCCGTGGCTGAAAACGATAGGCTGGCCGTCGCCCCAATCCTTGTAGTAGAGCTGGGTGCCGTCCTTGGTCACGATGGTCGAGCTGGATACGGCCGCGCGGCCCTGCGCCGCCCCAGGTGCGGAACTCGTCTTGGCCACGGCAGACTGGGACATACCCGCCGCCAATAAGGTCCCCATGGCGGTCGCACCGCCGATCAGAATATTGCGGCGGGATGAGGGTTCTTTGCTTTCGGTGTTGTGAGACATGAGATCGATCCTCGTCATTTTCAATGGGATGTGATCGACGAGGAGGCCCTGGCCCAATCCACCGATCACGTACGTTGATACTGCGAGGAGATCGTAGGGCGGGCGCTATTGAGGCGGTAGCCATGCGAAAGGACGCATGGTGTTGCCTGGTGCGCAGCAATGCTGTCGGCGGATATGTCAGGCCAGATGAATCTGGCCCGCCCTACACGATTCGAACGTGTGACCGCTCGCTTAGAAGGCGAGTGCTCTATCCAACTGAGCTAAGGGCGGGTATCGAGGCAGTGCGTATGATAACGCGCGGCAATTGTACCGTCTCGCGGCGACCGGCCTGAGTCCGCAGAATGTAAAACTCATCGGAATCGGTGAAAATATCCCGCGATCTGCGCCTGATACCCTTAGACATACGACACAATCATTAAATTTTACATGCCGTTGCAGTAGCATCCTGGCGCCGAAACGTGACGATGCTACATTGCCTCGTCGTCTTATCTCTGCCTGATTATGCTTTCGGATACGGTTTCCTCGTTTTCTGGCGCGTTGCGCCCCCTGGTTTTAACCGCGATGCTCGCCACGGCGATGCCTGCGGTAGCCGGGATTACATACCAACTGGAGCGGCCATCGGCGGCGCCGGGCGAAACGGTACAGATTCAAGCTGTCCTCTTCAATGACGGTACAGCGGCGACGCACTGGCGTCCCCCCACCCAACTGGTCGTACAGTGGCGGGGAACGGACGGCAATATCGTGCGCAGCATAGCAACACTGGCCAGCCCGCAGGCGGCAATGAACATCCCGGTCAACAATTTTGCACGCATGTCGTGGACGACGGTGGTGCCGCAACAGTCTCGAGGCCTGCAGGCGCTGTCCATCGAGGGCGAACCCGCCATGATGGCGTTGGACGTCTCGGGCCGGGAATCGGGTACGCTGGCCAGCACGCCGGCAAACAGCCCGGTGGTCGATGCAGGCACGGGCCAGCCGGTACCAGCAGCTGCCGTCTCGGCTGCTGGCGCACAACCCGATGCGGGCCCGGCACCTGACCAGGCTGCACTGGCGCGAGTGGAGAACAAACCATCCGCATTCGATGCGTTCCGTGGCGCGCTCTCGGAGTACGAGCCGATTTATTTCGATGTCGGTACCCGTGGCGGGACGACGGCGCGCTTTCAGATCAGTGCCAAATATCGCCTGTTCAATCCGCCCAGCGGCCGCGCGCCGACGTTCGGAGAGAACTTCTACATCGGCTATACGCAACGCTCGCTATGGGATCTGGAAGGCGATTCCATGCCCTTCATCGACACCACGTTCAATCCCAGCGTGTTCTGGCTGAACGACAATATGTGGAACTCCAGCAACCAGAATTGGCGCCTGGGCCTGAATACTGGTGTCGAACACATGTCCAACGGCAAGGACGGCGAAGACTCGCGCTCGTTGAACGATTTCTATGTCCAACCGGCGATCAACTACCGTTTCGACAGCGGCAGCACGCTGACTTTCGCGCCCAGGATCAAGGCCTATTTTGCGGTAGAGGACGAGAACGCCGACTATAGCGACTATGCGGGACACGTAGACTGGAATCTGCGTTGGGCGCAAGACAACGGCGCAGTGATATCCGCGATGTATCGCCAGGGCGCGAGCCGTCACCGCACGACCCAGCTGGATTTTGCCTGGCCGCTGAAACGGACGTGGCTGAATATGAACGGCTATCTGCACCTGCAATACTTCAACGGCTACGGCGAAACCTTGTTGGGCTATAACCAGCGCAACGAATCCCAGTTCCGTATCGGTCTGTCGCTGGTGCCATAATGAGGTGAATACCGTATCGCTGACGAGGCCCGCATCATTTACGGGTCTTGCACGCGGTACGTCCCGCCAACACCTACGAAGCCAGACCATGTATTTCGATATCTCTGCACTGAAAGGAAATAACGCCTACAAACTGATGACGGCGACGATCGTGCCGCGTCCGATCGCATGGATCGTGAGCCAGGATGAGCAAGGGCGCAATAACGCGGCCCCGTTCTCATTTTTTGGCGCCATGTCGGGCGAGCCGCCTGTGGTGTGTATCGGCATAGGCACACGGCCGGAAGGCACGCACAAGGACACCGTCACTAATCTGCACATCGGCGCCGGGTTCGTGATCAATATGGTGTCGTCGGAGCTGATGGCGCAGATGAACGTCACGGCAATCGATTTCGCGCCTGGCGTGGACGAACTGCAAGCAGCCGGCCTGGAAATCGCCGCCTCGAGCAAGGTGGCGCCCCCTCGCATTGCGGCCAGTCCGGTCGCCATGGAATGCCGCGTGCAGCAGCATCTGGACGTCTCTGCCCATCGGCGCATCATTGTGGCTGATATTCTGGCCATGCATATTCGTGATGATGCCGTGCTGGACGCAGAGCGCTGCCATATCGACACGCCCCGCCTGGATCTGGTGGGCAGAATGCACGGCGGCGGCTGGTACAGCATTCAGAACAAACTGGTGGAACTGCCTCGCATGACCGAAGCCCAATGGCGCGATCTCACGCCCCCTGAAGAATAAAGCCTGGGCTTGCCGGACAGCCGGCAGCGCATTCACGCAAAGTTCGATAGCCGTACAGCGCCAAGCGCATTTTCCCAAAATGTCCGACAATTCCCGTCCAGGGCGCCCGATCTAGAGGCAGCCCGCAACAGGATACGGAGAAGGCAGTGGCTGGGACACGGAGTGGCAACTGGTACTTTGGGTGGAACATTGTGGCGGCGGCCACCCTGCTGACCTTGCTGACGGTGGGCATGCGCATGGGCGTAGGCCCTTTTTTTCTGCCTATCGCCCGCGACCTGGGGTTCAGCCGCAGCCTTTTATCGGGCATCGTCGCCATCGGCATGTTGTGCTATGGGTTAGCCATGCCGGTGGCTGGCTTGCTGGTCGCCCGGCATGGCACGCGCTTTGTTCTGTTGCTGGGCACGGCAATTGTGGTCATCTCGAGTATCTGGTCCGTCAACGCCCACAGCGCAGCCAGTTTCTTTTTATCCTTTGGCGTGCTGTTGTCAATCGGATTGGGCTTTACGAGTCCCGTCGCGCTGACGCCTGTACTGACACGCTGGTTTACCCGTCGGCGCGGCATGGCGTTGTTCTTTTTGTCTACCGGATCCATGGCCGGGATCGCGATCATGACGCCCGTGCTGACTTTCGCTATTGAGTCTACCCATTGGCAGACCACGCTGCTGGGCTTTGCAGTGGTGTTCACAGCCATCACCGTTCCGCTGGCCCTGTTCGTCATTCGCGATCAGGCGCCCGAACACACAGATCTGACGCCCGAGCAGATCGCCCGTAAATCAAGCAGCCGCCGCACCAGCATCCCTGAAAGCCTGAGCTTTCGCGAAGCAACGCGCACGCAACCGTTCTGGCAGATCACACTGGGACTCTTTGCCTGTGGCTTCAGCATGAACCTGCTGGGCACCCACGGCATGCCTATGCTGATGGATCATGGTTTTGACGCCATGACGAGCTCGCTGGGGATCGGATTGATTGGACTGGTGGCGATATTCAGCACGCTGGTGCTGGGCCGGATATCGGATAGCTTGCCGCGACGCCATATTCTGGCGACGATTTATTTGATACGCGGCCTGGGTTTCTTTGCCCTCATGGTGGTAGGTACACACTGGGAACTCTATCTGGCAGCAGCCATCGGTGGCATTGTCTGGGCTGGCAGCATTGCGATGTCGTCGGCGATTCTGGCCGATATCTATGGCGTTCGTATTGTGGGGGTCCTGTACGGCTGCGCCTATCTGGGCCATCAGGTCGGTGCGATGATCAGTTCGTGGCTGGGCGGTTGGGGCTACGAGACCTTTGGCACACATTGGGTGGCCTTTGGCAGCGCGGGTGCCATTCTGCTGCTGGCCTCGTTGATCTCGATACGTCTACCCGCACAGGGGTTCACGTTGATGGCCGCGCCCAAAATGGCGCACTGATTGGTATCGACAGGACATCTGGCGATTTCAACGCGTGAGCGTCAATCCTCATTCATCCAGCGCCACAAGGTAGAACGGCTGATGCCCAGGCGGCGTGCGGCTTGTTGGCGCCGGCCGCCGCACGCCTCGAGCGCCTGCACGGCACGCGCTCGCAAAGACCCGTGGCCCGCGTCATTCGCCAAGGTCTGGGTACCCTCAAAGAGTTCTGGGCAATCATGCCGCAAGGCATCGTAATCAATGTCCTCAGGGCCGTCGTATTGCGAGAGGAATACGGCCATACGCTCGCTCATGTTTTCCAGTTCCCGGACGTTGCCAGGCCAGGGATATTGCCTTAACCGCGGCAACCATGGTGCAACGAGTTCAACAATGTCGCCCGTTGGCATTGCGCCCAGTCGGGACAGGCACCGAGCAACCAAGGTGTGCAGCAACGGTCCAATATCATCGGGGCGCTCGCGTAGCGCCGGCACTTCGAGACGCAGAGTATTGATGCGGTAATACAGGTCTTGCCGGAAACGCCTCTGTTCGATCATGTCGCGCAACGGCTGATGCGTGGCGACGATGATGCGTACATCGACGGGAATAGCAGCCGTCGCACCGACGCGGGTAATTTCGCGCTCTTGCAGCACGCGTAATAGGCGACTTTGCAGAGGCAGCGGCATATCGCCGATCTCGTCCAGGAAAATTGTCCCTGTGTGCGCAGCCTCGAACAAACCACGTTTACCGCCACGCCTCGATCCGGTAAAGGCGCCCTCCTCGTATCCGAAGAGTTCGCTTTCCAGCAATGACTCGGCAAACGACGCGCAGTTCACCGCGATGAAAGGCCGATCGGCGCGGCGGCTGTCGTTGTGTATGGCCTGGGCGAATAGCTCTTTGCCGACGCCGCTCTCGCCTGCGATCAAGACGGTCAGGTCGGTTTGCGCATAACGGCGAGCCGCCTGTACCGCACGCAGAAAGCCAGGGCTTTGGCCGATCAGCTCGTCGAATCGGTATTTCGCCGTATTTTGCCGGCGGCGTTGCTGCACGCGCAGGCTCGTGTCTGCCTCGTGGATGCGGCCCGCGTCGTAGAGCGTCAGCGCCGCGCCGACAATCGCGCCACGTTCGCGGATGGCCGTGCGATTGACGATCCAATCACGACCGCCAAAGCGTTGCAGGCCCGCGCTCTCTTGCTGACCTGTGTCCAATGTCGTGCGCAGGGTCAGTTCGGGCCGCAACTGGTCTAGCGGCTGCCCCGTCACGTCCTCGTCGTTGACTGCCAACAAGCGTTGCATCGGCGGGTTGACAGCAATGATGCGATGGTCCCGATCGACCGCCAGCACAGCATCCTGCAGGCTGTGCAGTACGCCGTTGAGCTGTTCGTAACGCCCCGCCTCCAGGCGCGCGACGCGTGCCAACTCGATGGCGTCTTCGAAGCCCTTGCGCACGCTGGCAAGGGAATATGCCAGCAGCCCATGCAGCCCCGCCTGCTCGGCCAGTTCGACGACCAGGCTGGACCCCACGATGACCTGAAAATTATCACGCCTCAGTTGTTCGAAACGTTGGCGGGCATCATCAGGCGTCTGATAAGCGTGCTGCACGATTTCGATGTTCAACAGGTCTTTGACTGCATCCAATTCGGGAATGGTGCGCCCGTACATCACAACACCAACTCTGTTGGCAATGCGCCTGGCCTTGATCAAGGCCTGCAGAATATCGAAGCCTCCTAGTTGGATCGTAGCGACGGGGGCCTGCAAACCGGCACGCAGGATACTGGCATTGGAACCCGCGCTCACGAAGGCATCGACCAGCCCGCGGCTCAGCCGGTCGCGCGCAATGTCCAGCGCACCGCCAAAGGTGCCGTCTACGACTTCGATATGGGCACGGCCGGTGTACTCGGCCACAACCGGCATGGCGAATTCCCGGATTTGCCGGTAGCTCAGAAAACACAGGCGAGGCAGGTCGGCACGTGTCGTCAGGTCTGCGTAGCTCATAGAGGCGCGCTTGTTTCAGCGGGACATTTTGATGTCTCAATTATGTCTCATAGAACACACAAACTGAATCAATAAAAATAATTCACATAAAAATCAATGAGTTATGAAAACAATAAAACTGGCACAGGCTTTGCGTAAAGCATGGTTCTCACGAAACGCCTATGGACAGGAGGCTCGCTTTGGCGCTTGAACACATTACCGTGCTGGATTTGACTCATATGCTGTCGGGGCCCTACGGCACGATGCTGCTCGCCGACCTGGGTGCGCGCACCATCAAGGTCGAACCCCCGGGCAGTGGTGAAGGCACCCGCCGTTTGCTGGAACATGATCCCGATTACTCGCGTGACGGCATGGGCGCGTATTTCCTCACGCTGAACCGCAACAAACAAAGCGTGTGCATCGACCTGAAAAGCGAAACCGGTCTCGCGGTATTCAAAGACCTGGTACGCAGCGCGGACGTGGTGTTCGACAATTTCAGCGTTGGCGTGACGAAACGACTGGGTATCGACTACGCCTCACTATCGGGGGTCAACCCGCGCATCATCACCTGCTCGGTGACGGGTTTTGGCAGTACGGGGCCCGACACGCAGCGCCCGGCTTTTGACCAGGTCGTACAAGCCATGGGTGGAGGCATGTCCATTACCGGCACGCCTGAACAAGGGCCTACGCGCAGCGGCATTCCGATAGGCGACTTGGGAGGAGGCGTGTTCGGTGCCATGGGCGTATTGGCCGCCTTGGCCGAACGCGAACGCACCGGCCGTGGCCAACATGTCGATGTGTCCATGCTCGACGCACAGATTTCGTTGCTGAACTATATGGCGACCATGCATCTGATGTCCGGCATCGTGCCCGCAGGCATAGGCAATAGCCATTTTGTGCATGTGCCCTATAACAGCTATCCCACTGCGGACGGCTACATCATCGTTGCGTGCATCGGTGATGCCTTTTGGAAACGGTTTCTGGAATGCATCGATCTGCCTGCGTTGCGTAAACCGGCATACGATCTGCAGCCAGGCCGGTTTGCTGCCAAAACGCAGATCGACGCTATCGTCGGCGACGAACTGCGTGAACACCCGACCGCGTATTGGTTGGAAAAACTGTCGGCAGCGCGCATTCCATGCGGCCCGGTGAACAATTTCCAGCAGGCATTGAACGACGCGCAGGTGCGGGCACGGGATATGGTTGTCGAGGTGCCACTGAAGTCCGGAGAGATGCTATCCATGCCCGGCAATCCCATCAAACTGTCGGCAGCAAACGATCGTCAATATGGCACCCCGCCTGATGTAGGAGAACACACGGACGCAGTGTTGGGTACGCTGCCCGGCTATGACCGCGCGCGCCTGGCCATACTGCGCGATAACGGCGCCATTGCCTGATCAGGAGCCGGCCATGTCTATGAACACCCTGACCATTACGGATGTTGCGCCGCGCGATGGGCTGCAGAACCAGCAGGTTCCAGTTTCCACCTCAGCCAAATTTCAGCTGGTCCAGCTATTACACGAAGCAGGCGTGACGAGTATCGAGGCGACGAGCTTCGTATCGCCAAAGGCTGTGCCGCAAATGGCAGATGCGGCGGACTTGATGGCGGAAATCAACCGGCATCTGCCGCATCTGCGGGCATCGGCGCTCATTCCCAACCGGAAAGGATTGGAACGCGCTCATGCCGCAGGTGCGCGAGAAGTCGCCGTCGTACTGTCCGCGACGCAGACGATGAACCAGAAAAATATCAACATGGACCTCATCACGGCGACGAACGTCTGCGAAGACACATTGCGCGCCGCGCAGGCACTCGGTTTGCGCACCCGCGCCTATGTCGCGGTGGCCTTCGACTGCCCGTTCGAAGGTCCGACGAATCTGGACACCGTTGTAGCGTTGGCCGAGCGCATGCATCAAGCAGGCGCAGAGGAAATTGTCATCGCTGACACCATAGGCTCGGCTTCGCCAGGTATGGTCAAGAACCATTTTGAAAGGCTGGCCAGTGTGCTGCCGATCGAGAAACTTGCGGCACACTTTCATGACACGCGCGGCATGGCTACGGCTAACGCCTGGGCTGCAATACAGGCCGGTGTGCGGCGTTTCGACGCCAGTGTGGGAGGTATCGGCGGTTGTCCGTTTGCACCGGGTGCAGCCGGCAACGCTGCAACCGAAGACCTGGTGTTGATGGCCGAACGCAGTGGCTATACGACAAACATCTCGCTCCCGGGTTTGCTCAAAGCCATCGACTGCGCCGAAGCGCAACTGGGCCGGACCTTAGGCGGGCGCAGCATTGCCTGGCTAAAGCGGCAATACACAACCGATAGAGCCGCGTCATGATCGGCACATGACACGCGTCATCAACAACGCATAACAACACTCACGCATAACAACACCAAGGAGACATACATGCCCATCCATCATTTCATCCAACGGCGCCGTCAACTATTGAATGGCGCACTCACCTCGATCTGTGTCGCGATTACCGCATTCGGCGGTCCGCTGGTGCATGCCAATGAAACAGCAAAACAGTATCCCTCCCGACCCATACGTCTCATTGTCCCGTTCGCACCAGGCGGAGTATCAGATACGGGCGCGCGACTGGTCGCAGACAAACTCGGCCAACGCTTGGGGCAGCAAATCATTGTCGACAACAAGCCCGGTGCGTCGGGCAACATCGGCACGCACATGGCCGCACAAGCCACACCTGACGGCTACACCCTGCTGTTGGGCTTCGATGGCACGCTGGTCATCAACCCGTACGTGCACAAGGACATCCCGTTCGATACGCTGAAAGACCTGGCCCCCGTGAGCAAGATCGGGGATGCGGCGTTGATCATCGTCGCGAACCCCAAAGTCCCGGCCAATACGCTGCAGGAGCTGATCGCCTATTCCAAGACACAGCCCAAGGGCATTTCCTATGGCAGCGCCGGCGTAGGCAGCACGCCGCATCTAGCGGGTGAACTGTTGCGTCAACGTACGGGGATAAAGCTGGAACACATTCCTTATAAAGGCGGCGGCCAAGCCATGGCGGATGTCGTAGGAGGCACACTGCCGCTGTTATATACCGCAGTCGCGGGCGCCTATCCCTATGTTGAACGCAAGCAACTCAAGGCCATCGCCGTCAGTACAGAAAAGCGCTTGCCGTCGCTGCCCGATGTTCCCACCGTATCAGAGTCCGGTGTGGACGGATTTGTATCGAACTCATGGATAGGTATTCTGGCCCCGGCCAAAACCCCGGCGGATATCGTCTCGAAGCTGCAACAGGCGATTCATGATGTAGTCCATACGCCCGAAACCGAAGAGCGCCTGGCAGGCCTGGGGATCACCGCGTCCGGGAACACCCCGCAGGAGTTTCGACAACAGATAGAGACTGACCTCAAGACCTACAAAGCCGTTGTTAAAAGCGCCAATATCCAGGCTCAGTGAACCGGCATACCTACGCTGAAAAGTCGGTGGACAGCAGACGCAGCCCGTGAGGCGTACGGATATGGGCAACCAGGTACGGCGATGCGCCAGTGGGCAGCGCCCGCACCTGTACCTTGCTATTGAGCAGGTTCAAGGCATCCAATGCATCACGTACGCGCTCAGGCGCGGAATGACACAGCTCCAAGGCCTGCAGTGTGCATCCCCTGTCATCCAGCATGCTTGCAGGATGTGACGGCACATCCCACTGGATCAAGGTGGGAGCCACGCCGCTCTCGGGCAGGCTCCCGTCCTCAGGAATCGTGATGCGCCAGGCCAACGCGCCCCGGGTCATGCTCTCAATCGGGCCCGTCTCCCACGAGCAGGCAGCCTGAGCAGCAACGATATCGTCGGTACGTATCACCCAGGTTCCCAGCCTGGGTGTGGACGCGGGCGTCATCCTGTCCAGTTCAAACCATCGGGCGCGTTGCGGTGCCGGGGCGTCAGGATCGGCTGCGATGACTTCCAGATAAACATCGTCGCCCAGCCTCAGCAATTTATTATGCGTGCCCATGCGCGGATGCTGTCCCCCTGCTTGCAGGGACACACCCAAAGCCTGTTCGACAAAACGTGTGCCACTGGCCAGGTCTGGCGCCACCACGGCAATGTGATCTAGGAAGGACTGCATCAGGGCTCCTGGAGGTCCACGGGGCAAGCGAAGCTGGCTTCGCATCAACCGTCAAAGGACAGATAGTCTACCTCGCCCGCCCGATACTGCCCTGTTGCATGCATCAACATCCACAGCCAAACAACAGGCCGCGTATGATGTGCCGGCCTGCGAGCCTCCTAGCCTACCTTGCGCTCATGGCCTTCCCAATACGCATCACGCAACGGTTTACGTGCCAGTTTCCCGTTCGCGTTCTTTGGCAACTCGGCCACAATATCGATGCTGCGCGGCTTCTTGAAATCGGCCAGATGCGCGCGGCAATGCTCCATGAGTTCGGCCTGCCCTGTCTGCGCGCCGGGTTTCAGTACGAGCACCGCCTTGATCGATTCACCCCACTTATCGTCAGGGATACCGAATACGCATGCTTCGTACACGTCGGGGTGTTGATACAACGCCTGCTCGACCTCGGTGGGATAGACGTTGAATCCGCCAGTGATGATCATGTCCTT
This sequence comes from Bordetella muralis, assembly GCF_054781015.1. Lineage (NCBI taxonomy): Bacteria > Pseudomonadati > Pseudomonadota > Betaproteobacteria > Burkholderiales > Alcaligenaceae > Bordetella > Bordetella muralis. The sequence goes on along the minus strand of NZ_BAAGVF010000004.1, from coordinate 133,952 downwards.
CTTGCGGTCGACAATATAGACGAACCCCTCTTCGTCCATGCGCGCCAAATCGCCAGTATGCAAACGCCCGTCGCGCAGCGCCTGCGCCGACAATTCCGGCTCGCCCCAATAACCTGCAAATACGTCGGGGCCGCGTACGGTGATCTCGCCCACCTCGCCTTGCGGCACTGGCTGTCCGTCATCACCGAGCAAGGAGAGTTCGCCTTCGCCAAACAATCGCCCGCAGGATGACAGACGCTCTGGACGCGAAGCCAACGCATGCGCATGGTCGGCCGTGCTCAACAAGGCCAGTCCGCCGGTGGTTTCGCCAGTACCGTACCCTTGGCTCAACTTCGGCCCCAGCGCCTCCCATGCCTCGCGGACACGGGCGGGCGCCATCGGCGCACCGCCATAAGAGATCTGACGCAGCGCGCTCAAATCGTGGCGATGCAAGCTGGGCTCGGCAATCAACATATTGATCATCGTCGGCACCATGAAACTGAATGCCGCACGATGCTTTGCCGCCGAGGCGAGAAAGGCCTCGGGATCGAAACGATCATGCAGCAGGATGGTGCCTCCCTGGAACAAAAAGGGCTGCATGAACATACCGCTGGCATGCGTGATCGGGCCTGCCAGCGCCAGCACCTCGCCTGGATTGGCGCGCATGCGGCCCATGACGACCTTGCGTAGCGACGCCATACGATTACCCACCGTTTGCATCGCCGCCTTCAATTTTCCGGTGGAGCCTGATGTGAAATGCAACACCGCCAGATCGCTTTCCGCCATTTCGATATCGGGATTCCGGTCCGCAGCTGCCGCGATAAAAGACTCGTATGTGCGCCAACCCTCGATCGCGTCGCTGCCCGTCACGATCATATGGCGCACACTGCTCAACTCGCCCAAGATCGACGCCACGCCTTCGCTATGCGCAGGGTCGACGATGAATACCGTCGCCTGGGCGTTATTGACCGTATCGACAACCTCTCGGCTGGACAGGCGCGCGTTCAACGCGACCTTGACCAGGCCGGCTTTGTACAGCGCACATTCGAGTTCGATGATTTCAGGACAATTCCAGGCCTGGACGGCGACGCGGTCGCCTTTGACCAACCCCAATCCCAGCAAGGCATTGGCCAAGCGATTCGAACGCGTTTCCAACTGTCCAAAACTGATTGTCTTTTCACCATAGATGATGGCTGGCCGATCACGCCAATAGGTTGCGTTGCGGGTGGTATATCGTCCTTGATTCATCGGATGCTCCATCGTTTTGTGCATGGCAGGATGGTGCAGCCCGAGTCATGCTCGGCAAATAACAGGGAAGAGTTTTTCAATGCCGCAGGGTTATCAAGCGAATATCATGCCGTAAAGTTATCGAGATACGCGCATCGGGCATCGCTTGAGGGGCCCACCCAGGTTAAATCTGGCCACGACAGGCGCATTCGACAGCCTGCTTGCGATTCCTAGGAGACACTCGTGCAAATACGCGTTCATCGCCCCTGGCAAACTCTGGCCGCATTGGTGCTGGGTTTGGCGGCCCTGATTCCGGCTACCGCCCGAGCCGGCACGTATCCGGATCGGCCCATACGTTTGGTGGTGCCCTTTACCGCCGGCGGCCAATTCGATTACATCGCCCGTCTGGTCGCCGACCCTCTGGGGCGCGAACTAGGCCAGAACATCATTGTGGAAAATGTGGGGGGTGGCGGCGGCAGCATCGGCGGTGCGAAAGTCGTGAACTCCCCTGCGGACGGCTATACGCTGCTGGAATATGGCGGCAACTTTGCCATTGCCAAACATCTGACGCCGAATCTGTCCTTCGACCCTATAGCCGACCTGATACCCGTTTCCGGAATCAGCCTGTCACCTCATGTCATTCTGGTCAACAGCCGTCTGCCCATCCATAATCTGGCCGAGTTGACCGCCTATGCAAAAGCCAATCCCGGCAAGCTGAGCTACGGCAGCCCTGGCGTGGGCTCATCCATGCATTTGACATTCGAGGCAGTCAAGCAACACTTCGGCATCGATGCCGTGCATGTGCCCTATCGCGGCGGCAGCAACATGATCAACGACCTGGCCGGCGGCCAAGTGGGCGTGGGCATCATCGCCGTGGCACCCGCCATGCCATTCATCGAGAGTGGCCGCGTGCGCCCCATTGCCGTGACCGGCCGCGACCGCGCTGGTTCATTGCCTGATGTACCGACGGTAGCAGAGGCCGGCTATAAGGACTTTGAAAGCGGCAGTTGGGGCGGCATCGCAGTGCCCAAAGGCACGCCTGCGGATATCGTCGAGCGCCTGAATCAAGCCATGATCAAGGTCGTGAATCAACCCGACGTCAGGAAAGCACTGCAATCGCAGTCGTTCACGCCCATCGCCGGCACGCAAGCAGAGTTTCAGGCGCTGATCCAGGCCGAATCGGACCGCTATGGGCCTCTGATCAAGCAACTCGGATTGCGCAACGAATAAAGGTTGACTCGCCGCCGCCGACAACCGTATAGGTCTATGCCAGTACCCTGGCCGTCAACGCCCTCGAGCCCGCTCACGCAGAATTTCGATCAGGCGTTCGGCCAGTGGCGACTGATAGCTGCCATGACGCGTCATGATGCCGATCTCGCGATGCCAGGTGACATCGTCGAGCGGCACCGCGGCCAAACCCTGCCCCGCCTCGGATCGCAGCGTGATTTCGCTGATCACGGTCAACAAATCCGTACTCTGCAAAATGCTCACCAGGCTGGATACCGACGAGTTGGACTCCACCATGATATTGGGCGGCGGGGCCCCATGCTGTTCAAATCTGGTCTCCAGCCAGCGGCGTGACGCGACCTGCAAACCAGGCAGCATCCAGCTATAACCCTGCAAATGTTCAAAGCGGATCCGCGCATGGCCAAAAATCGGATGCCCACGGCGAGCGGCGACAAAGAGGCTGTCACGACACAGCGGAATGCGATCAAACTCCGCAGGCGCAGCCGAATCATGTAGCGAGCTGATCGAAAAATCCAGGTCGCCCTGACGCAACGCCGGAATCAACGCATCATTGAGAGCAACCACAACATTGATTTTTGCCGCGGGTCTCTGCGCCATCAACTCGACACAAGCCTGGTTAAACACCGGCTCAACCAACAAGGGTGTCACCCCTACACGCACCAGGCCCACACTGCCTCGATGTAAATCGCCAGCCTCGCGCAATGCCTCGTCCAGCTCGCGGCGGGCTTGCAGGCTGCGTTGGTAAAACGCCTTTCCGGGCATGGTCAGCTCCATCCCCTTTGGTGTGCGCACGAACAATTGCAGCTTCAGCTCGTCCTCGAGACGCCGAATCCCCTTGGTCAGCGCGGGTTGGCTGATACCCATGCCATCAGCCGCGCGGCCGACATGCCCGACACGCGCCACGGCCAGAAAGTAGTCCAGATCTTCGAGTCGCATGATTCCGCCTGGTTATTGAACTCAAAGAAAAGATAATCACCAAGCGTGCAGGCGCTGTCAAGCTAGCACTTATTCCAGGAGACATCATGGCCCAAGACAGCCCCACCCTCGCCGAGTTGCGCGAACGCCTGCACCGTTATCTGCATGACGAACTGATTCCCATGGAGCGCGCACGCGGCTTGGGGTATGAGGACGAGTTTCCACGCGAGCTGGTCAAATCGATTTGGCAACGCTCGCGCGCCCTGGGCTTATACGGCCTGCAACTGCCCAAGGAAATCGGTGGGCAGGCCTTGCTGTACCGCGATCTATGTATTTTGAAAGACGACGCCGCCGCATCGGGCGCCATTCTTTTCCCCCATGTTCTGGGCGATTGGGGCGGACCTTCGCGGATCGGCAATCTCGTCCGTTACGCCACGCCGTATCAGTTGGAACGCTACATCATGCCAGTCGTACACGCCGAGCGTGGCGCCTGCTTTGCCATGACAGAGCCGCAGTCGGGCTCGGACGCCACCAGCCTGCGCACACTCGCAGTCGAAGACGGCGACGACTACATCATCACAGGGGTCAAACACTACATCACGGCATCGATGTTTGCCGACTTTGCGATCACGATGTGCGTCACGGACCCAGAAAAAGGCATGGACGGAATCTCGGCCATCCTGATCGATCTGGATCTGCCTGGGGTGCGGCTGGAGCATGATTGCGTACCGATGACGGGGCAGTATGTCGATGCAGACATCGTACTGGATCATGTACGCGTGCCGAAAAAGAACCTGATCGGCAAACCGGGAGAAGGCTTTCGCATCGCGATGAATCGCGTCAGCGTCAATCGCCTGTTGCACTGTCCGACGATGATAGGGTTGGCGCGGCAGGCTTTTCGCATGGCCGTCGATTATGCAAAAACGCGTCAACAGTTCGGTGGCCCGATCAGCCGCTTTCAAGCGATCCAGCACATGCTGGCCGATATGGCGACCTCGCTCTATGCCTGCGAACAAATGGTGTTGGGCGCCGCACAGCGGGCAGATGCGGGCAACGACGTGCGCGAACTCGCGGCCATGTGCAAGCTCTTCGTATCCGAGCGGTGTTTTGAAATCGCCGACAAAGCCATGCAGATACACGGCAATGTCGGCGTGACCAAGAATCATCCGGTGGAATTCATCTTTCGCCGATTGCGGTTATATCGCATTGTGACTGGCACCAGCGAGATACAGCGCAACACGATCGCGAAAGGGATTTTGACCTAGTCACTCGCGGCATACGTGCGCATCGTGATTTCGACGAGGTATGAGTTCTATTGGACGTCGAAGCGTGGCAGTGACCGTGTCGTAACACCCAGAGATTTGCTATGCATCCGTCACCCGCGCGCCGGGCCGGCTTTGTGAAGCCCTCACGGCCCGATTGCCTCGGCTCGACGTCCAATAAGCCCCCCACCCTCTGCCCAACTAAATATGCAACGCCTGCCCCAACGCACGTAAAGCAGCCTCTTGAACAGCCTCCCCCAACGTAGGATGCGCATGAATGGTTCCAGCCACATCTTCCAACACGGCCCCCATCTCCAGCGATTGCGAAAACGCCGCGGCCAGCTCGGATACCCCGCGCCCAACCGCCTGCCACCCGACGATCAGATGGTTATCGCGGCGCGCGACGACACGCACAAAGCCGTCTGTCGACTCCAGCGTCATGGCGCGCCCATTGGCGGCGAACGGGAATAGGCCTACCAGACAATCCAACCCGGCATCCTGAGCCTGCTGCGGTGCCAGACCCGCCGTGACGATTTCCGGATCGGTAAAACACACCGCCGGAATGGCCGCTGGCGTAAAGCGACGCTTGTGACCAGCCACCAATTCGGCAACCATCTCGCCCTGCGCCATCGCACGATGCGCCAGCATCGGCTCACCCGCGATATCGCCGATCGCCCAGACATTTCGCATCGACGTCCGGCATTGATCATCAATACGCAATGCATTGCCCGATCGGCTCAACTGCAGGTTTTCCAGCCCCCATCCCTGGGTACGTGGCCGCCGCCCGATAGCCAGCAGAACCTGATCCGCCGGCAACACCGTCTCAGCCCCCGATGCATCCTGTATGCGCACTGCATCGCCGGCCGCATTCATACCCATGACCTTGCGCCCGAGGTAGAGTGTGATCCCCATCTTCGCCAGCGCCGCCGCGACCGGCTTGGTCAGATCGGCATCGTAGGTCGGCAAAATACGATCCTGCGCCTCGACCACCGCGACCTCGGCGCCGAGTTTGCGATACACCGTACCCAGCTCCAATCCAATATAGCCACCGCCGACCACCACCAGTCGTTCGGGGATAGATGACGGCGACAGCGCTTCGGTAGACGAAATCACTCGGCCTGCGAAAGGCATGGACGGCAACGGCATCGGCTCGGATCCCGCCGCCAGCAGCAAGTGCTCGCACTGAATCCGTTGGATACCTTGTCCGGTATCGACCTCGACCGTCTTGCCATCCAGCACCTGTGCCCAGCCGCGCATCAGTTGCACACCGTTTTTCTTGAGCAAGGCGGCTACGCCCCCGGTCAACCGGCTCACGATGCCGTCTTTCCAGGCGACAGTCTTGGTGATGTCTATCGACGGCGTCTGCACTGAAATACCCAAGGGTGCAGTCTCGGCGTACTCGCGAGCACGTTCAAACTCGCCCGCCGCATGAATCAGCGCCTTTGACGGAATGCAGCCTATATTCAAGCAGGTGCCACCCGGCTGCTGTCCCTCGACGACGATCGTGGGCACACCCAATTGACCGGCGCGGATCGCGGCGACGTAACCGCCCGGCCCGCCGCCGATCACCAACAATGTTGTGTTCAGCGTCTCGCTCATCACGCCTCCACGAAAAGTAAGGCCGGCTGTTCAAGCAATGCGCGTACTGCCTGGATGAACTGCGCTGCATCCATGCCGTCGACCACACGATGATCAAAGGACGAAGACAAGTTCATCAGCTTGCGGGCAACGACTGCGCCTTGCTGGAACATCGGCCGCTCGACAATGCGATTCACACCCACGATACCGACCTCGGGATGATTGATGACGGGCGTACTGACAATACCGCCCAATGCCCCCAAACTCGTGAGTGTGATCGTGGACCCGCTTAACGCATCACGTTCGGCCTTGCCGCTGCGCACAGCTTGGGCCAACCGTGCGATCTCTTGCGCAATCCCCCAGATATCGAGCGACTCGGCATGGCGCACAACAGGCACGATCAAACCGGCATCGGTCTGCGTCGCCACACCGAGATGCACTGCGCCGAAACGGGTCACCACACCCGCCTCGTCGTCGTAACGCGCATTGATTTGCGGAAAATCCCGCAATGCGATCACCATGGCGCGCGCCAGCAAGGGCAACAGCGTGAGCTTGCCTCGCGATTCGCCATACTTGCGATTCAGTTGCGCGCGCAGCCCCTCGATCTCAGTCACGTCGATTTCCTCGACATAACTGAAATGAGGAATACGCCGCTTGGATTCCTGCATTTTCTGCGCGATCTTACGACGCAGGCCCACGACGGGTACCTGTTCCTCGTCATGGCGCTCGCGATATCCGGATAGTGCTGCCGATGCCGTTGCGCCCTGCCCTTGTACATAGGCATCGAGGTCTTCGTGCATGATACGGCCCGCCGGGCCAGATCCATGCACATAACGCAGCTCGATGCCGAGATCCCAGGCACGCTTGCGCACGGCGGGCGAGGCCAAGGGACGTTCGCCAGGCTGACGAGACGGCGCGGCGTGCTGCACAGCGGATGTTGCTGCGGTGGATTTCCGGGCAGTCCCAGACGAAGACAGTGTCTCGGCTTGACCTGCGGCATCTCGAGGCACGCTCGGCTCACCCGCTGGTTTGTCGGCCACGGCGGTTGGCGTCTGATCTGCTTGCGCAGCCGTCGCATCGCCCTTGAAATTACCCGCGCCCTCGACCTCCAAACGAATCAACTCACCGCCCACGGCCATCGTGTCACCCACGTTGCCGCCCAGTGCGATCACCTTGCCCACTACAGGCGATGGAATTTCCACCGTCGCCTTGTCCGTCATCACGTCGGCCAGAGGTTGATCCTCGGTCACGGTATCGCCAACCTTTACATGCCACGCAACCAGCTCGACCTCGGCAATCCCTTCGCCGATATCCGGCATCTTGATGATGTGAATCCCCATGTCATGCCTCCATCACGCGTTGGAATGCCGCGCCCACGCGAGCCGGCCCGGGAAAATATGCCCATTCCTGAGCATGCGGATAGGGAGTATCCCAACCCGTGACACGCTCAATAGGAGCCTCCAGGTGATGAAAGCAATGCTCTTGAATCAAAGACACCAACTCGGCGCCAAAACCGCAAGTCCGTGTCGCCTCATGCACCACGACGCAACGTCCGGTCTTGCGTACCGAGTTCACGATCGTGTCGAGATCCAGCGGCCATAGCGTACGCAGATCGATCACCTCGGCATCGAGACCTGTTTCCTCGGCTGCAGCCAGAGATACATGCACCGTCGTACCATAAGTCAGTACCGTCAACGCTTCGCCCGGCCGCACAACAGCGGCGCTGCCCAGGGGCACGGTGTAATAGCCCGTGGGGACCTGGCTGGCAGGATGTTTGCTCCACGGCGTCACGGGGCGATCATGATGTCCATCGAACGGGCCGTTGTAGAGACGTTTCGGCTCGAGAAAAATCACCGGATCATTATTCTCGATCGCTGCGATCAACAGGCCTTTCGCATCGTACGGGTTGGAGGGCAGCACGGTACGCAAGCCGCACACCTGCGTGAACATGGCCTCGGGACTCTGGCTATGCGTCTGCCCGCCATAGATACCGCCACCGCAGGGCATGCGAATCGTCATCGGTGCGATGAACTCATTCACCGAGCGATAACGCAGCCGCGCTGCTTCGGACACAATCTGATCCGACGCAGGATAAAAATAATCGGCGAACTGGATTTCGCACACAGGCCGCAGCCCATATGCCCCCATGCCCACCGCGACACCGACGATACCGCCCTCTGAAATAGGCGCATCAAATACACGCGATGAACCGTACTTGGCTTGCAAGCCTTCGGTGCAGCGAAACACGCCCCCGAAATACCCCACGTCCTGACCGAACACCACCACATTGTCATCACGTTCCAGCATGACGTCCATGGCCGAACGCAATGCCTGGATCATGGTCATCGACGTCGTCGCCGGACCCGTATTCTTGTCGTTTGCCATGATCAGACTCCCAGCTCTTGGCGCTGCCGGCGCAGATGGTCCGGCATCTCTTCGTAGACATCCTCGAAAATACTGGCCGCACTGGGCACGTGCCCATCGACCAGCGTGCCAAAACTCTCGGCCTCTTTTTGCGCCGCCAGAATCTCGGCCTCGAGCTCTGCCTTCAAGGCGTCGTGCTGCTCATCCGACCAAATGCCCAGACTGATCAAATGCTTTTTGAATCGGGCGATCGGGTCTCCCAACGGGAAATGGCTCCAGTCGTCGCCCGGCCGATACTTCGTCGGATCATCCGACGTGGAATGCGGCCCCGCCCGATACGTGACCCACTCGATCAAGGTTGGCCCCAGATTGCGGCGCGCGCGCTCGGCGGCCCAGTGCGAGGCGGCATATACCGCCAGGAAATCATTGCCGTCCACGCGCAGCGAGGCAATCCCGCAGCCTACGCCTCGCCCGGCAAACGTCGCACCCTCCCCACCCGCTATCGCCTGAAAGGTCGAAATAGCCCATTGATTGTTGACCACATTCAAGATCACAGGCGCGCGGTAGACGTGAGCGAACGTCAATGCAGTATGAAAATCCGCCTCGGCAGTCGCGCCGTCGCCGATCCAGGCGGAGGCGATACGCGTATCGCCCTTGATCGCCGACGCCATCGCCCAACCGACCGCTTGAATGAACTGCGTAGCAAGGTTGCCCGAAACCGAGAAGAACCCGGCGTCACGCTTGGAGTACATGACAGGCAGTTGGCGTCCCTTTAGCGGATCCCGCTCGTTGGACATCAACTGGCACATCATCTCGACCAGCGACACATTGCGCGTGAGCAGAATGCTCTGTTGGCGATAGGTCGGGAAACACATGTCGCCCTGCTCCAGGGCCAGCGCATGCGCCGAGCCGATGGCTTCCTCGCCCAGGCTCTGCATATAGAACGAGATTTTCTTTTGCCGCTGTGCCGTCAGCATGCGGGAATCGAAAATGCGCGTCTTGAGCATGGCGCGCATCCCGGCGCGCAGCGTATCGTCATCCAACTGTGGTGCCCAGGGGCCCTGGGCATGCCCCTCGTCATCGATCACGCGCACGAGACGATAGGCCAGATCGGCGGTATCGACGGCCGCGACATCAATGGGGGGTTTGGGGACATCGCCCGCGGGCGAAAGATGCAGATAGGAAAAATCGGTCTTGCAACCCGGGCGCCCGGTGGGCTCGGGGACGTGCAATTTTAGTGGGCCATATTGGCTCATGGTGTTGTCTCCACGCTCGATCGTGTCATGCGTTCTTGCTTTGCATTAGCCATATGCGAGGGGGTAACCGCGCACGAGGCCGCCACCGGATCGCGCGCGGGGTAATGCTACGCGTCTGGCTATCAGCAGATTAGCATAAGCGCGAACACATTCGCGCAGAGACAGCGCGCCTCACGGCAGCACAGGCAGGGCAGCTAGCGGGATTTCCGGCGTTGAATCTGGCGACAGGCGCGGACGGTGCTCACGACGGAATCTCCTGCGGATAAGGTGACAGCGCCCTGATACTGAACCGCTCGGCGGTATGGAAGTTGACCTCAGCAGCGCTATCATTTGCGGCGTTCGACTGCAAACCGGGCAACGGCACGAAGTGCGTCGGCTTCGGGACCGAACGCGTCAAGATGCCGGATCGCCCGGTCGGAGAATTCGTGCGCACGTACCTCGGCCTCGCCTTCGCCGAGAAGCGAGACGAAGGTCACCTTGCCGCTGGCTGCATCCTTGCCGGGGGTTTTGCCGATGTCCTTGGCCTCGCCGCGTACATCGAGCAGGTCATCTGCAATCTGGAAGGCAACGCCCATGTCGTACGCGTAGGATATCAGCGCCCTGCGCGCGTCGTCTGCCGCCTTGCCCAGAATGGCCCCGGCCTCGCCGGCAAAGGCGAAGAGCGCCCCAGTCTTCAGTTGCTGTAAACGGATGAGCCCATCGAGATCCATCACGGGGGTCTCATGCACCGCCATGTCCATGGCCTGGCCGCCGATCATTCCCGCGACACCGGCCGCCCGGGCGAGGCCGGTGACGAGCGAGATCCGCACATCGGACTCTGGATGGGTCACAGCATTGCCCAAGATCTCGAGCGCCAGCGTCAACAACGCGTTGCCGGCAAGAATCGCGGTTGCTTCATCGAAGGCCTTGTGAGTGGTCGGCCTGCCGCGGCGAAGATCATCGTTGTCCATGGCCGGCAGATCGTCATGGATCAACGAGTAGCAGTGGACCATCTCCAGTGCCGCGGCAGTCCGCAGGACACCTGGCCCCGTTACGCCAAACACGCGCGCCGAGGAGACAACCAGAAATGGGCGCAGGCGCTTGCCTCCCGCCAAAGTGGCATAGCGCATAGCCGCGACCACGGGAGGCTCTCCTGGCCTGAGCTCCGGCAGCAAGGAGTTGAGAACCTGCTCGATGTTCTCAGCCGTGTCGGCCATAGCGCGGCCCAGATCATACGCGCCATCTAATGGCAATATGGTGGACGTTGCTAGTGCACTCTGTGCAGAATCTTGCATTCGTTGAGCCCCCATAGCGTTCAGAATTGCGGATGAGCCGATGCGAACCTCCGGCGGTCACCCGGACTGCATGCGCATAGGTCCAGCGCAGCCGTCACGATGTGGCGTGCGGTCAAACCGGCATCGTCGTACTGCGCATGCGGGTGATCGTGGTCGAGGAAACGATCGGGCAAAACCATCGGCCGGATTCTGGCGCCGGTGTGGATCTGGTTAGTGACGGCGAGGTGATGCAGCACCAGCGAGGAAAAGCCGCCGACGACCCCCTCCTCGATCACGATCAAAGCCCGGTGCTCCCGAACCAGCCGCTCGACAAGTTCACAGTCGATCGGCTTGGCAAAGCGGGCATCTGCTACGGTGGTGCTCAGGCCAAGGCCGTCCAGTTCGTCCGCTGCCTTGAGGCATTCCTGCAGTCGGGTACCGAGGCTGAGAATCGCGATATCCCCCCCACCTTCGCGCACGATGCGGCCACGGCCGACCTCCAACACCTTGCCGCGGGCCGGCAGAGCGATGCCGGTGCCCGCGCCTCGAGGGTAGCGCACGGCCGAGGGTCGATCGTCGATCGCGACCGCCGTCGCCACCATATGCATCAACTCCGCCTCGTCGGATGGGGCCATGATCACAATGCCCGGCAGCATGCCGAGATAGCCGAGGTCGAAGCTGCCGGCATGCGTGGCGCCATCGGCCCCAACCAGCCCAGCCCGGTCGATGGCGAACCGAACTGGCAGTGATTGCAACGCAACGTCGTGAACCACCTGGTCGTAAGCGCGCTGCAGAAAGGTTGAATAGATGGTACAGAATGGCTTCATCCCTTCCGCCGCCATGCCGGCGGCGAAAGTCACGGCATGTTGCTCGGCAATGCCGACATCGAACGCTCGCTTCGGGAAACGCTTGGCAAAGGCATCGACGCCAGTGCCCGACGGCATCGCGGCTGTTATGGCCACGATCGCTGAATCGATCTCTGCCTCGGCGATCAAGGCCTTGGCATAGACCTCGGTATAGGTCGGCGCCTGCGGCGACGACTTGGCCTGCACGCCAGTCGTCACATCGAAGCCGGACACGGCGTGCAGCCGATCGGGGCTTCCCATCGCCGGAGCATATCCATGGCCTTTTTCGGTCACGATATGGATCAGGACGGGGCCGGGGGACGGGTCGTCGCGAACGCGGCGTAGCGTCAGCAACAGTTGATCGAGGTCGTGCCCGTCGATCGGCCCGACATACCGAAAACCGAGATCCGAGAAGAGCGTCCGGTCCGGGCGCCCGCACGCCGGCTCAGAGCCTCCACGCCCGGTCAGGTTCGAGAGGTATCGGTTTAGGGCCCCGACGGGCGCGGCGATCGACATGGCGTTGTCGTTGAGCACGACTATCAGGCGTGCGGCCATCGCCCCAGCATTGTTCAATGCTTCATAGGCCATGCCCGCGCTCATCGCGCCGTCACCGATCACGGCAACGATATTCCGCCGTTGCCCGCCGAGATCGCGCGCCACAGCCATGCCGAGGGCCGCCGAGATCGACGTCGAGCTGTGGGCGGCGCCAAACGGGTCGTAACGGCTTTCGGCCCGCCGCGTAAATCCTGAAAGGCCGCCCCCCTTGCGCAGCGTGCGGATGCGATCGCGCCGATCGGTCAGGATTTTGTGGGGGTAGGCTTGGTGGCTTACATCCCAGATGAGACGGTCTTCCGGCGTGTCGAAAATGGCGTGCAGGGCCACGGTCAGCTCGACGACGCCAAGTCCGGCACCTAGGTGGCCGCCTGTTAACGAGACTGCATCGAGAAGTTCGTTCCGCAGCTCCTCAGCGATGCGCTTCAAGAGGTCCGTATCATCGATCTGGCGAAGGCTGTGTGGCCCTTCAAGGTTGTTCAGCAAAGGAGTGATGTGTCGTCGCTCGTCAGCAGCGCTCATTGTGAAATCCTCAATCGTTGCTCCGCTTAATCCGAGGAAACAGGTTGCTTCCCGCGGAGACTGCATCGGGAGTACGGGGCGGCATAGAAAGGAGATGGCGTGTCAATCAGCCAACCTTGCAGGCAAGCGAAATCGGACATTCTCCTCAATCGTCGACAATGTCGTCACTTCGGCATCGTGGCGGCGCTGCAATACCTCGACTAATTGATCGACGAGACTGTCCGGCGCGGATGCGCCGGCGGTAATGCCGACGGTACTCTTGCTGTGCAGCCATGCCGGATTCACTGCCGAGGCGTCGTCGATCAGGTAGCTCGGAACGCCGAGCTCCTCGCCGATCTCGCGCAGCCGATTGGAATTGGAGCTGTTCTGCGAGCCAACGACCAGAATGACCTCGGCGATTCTGGCCAGCTCTCGCACCGCGCGCTGCCGATTCTGCGTGGCGTAGCAGATATCCCTGATGTCCGGACCGACGATGGCCGGAAAGCGCGCCTTCAGTGCGTCGATGATCACCCGCGTATCGTCGATGCTCAGCGTCGTCTGGGTGATATAGGCCAACTTCTCGGGATCGTCGACAACGAGCGACGCCACCTCTTCGGCCGTAGAAATCAGCTTGACGGGGCCAGAAATCCGTCCCAGCGTCCCGATGATCTCGGCATGTCCTGCATGGCCGATCAGGATGACGGTTCGGCCCTCTCCCGCGTAGCGCTGCCCTTCTATGTGAACTTTGGTCACCAGGGGGCAGGTGGCGTCGATCACATCGAGCGTTCGCTGCTGGGCATTGCGTTCGACTGAGTATGCGACGCCATGTGCACTGAAGACAGTGACGCTGCCAGGCGGAACCACGTCGAGTTCATCCACGAACACCGCGCCTTTGGCTTCGAGATCTGCCACGACATGGCGGTTATGGACAATCTCATGACGCACGTAGACCGGCGGGCCAAATCGGCTCAATGCCCGCTCTACGATCTCGATCGCCCGTTCGACGCCGGCACAGAATCCTCTAGGTCGAGCTAATACAATCCGCATGAGCTACCCTTTGCTGAAACCACTAACCTATTGAGGCGGCCGTTTCGATTCACATGATTGGCGTGCCAAGATGGCCGGCTCGTCTATGAGATCGAACAGCTCGTGAGTGAGAGAGACGTCCGTATGAGCACACCGGACAACCGTCGCGCTGGATCTATGTGCACGGTCCGCAATCGAACGACGTGCATCAGCGGGACGCCACAGCTCCCAAGCTAAGAACCCGTCTGAACCGCGACTGCATGCGGTACGAGTAACTCCGGAAGGAAGCTGGGCGGCTGGTCCTTCGTTGTGTATTCAATTTTCACAAGGCGATCAGTCTTCAAAGACCAATCATAGTGGCCGCGGATCATCCGCTGATACTCCTGAACCGTTCGCATGGCCGCCGCCTTGGTCGCCGCATCAACGCCAAGAGCGTCAAGCTCTCCGGGAAGTTCAGATTTCGCCGTAAGGAATGCCGCAACATGGCCGGTAGTGACAGCATTGGCCAAATCGATTGCGTGCTGTAGTGAGCATTCTTGCACTTCGCGCGCAACCACGACCATGTTGAAGGGATAGTCACGCGCTACCTCCTTCTCGAGCCCAATGATGTCATTGTGTAGCCCCGTAATAAGAACGCCAGATGCACGTAGCGCCAGAAACGCTTCACACTCGATCACGTGGTCGGGCAAATCGGCCTGCGCGATGATCTCGAAAATGTCGAAGATCATCCGCATGCCAGTCGAGTTCTTACGGTGTGCCAGATACTCCCCGATCCCGAGACGCTCGTTGCCAGCGCGGTGAATGGCCTCAAAGCGATATGAGTCGATATAGGAACGAGCGTCTCGAGCCAGCCGACGCAGCCAAGCCGACGATCGCGACCCGCGAGTAGTGCGGCCCCACAGATCTGCAAGCGCGAGCGCGAGAGGGTTGGTCGCGGGAGGAGAGACGTCGTTAAGAACGCCCATGAATGGGGCGATCATCTCCGGCACGAGATCGGGACGAACGCCAAGAGGTCCGTCGTCGAATTGATCGTCAAATAGAAAAAACCAGGTGTACCACTGGGCCATCAGATCAAGCAGATCCTTATCTGCAGTCGGATGAGAGAGCTTCGTGAGTTGACCGAATCGCGCCTCCTGAAATCGAGTTCGCGAGGCAGGGGTCGGAAGCAGGCCATGCATCTCAGCCCATCTCGTTGTAGCTTCCTCGGGAGAAGGCAACGGATTCACTTCCTGTGGAAATGGCATAACGAACGCTGGCATCTGAAAATCCAGCAAGCTGGAGTGCGGCTCGGACTCGGTACACAAAGTCATTTACTTCCCTCGATGTAGGAAAAAATTTCTTCGACGCCATGGTCCGCTGCGCAGACATGCCGATTAATGACTAGATACCATATTGCACAGTATTGCACGTCAATGCCAATAAGCGCCTATATTCGCACAAAATATATGAATGTTTTGATACAAATCATGAATGTGAGATTGAGCGCGATGATCCAGAGACCGCGTGCCTTCCATATAGCTCGTTCTTTGCGTTCAAGCGATGCGTCTCGTCGACGATCAGGAAATCGTACGAGCTTGGCTCGTTGTCGACGAAGCGTCCCGAGCCGCAGAACAGGCTGGCAAATTTTGTCTGGTAATGGTTCCAGCCCGTCTGATGAATACCCATCCCCGTTAATGGGGCAGCGCTCTCGTTGCCCGGCAGTGAGGCAAAATTCCCAGAAAGGGAAAAGGCCTACAGATCTAGATCTGTAGGCCTTTGATTTCATTGGTCGGGGCGGCGGGATTCGAACTCGCGACCCTCTGCTCCCAAAGCAGATGCGCTACCAGGCTGCGCTACGCCCCGTGGGTACTGATTTGCCTTGACCGTAAACGAAAAAACGCGTCGTTCTCGTCAGGGAACGGAATGCTACCACAATCAACGAATCAGCGCCGGGAGCCGGCACGGGTTGGCGATTGCCTCGTTACAGCAGTTATCCTTGCAGACTCACTTGCCACGCATCTGATCAATCAGCCGTCGATCACGTTTGGTGGGGCGCCCTGCAGCGATACCTTGGGCGGGTTCGGGAGCCAGTCTGCGCATCTCGGCAGCGCGCTCGCGTGCCGCGATGCTTTCTGCAGTTTCTTCGTAAAGCAGGCGCGCGACCGGCGCAGGACCGCGTACGGCGCTCAGCGCTCGAACGTGTACGTGAATCGGCGGATCTTCCTTACGCACGCTCACCCGATCGCCTACGGCGATTTCACGTGCGGGTTTGGCGGCCTGATCATTGACCAGTACCCGCCCCTTACCGATTTCCTGCGAGGCCAGGCTGCGCGTCTTGTAAAAGCGCGCCGCCCACAACCATTTGTCCAGTCGTAATTTATCCATCATGGAAATATTCTAGCGGGGGCGAGCTCCAATGTGGGCTCGCAACGCCCGACCCACATGCACCGAGCAGCACGGTACAGAACCCGCTGCCCATGCAAGCCACGGTTTACGCTTTCTTGGGGCCAAACGCATACGCTGATACGGCCACGTGACGAGGCGCCGACAATCCTAAAAGCGCCAGCACCGCCTCATCGTGATAGGAACCAATCGCGCAGCCTGCCCAGTCGATCTGCGCAACTTGATAGCTGAGCGCGCCGAGCTGAACGCCTGCCTCGATCAGCAGAAAGCGCCCGCCACGCTCGCCGTATTTGGCGAGCGTATTCTCTGGACGAGCGACCATGAAAACGACGGCCGCAGGCTCATCGATCCAGTCCACTCCCAATGTGTGCGCCAGATCCGGCCAAGAGGGGCAAGCGCATACCGGTGCCAGCCCGTGACGCACATTATCGTACCAGGCAATTTGGCCGGATAATGCCTTTGGACCGTCCAATCGGCACAACGCCACATAAGTCTGAATGGGATACTTGGCGCCGCCCGACGGCAACAGCCGTGTTGTGCCCTGCGAACGCGTTCGCAGCGGATGCAGTACGTGCCCCAGGTCGCGCAACGTTGCGGACTCATCGCCGAATGAGCGTGAACTGGCACGACGATTCCAGACAGAGGTATCACGATCTGGCGCATCGGCATCGTCATTCGACACTTCGGGCAGCGCCAGCGTACCGGCTCGATGTACTGGCATCGGCGTTCCTGCCGGCCTTACAGCGTCACGCGCTATACGCTGCCCCATCGCCATTGCCCGGCTATCGTTGAGCGCTCCGTTTGTCCAGAACAGATGAAACAAAGGCGCATCGGCCCAGGGCGAATCTGAATCGGAATGCATATGGGATGCCATGGCAACGGGCCGGGTTCTCAGCCCAACGGATGAGGAAGAGGATTCGGAAAAGCTGTGTGGCGCACACTACCGGGATAACGCCATTGGATATCCGCACAACGGCCACCCAGAAACGGCGCGCGTTCGTCGGCGTGCAATCCGCTCAATTGCGGCGACAGCACTCGCATCACACGAAGACCGGTGGCCGCCACATCGACCGTCGTGAGCTCTCGATAGTAAAGATCAATGCCGCTACTCGTCAGTGATACCTGCAATGCACGCAACTGCGCCAAGGACTGGCCGCAGCCTGATACATCAGAGCACACGTTATCAGCTGCCATGGTGCGGCTCACAGCGCTCGCCATTGCCGCCTCGACGCTCTCTGCCCGTGTTCTCCTCGTTGCCGTTACTGCGTCAAAAGCCCGCTCGACATGAGGCGTGGCGTGTTCCATCAACGCAGTCTGGCGCCACAAATCAGGCCGCAAGGTATAGAACACGGCATGCTGATCAAAACGGCGCAACGCATCAGGCTGACGCGGCAAATCGTCGCCTCGATCTGCCAGATGAGATGCAAAGGTCAACGCCTGTGCCCATTCCAATAGCGCTTTATGCAATGCCTCGCTCAAGTTCGCACGACACGCAACGCCCAACACAAAACGTGGATGCCCCGCATATGGCAGGCCGCCGGCGACAGCGACGACACGATGAGGATTCCACGCCTGGGTCAGATCAAAGGCCGCGATTTCCCCGCCACTGGCAGCGACATAATCGGTCCACTCGACAGGCAAGCTCAACTGGCGGCCACCCAGGCCATTGAGCCATGTTGTCGCCAACGCGTCGCGCTCTAATAATTCCTGCGCGGCGCGCAAGACAGCAAGCCAAGGCCCATTAGCCTCGTCGCGCCACGCGGCAAGGCCGCTGGATGTCGAAGGCATGCGCGCCTGGCCCGATCGCGGGCCCAACCCAACCAGTTCTTGGGGCACCCAATACATCTGGTTGTCGGCGAGCCGATATACCGGCGCATAGAGATCATCTGGCGAGGGCACCATCGGCCACGGAAAATCGGGCTGTGCTCGCTGCTCAGAGGAAAACAAGGCGAACACGTCGTCATCCAGTCGCTCGTCGTCAACGAGTTGTGAACGCATACGCAAGGTCAATGTGGCCTGCGCCGCCGCCAGACGCTCCAGGGCCTCTGCGATCGCGCCAGCGATGGCACCCCGCGAATCCAGCGCGACGGCCCCGGATACCGTTTGCCATGCGTTCACGGGGTCTTTGGGCACCGCCGCATTCGCCAGCAGCTTGCCGTCAAAGATCGGACCCAGCCTGTCGCAAGGCTGCGGATCGACAGGGCTGACGGGCGGCACCAGCCCGCAACGTGCGCCTGCCGCCTGCTCCAGTAAACGGTGCGATAACAGCTGAGGCATATCCGCAGTCACATGTTCTCAATCCAGAAATACATCTCAAGCGCCGCGCACGCCACAATGCCGATCAACATCAACAGCGCGACGGCAGCCCCCCGCCCAGGAGATCGATTCGAACGTTCGTAAACTACGCAGAATATGCCGATGTAAACCGCGAAAAAGGCAATGGCGCCAAACAGAGGCTGTACGAGAAACCCGAGCACCCCTGCAATGGCAGCCAATACAATCGACAGCGCCCCCATCGTGCGGCGCTCGCCCTTCGACATAGGCTGGCGCAGGCCTGCGGACAAGCGTGCATCGTAATGTCGGCCAGTCTCTGATGTTGCCATGGGCGCTTGTACAGGCGAGGCACTCGCTTGCCCATTCGTATCGATATGATCCGCTGCAGGCACGATGACAGCGGACGATGATGGCTCAGTCGCAGCAACCGTTGAAGACGCGCCGGCCGAAGTCGAGTCAGACGCTCCCGCTCGCCCCAACACCTCGGGTACAAGCCCCGAGAAAATCGACGATGTGGCCACACTCGCGATGCCGACGGTGACCAGACAACTGCTGCACGTCGTCGACGTCGATCCGCCCCCAGCCGCTGACAGATTATCCTGGCGCCCAGAGGGATCGAACTGATCAGGCAGACGATACAAGGCAAACTCCTCAATGACCCGCCGGGCCAGACAAGGGGACAGGCGGAGACACCTGCCAAGGTAGATCCAACGCCCCGGCCAACGGGTCATGCCGGCTCTCACATACCGGGCACCAGGGGAGTTGGAAGACCTTGTCACGCACACTGGACAAGGACTGTAAATTCAAACTGACGCTATGTTCGATGAACGGCAGCAGGCCGCCAGGCGCCGTCAACAAAGGCGCCAACAAGGCAGCGATCGTGTGCGGTCGGGTCGACACGGCGGGTTTGGCAGGGCCTGACAAATCGCCCCAGCGATGAGCAACACGATGCCCCAGGCATGCGACGCACGCCGTATCGCCTGGCACAACGTACGGGCCAATACTCACCGTGTGGTGATACGCCGTATCGATGAACAAGTGCCGCTGCCGCGGCCGCAACGCGGCATAGGACCTCAACGCGGACTCCCATTGAGCATTGGTGCGCACGACGAGCAGGAGATCCTCGATATTGCCATCCGTGGCGGCAACGGCATCAGGCGGCACATCGCCCTGCAATGCGATTCGGTATTCCGCGACCATCGTGGTCAATACCGGCATCAACGCATCACACGGATCCCCTAGCCACGCGACCGAAAAACGGTTGACCTCGCCCAACGCCCGAGGCGGCACCAACGCCCCGACCCGCCGTATCTGACGCACCGCTGCGCCACATTCCGGATCATCCCGCAACGAGGACAAACTCCCGTTTTGCCATGCCTGAAAAACGCGATGTACACAAGCATCGGAGACGGCTTCGTCTACGATATAGGTTTCGTCGGCACCACCAGTCAACACGAGCAGCATACGCCCGTCATGCGCCTGCTCCAGCAACGTCCAGGCTGGACTGTTGACCCAGCGGTCGCCAGGATGAGATAAGGCCGCGCTCGAGTTATCTGTCATCAACCTGCAAAACAATAATGGTGCAAGAATCGGAGTTTACCGGTGATCGAGAGATATCGGATCATCCCTGGCGAGAAGCCATCGGCTGGATGCTGCTTTCGAGTCTGCTGTTTCTCATCGGCTACAGCCTGACCAATCGCTGGGCGGCGGCCCAGCCCGACGCCGTGTCATGGCATACCGCGTGGGACGACAAGATTCCCTTTCTGGCCTGGACGATCTGGCCTTACCTCAGCCTGAACCTCATTTTTCCCTGCACGTTTTTCGCGTTCGAGCGCCTGCACGCATTGCGGCGGCATGCTGCCCGCATTGTGGCGGCGCAACTAACCTGCTTTGCGGCATTTGCGCTCGTTCCCTCGATCAACGTACGCCCGTTGCCCCAGCCGGATGGAGTGACAGGCCTGCTCTTTAGCCAATTGAGGGCATTTGAGCAGCCCTACAACATGTTCCCGTCACTGCATGCGGCGACGCTGCTATTGGTCTGGTCAGCGTGGTTGCCGCAGTTACAGCATCACCGCCTGGCTCGCTGGGCATGGCATGGCTGGTGCCTGCTGGTGCTGGTTTCCACGGTCACGACATGGCAGCACGATCTCTGGGACATTGCGGCCGGACTGGCGGTCGGATTCGCCACTCTGGTGATCTGGCCCATGCGATCCGTTTCGCATTGACGTCCCCTGCCAGGCCAACTCCCTACTCCCGTGCGGGGGCAAAAGGAAAGGTGGATGGCCGGCATTTTCCCCTGGGGGCTCCATTAGCACCACCAGAGGAACAATTTGTCCTACGCCAAAACGTGCTTTTTCCGGCGAAAACCGGTGACGTTGATGCAACGCAGCAGTTAGAATTTGCCCGTACTTTCACTGTCTATCTATTAGTCGGGAGACTTCTTTCATGAGCAACGCCTTTCTTGAAGCGCTGAAGCAACGCCGCACCCAATATGCATTGGGTCGCAACCTGTCGGCCTCGAAAGCGGAACTGACCGCCCTGATCCAGGACGCCATCAAGCACAGCCCCTCGTCATTCAACTCGCAAAGCTCGCGAGCCGTCATCCTGTTTGGCGCCGAAAGCGACAAAGTCTGGCAAATCGCGATTGACGAGGTCCGCAAAGTCGCCCCGGCCGAAGGCTTTGACAAAACCGAAGCCAAACTCAAGAGCTTTGCCGCCGGCGTAGGCACTGTCCTGTTCTACGAAGACCAAGACGTCGTGCGCAGCCTGCAAGAACAGTTCGCCCTGTACGCTGACAACTTCCCCGTCTGGTCGGAACAATCGGGCGGCATGGCCCAGCTGTCCACCTGGGCAGCCCTGGCCAACGCCGGCGTAGGCGCCAGCCTGCAGCACTACAACCCGCTCATCGACGCCGCCGTCGCTGCCGAATGGAACATCCCCGCCAGCTGGAAATTGCGCGCCCAGATGCCCTTTGGCTCGAACGAAGCCTCCTTCGGCGACAAAGCCTTCATGGACGACGCCGAACGCTTCCGCGTAGTCGGCTAACCAGCAAAAAAGCCCCGACGTACCCGCAAAGCCAGCGGCTCCGACCCACCGTAGCCGCAGCTTTGCCATCCCACGTCCGCCGCATTCCCTCATCGTCCGCCGCACTTTCTCGTCGTCCGTCGCATTTCCTCAATGCGAGTCCCGGCCGCGTGCCTGAGCGAGGTGCCGGGCCGTAGAGCGCGGATTTAGCCTCGCGCAGCGAGGCCGAGGCCCCTGGTCATGGGCCGAGTCCGTGCGATAGGCCCGGCACCTCGCTCAGGCACGCGGCCGGGACGTCTCCATAGAGACACCTCCGAACAGCAACGAACACTCCACCGCTACGCCTCGCAACATCTGTTCTAGGCGCGCCCTCCTTTACCGCCAAACCGCCCCGCCCGAAAGCCGAGCAAACGCCTCCCCGAGAAAATCAACAAACACCCGCACCCGCCGCGCCATTTGATGCCGCTGCGGATAAACCGCGTAGATATTCGCCTCAGGCGTCCGATAGTTCCTCAGCACCACCTGCAATCGCCCGCTCTCCAGATACCGGGCTACGTCCCACTCCGCCCGCATGATGATGCCCAGCCCATCCAGTGCCCACTGCACCGCGATGTCGCCGTCATTCGTCACCAGCGGCCCGTTGATCTTGGCCAACTCCGACCCTTGCGCCGAGGACAATCGCCACAGGCCATGCGCCTCATCCCCGTGCCGGATCGCAATGCAATGATGACGCGCCAGATCGCGCGGCGTCTTCGGCACCCCATACTTTTGCAGGTAATCCGGCGAGGCACACAATAGCCGCCGATTATTCGCGAGTTTCCGCGCGACCATACGCGAGTCGGGAGGCTCGCCAAAACGGATACACACATCAAAAGAGTTATCCGATGCCGGCGGCGGATTGACGGTCAATTGCAGCTCGACATGTACCTTGGGATAACGCTGATAGAACCTCGATATCAGGGGCGCAATATGGTTGCGCCCAAAACCCAGCGTGGCATTGACTCTCAGCAATCCCTGAGGCTCGACACGCGATTTTGATAGATAGTGCTCAAAATCCTGAATATCCGAAAGAATGCGCCGGGCGTGACTGAGATATTCCTCTCCCTCTGCCGTCAGGCTCATTCGCCGCGTCGTCCGCGCCAACAGCGCCACGCCGAGCCGTTCCTCCAATAATTTCAGGCGGCGTGTCGCCGCCGGCGGAGAAATTCCCAACTCCCTGGCCGCCGCGGTCAGGCTGCCCGCATTCACCAACAGACTGAAAAAAGCCATCTCGGCAGAAGCACCCGTCAACTCGTTCATTATTAACCTGGGGCTGAAAAGTAGAGTCAGTTTTGGGCCATTTTAAACACCCATAACCCGTGTCTAATTTCTGCATGCAGGACTTCCATTCATAAAACAAACCGGAGACAACATGCATAAATTACAGAAACTCTTGCTGATAGGCGCGTGCGTAGCTACGTTTGCCTCGCACGCCACCACGACCTATCCCACACGCCCCGTCACCGTCGTCGTTCCTTATTCCCCAGGGGGAACAACGGACATCATGGCGCGCATTGCCTCACAAGCGCTCATGGAGTCCACGGGCCAATCCTTTGTGGTCGAAAACAAGGGTGGCGCCAGCGGCACGATCGCCATGGGCTTTGTCGCCAACGCGCAGCCCGATGGCTATACCCTGCTATCCAACGAGATGACGCAGACCATCGTGCCCAGTCTGTTTCCATCCCTCACGTTCGATCCCATCAAAGATCTGGACGGCGTTTCCATCTATGCAGAAGCCCCCTATGTACTGACCGTCAGCTCAAAACTGCCCGTCAATACACTGCAGGAGCTGGTCGACTATGCCAAAGCCAATCCCGGCAAGGTCAATTTCGCATCGGGGGGTGTCGGCAGCGGCCCCCACATGGCAGGTGAACTCCTGAAATCTGTCGCAGGCATCGATATGACTCATGTGCCCTACAAGGGCTCAGGGCCGGCACTGAATGATCTGCTCAGCGGCCAAGTCGATGTATTGATTACTGCAGCTCCCACTGCCGCGCCCTATGTCGATTCCGGCCGCCTCAAGGTATTGGCCGTCGCTCACGACAAACGCGTCAGCACGTTGCCCAAGGTACCCACAGCGGCAGAGGCCGGTTTCCCCGAGTTTCGCGTTGCCAATTGGTTCGGATTTGCCGTACCCAAAGGAACACCCAGCGCGGTCAGCCAGACCTTATTTGCAGACCTCAAGCAAGCATTGGATAAGCAGAGCTTTCGCGACAAGCTCATCGCAGCGGGTGCGGAGCCCGTCACGATGACACCGGAGCAGACCAAGCAATTCATCGAGAACGAAGCCCAGAGATGGGGTGCGCTCATCAAGAAAGCCAACATCGTCAATAACTGACAACCCACGCATCAACGACAGGGAACCCAGCAGCATGAAGATCAAGAAAGTAGAACCTTTGCACGTAGGCCAATTCATGTTCGCGCGTATCACGACTGATGCGGGCATCATTGGTTTCGGTGAAGCCGGAACCTGGGGTCACATCCAGGCGGCCGGGGCCTGCATTGCCCGCTTTGCAGAGTATCTGGAGGGCAAAGACCCGTTCCCCATCGAACATCACTGGAACGTCATGCATCGTTTCAGCTATTTTCAGGGGCTCGCCGAAAACGCCGCCATCTCTGCGATCGATATGGCATTGTGGGACATCAAAGGCAAGGCCCTCGGCGTGCCGATCTATGAACTGCTCGGCGGCGCAGCGCGCACCAAGGCTCGTATCTACGGCCATATCTACGAAAACACCATAGAAAAAATGCTGGTCGAATGCGAAGCAAAAATGAATGCCGGCTTCACCGCGTTTGGCCATTTGAATCCATTCCTGGACGAAGGACACGATCAGGTCTACTTCAAGACGCATATCAAAAAGATGCGTGATGCAATCGACAACACGGAACGTATGCGCGAAGTCGTTGGAGACCGCGTGGATCTGCTGATCGAAATCCATCGGCGGCTGACGCCGGCAGAGGCCATCACCTTTTCCCACGGTATTGAGCACACCCATCCGATGTTCATAGAAGACCCCATTCGCCCTGAAAGCAATGATGCGATGGCGCGTGTGGCGGAGAAAATCAATATTCCGATCGCGACGGGTGAACGCTTCTCTACGCTGTACGAATTCGAAGCACTGCTGGCGAGAAACGGTGCGGAGTACGCACGCGTAGACCTGTGTCTATGCGGCGGCATTACGGGCGCCAAGAAGGTCGCGGCCATCGCCGAAGCCCATCAGGTGCAGGTCGTACCGCACAATCCCCTATCGCCCATCGGCCTGGCTGCCTGCTTGCAAGTCGCTGCCGCCATTCCCAACTTTGCCATTCAGGAATACGCAACGGGCTTCGAAGCGGGGATTTTCGAATCACGTGCGGAACACCTGGGCAGCGATGTCGTCGATGTGGTTCCTCTGCCAACAGACGGCTTTGTCGACATCCCGACAGGCCCTGGCCTGGGCATGAATCTGCTGCCAGATGCCCAAAAAATTCGCCCACCGCTGACCAAACCGATTTCCATGCGACGCCATTTTGACGGATTTGTCGTCGATCAATAAGCGATACAGCAGAACCCGTGCGCCGGCTCGTGTCACGCGCCGGCCATCTGCTATGGCCCTCTCGCGTGAATTGGTTTTGATGGGGCCGCTGACAAGCGCGGTATTGAAACCCGTACTCGCACGGGGTGGTCTTTTTTCTTGCATGCTTAAAATCGAGGATTGCCGCCCACAACAGACTGGGCTCTCCCTTTTGACAGCATGCAGGAACACTCGTGACCGCACCGACTCAAGCCGCCTCCGAAATCCCAGCTACCGCATCGCACGAGGTGCAATTCCTGCCCGCAAATGCCTGCGATTCGCACATTCACATTTACAACCCCGACTTGATCGCAGCACCAGCCGCGCCCAATCCCCTGGCATCCTGCACCGCGCAGGCCTATCGGCAAGTGCGAGACGAACTAGGCCTGCAGCGCGCCGTGGTCGTCACCCCTGCGCCTCATGTCACGGACAATCGCGTCACGCTGGACGCCATCGAGCAATTGGGCGCCAGTCAGACGCGCGGTGTCGGTGTGGTGTTCCCTGACGTGTCTGACGGCGAATTGCAAACTCTGCATCAAGGCGGCATTCGCGGCATCCGCTTTACTGTCGCCATCGCCCATACCTCGATTGTGCGTATCGATATGATCGAGCCGCTGGCCAGGCGCATTGCCTCGCTGGGGTGGCATGTACAACTGCACATGACGCCCGCGCAGATCGCGGAAAACGCTGACATGATTTTGCGCCTGCCCTGCACGGTGGTGTTTGACCACCTGGGGCGCATGGCGCCGACGACAGATGCCTATGAAGCAGCGCGGCGAGTCGTCCATACACGGCTGCAAGGAGGCACGGGCTGGGTCAAGCTATCGGGCCATTATCTGGCAGGCGGCGTCGACTCGGCGGCGCCTGTCGCCAATGAACTATTGCAGGCTGCACCCGAGCGATTGGTATGGGGATCCGACTGGCCCCATCCGACGGAGATGCCGACACCACCCGCTACCGCGTCGACATTGGCAGCGCTGCACACCTGGGTGCCAGACAGCGAATTACGCGCTCGCATCCTCGTGGATAACCCGGCAGAGCTATACGGATTCTGACACGCTGAAGAAACGCCTGAACGTCATCATTCAGGCACTCGCCGCCCGGCTTGCCCGGGCGGTATGCCATATCGCTGACGAAATGCCGTGGCGAAGTTCGCCGGGCTGGAATAGCCTGCAATCAATGCCGCCTGGGTCACGCTGATCGCGTCGCGTTCCAGCGCCATACGCGCACGGTCCAGGCGCGCGTCGCGCAGATAAGCAAACACCGTTTTGCCCCAGACCGCACGAAAATGACGCTGCAGGGTATTCACGCTCAGGCAGGCATGCTTGGCAATCTGCACCAGGCTCATCTCGTCGGCCTCCCCACTGTCGAGCAACTCGCGCACCTGCTCCATCCGGGATCGCTCTCGCTGCCGCAACCCGTCGGCCACCGGTGACAGCACCGCGCCGCTCAGGCTGCTCAACGCCTCCACCGCCAGACCGAGCGACCGGGATTCTTGATACATGCGCAGCAATGCGCCGTCCAGCTCAGACGGCGCCAACAGTTGCTCGACCAATGCGATGGCATGCGCAGAGGCATTCCAGGGATGTACCGACAGATGCTGCCGGGCGAACGCCAGACATGAAGGCAAAGCCTCCCCTAAACGCTGCTGTAGCCACGTGTCGCTCACGGTCAGACTGACACTGCGCTCGAGATCGCCTCGACGGGACTGCCGCTTGAACGCGGCGGGCTGCGTCAAAGCCACCACGGCCCCGCACGCGCCGCCATCCGGCCGAGGCCCTAACAGCAAGCGGTATCCGTCGTAGCTGACGTCGGCCTTGCCACCCACCGTCAGGGCAATACGCAGCCCAGGTTGCAAGTGGGCATGTACCGCAACGCCCTGCAAGTCGCGCGCATCCACTCGATGCAGACTCAGGCCATCGGCTAGCTGCACCGTATCCACCACCCCCTCAAACATGGGGCGGTTCGTGCCAGGCGCCACCACGGCGTAGTGCACCGCGCTATGGCGCGCCTGCCGGTGCAAGGCGGGTTCGTCGAGCAAGGGAGCGTTGCGCCGCAGTGCCGCGCTATGACTGAGCGATACCGAACTCATACAGATACGAACAGAGAGAAATGGGGATTTAGCAAAACAATCTAGTGTGCAAGCAAAGCCCAGACCTGAGCTTTGCTGACATAATCCTGACGTAAAAATGATAGTGTAAATCATTCCCAATAACACATATCAGGCGCGCCACGAATGTAACTGATGGCGCGCTATCTATTGCGCACCCCGGAGAAATCGGCATGTCCACGCCACCCTTCAAGCGCCAGTATCTAGGCGCCCTGATTACTCTCGCCCTCTCAGGTACCGCTCTGGCCCAAAGCCAGGCTGACGCTCCCCTGCCAAACGACTCTGCCGTCGTACAGGAAATGTCCGCCGTTGAGGTCCTCGGTACGGCAGAGGAAGAAGTGAAAGAATCATTGGGGGTGTCCGTGATCACTGCTGAAGAGATTCAGCGCCGTCCTCCCACCAACGATTTGTCCGACATCATCCGTCGCGAACCCGGCGTGAACCTGACCGGCAATAGCTCCAGCGGCGCACGCGGCAACAGCCGTCAAATCGATATCCGCGGCATGGGCCCGGAAAACACGTTGATCCTGATCGATGGCAAACCGGTGGAGTCGCGCAACTCGGTACGCTACGGTTGGAATGGCGATCGCGATACCCGCGGCGACACCAACTGGGTCCCCGCAGAAGAAGTCGAGCGCATCGAAGTCATCCGCGGCCCTGCCGCTGCGCGCTACGGTTCAGGCGCCATGGGCGGTGTGGTGAACATCATCACCAAACAGCCCAGCGACAAGCCCACGGCCTCCGCCACCTACTACATCAACCAGCCGGAAGACAGCGACGAGGGCAATACCAATCGCGTCAATGCGCGTTTGTCCACACCGATCTCGGACACGCTCAGCATGCGGGTCTATGCCAACTACAGCAAGACCAATGCCGATGACCGCAACATCAACGCGGATCATGCGACGGTCGATGAAAACGGCATCGCCAATACGTCCGGCCGCGAAGGGGTGATCAATCAGGACATCAATGCCCTGTTTGCATGGCGTCCGGACACTCGCAACACGCTCGAATTCGAAATGGGCTTCAGCCGCCAGGGCAACATCTATGCCGGCGACACGATGAACAACGCCAACAGCGAGTTCTCCGACAGCCTGTATGGCAAAGAAACCAACGCCATGTATCGCGAGAATTTCGGCTTGACGCATCGAGGCAACTACGACTGGGGGACCTCTCGTTCGGAACTGTCATACGATTACACGCGCAACGCCCGTCAAGCCGAGGGTTTGGCTGGCGGTCCCGAAGGCGCGCCGACCGATCTAGGCAAAAGCACGGCACGCCTGCGCAGTTTGCGCGCGGCCAGCGAGGCCAGTGTGCCTTTCACGCTCGGCCTGCAGCAAGTAGCGACTGTCGGGGTGGAATACCTGCATGAATCGCTGGACGACCCCTCGTCCCTGCGCCAGAGCTACGATACGGGCACTACAGGCAACGGTATCAACGGCACGCCCAGCGGCGATCGCCCGACCAGGACGAGCCAGGACAGCTACGCCCTTTTCTTCGAAGACAACATCCAGGCCGGCAAGCGCACCATCGTGACCCCGGGCTTGCGCTATGACCACAATAGCGAATTCGGCGGCAATTTCAGTCCGAGCTTGAACCTGTCGTTCAAAGCAACCGACTCGCTGCGCCTGAAGGGCGGTATTGCCCGCGCCTACAAAGCCCCCAACCTGTATCAGTCCAATCCCAACTACCTGCTCTACAGCCGCGGACAAGGCTGCTGGGCCGCCGAAAGCAACTCGGGTGGCTGCTACCTGGCGGGCAACGACAATCTGAAGCCGGAAATCAGCGTCAACAAGGAAATCGGTTTCGAATACGATCCAGGTACGTGGCGCGCCAGCGCCGCGTATTTCCGCAACGATTACAAAAACAAGATCGTTGCAGACACAGAGTATCTGTACCGCTTGAACAACGGCGCGCCCGTGCTGCAATGGACCAATAGCGGTAAAGCAGTTGTAGAGGGTTTTGAGGGTAACCTGTTCATCCCCCTGACCCCGACGTTGGACTGGAACACCAACTTCACCTACATGATGCAAACCAAGAACAAGGACACGGGCGAGCCGCTGAGCATCATTCCGAAGTACACCGTCAACAGCACGCTGGACTGGTTTTACACCCCCGAATGGTCGTTCCAGGCAAACGTGACGTACTACGGCAAGCAAAAAGGCCCGTCGATGAACCTGCGTACAGGTGAAACGCTGGAAGGCGAAGGCCGCCAGACTGTCAGCCCCTATGCCCTGGTGGGTCTGAGCGTAGGCTACGAGCCGAACAGCCACCTGCGTTTCCGCGTCGGGGTAAGCAACCTGTTCGACAAGAAGCTCTATCGCGAAGGCAACGCCAGCTCCGCCGGCGCTGCGACGTACAACGAGCCGGGCCGCGCTTATTACGCAACCATGACTGTGACGTACTGATCGCGAGCTCAGCGCGAATCGCTGACTGGAGCTTCGCCCTGTCGACGGTTTCCGCGATAAAGGTGCATAAAAAAAACGCCAGACAAGTCTGGCGTTTTTTTTTATGCTGCTGGCTATTAACCAAAACGACCCGTAATGTAGTCTTCGGTTTCTTTGCGAGCCGGCTTCACAAAGATCTGGTCGGTGTCGCCGAATTCCATCAGCTCGCCCAGATACATATAAGCAGTGTAGTCGGAACAACGAGCGGCCTGTTGCATGTTGTGGGTCACGATCACGACGGTGTAATCGCTCTTGAGCTCGGCGATCAGTTCTTCGATCTTTGCGGTCGAGATCGGATCCAGCGCCGAACAAGGCTCGTCCAGCAACAGCACTTCAGGTTTGATGGCCACGCCACGCGCAATACACAGACGTTGTTGCTGACCGCCCGACAAGCTATTGCCGCTTTGATGCAGCTTGTCTTTCACTTCGTTCCACAGCGCAGCCTTGCTCAAGGCCCATTCCACGCGCTCGTCCATTTCACCCTTGGACAGGCGCTCGAACAGTTTGACGCCGAAAGCGATGTTGTCGTAGATGCTCATGGGAAACGGCGTGGGTTTCTGGAACACCATGCCGACTTTGGCGCGGATCAACGAAATATCGGTCTTGGACGTGAGCAGGTTTTCGCCGTCGAGCAGAATTTCGCCCTCGGCGCGTTGGCCGGGGTACAACTCGAACATACGGTTGAACGTACGCAGCAGGGTCGATTTGCCGCAGCCCGACGGGCCGATGAACGCGGTGACCTTGTTCTCACGAATCGACATGTTCACATTGCGAATCGCGTGGAACTTGCCGTAGTAAAAATTCAGGTTCTTGACTTCGAGCTTGGACTTGGCTGCGGGAGCAGCGGCCGCGTTGGCAGCTTTGTCGGCGAGAACGGTATTTTCCATTTGTCTTCCTATCACCGGCGCCCCACGGCGCCGGCATGGCAATTACGATTTGCGGAACAGGCTGCGAGCCAGGATGTTGATGCTCAGCACCAGCAGCGTAATCAACGTGGCACCGGCCCAGGCCAGATCGTTCCAGTCTTTGAATGGGCTGGCCGCGTATTGGTAAATCACGACCGGCAGGTTGGACATGGGCGCATTCATGTTCCAAGACATAAACTGGTTCGACAACGCGGTGAACAGCAGCGGCGCGGTTTCACCCGAAATGCGGGCGATGGCCAACAAGATACCGGTAATGATCCCGGTCTTGGCAGCGCGATAGCAGACCAGGGTGATCATGCGCCATTTAGGGCAACCCAGGGCGGCCGTTGCCTCACGCAGGCTGTTGGGGACCAACAGCAGCATATTGTCGGTCGTGCGCACCACCACGGGAATCACCAGGATGGACAGTGCCAGCGCACCGGCCCAGCCGGAATAGTGTCCGACTTGGGACACGTATACGGCATAGATGAACAAGCCGATGATGATCGAGGGCGCGGACAACAGCACGTCGTTCAAGAAACGCGTCGCCGGCGCCAGCCAGCCGCGCTGGCCGTATTCAGCCAGATAGGTGCCCGCCAACACGCCGATCGGCGTGCCGATCAGCGTACCGACACCTGCCATCAGCACGCTGCCGACCACCGCGTTGATCAAACCGCCTTGTTGACCCGGAGGCGGCGTGATCTCGGTGAACAGCGTGAACGACAAGGCGGGTGCGCCTTTGAACAGCAGCGTCAGAATGATCCAGAACAACCAGAACAATCCGAACACCAGTGTGGTCAGCGAGATGGTCAGCATGACCTTGTTGACCAGATTGCGACGGCGATAAATGCCGTTGCTCATGTTGATTGCAGATTCAGCCATGTTTCTTCCCATTAACGTCCGGCAGACCGATCAGCTCTTTTTGCCTTCGGAGGCCGTCGCACGCAACAGCAGCACTTTCGACAGGGCCAGAACGATGGTGGTGATCAGGAACAGAATCAGACCCAGTTCCAGCAACGCGGATTTCTGGAGGCCCCCGGCTTCGTTGAACTCGTTGGCCAGTGCGGACGCAATCGAATTGCCCGGCGCAAACAACGAGCCCGGAAACTGAAAGGCGTTACCGATCACAAAGGTCACCGCCATGGTTTCACCCAAGGCACGTCCCAGCCCCAACATGATGCCGCCGATCACGCCCGTCTTGGTAAAGGGCAGAACCACGCGCCACATGACTTCCCAGGTCGTGCTGCCCAGGCCGTAGGCTGACTCTTTCAGCATGGTGGGCACCAGTTCGAACACGTCGCGCATCACGGCGGTAATGAACGGAATGACCATGATGGACAGGATCAGGCCGGCCGTGAAGATACCGATACCGAACGGCGGGCCGGCAAAGATGCCGCCAATCACGGGGATGCCCCCCAGCACGGAAATCAAGGTCGGCTGCACATACTGCTGGAAAATGGGCACAAAAACGAACAAGCCCCACATCCCGTAGATGATGGACGGAATGGCAGCCAGCATTTCAATTGCCGTACCCAAGGGGCGGCGCAGCCACGCGGGCGACAACTCGGTCAAAAATATCGCGATACCGAATGACACGGGTACCGCGATGATCAAGGCAATGGCCGAGGTCAGCAGCGTGCCGACAATCGGGACAATCGCGCCGTAGTTCTGCTGGACAGGATCCCAATCGTTGGTCCACAGAAACGACAAGCCATACTTGGCCAGTGTCTCGCGGCTGCCATAAATAAGGGACAGCATGATTGCTGCCAACAGAATGAACACCAGAAAGGCAAAAAGCCGCGTGGCGTTCTTGAACAGCGCATCCATTAGCGCGTTATTGTTTTGCTTCATAGGCGAAGGCGTACCGGTAGTGACGGAATCCGTCTGATGAGACTGGCGTGGCACACCATTATCCATTACCGCGCTCATGGATGGGCTTTCCTTGAAATACGCTTAGAGATACTCGGGCCTGGCGGCGCAGACGATGCGCGGACCTTGATGGGCCCGCGCATCGTTACATCTTAGTGGCTACTAAGATGCTTATTTCCAGACGGGTTTGCCGTCAGCGGACTTGATTTCGCTCCAGGTGGCGCGAATTTCAGCCGTCACGTTGTCAGGCAGCGGCACATAGTCCAGCGCTTCTGCGGACTTGGCGCCATTCTTGAAGGCCCAGTCAAAGAACTCGAGCACGGCGCGGCCTTGCTCGGGCTTGTCTTGAACCTTGTGCACCAGGATGAAGGTAGCAGCCGTCACGGGCCACGAAGCGGCGCCCGGCTCGTTGGTCAGGACCACGCCCATGCCAGGCGCGCTCTTCCAGTCGGCGTTGGCAGCAGCGGCAGCGAAAGCGGTTTGTTCGGGTTGCACGAACTTGCCGTCTTTGTTCTGCAGTTGCGTCCAGGCCAGCTTGTTCTGCTTGGCGTAGGCGTATTCGACGTAACCGATGGAGTTCTTCAGCTGGCCAACGTAGGCAGCGACGCCTTCGTTACCCTTGCCGCCCTGCCCGGTGGGCCACTTGACGGCTTTGCCTTCGCCAACCTTTTCTTTCCACTCAGGCGAGACTTTCGACAGGTAGTTCGTCCAGCCGAAGGTCGTGCCCGAACCGTCCGAACGGTGCACCACGATGATGTCCGACGAGGGCAGCTTCAGATCGGGGTTCAGCGCTTTGATCGCGGCGTCGTCCCATTTCTTGATCTTGCCCAGGAAGATATCGCCCAATACGGGGCCGGACAACTTCAGTTCGCCCGGCTTCACGCCGTCGACGTTGACCACAGCCACGGTACCGCCGATCACGGCCGGGAATTGCAGCAGACCGTTCTTTTCCAGGTCGTCGGCCTTCAGGGGATCGTCCGAGGCGCCGAAATCAACGGTCTTGGCTTTGATCTGTTGCTGACCGCCGCCCGAACCGATCGATTGGTAGTTCACTGCGGTATTGGTCGCAGCCTTGTATTCCGACGCCCACTTGGCGTAGACCGGGTACGGGAACGAAGCACCAGCGCCGGTGATATCAGCAGCCTGTACAGCAAAAACGGCGCCGCTCAGCGCAACACCGATGGTAATTTGTTTGAATACGCGGTTGAACATTCGAATTCCTTCTGTGTTCGTTTAGGAGGTCGCGGCGGGCTGTTTCCGCCCGTCCGATCATCGACGTAACGAATGTTAGAAGCCCAACATGACAAGACCATGACAGTCACATACACGAAACGTGTCAGTGTGGGCTGGCGGCCTTATTTCAGCCGTTCCATCAGGAATTCGTGCATATTGAACGCCGCGCGACGGTTGCGCACACGGCTAGAGGTACCGTCGGGCTGCTGATCCCAGGCCAATTGATTGTCGCGCCAGGCATAGGTAAAGGCCTCGTCTATGACCCTCTTTTTCAGATCCTTGTCCCGCACCGGAAACGCAATCTCGACGCGGCGGAAGAAATTCCGGTCCATCCAATCGGCCGAGGACAGATACACGGGCTCGTCGCCATCGGCATAGAAATAAAACACCCGGGAATGCTCGAGGAATCGCCCGACAATGGAGCGCACCCGGATGTTTTCCGAGAGGCCTGGCACCCCTGCTCGCAGCGCGCATACGCCTCGCACCACCAGATCGATCTTGACTCCGGCCTGGCTGGCCTTGTAGAGCTCGGCGATGATCTGTTCCTCGAGCAGGGAATTCATTTTGGCCATGATTTTGGCCTTGCGTCCCTGTTTCGCGGCACGGATTTCCGCCTGGATCAGAGACATCATGGTCTCGTGCATGGTAAACGGCGATTGCAGCAGCGACTTCAGCGTCCGGCGCGCGCCCAAGCCCGTCAGCTGGGCAAAGACCTTGTCCATGTCCTCGCACAAATCTGGATCCGCGGTCAGCAGACCAAAATCGGTGTATAGCCGTGCGGTGCGCGGATGGTAGTTGCCGGTGCCCAGGTGAGCGTACCGGCGCAGCCGCCCTTTTTCGCGGCGCAGCACCAATGCCATTTTGGCGTGCGTCTTGTGCGCCACCACGCCATACACCACATGCGCCCCTACCTCCTCCAGGCGAGCGGCCCAATTGATATTGGTCTGCTCGTCGAAACGGGCCATCAACTCGACCACGACGGTCACTTCCTTGCCGGCGCGCGCCGCCGCCAGCAGGATTTTCATCAATTCGGAGTCTTCGCCGGTGCGATAGATGGTCTGTTTGATCGCCATCACGTCCGGATCCACTGCCGCGGCCGTCAGGAAATCGATCACGGGTTGGAATGACTGGTAGGGGTGATGCAACAACTGATCGGCACGGGCGACGGCCGCGAACAACTCCGCAGGTTTGTCGGCAACCCTGTCCAGCGGCGGCGGAACGGAGCCGTGGTGAGGCGTAAACAACAGATCCGGACGGTTGTCGACGTTGCACAACTGCATCAGCCTGGACAGGTTGACCGGGCCGTTCACGCGATACGTATCATCGGCTGTCAGCGAGAATTCCCGCTGCAGATAAGTTTCCAGATCGTCGGGCGTCAACCGGTCGATCTCCAGACGTACGGCGGCGCCGAAGTTGCGCTGCGACAGTTCGCCCTGCAGGGCGTGGCGCAGGTTGGTAACTTCTTCTTCGTCGACAAACAGGTCGCTGTTGCGCGTCACCCGCCATTGATAGCAACCGAGCATTTCCAGCCCCGGGAACAACTCGCCGACAAAAGCGCGCAGCAACGAGGTCAGCAGGATGTAGCCGTCGGGCTTGCCGGAGAGCTCGGGCGGCATTTTGATCAATCGCGGCAGCGCTCGCGGCGCCTGCACGATGGCAATCGAGGCCTGGCGGCCGAACGCGTCTGCACCCGACAAGGCCACAATAAAATTGAGGCTCTTGTTATAGACCCGCGGAAAAGGGTGAGCCGGGTCCAAGCCGATCGGCGTGAGCAAAGGCATCACGTCGCGATTGAAGACCTTGTGCGCCCATTGCTGTTGCTCGGCATTCCATTCCGAAGCGTGCAACAACGCAATTCCCTCGGCATCCAGGCAGGGAAAAATCTCGTCATTGAGCAGGGTGTATTGGCGATCCACCAGAACGTGGACCTTTTCCTGTACGCGCGCAAAAGCCTCTGAAGGGGTCAAGCCATCAGCCCCGACCAAGGCGGGATTCTGACGCAGTTGTTCCTTGAGGCTGGAAATACGGATCTCGAAGAATTCGTCCAGGTTCGAGCTGACGATACATACGTAGCGCAGGCGCTCCAGCAGCGGCACCTGGGGATTCTCCGCCATCGCCAGCACCCGTTCATTGAACTTCAGCAGGGAAAGTTCACGGTTCAAAAACGGGGGCTCGACCAGCGACGTAGACATACCGGGTTCCAATTCTAGAGACAAAGGCTGCGGTTTTACTGCAATTGTGTGACTATTCCATGACAGTCTGAAATATATGCCTAGCCTACGCCAAAACGATGACATCCGTTGGCGATTATGGGGCGCTGTCACATCGGTTCCTTATAATTGGCGCTCTTACAGCCTTATCGACATCCCGCATGGACCACCTCCTGGCCGCCGTAGACCTCGGTTCCAACAGTTTTCGCCTGTCTATCGGACGGGTCGTCCAACAAGAAGGCGGTCCCCAGATCTATCAGATCGACCGCCTCAAAGAAACCGTACGGCTGGCCGCGGGACTGGATCAGGACAAGCGGCTCAGCGACGAGGCGGTGGATCGCGCCGTGTCAGTCCTGGAGCGTTTTGGCGAACGCCTGCGCAGCTTTCATCCCAGCCGGGTGCGCGCCGTCGCGACCAATACGTTTCGCGTCGCCCGGAATACCCAGGAGTTTCTGCCCCGCGCCGAGGCGGCGCTGGGCTTTCCGATCGAGGTGATTGCCGGGCGCGAAGAAGCCCGGTTGATTTATCTGGGCGTAGTGCATTCCCTGCCGCCATCGGCCAACAAGCGGCTGGTGATCGACATCGGCGGCGGCTCGACAGAGGTCATCATCGGCAAGGGCTTTGAGCCGGGCTTGATGTCATCGCTCTATATGGGCTGTGTCAGCTACAGCCGGCAGTTTTTTCCCGATGGCGTCGTCGATGCCCATCAGATGAAGCAAGCCGAGCTCATGGCACGCCGGGAAATCGAAGTCATCGCCAAGCAATACCGCAAGACCGGCTGGAAAGAGGCGTATGGGTCCTCGGGTACGGCCAAGGCGTTGTACGCGATCCTGACGGAATGCGGTTTTTCCGAAGACGCCATCACGCGCGCGGGCTTGAACAAACTGAAAGAACGCATCATCCGCTCGGGCCAGGTCATTCCCGAGGAACTCCCCGGTATCAAGCTGGAACGGGCAGACGTGCTGCCCGGCGGCTTGGCCATCATGAGCGCCCTCTTTGACGAATTGGGCATCGACCGGATGCACACTGGCGAAGGCGCACTGCGTGTCGGGGTTCTGTATGACCTGCTGGGCCGCGACGCTGCCCACGACAAGCGCGACGAGTCCGTTCACCAGTTCATGAAGCGTTATCACATAGATAACAATCAGGCCCAACGTGTACGCCAGGCCGCGGTGACATTTTTCGACTCGATTTATGCTCCTGACGAAGGTCACAGCGAGCTGCGCAACGCATTGGGCTGGGCCGCCAATCTGCATGAAGTGGGGCTGTCAATCGCCCATAATGCCTACTACAAGCACACCGCCTACGTGCTGGACAATGCCGACATGCCCGGCTTTTCCCGGGCAGACCAGCAACTGCTGGCGCTGTTGGCGCTGGGGCATCAGGGCAAGCTGGTCAAACTCGAACCCCTCGTCCGAGACCGCAGCCAATGGATTGCCATCCTGTGCCTGCGCTTGGCAGTGTTGCTGATGCGCCGCCGTACCGACATTCCTCAACTGCCGTTGAGCGTGTCGGTTCGAGGCGAATCGATCGTGGTTCGAGTCAAGCAGGACTGGCTGACCAAGCACCCGCTCAGCGACTTTACCTTGCGCGCCGAAGAATCAGAATGGCGAAAAGTCGGTTTCTCGTTCGAGCTGCTTGAGTTCTAGCCGGAACGGGCGCGTGGCCCGCCGAATGAGCCGGATGCGCAGTCTTCTGAGGGCCCTCTGAACGGGGCTGCGCCCACTCCGCCCTGCACGGGCAGAAAGGGATTTGGGGGCAACTCCGCGTTTCCTTGAGAGCAGCCCTCGCATGATCAAATCACCTCGGCAGCAACGGGATCCAGCCCGAAATGGCGCCGGTAACGGCTGTCCATCTGGGTCATGTCCAACAGAACCGGAAAATCCGCGGCGTTGAAATCCGGGTCCCAGGCAGGCTCGCCGCAGATACGCGCACCCAGCTTCATATAACCCTTGATGAGCGGCGGGACGCGCGCGGGCAAGGTGCTGTTCAAGAGCTCGACGGGATAACGATGCAGCGGCTCGACGCGCGGGGCATCTGGATCTTTCAAGTGACTGGCGATATTGCGCCATACCTCGGCAGCCGTCACGCCGTCATCACGCAGACTGACACTGGCACAACCCAGCATATAGCGATAGCCGCCGCGGCGCATGAACTCGGCCAGACCGGACCACAGCAACATGATGGCAGCGCCGCTACGGTGTGCAGCATGCGTGCAAGAACGGCCGACTTCGACCAACTCGCCACGCAGCGCCCCGAGGCCGGACAGATCAAATTCGGACTCGGAATAATAGCCGCCCGCTGCGAGCGCCTTTTCCGGAGTCAAGATGCGATAAGTACCCACGACCCTGCCGGTGTCGAGCTCTCGCACCATCAAGTGCTCGCACCACGGATCAAAGCGGTCTTGCTCGATGCCATCCTGCGCATCGGGGAACACTGCCCCCATGTCCTCGGTAAAAACGGTATACCGCAGGCGCTGAATCTGCTCGACCTCATCGGCC
This sequence comes from Bordetella muralis, assembly GCF_054781015.1. Lineage (NCBI taxonomy): Bacteria > Pseudomonadati > Pseudomonadota > Betaproteobacteria > Burkholderiales > Alcaligenaceae > Bordetella > Bordetella muralis. Next base: position 95,398 of record NZ_BAAGVF010000004.1, on the reverse strand, counting down.
GTGCTCGCCAAGCCCACGACCAAGACGTGCGAGGCAGAACCCGTCCAGGGTTCGGCGTTGTCACGCCGGGCATCGATACGTGCTAATTCGAGCATTGCGCAGGACTCCTTGAGGTATGCACAGTGTGGAGGCCGGATATGTCAGGCTTCTGACAAAAATATGACATGACCATGAAGTTTACGCCCATCCGAACAATCTCGAATTAAATCAATATAAATCAAAATAAATCAAACAAACTCGTTTGACGAATAAAGGGCCGGCTCCATCAGGACCCGGCCCCCCTTTTTATGATCGCGACACAGAATCAGTTGAGACTGGCCGCCAATTTTTCAGCGCTGGCCTCAGCCAAAGCAGCGTCTTCTGCTTCGACCATCAATCGCAATTTAGGTTCGGTACCGGACGCTCGAATGAGCACACGGCCACGCCCTGCCAATTCGGCTTCGACGGCTTGCGCTGCCACCACCAGGCCCGAATGCGATTTCCAGTCGGTTCCCGGCGTCCAGGCGACGTTGATCATCTTTTGTGGATACATGCGCAAATCGCCCAACCATTGCGACAAACTCTCGCCACTGCGGCGCAAAGCCGTCAGCACTTGCAAGGCGGCAATGATGCCGTCGCCAGTGGTATGGCAATCCAGGCACAACAGGTGTCCGGAGCTCTCGCCCCCGAACAGCCAGCCGCGCGCCTGCATTTGCTCCAGCACATAGCGGTCGCCGACTTTGGCGCGTTCGAAACCAACGCCCAGGCGCTGCATTTCCCGCTCGAAACCATAGTTGGTCATCAAGGTACCGACCACACCAGCCACTGGACCCTGCATCATGCGTTCGCGCACGATGGCGTACAGCAGCTCGTCGCCGTTATAGATGCGGCCCTCGCCGTCGACCATCTGGAGCCGATCGGCATCGCCATCCAGGGCAATGCCCAGGTCCGCGCCACGCGCCTGGACGACTTTCACCAACGATTCGGGATGCAATGCCCCCACGCCTTTGTTGATGTTGAAACCGTCGGGCGAAACACCGATGGCGTGCACATCGGCACCCAACTCGCGGAATACGTGAGGTGCGACGTTATACGCGGCACCATGCGCGGCATCGACAACGATCTTCAGGCCATTCAAGTCCAGCTCGTTGGGGAACGTGCTTTTGCAAAACTCGATATAGCGGCCCTGCGCGTCTTGCATTCGACGGGCGCGGCCTAGTGCTTCGGACCCCAGGCAACCCAAGGGCTCATCCAGCTCGGCTTCGATTTCGGCCTCGACTTCGTCGGGTAATTTCATACCTTGAGTCGAAAAAAACTTGATGCCGTTGTCTTGATAAGGATTGTGCGACGCGCTGATCACGATACCGGCTGCCAGACGGAAGGTACGGGTCAAGTATGCAACGGCTGGCGTTGGCAACGGCCCGGCCAGCAACACGTCGATACCCGCCGCGGACAAGCCCGCCTCCAGCGCCGATTCAAGCATGTAACCGGAAATACGCGTGTCCTTGCCGATCACCACTTGCGGGCGGCCGTGGCCGCGCTCGCTGTACTGGCGTGCCAGAACGCGTCCTGCCGCGTACCCTAGACGCAAAGCGAAAGCCGCATTGATCACCTCGCCGCCCACCTCGCCGCGCACTCCGTCAGTCCCGAAATACTTGCGTTGTGTCATGCTCGAATAGCTCCTTGTTCAGATGCGTACCAGACTTTCAGGGCATCTACCGTCTCCGCCACATCGTGCACACGCACGATCGAGGATCCGTGCGCCACGCAGGCCAGCGCACCGGCAATACTGCCGGCCAGGCGATCGGCCACGGGCTTGCCGGTGGCGTCACCGATCATGGTTTTGCGTGACAACCCTGTCAGTAATGGATAACTGGATACGCGCAGACTGGAGAGCCTGCGTAATAGTTGATAGTTGTGATCCGCCGTTTTGCCAAAGCCAAAGCCCGGGTCCAGGACGATACGCCGCGGATCGACCCAGGCGGCCCGCAGACGTTGCGCGCGAGCCCCCAGAAATACGCCGATCTCGCCAAGCAGATCGGTATATTCCGGCGCCCGTTGCATCGTGCCGGGTTCGCCTTTCATGTGCATGATGCACAGCCCGCAGCGCGACTGCGCCACGGCGTCAATAGCCCCAGGCTGGCGAAAACCGTAGATGTCATTAATCATGTCGGCGCCCGCGTCCAGCACAGCGCGCATGACCTCTGGCTTGAAGGTATCGATGGAAAGCGGGACACCACAGTCGCGCAGCGCCTCGATGACGGGCAGCAAACGCGCCAGCTCGTCCTGGGCCGAGACAGGTTCGGCCCCTGGCCGCGTGGACTCGCCGCCTAGATCCAGAATCTGCGCGCCCTCGTCAATCAAGCGTCGCGCATGGCTGACCGCCGCGTCGGTATCTGCGTGCTGGCCACCGTCGGAAAACGAATCGGGCGTGATATTGACAATGCCCATGACGAGCGGGCGCTCGAGATCAAACTCGAAGCGCCCGCACAGAAAGGTGTTGGCCATATAAAACGATAGAAACTCGAAAGCAGCTTAGACCGCGGCCGGCGTACTGCTGCCACCCGGCGCCAACCCGGAGGGCGGCGTATCGGTGCTATCTGCCGGACCTTGCGGCGTCTTGGGCGGACGCGGCGGACGGCCCGAGGTAATGTCCTCGATTTGATCCGCGTCAATGGTTTCCCATTCGAGCAGCGCGCGGGTCATTGCCTCGACCATATCGCGGTGATCTTCCAGGATCTTGCGCGCCACGCCGTATTGCTCGTCGATGATGCGACGGATTTCGAAATCCACCTTTTGCATGGTGGCTTCGGACATGTGGGTGGTCTTGGTCACGCTGCGGCCCAGGAACACCTCGCCTTCGTTTTCGGCATAAACCATGGGGCCCAATTCGTCCGTCATCCCATAACGGGTGACGATGTCGCGGGCGATGGCGGTGGCGCGCTCAAAGTCATTCGAAGCGCCTGTCGTCATCTGATTCATGAAGATTTCTTCGGCAATACGGCCACCGAACAGGACAGCAATCGTGTTCAGCAGGCGGTCCTTGTCCATGCTGTAGCGGTCGCCTTCGGGCAACTGCATCGTCACGCCCAGCGCACGGCCACGCGGGATGATGGTGACCTTGTGCACGGGATCAGTCTTGGGCAGCATGCGCGCCACGATGGCATGACCGGACTCGTGGTACGCGGTGTTCTTGCGTTCTTCTTCGGGCATGACGATCGAGCGGCGCTCGGCACCCATGATGATCTTGTCTTTGGCCTTTTCGAAGTCGGTCATGTCGACGGTGCGGCCATTACGGCGCGCTGCAAACAAGGCGGCCTCGTTGACCAGGTTGGCCAGGTCGGCACCCGAAAAGCCCGGGGTACCGCGCGCCAGGATGCTGGCATCGACGTTGGTCGACAGCGGGACCTTGCGCATATGCACGCGCAGAATCTGTTCGCGGCCACGGATGTCGGGCAGCGGCACCACGACCTGGCGGTCGAAACGGCCCGGACGCAGCAAAGCAGGATCCAGCACATCGGGACGGTTGGTCGCGGCAATCACGATCACGCCCTGGCCCGACTCAAAGCCGTCCATTTCCACCAGCATCTGGTTCAGCGTCTGCTCGCGTTCGTCGTTACCGCCGCCCAGGCCTGCGCCACGCTGGCGGCCCACGGCGTCGATTTCGTCGATAAAGATGATGCAAGGCGCCTGCTTTTTCGCGTTTTCGAACATGTCGCGCACGCGGGCAGCACCCACACCGACGAACATTTCGACGAAGTCAGAACCTGAAATGCTGAAGAACGGGACCTTGGCTTCGCCAGCGATGGCCTTGGCCAGCAGGGTTTTACCGGTACCGGGCGAACCGACCATCAGCACGCCGCGCGGAATACGGCCGCCGAGTTTCTGGAATTTGGTGGGATCGCGCAGGAAATCGACCAGTTCCTGGACGTCTTCTTTGGCCTCGTCGCAGCCAGCCACGTCAGCAAACGTGATCTGGTTGGTGTTCTCGTCCAGCATACGGGCACGCGATTTGCCGAAGCTGAACGCCCCGCCCTTGCCACCGCCCTGCATCTGTCGCATGAAAAATACCCAGACGCCGATCAACAGCAGCATTGGGAACCACGATACGAAGATGCTCATCAGCAGGGACGGCTCCTCGCGGGCTTTGCCCGAGACGTCCACGCCGTACTTCAGCAGATCGGACACCATCCAGATGTCGCCCGGCGACGTCAGGGTGTACGAACGGCCCGTATCAGGGGTGACATACAGAACATCCGCCTGCACGTCTACCTTGCGAATACGGCCTGCCTTGGCATCCTCCATGAACTGGGTGTAACTCACGCCGTCTTGCGATTGCGCACGCCCATCGAACTGTTTGAATACCGTGAACAGGACCAGTGCGATCACCATCCAGACCGCGACTTTAGAAAATGAGTTGTTCAAGGTCGATCTCCTGCTTTTGATTCCGACCGGTGACCGCACCCCCGCGCATATGGCACAGTCACAAGTATGTCAATAGTTCATTCTACCCTGTCGGGAGGGGTTCCGTCTGAAAGCCCGATAGGCGCCTGATACATCATTGTCAAAAAACCTAAAGTTTCAGGTCACGCGCCACTAGAAAAGTCTCCGAGGACTTGTCCCGGGAGGCTTTGGGCTTGCGTTCCACCACACGCTTGAAGCGCTGTTTGAAGCTTTGCACGATCTGCGAAAAACCGCTGCCGTGAAAAGCCTTGACGATCAGCGCGCCGTCGGGCTTGAGGTGGTTGCAGGCAAATTCCAGCGCCAGATCGCAAACATGCTGAATGCGAGCCGAATCGGCAACACCAACTCCCGACAAGTTGGGGGCCATGTCCGAAATAACAAGGTCTATCGGCTGGCCGCCCACTAATTCTTGCAACTGTTGCAAAACGTCGTCATCGCGAAAATCACCCTGGATGAATTCGACGCCAGCGACAGGTTCCATAGGCAGGAGATCCAGCGCGATAATGCGGCCGTCGACCGTGCCCCCAGGGCCGGCCAGACGCTCGCGCGCCACCTGTGACCAGCTGCCTGGCGCCGAGCCGAGGTCGACCACGATGTTGCCCCGACGCATCAGTTTTTCGGCATCGAGGATCTCGATCAATTTGAACGCAGCACGTGCCCGATAGCCCTTTTGTTGCGCCATCTTCACATAAGGGTCGTTAATGTGCTGGTGTATCCAGTCTTTAGAGAATTTCTTTTTGGCCATTACCGTACAATTCCACGCATGCCTATATTAGAACTCACCTCACGCGAGCGCAGCGATTTGCGCTCGGCCGCCCACCCCCTCAATCCGGTCGTCCTGATCGGAGACAACGGGCTGACCGACGCGGTCTTGAAAGAAATCGACCGCGCCTTGACATCCCATGGGCTGATCAAGGTACGCGCAGGCGGCGCCGACCGCGACGAACGCGAGGCCATGCTGGCGACCATTTGCGACACGCTGTCGTGCGCATCGGTGCATCATCTGGGCAAGATATTGATCTTGTTCCGCCCGCTGCCCGGTAATGTAGCCTCTGCGCCGGCCGAAGGCACCCCCGCACGTCGCAAGGCATCCGAGCCTCATACCCCCAAGAAAATGGCGGCCGAGGGCAAAACCCTGTCCAAATCCGCGCCCGCTCGCAAACGAGCCGCGCCTGAAGTGTCGGCCAAAAAATCCTTTTTGGGGCGGGATGACCTCAATAGCGCTGGCCGTCCGATGCGTCCGACGACCAAGAAAAAATCCAGCACCACATCGCATGGCATTCCGCGCCGCTCTGGTAGCGCGCTCAGCCTGCGAGCCGGCGCCCGCAGCGGGCTGCGCGCCTCGGCAGGACGCAAGACCACCAAAAAGTAAGACAGTGAAGCAAGCTGGCCTGGCAACAGGCCGGCCCCAACTCAACGCCCACACCCACCGGCCTGGCATCGCTTGGGGCGGATATCCATCACACTACAGGTAGCGCACGCTCAGGACTTCGTATTCGCGAATGCCCGAAGGAGCCTTCACCTCGACCACGTCGCCTTCGGATTTGCCGATCAACGCACGAGCGACCGGGCTGGACACCGAAATCAGGTTGGATTTGATGTCGGCCTCGAGATCCCCCACGATCTGATAGGACAGGCGATCGCCCGAATCCAGGTCCTCGATATCCACCGTCGCGCCAAACACGGCGCGGCCTTCTGCATTCAATGCCGCCGGATCAATCACATGCGCATTGGAAAGCGTGCCCTCGAGTTCTGAGATGCGGCCTTCGATGAAGCCTTGGCGCTCGCGCGCGGCATCGTACTCGGCATTTTCCGACAGATCGCCCTGGGCACGGGCCTCGGCAATAGCATTGATCACGGAGGGGCGCTCAACAGTTTTCAGCCTGTGCAATTCGGCTTGCAAACGCTCGGCTCCGCGCGCGGTCAGAGGAATGGCAGACATGTCGTTTCCCAACAAAAAGTAGAAAACGCCCCGAATGGGAGCGTTTCGGTAAAAAAAAATGCAATCAGACTCAGGTCCATCGCCACGATGGCGGGACAAGCCAATGATACAAACTAAAGATCAAACAGGCAGGAACGGTATCGGGCCCGATTTATTAGTAGGGTATCTGGCCGTGCGTCCCGGTCAGCCATTAGGCACATCTACGCGTGCCGGCGACCAAAACAAAACCCCGGCTCGGATTTGGAACCGGGGCAAGCAAGACCTCATTGTGGTCAAAATCCGCCAGAATTGCAAGCCATGCGAGCCCCCTCATTCCAGGCAAGCCAGCACGCAAAATCTATGTAGATTTACACCACCTGACGGCCGCTGCGTTGCAACAAAGCGTACAAAATGATCGCGCCGAACGTAGCGGTACCGATGCCCCCCAGAGTGAAATCCCCGAGTTTGATCGTGAAATCGCCGGCCCCCAATACCAAGGTCACGGCAGCCACGATCAGATTACGGTTATCGCTGAAATCGACCTGACTCACCACCCAGATCCGTGCGCCCGCGACGGCAATCAGCCCGAATACGACCACTGACATACCGCCCAGCACCGGGCCCGGAATCGTTTGAATCAGTGCGCCGAATTTCGGCGAGAACCCCAGCAGGATCGCGATCACTGCCGCCACCACAAATACCAGCGTCGAATAGATGCGCGTCACGGCCATCACGCCGATGTTTTCCGCGTAGGTAGTCACCCCTGTTCCGCCGACGGCGCCGGACACCATCGTGGCCACCCCATCGCCAATGAAGGCGCGCCCCATGTAGCGGTCCAGATTCTGTCCCGTCATGGCGCTGACGGCCTTGATATGCCCCAGGTTCTCGGCCACCAGGATGATGGCGACCGGTACGATCAAGCCCATGGCGTCGGCCTTGAATACGGGTGCGGCGAAATGAGGCAGGCCGAACCATGCCGCCGCAGCAACGCCCGAAAAATCGATGGGCTTGCCCAGCCCCAGGCCATTGGCGCACACCGCATAGATCAGGCACGCCAAGAGCAGCCCCACCAGGATCAGCAAACGCTGAATCGTGCCGCGCGTGTAGACGGCAATCCCGCCCACGCACAGCACGGTCACGACCGCCATCCCCGTTTCAAACCCCGAACTGCCCATCGCACCCTTGGCTGCGATAGGCGCCAGGTTCAGTCCGATCACCGCCACCACCGCGCCCGTTACGACCGGCGGCATCAGACGCTCGATCCAGGCGGCGCCGCCATCGCCCCGCGCATTGGCCGCGGCCACGATGATTCCGATCACGGTATAGGCCAGGCCGCACGCAATGATCGCACCTAGCGCTACACCTATATTGGCGTTCGGGCCCGATCCGGCATAGCCTGTGACGGCCACCACGCCACCGATAAAAGCAAAGCTGGATCCCAGGTAGCTCGGCACCCTGCCGCCCACAAACAGGAAAAAGATCAGCGTGCCGATCCCCGACATCAGAATGGCAACATTGGGGTCAAAGCCCATGATCAGCGGCGCCAATACGGTCGAGCCAAACATGGCCACCACGTGTTGAGCGCCCATGGCAATGTTTTTGGGCCCGGACAAGCGCTCATCCGGCGCGATGACAGCGCCAGGCACGGAATCGTCGGCCAGCTTCCAACGCGGAAAATAAGAATTCGGCATGAAATCCCCTGTATCAAGACAGGAATAATTAATCGGCGGGCGAAGTGTAGGGGGCCGCGCGTTTGCCGGCAATCCGGTTAAGCCCGCGAACGGGAAGACGCTGATCATAGTGAACAAACAAGCCCGCCATCGACAGACCGGCACACACTCAAATGCGTTGCAGCAAACCACGCAGACTAATGGGCCGCATCAAAATTTGTGATTGGACGCTGGGCACCTCCGTCGCTACCTTGTTCCAACAATTTCAAAACACTACGGAGACAAATCATGCCCCTCATGCGCACTGTCCTCGCGTCAGCCCTGCTGGCTGCCTGCGCGCCCGTGCTGGCCGGCACCGTCACGGTCATCACGTCTTTTCCCAAGGACCTGACTCAGGCGTATAAATCAGCATTCGAGAAAGCCAACCCCGGCATCACGCTGGAAATCCTGAATAAAAACACGGTCTCAGGCATTGCCTACGTACGCGAGACGCCAGCAGGCCAGCGGCCCGAGGTCTTCTGGGCCAGCGCTCCCGATGCCTTTGAAGTACTGGGCCGCGAAAAACTGCTGAGCCCTGCGCCCGACGCCGCCAATGCCGAAGTCCCGGACAAAATCGGCAGCTATCCCATCAACGATCCGGGCGGCTTGTACATGGGCCAGGCCCTGGCCGGCTACGGCATCATGTACAACACCCGGTACATCAAAGCCCACAAACTCACGCCGCCAGTCGAATGGAAAGACCTGCTGGCGCCGCAGTGGTTTGGCCACCTGGGCATGACCGCGCCCTCGCGCTCGGGCACCATGCACTTGACCGTCGAGACCATACTGCAAGGCGAAGGCTGGGCCGATGGGTGGCAAACGCTGCTGCGCATGTCGGGTAACGCCAGCCAGATGACGGAGCGATCGTTCGGTGTTCCCGATGGGGTGAACAATGGCCAATTCGGCGCAGGCCCGGTCATCGATTTTTTTGGCCTGTCCAGCAAATACTCCAAGTTCCCGGTCGAGTTCGTCTATCCGTCTGAAACTTCGGTCGTTCCCGCAAATATTGCGCTGATCGCGGGCGCCAAGAATACCGAGGAAGGCAAGAAATTCATCGCCTTCACGCTCAGCAAAGCGGGGCAGGAGCTGCTGCTAGAGCCCAAGATTTCGCGACTGCCGGTATTGCCGTACAAGGATTTGGCCGGAAAAATCCCGCAGGGTTATCCAGACCCGGCTGAAATCGCCCAGCGCAGCAAAGTGCATTTCGATGCCGACTTGTCCCAGACACGTTATTACGTCGTCCAAGCCTTATTCGACCAGACCATCACGTTCCGCTTGAGCGATCTGCAGGCCGCTACCAAAGCCATTTACGAAGCCGAGCAAAAACTCGGCGACAAGGCAAAAACAGGCCAGGCCGCCGAACTGCTGGACCAGGCCCGCAAGCTGGCATGGTCGCCATTGATCGATCCCAAGACGGCGGCAGATCCGGAGTTCCTGAAAGTCTTTACCCGCGACAAGAAAGACGCCTCGACCAACAAGCAGATCACCCAACTCGAAGGCGAATGGAGCGGCAAGGCCAAGGCGAACTACGAGCAAGCGGTCAAACTGGCACGGCAAGCCGCCGCGCTGTAATGGCAGCACAAGCTGTTGCGATGATGTTTTGACATCCTGCCCCGCGTAGACCTCGCGGGGCTTTCTCGGAGCAATTGATGACGTTCGCGAGCCGCTCGCGCCTGCCCGCCGGTCCGCTGTTGACGGCGCTACTGGTACTGGCCTTTCTGTGCCTGTTCTTAGTGGTACCAGTGGGCACCGTGTTCTACACCGCTTTTATCAACGCCGATGGCAGCTTCACGCTCGGGCATTTTGGTGCTTTTTTCGCCCAGCCGCTGATGCAAGAGGCCTTTTTCAACAGCCTGTATGTCGCGGGCTGGTCAGCACTGTTGGCCTCGCTCATTGCCGTGCCGTTGGCGTATTTCACCGTGCGCTTTGAGTTTCGCGGCGCCTTGCTGATTCAGACGCTCGGCGTACTGCCGCTGATCATGCCGCCCTTTGTCGGCGCAGTGGCGATGCAGCTGATCTTTGGCCGGTCAGGCACCGTGAATCTATTACTGGATGATTGGTTCGGGTTCACCATCCCGTTCATGGACGGCCTGAACGGGGTCATCTTTGTCGAGTCATTGCACTACTTTCCGTTCATCCTGATGAACCTGGTCGTCGCATTGCGCAACATCGACGGGTCCATGGAAGAAGCCGCTTTCAACTTGGGCTCCCGTGGCTTTCGGCTGTTTCGCCGCGTGATTTTTCCGCTGGCCCTGCCGGGCTATGTCGCGGGCACGTCGCTCGTGTTTGTGAAAGTTTTTGATGATCTGGGCACGCCGCTGGTGTTGGGCACCACCAATATGCTGGCGCCGCAAGCCTATTTGCGCATCACTCAAGTCGGCCTGGAAGACCCGTTGGGTTATGTGATCAGCGTCATCATGATCGCCTTTTCCATTCTGGCGCTATGGCTATCGGCGCGCGTCCTCAAAGGCAAGGACTACTCCACTTTGCAAAAAGGCGGCAGCTCGATCCAGAAACGCAAACTCAACACCGGAGAAAGCATCCTCGCCTATGGCTGGATCGCGCTGGTCTTGCTGTTGGTGCTGTCACCTCATTTCGGGGTGCTGCTGCTATCGCTCGCTACGGTATGGAGCTATGCCCCGCTGCCTGATGGCTATACCCTGGAACACTATGCCGCGATCTTTACCGAATCGCACGGCATGATCACCAACACGCTGCTCTATTGCGGCCTGGCGGCAGGCGTGGACGTGATCCTGGGGACCGCAATTGCGTATCTCATGCTGCGTACGCGCCTGCCAGCCCGCCAATGGCTGGATTTTCTCGCGTCTGCCGCGCTGGCCATCCCGGGCATCGTGTTGGCGATCGGCATGCTGCGTACCTTCCGCGGGCTCGAGTTTCCGTTGACGGGCACCTTGATCACATCGTCGTGGCTGCTCATCATGATCGCGTATTCGGTGCGGCGGCTGCCGTACGCATTGCGATCGTGCGTGGCGGCGCTGCAGCAAATCAATGTCTCGCTGGAGGAAGCCGCCGAATCGCTGGGGGCAAACCGGATGCGCACCATCCGGCGAGTGGTCGTGCCGCTGATGGCCGGCGGCATGCTGGCCGGTTTTGTGACCAGTTTCGTCACGGCAGCGGTGGAATTGTCGGCGACCATCATGCTGGTGACCCGTGACAGCCAGGCCCCCATGAGCTATGGCATTTATCTCTACATGCAAAGCGCTGCCGGACGCGGTCCCGGCGCTGCGCTAGGCGTACTGGCCGTCATCGCAGTCGGCATCGGCACATACGTATCGCATTTGTTGGTCGAGCGCGCGTCGGCGCGCCAACGCCCCGCGCGCAATGAGGAATAACGATGAAAAAAGTCAGCGTCGAATGCCGTAATATCCGGCTCTCCTACGGCAAAACCGAAGTCCTGAAAGACGTCAATATTCACATCGAGCCGGGCGAGTTTTTCGCCTTGCTCGGTCCTTCAGGTTCGGGAAAGTCCACCCTGCTGCGCTTGATTGCCGGCTTTAATCAACAAAGCCATGGCCAACTGCTGATCGACGGCAAGGACATTGGCAACACGCCGCCGTGGGGCCGCAATATCGGCATGGTGTTCCAGAACTATGCCTTGTGGCCGCACATGACCGTATGGGACAACGTCGCGTTTGGACTGGTCGAGCGCCGCCTGCCGCGTGCCGAGATACGCAACAAAGTCGAGGCCGCGCTGGATCTGGTGGGCCTGTCGCAGTACGGCAACCGCAGGCCGAATCAATTATCCGGCGGACAACAACAACGCGTCGCGCTGGCACGCACGATAGTCATTGAGCCCCAGGTGCTGTTGCTGGACGAGCCGCTATCCAATCTGGATAAGAAGCTCCGCGTACAGATGCGCCAGGACTTGCTCAACCTGCAACGCCGCCTGGGCATCACGACCATTTTCGTGACCCACGACCAAGAGGAAGCCATGACCACGGCCGACCGTATGGCGGTGCTGGATCACGGCGTCGTGCAGCAAATCGGTGCGCCAACCACGCTGTTCGATTTCCCGGTCAATCGCTTCGTCGCCAACTTCGTCGGCACGATGAACGTCCTGGAGGGCACCGTGCGCGAACGTAGCCGCAGCAATCTGATATTGGCCGTACCGGGCGTGGGCGACCTGCATCTGCCCCTGACAAACGAAGCTCCGGATTCCGACAAGCTCGCCGCGAGTTTCCGCCCGCACACGGTCCAGATCGACATGGCCGATGGCCTGGGAGATGCACGCTACGTCTGGCTGCCTGGTGTGGTGGAAACCAGCGAATTCCTGGGCGAATTCACCCGCTATCAGGTACAGGTGGGCGATCATCGCGTTACTGCCGATCAGTCCCATCTGGCGGGCCTGTCGCCCTTTCCGGTCGGGTCGCCTGTCTCGATCGGACTGGAGCCCTCTCAGATTCGTCTGCTGGCGGCATAATCGCCGTCATGGAGATCTATCAAATCCGCGCCTTTGTCACGGTTGCCCGCCTGGGCAACCTGACCAAGGCTGCGGATGCCCTCTCGCTCACGCAGCCCGCCGTCACAGCCCAGATAAAAGCCCTGGAGCAAAGCCTTGGCGTCGCGCTGTTCGAGCGCGCCGCAGGCCGCCTGACCTTGGCCAAAGCCGGCGAGGTGCTGTTGCCGACTGCAGAGTCCCTACTTGTCCTGGGCGCTCAATTCAAAGCCGAGGCGCAACAACTACAGGGCAGCCTGCACGGCGCCGTCGATCTAGGCGTTCCCAGCGAACAGCCGGATTTTCTGCGGCTGGGTGAGCTCGCCTCAGCGGTGCGGGAACAACTGCCACTCATCGAACTCAAGACCCTGACACTGCCTACCTCGGTCCTGCACGAGCACATCAGCACCGGCCGGCTGCATGCTGCGCTCACCATCGCCGCCAACCCGCCTCGCGCCGTGCATTGGATGCCGTTACGCAGCGTCCGCTACCGGATCGCACTGCCGGTGTCGCTGGCCAATTCGCTCAAGCGCGGCGGTTGGCGCGAAGTCGCGCAGCTTCCCTGGCTGGATGGTCCGGCCGGCAGTCACACCCATTTATTGCTGCGCGACATGTTCGAACGGCATGGCCTGGCCCCGCGCATCGTCATGCAGCACGACGACCAGGCGAACCTGGATGCACTGGTCCGAGCCGGCGCCGGCTGCGCCCTGCTCCGGGAGGAAACCGCTCTGGCGGGCGCTGCCGGCGGAGAGTTCATCGTCTGGGGGCAGGCTCGCGCCGATGCCACATTAGGATTCATGATGCCCCACGAACGCGCCAGCGAACCTGTGCTGGTCGCGTTGATTTCGCTCATGCAGAAAATCTGGAAATCGCGACGACTGCCTGCGGAACCCGAGGCCACGGCCGAGCAAACCACCAACCGGGTTACCCTATAGCCTACCGCCCATTGCGGGCCTACCCTTCACCACCACTCGCATGACTGAAATCTGGTTTATTCGCCACGGAGAAACCTCCTGGAACCGCGAAGGCCGCCTGCAAGGCTGGCAAGACATCGAACTCAACGCTAGCGGGCGCGAACAAGCCGCTCAGTTGGCCGCACGCATGGCCACTGTCGAACAGACTTTCGACGCGCTTTACAGCAGCGATTTGCAACGTGCCTACACCACCGCTGAGCCTATTTCCGCCGAACTGGGCCTGCGCATACGCACTGAACCCGGCATACGCGAACGCGGCTTCGGCGTGCTGGAAGGACTGGACCTGGCACGCATCGACGAACTCGCCCCCGAGGCTGCAGCCGCCCGCAAAAGCCGCGACCCGCACCGCCCCATCGAAGGCGGTGAATCTCTGGGCCAATTCCAAGCCCGCGTCATCGCCACCGTCAACGATCTCGCGCAACGCCACACCAACGAACGCATCCTCGCCGTCACGCACGGCGGCGTGCTGGACATTATCTGGCGTCAAGCTTCCAGCGTGGCCCTCGACGGCCCGCGTCCTGTGCCATTACTCAACGCCAGCATCAACCGCATCGGCATCGAGGGGCGCCAATGGCAGGTCCTCGAATGGGGCGACATTGCGCACCTGGATATGGAATCCGCCAGCGACGTCGTGCCGTAAGGCGCGACCGATTCACAGCCATTACTTGCGCGGTTTGCGCGGCGCATTGCGTGCCGCGCGATCGTAGACCCAATTCGGCAGCAGGCGCATGAGCTTTGACACAACGCCCATTTGCCAAGGGATGACGGTATACGACACGCCGCGTTCGATAGCCACCTGAGCGCGGGCAGCGAATGCATCGGCTTCCATCAGAAACGGCATACCGTAGGGATTTTTCTCGGTCATCGCGGTTTTTACGTAGCCTGGGGCAATCGTGACCACGCTGACTCCCGCGCTCGCGAGTTCCAGCCGCAGGCTTTCACAATAGGTGATCACCGCGGCCTTAGAAGAACTGTAGGCGCCCGCGCCGGGCAAGCCTCGGATGCCCGCAACGCTGGCAATGCCGACGAGCCGGCCGTTTTGCGCCCGCTTCATCGATTCGATAAAAGGCTCGAACGTGGCGACGGTAGCCAGCAGATTCGTGTCAACAATGGCCTTGAAAACGTCGAAGTCTTCCGTGTATTCGGTCAGCGTGCCTGCGCTGATTCCCGCACTGGCAATGACCACATCGACTCGCCCGTCATTCGCTGCCAAAAAATCCTGGGCAGCCGCATGCAACGCGTCGCGATCGCGCACATCCAACGCGTAGCAAAGATGTTGTCCCGGCAACTCGTCTGCCAACTCACGCAGCGCCTGACCCCGTCGCGCGACCAAGCCGAGCGTGGCACCTGAACGGGCATAACGCCACGCCAAAGCCCGGCCTAGACCACTGGACGCACCCGTAATAAAAACCGCTGTCATAGCAACTCGCAAGATCGACCCGTACATGGGCCAGGAGAATATTCGTCAATGATAGTAGAGCCAGAAATAAAAACAGGCCCTTTATGGGCCTGTTTTTACCGCAACGCGATGAGCGTACTTATTGCTGAGGCAAACTGGCGTGCAGTTCTTGCAGCGGATACACCTGCAGGCCGAGGCCCTGGCGCAGGTATTGCATACCCTCGACCGCGGCGCGAGCACCGGCGATCGTCGTAAAGAACGTCACGCGAGCGGCCAGCGCCTGCGTACGGATCGTACGCGAGTCGGCAATCGCATTGCGGCGTTCTTCGACGGTATTGATCACCAGCGAGATCTCGCCGTTCTTGACCATGTCCACGATATGCGGACGGCCTTCGGTGACCTTGTTGACCATTTGCACCGGAATGCCGGCAGCGGAAATCTGCGCGGCCGTCCCACGGGTCGCCACGAGCTTGAAGCCCAGGTTGTGCAAGCCACGCGCGACTTCGACGGCGCGGGTTTTGTCCTGGTCTTTCACGCTGATAAAGACGGTGCCGTTTTCGGGCAAGCGCACACCAGCTGCAAGCTGCGACTTGACGAAAGCCTCGCCAAAGCTCATGCCCACGCCCATGACCTCGCCGGTCGATTTCATCTCCGGTCCCAGAATGGTATCCACGCCCGGGAATTTCACGAACGGGAACACAGCCTCTTTGACGGAGTAATACGGCGGCACGACTTCGCGCGTGATGCCTTGATCGGCCAGCGTACGCCCAGCCATCGCGCGAGCCGCGATCTTGGCGAGTTGCAGGCCGGTGGCCTTGGACACGTAAGGCACCGTACGCGATGCGCGCGGATTGACTTCCAGCACATAGACGTCGCCGCCCTGGATCGCAAACTGCACGTTCATCAGGCCGCTGACGTTCAGCGCACGCGCCATCATCGAGGTCTGGCGCTTGATCTCGGCGATGATCTCAGGCGACAGCGAGTACGGCGGCAGGCTGCAGGCGGAGTCGCCCGAGTGCACGCCGGCTTGCTCGATGTGTTCCATGACGCCACCGATGAACACGGTTTCGCCGTCGGCCAGGCAGTCCACGTCGACTTCGGTCGCATCATTCAAGAAACGATCCAGCAGCACGGGGGAATCGTTGCTGACCTTGACCGCCTCGCGCATATAGCGTTCGAGGTCCTGCTGCTCGTGCACGATTTCCATCGCGCGGCCGCCCAGCACGTAGCTGGGACGCACCACCAAGGGATAACCGATCTCGGCGGCATGGGCCAGAGCCTCGCCTTCGGTACGCGCGGTACGGTTGGGCGGCTGGCGCAGGCCGAGCTTGTTCAGCAGTTTCTGGAAACGCTCACGGTCCTCGGCAACGTCGATGGACTCGGGGCTGGTGCCGATGATGGGCACGCCATTGGCCTCGAGCGCACGTGCGAGTTTCAACGGCGTCTGGCCGCCGTACTGCACGATCATGCCAACGGGGTTTTCCTTGTGCACGATTTCCAATACGTCTTCGAGCGTCAACGGCTCGAAATACAGACGGTCGGACGTGTCGTAGTCGGTGGACACGGTTTCGGGGTTGCAGTTGACCATGATGGTTTCGTAACCATCTTCGCGCAACGCCAATGCCGCATGCACGCAGCAATAGTCGAATTCGATACCTTGGCCGATACGGTTCGGGCCGCCCCCCAGCACGATGATCTTTTTGCGATCGGTCGGCTGCGCCTCGCATTCGTCTTCGTACGTGGAGTACATGTAGGCGGTGCGCGTGGCGAATTCCGCAGCGCAGGTGTCTACGCGCTTGTAGACCGGGCGCACATTCAACTGATGACGCAGTTTGCGGATCTCGGACTCAACGGAATCCAGCAGGAACGCCAGGCGGCGATCCGAGAAGCCCATGCGCTTGAGGTGCCACAGTGTGTCGTAGTCCAGATCGGCCATCGTCTTTTGCTCGAGCGCGAGTTCGATGTCGACGATTTCCTTGATCTGCGACAGGAACCACGGATCGATGTGCGTGATCTGGTGGACTTCTTCCAGGGTGAAGCCTTGTGCGAACGCATCACCCACGTACCAGATACGCTCTGGACCCGGCTCGCCCAACTCGATCTGCAGTTTTTCGCGATCGGTGGTTTTCTGGTTCAGGCCGTCGACACCGACTTCCAGACCGCGCAGGGCCTTTTGGAAGGACTCTTTGAACGTACGGCCGATCGCCATGACTTCGCCCACAGATTTCATCTGGGTGGTCAAGCGGGAATCGGCTTGCGGGAATTTTTCGAACGCGAAACGCGGCACCTTGGTGACCACGTAGTCGATGGACGGCTCGAACGAGGCCGGCGTAGCGCCGCCGGTGATCTCGTTACGCAGCTCATCCAGGGTGTAACCCACGGCCAGGCGCGCAGCGACCTTGGCGATGGGGAAACCGGTGGCCTTCGAGGCCAGTGCCGACGAACGCGACACGCGCGGGTTCATCTCGATGACGATCATCCGGCCATTGTCCGGGTTGACCGCGAACTGCACATTCGAACCGCCGGTATCGACACCGATCTCGCGCAGCACCGCGATGGATGCGTTACGCATGATCTGGTATTCCTTGTCGGTCAGCGTCTGAGCAGGCGCCACCGTGATGGAATCACCGGTGTGTACCCCCATGGGGTCCAGGTTTTCGATCGAGCAGACGATGATGCAGTTGTCGGCCTTGTCGCGCACGACTTCCATCTCGAACTCTTTCCATCCCAACAGGGATTCTTCAATCAAGAGTTCGCTGGTCGGCGAGGCCTCGAGGCCGCGACGGCAGATGGTTTCGAATTCTTCGGCGTTGTAGGCGATACCGCCACCCGAGCCACCCATCGTGAAGCTGGGGCGGATCACGGTCGGGAAACCCGACGTGCCGGTTTCGCTGGCGATGCGGCGCTGGACTTCCCAGGCCTCGTCCATGCTGTGCGCCACGCCCGACTTGGCTGACTCCAGACCGATGTCGGTCATGGCCTGCTTGAATTTCTGGCGGTCTTCGGCCTTTTCGATGGCGTGTTCGTTGGCGCCGATCAGCTCGACGTTGTGCTTTTGCAGCACGCCATGGCGGGCGAGATCCAACGCGCAGTTCAATGCGGTCTGACCGCCCATCGTGGGCAGCAGCGCATCGGGTTTTTCGCGCTCGATGATCTTTTCCACCGCCTGCCAGGTGATGGGCTCGATGTAGGTCACATCGGCCGTTTCCGGGTCCGTCATGATGGTGGCGGGGTTGCTGTTCACCAAAATGGTGCGGTAACCCTCGGCCTTGAGCGCCTTGCACGCCTGAGCGCCGGAATAGTCGAATTCGCATGCCTGCCCGATGATGATGGGGCCGGCACCGATGATGAGAATGCTTTTTAGGTCTGTACGCTTGGGCATAATGCGGTATTTATTTCTTCTGGCCGGCCATCAGGCTGATGAATTTGTCGAACAGCACGATAATGTCGTGCGGGCCCGGGCTGGCCTCGGGGTGGCCCTGGAAGCAGAAAGCAGGACGATCGGTCAGCTCAAAACCCTGCAAGGTGCCGTCGAACAACGACACGTGGGTCGCGCGCGAGTTGGCAGGCAGCGTCGCTGCATCCACACCGAAGCCGTGGTTTTGGCTGGTGATGAATACGCGCTTGGACTGCAGGTCCTGCACCGGGTGGTTCGCGCCATGGTGGCCGGTCTTCATCTTGACCGTCTTGCCGCCAACAGCCAGGCCCATGATCTGGTGCCCCAGGCAGATACCGAACGTCGGGATCTTGCGTTCGAGGAACACACGGGTCGCCTCAATCGCGTAGTCGCAAGGCTCTGGGTCGCCAGGGCCGTTTGCCAGGAACACGCCATCCGGGTTGAGCTTGAGCACGTCTTCGGCAGACGTCTGGGCCGGCACCAGCGTGATACGGCAGCCACGGTCGGCCATCAGGCGCAAGATGTTGTATTTCACGCCGAAGTCGTACGCGACCACGTGAAAACGGTCTTGGGCAGGCGACGTAAAGCTCTCGCCCAATTGCCAGGTACCTTGTTTCCAGTCGAGCGAGTCTTTGATGGACACGACCTTGGCGAGGTCTTGGCCGGCCATGCCGGGAAAGCCTCCAGCCAATTCGACGGCGCGATCGGCGTCGTCGCCGACCAGGATACAAGCGCCCTGAGCGCCGCCGTCACGCAAAATACGCGTGAGTTTGCGCGTGTCCACGCCCGAAATCGCGACCACGCCCTGGGCAGCCAGGTAGTCGGGCAACGATTGCGTCGCACGGAAATTCGAGACGCGCGACGGGCAGTCACGCACCACCAGGCCCGACGCCAGGACGCGAGAGGTTTCGACGTCCTCGGCGTTGACGCCGGTATTGCCTATATGCGGATATGTCAGTGTGACGATCTGGCCGTTGTAGCTAGGATCGGTCAAAATTTCCTGGTAGCCTGTCATGGCCGTGTTGAACACGACCTCGGCGACTGTGTGACCCGGCGCGCCGATGGACACGCCTCGGAAAATGGTACCGTCCGCCAAAGCTAGAATTGCAGGAGGGAAGCGATCAGCGCCCTCGGGAAAAAGTTGCGGCAGCACAGTAAACCCCGGTTTCAGAATCGATAATCAAACCTTGTAATTATACCCTGTCGGGCCGTTTTCCCCCGAAAACCGCGCCAATCAAGGCCCGGAGCCGCTTTTTTGGCTGCTGGATCCCCAAAAAATGTAATAAATACTCCGTCAGGGCAAAGCGCCGAAAACGCCGTATGGCGGTACTTTTTGTCAAAAAAAGGGACTGCGCGTAGTGATACCCTAGCTCTTTATTGTCAACCTTTGCCTACGCCGACCCGTCCCATGTCTAGCCAGCTTGAAGCTTTACGCAGTCACACCACGGTTGTTGCCGATACCGGCGATTTCGAAGCCATGCGGGCATTACGCCCGACTGACGCTACGACCAACCCGTCGCTGATCCTGAAGGCCGTCCAGAAAGACGCCTATCGGCCGTTGTTGCAACAGGTTGTCCAAGATCACCGAGGCGCGTCAGCGGCCGAACAGACGGATCGATTGCTCGTTGCCTTTGGCCGCGAAATTCTGAAAATCGTACCGGGCCGCGTGTCGACCGAAGTCGACGCGCGCCTGTCGTTCGACACCCGCGCCACCATTGAGCGGGGCCGTGGCCTGATCGCGCTCTATGAGGCAGCCGGCATTGCGCGCGAACGCGTGCTGATCAAGATCGCGTCCACCTGGGAAGGTATCCAGGCTGCCCGCGCCCTGCAAGCCGACGGCATTCGCTGCAACCTGACGCTGCTGTTCTCTCTGCCACAAGCCATGGCATGCGCCGACGCAGGCGTGCAATTGATCTCGCCGTTTGTGGGACGTATCTACGACTGGTACAAAAAAGCCGCAGGCGCCGACTGGGTCGAGGCCGAACGTGCGGGGGAAAACGATCCCGGCGTGCAGTCCGTCACCGAGATTTACCGCTACTACAAGCGTCACGGCATCGCGACCGAGATCATGGGAGCGAGCTTTCGCAATGCCGGCCAGATCCGGGCCTTGTCCGGTTGCGATCTGCTAACCATCAGCCCGGAATTGCTCACCGAATTGGATCAGACCGAAGGCGATGTACCCGCGCGCCTGAGTGTCGACAACATCGGCTCGGATGTCCCGGCGCACCGCACGGCTGACGAGATCTGGTTCCGCACCGAGTTGAACGCCAACGCGATGGCGACGGAAAAATTGGCCGAGGGGATTCGTTTGTTCTCAGCCGATGCGGTCAAACTCGACGCCTTGCTCGCTGCTGCCAATTAGGCGGGCTTGAATCACCCTGTTCTTAGCGGTTTAGGTTTTCAATTGTGGCCAGTTTAGATGGCTTGCTGATTGGGGAGTGCTATTGAACGTTGCAGAGCGGGGGATTGAGTGCTATTGGACGTCGAGGCGTCTCTGATTCCCTCCGTCGCTGGCACGGCTGGTCTTCGTAGGCTTCGTAGGAACTGGCTTCTGCAAGGATGAAGATCTTGCAGGGCTGCTATGCACGGGCGCCTACGGGCGCGCCCGTGCATAGCGTTCGTGATTGGCATGCGAAGGCTGTGGCATCGGGAATGAACAGAAGATCTCTCGAGCTACGATTTTGTTATACCTAGAGCTGAGCTACGCATCATCTTCGCATGCATCAACTCTAACCAAGCAGATCTTCCAACCTGGCACCACGCCACCCCGCCGCATGCCCGGACCGATCGCCATTTTCGGGGGTGCAGGGCACCCGAAAATGGCAGCCCTGCAAGATCTTCCTCTTCGCCAACACGGCAGCATAAAAATGCCAAGCAAAACAACCGTGCCAGCGATGTGATGAGCTTGAGTTACTGCGAGTCGAGCCGAGGCAATCGGGCCGTGAGGGCGCCTCAAAGCCGAGTGGAGCGGATGTCGAAGGGAGCGCGAAGGCGCGGACGAGACGAGCGAACACGGTGTCCGGCGCCCGCGCGCCGGACCGGCTTTGTGAAGCCCTCACGGCCCGATTGCCTCGGCTCGACGTCCAATAAGCACACCACCCGCGGAACAACTCACCGATGGTCGTGCGAATGCACCTGCAGCGCTTCCAAAAAACGCGACACCATGTTGTAGGCAGCCACTGTCGCAGTAAGCTCAACCATCAATTTATCGCTACCGACGGCTTGGCGTGCCGCATCGAATACCGTTTGCGGCACTTGGACGTTGCGCGTCATCGTGTCGGTATAGGCCAGCACTGCGCGCTCTTTTTCCGAGAAAAAATCCGAGGATTCCCATTGATCGAGCGCGTCCAGTTGTGCCTGGCTGATGCCCTCGCGCAAGGCGATGGGGGCATGTTGATCCGCCTCATACGGCGCGCCGTTGATAGCGGCCACACGCATGATGACGAGCTCGCGCAAGTCACCTGGCAAGGTGCTCAATTGGCGAATGGAGGTCAGATAATTCAGCCAGCCGCTGGCCACGGCCGGGCTGTGCAGCAGCATCTGGTACAGATGCAGGACGCTGCCACGTTCGGCAACGATGCGATCGACCAGAGGCTTTGCCTCCGGATGCGATAAATCCGCGTAATCTAGACGTGCCACGATGCCACCCTCCTGAAACTGGACTCAGATTTTTTCGGTCTCGCCCGTTTTGGGCTGCCATTTCATCAATCGTTTTTCGCCGATGCCGACCAGATAGTCGAGCAACAGCGCAAAGGCTGTCAGAACGACGATGCCCGCAAACACCGTATTGACGTCAAACGTGCCTTCGGCCTGCAAAATCAGGTAGCCCACACCACTGGCCGAGCCCAGGTATTCGCCGACCACTGCACCGACGAACGCCAGACCCACCGAGGTATGCAAGCTGGAAAACACCCAGCTCGTTGCCGATGGCAGGTACACGTGACGCAGCAATTGACGGCGTCCAGCGCCCAGCATACGCGCGTTATCCAACAACGTCGGACTGACCTCGCGCACGCCTTGATAGACGTTGAAGAACACAATGAAGAAGACCAGCGTCACGGCCAGTGCGACCTTGGACCAGATCCCCAGGCCGAACCACATCCCGAAAATCGGCGCGAGAATCACGCGCGGCATCGAGTTCGCAGCCTTGATGTACGGATCAAGGATGGCACTGGCGGTATTCGACAGCCCCAGCCACAGCCCGAAACCCAAACCCGATATCGTGCCAATGAAAAACGCCAGCACGGTTTCCGAGAGCGTCACCCACAAATGGCGATAGATATCGGCGTCGGTAATGAACCACGCCCAGATGCGTTTCGAGACCTCGAGCGGTTGGCCAAAAAAGAAGGCAACCTTGGGATCCAGAGATACGACGTACCACACGACAAGGATGACAGCCAGCAGCAACAGCTGCCAAAAGCGCAGGCTGAACGACGAGCCCGGTTTAGACAATTTCGACATATCAGGCTCGCTTTTGCTGGGCATAGCCCTTCAGAACTTCTTCACGCAACACGCCCCAGATCGCGGCATGCAACTCCACAAAGCGCGGATGGGTACGCACTTCGGCCACATCGCGCGGACGCGGCAGGTCAATGGCGAACTCACCGATGGGATGCGTGCCGGGCCCTGCCGACAGCACCACCACCCGATCGCTCATCGCAATGGCTTCGTCCAGATCGTGCGTGATGAACAGCACGGCTTTGCGCTTGGCCATCCACAAATCGAGCACCTCGTTTTCCATCAACTGGCGCGTCTGGATATCGAGTGCCGAAAAGGGCTCGTCCATCAAGATGATGTCGGGATCGCGAATCAGCGTTTGCGCCAGCATGGCGCGCTTGCGCATACCACCCGACATCTGGTGCGGGTAGCGTTCCTCGAAGCCGCCCAGGCCCACTCGCCTCATCCAGTCACGGCCACGTTCCAGCGCCTCGGCACGGTCCACGCCGGCAAACTCCAAGCCCGCGATGACGTTTTCCAAGGCGCTGCGCCACGGCAGCAGCGCCTCGCCCTGAAACATATAGCCTGCACGAGTGTTGATGCCCTGCAGCGGCTGCCCGAAGACTTTGACCTCACCGGACGAGGGGCGCAACAAACCCGCCCCTACGTTCAGCAGGGTGGATTTGCCGCAGCCCGTGGGCCCCACGACCGAGACGAACTCGCCCGGTGCGATAGCCAAGGTCGTGTCCTGAACGGCGGTATAGCGTTTGTCTGCGCCATCGCGGGACACGAAGGTGCAAGTGATATGGTCGAGTAAGAGTGCGGCGTCAGCCATTGGGGTATTTCTGGTTAGCACGTTGGGTAAATTCGTTGGTCCAGGCCTTCGACGGATCGATCTTGGCGGCGTCAAAGCCCTTGACGTAGGCGGCCAGCGCCTTCGTAGCCGTAGCGGCACCGTCCTCGGGAATCACACCATCAGGCGAGAAGCCTTCTTTGCTCTTTTCGAGCGCCGCCTTGTATACGTCGGGCTCTCCCAACAGATATTGGGTTGGCACCGTCTTGGCGATCTCATCGGCGCTGGCTTGCTGGAGCCATTTGTCGGCGCGCACGATCGCATTGGTCAATGCCTGCGTCGTGTTGGGATTCTCATCGAGAAAGGCTTGCGGGGCATACAGGCTGCCCGCGGGCATGTTGCCGCCAAAGATAGCCTTGGTGTCTTTCAAGGTGCGGGTATCGACAATGATGTCCATATCGCCGGCCATTGCCAGCATCGACACCACGGGGTCCGTATTGGACATCGCATCGATCTGGCCGCTGCGCAAAGCCGTCACTGCCCCCGCACCGGCCCCGACGCCGATGAACGACACATCGCTATCGGTCAAGCCGTGTTGCGCCAGGAAGAAGCTGACCACCATGTTCGTCGACGAGCCAGGCGCGGTCACACCGATTTTCTTGCCTTTCAGATCGGCCGGACTCTTGTAGTTGGGCAGGGTCTTTTTCGAGACGCCGAAACCGATCATGGGCGCGCGGCCCTGCAGCACAAAGGCGCGGTAGAACTGCCCCTTGGATTGCATGTGCAGCGTGTGCTCAAAGGCACCGGACACCACATCGGCGCTGCCGCCCACGACGGCCTGCAGAGCCTTGGAGCCGCCGGCAAAGTCCGCGATCTTGACGTCCAGGCCTTCATCCTTGAAGTAGCCCTTGATCTCGGCAATGCTGAGCGGCAGGTAATAAATCAGGGGCTTGCCACCCACCGCGATCTGCACGCTCTTTTTTTCTAATTTCTGGGCCCGCACAATGGCTGGCGCCATGCTCATCGCACCGGCCGCACCGGCCAGCTTGAGTAAATCACGACGAGTGATTGACATGGAGGGTCTCCTTTGCCGCTATGCGGCCTGTGTGTCCATTGCGGCCTGACTAGCCGTCACGTAATCATTATGCAGACACAAAACCGGCGCTCGAGCGCGACCATACCGATCACGCCAGCGAACGTCCTGTTTGACCGTCGCCGCAGCATCATACTCCAGTGATTTCCGGAGTTCTTCCGTTGTTTTCCCTAGGCGTGGTGGTACGGCAGACATCTACATTGAGATGCCGGTCGGACAAGGAGCACCGAAAATCCGCATGAAAACATGACGTTGGGAGCGGAGCTATGCCGACTTGCGCTCCATCAGTGCCCAGGCGATCGTCCCTGCGTCGACATATTCCAGCTCGCTACCGGCCGGCACGCCGCGCGCCAGACGGGTGATCTTGAGCCCTTTGTCGGCCAAGACCTCATTCAGGAAATGCGCGGTCGTGTCGCCCTCAGCCGTGAAATTGGTGGCCAGGATGACCTCCTGCACAACACCGTCGGAGACCCGTTCGAGCAAGCGGTCGAAGTCCAGCTCGCGAGGGCCGATGCCCTCCAGCGGCGCTACCCGGCCCATCAAGACATAGTACAAGCCACGATAACCGTGACTGGCCTCGATCATGTTTTGATCGGCCGGCGTTTCGACAATGCAGAGCAGCGACGGATCGCGTTTGGGATTGGCACAGGTCGCGCAGATCTCGTCCTCGGTAAAGCTGTTGCAGCGCGCACAATGACGCAGGTTCTGCACAGCGCCTGCCAAGGCCCTGCCCAGCATATCGGCCCCCTGCAGATCGTGCTGCATGAGGTGATAAGCCATCCGCCGGGCCGAACGCACGCCGACGCCAGGCAGGCGGCGCAACGCCTCGATCAACGAGACGAGCGGCTCAGGTTCAGGCAGTTGAGGATCCATCTCGGCCACAGAAACAACGAAAAGAAACGACGAAAAGCGACAATCAGGCGCGCACAAAAATACGCACCCACTCGCCTGACAGGATTAAAAGGGCAGCTTCATTCCCGGCGGCAAGGGCATGCCGGCAGTCACGCCTGCCATTTTTTCTTGCGCAGTGGCTTCGGCCTTGCGCAGCGCATCGTTGAACGCGGCCGCGACCAGATCCTCGAGCATGTCTTTATCGTCGGCCAACAGGCTCGGATCGATCTCGACACGCTTCACGTCGTGGCGGCAAGTCATGGAAACCTTGACCAGGCCACCGCCCGAGGCGCCATCGACAACGATGTCGGCCAGCGCGTCCTGGGCTTTTTTCATGTTTTCCTGCATCTGCTGCGCTTGGCGCATCAGACCAGCCAGTTGTCCTTTCATCATGATGGGAACGTCCTTGAATAGGGATAAAAATTTAACAGGTGTTTGGGTTCAAGACGAGAACGGCGACCTATCTACACTGATCATGCACGAGGTTCGACGGCCCGCACCGCGCTGACACGGCCGCCGAAATCGGCTTTCAATGCCAGCACAAAGGGATCGGCGTCTACTGCCTCCTCGGCTGCTTGTTGGCGCGCTGCCTTTTCGATCTGCGCCACGGCGTGAGCCGTGCCGTCGCCCGTCGCACCGACCTCGATTTCCAAACGCAGCCCTTGGCCGAAATGTTCGCATAGTACGGTTTGCAAACGCACGCGGCTTTCGCTTTCCGCCAGTGTTTTCACTGCGACGCGCAGCACGACGGCATCGCCCTGCACGCCTGACCATTCGCTTTGCCGAGCCAATTCTGCCGCCAGGCCGGTCACCGGCAATTTCGCCGCCAACGCCGGCCATTCGGCGGCCGACATGCTGTTCAGGCTGGCGCCGGGCTGGCGTGAACGGCGAGGAGGCGGTGCGGCTGGACGACGCGGCGCGGGCGCCAGGTCTGCCACCGGTGCCGCTGTAGCCAGCGTCTCGAACTCATCGTCCGGGTCAGCGGTGAACTCGGACGCGGGCATGTAACCGCCCTCGGCCTCGTCCGGAATGTCTTCGTCCACCCAAGCTGGCGGCTCATCGGGACGCGGCGGCGAGGCCTTGGCCTGCGTATGAGCAGCCGACGGCGTAACAGCCAGCGCGGCTGCATGCGCCGCTTTGAGGTCGGAGGACGAAGCAGCGTCAGGCGTCGAATTGTGGCTCTGAACTGACGGGGTCGCCGCGCCCTGAGATTGAGCTTGAGCGGGATCCTCGG
This sequence comes from Bordetella muralis, assembly GCF_054781015.1. Classification (NCBI taxonomy): domain Bacteria; kingdom Pseudomonadati; phylum Pseudomonadota; class Betaproteobacteria; order Burkholderiales; family Alcaligenaceae; genus Bordetella; species Bordetella muralis. The sequence goes on along the minus strand of NZ_BAAGVF010000004.1, from coordinate 68,651 downwards.
CTGCAGGCAAGTCCTCCCACGGCGGAATGTCTTGTTCTGCGCGAATCGCAGCCGGCTGTGCCTCAGACGTACGAGCCTGCTGCGCAGCTGCCCCCGTCGAAGCAGCCGGAACGGCGCCCGTCTGAGCGCCGACCCGCGCAGACGGGGCCACAGCAGGCTGACTCGATGTTGAGGCTGACGCTGCAGCATCAGGCGACGCTACAGGAACAGGCGCGCCAGCGCCAGAGGCGGTGCTCGGTGCCGCATTTAATGCCGCCCCTGGTGCATCAGTATTCGATGTTGCGGCAGCTCCCTTCGCCACATCAGCGGCCGGCCGTTCGGAACCGGTCGCCACGGTTGCGCCAGGCGGCTCCTGCGGCGCGGTGCTTGCCACGACAGGCCCTGACGCGCCCTGTTGTGCGGCAGTGACGGCCCCGGAGGCAGCAGCGGATAGTCCGCCCGCCGCCGGCGCAGGAGCCTGTACGGCCATTTGCGGACCTGCCTGCCCGTTCAGCGCCAACATACGCAAACAGGCCATGATGAAGCCTGCATGCTCATCCGGCGCGAGAGAAAGCTCGCTGCGGCTATGCACTGCTACCGAATAAAACAACTGCACCGCGTCAGGATGCAATAACGCCGCCAAGCGCGCGATATCCCCTGCGAGAGGATCCTCGGCCGACGTCGCGCCAGGCACGCGCTGTTCGATGGCGACACGAGATAGCAGCACCGCCAGATCGGCCAGCGCGCCCGCATACGACAGTCCACGCGTCGACAGTTCTTCTGCGACCGCCAGGACGCCTGCGGCCTCGCCTGACGACAACGACTCGAGCAGACGTACTAGATGGCGTTGATCTATTGTGCCCAGCATGCCGCGCACGGCGTCTTCGGTCAGATTGCCCGCGCTGTAGGCGATCGCCTGGTCAGTCAGGGACAAGGCATCACGCATCGACCCGCCCGCCGCCTGCGCGATCAGACGCAAGGCCGGTAGTTCATTGCCGATGGACTCATCCGCCAGTACCGCCTGCAAATGGCCGACGATGGCGTCAGGCGGCATTTGTTTCAAGTTGAATTGCAGGCAGCGCGACAGCACCGTGACCGGGATTTTCTGAGGGTCCGTCGTCGCCAGGATGAATTTCACATGAGGTGGCGGCTCTTCGAGCGTTTTCAGCATGGCGTTGAACGCATGCCCGGTCAACATGTGGACTTCGTCGATCATGTAGACCTTGTAACGGCCTGCACCGGGCGAATACACCGCCTGCTCGAGCAACTGGGTCATTTCCTCGACGCCGCGGTTCGACGCTGCATCGAGTTCCAGGTAATCCACAAAGCGCCCGGCATCGATCTCGGTACACGCACGGCATTGGCCGCAGGGTCGAGAGGTAATACCGGTTTCGCAATTCAGCGATTTCGCCAAAATGCGCGACAAGGTCGTTTTACCGACGCCACGCGTGCCGGTGAACAGCCAGGCGTGATGCAGGCGCTGAGAGTCGAGCGCGTGGGTCAGCGCGCGCACCACGTGGTCCTGGCCTACCAGGGTATCGAACGAACGTGGGCGCCACTTGCGGGCCAGTACCAGATAAGTCATGGACGGATTGTAGAGCCAGTTGTGCGCGCCTGTGCGCCCAAAATACAAAGGGGCGCCGCAACCAGCGCGCGAACTGCCCTGATGCTGGCAATTCGTTCCGATTACGGCGCCCCCTTGGGGAAACCGGTTGACGAGCCTTACTCCGGCACTGATCCTAAACGACTATGGCTGCTTCGTTCCCGACCTGACCAGGTTCACCGCCGAACCATGCGAAGGGGCCCGTCAAATGAGATTCTAGCAGAGCGGCCGCAAGGCCGCTTGCTCGAAGCTCATTTGGCGGGCCCCGGGGGGCCTGTATGGGGGGCTCCCTCCCCGGCCCTCCCTCCGAGAGGGAGGGGGTGGGGTGTCTGATAGTTGGGGAGATGGTTCTTTTGGGCGGGTTTTCTTTGCCTGTGTCTGCCTTCAGATCATCTTGTGATTTTTTTGTTTCGGCTTATAGATCTATCCAGAGCGCTGCTCTCGGGAAATATAGGACTGATCTGGCGGGGCGGGAGTCCAGGGCGGTGACTTGGGTGCAGTAGCGCAGGAGCTGGTCCGCATGGCGCTGGCGCATGCGGGTGGCGAAATGTTCGGTGGATTCACCGGCGTGTGGGCGGGCGGTCTTGTAGTCGACGATGAGCCAGCCGTCTTCGGTGCTGAGGGCCAGGTCGATGACGGAAACGCGGCCGGTGGCGTCGATGAGAGGCCATTCGCGGCGGGCAGAGGATTGTGAGAGCAGCCAGCGGCCGCGATCGTGATCCAGCGTTGCCAGTAATGTATCCAAGACGGCATGCGCGGCGTCGGGGGCCAGTGCGGACGGCAAGCCTGCGCGAGTCAACTGCTTTTGCATGACGGGCAAATATGCGCGCAGCGCCTCGGCGGACCATTGGGCCAAGCCGTCTTGACCAATACGGGCTAACCAAGCATGCGCAAGCGTACCGATCGCAGCATCGTGCACGGTGTCCAGTTGCCAAGCAGGATGCTCTACCCCCTGCCCCTGGTTGAAGTTCTGTGCGGTCAACCCCAATTTCGAGTCGTTCGCAGACGAACGCTGAGCACGCAACAGATCAATCGCCTGGTCAGTGATACGACGTAACGGCTCGCCGGCATATTGCGCTGCCGCACCGGCATCCAAGGCAGCAGTATCCTGCCAATCCGGTGGCGGCGATTTTTGATCCGCGGGCAGCCATTCCCACAACCGCCCCAGCAAGCTGTTTGCGGCTGGGGGCTTGGATTGTCCTGTCGCAGGATCGACCACGACATTTCCTACGAGATGCAGACGGTGGCGTGCACGTGTCGCCGCGACGTACAGCAATCGATCGGTTTCGTAGGAGGCACGGCGCTTTTCGCGCAAGGTCAAGTACCGCGATACCGGATCGGCTTCTTTATCTGCACGAGGCTTGACCGGACCAAATAGCACGCGTTCATGACTTTGCTCAAAACTGACCAGAGGCGCGCGTTCGGCGCGTGGAGATTTGTGCAGACCGTACAAGATTACCGTATCGAATTGCAGCCCCTTGGACTTGTGCATGGTCATGATTTCGACCACATTGCTGTCGTCGGCTCCGCCCTCTGGTGCCGCATAGAGTCTGGCCAGCGCGGTATCCAGCTGTGCCGGATCCAGCCCCCCATGAGGCGCCAGGCGTTCGATCAAGCCAAACAGGCTTTCTGCATCCTCGGCTGCGCTGGCACTGGCGTACAAAGCGGCCCCGCCCAAGCGTTGCCAGAGAGACTCCAGCCACGCAGCCAAGGGCATCGCGCCGCTCGCGTTCGCCGCGTCCAACAGAATGGCACTGACGTGAGCCAAACGAGCGTATTCGTCTGCGGTTAAACGTTGTTGTGCCAGACATTGCGCAGGCTCATGCTGCAGCGCCGGCTGCGGATCGTCCCACAACGACAAACTTTGGCCTCGGGGCAATATCGAGGCGTTGTTTTTCGCCTCGTTCGCCACGTGCAAAGCCGCGGACAGCAGCGTAGGAACCGGCGTTGCCAAATCGTGCCCAAACAAGGCATGCATGCTGTTTAACGTTAGCCCGCACCACGGCGCACGCAATACCGATAGCCAGGCCAAGCGATCCGCGGGATGAGCCAAAGCTCGCAGCAATTGAACCAAATCCGACACTACCTGACGCTGTCCCAATGGCACGAGGTCCACGGCGCGGCAAGCAATACCAGCCTGAGTCAAGCGGCGCACCAACTGCCCCAAATGGCCTCGCGCCCGCACCAAAATAGCGACGGGATGCCGGCTCGCAGGATCGCGGTCCTGCAGCGCCTGCTTGACCAGTTGCACTGTCAACGCCTCGGCCGCCTGGTCAGCCTCGCTCGCACCTGACGTACTAAAGGCCCCATAAAAACGGACAGGTTCGCCCGGCAACGCCGGATTGAATGCGGCCGAGTCGGTATAGGCGATTGCCCCCGCGGCGGCATCGTTGCGCGCAGGCAGCAAACCACGGAACGTCGCGTTGACCCACTCGACCACGCCAGCCTGTGAGCGGAAATTATCGGTCAGCTGCAGGAACTCTGGAGCGATTTCACCGATACCGACTTCCGCCGCCTGCAGGAACAATCCTACCTCTGCCTTGCGGAACCGGTAGATGGACTGCATCGGATCGCCCACCAAGAACAGGGTTCGCCCATCCCCCGGTTGCCAACCGGATGTCAACGTCGCGAGCAAATGAATCTGCGTCAAACTGGTGTCTTGAAACTCGTCGATCAACAGATGACGTATCGACGCATCGAGTTTCAATAGCAACTCACCGGGATCATCAGCGGAGCCCAAAGCATGCGAAGCACGCTGCGCGATCTCGATGAAGTCCACTTCACGGGTTTCCGCAAAGCGCAGGTGCAATTGCGCGACCGCCAGCTTCAGCGTCATCAACTGTGCGCTCAAAACACGCCATTGCTCCTCGCTGAACTCCGCCGGCGGTATGGAGTCGACCGCATCCAGCATCCAAATCCAGGCGGCTTGAGGGTCGGCCGCATCCAGCCATCGCGTAAACGCCTCTTTGTGTTCGCACTTGGGCGGGAAACCCAGTTTCTTGTTGACACCACGCGCGCTGCGCAACGCGCCTGCGGACGTCAACAATAAATGGCGTACGGCTTTCCAGTGCCCCAGCCATTCGGCATCAGGCATCAACGGCTCGTCCCAATCGCGCAGCGCAGCCAAGGCATGCGCGGGATCTTCTTCATCCAACGCCGCAACAGCCATCCGTGCAGGCCAGCACAACGCATCCTCCCAGCCCAATGGCATAGCCTGTGCCAAGGCGTCCAAGTCCTCGCCGATGGCCTCGGCCAATGCGTCCTGCAGGGCCATGCGATCACTGCCGTGCGCCAATAACGGCAGCCATTGGTCACGCTGTCCCAGCATCGCTGCAATCGCTTCGACAGCAGCCTGCGTATCGACATCCAGATGCTTTAACAGGATACGCACGTCGTCGAAATCATCGACCAACGCCAATGTTGCACGTGCAGCCGCCTCATAATGTGCCTGGGCATTGTCCGCGATATCCGGCATGCCGCCCAGCTCCGACAGCCATGGCATCCCACGCACCAGTCCCGCGCAAAATGAATCGATGGTGCGAATCGACAATCGCGCCGGATGCTGCAACAGTTTCCAACCGAGGGCCTCGTCACGCGCCAGCGCCTCGCGCGCCAACTGCCAACTGCGCTGACCGTGCTCGGTCTCGGGCATGGGGCCATTGCCGTCGCGCAGCTTGCTCAACACGCGAGCGTGCATTTCCGAGGCAGCCTTGCGCGTGAACGTAATGGCGACAATTTCCTCTGGCCGATTGACCGTCGCCAACAGCGCCAGAATGCGATCCGTCAACAACTCGGTCTTGCCCGAGCCGGCAGGGGCTTGCACCAGATACGATGCAGCGGGATCCAACGCACGAGCCCGTGCGAGATGATCGGAGGGTTGGCGAACAGCGCTACTCATTCCGCGTCATCCTCGTCTTCCAAGTGCACTCTCAGAAATGGCATGGCATCGCAATATTTCAAATCATCCTGACGATAGACCACGTTTGCGGCGTATCCCGTCGCATATTCATCGGCCAAGCCCTCCACCGCGCCTCGCCAGCGATGCAGAATATCGGCCCAGGCCTGTCCCTCGAAAGCCTTGCTCTTTTCAATCGCCGTCACGCCCGGCATGCCCAGATCCGTGTCCGTCAACCCGCTCGCTACCACCTGACGCGCGTGCACTTGCGCCAATACCAATGCCGCCACATCCGCATCGGGAGTATCGCCGGACAGCACTGATGCATAGAACGGCAACTGCAAATTCACCGGACGAACCCGCGCCCAATCCGATTCAGGATTCCCGGGAGACATTCCGGTTTTGTAGTCCACAATCACGGCTCTGCCGTCAGGCAGGCGATCCAATCGGTCCAGGCGCACCGTCAACGCCAATGGCCCACGCGACCAATGATGAGTTTCCTCGACTTGGGCCACCTCGAACGGCATACGCTGCGCTTCGACATCAAACCACCCCGCCAAGACCGTCCGTCCGCGCTCGCACTCCAATTCACGCAATGCTGGCGGATAGGTTTTCAACTCAGTACTGGCGGCCTCGTCAATGGCCTGATCAATCAAGGCGGACAAACGTCCTTCTTCCATCGCTGCGTGCAAGTCCTCCTGACTGGAGAACATGCGCCACACCAGCTCCAGCGCGCGATGCAGGAACTGCCCGCGCACATTCTGATTCGCCATATCAGCATAATCAGCCAGTGCCCGGCCGCCCAAGCGATGACGTACAAAGGCCCATAGCGGATTACGGGCCTGCGTATCCAGCACATCCAGGCCGCCTGTTGCCCCCGCTGAGCGTTCTGTTCCTGAGGGGGGCGGCTGTCCTGCAGGCATAATCGCCGGTAATACTTCGCTGTTCTCGCCATCGGAGACCGGCGTCGTCAGGGAGGCGTAACCTTCGTCCGGCATTCGTTGTGATAGCGCCGGCCCTCGATCGTCGTTCAACACCTGTTGCGGTAACAAGGCAGGCGCTGCCGCCACAGGCATCTGCCAATCCATTAACGGCACTTGCGCAATCAGAGGCGACGGCCGCAGCTCGCGCTCGCCATCCAAGTGCGAATGACTCACTACGACCTCAGGCGCGCAACGGCACAACGCCGCATACATAGACTCCGCCCATTGACGCTCGCGTTCAGGCGTTGCACGCGGCGCCCCCGCCTGCCGCAACACCACCAGGGGCAACAACGGATTGGGCTGTGGCGTGGCAGGCAGGACATCATCGGTCAGTCCCAGTATCCAGACACCATCCCAATGCCCGCCTTCGGCCTCGAGCAAGCCCAACACATCCAGCCGGGCCGATGGATCACGCTGCGGTTGAAAAGACGTTGCCGCCGCCGCGCGCTCCAGCAGACGCACGGCAGCACGGCCATTCAATTGCCCAGCCGCAGGCGCCAATGCCGCATAACGGCCAAACAAATCTCCCAATGCGCCCATGACCTGATAGCCCACGCTATCCAGCGGCCGTTCCCCCGGAAACCCCAGTGCAACCAACGCAGCACGCATCGCAGGCATCCAGAGATCGCATGTCGCACGCTCGCCCACCTGCCGCCAAATCTCCAGCGCGGCAGGCCAGGCGGTCGAGAGCACTGTCGCCTTTCTTGCAATCGGGGCGATCTCCGCGCTGTTTGCCGTGTTGTTGATTGCATCCTGGGCAACGCCAACGTCCGTGTTGCGGGTCGCGTCAGCTACAGCCCGGTCAGCCGTCCGCACGTTCTCGCTGGCGATATCCCGCTGCCATTGCGCTGCATCGATATGGCTGAGCCCCTTGCGGCGCCAGCGCGCGTCGATCATCGCCAACCGCGCGCCATCGCTACGGTCACCCGCGCAATGGCCAGCCAGCAATGCCGCCCCCAAGACCGGCGTATCCACCGCACCGGCATAGGCCATATCGGCCAACGCGTGCAACCACGCCAACGCCGCACGAACTGCGGGCCATTCTGTCAGCGGCCGTCCCACTGCCACGTTAAATGCATGCCCGCGCTGAGCCAGGGCCTGCCCCACTACACGCCGCGCAAACGGCGACTCGGACTGCAACTGGGCCGACACAATCGCATAGCGTCCCACAGGATCCTCGGCCAATCGCTGCGCCGCCCAAGCGCCAGCCGCCCGCCATTCTCCGCCCTGATCGTCCGCACAATACCGTACCGGCCTCGCCGCCTCGGCCTCCGCATCCTGTAGCCACGACAGTTGCGAACCACCGTCCTGAAACGCATCCAGCAACGCAGCAAAACGCGGCGACACATCAGTAAAGCCCGCCAACACCAGATACGGCGGCGCGGCTACCGCCCCCTGCTGCAGCGCATCCAACACGCGCGCATAGCCTTGATTCGCATCCTCTGCATCGATCGCACGCAACTGCTCGCGATAACGCGCGCGCCATCGTGCAAAACCGCGATACTCGTCCGTATCGGCACCGCTGGGCACCTGCAGATCCCACTCATCCATCAACGCGTCGGCATCCATCGCCAACGCCGCCGCCTGGGCGACGTCCAGCAATACGCGTTCGCCCTCCTCTGACGCAATCGCGTCCACCCATACCATTTGCGTCGCAAAGGTATCGAGGCGATGCGCAGGCAGATCGGCGTCCGCGACAAAGGCCAGATCGGCTCCCGCCTCGACCAACCAGGCGCCCAACGGCAGCACCCGCGGTAATTCACTGACTTGGCGTTCACGGCGCAGTTGACCAGCCAAGTCCAGCGTCAGACGGCGCGCCAGCCGGTTGTTCACCGTCAGCACCAAGGTCTGCGCGGCCGGCAGGCGGCCAACGTGTTCCAACGAAATTAGGGAGCGGAATTCCGCGTCGTAGTTCATGCGGTCAACAAAAAGCGGCTCATACCGAAATTATCGGAGATCAGAGCCGCTAGGATAACCGCATCAGCCGCGTTAACGGAGGATCAATTCATCACTCTGAGAGTAGGGAAATCCTCCTCCCAGACAAGCGGCCACGAATCAGACCGCCTCACTCGCCCTCAAGCCGGCAGCCTATCGCGCCGCCAGCGCCGTCGTGGCGGCGAGCTTTTTCCAACGCACGGCCTCGCTTTGCACAAACGCACCCAGCTCCGCTGGCGTACTGGTATGCACCTCAGCGCCCTGCTCGTCGATTTTCTTGACGACTTCAGGGTCATTCAATGCTTGATTCAAGGCCGTGTTCAGCTTTTGTACGAGAGCGGCATCCGCCTTGGCCGGCGCAAAAATCGCATACCACTGAGGCACCTCGACACCAGGCACGCCCGCCTCGGCCAGCGTCGGCAGTCCGGGCAAAACAGATGTGCGCGTTGGCCCGGCAACCGCCAGCGCCCGGATCTTTTCAGATTTCAGATGGGAATAGACGCTGAACAAACTGGGGAACATGACTTGCGTCGTCCCGGACAAGGTGTCGGTCAATGCCGGCGCCGAGCCCTTGTACGGGATGTCCAGCATATTTGCCCCGGTAGCTTGATTGAACAATTGCCCAGCCACAGCCGGCGCCGTCCCCGCCCCTGCCGAGGCAAAGGTCAGGCTGTCCGGATGATCCTTGCTGTACTTCACCAAGCCCGCCACATCTTTGACCCCGATACTGCTGGACACCACCATGATGGTAGGCGAATCCGCCACTCGGCCAATAGGCGTGAAATCCTTGACAGGGTCGTAGTTCAGCTTTTGCAAAGCTGGATTGATGCCATGCGTGCCGATATAACCCAGCATCAGCGTATAACCGTCAGCGGGCTGGCGCGCCACATAATCCGAGGCGATCGCCCCCTGCGCACCGGGCTTGTTGACCACAATGATCGACTGGCCCAGCAGATCTCCCATTTTTTGTCCCACCACGCGTGCCAGGGCATCATTGCCTCCACCCGCCGCCGTTGGGACCACCAGAGTGATCGGGCGATCCGGATAATCCGCATATGCCGCGCTCATGCCAAAGGTACAGCACACCGCGACGGCACACGCCCACTTTTTGCTCGTCAGAAAATCCATTTGTGTCTCCTAGTTTTATCAAATTCGTTGCGTGGGCCAGCTCATATAGCGCCCACATTGCGATCCTGCGTTCACATGAACGGTAATCGGCGGCATCCGTGCGCCACATCGATCATCGCAATCGCTAAGCAGCCTCGCGTTGCAGCAAGTGACTGCCTATCTGATACTGACCGGGCACATACAGCATCCCTTTCATGATCTTGCGTGCCGTACGCACCAGCCCCGCTGCGCGCACCACGCCGCTAGACACGTCCAAGGCCACATCAATATCCATCCCGCCCGAGGGATGCTCGATGCGCACCGTCCGATACCCGTCTTGAACATCCGGACCACCGCACAGATGCGCCACCGTACCCGGCATGAAAAACGCACTGGCCACGCCCACCGCCCCGGTTGCCGCGTGCGCTCGATGGCACACATGCGGAGTGAAATAACGCGACCGGATGGACGCCCTGTTTTCAGCTGGTGCCAGCAACACCGGCTTGGGGATCACACTATTGCTGACATCACCCAACCCCATACGCTTGCCGGCCTGCAGGCGTATACGAGCGATCCGTTCCAGCAACGCTACATTGCCATCCAATTGGGCTGCCGTCTCGTCCCCACGCAGCCCAAAATCCTCGGCCCGCATCAACACCATCGGCATCGCCGCATCGATCAAGGTCACCGGCAGACCCTCTATCATTTCAAGCCGGTTTCCCGTGGGAAACAAACGTCCGGTGACCGCACCCCAAGCATCCTGAAAGTTCAATCGTACGGGAGCCGCGGTACCAGGAACGCCGTCAATGCGTGTATCGCCTTCATAGGTAATACGGCCGCCCGGCGTTTGCACCACTGCTTCAATTACAGCTCCCGTGTTGACGTTATGAACGCGCACCACCGTCATTCCCTCACGAGCCGCGATCAGCCCTTCATCGATCGCAAACGGCGCGGCGCCCGACAGCATGTTGCCGCAGTTCGGCCGTGTATCCACCGAGGCTCGGTCCACAGACACCTGCGCGAACAAATAATCGATATCGCAATCGTCTCTCGATGAACGGGACACGATCGCGACTTTGCTGGTCAGGCTGTTTCCCCCGCCCAGGCCATCGACCTGCAATGCATGGGGCGAGCCCATCGCCAGCAGCAACAGACGATCCCGCTCTGCAGGATCGGCAGGCAGCCAATCCCCCAGAAAAAAGGGGCCGCGTGACGTACCGCCACGCATCAGTACACAAGGGATTACGGTTTCCATGTGAGGAATTCTGCGCCGGGCACGCTACTATGTGAATTGCAACTTATCTATGGATTAATGCATGGCACGCATCAATTTCGACCTGCAGGAATTGCAGGCCTTTGTCGCTGTCGCCGAGCGTGCCAGCTTTCGTGCTGCCGCAGAGGACCTGCACCTGTCTCAGCCCGCGCTCAGCCGGCGCATTGAGAAACTCGAGGATCTGCTGGGTGCGCGCCTGCTGGAGCGCACAACACGACGCGTATCGTTGACCAACGTAGGCCGTGTTTTTCTGGAACGCGCCCGCAGCGCGATTGACGAGCTGGATCGAGCCGTCCTGAGCATCGAGGATCTGGCCACGCAGCGCGGCGGCCTTGTCACCGTCGCTTGCGTCCCTTCCGTCGCGTATTACTTTTTACCCTCGGTCATCCGCGACTATTCCGAGCGATTTCCTCGCATCCGGGTCCGGATCATCGACGAAACGGCCAATACGGTGCTCAACAGCATCGTTACCGGCCGTGCGGATTTTGGGATCAGCTTTTTTGGCACGCAAGAGCCGGACATGGATTTCAAAGCCGTATTGCGCGAGGACTTCGTGCTGGCGATACGCAACGATCATCGATTCGCCCGCCGACGCAGCGTCTCGTGGGAAGAACTCTCGGAGGAACGCTTTATGACCGTGGCGAAAGAAAGCGGCAATCGTCTGTTGATCGACGACGCCCTCGCCAAGAGCGGTAAACGCACCGTCAGTGCGTTCGAAGTCAGCCACATCATGACATTGCTCGGTATGGTCGAGGCAGGATTAGGCGTCGCGGCCGTACCGCAATTAGCCATGCCATTAACTCGCCATGCCACGCTGACCAGTCTCAAACTCGAGCATCCCCGCGTTACCCGCACGCTCGGGCTGATCACACGCCGTGGCCGGCCATTGGCACCCGCTGCGCAGCAGCTCTACGACATGGTTCATCAGGCCGGCAAAATGGCCAAACGCACCCCGGCGTCAAAAACCGGGAAAAAATAGCGAGATACCGAGACGGCGAGACGAGGCTGAATACCGAGCCATCAACAAAAAAACCCTCCACAGAGGGTTTCTTGACTCGACGAGTTCGTTAGAGAACGCGAATCTTTGTGGCTTGCGGGCCTTTTGCGCCTTGGGCGGCGTGGTAGCTCACGCGCTGGTTTTCTTCCAACGACTTATAGCCTTCGCTTTCGATCTCGGAGAAATGGGCAAACAAATCTTTGCCGCCATTCTCGGGCATGATGAAGCCAAAGCCTTTTTCCGAGTTAAACCATTTGACGATACCGGTTTCCATAGCACTTCCTTATATAAGTAATGTTCGAGCAACGGCCCAAACAGACGATCAAGGAAGGATTGAGGACAATGATGACACGGTAGTCGCGCCTGACCGCTCAACGATCACGACACTTGAAGATCTCCGTCAATATGAGCCCCGTACATCGGAAAGTCAATCGAAGTTTCAATTGAACGCATAAACGGCGTGGAATTCCCGAGTTCTGCAACGCTATCCGTGCCAGACTGCCGGATACGAAGCGCGGCAACACTTCATATCACCCTCATCCGCGCAACATGCCAGGCACTGTGGCACACTGCCAGCACGCAAACAGCGTAGAAGCCAGGCACGGGCTCCAGTGCGACCGAATAGGTACTTCCCGTATGGGCCTGAACATCAAATCAATTATGGAGCGCCTGCCGCATCGCTATCCCATGCTGTTGATTGATCGTGTAACTGAGATCATTCCTCGGCAAAAAATCACCGCAATCAAGAATGTCTCCACCAACGACCCATTCATGGCAGTCGGACAGTGCATGCCAGGCACGCTCATTATCGAAGCCATGGCGCAGTCTGCGGCGTTGTTTTCATTCGCCGACGAGGGAACGGAAAGCAGGCCGGAACAAGGACAGGCGGTCTACTATTTTTTGGGCATTGACGACGCGAGGTTCATCAACCCGGTAACGCCCGGGGACCAGCTACGCATCGAAGTGCAGGCATTGCGCTTAAGCCGCGCCATTTGCAAATACCGCGGCCAGGCATTTGTAGAAAAAGACCTCGTCGCCGAAGCCACTATTCTGTGCGCCGTACGGAATTCACCCGAATAATCCAGACAGGCCGACGCGTTGCCCTTACCGCGTCGGCTATCGTGTTTGCGCCTCATTCAAACGCCGTGCTTCCTCTTCCGCATACGCTTCCTCGTCAGGCTCGTACGATCCCTCATAGAGGCACGAATCGCGATCCCAGGTGCACTTGTTGAAAAGCCGGCTAGTCGTGCGCGAACTCATGCACCCTGCCATCACCACAACAAGACATACCACGGCACCACAACGGCCCAACGTTTGAATCGACATATTCCCTAGCCCTAAAAAAAGAGTGTTGCAGCCATTGTTATAGCAAGTCTTGGCAACTCAGAGCAGGTATGAACCCCGGAGCAAGCCGGATCTCTCGATTGACAACGTTCTCGTCGGCGGCAGATAAATCGGCATTGAGCGCAATACGAACGCTAAAGGACTTCCTTGTCCACATGCTGAACCACCAGATCAATGACGCGCGACGTGTTCTTCGATGCGAGCGCCTCGATGATCGCGCAGTGCTCCTGGTGCAGCGTGTCGCGGCTTTCCGGCACAAAACCGTAGATTCTCCAGGCCTGCGTCCATAGTTGATGGATCTGCTGCTGCATCGCGGACAAGATAGGATTGCCGGCCAGCTCGGCGACCTTGGCCTCAAAGCTCAAATCCAGACCGGCATTCTCCTCGAACTCGCCCTTTGCAGTCTGGTCCTGAGCGTTGTCGTCGATCAGTTCTTTCAGGATGCGAATGCCGCCTTTGTTGGCCTTGATCGAATACGCCTCGAAAACCGCACGCTCGACCGCCGTACGTGCCGCGATCAGCTGCTGCATGAATTCCTTGCTCACGCCCTGCGCCAGCAACGCATTCAAATTGTCACCACTGGTGGCAACCGCGTGCTTTTCGACAAAATAGGTGCCACTGCCCACGCGAGTCTCGATACGTCCGGCGGCCTCGAGAACCTTCAGCGCCTGGCGGATCGACGAACGGCTCACAGAAAAACTCTCGGATAGTTCTCGCTCGGACGGCAGCTTGTCTCCAATTTGGAATTGGCCGCTGTTCAGCAGACTCTCAAGCTGCTGGCACACCTCTTGAAAAATGTCTGTGCGCTTGATGGGAAGCATTGAAAAACGGGGCTTGCTCATGTGGGCTCGATGCCGAACATCCAAAACTACGGGACTCGGAACTTTACCATTCTTCAGCAAAATGGTCCGTCCACTTTCTCGTACATCGCTTTTATTTTCCTGCCAATTGGGGTAAATCCGATCAAATTGGATAGTTGTCAGACCACTTTTAGTCAGATAGCATACCAATCATCCCCAGCCTTATCCGTCGCACAGCCGCGTACGGGCAGCGAAACCAGGAGACAGCAGCAATGTACAGAAGCAATTTTGAGCCCGGCTCCACCCGTTGGGCAGTGCGGCGCAGCCAGTGGCGCAGCATGGGCATCCGTGAAGAAGACATGGACAAGCCCAAGATCGCCGTCATCAACACCTCGAACAAACTTTCCTGCTGCTACGTCCATCTGGATGCCATCAGCGCTCTGGTCCAGCAGGCCATCCGCGATGCCGGCGCCCTGGCGTTTGAAGTGCGCACGGTGGCCCCCAGCGACTTTGTCACCAGCGCGGGGAAAAAAGCTCGCTATCTCATGCCGACCCGCGATCTGATGGTCAACGAGGTGGAATGCATGATGGAGGGCGCGGTGCTGGACGGCATGATCTGCCTATCCTCCTGCGACAAGACGACACCTGCCCATCTCATGGCGGCAGCACGCCTGGACGTCCCCTCCCTGCTCTTGACCTGTGGCTACCAGATCGGCGGCAAGTGCTCAAACGAGAAATTCGAGGATCAGTTCTTCGACATCGACGACGTGTACGAGCAGATCGGCGCGCTGGCGACCCGCACGATCACACTCAAGGACCTGACCGACATGACGGATGTGGCGATCCAGTCGCCTGGCGTCTGTGCTGGCCTGGGTACCGCTAATTCCATGCATATTGTGGCCGAAGCCATGGGCATGACGTTGCCTGGCAACTCACCCATCTGGGCCAACGGCCGCCGCCTGAACGAATATGCGCAAGCCGCCGGCCGTCAGATCGTCGAATTGACCCGCCACGGCGTCTCGGCACGCAAGATCATCACCGAAGAGTCCATCCGTAATGCCGTCATGATGGTGCTGGCCGTCGGCGGCTCAGTCAACACGGTGCGTCACATTGCCGCGATCGCCACCGAGGCCGAATTGCCCCTGGACGTCGTGAAACTCTATGAAGACTACGGCAAGTCCATCAAACTGCTGACGGCCGTACGTCCTAACGGCCCCTTCCGCACCGAAGACCTGGAAGCCGCCGGCGGAACGCCCGCGGTCATGAACCAACTGCGCGAACACCTGCATCTCGATGCGCTGACCGTGACGCGTCAGACCGTGGGCGAGAACATCCGCGATGCGCGCGTCAAAGACGGCAAAATCATCCGATCCCTGGCTGATCCCGTCAGCGTGAGACCAGGCGTAGGCATTCTGCGCGGCAATCTCGCGCCCAATGGGGCCATTGTGAAATTGTCCGCGGTGCCGGGCGAACGCGCCGAATTCTCCGGCCCCGCCAATATCTACGAAGGCGAGGACGAAGCCATTGAGGCGCTGGGCAAAGGCTTGATCAACAAGGGCGACGTGATCGTCCTGCGCAACATGGGTCCCAGCGGCGGCCCCGGCACAGTATTCGCCTGCAGTTTCGTAGCGGCACTCAATGGCGCCGGCATCGCCGAATACGTAGCAGTCGTCACCGACGGCGAATTGTCCGGCTTGAACCGGGGCATCATCGTCGGCCAGTTGATGCCGGAATCTGCAGCCGGCGGCCCCCTCGCCGTGGTCAGGCAAGGCGAAACCATCCATATCGACTTCGTCAACCGCAAGATCGACATGGACGTTCCGCAGGACGAGATCGCCCGGCGCCTGAGTGAATGGCGTCCCCGTGAACTCGAACTCGGCGGCGGCAACAGCACCTATCTCTTGCAGTATGCCCAACTCGTGCAGCCCATCGAACAAGGCGCGGTGCTGGGCAAACGCAAGGTTCACGCACATACCTCTTGATCCCCGGCCGGCGCCCTGGCACAGGCCAGGGCGCCGGCCAACTCATAACAACGGCACACGGAGACAGCCCATCATGTCCACGCAGACAGAGGCACAAAAATCCAGGAAAGCGGGTCTGGCAGCATTCATCGGTACCGTCCTGGAATGGTACGACTTCATCATCTATGGCACCGCGGCAGCCATCGTACTGAACAAGATTTTCTTTCCGAACAGCGATCCGCTGGTCGGCACCCTCGCCGCTTTCGCCACCTATGCGGTCGGATTTCTCGCTCGCCCACTAGGCGGACTCGTGCTCGGCTACCTCGGTGATAAGGTCGGCAGAAAGACGGTACTGGTACTGACATTGTTCCTCATGGGCGGCGCCACCACCGCCATCGGTCTATTGCCAGGCTATGACAGCATCGGCCTATGGGCGCCGGCATTACTCGTATTGATGCGATTGATCCAGGGTTTTGGCGCAGGCGGAGAATATGCGGGCGCCGTGGTCTTGTCCGTAGAGCACGCACAGAAAGGCAAGCGCGGCGCGGCCGGCGCCTGGGCCCCTCTGGGCTTTGCCGCAGCTACGTTGCTCGCCAACGCAGTGTTCTTTTTCTTTCTGAACACCTTGAGCGAAGCGCAATTCATGGCCTGGGGATGGCGCATTCCCTTCCTGCTCGGCGCCGTCTGCGTGTTGGTCGGCTACCTGATCCGACGCAACATCGAGGAACCGCCTGCCTTTGAGAAAGCCCAGCAATCGCAGCAGACAAAGAAGATCGGCCTGCTCTCAGCCATCAAGCATCATCCACGCAGCTTCTTTATTGTCATCGGCTCGCGCATGGGCGAGAACGGTTTTGCCTACCTCTATCCTGTATTTTGCGTGTCATACATGGTGACCACGCTCAAGATGGAAAAATCGATGGCATTGTGGGCCGTCATCATTGCATCGGCTATCCAGCTCGTGACGATTCCGTTCTACGGCGCGCTGTCCGATCGCATCGGACGCAAGAAAGTCTATCTCGGCGGCATCATTGTCTCCGTGCTGTGGCTGGCGCCCTTTTTCATGCTGCTGGATGTGCAGGCCTTCTGGGCCGTCGTGCTGGGCTTTGCGGTCGGCCTCGGTATCGCCTATCCGGCCATGTTGTCGCCACAGGCTGCCTGGTACGCGGAACTCTTCGATACCGAATTCCGGTTGGCAGGCTTCGCGTTTTCGCGGGAACTCGGCTCGCTGCTGGCTGGCGGACTGGCGCCCTTTATCGCGACGGCGCTCTACACCTATTATCAGCACTGGTGGCCTATCGTGGTCTACATGGGCGGTATGGGTGTCCTGACCCTGATCGCACTCGCGCTAGGGCCTGAAACCGTGCACAAGAACATCGATTAACGCAAAGGCAGCCGCCGTCAACGGCGGCTTGCACTGATGAAGGAAACAGCATGGACAGCAACAACACCGATTTCCCCGCCTGGCATCTCGAAAGCCGCTACGACGCCGTACCCGACCTGCCCGTCCTGGCAGAGGTCGACGTGTTGGTAGTAGGCGGCGGTGCCGCCGGCGTGGCTGCCGCGACAACGGCTGCCGAACACGGCAAACGCACCTTGGTGATAGAGCGCTACGGATTCTTTGGCGGCGCGGCCGTGGCCGGTATGTCAGGGACGATCTGCGGCATGTATCTGGCGAGCGACGTCCACGCCGAACCCCGTCAGGTCGTCCAAGGATTCACTGAACGTTTCCGCGCCGAGCTGGCCCGCCGCAACGGCGTCACCGCACCGCAACGCTACGGCAAGACCTGGACCGTGACACACGATCCGCTCATGTGGAGCGAGACGGCGGATCAGTTCGTCGAGGAAGCCGGCGCCAAAACGCTGTTCCATACCAGCGTGACCGGCGTCATCATGGAACAAGACGCCTGCACCGGCGTCGTCATCGAATCGGCTGCAGGGCGTTCCGTCATCCTGGCCAAGCGCATCATCGACGCATCCGGCGATGCCGCAGTCATTGCGCGCGCCGGTTACGGCTATGTTTTCGGGGATCACGGAAAAATTCAGAACCCGACGATGTTCTTCAGACTCGGTCAGATCGACATGCCGCGATTTCTGGCCTATTGGGGTGACGACACCATCAACCCGCCCAAAGTCAGCGAGGCCATTGAGCAGGCCGACTCTGCCGGGCGCTACGCATTGCCTCGTAAAAAAATCTGGATCTTCCCGACTACCCGCCCCGGCGAGCTGCTGGTCAATGCAACCCGGCTGACGGCACGTGACGGCCATATGCTCAATGTCATCGACCCCGAAGACTTCACCGAAGCCGAGATCGCCGGCCGCCGTCAGGTCCGCGAATATGCCGCCTTTCTCGCGGACAATATTCCCGGCTGCGAGGCGAGCTACGTGGTTAACACCGGTACGCAAGTCGGTGTGCGCCAGACTCGCAGCATCGTGGGCGTAGAGACTTTGACCAACGACGATGTGCTGTCCTGCCGCAAGCGCGATGACGGCATCTGCAGAGTGCCATGGCCGATCGAACTGCACGCAGGCGAAAAACCCAAGCTGCACTGGTTGCTGGATGACTACTACGAAGTGCCCTATCTGGCTCTGGTGCCCGAACAAGGCGAAAACCTGATTGTGGCCGGCCGATGCCTGAGCGCCGAACACGAAGCACTGGCCTCGGCGCGCGTTACCGCACAGTGCTTCGAATACGGCCGGGCCGCCGCCATCGCGGCGATTTTGTCGCTCGATAGCGGCCGGCGCCTGCGTGATATTCCGGGACAGGAAGTCCGCGCAACCATGCAGGCATTGGGAAGTGCGCTGTAAGCGCCAGACGCACTATGTGAGCAAGTGCGCTCGGGCCGTTCACAACGACGATCCGAGCACCTGTTATTTCAAACTGGCCGCAACACCAGGGAGCCCATCAAAAATGGGCGCGTTGATTTTCGTATCAGCCACCACAGAAGCAATCTCGGCGGGGGGTGTTGCTGATGGTGTTGATCGGCGCGTTACCGACCCCGCTGCAACCCGAGACAAGACCTGCACACAGCGCGAGCACCACAGTCAACCTTTTTGACCATTTACCATGCACTTGTGCGCCTCGTTTATGCGTTCCATCATCGCCTGCGCATTTATATCAGACGATCGAGGTATTCACAGCTACGTGACCGAGTCAATGTGCCGAGAGTCGAAGACACAGCGAGAATCGGCGCATACAGCGAGCGATGCGAAAAGTTCCCAGTATGACTCGCCGGCGAACCAACGATGAGTCATATGCAGGCAGCAAAAAGCCCGTAAGAACTTGTTCTTACGGGCTTTGCAGACCAGGAGATACCTGGAGAATTCTTGGTGCCGACGGCGAGACGCCAATATCAAGCGTTGGCGGGATATTTTTATAATTCTGGGGCTATTTTGGGGCCTTCTGCGCGATTTCTGGTCTCCGGGTGAGACCCGAATTCAAGTCAAGACAGAACCGTCGAGCCCATATACTAACTGCCTGGATCCAATGGAGACTGCCCCATGTGCGGACGCATAGTCCAAAAATCTGGCCCGATGGATTACGTCGAGCGGATCGATACCAACTGGGCAACGATCTTCGATGATCCCGTCGGTCCTCGCTACAACGTGGCGCCTGGCACTCGACCGATCACGGCCCACCGGTTGATTGACGGCACCGAGCAGATGATGCGGCTACCGTGGGGCTATCAGCCAAATAACTCCAAGCATTTCATGGTCAATGCCAAACTGGAAACCATCCAAAAGAACGGTTGGCCATGGAAGATGTTGATTGGCCGTGGCCGGATCCTCGTGCCCGCCGATGGGTGGTATGAATGGAAGCCGCTCTCTGACGACCCGAAACCGCCCAAGCAGCCCTACTACATCCATGGCGACGGCCCGCTATTCTTCGCGGCCCTGACGGCTTGGCGCCCCGGTGACGAAATGGACAAGGCTCATGGGTTCGCCATAGCAACCAACGATTCACGAGGCGGCATGGTCGACGTGCACGATCGACGCCCCATAGCGCTGCCGGCCGATTTGGCGCGTGAATGGATAGATCCAGGCTTGCCAGTGGATGAGGCAAAGGCCCTGCTGAACGAGGGCCTGCCGGAAACTGCCTTTACCTGGCACCCAGTACGGCAAGAGGTCGGCAGCTCCAAATATGAATTGCCCGACGCGATCGAGCCAGTTCTAACGCTTTGACTGCTGCGCGTACAAAGCAACAGCCCCCTCAAGAGAGGCGCGACTTCCGCGCCATTCGCCACCGCCCCACAACTCAAAAGCCCAGCCGCCATTCACAAAGACCCGACATATGGACCATCCACCAGGGCCAGACCAATAGTATTCATCGACCTGCTCCCAATCGGCTGCGCTCATCCGTGTCTCGGTATTCGTGACAGATTGCCACTGTGGCACCAATTCTAGAGCGGATATACTGGATGTTCAACCAGTATTTCTAGTGCTCCATGTATGTTCCCGCCCCCACTGACCAGCAAACGTCTAAAGCAGATTCAGGAGCTGCGTAGAGATGATCCTGACGTACACGAGCTGCTTTGGTATATCGCGCGCCTGCGGAGTTACGTGCGTCGCTTTGATCAATTGCTGGAAAGCATGCCCGTCAGGGCAGCGGGCACTACCGACTTGCTCGCAAGGTGTGGCGAAATGGAAATCGGGGAGGAAGATTTTATTCAGGAGCGCCGAGCCCGAAATCTCCCCCCTCCTAGCCCGAAGCCAGCGGACGCCGATAGGTACGTTGAAAGGGAGGCGCCGAACGAAAACGGGATCTTGGCCAAAGTGCCTGGGGAATACCTGGACGAAGCTCGGCAGAGTCTCCCGCCGGTCGATTTGGCTGAGGATCGCATCTATGAGGCTGTCGTTGCGGCCGGTCATCTTGGGCCCATACGGGTCCAATTCAGGC
Source organism: Bordetella muralis (assembly GCF_054781015.1). NCBI lineage: Bacteria > Pseudomonadati > Pseudomonadota > Betaproteobacteria > Burkholderiales > Alcaligenaceae > Bordetella > Bordetella muralis. Next base: position 47,880 of record NZ_BAAGVF010000004.1, on the reverse strand, counting down.
GTCACAAGGCTAGGCATCACAAGCACAGTCACTGGTTTTGGTCTGCGTTTAAGGCAGAGCGCACCGAGCCATGAAACATTAGGTATCATTTCGGTATGGCGACATACCCCATCCCCGAATACCTACAAGACTCCCACGACGGCGACGAGTGGGCTATTGTTGCCATCCTGGGCGGCCGCGTCGTGGCGCTGCGCTATATCTCGGACGTTGCGCCGGAGATCGGACTGACGGAGTCTGCTATTGGGCAATGGCTAGATCGCAATCCTCTGGAGTTGCGCGAATTGAAGGCGCTGGGGTCAGTGAGCGCTGGGATCGTCACAGCGGACGGATTTGAGGTGCAATGGGAGTTGTCCGTGCAAAAGCTGTTTCATGAGTTCTTACGCGGGACTAAATAAGGACGCTTGCGATGCGACTTATAAAGAGCTGTAATCCAGAACACAATATCCGAACGAGCTCTACTGCGAAGCTGCAGGTAGGTTCGTATTATTTTTACAAACAACATGAAAACTTAGAGATCAAGGATGAGGGCGAGGCGACAAATAAACTCTATGTCGATATTCGTGGACCATTCTCGATATCTGCCGCGAACCTAAATGCGCTAACCGGCGGCCAGTTTGTCTCTGGTACTGATCAGCACTCATCAGCACCTCGACTACCAGCGTTCACCCGTATAAAGGTCCAATGCCTTAGGGTCAGGCGCGATGGAGACCCTGTCATAGTTGATGAGGCGCGTTTCGAAATAGAGCGCTCACTGCCTAATGGTTTTGTATTCTGCATGTCCCTGACAGACGAAAACCAGACTAGCCCACTCTTTGAATCATACAGCGACTCATGGTCGCTACCATTTGAAAAATCCGGCCTTTTTGCGTGGCATCTGTCTCGGATGATGACAACGCAACTACAGCCTGAATGGATTGAGCCAAAGCTCCAACAAGATATCGAGTCTGGAAAAATCTCGCTCGACCAAGTAACAGTAGAGGTACACGACCGGGCCATTTTATATACAGATCGTCATATCACTCTAACCGCAGGAGACGAGGAGAAAATCAACGGCGTGTTCTCGATCATCCGGTCTTTGGCTTTTACCAAGCCCCCGCGATATAGTCGCGACCGAGAATATAGATTTCTTCTTAATGTAATTGCCGAGCATGCAAACGGAACAAAGACCATCTATGCTCCGGCGGCAGAACTCGTTCGCCTTACGCCAGACATTCCATGGGTAGACCTTGACTAGTGTCTACTAAATCTCGCAGGACCTTGAAAAGCAGTTATAGATCGAACATATCCCTGCAACCCATTCACTTGATCGGCCCATCCTGCAGCGTCCGCTCCCACCTCGCCAAGTCGTCTTGATAGGCTTTCTGCTCGCGCAAGACATTCTCCAAGTATTCCGATCCAGTCGGGGCCGGCCGCATCAGGTCCTCTGACGGCTCCGGCAGTTGGGGTACGGTTGCGATGCTGCCGCAACAACCCGTCAATACGAGTATTGACAGCAGTAAGCTCAAGCTCCAAGGTCTGGGCTTTCTGCTCGGCGAGTTGGCGGGCCAGCACGGCGCCGCGATGTTGGGCATCAGCACGATCTTTCTCCACTTGCATGCCGCGCTCGATGGCGGCTTGTTGGGCTTTCACTTCGGCCAGCGCTGCGGCATGGCCGGCGTCATAGCCAGACGACCAGCGCCACGACCAAGCCAAGACGCCGAGCGATACCAGCACAGCACCGATCGCGCCTGCGACTAGGTATCCCTTCCAGCCCGTCACCAGATCGAGCACCTTCTTGATCATGATCCCCCCAGCCAGTCAGGAGGATCTTTGGGCTCTACAGGCTGAGGCGTCACCGCTTCTTTCACGTCTGCTGCAGCTTCGCTCACCTTATTGGCTGCGGACTTCGCGGTAGTTGCTGCCTGACGAGCCGTCGCACCTGCCCCTGCGGCAGTTTTGGAAGCGCCTTCAGCCTTGGAAACGGCCTCTTGCGCAGCCTGAACAGCGGCGTCTGTCTTTGCCACCAATGGCGGTAGCCGCTGATCGATGATCACCAGCAAACCTTTGTTGACGTCGATTAGCCGTGTCACTTCGGCCTGATGGCCGGAATTTATTGACGCCACCGTGCGGTCAAACCAGAAGTACAGCGGCGTACCAAATATCAGCCCGCCCAGACACAAGATTCCCACATAGGCGAGCCATACCTTCAACGCTCGCAATAGGTGATTGGCGCGGTCTTCATCGCAGCGGCAAAGCCGCTCAATTACCTTGCCCATGATCGATCTCCTCATCATCTGTGCCGACCGGTACAGGCTCTCCAGTTAGGCGTGCGATACGAACCTGCGCCTCGCGAAGTTGGTACTTAAGAAGCCGGATATCACCCTTCATTGCAGCCCAATCCTTGCGCATTTCTTGCAATTGGCCGTCGAGTTCAATGGCCCTCTGCTTCCACTGATCTCGCTCGGCCGTGATGGTGGCCAGCGCATTGCCCGAGGCCGTAGCTGAAGCAACACTGTTGTCCAGCGTTCGCATGAGTAGAGGTACGAGCCACTTGCCGACAAAGCCGGCCACGATTACGGATATGCCACCGTATGCCCATTTTTCGAGATCCATCGCCCCTCCTAAGGGCTGTTATGGAGCGCCAAACACAAGGCGCACCGTCTCATACCGGCGTTGCCGGTCCTCCCACCCATTGGGCAGCCCGTTCTTGTTTTTGCCGTTCACGCGGATCGACAGGCGTAAAAAATCGCCGGAATCGGCGATCTCGTTGCAACCCTTGTTTTTCCACCACCAGCCACTACATCGGGCGGCGTCTACAGGCCGCTCCAGCCATTCAGGGTGATTGATGTAGTCGACGCCTAGGCCATCAGAAACAGCCTGGTAGTTTGCCCGCCCAGTGATCTGGATCAGCCCCCGACCGCGATATCGCGATCCGTCCCCTGGCTGAGTATTGCCAAGATCCGCCCTACCCTCGTAGCGACGTTGGGCTGGCGTCGGGCCCCAGATCTCTCGCGTATGCACGAAACCCGCCGACTCGTGGCCGATGGTAGCGATATACATCGCTGCGCGCAAAGGCGAAACGATCGCGAATTCCATCATTGATCGCTCTACAGCGTCATACCACTTGGCGGCCATTTCAGGCGAGAGCATGGCCGCTTTTGCAAAATCAGGCTCGCGCATTGAATCTCCAGGCGTAAAAAAACCCGCATCGGCGGGCCGCTCAAATAGTGATAAATTATTTCCGCGCACTTGGACGCTGTTGCCGACACGTGCGTCGCACAACGAGACCCAACAAAATCAACGCCAAGATAATGACCACTATGGCAAAAATGGAAACCAAACCAATGACATCCATTTGGGACATCTCCTTAGAAACAGCAAATCGGATGTATTTTTGGGCATCTCTCGCTGCAATTGGACTGGGAGCCATCACCGTCCTATCTGCCGTTCTGACGTTCTGGGCATCCGGGGTCATTTCCAAACACAATGACCAAGCAATAAACAGCGCGAGAGCTACAGCGGAACAATCTCGCGAATCCGCCAACCGCCTAGAAGCAGAAACAGAAGGACTGAAAAATAAAAATCTTCAACTGGCAATAAGGCTAGAAGAAGAGCGCACAGCGCGTCTGAAGTTGGAGGACAAATTGGCCCCAAGGAGACTCTCCAGTGATCAGCACCGAGCGTTGGTTCAGTATCTTCAGCGTTTACAGCCCTTCGACATAGCGGTCGGCAGCATCAGCGGAGATGTAGAAGCGATGGGCTTTGCGGAGCAATTGCGAAGCGCAATCAAAGAAGCCGGTTTCAAGGTATTCGACGGCATTGATCAACCCGTGTTCAGCGGCAGAGCTTATGGCGTGATAGTTGATATTTCAGACTCTAATATCGAAGCTCAAGGTGCTGACACAGTTAGAGCTTTAGCCGCAGCCGGAATCAAGTCCGAGTTCAGACTCAACATGCTCCCGACACACCGCAGCATCCAAATCATTATCGCCACAAAGCCCTAATCGATATTGGGGCTAAAGATCGGTTAGTCCGACACTCGGTCCGAACCCGGTTCGAATGCCATCCACCAACGCTGTTAAGCCACCAGACGGCGGAATGGTGTTATAGATCGCGACCATTCTCACGCGGCAGCTACCTTGCGTCGAGGATGAGCTGATGACCGATCCGATGCGCAACGTATTGTTGAACGTCAAACGCGCTTCTCCCGTAGCAGCGTTGTTAACTGCGGCCGAGGCGCCACCCTGGCCGATCACGGAGGAACCAGAGTTGTTTGATCCGTTAAATAAGCCGCCTATCGTTGCCCATCCACCAGGCAGCCCACGAGCCACATAGAGCCCAGTCAGAGGGCCTGCGTTTGCCCCACCCTGATCACGAAACACTCGAGTACTCAATATGCCGTCTTGAATGGATGCAAACATCGTGTCACCCCGCGCATATGGCGTTCCGACATCCTGTGCGAGCGTCAAATTGGAAATGACCGGTGCGGCACTTCCGTTGATCTTTTGGACAACTGCAACCAGTGTCATATCCGGCGTACCTGGCAATTGCGTATCAAAGTAGGCGCCGGGGCCCACGCCGGCGCCGTCAGTCGAATAATCGGGGGACCCGACGACTAGGAGTGGTAGAGCCGGATTTGCAAAGTTCCGGCACGACATCGAATCGCTCAAGCCCAAGACGTACAGGCCTACAAGGCCATCCGTGTAGGACAACTGAGGCATCGAGAAATCACCATCCCAGGGATAGTTTCGTTCCGTTGCGGCCACGCTGGTAATTAAATGACCCATCTTTAGACTCCGAGAACAGGAAAAAGTGATTGGTGTACGAATCTTTGTGCCCCAGCATTCGATACGTGGGCACCATCCGCCCACTGACCGCGAGCATTCTCGACCGCATGTGAAGCCCATGCGTCGTATCCGTTCACCCATTCGGTCGCATTCGCTAGCGCGACGTTATACGCAGCACTTCGGTACTGGGATTGGGGAATCAATATGGCCCCGGTGGACCGCTGCATTGGCATGACAATCACGTTGCCACAGTCAGAATGGGCTGTGCGATACGCCGCAATGATGGCTTCGTGCGCCTGTTCGAAAGTCGCGATACTCGCGCGCGGGCGCACTGGATCGTTGGTGCCCAGGATCGTCACAACTAGATCTAGGTCGAGTGCGGTGGCGTAGTAACGAATCCACTCGGCAAACTGCATGAAATCGTAGCCAGTGGCCCCGCCCTGGCCCAACTTTAGAACCTCTATGCCAACTGCGGCACTATCGCGCAGCAGGAACCCTGTTAAACCCACTGTGCCTGAAACCGTCTCGATTCGTACGGCATCAGCATTTCCAGACGTCAGCGGAATCACCGCTGACTGAACGGGAGAGCCTCCAGTGTCCGGCGTGACGGTCGTCCACGCCCCGTCGTTAGCTTGCCACCGGAACGATCCAGATTGAGCGGCGAAGAATACGGTCAACGAGTCGCCATGCACGAGATTTCCAAGGTCGTAGGAATCGCCCGCTGTTGATGAGTACAGGACAAAACCATCCGGCCCGGTTGGCATTGGAGGTGGATCGAACGGTTCTTGTGTCGGGTCATAGAGCGTCCATCCCGCAGACCGCGAGCCGGTAACGCCATCCATGTAGTAGCTCGGCGTAAACGAAATCCAGCCAGTCCCTGCGCGCCCGAACTTCTCATACAGCGCCGGGCAGAGAGCCTCGAGAATTGTCAGAAACTCAGTCCAACTATCGCCCGTCATTCCAAGGCGGGCTTGGCCAGAGCCAGCAAGAATCTGGCCGAGCTTTGCATGCCAGCGGCGCAATGATGAGCCATCCGTACGAAGGGGCAGATCGCGCGTCAGCACCGTTGGAACAGACGATGCATTATTGACCTGGGCCGTGTCCTGAATCGCCTTTGTCAGTCGTGGGCCAAACCCCGCAGCGTCTATAAGGCCATCGTCTATCCAAAGGTAGACTCGCCCGTTCTTACCTTGAACAATTCGAGCCGCGCTCCCCGTATCTTCATCGATCCCGATGTACTGGGACATTCGATCAACGGCGATCCGCTGGGTCTCGCTGGTCAACCTCGGACCGAGCCCCATCGCCTCAATAAGACCGTGATCCAGCCAGACATAAATACGTTTATCCGGACCTGTTACCACTTTAATGTAATCAGCCGAATCCACAGACAGGCCAAGGGTGGTGGCAATCGTTACCTGCAGTTCGTCAATGTCGCCTTGATTGGCGGGCTGAGGATCATCTCGCGTATACACTCCGGTGGAATCCGCAGTGTAGTAGCCGTTGTTTTCTGTCGTATCGCCCCAGACTCTCGCTCGACTGCCGGGTGCATTACCCGAAGCGGGGATATCGACAGCCAACTCATACGGAGTCACCCCAGCCTCCATAAGCGCGGCGTCACGCACCTCCGCTTTGAGCGTGGCTAGATTCGATACATCGTTGCCCACCCGATTGACGTTCGGCACGCCAGCCGGATCATTGGCATATTTCTTTAGTGTCCCGGCGTCAAACGAAGCACCATTAAGCTCTTCTTTGCTAATAGCAGCCATATGCGACTCGCATAAAAAAGCCCCGCTCTATGGCGGGGCGTATGGTTGAAACGGGTTAGCTGTTACGGATGAAAATCCAGGTCGTGCTCGTAGTACCGATCGTCGTAGTTGATTGCTCTCAGTGGCACCGTGCCGTCAGCATTGGCGCGGTCCTTTTCGCCCAGGATGAACGCACGAGCTTGGCGCGGGCTTGTTCCGACGCCTATCACATAGGTAGTCGGGAAGTAGGCTCCAGTGCGTCTCGTTAGAATGGGCGTGCGCGGTTCTCGCTCCAACAGCGCCCAGCGGGCACCACCGCCGGACGACACACCCATTCGCTCGACATAACCGTCCCGATTCTGAATGAATATCTGATATGCCTGCCCCTCTTGCCACTGCATCGGCTGCGAAAGCGTCACTAACAATGGATCGTCTTCGTCCACCTCAATGAACTCACCATCCTGGCTACGGCCTCGTGTATTGTCGGCATTCAAGAATCGCTCTGATGGAATGAGAAGGTTGGCTTCTGGCAAACCCGTAAACTGCGTGGCGCAATCCTGATACATCAATTTCCCGTACTCACGCCAGGCGAGAATCCAAGCCTGCTCGCTGAGTCTCACACCTACAGATTCAATGCGTTTCGGGTTGACTGCCGACCTGTCCTCGGGGATATATATGGTCGCTGGCGCGTCGTTATTATTTGGATCGATCCACTCAAACTCGATGCCGTCGTTCTCCGCATCATTACCCTCGGTGCGTTGTTCGCTACCCGGAATCTTATTGCGATGATTGAACAGCAAAGTGCTGTCATCGGTAGCGCGCTCGAAGTAAAGGCGGATCACACTGCCTCGGCGGTATGCGCGACAGAAAGCCGCGCCCGAGATCATAGTAAGAATCTCTTCAAAGGAAAGATTGTCCTTATCAATCGTGTAGTTGAACTGAGCAACGTCGATGCCAAAGTAGTCCTTTATCTCCTGCTCGGTCTGATAAATGTTGTCGAAATCGACTTCATCCGGAGTACGGTTACCTATGAGCGGATCCAAGCACACAGCAGAGAGAATATCGGCAAGACTGTTCGTCGGAAAAAGCTCTGTCGTGAACTCGGAGCCGGAGATCCGCCGCGGAAGATTTCGGGTGACGAGCATGTTGAGCTTAGGATCTTTGATCGCAAGCGCCCCATCAGTCGCCAGGCGTACCGCATGGACAGTGGTCACGTCGCCGAAATGCAGCTGATCCACGTACCCACACGCATACAAATCACGCCACTTCACCTCGTCGATGGTCGTACCTTCAAAATCGGTATCTGTGGCGGTAAGCCTACGTGCGCGGAAGCGCCAGCGATTGCTAGGGTCGTTCACCAGCTCGACGTTGAGCGTATAAGCTCGAGTCGACCTCGATGTAGCTGACCCGACCACTGTGCGCTCGAATGCATGCACGGCCCCATACGGGTTGCCTTGCACATCGACTCGCTGGGCCTCGAAGCGGAAATCCACATTGCGGCGGTACTGCTGCTGCCCATTGTCCGCATAGAGCGCGGCGGCGACCATGTTGGCGATAATTCGCCGGATCGGCCGCTGAGACTCCACGGTGACCCAGCCGATCCAGCGCTCAGCCGTCGTCGCAATGACCGGAAACAATGTGACCGTTTCCCCGCCGTAGTCATTGGCCAGCACGGTCCAATCTGCATTCACAGCGCTTGGATTGTCGAGCGTGATCTGGTTGCCGGTGACCGTGTTGATCGTATATGTCCCGGACATATCGACTTGTACAACACCCGAGGGCCGAGAAAGCGTGGGGCCGCCCGTGGCGTTACCAAGCTTCGCCCGCAAAGCAGCCCACGCGGAGCTGTTCTCCGTGACATCGAATCGCAGCGTTGTAGATTGGCCTGGAGCCTGATTGGTCCATACATCGGCGCCTCGAGGTCTCCAGAGCGATAGATGCGGTAGATCACTACCGCGGGATTCTTAAGCAATGTCCCTGCCGTGCGAGCCCGCTCGATCTCATCTGGCAACACCTCGCCAAGATCTCCAAACGTCACCCCGAGGCCAAAATCCAGATTCCCCCGATCGCCCAGCGGCTCGAGCCTCATGGGCATCCAGTCGAAGAACTGCAATTCCCCGGCTTCGTCACGAAGCCAGAGCCCCTGTCGGTAGTACGGCTGAAACCGATAAATCTTCGAAAAGCTGACCTGTGAGATCTGCAGTGTGTGCAGCTCGATTTCTGATGCACTTGATCCCAGGTAGAAATCGACGTATTGACTTGACTCAGGCATGAGGCAAATCCTCATTCACAAGTTTGTTGAGTAGATTCAAAACCTCTTTGGCGGCAGGCAGGCTTCCGTAGATCATGAGCAACATGATCAAGGTCGCCCAGTAGTCCCACTCGCCGGCGTCATATTCAGGTATCGCATCGACCTCTAACATGGCCGCTACCGGGTCCGGCAAAACCACCTTTGCCCGATCACTTATCGATCGGGTCCCCGCCGATGAACGGCTGGTCACCATCGAGGATGTCCATGAACTGATTCTGCCACGGCACAGAAATCGGATTCACCTGATGTATGGCGGTACACGCGGTCGAGTTCCGGCTACGGACAGTCTGGCCGCCTGCATGCGTCTGTCGCCAGATCGGATATTCCTGGCCGAACTACGCGGTCCCGAAACCTGGGATTATTTGGCAGCCTTGAATACAGGTCACCCGGGATCAGTCACCACCACGCATGCCAACAGCGCTACTGATACTTTTGACCGTCTCGCCATCCTCATCAAGCAATCGCCTACCGGCGGCAACCTTGATCTGCCGACCATTCAGGCCTTCTTACGTCAGACCGTAGACGTCGTGCTGCATTTTGAGCGATTTCGGCTGAAAGAACTTTGGTTTGAGCCTCGAAGACTGGTCGGCGGCTAAATCGCCGCACGCACCACATCAGCAAACGTCCGTTATCTCGTTGCCGGCCTGGTATGAACAGGCGCGGTTACTCCCTTCCCCTGAACCCGTGTGAGGCACTGCACACGCGCCAGGCAGGCCTTGTATGGGCTCGCCTGGAGCTTGACTCATGATTTCGCCCACTCGCCTGCCCTTTCACCAGGACGGCAAATTGCTGCATATGTCTGCCGCGATGCAACGTGCTCACCAAAAGGCCGATCAAGCACTGGCGGCTGCCGCAGAAAAGCAGGCCGGCACTCCAACACCGTTTATCCTGCCCGGTATCAAGGAAACAGCACGAGCCATCCCCAACTACATCGCCCGAAGCGCGGTCTTCGCACCTGTTCGTCGAGGCTGGCGCACACTGCACGATGACACGGTATTTCTGGAAGGCAGCAACATTCTGCTCAAGGGATCCGGCAAGCAGTTGAGCGAAGACCATGCGGACATCTGGATGCATGCCATGTATCTGCAGACCACCGCATTGTTAGGTGAAGCCCCCATCATCAATCGCGCGGATTTCTTACGCGGAATGGGCAGGCCTACCGGAGGCAGCCAATACGAGTGGCTACATGAGGGCATGAAGGATTTGGCCCGCTTTACCCTGAGCATCGAAGCCCGTCGTAAGGATGGCTCTATCAAATACAGCTACGGCAATCACCCCTCAACCCGGGTGCTCGCCATGATCGGCGGCTTTGATTATGACGAACCCAGTGGCTACTACACCATCTACGCCGATCCGCGCTGGGCACAGATTTTCGGCAATCGGGAGTATGCCTTGGTGGACTGGTCCAAACGACTGCAAATGCGGCTGGATCTCTCCAAAAGCCTGCAGCGACTCATCGGAACGTCATCTGACATCCAGCAAAAATACGGCCTGAGCATCCTGAAAGAGCGTGCCCAATACACCGGTCGCATGCGAGATTTTCGAGCAACTCTTGAGCGCAGTTTGGCCGAACTGGAAGCGCTGGAAGTAATCGCAGAGCCCCGAATCGAGACGGCGACCAAGGGACATGAACAAGCTGTCTGGACTCGTCTGGATCGCTAATTGATCATGTCATAACGTCTCATCCCGTGATCCAAACCTACTCAATTACGGCCATTTTTTGGTTATTTATTGATCAGATCTTGCCTGTGGATAAGTCGTCTTTGTCGTCGGCATAGCATCGCGCCCTCATCGGCATAGCATCGCGGGTTATCGGCACAGCATCGCGCTTTATCGGCATAGCATCGCGCATCATTTTTGGAAACCCGCATGAATAGGGGCTTTCCAGCCATCTCGACGCCTTCTACCTTATTTCTACCTTATTACTACCAAGCAGACCTGTGGATAAGTCCACCCGCTGCGCCATCCGATTACCAACACTGTCTTCACCTCACTCATGGAAGCCTATGAATGAATCCCGACCCGTAGCGCGCTATCGCGCCGCCCTTGCTGCCCTGGACCCTCGTATCAGCATCGCCGCACAACTACGTGCTCTGTTTCCGCTGATCGAAGTGGAATTGGCGACAGGTGTTCCACATGCTGCGGTGCTGGACGACTTGGCCGCCGCAGGCTTGGCCGTACAGCACAGCACCTATGCCATCACGCTGTACCGTTGGCGCAAGGCCCAGCGGCGAGCAGTCAGACCATCTACCCCAACAACGAAATCCTCATCTCCTGTTCCGGCACTTGATGCCATTCAAGGCCGACCCCGCGATATCCAAACCCCTGGCGATCTGCGAAAGATTCGCGACATGCGGATAGACCTGGAGGCCTTGCGCCGTGAAGGGCTCGCCAATCGCACTCCATCTGCTGACAACATCCCCGTCAAAAGGAATAAATCATGAAAGTCGCCGTTCTCAACTACACCGGTTCCGTTGGCAAAACGGTAGCTGCCTCTCACCTCCTCGCTCCCCGCATGAACAGCGCTCAGATCTTTGCAGTCGAATCCACCAATGAAACGGGTGCTGATCTGGGCCTGGATGTTGATCAGCTACGCGGCGAACACTTTGGCCGATTGTTCCGGGAACTGCTCACCCGCGAAGATGCGATTGTCGATGTGGGCGCCAGCAACATCGAGGATTTTCTGACGCACATGATGCGCTATGAAGGAGCTCACGAGGAAATGAGCTACTTCGTCCTGCCAGTCATTAACACCGGCAAGGCACAGCGAGAGACCATCAAGACTGTGGCAGCCCTGGCCGAACTGGGCGTGGATCCAGATCGGGTGCGGATCCTTTTCAATCGTGTCGATAGCAGCGTGCAGGATGAGTTTCCCTCCATCCTGGCCTATGCCGCCAAAACAGGCGAAGTACAGGCCAGCCCCGGCGCTGCCATCTACGAAAACGAAGTCTTTGAACTGCTGGCCGACCAACGCACGACCATTGCCAACGTGTTGGCCGATCAGACGGATTACCGTGCACTGCTTCGGGCTGCCGACCCTGAAGACCATGTCCGCATTTCACAGCTAAGCAACCGGCACGCCCTACGCGCCCTGGCTAAACCGGTGGACAGGCAAATGAACGCGGCTTTCACCGCCCTCTTTTCCTGAGCCGTACCACCATGGAGTCACACCCGAATCCCAGTGGCGCCCGTACCAAACTAGATTTGCTGTACCACGAGGTACTGGGTGAAGTAGTTGGCCTCGTAGATAGGCTGGAAAACGCTACCCAAAGCTTGGATGCTGTGCAGAAGCACATGCAGACCATGGCCGACACACAGCAAGTCTTGCCTCAGCAACTCAGCCGCCACCTGATCGCCGCGATGGAAGCGGCAGCGAAACCCATCAACCAGCACGCTCAACACGCCATTCAGGCCATGCTGAATGACACCAACAATCGCCTGAATCATCTCGCGCGAGACGCCGGGCAATATGCCAGCATCGCCCACCATTCCGCACGGCGTATGGTCCTGATCGCACTGGCAGTGGGCGGCGCAGCAGGCATTTTGGGGGGCTTACTAGCAGGCCTGGCCTTGGGCCAGATCCTGATCTCTTGAGGACCGATACTCATGTCCACCCTGATCTCGCCCATTACGCGGCGGCGCATTGCCGCCTTCTCTTTGGCAATCTTTCCAACTGGCACCTGGATGGCCGCTGCCACCTGGGGAAGCCACATGCACTGGCGAGACTGGAACGCCAGAACCTTCCGGCATTTCGTGTTGCTGACACCTCAGTACCCCTTGCTTTACTACGCACTGGGTGCCGGCCTGGTGCTCGCATTAATGCTGATTCTGTTTGTCGGACGCACGGCCAAGACCGAAGGGTTTGAAGGTGCTGCCTACACCCGCTTCATCCGCGGCACCCGTACCACCTCGGCCAAAAGCCTGGCTCGCCTGTGCGAAGAAAGCGACAAGCAGCAAATCGACGTAGGCGGTATCCCCATGCCGACCGCCAATGAAAACCTGCACCTGCTGATTAGCGGCGCGACGGGCTCCGGTAAGTCGGTGCTGCTACGAAACATGGCCGCCTCTGTGCTGAACCGCTCACACCACAGCATGAGAACCATCCTGCTAGGCCAGCCACCAAATCGCAATGACCGCACCATCGTCATCGACCCCAACGGCGATCTGCTCAGCAAATTTTGGCAACCAGGCGACGTGATCCTGAACCCCTATGACGCCCGCAGCCAAGGCTGGTCGTTCTTCAACGAAGTCCGAGCCGACTATGACTGGAAGCGGCTGGCCCATTCCATGGTCCCCATGAGCCAGGATAAGAACGCTGAAGAATGGAACGACTTCGGCCGACTGCTGCTACGCGAGACGGCCAAGAAACTCCATCAGTTACAGGGCGACGGGGCTAGTGTCATGGATCTGTTTCGCCTGTGCACCATCGAAGACCCCAAGGTCTTGAAACAATTTCTGGAAGGCACCCTGGCCGAATCTCTGTTTGTTGGCTCCAGCGAAGCCAGCAAAGCACTGTCTTCCGCCCGTTTCGTGCTGTCGAACAAGCTGTCCGAGCACACCGGCATGAAACCGGGAAGGTTCTCCATCCGAGACTGGCTGGCTAGGCCAGACGGTGGAAACCTGTACATCAACTGGCGCGAAGACATGATGAGCTCCATGAAGCCACTCGTATCGTCATGGGCCGACGTATTCATCACATCCATCTTATCCATGCCCGAAGGCACCCACCGACGCTGGTGGCTGTTCATTGATGAGCTGGCCAGTCTGGAAGCTCTGCCGTCACTGGAAGCGGGTTTGACCAAAGGGCGGAAAAACGGTCTGCGTATCGTTGCGGGTTTGCAGAGCACATCCCAGCTGGAGTACATCTACGGGCGCACCATGGCCACTACCATTCGAGCGAGTTTTCGCAACCTGGCTGTGCTGGGCGGCTCCCGCACCGACCCGCAAACGGCAAAGGATATGAGTGAAAGCCTCAGCACTCATGAAGTTGAACGCCCCAAGTACAGCGTCAGCCGGAGTGTGGACCATCGCAACACCTCGGATAATATGGATCGGACGACAGAAGACGTGGTGACGGCGGCGCAGATACAGTCGCTACCAGCGTTGGACGGATATGTGGCCTTGGCGGGGGATTTTCCGATTGCGAGGGTGAGCTTACCGTTCAGGGAATTTGCTGTAGCCGCGACGGCGTTTCAGGAGTCAGGGAAGTATTGAATGCACTGCACCTACCGCAACACCATCAAGCGGATAGAATACCTGCAAGGCCGTAAGCGGCCAGAAGCTGTCGGTGAGGACTCTTTAAATTCAGGCTGAGTACCGCCACCAAGCCTTCGCAAGCCAGTGACCGCTAATGCCCAAACCGGACATTGGCCCACAAAAAGGCCTGACGACCGTTGTACATCTCAAACCTGAAATTAGCGAAGCGTTGTGTGGACTGTTAGTCTCGACGTGGTCGTATAAATTGGGAAATATCGTTCTGAATGGCCATTTCCCTGGGACCATAGGCGCCCGCCCAAAAGAGAAACTTCAAGTCACGGTCTCGATGTGCCAACCCTTACCAACAAGGGCATCGCGTATCTTCACTGGGACACGATTCTCATTTGCGGCAAGACATAGCAAGGTCGTTGGACGTGACATCGCCACGTAGAGATTTCGCATCTGTGCCTGCTGAGTCTTCGGAAGTTTCGCTAGCTTCTTTGATGGCATACCTGCGATGTACTCGAGGCCGAGAGCAACGTCGAACTTACGACTGACGCCGCCGTAGGACTCGAGCACCAGCGAAGCTGAATGTGTCTCCCCTTTCATCCCAGCAACCGTCCCCAGTACAAACTGAAGTGACCTCTCTTGGTGAAGCACTTCACACTTAGCCGCTATAGGAGCAGCCGCAGCAGTCGCTGCTACTTGCTCGTCGAACAGCCCCAACGCCTTGAATGTGTCGAGTCCGAACCCATCTGGAAGATACGCTTTAAGTCCTTCATACAGAAGCTGGAATAGAGTTTCGCGCTGGTCGCTTGAACAAAGCTGCTCACCGGAGAGTGTCAACTGACGGGTCAGCGCTTCTATACGACCAGCAGGCGCAAACGCGCTGGCGGCACGTGGCAACGCGCGCCCGTCACGAAGGTCCTTAGCCAACGGCGCACCCGCTTCACGAAGTACGAGCAGCAAGGCCCTACGAACATCGGAAACTCGCGCACTGAGCGACGTTTCTTGACGAGGCTGCCCAGTATCTCCAATAAGGTTCCAGAAGTTTCCTGAGCGCATACCTATGCTGGGTAGACCCTCGCCATAAGCCGGCCAGTAGTCACTTAAATGACGCCCAGCCAAAACACTGCCTTCGCCCAATTTTCGAGCACACATTACCTTCACGTCGCTTGTGCTGATGTCCGTCTCGCTCAGACGTTCAAGGACGATACGTCCGTAGTGCGAGACCACCTTCGTCGCGTCATCCGTCGCGTACAGCAGCAAAACGGGAGCATGGGCGTTGGCTGCTTCACCGACAACCGCAGCGCCGCTCATGCGGACGCTGCCCACAGCGTGCGCAATTGCTCCACCAAACCGCTTGCTAGTGCTGATGTACCCGTGGTTCTGGCGTGGAAATGTTAGCTGCTCAGCATTCTCCTCGTCCGTCAGAATCTTTTGATCGATGTCTCCGAACCGCTGCATCACGGACTTCCCATCGAAGATGCGATTCAAGAAGGACTCCTGGTCCCATGACGTATCCTGCATCTCGTCAATGAATACCATGGGAAAGCGGCGATGTACAACGTCGACAAGGTGCGGGCACGTCTGGAGCGCCAAGTCCGCATACGCGAACATGTCGCTATGCCGAAAGATGCCCAAGCTGGAGAGTTGTGTCTTGAGGCTGACTAGGGACTTATACGACGCCGTATGAGCTGCCGGCAGAGAGCCGCTCTCAACATTCACTGTAAGCGCTGCAGTTCTGTAAAACAGCGACGTGGCGATGCCCTCGCCATTGCTCTGGTTCTCCAGGAAATAACGCAACTTGAAAAACTGCCCCAGTTGCAACCGGGCGAGCGCCTTCTCAGCAAACACCGAATCGTCGATAACGTCGACCTTCTGATGCAAGCTTCGCAACATCGGCAGGGCGAAGAACTGATTGACGAAGCTATGAATGGTGCCGATGAAGTGAGGGTAGCTAAGCAACTGCGCTCCCTCCACCGTCTCCGCAAGGCGCCGAGCAATCTCGTCGCGCGCGACGTTCGTATGACTCAGGACGCAGATACCGCGTCGCGTATGAGGCCACTTCTTGGCCAGCAACAACAATTTTGCCGCGAGCAACGAGGTCTTCCCGCTGCCCGGCACAGCGTTGAAGTCCCGAGAGTTGTTCTCGAGCAGCGCGCAGCGGCGTTCGTCATCGTCGAAGTTCAAGTCCCTGGCCAGCGTCGCCAGGTCCGCAAGATCTTCGGATTTAAGGCTTACCGCGCTCACTTGCCAGCTCCCTCAGTTCCCTTTGCCGCCTCGGTGCCTAGCGGCATTGGATTCGCGGACTGACTAGCTACCACCTGAGCAGGTGCAGCAGCGGAAGCAGCGGCAGGCGGGGGGACTTTCGGGACAGAAGGGATTGCCGAAGGCACCGCAGGGATTGCCGAAGGCACCGCAGGAACTGCCCGAAGCGTCGAAGGCGACGGAGACGCCACCGCTGCGCCAAGATCCAAGGGAGTTGCCACCGCGACCGACGCGACTACACCGGCTGCCGCATCGGGCGCTACCGCGGACTTCGTAGCGGGAGCCCTGGTCAGGTGAGCAAGCGCAGTCTGCAGATACGGAGGCAGCTTCGTGAATAGAACATCGCCCTCGCCATATGCACCTGTGTAGACTAGGTAAGCAGCATACTGTGCAGCGATGGCCTTCGAGGCCTCTTTCTTTTGGAGCGGCCGATAGATGATTGAGGCGAGCTCGTCCGGAACATGCCCAGCGGCCTTCAACGTGGTCCAATTCCGCTTGGCAGCCGCCAGCGTATTGGCCTCATCCTGCTCATCGAGACGCTCATCGCGAGACTTGGCCTTCACTGCAAGCTGAATTGCAAAGTACATCAGCTCCGCGCAGCCATACAACGCCAAGTCGTACTCAAGCGTCCAACGGTCTGAGACACAGACGATGGTCTTGCCACCTTCTGCTCGGTCTTTCTTGCTCTTCACATGCGCAGTGATCTCCGACGCGGAGTAATCCGAGTCAAATCGATTGCCTGTGGCGGGCTTCGGCACGTAAGACTTCGCAACATCCGGGACGATATCTCGGTCTGTCAGACAAACTACCGGAATTGGGATTTCCGGTCCGACGCCCTCACGCTGCAAGACGCGGGCGTAGTGGTACAGGCCGGTGTGGCCGACGTTAACCATCGACACGCCATGCTTGGAAAACGACCGACCGCACATCTCCGCGATAGCGGGGAGCAAGATGGCTTCTGCGGGCCCCTCCACCATCATGACACCACGAGCAAAAAAGAGATTAGCCTTCGTGGCGTCGATAAACCGACGCAAGAACGAATAGTCCGTGCGCTTGAGCTTTGTCTTCCCCGCTTCCAGCGGAAAGGTCTGGGCCTTATGCACAAGCGTCATATCCTCGATGCGCGCAGTTGAGACCAACGATGGACTATGAGTCGTAAGAATGACTTGAACCCTTTTGTCAGCCTGTTCTGCGTTCGAATGTTCCTTTAGGAGGTCCATGACCCTTTCCTGCAATTGAGGATGAAGATGAGCCTCGGGCTCTTCGACGAGCAGCAGTCCCAGTTCCTCACCATCACGCAGCAGGACCAGTTCCGTAGCCATAAACAGCGCGTTGTTGTAGCCAAGGCCACGGGCGCATCGCGCATCGGGATGAATATGCGAGCCCGGGAGCAGCGATAGCTCGAACTTCTCCAGAATTGGCGTCAGCGCGAGGTCAGGGACGATGCGAATGCGGGATTGAAGGTCGTCTTCGGAGAACGCGAACTGGCTGAGGTAGTTGTCGTTGATGTCCTTCTCGACTCCCTTTACGACCTCATGCTCGCCGAGGTGATGCTGTGCGAAGGCCATCAGGCCAACCAGCCGCTCTGGGATCTCTTTGGGCGAGGCCTTGTCGAAGTCGTTCACCTCCTGGCCTGCGATGTCGTTGTGCGCGCCCAGAATTTGAGAAAGTCGCGATTGTCGGCCAGGCCGAAGTTCAGCTTCGGCGTCGCGAAGCGGCCTCAAATAGGTCGCTCGCACCAGTTCTCGGACCGCGTAGCCAACCTCCGGGCCGGTTCCGTTCGTTCCGGTCCGAACTATGGTGTCTACCCGCGCTCGCTTTGTCGCTTGGGGCGGGTGGTAGCGCGCTTCGAGATGAAGAATGAGCGAGCAGGTGCCGTCTTTCTCAAGCGTCAGCCACTCAAGAACAGAAGCCTCTTGATCAGGACTCAGGCCGCAAAGCGTGGCTTCGATGGTGAGCGTGTGTGCACGGTCAGTTCCGTTGATGTGGAAGTCCTGCTCGAAGAGCCGCACGGGCTCGTAGCTGGTGGTGAGCAGTACCTGGCGGATGGAGTCAACGATGCAGGTCTTGCCCGCATCGTTTTCACCCACCAAGATGTTGAGCCCAGGATTGAGTTCCCAATCAAGTGCAGGCGCAGGCGTACCCGTACCGTCCCCGAATGCGCGGTAGTTCCGCGCGTGGATGTGTTTCAGATACATGGTCGCTCCCTTGCTAAATCATCACGTTGTCATCCCGCGTGGCTGAGCCTGACGCTCGCGGATATTTTTTTCGTAACGTGATGTTAACGCCTTTATTCCGATGGCATACCGACAACATACACATCATGTGATGTGGCGAGCACTCACTCGTTGACCCATACCAACCCGTTTTTGCCTCTGAAAGGGGCATGATTGCCAACATTTTCGAGGTCAAACTTAGGCGTATATGGCTCGCTCACGCAAAAGCCACTAATAATAATTTTTAGCAGCAATAACCGTTTGAAAGCTAAAGCGATCGCCGGAATTGTCACAGCAGGAGCTTTTGTATGACTGCAAGAGGTTAGGAAGCAGGAACTCGCAATGCGATCATGACTGGCACCGCCTGCTGCGAAACTAACGTTGGCCGATGGAGCCCAAGTGTCAGGAATGGCTCATTAACTGCCGCCCGTTTACCCACGGAACCTGTGGATGAACGTGTGCAACCACTACCCCTTCCCTCATACGCTAGCGTTGGCGCGCCCTAACGCTCGCTGGCCAATCTCTCGCCACCCCACCCTCTCCCGGAGCTCCCATGATCTCGCACAGCCAGATCTACCGCGCCCGTGCGGCCCTCGCCACCCATTACTACGCCGACCAGGCCGATGACTACTACAGCCGTGAAGGCGGTGCCGCCAGTTGGCAAGGTGAAGGTGCCCAACGCCTGGGCGCCGTTGGCAAAATCGATCCCGCACGCTTAAAAGCAATGTTGCAGGGCGACTTTGGTCGTGGCATCGCAGCGGGCCGGTCTATCCGCAAGGATGCGAAGGCCCGTGCCGCCCTAGATCTCACCTTCGGCGCGCCTAAAAGCATCACATTGCAAGCCTTGATCGGCGGCGACGAGCGCCTAATCCAGGCCAATGACAAAGCCGTGGCTGCTGCCCTTGCTTATGTCGAGCAGCATCTGACCTTGGGTCGCCACAAAGAAAACGGCAAGTCACG
Source organism: Bordetella muralis (assembly GCF_054781015.1). NCBI lineage: Bacteria > Pseudomonadati > Pseudomonadota > Betaproteobacteria > Burkholderiales > Alcaligenaceae > Bordetella > Bordetella muralis. The sequence continues at coordinate 28,415 of NZ_BAAGVF010000004.1, read as the reverse complement.
AATCGAACACACGGGCAACCTCATCATTGCCAAATTCCGCCACGAGACAGCACGCCCTACCGAAGGCGCTGCCCCAGACCCTCACCTACACGTCCACGCCGTGCTGATGAATCTGACCCAGCGAGCCGACGGCAGTTGGGTGGCTTTGTCTAATGAGAAAATCTTCCAATTGCTACGCGTGACAGATTCAATCTACCAAGCAGAGCTGGAACGCAATGTCCGGGCGCTGGGATATGGGGTTCGCCACGAAAAGAGCCATATCGAACTGGCCCACATCAGTCGCGAGAAAATTGAGTTTTTCAGTAAACGCAGCGCCGGCATTACTGCTGAACTGTCTGCACGCGGCACCAGTCGTGAAGAAGCGCCTCACGCCTTGCGCCAAGGCATCACCCTGGCCCACCGCCAGGCGAAGACTCAAGAACTCAGCCGCACAGAGCTGCATCGACAATGGCGTGACGCCGCGACCACCATCGGAATGCAGTTTGACCATGCCAGACAACAAGCGGACATCCAGCCGACCCAAAACATGAAGCAGTCATCTGACTTGGTCGCACAAGCCTCACTGAACTGGGCAATCCAACATCTGGCTGAAAGGGAATCCGTCATGCCACTGGCGGACTTACTGCAAAACGCCGTACGCCATGCCGGTGGCCATACGGACATTACAGCCATTCAGGCTGCGATTCAGGGCCGCGTGGAGTCCGGCGCACTGATCCGGGAAGCACCGCACTACTGCAGCACCCAAGACAGGATGGCTCTTCCCATGACGCGCGCAGGCTGGGCGACAGAGGTCATACGCCTGCGCGGCCTGGCTCAGGGTAGCGCCCTGCAGCTGGTTGATCAGGCCATTACCGAAGGACGCCTACTAATGGAAAGCCCACGCTATGCGACCCGGCAAGCCTACGAAGCGGAGTCCAGAATACTGGCCGCCGATCAAGCGGGCCGCAGTGCCTGGCAGACCACGATTGCAGATACCAGTGTCGAAAGCAGCCTGGACACACGCCTGACGCCCGGCCAGCGCGAAGCTGTCATGCTAATCACGACCGACGTCGATCAAGTCGCCGGTATCCAAGGCCTGGCTGGCACCGGTAAATCCTTCGCTCTGCAGAACGCCCAAGCCATCCTCCAACAGCAGAGACACACCATGACGGCCCTGGCTCCCTACGGAAACATGGTTCGCAATCTGCGCGAAGACGGCATACCGGCTAACACGATTGCATCAGTGCTTGCAGCTTCCGACAAACGCCCCTTCATCAACACCCTAGGGCCGAAAGCCGTCGTAGTGATTGATGAGGCCGGAGTCGTACCCATACGGCAGATGGACAAGCTGCTGGCCCTCATTCAACCGACAGGAGCCAAAGTGGTCTTGCTGGGTGACACCGCCCAGACCAAGGCCGTTGAGGCAGGTCGCGCGTTTGCCATGCTGCAGGAAAACGGCATGAAAACTGTACTGATGGCAGACATCCAGCGCCAACGCTCTGAACGGCTGCGCCAGGCGGTGCAGTTGGCCGCCGAAGGCCAAGCCAGCCGATCCCTGCCACTCCTGGATCAGGTACTCACCATCCCGGATCAGTTCACCGCCGACGAGCACGGCCACAAAAGCCGGGACAGTTCCGCCCGATATGAGGCCATTGCTCAAGCCTATGTGCAGCTTCCTCCGGCAGACCAGGCGGGCACCATCGTGGTGACCGGCACCAACGCTTCGCGCGAAGCCATTAATGCACGGATCCATACTCTGCTCGGCCTAAAAAATAAAGGGCATCAATGCCAGCTACTGGCTCGCCATGACACTACCCGTGCGGAACGCAGCGTAGCGCGGTATTACGCCGTGGGCGACATCGTCGTGCCCGAACGGGACTATCAGTGCGGCCTAAAACGTGGAGGGCTGTACCGCGTGATCGACAGCACGCGCCACGATCGTATTACCGTCGAACCGATTCGGCCCGGCCCGTCACCTACGCAGCCCGTGGAAATCATCCCGAAAACCATGAGCAAGCTATCGGTCTATCGCCTGAATCGGGCAGAGCTGTCTGTGGGCGACCATGTCCGAATCACACGCAACGACGCCCATAATGACTTGGTCAACGGCCAACTGGCGAAGGTCGCGACGATCGATGCAAGCAGCATCACCATCGAAACCCATGGTCGCCACGTGCAGCTGCCCACAGATCGACCGCTAAACATGGACTATGCCTACACGACCACCGCGCATAGCGCCCAAGGGCTGACCTGCGACCGAGTTCTTTACAACGCCGAAAGCTTCAGCCGCACGACTGCCCAGGATACTTACTATGTCAGTATCTCGCGCGAACGGCACGAGGTTATTGTGTTCACAGACGATGCAAAAAAACTGCCTGAGCGGGTGGACCAGATGACGTACAAGGGGCTGGCACATGACCTGCAGGCGGTGGCGCCTGAAGATCTGACACACGGCCAGAACGAACAGGATCCTCTTGCCCTACGCGCAGAATCTGAACTGGAAGTAGGATAACTAGCCACCCCTTGTTCTCTATTCCACATACAGTCTAGTTAACCAAACTAGCAACCGCAGCTGCGTCAAAGTGAATTTGTTGTCATGCCCGGCAGATATCGGCCATAGGCGGTCTTTCCGAAGAGTTGGTATGGCGTCTCGCGACTGTCAGGTCTCGCGTGCTAAGCGGACAAACCTGCCCACAGACGGATTAGCAGGTATGGAGGTGGGCAGGCTAAGCAATATGAGGCCGTTATTGACACGCCCACCGCTCCGTCCCCTAACGCTGCGACTCTGCTTAACGCCGTATGAAGTTGGCCCGGTCAGCTTTTCCGGCCAATCGTGGCCTCGTAGGCCATGCGGTATTCATCAATGCCGTCAACAAACGTCGATCGATGCTCTGACCATCCGGTTACAGCCCGCACTTTGTCCGAACCGACCCACTGCCAGAAGTTGGCGAGTCCGTGAGCGGTTTGCATCGGAACGCCATCAGTTGGAATGACAAACTCTAGCGGCAATCCATACGACTCCGCCAGTGCCTCACCGATCTCTTTCGCGGTTTCATAACGCGCGTTGGAGAGGTTGAACGCCTGTTGCGCCACCTCGCTTCGCAACGGATGCTCGGCGAGGGCTACATACGCGTCTCCGCAATCATCGACATGCAGCGAATGCATAATCGCGTTGGGGTCGGCAATCAGCTTCAACACGCCGGAACTATTCGCCGCGAGATCGAACAGCGCCCCACAATGACTCGATGTGTGACCATAAACGATTGTCGGTCGAAGCACTGTCGCGTCGAAGCCAGCATGCGAACTTTCGAGCAGCCATAGACCGCAATTCATCCGGGGAACTAGTGGTGCCGGGGCGTTCATGGGGCTGTCTTCGGTATGCGGCTTCAAACCTGGATCGCCATTTTTCAGACTCATCTTGCCGTAGTCCTTACAACCACTGGTGAACATTACCAGTGGGCGCACGCCTGCGCTCTGGCTACGTCGCGTCACCTCACCGATCATTGCGCGGACTTTTTCGAAGTGGGTAACCGGGTTACTCCTGTCCTCGGTATTCGAGACGATGACATCAAAAACCACATCATTTGTTTGGTCGAGGAAGGACAAGTCCGTGGGCGAACCAATCACGGGGTAAATCTCATTCTCCGCGAGATCGAGCGCATCCTCTTGTTTTCGGATCAGGCCATACGTTCGCCAACCAGCCCGGCTGAATGCTTTCGTAACCGCATTGCCGATGTACCCGTTCGCTCCTGTCACCAGGACGGTCTTGCGGCGTGTCGTGTCGTTCATGAGTAACCCTCCGATTGTTGATTACAATTACCCAAAGAGAAATTAAACCGTATTTATTGGCGAACAATAGTCGCCACGCCGTGGAATCCCAGTCGTCAGAGGACAAGATGGACGATCTAAATGTTTTTCGCACTTTCGTCGCAGCGGCTGAAGCTCACAGCTTTGCATTGGCAGCCGACAGGCTTGGGCTCACGCGTTCGGCGGTGGCCAAGGCTGTCGCGCGTCTTGAGACGCGGACAGGCACCCGCTTATTTCAGCGAACCACGCGCGCAATGGTCCTGACGGAGGAAGGTCGAATTCTCTGCGAGCAATGCGCCAAGACGTTGGCTGAGCTCGACGGTGCGCTGATGGATATGGCTGGGCGACTTGGCGAACTGCGCGGAGTGTTACGGATGACAGTGCCCGATTCGTATGGACGTAGCCACTTGCTTCCGGTCCTCGTTCAGTTTCTCAAGGCTTGGCCCGGCATTGAAGCGGACGTCAACTTCAGTGATCGCTCGTCGAATATTGTTGCTGACGGGTACGATCTGGCGGTTCGTATCGGGGCAAGCGACTTGGACGATGAACTGGTATCACGCGTTGTCGCCCGTCACCGGGTGAGTCTCTATGCCTCGCCCACGTACCTCGCGGAACATGGCGAGCCAACAACGGTTGAGCAGCTTTCCGAGCATGTATGCCTACGATTTTCTCAATATGGACGCCCACTTCCACTACAGCTTCGGGACGAACACGGCAAACCGATCGCGCTTGAGTTGAACGGTAGGCTACGATTTGATAGCGGTGAGGCACTACGAGACGCTGCAAGTGCCGGACTTGGCATAGTCCAGCTTCCTGATTTTGTGGTTGAAGGCCAGCTTGATTCAGGTGATCTGAAGAGAATTCTTGAAGCACACGAACCGGAGCCAACTCCCATCGTCGCCATCTATCCGTCCCGACGACTTCTGCCTCCAAAGGTACGTCTGTTTGTCGATGCTTTGGTGACCGGTCTGGCTGCGGAGCGGACGACCGATTCCGATGTGTGCGTGTGACGGCAACGGGTCGTTTTCTGCCCTTCAGATCTGGCAATGCCTGTCTGGTCAAGTATGAATCAGTACCTCTGACATTTCCCCGTACGCTTGATGCCACAACACTGTAAGGCCCCTGCCGCCCATAGGCAATCGTCACGCAGCACTCATGCTGTCGCCATGCAATCAAAGTGCAGATGGAAAGCAGTCAGCGTGTAGTCGGTACGTTGCTAGCGGCCGGTGCCCGGGCCGTCTACCAGAAACAAGGCTACAACTGTAGCCGGATATTCGTTCGACAAATCAAGCTCTTATGCTGTTTTTTCGCTCTTTATGTTCTACGGTGCGGCTCACCGCCATTTGCTCCCAATTCCTTGAAAGGTAAACGCTTTTTCTACCCCGTCAGGGGTGCGTCTTGTGTGGGGCTTTTAAGGCCACAAATGAGCGTAGGCGAATTGGGGGGCGGAAAGACCCAGCCAGACCGGAACCGGGCTGGCATCGTCATCGGATAGGGGCCCAGGCGCAGCCTGGGACGTGCACGACACCTGCAGCACAAGCTGCTCTGAATTTCACTGGCGGATGCTAAACCTCGACCACCGGAACGAAGACATGCCATAAAACAGCAGGCCACAGAACAGTAGACCATGACGCAACAAGGCCCGGACAGTGCCGGGCCATGGTTGGGAAGTCCAGGCCGGTATTACCCGGCCCAGTGCTTCATCAAGCAGAACAAAATGTCTGATGGATCGACTTCTGCAGACTCTGCTGCGGGTGCCTTGCTCTTGGCGCTACGACCTTTCGGGCGTGCTGCGGGCGTGGCCTGGGTTGTTTCGGCGTGTCCGTTATCGCGGCTCCCCAGCATCTGCATTTGATCAGCGATGATCTCGGTGTTGTAACGGTCAGTGCCGGTGTCTACATCTTGCCATTTGTGGGTTTTCAGCCGGCCTTCCACAAAGACGGTACGGCCTTTGCGCAGGTACTCGCCAGCAATCTCGCTCAGGCGAAAGGGGTTATTCCTGCGTCTGTGTTTCATCCAGGGCGTGGATGACATCGCGGGCGGCCCATTGAGCGTTACCCGTCAACTGCCGCACCCAGGCGCTGCGTGTCGGACTCCAGTGGAAACCGTGGCGCTTCAACAGGCGCGTTTCCTTGGCCGGTTTGCCGTCACACAGGAACATGGCGCGGTGATGCGGGTTTCGGTATGGGTCTCGGCATGGCGGCGAATGACGGCATTCAGCTTCTTCATAGCGTCTTGCGAGGCCTGCGGCGTCGCAAGCTTGGCCGTGAGTTTTCCAATAGCATCCGGGTCGTCGCTGGAAATTCCGTTCTTGCCTACTGCTGCGGCCTTACCGGCGTAGTGTTCGGTCTTCTTCTGCAATTCAAGGGATTTTTCATAGCTGCGGCTGATGCGCTCCCGATAACGGCGGTCGCATCGCACCGGCATGCGTAGACATATGCCAGCCGTCGGCCACCAACGCCATTGAGCCATAGAGTGTGCCGGCGATGATTTCCACCAGCATCATGCTGGCCGTGAGGCCAATGACCAGCCACACCCTACGTTCATTGCGCTGGTGGTCGCTACCGAGAAAGAAGTGATTGTGGCCCGAGGCCGGGATGGTCTTCGTTCTCATCAGCGATCCTATATCTCGCGAGCTGCCTGTAGGCAGAAAGTCATTTCATGTAAGCGCGGATGACCTCAATCATTTCCTCGCCGCCCTGCTTGCGCTCCCTGTCTGTTTCGACTGTCAGGATGTGTTCGCGCAAGTGATCTTCCATCACCTCTGCCGTCAACCCATTGACCGCGCCGCGCACAGAGGCGATCTGACGCAGCACTTCCACACCTGCCGCTTCCGAATCCAAAGCGCGTTCAATGCCTTCCAACTGTCCTTTGATTCGGCGGACACGGGCGATTAGTTTGTCTTTTTGGCGGGGACGTATGGGACATAGGGATGAACATGCGGCGTCTGCCTGTGCAGGCGGGCTCTCACCCGTCCTGCTCCAGGTTTACACCTGACCTCGCTCCGCTAGCGAAGTGCTGTTCTGCCCGGTCACGATGATGTGATCCAGCAAACGAACATCAACTAGCGCCAAGGCATGCTTTAAGTGCCGTGTCAGTGCCAAATCGGCCTCACTGGGTTCCGGTATACCGCTTGGGTGGTTGTGCGACATGATGATCGCAGCAGCATCCAGACGTAGCGCCGTTTTAACGATTTCACGCGGGTATACGCTGGCCTGCGTCAACGTGCCATGGCTCATTTCCATGTAACGGATCACCTTAAGCTGGCTGTTCAAGTACAGCACAGCAGCAACCTCATGCCCCATGCCCGACAGTTTGGCCTGAAAATACCGTTTTACAGCGTTCGGGTTTCCCATGTCCGCCCGATCACCGATCAAGCTTTCAGCGGCGACCCTGGCGGCGGCCAGTACGTGCGAATCGGTCGCAACGTAATAGCAGCCTGATGGGCTGCGCACATAAAGCGTCTGCCCTGCGTTCATGTTGTCGTAGCCCAAAGCTGCTGTGTGGTTAACCTGTTCCATAGTCCTACCCCTTCAAATACCGGTTGGTTTTCCTGCTGACCGGGGCCGAAGATTCCGAGCCTGATCGTAGGTTTTCAGCATTCGCAGCAATACGGTTCCTGCGGGGTTGCCGCCGTTGCCGTGAGTTCGTCGCCTTGCCGTGCTGAACTGCTGGCCGGGGCTGATGAATAGGACCGTGGAATATATGGAGGGGACCCGCCTGGCGGGGAGGAAGCCGTTTATGCCGCGAAAGCCAGGGCAGCGGACACGGATGGCGGTACAGTCGGCGGTTTGGGCGGCGCACTCGTGGCAATGGGAACGACGGCCCGCTATGCACTGATTGCGAATGCTGGCCCGCGCGGTGAGCGCCACCATCGCCGGATGGGCGATCTAACTGGACGTGGTTTGTAATTGTTGGCGACCGCCAGCACGCAACACGAAAACTCAGCCCGGATGCCCGAGCGGGCGCAGCGCTTTATCAGCGCGATGGTGCAGCAGCTGAATGATCCGCCCAAATCCTTGCATCCACTAACGAAATTGCGACAGCAAGAATATTCGTGGCCAGGCAATATCCGAGAATTGCACAACGAAATCGAGCATGCCTGCCTTGACCTTGCCTAGATTCCACGTATAGCAAGAAGTTGTTAACTTCGCAGGTACGGAGAATTGAAATGAAAGATGGCAGGTTGCCTAAGAGGCAGTACACAGAGGAATTCAAGGCCGAAGCGGCAAGGCTCGCGGGGTCGGTGGGTAGTCATGAGGCGGCACGGCGCCTGGGCATTCTTGTCTCCACTGTGGGTAATTGGGCGCGTCGTCAGAGGGCTTCGGTCGAGAGTGACGGTCGGTTACCGGCTGCTGTGACCGAGGTTGCCACGCGCCGCCCGGTGAGTGAGTTGGAGGCTGAGAACAGCCGCCTTCGCAGAGAGTTGGCCGAAGCGAAGCAGGATGTAGAAATCCTAAAAAAAGCGACGGCGTACTTCGCCAGAGGGTCACGATGAAGTACGCCTGGATTGACGCGCATCGCGACCAGTACACCATCAGTCGTTTGTGCCGCGTGCTGGATGTATCGCGCAGCGGCTATTGCCAGTGACGGGTGCGACCGCCCAGCTGGCTTCAATGAGCGCGGAAGAAAAAGCGTACATCCAAAGCTTCTACACCGGCGCCTAAGTCATCCACCTTTCGCCAATACAAGTTGGGCAGCCAATCGGCTGCCCAACTTGTATTTGAAATCCCCACCTGGCGCACTGCGACTCTTGCTTGCTGCGCCAGGTGGTTCTTCGAAACGGCAATCTCTACTGCTTCTTCAGGCTCGTGATGGTATAGGTGCCGTTCAGGTTCTCCAGCCGAAATTTAACCTTTCCTCCTTCTTTAGCCTGCTTCAGTACCGTTGCGTCTTTGGCTTTATAAGCCATTGTCATCGGGGGCATGCCGACGTTTTTAAGCTCGCCATGCTCGATCGTTACCATGCCGCTTGACTGATCCACCTTACGAACCACGCCATCAGCTAAAGCAGTGTCCGTCGAGCGCGTGGAAGGCGTTGAGTTGGTGTTGCCGCCCATATTCATGTTGTTGCTATCGGCCGCGTGGACCGCGAGTGGAACGCCAAATGCGAGGCTCGCGCCCAGCGAATAGGTAATTAGTTTTTTCATAACAATTCTCCATAAGTGAAATATGCGGTGCGCATGCACCGGATAAGGGCCACCTCATTGACGCTGTTGTTCAAGACGGCGGATTTGTCGTCTTTGCAGCAAGAACCAAGCGGCTGGGATGACAAACATCGATAGAATGGGCGCCGTGACCATTCCGCCTATCATGGGCGCGGCGATTCGCTGCATGACTTCCGAGCCCGTACCTTGACCTAACATGATCGGAAATAGTCCCCCGAGGACGACGGCCACGGTCATGGCTTTGGGACGAACCCGGATTACCGCTCCTTCTCGAATCGCTTCTACAAGCAAGGACTCAGTCAACGCCTTGCCACTCTTGAGCCGATCATTCAACGCGGTTTTAAGATAAAGCAGCATTACTACCCCGAATTCAGCTGCCACGCCCACAAGAGCGATAAAGCCAACAGCGGTTGCCACGGAAATGGCATGTCCGAGCATCCAGATCAGCCAGAAACCTCCTATTAGCGCAAACGGCACGGTCAACATCAGCAACAATGCATCCGCCACGGAATTGAATGTAAGGAATAAAAGCACGAAGACCAATGCCAGCGTCATGGGCACGACGGTTCGCAGTTTTGCTTCGGCTCGTTCAAGGTATTCGAACTGGCCCGACCAGGCAATGGAGTACCCAGCCGGGAGTACGACTTCGCGCGCGACCGTCTCCTGCATGGTCTGGACCACCGAAGACAGATCGGCGTTTTGGATGTCAACATAGACATAGCCCGTCAAGCGCGCGTTTTCGCTGCGGATCATGGGTGGACCGTCGGTGATCGCAAGGTCCGCCACATCGTCAAGACGGATCTGGGCGCCGCGGTTCGTAACAATAGATAACTGTCGCAACTCTTCCAGAGAATCGCGTATCTCGCGCGGGTATCGAACATTGATGGGGAAACGCCGCCGCCCATCAATCACCTCTCCTACGTTTTCGCCGCCCACTGCCGAGGACACGACGGATTGGATTTCGGTAATGGCCAGCCCGTAACGCGCGGCCGATACACGATCAATATCGACGTCGATGTAGTGTCCGCCTGTCAAGCGTTCGGCCAACGCGGACGATACGCCTGGAACGTCCTTAACCACCGCTTCAACCTGCGAGGCGATCTTATCGATTTCCTCCAGGCTCGGGCCGGAAATCTTCACGCCTACCGGCGTCTTGATCCCAGTGGAGAGCATGTCAAGCCGATTTCGGATGGGGGGCACCCAGACATTGGTCAGACCCGGTACCTTGACGGTTCGGTCCAGTTCTGCGATCAGCTTTTGAGGCGTCATACCCGCGCGCCACTCATCGCGTGGCTTGAACTGGATGGTGGTCTCGAACATTTCAAGTGGGGCAGGATCCGTGGCCGTATCCGCACGGCCAGATTTACCGAACACCGTTGCGACCTCAGGAACCGATTTGATCATGCGGTTAGTCTGCTGGAGAAGCTCGGTGGCTTTCTGCGCAGACAAGCCAGGCAGGGCTGTTGGCATATACAACAGATCGCCTTCATTCAGTGCAGGCATGAATTCACTGCCAAGGCGCGACAGGGGCATCAATGTCATCAGCAAGGTTGCGAGTGCCAACGCGATAACCACCCATGGGCGCCGTAGCGTTGCATTAAGCATCGGCCGATATATCCGAATCAGTACACGGTTGATTGGATTAGCCATTTCGTGGGGAATACGCCCTCGGATGAAGTAGCCCATGAGGACCGGCACGAGTGTCACGGAGATAATTGCGGCGGCTGCAATCGAGTATGTCTTCGTGAATGCCAAGGGCGAGAACATTTTCCCCTCTTGTCCCTCCAGAGAAAATACCGGTATAAAGGACAGCGTAATGATCAGCAACGAGAAGAACAGGGCCGGCCCTACCTCCGACGTAGATGTCGCAATCAGTTCCCAGCGCCGCGAGGTTGTAAGCGGGGTGTCGGGATGCTTGTGCTCATACGCTTCAAGGTGTTTGTGCGCGTTCTCGATCATCACGATAGCAGCGTCGATCATCGCGCCAATCGCAATCGCGATGCCGCTGAGTGACATCAGGTTCGCGTTAACGCCCTGGTACCGCATCACGATGAACGCTGCGAGTATGCCCAGTGGCAACGAAAGAATGGCGACAAGGGCACTGCGCAAATGAAACAGAAACAGAGCGCAAACTATACCGACGATAATAAACTCTTCGATCAGCTTGTCGGTAAGATTTGCCACGGCCCCCTCAATCAACTGCGAGCGGTCATACGTCGTCACGATCTCAACACCCGGCGGCAGGGACTTCTTCAGTTCAGTCAGCTTCGTTTTAACCGCGTCGATAGTGGTGAGCGCATTTTTTCCGGAACGCATTACGATCACGCCTCCGGCGACTTCGCCTTCGCCATTTAACTCAGCGATTCCCCGGCGCATCTCAGGGCCGATCTGAATGCGCGCAACGTCGCCCAGCAAGACGGGGGTGCCAGTGTCGTCGGTGCGCAGTACGACGTTTCTGAAATCCTCCAGCGTCTTGAGGTATCCCGAGGAACGAACCATGTACTCGGATTCCGCCAACTCCAGCACCGAGCCTCCCGACTCCTGGTTCGACTTGGCTAGCGCATCTTTCACCGCCGCCAATGTGACTCCATACGCGCGTAGCTTATCCGGGTCTACGACCACCTGATACTGGCGGACCATACCCCCGATAGAGGCTACCTCGGAGACGTCTGGCACTGCCTTTAACTCAAACTTCAAGAACCAGTCATTCAAGGCTCTTAACTGGCCCAGATCGTAAGAACCGGTTCGATCCACCAATGCATATTCATAGACCCAGCCTACCCCAGTGGCATCTGGCCCGAGTGAAACGCTGGCACCGGCGGGCAGCCGGCTCTGTACCTGATTCAGGTACTCCAGCACGCGCGATCGGGCCCAGTACTGATCAGTATCATCATCAAAAAGCACGTAAACAAACGCGTCGCCAAACGATGAATAGGCTCGGATCGTTTTAGCGCCGGGAACGCCCAGCAAGGTTGTGGTGAGCGGATAGGTTACCTGGTCTTCGACAACCTGCGGCGCACGGCCCGGATAAGACGCCTTGATGATGACTTGGGTGTCCGAGAGATCGGGCAAGGCATCGACCGGCGTATCCAGCAGTGAAAATACGCCCCACGCTGCAATCACGAGGGTTCCCAGCAGCACAAGAAAGCGGTTATAGATGGACCAATGAATGAGGCGCGCAATCATCGTGCTTCCTCCGTAACCGGTTCAACCGATACCAATTGATAGCCATCGTCCGACTGCTTGAAGGAAAACCGCACAGTCTGACCCGCCTTCACGTCCGGGAAGGCATCCGCAGCGGGTTTGCTGAACGTCATCGTCATGGCGGGCCAGCTTAGCGCCGGGACTGCTTGGTGCGAAAACGTCATGCTGTTCGCAGCAACCTTTTCGACTTTACCGGTCGTTTCATACGTTGTTGCAGATGTCGTCGTTGTCTTGGCGGTATCGTCAGCGCCAGTCCGAGCGCCTCCTTGTAGCTTAGGAAGGACAGATCGCAGGCTCGCTTCCGAGTCGATCAGGAACTGGCCCGACGCGACGACCTGTTGTCCGTCGCGCAGTCCGCGCAGGACTTCTGTCCGATCACCGAGCCTAATGCCAAGCTCGACTTCAACCGGCTGCAGCCGCCCCGTCTCGTTCTTCACAATGACCACTGAACGCTCACCCGTTGTGATCACCGCCTCAGAGGGAACGAGCAGGCGTGAGACCGTTTTTTCCGCACTAATGTGCGCGCGCATCAGCATTCCGGGGGTCAACCTTAGCTCAGTGTTGTCGATCTCCAGCCGAACCTGCAGGGTGCGGCTGCTAGTACTGATTCCGGGGAGGACCTCACGAATTCGCCCCGTCACGCGCTGAGTTGAATCGCCCGAAAATACCGCCTCAACGGCCATCCCAGGGCGGACCCTTAACGCCATCGATTCGGGCACCTCGATCACAAGCCACAGCTTGTTCAAGCCAACCAACTTAGCCAATGTCTGCCCAGGGGTAACCATTGCGCCGTTGCGCACTGAGAGCTCGGTGATCACGCCCGAGACGGGTGCAGACAAGGTAATATAGCTTTGTGCTTTTCCGGTTCGATCAAGGGCACTGACTACTTCCTTCGGTATCGACAGTGCCCGCATGCGCGCGCGCGATGTCGACAACATCTCTTGATCAGCTCCGCCGTGCTTAAGTGCAAGGTACTCTTCTTGCGCCGCAAGCCAATCAGGAACGAACAGCGATGCGATGGCCGCGCCTTTTTCGACGTGCTGCAAGGGTGCGTCCGTATGCAGGCGTTCGATGAATCCATTCACACGAGACTGAATGAACACCGCTTGTGATTCGTCAAACTGCGTCGTGCCGATCGCATCGAACCCTTGTTTCGTTTCCTCTTTCGTGACCGTAGCGTACCGGATGCCCAGATTTTGCTGAAGTGATGGATCGATCTGGATGCCGCTGGCCGCGCCTTCATCCGCATAAACCGGCTGTAGTGGCATATCCATAAAGGGCGATTTTCCCGGCTTGTCAAAGCGCTGGTTTGGCACCATGGGATCGTGCCAGTACAAAACTTTTCGATCCGAATCAGGTGCAGACTTACTGTCGCTCGCCACACTCGCATCCGAGTTGCTCGTAGCGCTACCGGCTTGGCGGCTACCCAACACATAGCCGGCACCGAGCAATACGACCACCGCAGCAAGTGCGACCATAACGCGTATCCAGTTAGTTGGCCGCATGACTATTCCTTTGCATAAATTCATCACTGTTCGCAATAACCTGGTACTCGAGCTGAGCCCAAATTTGTGCGACATCTCGCTCAAGTTCGAGTATCTGAAGCTTTGCCTCTAGCAGTCCTCGCTTGGCTTTGAATACATCTGCCAGCGATCCCGTGCCCGCCTTGTAGGCGGCGGTCGCAAGCCCAACTTGTCGTTGTGCTGCGGGCAGTAAGGTAGTGTTAAGGTTGCCAACTCGTTCTCGCCCGTTGGCAAGTGATGTGGACAAGTTCTGGATACTGGCCTGAACCTGGCGTTGGCTCTCGTGCAACATAAAGCGAGCTTTATTGCCCAATGCAGCTCTTTGAGCCACATCCCGGTCTTGCCGGTTAGCCCGATCGACGGGCAGTGGGATGCTCACACCTACCGACACCATGTCCTGGTATTGGCTACCCCGGTTCTGATATGTCACGCCCCAGGTCCAGTTCGGGGTCCTATTGCTGCTAGCAACCGCAGTGGCCGCATCAGCAATGGATATGTCGCGCTGCGCAACGAGGAGCTCAGGCTGCACGCGGTTGAGCTCCTGTATCGTGAGCGACGAAACATGGCTTTGCAACGGTGGGATTTCACCCGCTATACGCGCCACAGGCGAGGCAACCCATCTACTCAATGAAATCAACGCTGAACGATGCTCCTGCTGGGCTCTGAGCAATCGATCTCTAGCCTGAGAGCTCAACATCTGAGCCTGCGTTACATCATCGGCCGTCGCGCGCACGCCGCGATAAGAAGCCCGCGTCGCGGCGAGTTCGTCAGTCATCTGCGTGGTTAACGCTTTGGACAGCCCGAGGGCACGCTGGGCGTAGGCTGCATTGAGCCAAGCAATTGCCGCCTGCTGCCGCGTATTCGCAGATTGCAACAGTAGGTCTGCCTGCTCCCTGCCGACTTGCTGGTTGGCAAGGTGCGTCCGGCGCTCGCGTTTGTCCGCCGGGACCCACTCCTGTTCGATGCCGATGCGCCGCATTGTCATCGAGTCCTCATTGAGCGAATAACGCATCGGACCTTCAATGGGAACGCTATCGATACCCAATTTCAATACCGGGTCAGGCAACTCGCCCGCCGACACGACGGCATTCGAACTGGCCAATACAGATGACTCGCTCGCCTGTATGGCGGCCGATCGGTTCGTGGCCTCGTAAAGCGCTTCCTCAAAAGTGAGGCCGGCCTCTTGCCCATAGGCAGATGCACTTGCTATTGCAAGCAGCGCGCACAGGGCGCGAGCGCGCACCAGAACGCGCTGCGGTGCAAGCGCGCGTATGGATACAAACATGGTTGACTCCGGATAGTTTTTTCAGGTCACTCGCGACCGCAGCCGCGAGACAAACAAAACCGGAGTCAGGTCAAATGCGTAACCTGAGCGTTTGCAGGAATAGGGCACTATCGCCCCTGGCTAGGTCGGGCAGGTCGGCGTAGGCGGAAACTGGCCATGCGAGCGACAGAGGTGGGGAGGAGACCGGATACAAGAACAGCAAAACCGGCTCTGATGCAGCCGACTGTGCGGCAGCGTTGTTCAGTTGCTTTTCATCTGAAGAATGCGCCGCGCATAGCGATGGCTGCACCTCATCGACCATATGGGAGTGGTCACCCGGTTGGGCGCAGCCGTGGTTCTGCGCATGGCCCACTGATGCCGCAACCAACAACTGAGACTGAGGACACACATAGCTCGCCAATGCCAGGCGCGAGAATAGTAGTGTTGGGAGCAACACTAAAATAAGCAACCAGCGGGCAGTGGAGCAAGACATGCGCATGATGTTCAGTAATCAGCCATTTAGAGGGCTATTCCTTTATGTTCGTTAATTCAGATCAGTTTGCATGTGACCTGTCACTTTACGGGCCGCCAGTTCGTCCAGAATCCGTGTCCGGACCTTGCAGCTATGGGACGCGTTTTCCATCGGACAATTTAGTTGCTCTATGAGTAACGTTTTCATATCGACCCAATCCGTTCAAGTTAACAACACTCGGGAAAGCTATTTTGTCATCATGCTTATAGTACGCAAGCTTCTGTGTGCGGCCATTTTAACGAACTATCCCTGACAGAAGGTGGACGTCTCGATTACATTTTTGACATGCTGTCGGTCGCGCTGTAATGTCAAAGGGGAATGGCCGTATTCAATGAGCGCATAAACTTCTTCGCTGACTGAAAACCAACGACCTAAAAATCGACTTCGTCGCCTTGTCTGTCAAGAAAGATGATCCCAAGTGGACAGAAGAGATCGATGAATCGCCCCTGGGGCGATTCAGTGACCTTTCATACGTTGTTATTAACAACTAACAAGTAGTTAGTGTTGATTCCACTCAAAACGGTAGTCCACATGACAAAAATGTAATTCGCGGGGATACGAGTTTGCGACTAAAAACAGGTGGGTATGTGGCATGATGGAATCTGCCCCAAACTCCCGGGGAGCTGACAGTGTCAGCAGTACATGGGCTGGATTCGCGCTCACTCTGAAAGGTTTATTGTCATGGCGCAGAACAAATCTGAACATCCTCACGGGCAGAATCCGAAACACTCGGAGTCTGACTCCCCACTCAGCGACCCCGTGTGCGGGATGCCGGTAACAGAAAAGTCTCCGCATCACATTGAGCGTGCAGGCAAGTCTTTCCATTTCTGCAGTGCAAAGTGCTTAGAAGCCTTCAGTCGCGAGCCTGAAAAGTTCAGTGCTCTGAAAAACAAGGGCGAATCGACTTTCGAGCAAGAGGTTCCTGGCACCATCTATACCTGCCCCATGCACCCCGAGATTCGACAAGATCATCCCGGAAGCTGTCCGAAGTGTGGCATGGCGCTCGAGCCGCTGATGCCATCCGTGGAGGACGACAACCCGGAGCTGGAGGATTTCACCCGACGATTCTGGTGGACGCTGCCATTCACCATCGTTGTCACAGTGCTCGCCATGTTTGGCCATCAGTTGGGATGGTTCAGCATGACTGCTCAAACCTGGATTGAGCTGGTGTTATCGATACCGGTGGTGCTGTGGGCCGGTCAGCCTTTTTTTGTGCGGGGTTGGCAGTCGGTAATCAATCGTAGCCCCAATATGTGGACGCTCATCGGTCTGGGTACAGCCGCTGCATTTAGCTATAGCGTTGTGGCGACAGTGGCTCCGGGGATATTTCCTGAAACATTCATGGCCATGGGTCGCATCGCGGTCTACTTTGAAGCTGCAGTAGTCATCATCTCGCTGACGCTATTTGGTCAAATACTCGAACTTCGAGCCCGTTCACAGACGTCAGCTGCCATCAAATCGCTGCTTGGGCTCGCACCAAAAACGGCGCGCCGTATCAACGCGGATGGTACGGAGGAAGATGTGCCCCTGACGCATGTCCATGAAGGAGATCGCTTACGTGTGCGCCCTGGAGAGAAAGTGCCGGTTGATGGCATCGTCGAAGAAGGCGCAAGTTCTCTTGATGAGTCCATGCTCACTGGGGAACCTCTTCCCATCAGCAAGCGCCCAGGCGATAAGGTTATTGGCGCAACAATGAATACTTCGGGCGCGCTGGTTATACGCGCCGAGAAGGTCGGATCGGCGACGGTGCTCTCACAGATCGTCCAGCTCGTAGCGCAAGCACAGCGCTCTCGCGCTCCGATGCAACGCATGGCAGATCATGTAGCCGGATATTTTGTGATGGCGGTAGTGGTCATCGCCATTATTACGTTCTTCGTGTGGGGGTTGCTTGGCCCTCAACCCAGTTGGGTGTACGGATTGATCAATGCTGTGGCCGTGCTAATTATCGCCTGCCCGTGCGCTCTGGGATTAGCCACGCCCATGTCCATTATGGTGGCAACCGGTCGTGGTGCAACGCAAGGCGTGCTGTTTCGCGATGCGGCAGCTATCGAAAATTTTCGCAAAGTCGATACCCTCATCGTTGATAAGACCGGCACCTTGACCGAAGGTCGGCCAGTGTTCGAGCAAGCCATCCCCGCTGGCGACATGGCCGCCGACGAAGTGCTGCGCCTGGCGGCAAGCCTTGATCAGGGCAGCGAGCATCCATTGGCAGATGCCATTGTCAACGCAGCGCGCGAGCGGAATTTGAACCTCAGTGCCGTCAACGACTTTGAGTCGGGTAGCGGCATTGGAGTGCGCGGCCAGGTCGAGGGGAAACGTCTTGCCCTGGGCAACACCGCCCTGATGGGCCAAGAGAACGTTGACGTTGGGACCATGGCTAGTGCTGCCGAATCGTTGCGCACAAAAGGTGCAAGTATTATGTATCTGGCCACAGACGGCCAATTGATGGGTCTGCTAGCTGTCTCTGATCCGATCAAAGAAAGTACGCCCGAAGCCGTGAAGGATCTAAAAGCGGCGGGCATCCGCGTCATCATGGCAACAGGCGACGGCGTTTCGACGGCTAAAGCTGTAGCAGAAAAACTCGGTATAGACGAGGTTCATGGTGAAGTGAAGCCGGCCGACAAGCTTGATCTTGTCAGCAAACTGCAAGCAGAAGGTCGAATCGTTGCAATGGCAGGCGACGGCATTAATGACGCCCCTGCCCTGGCCAAAGCGGATGTTGGTATTGCGATGGGCACTGGCACGGATGTGGCCATGAACAGTGCGCAGGTCACCCTAGTCAAGGGGGATCTACGTGGTATTTCCGTCGCACGCCACTTGTCCGACCAGACGATAGCAAACATGAAGCAAAATCTGGGCTTCGCTTTCGTTTACAACGCCCTGGGCGTGCCGTTGGCTGCCGGGGTCTTGTATCCATTTGTGGGCCTCTTACTCTCGCCCATGTTCGCGGCGTTGGCAATGAGTCTGAGCTCGGCTTCGGTGGTTTTCAACGCCCTTAGACTGCGCAAATCGACATAAAGTCCCTAAATGCGACTACTCCAAGTCCCCAACGTAGATGCGCGCACGTGACGTTTACTTAGTTCAGACCACGATTAAGCGCGACCATAACCCTGCGAAGGCCTTTAGAACGAACAGGTGGGATGGCGCTTGCTGCCGAGTAGCGCCCATCAATACCGCTTAGCTTTCCAGGGAAACGATCATGTACATTCAACCGAAGCCGGCACACCATGCGAGTGCCCGCTGCATAGGTCGCCTATTGCCGTTGTTGCTGGGAGCCAGCAGGGCTACCCGCGACGAAAAAACGCGTACATCTTACGTAGAGGAATACCTGCGAATCATCGATGCGGTTCTAAAGTAAGAGATTCGAGCCATCGTGTATCCACACCGTGGCAACCGCAGCAGACGCAACTATGGTCGGTCCAATAGTCAACTGGGAATGGCCTACGGAATCCAAGTAAACGGCCTGCGTGCCGGCAACAAAGCTGTCAAGTGAGAATTCGGACACGGCTTTCTCTCTTGCCGCTTGGCGCATAGGGGCCAACACGGCTCGATCCTTCAAGACGTTTTCTATAACGCCAGCGACCGCAGTGGGCTTTTGGGCGGGAACTATCCACCCATCGCGTTGCGGATCAATATTCTCGGCGAGCCCACCCGCATCGCTGACGATAACTGGGATGCCCATAGCCATCATCTCGCGGCAAGCGAACGATATGGTCTCGATCTCAGACGATAGTACGAACCCTATATCCAGGGCGGCAATGAACGGACGAACGTCGTCCAGCAGGCCAGCAAAGATGACATGATCTGTCATGCCGAGCTGCTCAACTTTTGCCAACTGTTCTTCCGATGGAGTAGTCCCCGCGATCAAAATCAAAATTTGATTGCGAAGATGCTCGGGTAGCAAGGCCACGCCTTCCACCATATCGAGCCAGCGTTTGTAGGCCGCAGTGCCCGCGTTGCTACCGACTACCAGACGATTTGTATAGTTGGGTGGAATCCAACGCGCTCGATAGCGGGAAACCTCAAGATGTGGTTCGGGGGAAAATCGATCAACATCGACGCCGTTGTAAACGATTGCGAGGCCGCACCGGGCGTATGGACTACGTTCCAATTTGCGCCGACTATGTTCACATACACAAATCACCCGCGACGTGCCCAGGCGTGCTCGAATGAGAGTGCCCAGCCCGTTCGCATCCCGGTCATTGTGTTGTGTGTAAACGATTGCAGGTCGACTGACTCCCAACCCCTTTACGGCTAGCATGCACAGGCGATGATCTGCGGAGCCATTGACGTGCACAATGTCGAACTTCTCTTTGCGCAAGAAATCCCGGAATCTTCGAGCCTCTCGGAGCGTACGAAGCAGTCCGCCCCGAAAATCCTGTGTTACGGCGACAACATCAGGAGATGACGAGACGGTCTTATATAACCGGCTCGTCGGCGGAGCCGCTACAACAATCTCGTGCGAATCCTTTAGCGCATTCACGAGGGAAAGAATGTAGGTCGTATGGCCCCCGCCATCCGCCCTGTGAAAGTTCGTATATAGAATCTTCATCTCATTCTGATCTCGTGGGCCGGGGCTATCGAGGGCCCTGGCATGATCCGTTCGATCACGACTGGGGCCAACGAAGGACGAATCGGCACTCCCAGACTCTCAAGGGGAAATGTAGGTTCAGTTCTTGACGATTGGCGGGTAGTCCAGGTCGCCGTAAGACACCAGGCCAGCGGCCTTGGCATCCGCCAATTCAGCGAGAACCTGCGTGCGTGTTTTGGTGCTATCGGAAAACTCTTGAGCAGGATATTCTTGCTCGCCATAAGTCATTAAGCCCGCCACTCTGGCTTGTTGCAGCTCATCTCTTACCTGCTCCCTGGTCTTGGTGCTGGGATGCCGTGTGGGTGCTGGATAAGCCTGTTCGCCATAGGTGACCAGGCCGTTGGCCTTCGCTTCCTGCAGCTCGGCGCGTACCTGCGCACGAGTTTTGGTATCGGCATAGGCGATCGTGGTAACGCCTACGGAAATGGCTACTGCTGCGATGGCGTAAGAAATACGTTTCATGTGATTCTCCTTCTTGGGTTTTGCTTGATTCACGCTGTCGATGTCACTCGCGAACCTTTACCGCGATTGGCATACGATCTGACGACTCGGAATAGGTTTGGCCAGTGGCGCATCCGCTATCGCAATCGAGATTGCGCACGTTCTGTTGAGGTATTACGTGCCAGGTGTGGACTTCTCAAGCACCAAATGGCTCGACCCATCCGGCTTCTCCATCTATCGCTCGCCAATGCTCGTGTTTTTGGATAGCGATCGAGGCAGACTGCCGAGAAGTCGTGTGGCTGACGAGTTCGAGGCCTTGCCACCCTTGATCTGCCTCGCTCTCTCGCCATCCGTCGCTGGATACAGGGTGGGCCTTCCATGCTGCAAGGTCCTCACGAATCTGCTCGCGGGTAACCGAAGTGGGTGCATAATGCGTGGCAACACCAATTTCGTCGTTGGTTATCTCGAATGTCTGCGACGCACTCGAGATCATCGGCCCCAAAAGGCTACCGGCAATGGCAATAGTGACTAGTGATTTTCGATTCCACATAAATGACTCCGTTCGAATCAGTTGCTCAAATGCAAGCCTGACTAACACTTCGAACTTTACGCACCCAGTACTTACATAAGTCGGACTGGTTGATTACATTTATGCAAGGAATAGGAGGCGAGACATGCGGATTCTAGTGATCGAGGATGAGCGGAAGCTGGCGCATTATTTGCAGAAGGGCTTGTCGGAGCACAACTATGTTGTGGACGTCGCAATGGACGGTATCGATGGCCGGCATGCGGCGCTGGAAGGAAGCTATGACCTGGTCGTGCTCGATGTGATGCTGCCCGGAATTGACGGCTTTGGCATTCTGAAGGATTTGCGCGAGCACAAAGACACGCCAGTCCTCATGCTCACCGCGCGTGACAAAGTTGAAGATCGCGTACGCGGCCTGGAGGATGGCGCGGACGACTATCTTGTTAAGCCCTTTGCGTTTTCGGAGTTATTGGCGCGCATACAGGCATTGCTTCGACGTGGTCGCGGCCAAGAGTCCACCCTGCTCAAACTGGACGATCTGGAACTGGATTTGGCGCGACGCAAAGCGCAGCGTGCAGGAGTCCGACTGGACTTAACCGCCAAGGAGTTCACGCTGCTCGCCCTCTTATTGCGCCGCCAAGGGCAGGTTCTCTCTCGAACGATGTTGGCCGAGCAAGTATGGGATATGAATTTTGATGGCGATACGAACGTCATTGAAGTCGCTGTACGACGTTTGCGTGCCAAGATTGACGATCCGTTCGAAGTCAAACTTCTGCATACGGTACGCGGCATGGGCTACGTTCTGGAGCTACGTGGCGAATGAAATCTCATCTGACAAGCTCGATTCAGGTTCGACTCACGCTCTTGCTAGGCCTGATTGCCCTCGCAGTCTCTACGGTGGCTGGCTGCACCTTGTTCTGGGCGTTAAAGCGTGAGGTCCAGCGGCAGGAAATGACTGAGGTCGCTGGAAAGCTCGAACTTATCGACCACATGGTAGACATGCAGACGATGTCGACGCAGCTCGACGGGCTGCGGCAGACGCTTGACAATGTCCTCGTAGGCCACACGAATTTGCGGGTGTGGATTATCCGGCCAAATGGCGAGGTCTTTTACGGTACAGAGGCGCCGCTTGTTACCCAAGCGCTCTCGGATGGCGAAGTGCTGCTCCAAACGCCAGATGGGTTACAGATGCGAGGTATGCGATTAAGCCTTGATGGGCCGCCGTTCACCGGCTCGCAGCTCTTGGTCGCCGTCAATCTGCGCCCGAGTGCCCAATTACTCTACGCATTCGCCACTGCATTGCTCCTGATATGTGCAGTCTGGATCGGCGTAACGGTGATACTTTCAGCATGGGCGGTTCGTCGTTCCCTGGCTCCGATTCGTCGTCTCTCGATGCGTGCTACCCAAATCGGACCGGACAATTTGAAGGTGCGACTGCCTGAGGAAGGCATCGACCTCGAACTTCAGGAATTTACGCACACCTTCAACAAGATGTTGGCACGCGTGCAGGCGGCGTATCAGCAGATGGAAGGATTCAATGCGGACGTGGCCCATGAGCTACGCACCCCTTTGGCAACGTTGATCAACGGCACTGAAGTCACGCTCTCTTCATCACGTTCCCCAGATGAGTTACGAGAGATGCTGGAATCCAATCTGGAGGAGCTCCACGGGCTGAAGACGCTAATCAATGACATGCTTTTCCTCGCGCGGGCAGACGGCGGGGAAGTCGCGAGAGACCTTCAACCCGTGAGGGTTCGCCGTGAGATTGAACAGGTCGTCGAATACTACGAGGCGGCGTTGGACGAGGCGGGAGTGCGTTTAACTGCGGACGGCGACGCCCAGGTTCGGGCGAATCCTCGCTTGCTGCGACGCGCTATCGCTAATCTCATCAGCAATGCGATCAAGGCCACACCCAGCGGGCAAACGATCCGCGCGCGCTGCACACGAGACGATCAATTTGTCGAAATCAGTGTCATCAATTCCGGCACACCGATTCCTCAGGACGCGCTACCGCGCATTTTCGATAGATTCTTTCGTACGGACAGCGCTCGGAGCGGACGGACCGATGGCCACGGCCTGGGGCTCGCCATTGTCAGCGCGATTGCGCGTATGCACGGAGGCTCCGCGTTCGCCAAGTCGAACAACCAAGGGTCAGAGGTTGGATTCACAATTCTGCGCGACCAGAACATTACAGAAAAGTAATTTTTCTGACAGGTTGCGGTTGGGTGTGGCTCATTAAAGTGGCAGCTTTCCCTCTTTCTCCGACTTGCGAGGATTAACATGAGCAAAGCTGTCAAACGCTTTCACCTGTTGGCTGCGGCCGGTGCCGCCCTTTTTTCGTTTGGTGCGCTAGCCGCTGGCGCACATGACGGAGGTCATGGTAATGGGCACGGCGCAGGCCACGAGATGGCGTCCGTGATCGGCAAGGCTGGCAACCCTGCCAAGGTGTCGCGCACGATTGACGTCGACATGACCGATGCTATGCGGTTTACGCCGGAGCGCATCGACGTCAAAGCCGGCGAGACGGTGCGCTTCAAAGTCACAAACTCGGGCAAGATCCGTCACGAAATGGTGCTCGGCACCGAGGCTGACTTGAATGGCCATTATCAGATGATGCTGAAGGATCCCGGCATGCGACATGAAGAAGCCAATTCCGTGTCTCTAGAAGCCGGAAAGACCGGTGAAATCGTGTGGCAGTTCGACAAAGCGGGACAAGTGGCATTCGCGTGCCTGGAGCCCGGGCATTACCCGGCAGGCATGAAGGGGGCCGTTTCGGTCAAGTAATGATAATGCGGAGCCGGGTAGCCAATGTGGCCCCGGGGAGAGAGCAAATGACAAAAGCTGTTTTGAAGCAACGCCGCCACTTTGTTCAGGGTTTGGCCGCTGGTGGACTGTTGGCCGGCCTGGGCCTTTGGCGCCAGCCGGCGTGGGCGCTCGCAAATCCGGGGCAAGCGAATGTACTTTCGGGCACGGAGTTTGACCTGGAAATAGGGCAATCGCCAGCCGATTTCACCGGTTCTCCGCGCACGGCAACGACCGTCAACGGCATGCTGCCCGCACCGACGCTGCATTGGAAAGAAGGCGATACGGTAACACTGCGCGTGACGAACCGCCTGAACGAAGACACTTCCATCCACTGGCACGGCATTTTGCTGCCGACGGGCATGGATGGTGTGCCCGGATTGAGCTTTCCCGGTATTCGTCCGGGCGAGACGTTTACGTACCAGTTTGAAGTGCGCCAAAGCGGCACATACTGGTATCACAGCCATTCTGGATTCCAGGAGCAGACTGGCCTGTATGGCGCGATCGTCATTGAGCCCAAACGTCCAGATCCCGTGCGCGCCGAGCGCGACTATGTCGTGTTGCTCTCCGACTGGACAGACGAAGACCCGATGAGTGTGTTTCGCAAGCTCAAGGTCATGCCTGACTACTACAACTACATCCAGCCATCGGTAGAAAGTTTGATGGAAGATGCAGAGAAAAGCGGTTGGAAGAATGCGTTGAATGAGCATTTCATGTGGCAGAAAATGCGCATGAATCGAACGGACCTTGCCGACGTGTCAGGGGCGACCTATACATTTCTCACCAATGGGAAATCGCCAGCGGGGAACTGGACGGGTCTGTTCAAACCTGGCGAACGGATTCGCTTGCGTTTCATCAATGGATCCGCGATGACGTACTTCGACGTACGCATCCCCGGATTGAAGATGACGGTCGTGTCGGCAGACGGTCAACCAGTCAGGCCCGTGGAAGTCGAAGAGTTCCGAGTTGCAGTAGCGGAGACCTATGACGTCATTGTCGAGCCCGAGGAAGATCGCGCCTACACGATTTTCTCACAGGCGATGGATCGATCTGGATTCGCGCGCGCTACGCTTGCTCCTCGTGAGGGCATGCAGGCCGAAGTCCCACCCCTGGATCCGGTACAGGTTCTCACCATGATGGACATGGGGATGGCCCACGATATGCCTGGGATGGACATGGGCGGGATGGATATGGGTGGCGATCAAGGCGGCTCGATGAAAGGGATGGATCACGGCTCGATGGGCGGTCCCGACAAGGCGTCTTCCAGCGTGGCGAATCATGACTCCATGGGAGGAATGGATCACGGCAATATGGCCGGCATGGCAGGCATGAATCACGGCGGCATGAGCCATGGCTCTGGATCTGGCGAGGGAGGGATGGTTGAAGTCAAACACCCCTACCCAGCAGAAAATAGCCCAGCAGCCACGATGCCCCCCGACGTTGTCTCAACTCGGCTCGATGATCCTGGCGTTGGGCTGCGAGACAATGGTCGTAAGGTCCTGACATATGCCGACCTGCATTCGATGGTGGAGCCGCCGGATAATCGAGCGCCGACCCGGGAGATTGAATTACATCTTACCGGCAACATGGAACGCTACATGTGGTCTTTCAACGGCTTGAAGTTCACAGAGGCGAAACCGATTGTGCTCAAGTTTGGCGAGCGAGTCCGATTTGTCCTGATCAACGACACGATGATGACCCATCCCATTCATTTGCATGGGATGTGGAGCGACCTCGAGTCGCCGGATGGCAACTTCCAAGTACGCAAGCACACCATCAGCCTCAACCCAGCGCAGCGTGTTAGTTATCGCGTGAGCGCGGATGCGAGAGGAAATTGGGCGTATCACTGCCACCTGCTGTATCACATGGAAGCGGGCATGTTCCGCGCCGTTGTCGTGGAGTAAATCGAAAATGCTGACATCAAGAGTGAAACGAATTCGACTAGCGTCGATTTTGGGTGGCGCGATCATCGGGCTTTCGACCCCGGTAGCGATGGCTCAAAGCAATGCCGCCAATGCACCATCGGGACAACAGAGAGGCAGTTCCGCGACCGGTATGGAGCACCAATCAATGCCGGGGATGGATCATGGGTCCATGCCCGGCATGTCAACGGGCCCCGAAGCTTCGAGCAACCAACCCATGCAGGGCATGGATCATAGTTCGATGCCTGGTATGAACAATGACGCGAAAAACACCGGCGCTAACTCCATGGGCAATATGGACCATGGCTCTATGAAGGGCATGAATCACGGTTCGGCAGCTGGAAAACCGGACGGTTCGATGAAAATGGATCATGGGTCCATGAAAGATATGGATCACCGATCCATGCCGGGGATGGACCATAGCACCATGGGCGGGATGTCAATGGGCACCACCTCGAGTGGTCCTGCAGTGGGGACATTGCCAACCAGTGACGGCACAACCGACCAACGCTATTCAGCCTACGATATCCATCCTCATATGATGGATGACATGATTACGACTCATCTGCTCTTTGACAAACTAGGTGTGGCCTACGATCGAGATGGCGAGACAGGTTTGCAATGGGATGGCCAGTTTTGGATCGGGCGCGACCTGAATAAGCTCTGGATCAAGAGCGAAGGTGATCGCATAAATGGCGGGACCGATGGCAAGGTTGAAGCGTTCTGGAGCCATACTTTCTCACCGTACTGGGATTTCCAGCTAGGTGCCCGGCGCGATTTTGGCACTGGCCCTAAACGTAATTGGGCTGCGTTTGGTATCCAAGGCGTCGCCCCGTACCAATTCGAGACCGAGCTCACTGCCTACGTGGGCGAACAAGGACGTACGGCGCTTGCCCTGAAGGCCGAGTACGACCTGCTGATTACCCAGCGGCTCATCTTAACCCCGGAGATCGAGGCAAGCGTCTACGGAAAGGACGATAAGGCGCGTGGAATAGGTGCCGGCCTGTCTGATGCCTCATTGTCGCTGCGGTTGCGCTACGAGATTACGCGAGAGATCGCGCCGTACATTGGCGTGTCGTTCGGCCGAAAATTCGGCAAAACGGCCAGCTACGCGAGCGAGGAGGGAGAGAGCCGATCTGAGCGAGCGATTTTGGCGGGCGTACGCATTTGGTTCTAGGTGGATAGCCTGCCTTACTCGAATAACGGAACTGGAAAATGACCAGATACAAATGCACTGACAACACCCTGAGCCGTCGTGCGCTCTTGATCACGACCGCGCTGTTCCCGTTAGCATCGCTAGCACAACCGGCAGTGACTGTCGAAGTTTGGAAGACCCCGACCTGTGGCTGCTGTAAGGACTGGGTGAAGTATCTTCAAGAAAGTGGCTTTCAGGTGAAAGTTCATGACGTGCAAGATACCTCTGCCATTCGCCGCCGCAATAAAATCCCGGACGATTACGGATCGTGCCACTCTGCTTTGGTAGAGGGCTACGCGTTGGAGGGACATGTGCCTGCTCGAGAGATTAAGCGGCTGCTGCGCGAGCGTCCTGCCGCCGTGGGTTTAGCCGTGCCCAGTATGCCCCTCGGGTCGCCTGGGATGGACGGACCAGCATACGGCGGCAGGCGGTTCGCGTATGACGTATTGCTAATAAGCCATTCTGGCGGGGCTGACGTTTACCAAAAGTACCACTAGGCAGGCGGCCACGTGCCTGGTGAGCACGTGGTGTCAAACGCAACAGATCCGCCGACAAAATGAAGTAGCCTCATAACTTGGCAGCTTGTACGCATTCACCTTACTCAGGCCGAGGCGCAGGCAAACCGAGTGCCCGATAGCTTCGCAGGTCCGGGGCGTCATCTGCCGGCGGATGCCTTTCCAGATCGTCTATCAGCTGCTTCATTTCCGCTATCTCCTTTACCTGTGCACGGATAATTCCATCGGCGAGCTTGCGCACCCGTGGATCGCGGATGTGGGCACGTTCACTCGTCAGAATTGCAATTGAGTGGTGAGGGATCATCGCTCGCATATATGAGGTGTCGTCAACCGTCGTCTGGCTACGTACAAACCACAGCGCGACGGCAAAAATCGCCACACTACCGATCACGATGCCGATGTTGGCTTTTGGGTTTCTGTACATCGACCACATAAAACCGAGCATGATGACAGCCATCACCGCACCCATTACGACGGCCATCCACAACCGCGTTTGGCTGAACTCGATATGTGACAGGGCGTAGACATTCAAATACATGAGCCCATACATGATAATGGCCGCCACGATGATCATCATCGCGAAGCGGCCGTAGCTCATCATCCCTTTGTTCTTACTGGGGTTCTCCATCATCCATCTCCTACGTTCTTACGTACACGACCTCCGCTATATCGAGCACCGTGCCAATGCGGAGGAGTAATACCGGCTTGCGTGTCGAGATGCAGCAAATATCGTTCCGCGCCACCGAAGAACGATGCGCTCCGTGTTTGTCTGAATGCTCCTCGGAGGGACGTCATACTAGAAACGACAGACCCTTCAAAGCTAACGAAAAAGTAATACAGCTGTTGGATTGGAGTCAGGTGGCCCCTGCCAGAATTGTTCTTACGCATCCCGGCATCAAGGACGCACATCGGTTACCCGCTTGTACAAACGACTTGCCGAGTTTAGA
>NZ_BAAGVF010000003.1:0-794178 GCF_054781015.1 Bordetella muralis | reverse complement strand
CGGGGATGAACAGAAGATCTCTCGAGCTACGATTTTGTTATACCTAGAGCTGAGCTACGCATCATCGTCGCATGCAGCAACTCTAGCCAAGCAGATTTTCCAAACTGGCGCCACGCCACCCCGCCGCATGCCCGGACCGATTGCCTCGGCTCGACGTCCACAAGCACACCAACCTCAACCAAATCTCTGCCCCCTACTCTTTTGCGTACGCCAAATACTCCATACGCACCGAAATATGATCGGCGATGAACTTAGCATCGTGCCAAACCCCCCAGATAAACGACGAAGACCGGTTGGTGAGATTCGGCAACCCCAAAAAGTAAATACCCGTTTCTGCCGAGATGCCACGCTTATGCAAAGGCTCACCCTTGTCATTGAAAGCATCGACCTCCAACCAGCTGAAATCAAACTTGAACCCCGTCGCCCAAAGCACTGTCTTGACACCCGCCTCAGCCAAGTTCAACTCAAGCAACGGGTTCTTCAGACACTCCGGGTCTTCGAGCAATTTCCAGGCCTCAGGCTCCGGCGGCAGATCCAGACCATTGCGTTCAATAAACGCATCTGCCTCCCGCAACACTTCAAAATAGTCCTCGTCGCCTTGTGCAATGTTTCGCCCCAGGCCTTCTTCAAAGCTCATGACGCCATTTTCATACCCTTTGGTAATACCGACCAGAGTGATACCCATCTGCGCCAGCCGACGGAAATCAACGGTCTTCCCGCCCTCATAGCCACTGACCGCAAAGGCCACGTGGGCCCGTTTGGGCTTGGTTTTCACCTCATCCCACATCCCCAGCGCAGCCAGCCACCATACATAGTCACGCTGACGATAAGACCGCGGCGGGCGATAGTGTTCGCCGACCGACAGATAAACCCTTTTACCTGCCTGACGCAGCTCTTCCGCGATTTGAGACCCCGAAGCGCCTGCGCCAACCACCAAGACCGCGCCGTCCTCCAATTGCCCCGGGTTCTTGTACGCCGAAGAATGAAGTTGCTGGATACCCGTATCGTCAGGGAGGATTTTGGGGTAGCTCGGCACCTGAAACGGCCCTGTCGCAACGACCACATGCATCGCATCGATCACGCCATCCGTCGTAGTTACCGTAAACCCTGGACGACCATCATTACGCTTGACGTGTTTCACCTCCACGCCCGTGCGAATCGGTGCCTTGATCATTTTTGCGTAGTCTTCGAAATACTGCGCCATACGCTCCTTGGGCGGAAACACCTCGGGGCCAACATCGTCAAACTTCAAGCTCGGAAAACGATCGTGCCAGGCCGGTCCGTTGGCCACCAACGAATCCCAGCGTTCTGAACGCCAGCGCTCAGCAATACGCTTGCGCTCCAGCACAATGTGAGGGATACCCAATAAACCGAGATGCTCGCTCATCGCGACGCCAGCCTGACCGGCTCCAATCACCAGCGTATTGATTTTTTCAACTGACATTTGTTTATTTCCTAAATAGAACCGAGAGCTCTCTCTCGAACCCAACACGAAAAACGCGGGCAATGACTCAAGTCGCACAAAAAGACTCGATCACGGGTGGAACGCAGTGTGATCAAACTTCCGCGTTTTGATAACTTCGTTTTTCGGACGCTGGGCTTAGGAAAAAGCAAACACCCCTCGCGCCAATGCGCATGCACCATTTGCGGCACAGCTGCGTCATAGCCAAATGGCGTCAGACAAATATCACCGGGCCTGGGGGCGTTTCGTTTTTCCGATGAACCGCATCAGTATCCCCAAAGCATTACCGCCGGGCTTTTCCCGTATTCTGCAACACAACCAGTGATCATTGAGCGCCCGGGCGGCAGATCTCATCCGCGAGAGGAAAGAGGCCGCCAGGGGCGAAGCAACGTTTCCTTGAGAGCCAGATTGCCCCATGCAGAACAGTCCCTTATCCCAGGAGTCGCCCATTGCTGTCAGCCTAGAGGGCGTGGTGAAAAAATATCGCGAACAGACCGTTCTGCATGACATCTCGCTCAAGATCCGGCATGGCGAATTCCTGACGTTGCTCGGGCCCTCCGGCTGCGGCAAAACAACGTTGCTCAATATCATTGCCGGCTTTGCACCCGTCGATAATGGCGAGATCCTCATTGATGGCAAAGTCATTACTGATCAACCGCCGCACAACCGGGAAATCGGCATCGTCTTTCAGAACTATGCCCTCTTTCCGCATATGACCGTAGAGCGCAACATCGGTTATGGCCTGCGCATGCGCCGCGTTCCGTCAGCGGAAATCACCCAGCGCGTACAAGAGGTCATGGCCCTGGTCAAACTGGATGGCCTGGGTCAGCGCAAGCCACGCGAGCTATCAGGAGGCCAGCAACAGCGTGTCGCGCTCGCACGCGCGCTGGTCATTCATCCCAGGGTGTTGCTGCTCGACGAGCCTTTTTCCGCCTTGGACAAAAGCCTGCGCGGCGCCATGCAAGTAGAGATCCGTGAAATCCAACGCAAACTAGGCGTCACGACCGTCTTTGTGACACACGACCAAGGCGAGGCATTGAGCATGTCGGATCGCATCGCCGTCATGTCCAACGGCGTCATCCGGCAGATCGCTGCGCCTGATACGCTCTATCGCCATCCCCAGGATCCGTTCGTGGCCTCGTTCCTGGGGGATGTCAACATCCTGCCGGCTTACTACCATGGCTCAGACGCTGACGGCCTGCAACTGCGCCTGGGCGCGAAGCTGCTGCGCGTGTGCCGGGAACGCCTGGTCGGCGGGTCGCACGAAGGGGGACGCCTGGATATTTATGTCAGGCCCGAACAGATCCGCCTAGAGAGCCTGCACTCGGACTCCGTCCTCAGCGGCACGGTGGTCAACCACGTTTTCCAAGGAGATCACATCGACTCGTACTTCGACGTGGATCTGCCTGTCGCGGGTCGTCAACGTGTCATGGTGCGTAGCGCCGGCCTGGACGCAATGCATCAGTGGCCCATCGGCGCAGTGGCCGGACTCGCGCTGCCGAGCGACGGCATCAGTGTTTTTCAAGCAGGGCGATAAGCGATGAAAAATCCCCCCACCACCATGCATGCCGTTGTCGCCCGCGAGCCGGGAGACGCCAGCGTTCTCACCCTGGCAGAACGGCCCGTGCCAACGCCGGCCCCTGGCGAAGTCCTGCTGCGTGTGCTCGCAGCAGGGGTCAATCGACCCGACATCATGCAGCGCCAGGGTTTGTCCAAGCCCGCCGCAGGCGTCACCGACATCTTGGGCCTGGAAGCCTGCGGCGAAGTCATCGCCTGCGGGCCTGGCGTCCCGCAGCACCTGCTCGGTAAACGGCTGATGAGCCTGCTGCCAGGTGGTGGGTACGCGCCGTGGTGCGTTGCGCGCGTCGACCACTCGCTGCCCGTTCCCGACGACCAGGACGACATCTCTGCCGGCGCACTGCCGGAGGGCCTATTTACCGTCTGGCACAACCTGTTCGAACTCGGTCAATTGACCATGGGCCAGACCGTACTGATCCACGGCGCTGCCGGCGGCATCGGCACCCTGGCCATCAGCATGGCCCGCGCCGCTGGCGCCAAAGTCATTGCGACGGTGGGCCGTCGCGACCGTACCTCTGCTCTGCACGAGATCGGGGCAGATCACGTCATTTGCTATCGCGATACAGACTTTGTCGCAGCCTGCCTGGATCATACGCAAGGGCGTGGCGTCGACGTGGTACTCGACGTCGTGGGCGGCGATTATGTGCGCCGCAATCTACAAGCCTTGGCTTTTGGTGGACACCACGTGAGCCTGTCGTTTCTGCAAGGTTCCTCGGTACAAATCGAATTGCTCACATTGATGCAAAAGCAATTAAGCCTGCATTCGTCGACCATGCGCCCCCAGAGCGGCGACGAGAAAGCCCGCATGGCCAAAGCCATCACCGAACGAGTGCTGCCTTTGATCGCCGATAACCGAATCCGCCCACGCATACACACCCGCTTGCCGTTGGCCGAAGCCGCCCGCTCGCATGAGCTGCTCGAGAGCGGTGATGTATTTGGCAAGCTCGTCTTGGTCCCATAGTCCCGTTCCGTATCGCTATTGGCCCAAGCACCGCCCCTGACAAGACCACTGCCAGATTGGAGCTCTCCTCTCATGATGCAACTCCTATATGCCCCCACATCCCCTTTTGTGCGCAAGGTAATGGTCTGCGCGCACCTGACGGATCAGATCGAGCAAATTCAATTGCTCGACAGTGCCGCCAACCCCATAAAGCGCGATGCCCGCATCGCCACACACAATCCCTTGGCCAAGGTTCCGACCTTGATTCTGGACAATGGCCAGGCACTATACGACAGCCGCGTTATCTGCAAATACTTGGCTAGTCTGACGGGCGATACGCGTCTCTATCCGGTCGACAGTTCGAAACAATGGCAAGCCCTCATGCGCCAGGAGCTCGGTAACGGCCTGTTGGATGCCGCACTGCTGGCGCGCTACGAATTGACGGCACGCCCTATTGAAAAACAATGGCCAGCGTGGCGCGAGGCCCAACTGACCAAGGTCGCCGCCTGTCTCAAAGACATCGAAGCACAGGCGCCGACACTCCCAGTAGATGCCCCCACCATCGGCGAAGTCACACTGGGATGCGCGCTCGGCTATCTGGATTTCCGGTTTCCCGAGATCGATTGGCGTGCCGATCATCCACAAGCGGCATCTTGGAACGAAGCGTTTCAGAAATTGCCTGCCATGCTCGCCACCGTACCTCGTGAAAGCTGACCTTCGCTACCCACCGCTCATGAAAACAACGATCGCCATGGCCTGTGCATGCCGAGACCTCCTGGAATAGCTATGAACACGTCTACCACCATTCCCTCTTCTTCGCCCGAGGGCGCGGGAATTACCGTTTGGTTCCTCAACGGCCCCAATGCCAATCTGTACGGCCTGGACGCGAATCAGGTTTATGGCTCAGAGAGCTTTCCCGTTCTGCAACAGCGTTGCGAAAGTAAAGCCGCTGCGCTGCAGATGAGGTTGAAATTCGTACAGTCCAATTATGAAGGGCAATTGGTAGACTGGATCCAAGAGGCCCGCGGCACGGCACAAGGCATTGTTATCAATGCGGCGGGACTGACCTATTCCTCGGTACCCATACTGGATGCGCTGTTATCGTTTCCGGGCCGGATCATTGAAGTCCACATGAGCAACATATGGCGGCGCGAGAGTTTTCGTCATCACTCCTATATTTCCAAAGCCGCCGATGGCGTCATTGCCGGCCTCGGTGGCGCAGGCTACGAGCTCGCCCTTGAAGCCATGGCGCAATTGATTCAACGCCCAACCTGAAGGCCGCAGAAATCATGTCCCTGCCCACTCCCCTCTCCCCCGAGACCGTGCCATCGGGGGATCTTGTTTTCTACAGCGAGTTCGACGATTTCACCATTTGGAAAAGTGCCCTGCAAGCACAACTTCCTACGCTTCGTATCCTACAGGCGAACGAAATCACTGACCCAGCCGGCATTCATTTCTCGTTGGCGTGGAAGCCGCCAGAAGGCTTCTTTGACAAGATGAGCAACCTGCGCTTGATTGTCAATCTGGGCGCGGGCGTAGATTCCCTCGTCGGCCGTCGTGATCTACCTGCCGGCGTGCCCATTACGCGCCTCACCGACCCCCACATGGCACGCATGATGGCAGGCTATGTGCTATTTGCCACGTTACGCTATGCCAGGGATATTCCTCACTTTGAACAAGCCCAGCGACGCAGCGAATGGGCCTATCGTCACCCCAGATCTCCCGAAGACATTCGCGTCGCCGTGCTAGGGCTCGGTGAGCTGGGAGCCTATGCGGCCAATGAGCTGCAGCGTCAAGGGTTGACCGTATTAGGTTGGTCGAGACAGCCGCGGCAGCTCGCCGGTATCCAGTGCTTTGCTGGCATTGAAACGCTCGACACCGTTCTTTCCCAGGCCGATATTCTGGTCGTCATGCTGCCCCTGACACCACAGACACGCGGTCTGCTCAGCGGTGAAAGACTCGCTAAGCTACCCCGGGGCGCCGCTCTGATCAACGTCGCTCGAGGCGCTTTGATCGATCAGAGTGCCATGACAGACCTGCTAAAAAGCGGCCATCTTGGCGCCGCCACGCTGGATGTCTTTGACCGTGAACCGCTGCCCTCTCACCATCCACTGTGGAAAATGGACAATGTCTTGATCACGCCGCACCTTGCATCGGTCGCCATCCCCTCATCCGCCGCTGCACAGATCGCTGAAAACATCCTCAGGGTGTCGCGGCACGAGCCCCCCAACAATCAGATCGACCCCTCACGCGGTTACTAAGGTAGCGAAAGTCTCGCTACCTTTTTCTGCAGAAGCGCCTTAGTGATTGTTCTCGATATTCAGCACCCGGCCTAAACCCAGAAAATAATTGGCAAATGCCAACAGACTCGCGGTCACCGCAATGTAGACGACCGACAATGCGGCCAAGGTCGGGTCCGCAAACTCGCGCACATAGTTGTACATCGCCACGGGGAGCGTTTGCGTTGTCTGCGTCGTGACAAAAAGCGAGGCCGTGAATTCACTGAAAGACATAATGGCGGCAAACAACCAACCGCCAAACAGCCCGGGCGCCAATAAGGGGATCGTCACCGTCAACAGGACCTTGACTGGCGAGGCTCCCAGGCTGGCGGCAGCCTGCTCCAGGCGCTCATCCAGATTTTCCATCGAGACGTAGACGCTGCGCAGCACAAAGGGCAACACCAGCATTACGTGGCATAAGATCACCAGCGCATACCCGCGATCCACCTTGAACTGGGCCACCAAAATCAGCAGGCCCAGGCCGAGCGTGAAGTGAGGGATAACCAGGGGGGAAAGCAGGATGGCTTGCAAGGTTTCTTTCCCTGGAAACGCCATACGCTTGACTGCAATGGCCAATGCCGTTCCGATCACCAGCGCAATGCTCGAAGACCAGATCATGACAATCAGGCTGGAGCGAAAGCCCTGTTGAAAGTCCGCATAGGTAAATACCCGGACAAACCAACGCCAGGACCACGTTTGCGGTGGAAACGTCAGCAGCGCCTTGTCATTAAAAGACGCCATCGTCACGACGACAACCGGCAATAAAACGAAGGCGAGGATCAAACCTACCAGCACTGGTCCGGCTATCCGCAGCGGCAGCGGCACAGAACTTCGAATTTTCATGATCCATGGCCTCCAATGACCTTGAGCCGCCGCGTCACTCGACCGAGTAACCACAGCGCCACCGCCGTCAACGCTAATCCCGAGACGCTCAAACTGGCTGCCAACGGAAAATTCATCGACGAGAAACCAAGTTGATACACCAGTGTCGAAACCGTCGGCACGCGACCTCCACCTATCATTTGCGGCGTAGCAAATGCGCTGAACGTCCATGCAAATGCTGTTGTTACACTGGCCAGGATGCCGGGCATCGACAGCGGCAAAGTCACAGTCAAGAATGTCCGGATCGGACCAGCTCCCAAACTCTGTGCGGCCTTTTCGTAATCCCGGTCAATATGAGAGATCGCAGTGGCCAGCATCAGCACCACAATCGGGATGGTCACATGCACCAGCGCGACCAGTACTCCCAAGTGCGTAAACATAAGCTCCAGCGGCCACTCGATCACCCCTAGCTTTCGCAGCACCGTATTAATAAAACCATTGTTTCCCAGCACAATGATCCATGAATACGTGCGGACGATCTCACCTAAAAACAGGGGCGTGACGGAGACGATCAGGATAAAGGACTTCAACGCACGATTGCGCACCCTCACCATCGCATAGGCCAATGGATACGCCACCAGTAGCGAAAAAAAAGTCGTCTCGATGCTCAGCAGCAGCGTATTCCAGAACGCACCCAAGTAAATGGGTTTGTTCAACCCGGTGAAATTGGCCAGTGTCAGCCCTCCGACATCCAGCGAACCCGGCACATACGCGCGCAAACTGTACTGAAAGACAGTCACCAACGCCACGCAGATGCAGAATGCAACGACAACTGCCGGAGACACTAACCATGCCCTCAGCCCGGAACGTGTATCCATAACTCGATGATCTTCCGTCTACTTTGCTCTATGTCGAAACGCAGATGCCCTGACAGCGCATGCACCCAGGACATCATCTGAATGAAGCGTTGACGCCTTCAGTTCATGATGTTCTCAGTGAACCACTTGCGCCATTCGGCCGTTTTCTCGGCACGCAATTTGTCGTCAATCACAATCGCCTGGGTATCCCACTGCTCCTTCGTCGTGAATACGCCCGGCAATGCTGCGTCCTCGGATGAAACCTTGGCGTTATCGACCACAGGACTGGCTTTTTTATAGGCGACGATCTTGGACTGCACCTCCGGCGACAGCGCGATATCCATGAATTTGTACGCCAAATCGATCTTTTTTGATCCCTTCATGATGCCCATGGTATCGACGCCCAGCACAGCCCCCTCTTTGGGCATGACCACTTTGATGGGAACGCCCTGCCCTATCATGTGATAGGCGTTCATGGACAACAGGATCTGCACGGGCGTCTCCCCCGTGGAGATCAACTGCTGACTATTGGCGTCATTGGTGTAGAACGCCTTGAAGTTGGGCTTTAACGCCTTGAGCTTGTCCTGGCCCTTTTCCCAGGTACCGGCATCGCCGCCGGACAGAATTGCCGCAATATCGATAATGTGACTGGGGTCGAAATCGGGCGAAGCGATCTTGCCCTTGAGTTCGGGGTTCCAAAGATCATTCCAGCTATTGAAGGTGATGCTCGGTGGCACCAGGTCGGGACGATAACCAATGGTGTATACGTATGCCCAACTCCCGAGGTGATAAGGGCTGATTTTGGCACGATCGACCACATGCGAATAATTGGACAGTTTGCTCGTGTCCAGCTGCTCAAACAGCCCGCCATTGACGTACAGCCAACCGATATGCGAAGTCGTAAACGTCAGGTCACTCTCGGGCGTGCTGGCCAGCTTGGCCTTATTCAATCGATCTATTGTTCCACCGGTGATGTATTTGACAGGCACTCCCGTCCGCCGTGTGAACTCCTTGCCGATGTTCTCGTCAATCAGGTCTCGAAAGCTGCCACCCCAAGTGCTGATCACCAACGCCTCCTCGGCCTGTGCGGCGCCCGCGAGCATCACGCTGGATAACATCCCAACCGTCAAAAGTTTTCGAATCATTTCATACCCCTTGTATTGTTTAGATGCGTCCAAGTTCCGAATGGAGCAGCCATAATGATGCGAGAGAGCTCCGAGTGGGCCAATTCGCCTTTTCCTTTGGAATGGCTCACCTTTCCTGACGGCCCAGGGCGTTCGCCTCGTTCACAACACCTGCTCGAGAAAGTATTTCAGCCGCTCGCTTTTGGGGGTATTGAAAAAGCAATCCGAATCGGCTTCCTCCACGATTTCACCGCGTTCCATGAACACGCAGCGATCCGCCACGCGCCGCGCGAAGCCCATCTCGTGCGTCACGCAGACCATGGTGATACCGGTCGCCGCCAGATCTTCCATAATGCGCAAAACCGACCCTACAGATTCCGGGTCCAACGCGGAAGTTGGCTCATCAAAAAGCATGATGCGGGGCTTCAGGCAAAGCGCCCTCGCGATGGCGACGCGTTGCTGCTGCCCGCCGGACAATTGCATCGGATACTTGTCCGCCTGTTCGAGCACGTTGACCTTTTCCAGGTATCCGCAGGCGACCGACTCCGCCTCCTTCGTCGGCATCTTCAACGCCAACCGCAGCGCAAACGTACAATTCTCCAGCACCGTCATGTGCGGAAAGAGATTAAAACTCTGAAACACCATACCCAACTGACGGCGGACCTGCTCGATGTCCGCGGCTCGCGGTGTCAGTCTCGCGCCATTGACGTGAATCTGGCCTGAATCATGGGGTTCCAGGTGATTGACACAACGAATGAGCGTAGATTTTCCCGAGCCAGACGGCCCGCACAGAACGACAATCTCGCCATTGGCAATCTCCAGATTGATCTGGCGCAGCGCCTGGAACGAGCCATAAAACTTATTCAGTTCTCTGATGGAGATCGCAGCCTGCGCGTCGGTTGGTGCGTCTGGGACGTTCGGATTAATAGCCCCAACCCGCAGCGATGTATTCATTGCAGCTTGCATGTCAGTGTGCCTAGACAGAAGTAGCGAGGGAATGTCCTCATTGATCAACGCAAGGGCGCCGCCAGGATAACGGAGGTGACGGTACGGCGGCCCCTTTCCGGGCTCAGGTCTTGACCAGATGGCGGTTGAGCTTTCGATCCGCCGTGGCAAAACCAAAACGCAGCGTGTTGATGACACACCAATAGATCGCTGCCGCCGTCATCAACGGGGTAAACGGATCGTAGGTGTAGTCGAACACGGTATTGGCTGCAGATGTCAGATCCACCAAAGTAATCGCACTCACCGCTGCAGTGCTCTTGACCATGATGAGCAGTTCATTCTGATAAGCCTTGAGTACGTAGCGCGCCGCCATCGGCAGGCGCAGGCGAAACAAGATCTGCCTGGGCGTCAACCCCAGCGTGGCTGCTGCCTCGATGGTCCCAGCCGGGATCGCGGCCAATCCTCCACGGATAATCTCCGCCATGAATCCCGAATGAGTCAGCGCCAGGCCCAACCACGCGCAGACATAGGCATTGGAAAACAAAGACCATAAAAACGTATCGCGAACGATCGTCAGTTGCGGCAGCCCGCTATAGATCAGATAGAGCAAGACCAGACTCGGCACACCCCGAAAGAACCCGATATACATGGCGGCAAAGGTCGATCTCGGTCCCGATTGCAGACGCGCCAAAGCGACGGGCAAGGCAAACAACAGCCCCAGGATCAACAC
Organism: Bordetella muralis; assembly: GCF_054781015.1. NCBI lineage: Bacteria > Pseudomonadati > Pseudomonadota > Betaproteobacteria > Burkholderiales > Alcaligenaceae > Bordetella > Bordetella muralis. The sequence goes on along the minus strand of NZ_BAAGVF010000003.1, from coordinate 783,441 downwards.
CGGGATCAACACAGTCAATGTCGTTCCCAAACCTTTGAACAAGGCAGGCAGGCTGGCCCACGCGATTTCGACGTCAAAGTGCATGAGCGCGTCCTTTGGCCGCCATGGGCCGGAAACCACACTCGGTCCAATTCTCTATTCGCCTGGCCACAAAATAAGTCAACCATGTCATGCCCAGGAAAAAGACGGACGCCAGCAGATAATAGACAAAGGGCTCTTTGGTTACTCCCGAGGCCAACTTCGCATAGGCCATGATCTCTTTGAGGCCGATCAGCGAAATCAGCGCGGTATCCTTTAGCACCACAATCCACATATTGGTCATACCCGGCAGTGCCAGGCGCAGTACCTGCGGCAAAATGATTTTGACCCACGTCACGCGTCGCGGCACCAGCAATACATCTGAGGCCTCAAACTGCCCGCGTGGCACATTCTGAATGGCGCTGCGGATCAGATCCGTCAAATAGGCGCCGTATACCATGCCCAATGCGGTAACGGCCGCCATAAAGGGCGTAATTTCGATCTGCAGGTCCATCCCGCCCAGCGCACCCAGGCTATTGAGCATGCCGGACCCGGCATAAAAGAAAAGAAAGGCGATCAGCAACGAAGGAACGCCCGTGAAAACCGAGGCATAAGGCACCCAGACGATCCGCATCAAGCTATTGGGCTTGAGCGTGACCAGCGCAAACAGCACGCCGATGGCGAGCGCCAGCAGATAGGCGCACACCGCAACCTGAATCGTCATCAGCGCCCCGATACCCATTTGTTGCACAAACCCCATCAGAGGCATGGGAATATCCTTGTGAACATAGAGACATTGAGCTCGTTCGAGCCCGACAACCTGCCAGGACCATCATGCGCGCCAGCGCATGATGGTCTGTGCCCGTCGGCCGTCTACCGGCAGGCGGCCTCTTCTGGCAACAGTTCGACCTCCATGTATTGCTTGCGCAACTTCGTGAAGGTGCAATCGCGGATAATGCTGTCGATGGATTGGTTCATCCTGTCGAGCAAGGCCTGACTATCCTTGCGGGCGATCCAACTGGAACCAGCCTCACCGCCCCCTGTCCATAGATCCCCGCCGGCAAATTTCCAGTTCTTTCCTGCAGGTTTAGACAAGAACTCGTTCGTCCAACTGATCTTGGGCCCCAGGCTCATATCCAGGCGCCCGCTGGCGAGATCCAGGCGTATTTGGTCAGGATTGTCGTAAAACACCACCTGTACCGCATCGCCGAACGTCTCCGCCACATACTTGGCCTGCGCAGACCCGCGTTGCAGCCCGATACGCACGCCTTTCAAACCCTCTTTCGTAAACGTGTAATCCTTGTCCGCAGGTATCACATAGGAATCCGGATTGAACAACACGGGCCTGCCGAACAGGACTTTGGCCTTTCGCTCGGGCAGCGGCTTGGTCTGTGTCGCGACCGCATCCAGCTTGCTCTGCAACAGCGCGGGAATCAGCCCCTTGAAATCCATCACGACGATTTCACACTCTACGTTCATGCGTTTACACATTTCCCGCGCGAGATCGGGCTCGAACCCTGTGAGTTGACCCGAAGCCGCGACCATACTGAAAGGCGGATAGCTGCCCTCGTTACCCAGCACCAGCTTTTCCGCCGAGGCAGGCGACATCGCCCCTGCCAGCAACGTCGCGACGACTGCTCCCATTGACACGAAAATCTGACCCTTACCCATCTTGAATTCCCCTTGCGTTATTTACTTGGAATGATCAACAAACCGTCAAGCAGAATGAGTGACAGACTTCACTACTTGCTCTCTGGCGCGATGTTGCCGACAAATAATTCGCCATAACCGGGGTTTGCGCCTGCCGCGCCTGTCAACGCCAGGCAATGCCAGAATGACGCCTGGATCGCGGAAATCACGGGTTTGCCCAGGCGCTGCTCCAGCGCCTCGATGGCGCCCACGGTTCTGAAATTGGTGCACGAGACGAAAATGGCGCTGGCGTCAGGATGATCAACCGACAGCACATGTTCATACACCTTTTCCAGCGGCACTTCGGCCAGCGCGTGATCATCGGAAATCCCCAGATAGGCACTTTTCACTACCTCATGACCGTTCTCCGAGAGAAAGCGGATGGCGCGTTCGTGAATCTCCGGTAGATACGGGGTGGCAAGCGCCACTTTGCCAGCCTTGACCTTTTTCAACGCTGCCAACGTAGCGGTAGAGGCTGTTGTGACGTGAACCCCCGGTACCCATTGGCGCAGCTTCTCGATCAACGAATGGTCATAAGCCGTTCCGTGCAAGAAAGAGGCGCTGGTTCCACCGAATAGCAGCACGTCGATAGGCGCCGCACCGGCCAGACGGGCGGCCTGCTCCAACTCCGGTGCGTTCATCATTTCCTCGATGCCCTGCACCGTGACTTTCGGCAACTTGATCCGGGCAGTATGAGTGGAAACCCCAGGTGCAGACATGGCCCACATTTCTTCTTCCATGACCACACTGGATGCGATGTAGATCAATCCGATACGGGCCATATTTCCCGCACCGTCATAGCGAAATCGCGGCATTGCGTGTTGTTGAGTCATTAAATTCCTCTTGTGATCGGGCTGGTTCCCTTCAGCTGCAAGCAAGTATGAAAGGCACCACCCACCCGGCCAATTCGCCTTTTCCTTAGGAATGACTCGACTTTCCTGACGCCGCTGTCCCACTCGCGCCCGTCGCGTCCATGGTCGGAAATTCCGAGACCGCCCACCGGAAAAAACAAATTGGCGTGATCCTCGCTGAGGCTGACTATGAAGACCCTCGCCTGAGCGGCACCCCCGCCCGACAACGCGCATGGCACGCATTCACTCATCGTGGACCACTATGAAACACACCCGTATCCGCACCTTTAATACCAAGGCAACCTATCCCGAACAGAATCTGGATAACGACCTCTGCCAGGCCGTTGTCGCACGTGGCAGTACGGTCTTTCTACGCGGTCAGATCGGGCAAAACCTGGAGACCTCGGAAAGCGTATGCATCGGTGATGCCGCCGGCCAGGCGGAACAGGCGATGGCAAACATCGCCATGCTGCTCAAGGAAGCCGGCGGCGAACTCGAGCACATCTGCAAAATCACCATCTATCTCATTGACCCTCGCTATCGCGAATCGGTGTACCGAGTCGTTGGACGCTGGCTCAAAGGTGTGTTCCCGGTTTCCACGGGGATTGTTGTCTCTGCCCTGGCCCGTCCGGAATGGCTGGTAGAAATCGACGCCACCGCCGTCATCCCCGATTAACCTCGATCCAGGCTCCGATTATGACTTTCTCGATCATTGCGCGGTGTCCTGCCACGGGCCAATTCGGCGCGGCCGTCGCCTCCTCCTCCCCTGCGGTCGCGTCACGCTGTATCCGTGCCCGATCCGGGGTGGGTGCCGCAGTCAGTCAGAACATTACTGATCCGAGCCTGGGGCCTCTCGCCCTGGACTTGATGGCCGCGGGGAAAACGCCCGAGCTCGCTCTCAAAGCGCTGCAACAACGCCCTTTCATCGCTTACCGTCAATTAATGGCCATCGACGCGACCCACCCACCGGCTATTTTTACAGGCGAAAGCGCCTTGGGCACCTTGTCCAGCGCGGCAGGCGAACACGCTGCTTGCGCGGGCAACATGTTAGCGTCGCTGGAAGTACCAGTTGCCATGCTTTCCGCCTTCGAAAGCGCGCCAGGCTCGTTGGCCGAACGGCTGATGCAGGCCATGCTGGCCGGGCAGGAGGCAGGCGGAGAAGAGGGTCCGGTCCATTCCGCGGGCCTTCTGGTCTATGGTGAACTGGATTGGCCCATGGTAGACCTGCGCCTGGATTGGGTAGAAGCAGACCCCGTCCAGGCGCTATACGCGACGTGGAAAGTCTATGAACCGCAGGTACAAGACTACATCACACGAGCGCACGATCCTCGTGCGGCGCCGAGCTTTGGCGTGCCCGGCGATCTCTGATCGTGCGGATAGCCTGCAGCGCCTGTCGCACATGAGGCTCGCTATCACCTCGGACCGGACGGAGTGGATACACTGCGATATCGCAGCCGGCGGGGTCCGGCGCCAACGCTGATGACATCTCAGCCACAGCGCGGATACCGCTTGGTATTCACTCAACTCGATTCCATTCCGTTGCTATCATGCTCAATCGCATTTCTCTGCGCCAGATGGAGTACTTTGTAGCCACTGCCAAACACGGCAGCATTGCTGCGGCCTCCGCCCAGATTCATATTTCGCCTCCCTCTATTTCGGCCGCTATTGCGCACATAGAAACCGAATTAGGCACGCAGTTATTTGTACGGCATCCGTCCAAGGGCCTGGCGCTGACCACAGTAGGCACTCAAGTGATGCAGGAATGCGAAGACCTGCTGGAGCGCGCCTCTCGCCTTTACGAAATCGCGTCGGATTCCAGCGATACTCTGCGCGGCGTACTCCGCGTGGGGTGTTTTCAGTCGCTGGCGGCCATGGTCGCGCCTGAAGTCATTTTTGGCTTTTCGCGCGCCTTTGACACGGTCGAATTACATATGGCCGAAGGCAATCAGCAAGACCTGATTCAAAAGCTGCACACGCTGGAAATCGACGTCGCCCTGACCTATGACCTGCAACTGGGCGACGAAATCGGCTTTGAAACCCTGGCACGTCTGCCACCGCACGTGCTGGTTAGCGAATTGCATCCGCTGGCACAGCAACTGGCGGTCACGCTTGAGGAATTGGCCCCGCAACCCATGGTGCTGCTGGACCTGCCCATGAGCAAGGAGTATTTCACGTCGCTCTATGCCAAGGCCGGCGTCGAGCCCAATATCGTCGCACGCTCCCGCTCGGAGGACGTCGTCCGATCCATGGTCGCCAATGGCATCGGCTACGCCTTGTTCAACGTGCGCCCCAAATCCACACAATCTCTGGATGGAAAACGGCTCGTACGCCTGCGCCTGGTCGGCGAACAACGACCGATGTTGCTCGGTCTCGCCACCTACAAGCCGATGAAGCCATCCCGCCTGACACAAGCCTTCATGCAACGCTGCCGCGCCTATATCTCCGATCAATACATTCCCGGGATGAGCGCGGCGAGTTTCTTTGACCCCCATTTATCCAACAGGACCGAAAGCCAAAAAACCTGATCTATCATCACGGTACTGTTCACGCCCCATCATCCTTTACGCGCCCTTCTATGAACAACACTTCGTCCTTGAGCAGCCTTGACTTGCTGCGCGAACTGATTGCCTTTCCCTCAGTATCCTTGACCCCGAATGCTGATCTGATGGCACGCGTACAGGCGTTATTGAGCGAGGCCGGCATCGCATCAACTCTGGTATCGGATCCACAAGACGCCTCGCGCTGCAATTTATTCGCCAGTGTCGGGCCACAGGATACCGCCGGGGTCCTGCTGTCAGGCCATACCGACGTCGTCCCGGCAAAGGGGCAGCCGTGGACTTTTCCGCCCTTCGAGGCTACCGAACGTGATGGCCGCATTTATGGGCGGGGCAGTTCGGACATGAAAGGCTTTGTCGCCTGTGCCGTCGTCGCCATGATCAATGCGGCGCGTCAACCCTTGAAACGCCCACTATTGCTGGCGCTGTCCTTTGATGAGGAAATCGGCTGCGTAGGCGTACGCCATCTCTTGCGCGCACTGGAAGGCAAACTGCCCGCTCCCTCGCTGTGCATCGTCGGCGAACCGACACTCATGAAAATCGGTACAGGTCATAAGGGCAAAGCCGCCTATCGTGCAATGTGTTGCGGCCAAGCTGGCCACTCCGGCTTGGCGCCGCGATTTGTCAATGCCATTCATACCGCAACCGATCTCATTACCGCGTTGCGCGAAGTCCAGCAGGAACTTGCCGAGTCAGGCCCTCAAGAAGACGGCTATGCCATTCCCTACTCGACCGTGCACGTTGGCACGATACGCGGAGGACGTGCGCTGAATATTGTTCCTGAAGAATGCGAACTCGATTTCGAAATCCGCAACGTGTCAGAAGACGACCCCGCGCAAATCCTGTCCCACATTCTGGAAGTCACGCGAGCACGGATGACGGCCAATAACTCGCATCCCGACGCCGCCCCGCCGGATGTTCGACTGATCAACGCCTATCCAGGCCTCGCCACTGACGAAGACTCATCGGCAGTCCGCTTGCTCACGTCCCTGCTGCCTCCAGACACCGCGCGCACCAAGGTTGCCTTTGGCACCGAAGGCGGCCTGTTTCGCCAACAATGGGATCAGACACCCGTCTTGGTCTGTGGCCCCGGCAGTATCGAAGTCGCACATAAAGCCGACGAATACGTGGAAATTTCGCAAATCGCGGCCTGCGATTTGATGCTGTCTCGACTGACGGAATACCTCTGCTCGCCAGACTGAATTGGACGCATTGCAAACAATCGCCTAAAATTCGGCCCACTTGAAAACGCTGGCGCTCACCGCGCCGCGTGCGATCCAACCCGCCAGCCCCTTCTACCCATGTAACTGCGCCACGAACCCTTTTCTGTCATCTCCCTGACCGGACAGGACGTTCGTGGTTTGCGTGCGCCTATATTGGCGCCGCCGTGATTCTCCCTCAGCATCTGATGTGTTTCAGGGCCGTTTGCCGCCCTCTGTGACGAAATCACTTCGTTTGCGCAACTCACGTCCCATCACGCCTTCCTGCCGGCCTGCTCCATATTTTCTCTTTAGGCCCTTTCATGCACACGCATTCTCTACGCGACGAATGGTTCTCCAACATTCGAGGCGACATCCTGGCCGGCATTGTGGTCGCGCTGGCGCTTATCCCCGAGGCTCTCGCCTTTTCCATCATTGCAGGCGTTGAGCCTAAAGTCGGCCTTTATGCCGCGTTCAGCATTGCCGTCGTCTCCGCGATCGCGGGTGGTCGGCCAGGGATGATCTCTGCGGCGACCGGCGCTGTGGCGCTGTTGATTGGATCCCTGGTCAAGAATCACGGCGTGGAATACGTCCTGGCCGCGGGCATCCTGGCCGGACTGCTGCAAATCGGCGCAGGCTTTCTGGGACTGGGATCGTTGATGCGCTTCGTGTCACGCTCCGTCATCACCGGCTTTGTCAATGCGCTGGCCATTCTGATCTTTCTGGCTCAGTTGCCCCAGCTGCACAACGTGCCGCCCTACGTTTATGCCATGGTCGCAGGCGGCCTGGCCATCATTTATCTCTTGCCGCGCCTGACCAAGGCCGTGCCGTCGCCGCTCATCTGCATCATCGTCTTGACAGCGATCTCCATGACGCTGCATCTGGATGTGCCCACCGTCGGCGACATGGGGGCATTCCCGGACGAGCTGCCAATTTTTGCCTTTCCCGAGGTCCCGTTCTCGCTGGATACCTTGGGCATCATCTTTCCCTATTCGGTCAGTATCGCTCTGGTCGGTCTGCTCGAATCACTCATGACGGCCAGCATCGTCGATGATTTCACCGATACGCCCAGCAGCAAAAACCGCGAATGCCGCGGCCAGGGCTGCGCCAACATCGTCGCGGGATTTTTAGGCGGGATGCCCGGTTGCGCCATGATCGGCCAGACCGTCATCAACCTGAAATCGGGTGGCCGCGGCCGTCTGTCCACCTTTGTCGCGGGCGCTTTCCTGCTGGTGCTCGTTGTATTCCTGGGCCCCTGGGTCCAACAGATTCCGATGGCCGCCTTGGTTGCCGTGATGATCATGGTGTCGATCAGCACGTTTGACTGGCGCTCCATTACCCGCTTGAAAACCAATCCCAAGACCTCGTCGGTGGTCATGTTGGCGACGGTCGCTGCAGTAGTATCGACAGATAACCTCGCCATTGGCGTAGGCCTGGGCGTACTGCTGAGTGCGATCTTCTTCACCGAAAAAGCTCGCCGGATTCTGACGGTGGACTCCACCGTAGATCCGCAAACGGGGGAGCGCCACTACCGAGTACGCGGCCAAGTCTTCTTTGCCTCGTCCGAAGCACTGGTATCGGAATTTGATTTCAAAGAAACGATTTCATCCGTACGCCTGGACCTGTCGCATGCCCATTTCTGGGACATCACCGCGATCGAGGCATTGGATCGCATCGTTCATAAATTCCGCCGCAACGGTATCGACATGACCGTCACAGGACTGAACCGCGCCAGCGCGACGATGATCGAGAAATACGCGACGCATGACAAGCAGGGAGCGACGGCCGCGCAATCCCTCTCGCATTAGGAATTATCGTGCCCGGACATCCTCCAGAATAAGATCCGCCGCTTTCTCCGCCACCATCATCACAGCGGCCTGCGTATTACCGGACACCATGCGCGGCATGACTGACGCATCCACTACGCGCAGGCCCGCTATTCCGCGTACCCGCAAACGGGGATCCGTCACCGCGGTGGCGTCTGTCCCCATGCGGCATGTGCCTATCGGGTGATAAATGGTTTGTCCGTTCCGGCGCGCAAAATCCAGCCATTCATCGTCCGTCTGCACCGCCGCCCCCGGGCTGGTTTCCTGTTCGATATATGGCTGCATACTAGGCTGCGCCACAATGCGCCGCGCCACCTGCATCCCTCGCACCAAGCTCGCGCGATCCTCTTCGGCATTCAAAAAATTGGGGCGTATTGCGGGCGCCGCGAATGGATCAGCACTTTTGATATGGATGCTGCCCACGGACTGGGGCCTCAGTTGTGCCACACCTATCGTCATGCCGGGATGACGATCCAGAATGCGCTCCGCCGCGTTCGCATAACTGGCGTGCACAAAGAAGTACTGCACGTCGGGGGCCGGCAGATCCGGTGCAGACTTTACAAAGCCATGCACCAGGCCGGTACCCAGCGTCAGTATGCCTTTATGCGACGCGTAATACCGCAGGACCTGATTGGCCAGGCGCCACCCTCTGGACATTTCGTTCAGTGTCACCGTGCCACGTACACGCCAGTTCATTCGCGTGGCGAAATGATCGATGTAGTTCTCTCCAACGCGAGGTTGCGCATGCACCACGTCGATGCCCAGCTTTCGCAATCTCTCGGGGTCACCTACGCCAGACAGCTCCAGCACCTGCGGTGTCTGAATCGCCCCCATGCACAGCAGCGTCTCACGGTTCGAACGCACAGTGTGTTGCTGGCCATCTTTCTGGTAAACCACGCCCGCACAGCGCTGCCCCTCAAACAGCAGGCGCAACACGTGCGCACCGCTGATCACTGTCAGGTTCTTGCGGCCTGATGCGGGTTTCAGATAGCCGTCGACCACGCTCCAGCGACGGCCGCGATGCTGCACGACCTGATAATAGCCAAAGCCCTCTTGATCGGTACTGTTGTAGTCGGCATTAATGGGCTGGCCATCCTCTTGCGCAGCCGCCAGAAAGGCATCGGCGATAGGATAGCGCTCGGATACCTGTTCAATATGCATGGGTCCGGATGTACCCCGATTCGGGCCGCCCAACGCATAGTTCTCGATTTTTTGAAAGTATGGCGCGACATCCGCCGCGCCCCATCCCTCGGCGCCGTCATCGCGCCAGGCGTCATAATCGTGCGGTTGGCCACGCACATAGATCATGCCGTTGATCAGGGTAGAGCCACCGATGCCCTTGCCTCGCGGCACAGAGATGGTTCGACCTAGTACGTTGTCCTCTGGCTCGGTCTGGAATCGCCAGTTGAATACCGGATTCACCAGCAGTTTGCTAAAGCCGGCAGGAATCGAGATCCACATGCTGCGAGCGTCCGTGCCAGCCTCCAGCATCAGCACGCGATACTTGCCGTCGGCCGTCAATCGATTGGCCAGGATACAGCCGGCCGTCCCGCCGCCTGCGATGATGAAGTCGTACTGATGCATCACTGCCCGGCCCCCGGCACGCCCAGCGCCTGAGCCATCAGCGGAATCTGACACGCCAACATGGGGGCTCCATAATGAACACGGCATCCCCGCGCCTGTGCGGCCTGCAGCAAAGCCGTGTCCTTGGGCTGCATGATGATCTCGCACACCAGTTGGTCCGGCGTCAAGCGGCTGACATCCAGCGGCAAGGCATCGCCATCGGCCAACCCCAATGACGTGGCGTTGACCACGATCTGATGACCTGACGGGTCCGGTGTGCCCACCTGAATCTGCGCATCGGGATACAGCGTCAAAATACGCTGCTTCAGATCGAGCGCCTTGGCACTCGTGCGGTTCGCGATCGTCAGGCTGGCCACGCCCGCCTTGACCAACGCAAAAGCAATCGCGTTTGCCGCGCCCCCTGCCCCGGCCATATAGGCGGTCTTGCCTTGCAGCTCATGACCGGCTGTCAGCACACCGCGCACAAAGCCCTCGCCATCGAGCATGTCCGCCACCAATCGTCCATCAGGCTCGCGGCGCACCACATTGGCCGCGCCTATCAATGCCGTCGCATCGGAGGCCGAGTCCGCCAGCTGCAAAATGGCAGTTTTATGTGGCACGGTGACAATGAACCCGCCCAGATTGCGCAATTGCCGCAAGCCCGCAACCACAGTCGCCAAGGTGTCTGGCGTCACATGAAACGGCACACACACGCCATCATGACCAAGCTGCGCAAAATACTCATTCAATCGCTGAGGTGTTTTCACGTGATGAATGGGATCGGCCAAAATGCCGTACAGACGAGTCGTACCGGTGATTTCTTTCACGTTGTCATTCCTTTGTGCACTTATCAATGTCGGCGCACGCCATACAGCGATACAACGCATGGCGTAACCAAGATCGAAACATCAAGACCGTAATTGATCCAACGCCACGGCTACTATCCCCTCAGCGTCCAGCTTGTAATGGGCATACAAGGTGGTCGGCGGCGCAATCAAGCTGTATTCATCATAGATACCGTGCCGGCGCAGACGCGTCGCGCTCCCGATATCGGCCAGGACTTCTGCGACGGCCGATCCGAGCCCGCCCAATACATTGTGTTCCTCTACCGTCATCAAGCACGATGATGCGCTTGCGGCTTTGAGTACCGCATCACGGTCCAGCGGCTTGATCGTGGGCATATCTATCACTCCCACGGAATAGCCTTGGCCCTGCAACGCCTGCGCAGCCTGCAAAGCCGCGCTGACGGTAATACCGCAGGCAATGATGTTCAAATCACGGCCCAAGCTATGCTCAATGGCACGGCCGAATTCGAACGGAACGCCATCCGGATACACCTCGGGATCTCGGCCACGGCCGATCCGGAAATAAATCGGCTCCGGCCAATGAACCGAGGCCTTGATGGCCGACGCTAATTGCGCGCCATCTGCTGGCGACACCACCGTCAGTCCGGCGATCGCGCGCATGGTCGAAATGTCCTCTGTGGCGTGATGCGACGTTCCGTAGAATCCCAGGCTGATCCCCGTATGATGGCCGATCAGCCGCACGGGCAGTTTCGTGTACGCGACATCCATGCGAATTTGTTCGCAGCAAAGCAATCCCAGAAACGATGCGAATGTCGCTACAAACGGCATCATCCCCGTTGTCGCCAGACCGGCCGCGGCCGACACCATGTTTTGTTCGGAAATGCCAAACTGCACGTAGCGATCCGGATATGCGGCGGCAAAACGATTCAGGCCATTCGAATACTGCAAGTCGGCGGATCCCGCCACGACCGGATGGCCTTCGCGGGCCAAGTCAATGAGGGCGTTGGACAGATAGCTCAGTCCGGGATTCATCGCATTCAGGGCGCGATACTGCCAAGACTCTGGACTCAAGGTGTGCGGCATGTTCAGATCTCCTGCGATTGGATTTCGTCGATGGCGATCTGTGCATCGGCGGGCGCCAGATAGCCCAAGTGCCAACCGGGCTCGGTTTCCATGAACGACACGCCTCGCCCCTTGACCGTCCGGGCAATCAGGCACGCAGGCTTTTGACGTGCGCCATCGGCCTTGAGCTTGCGCAGGGTGTGCGTCAAGGCATTCAGGTCATGGCCATCGACCTCGTGCACCTCCCATCCAAACGCGGTCCATTTATCGCGCAACGACTCGACCCCTACAACATCATCGACCTTGCCGTCCAGTTGATAGCCGTTGCGGTCAATGATGGCGATCAAGCGCGAGAGCTTGTTGTGGCCGGCGAACAATGCTGCCTCCCATACCTGGCCCTCTTGCATCTCGCCATCACCGAGCATGACAAATACGTGATAGGAGCGCTGGTTCATGCGGCCCCCCAAGGCCATCCCAATGCCGTTGGACAGCGCATGTCCGATCGAGCCCGAGCTGAAATCAATGCCCGGCACCTTGGTCATGTCCGGATGGTCTCCCAACGGGCTGCCCAGCCGCGTATAGCCATCCAGCAATTCGCGCGAGATGAATCCATGATCCGCCAGCACGGGGAACAGACCCACGGCCGCATGTCCCTTGCCCATCAGGAATCGATCGCGATCCGGCCAATCGGGCTCGCCCGCGCGCAGGCGCATCACGTCGTAGTACAGCGCGGCAAATATCTCGGCGCAGGAAAACACTGAACTGTAGTGACCGACTTTTGCGATCTCGATCAATCGGATCGTTTCCAGGCGTATATAGCGCGCCTTTTCACGCAACAGCGCAATTTGCTCTGCTGTGGGCGGCTGCGCCGCTGGGCTCTGCTCATCCAATGACATACCTGTCTCCTCTTTCCCTTTAGGATATATGATATATAATATACCCAAATTCGGATAATGCGCTATGGCAAGCTAGAATTCACCCGTCCCGTCACTTGCAAGTGCTTTCACGTCATGTCGAGCCTGAAACCGGTCAAAAAAGAAAACCTCTCCGTCAAGGTCTACAACGAGATCCGTAACGCCCTGATCAATGGGCAATACGAGCCTGGCGAACGCCTGATCATCGGCGAACTGGCCGCGGAAATGGGGGTCTCTATTACGCCTGTACGCGAGGCCATCTTTCGTCTGATCAGCGAACAAGGCCTGGAAATGCAGGCCGCGACGGCGGTCTACGTGCCCTATGTGAACTCGGAAAAGCTGCGGGAAATCCAGCAGATCCGTTTTCACCTCGAGGGCATGGGAGCGGCCGAAGCAGCAAAAAACATCACTCGCAAACAACTGGACAACCTGATCGCGCTGCAAAAGGAATTCATTTCCTGCACTTCGACCGACCCTAAACGCGCCAGCGCCCTGAATCGCAAATTCCATTTCTCGATCCTCGAGGCCAGCAACAAACCCATCCTGCGCGCCACCGTGGAGTCGTTCTGGGTGATCACGGGCCCCATTCTGAAGGTCTTTCATATCAAGACCGCCGGCTTGGACTATTCGACCGACGAACACCGTCACGAGGCCGTGCTGACCGCCTTGATCGCCCGCGATCCCGAAGCTGCCCGCACAGCGATCCAGGCCGACCTGGTATGGGGCGGACAGATCATGATCGACTGGCTGGTCGAGAAAGAGAAAGAACAACAATTTCTCAGCGCGACACCACGCAAATAGGGAGACACCATGCTGAAGGTTTTCGGAGGTCCGGGCCGCTATTTCCAGGGGCCCGGCGCATTGCGCACGCTCGGCGAAACGGCTGTGTTGTTCGGGCGGCGCGCCGCATTGGTCATCGACAGCTATGTTTATGGCGTACTGCATGAGCGATTGACCGATCTCTGCAAGCCGGCAGGCGTGGAGTTGATTCCCCTCATCGTAGAGGGCGAAATGACGCCGGACACGATCGCCTCGTTGCGAGCCCGAGCGCAGGCGCAGTCCGTGGATATGGTGATCGCGGTGGGCGGGGGAAAGGCGCTGGACGCGGGCAAGGCCGTGGCCAAAGCCCAGCACCAGCATTTGATCACTGTGCCCACCGTCGCCTCTAACGACGCCCCCACCAGCAAGAACTACGTCGTGTACGACGCGCATCACAATCTGCTGGCAGTCGAACACATGCTGTTCAATCCCACGATTGTGCTGGTGGACACCGAGGTCATCAGCACCGCCCCTGCCCTGTTCTTCCGCGCCGGCATGGGCGATGCCATCTCGAAAAAATTCGAGGCCGAGCAGTGTTTCCGCAATCAAGGACAGAACATGTTCAGCGCGGCGTCCACGCTGACGGCGCAACTGATTGCCGAGGGCTGCATGCGCACGCTGCTGGCCGATGGCGAGGCGGCGCTGGATGCGGCTGGCACAGGCCGTCCGACCGCGGCGTTTGAGCGAGTCGTCGAAGCGATGATCTTGATGAGCGGACTCGGATTCGAAAGCGGCGGTCTGTCGATCGCCCATGCGCTCACGCGCGGTCTGCCACGCATTCCAGGCGTGGGCCAGGCTTTGCACGGCCTGCAAGTGGCCGTGGGGCTGTTGGTACAACTGGATCTGGAACATCGTTCCGACACCATGCTGGACGATTTACAGGCTTGGTATGCGCAGGTGGGATTGCCAACGCGATTGAGCGAACTGGGCGCGGCAGACGTCATCGACGACGCCGTGCTGCACGAAGCCGCCGCGTTGACATTGGCCGCACGCCACGCTGCCAATTTCGATCGCACGCTGACAGAACAAGAACTGATTGACGCACTACGGCGGCGCTAGCGTGCAGGATCTTGTAGCGGGACACACGTCCCGCTACTTGCACGATTACTTTACGCAAGTCCCACGTTGCAACATCCTCGCCAGTCATAGCGCAGAGGATATTTCGACAACATTCTCTGCGCCCTGCCCAGCGCTAGAACGCCACGTTGGCTGCGCCTTTCAATCCCAATTTTTCGCGCGCTTCGTCAGGCGTGGCAATGTCGAGATTCAGGGCCTCTGCGATCGTGCGGATCCGTTCTACCTGCAGACGATTTGATTCGGCAAGTTGACCCGGCCCGATCCATAGCGAATCCTCCAGCCCCACACGCACGTTCGATCCCATCGCGGCACCGATAGTGGCCAGCGGAATCTGATTGCGCCCCGCTCCCAGAATGGACCATTCGTATTCGCTGCCGAACAAGCGATCCGCCGTGCGCTTCATGTGCATCAGGTCTTCGGGATGAGGGCCGATACCACCCAGAATGCCGAACACCGACTGAATAAACGGCGGCGACTTGACCAGACCCCGGTCGACGAAATGCGCCAGGTTATACAAATGGCTGATGTCATAGCACTCGAACTCAAAACGCGTGCCGTTCTGATTGCCCAGCGTCAGGATGGATTCGATGTCCTGATAGGTGTTGCGAAAAATCAGCGAGCGGCTGTTTTCCAGATGCTCGCGCTCCCAGTCGTGCTTGAATTCCTTGAACCGGTCCAGCATCGGGAACAGCCCGAAATTCATCGACCCCATGTTCAGCGACGCCAGCTCCGGCTTGAACGTGGTCGCCGGACGCATGCGTTCCTCTACCGTCATATGCGGGCTGCCACCCGTCGTGATGTTGATGATGGCGTTGGTGCGTTCCTTGATTTTCTGCAGGAACGGCCGGAACAGCTCCGGGTCCTGGGACGGCTTGCCGGTCTGGGGATCGCGCGCATGCAAGTGCAACACCGCTGCGCCAGCCTCGGCTGCGCCAATCGCCGCCTCGGCAATCTCGTCAGCGGTCACCGGCAGGTGCGGCGACATGCTGGGCGTATGAATCGCGCCCGTCACGGCGCACGTAATAACGATCTTTGGTTTAGCTCTGGCCATGCTCGTCTCCAGTTTGGTTCTTGTGACGCATCAGTTTCATCAACTGATCATCGCGCCAAAATCGGCGTTCCTGCAATTGGCTCGCCGGCAATTGCTCTCGTCGCTGTTGCTCCAGCGATCCCACCAATGCCTCGTCCCACGGCACGGGTTGAGACTGAGTCGCACCGATCGACTGATACAGGCCGCCATAACGGGCGCAGTAGTCTGCCAGGCCCGCAGGCGCATTCAGATCTATAGTCTCGAATGGCCCCATGAACGACCACCGCAGGCCCAGGCCGTCTTTGATCGTGGTATCGATGTCCTCGGCGCTGGCCACCCCTGCTGCTGCCAGCCGAAACGCCTCGTGCAATAGCGCTCCCTGCAGACGATTCAGCACAAAACCTTCGATCTCGTGCCGGACCGTGATGGGCTTCTGCCCCAGCTCCTGCATGATCCGCCGTGCGGTTTCTATCGTTTGCGGCGAGGTCCACGGAGCCCCGCACAACTCGACCAGTGGAATCAAATACGGCGGGT
Organism: Bordetella muralis; assembly: GCF_054781015.1. Taxonomy (NCBI): domain Bacteria; kingdom Pseudomonadati; phylum Pseudomonadota; class Betaproteobacteria; order Burkholderiales; family Alcaligenaceae; genus Bordetella; species Bordetella muralis. The sequence goes on along the minus strand of NZ_BAAGVF010000003.1, from coordinate 767,498 downwards.
TGACGGGATGCACTACCAGGCAGCGATGTCTGCCGGGTAACGACTCCGTATATTCACTGGCCGGCAGGCTGGACGTCGAGCTGCCGATTACGGCGTGGGGTTCGGCATACCGGTCCAGTTCGGTGAAGACGGCGCGCTTGATTTCCAGCCGTTCCGGTGAATTTTCCTGCACATAATCGGCGCCCGCCAATGCAGCCTGCAACGACTCGGCAATACTGACACGGTCGGCAGCTGCCTGCATATCGTCCAACAAACCATAGCGTTGCAGCTCGGCCAATTGCTGCACAATCAATTCTCGAGCCTGGCCCAACCCTTGGGTCTGCACGTCGTACAGCCTGACATTCCAGCCGCGGCGCGCGAAAACAATGGCCCAGCCCTGTCCTATCAGGCCGGCTCCAATAATGGCAACAGTGCGCATGAGAGATCCTCGGTCAATAGAGCTTTTGCGTAAAGCCATCGATCACGATGGCCTGCCCGCTGACGCTGCGCGCCGCCTCACTGGCATTGAACAACACCATATTGGCGATATCGCGCGCGCTCACCATACGGCCCAACGCCGCCTGACTCTCGTATTGCTCGGCGATCTCTGCGACCGGACGCCCCAGCGTTTTGGCCTTGGCCTCGATCACTGCCCGGATTCTCGGCCCCTCGACGGCGCCAGGCAATATGGCGTTCACGCGTATGCCATAAGCGCCCAATTCGATTGCCAGCGTCTTGGTAAAGCCGATCACCGCCCATTTCGACGCAGAATAAGCAGAACGCCCGGCAAAGCCCAAGTGCCCTGCCGCCGACGACAGATTGATCATGACGCCAGCTTGCGACTGCTTTAGCAGCGGCACCGCCTGCCGGACGCAGAGGAACTGCCCCGTGATATTCACCGCCAGCGTGCGGTCCCAATCGGCTTTGCTCAGCGTCTCGACAAAGCCCGTCGGCCCAGCCACGCCCGCATTGTTGACCAGGATATCCAGTCCGCCCAACTCATTGCGGACCTGGGCAAACAGCCTCTCGACACTGACCTCATCGGACACATCCGCATGCGCCGCATGCAGTCCGGGTAATTGGCTCGCCGCCTCAGCCAGTCGAGTGTCGTTCACATCGCAGATAAACACGGTCGCGCCCGCATGGTGAAAGACTTTGGCCATCTCCAGGCCCAGCCCATCCGCGCCCGCGGTGATCAGCACCTTTTTGCCGGCGTAATTGACCTCTTCGAACATACCTGAGTCTCCGAATTGTTATACATACATCGCCTTATTCTAGATATACGATATATGATTATCTGACTTAATGCTCAGAAAAATTTCTTCAGCACCGATCATGGCAGACGGCTATGGCCGTAGCAACCGAAAGTGCCAAAAAATGCGAAAAATTCATTCAAAATCGGGCATTTACGAGGGTTTAGGGAAATCCCCGATTCGTCTCATTCCCTCGACCACTAGAATCAACCAGGGCAATTTTTAGCCCATAATTTCATATATCATATATTATAAAAACCAAAACGGACTCCCTAAAAAGTCCCACACACTCCCACATCAACGCATGGAGCGAGACAATGTTCAAAATCAAAAAAGAAGCCCCCACGCCGCGCCTTCGGCTTGCTGCCCCCCAAGGGGGCGTTTTTGCCTTGGGGCGGCCCGGCGTCAAAAAATTCACATTGGCACTGGGGTTATGCAGCGCGCTTTCAGTCACTACCGCATGGGCGGATATCAAAGTTGGCGCCCTGTTTCCGTTTAGCGGAGCCCTGGCGCTGTTAGGTCAGGAAAGCTATCGAGGCCTGGAGCTGGCGGTCAATGAGATCAATGCCGCAGGCGGCATCAACGGCGAAAAGATCGAAATCCTCAAGGCTGACGCGGTCGACCCGACCCAGGCAGTATCCGAGACCAAACGCCTGGTCTCCTCCGGTGTGGCGGCAGTCTTCGGCAGCTACGCATCTGGCATTTCCTATGCCGCATCACCGGTGACCGAACTCGCCGGCATCCCCTACTTCGAACTGGGCGCGACCGCGCACAAAATCACGACTCGCGGCTACAAGTACCTGTTCCGCAGCAATCCGAACACGGCGCTGTATGGGGTTGCAGTGATCGATGCCTTGCATGACATCGTCGCACCGGGGATGGGCCTGAACCCCAAAGACATCCGCATAGGCATCATTCACGAAGACGGCCCATACGGCACGGACGTCGCAGCCACCGAGAAAAAACGTGCCCAGGAGCTGGGCTATACCGTGGCAGAAGTCCTGCCCTACTCGGCCAAGACCGTCGATCTGTCGTCACTGATCTTGCGCCTGAAGGGCGCCAAGGTTGATGTCGTGCTGCAAACGGCTTATCAGAACGACGCGATCCTGTATTTCAGCCAGGCACGTGCTGGCGGGTTCAAACCCAAAGTCGTCATCGGCGCAGGCGGCGGCTATTCGCTGGCGGATACCGCAAAGGCCGTGGGCGCCGATATGAACGGCGTTTTTGATCTGGATTTCCCGCAATCCTCGATCAATCCGGCAGGCGCTCCGGGGCTGGACAAATTCCTGCAGGCCTATAAAACCACCTATAAAAGCGACCCGCAATCGGGCCACAGCCTGACCAACTACGTGGGCGCCAAGGCATTCTTCGAAGCCATCGGCAATGCCAAATCCACGGATCCCGAAAAAATCCGCGAGGCTGTGCTGGCCTATAAGAAACCCGCGGGACAAACCGCCAATGGCTGGGGCTTTGAGTTTGGCGAAGACGGCCAGAACAAGGCCTCCACGTTCTACGTGATGCAATGGCAGGACGGCAAACTCGTCACGATCGCGCCATCAAATCTCGCCCAAGGCAAGCCCATCTTTAACAAGTAAACGATTTGCCGCCGCGGCGCCGTTCAAAAGAAACGGCCCGCGGCTCTCAAGGAAATGCGGGACCGCCTCACGTTTCCTTGCCCCTCAAAAGCCTCCCGGTCCGCGCGGGACACCGGGAGGCTTCTCATCACAGAGGTTGCACAATGGACATTTTTGTTCAACTGGTCATCAATGGCCTGTTGCTAGGCGGCGCCTACACCATCATCAGTCTGGGGCTGACGCTGATATTCGGTGTGGTGCGAGTAGTGAATTTCGCGCACGGCGAATTCCTCATGATAGGCATGTACATGGTCTATCTGATCGCCACGCATTTCGGCGTGCACCCTTATGCCGGCCTGATTCCGGTTGCGGTGATTCTGTTTGCGCTGGGCGCAATGACACAAAAGGCGATTATTCAACCGCTGCTCAACGCCGATGAACATATACAGATCTTTGCCACGGTAGGCGTATCGACAATACTGCTGAACCTGGCCCTGGTGATCTTTGGCGCCAATGTCTATCGTGCCCCCGTAGAGCTCGGCACCACCACGATGAATGTCGGACCCTACACCGTGGTGACGGGGCAGTTGATCACCTTCATTATTGGCCTGACTCTGGCAGTGCTGCTGCATTTATTCATGCATCGCACCTACCTGGGCCGGGCACTGCGCGCCGTCGCACAGCATCGCTACGCTGCGATGCTGATGGGCGTCAACGTCCATACCGTCTATGCCATCGCTTTTGGACTGGGCACCGCATTTGTCGGGGTCGCCGCCGGACTGCTGGCGCCGCAGTATCCCGTTTTTCCCACAGTGGGAACCTATTTTGTCCTCACGGCATTTGTCATTGTGGTGCTCGGCGGATTAGGCAGTCTCTATGGTGCTGTGGTCGGCTCAATGATCCTCGGTGTCGTCGATACGCTGGCGGGCTATTACATCGCGCCCGACCTCAAAGAGGTTGTGTATTTCGGGATCTTTTTGTTGATCCTTGTCCTGCGTCCCACCGGCCTGTTTGGCATCGGCACAGAATAACAAGGAGCCCGCCGTGTTTCCCGATATCCGTCATCCCAAGGTTTACACCAGCCTCATCCTGTTCCTGGTGATGTTCCTCGTGCCTGTCATCATGGGCACGCCATTCTGGACCAATCTATTTGTCCTGTTGTTTGTCTATGCTTCGTTGTCCGTTGCCTGGAACATCGTAGGTGGTTATGCAGGCCAATTGTCGTTGGGCCATGCCGTGTTCTATGGCATAGGCGGCTATACCGCCACATTGTTGACGCAGAACTTTGGCATTACGCCCTGGATCGGCATGTTGACCGGCGCGCTGATTTCCGGCGTGGTCGCCATCGTGATTGCGTATCCCACACTGCGTCTGCGAGGCCCGTTCTTTGCCCTGGCGACGATCGCGATCCTCGAGGTCGTGCGGTTGCTCGTCATCCACGAAGAAAGCTGGACAGGTGGATCGAGCGGTATCAGTCTACCGTTGAACATCGGCTGGACCTGGATCGTCTTCCGCGAAAAAATCAATTACGTCATCATTGCGTTTTCGCTGTTCCTCTTTGTCGTCTGGGTATCCTGGTTCATACGCAAATCTCGCATAGGCCATTACCTCATCGCGATTCGCGAGCGCGAGGATGCGGCCCTCGCAGTCGGTATCCATACCGTACGTGTCAAGATCGTGGCAGCTGTGGTCTCTGCCATGCTGACCAGCCTGATCGGTACGTTCCACATCACCTATCTGACTTTTGTAGATCCGAGCTCGGCGTTCTCGTTGGATCTCTCCATACAGATTGCCATGTTTGCACTGATCGGAGGGCTGGGCACCGTAGGCGGCCCCATTGCCGGTACGTTCCTGGTGCTGCCGATTGCAGAGCTGGCCCGCGGCTGGCTCAGCAGTGTCGGCAGCGGCATGCACGGATTGATCTATGGCCTGATCCTGGTCGCGGTAGTGTTGACGATTCCGCGCGGTTTGGCTGGCGCGTTCGGCCCTGCGCTGGGGCGCCTGATGGCACGTCTGCCCTATCTCGGCACCCCAAAATCGAAACCGCCGATGCAGCATGGTCTGGCACACACGGACACGCCCCATCGCGGCGAGCCCGTCCTGCGCGCAGAGAACCTGTTCAAAAGTTTTGGCGGCCTATGTGCGACAAACGATGTGTCGCTGCAGCTGAATGAACGCGAGATTCTGGGCATGATAGGCCCGAACGGCGCGGGGAAAACCACGGTGTTCAACCTGCTATCCGGTTTCTTGTCGCCGGACAAAGGCTCGGTCACGCTGCGCGACAAGAACGGCAACTGGATATCGTGCAACACGCCAGACGCCTTTGCGCACCAAGGCCTGGGGCGCACCTTTCAGATTGCCAAGCCGTTCACCGGCCTGACCGTGCTGGAAAACATCATGCTGGGCGCGTTCATCAACACCCGTGATCGCGAGCAAGCCGAACAAATCGCCTTGTCCGTCGCCGAACAGACGGATTTGCTAAAGCACCTGAACACAGAAGCCCGCAGCCTGACCGTGGGGGGCATGAAACGCCTGGAAATCGCCCGCGCATTGGCCACACGGCCACGGATACTGTTGCTGGATGAAGTCATGGCAGGGCTCAATCCCACCGACATCGAAAAAGCCATTCAAATGATCAAGCGCATTCGCGATTCCGGCGTATCAGTGCTATTGATCGAGCACATGATGCAGGCCACGATGGCGCTGTCTGATCGCATCATTGTCCTGAACGAAGGCGCCGTACTCGTGACGGGCTCCCCTAAAGAAGTCGTCGAGAATCCCGCTGTGATCGAAGCCTATCTCGGCAAGGAGTACCAAGATGCTTAAGGTATCGAACCTGACCTCGGGCTATGGCAAGACTCAGGTCCTGAATGGATTGGACTTTGAAGTCCATGCCGGTGAAATCGTCACGCTGATCGGCGCGAACGGCGCGGGCAAGACCACGACCTTGAAAACCCTGTGCGGCGTCATTGGCAGCACGGCGGGCAAAGTGGAATTCGAGGGCCGAGACCTCACCAATCTGACGCCCTATGACATTGTCGATGCCGGCATCACCATGATTCCCGAGGGCCGCCAGCTATTTCCCCATTTCACCGTGCGTGACAACCTGCTGATGGGGTCGTACAAACGTGCGGCCAGGCCGATTGTGAATCGCAAGCTGGAAGAAGTCCTCACCATTTTTCCCCGCGTCAAGGAGAGGCTGAGTCAATACGCCGGCTCACTGTCCGGCGGCGAACAGCAGATGGTGGCGATTGCACGGGGCATGATGGCTGACCCGAAACTGCTGGTGTTTGACGAGCCATCGCTCGGCCTGTCGCCGTTGCTGGTGCAACAGATGTTCGACACGATCCGCAACGTCACCTCGCATGGCATGACCGTGTTGCTGGTCGAACAAAATGTGTTTCGCACCCTGCGCCTGGCAGATCGCGGCTATGTCCTGGAGAATGGCGCCATTGTCCTTTCTGGCACTGGCGAAGAACTGCTGGTCAATCCTCACGTGAAGAAAGCCTATCTGGGCCACTGATCGTCAATCTTTTTCCTATAAGGACCGGTGTCATGGCGCTGAACTGCACCTATATCGACCACGGCAAGGGCGGCACGCCCGATTGCATGAAAATAGCCACCCGCCCCATGGAGGAACCCCAGGGACGGCAGGTCTTGATCGAAGTCGCATACGCTGGCGTCAATCGCCCCGATATCCTGCAACGTGCGGGCTCGTACCCTCCGCCGCCCGGCGCATCGCCTCACCTGGGCCTGGAGATCTCTGGCCGCATCATTGCCATAGGCCCAGATGTACGCGATCGACGTGTCGATGACGTCGTATGTGCACTGACGCCCGGAGGCGGTTACGCGCAATATTGCCTGACCGACGAACGGCAATGCCTGCCCATCCCAAAGGGCCTGGACTTGTTGCACGCAGCGGCGATTCCAGAAAACTACTTCACGGTGTGGACCAACGTATTCGAACGCGCGGCGTTAAAACCCGGAGAGACATTGTTGGTGCACGGTGGATCCAGTGGCATTGGCCTGACAGCAATCCAATTGGCGCACGCCTTGGGGTCCACTGTATGGACCACGGTAGGCAACGCCGACAAGGCCGCGGCCTGCACAAAAGCCGGCGCCGATCACACGATCCAATATCGCGACCAGGACTTTGAAAAAGTGCTGAGCGAGGTCACGCAAGGCAAGGGAGTCGATGTCATTCTGGATATGGTCGGCGGCGACTATATCAACAAGAACCTGCGCAGCCTGGCGCTGAACGGCCGCCTGGTACAGATCGCCTTTCTGGAGGGCAGCAAGGCGCAGATCGACGCCATGCCTATCATGCTGAAGCGATTGTCATTCACCGGCTCCACACTGCGCCCCAGAACCGACGAGGACAAAGCGGCTATCGGCCAGGCACTGCAGGAGCGCGTCTTTCCCCTGATGGAATCGGGCCGTTGCCTGCCATTGATTCATCAGGTGTTCACGCTGGACCAAGTCGTTCAGGCGCACGAACTGATGGAAAGCAGCAAGCATATTGGCAAGATCATGCTAAAGATCAAGGACTGACCATCATGCGTTTTAACGATCAGATTGCGATCGTGACCGGCGCCGTGGGCGGCATCGGCAGCGCCATCGTCGAGGGGCTATTGGCCGAAGGTGCCCAGGTAGGCTTGATCGATGCCAATGCGGCGGCGGGGCAGGAATATGCCGACAAGCTGCGTGAACAAGGAAACCGCGTCCACTTTGTGCAGGCAGATGTTTCGCAGTTTGAACAATGCCAGGCGGCTTATGAAACCATTACGGCTGCACTCGGTGCGGCGACGATTCTGGTCAACAATGTCGGGATTTCTCCCAAGACGAATGGCCGTGCATTGAATGTCTGGGAAATGGCCCCTCAGGAATGGGACAAGGTCGTGGATGTGAATCTCAACAGCGTGTTCTACATGACGCGGTTGGCCACGCCCTACATGGTTCAGCAAAATACCGGCCGCATCGTCAATATGTCGTCAGTCGCAGGCCGGGCGTATTGCGATATCGTCGCGGCACACTACGCTGCGACCAAAGCAGCACTGATCGGCCTGACTCGCCATTGGGCAGCCGAACTAGGCCCATATCAGGTCACCGTCAATGCGCTGGCGCCCGGGCGTATCGCCACGCCCCTGTTAAAGACGGTCCCTCAGGAAATCAACGATGCCGTGGTCAAGGTCACCGCGTTGGGCCGCCTGGGTACCCCCCAGGAAGTGGCCGATGCATGCCTCTATTTCGCATCCGATCAAGCCCGTTTCGTCACAGGCCAAGTACTGGATGTCGCCGGTGGATGGCTGATGACATAACACTGCCCGTGACTGCATCGAGCCGTACGGGATCGGTTCACGGCCTTATATCCCGCGCGGCCGCCACCGCAAGACAAACGTTTCTACGAACGATACGACGCCAATCGGGCCGATGCATTTTGCAGATGAGTACTGGCCGCCTGCGCGGCCTGCTCTGCATCGCCTGCCTCGATCGCGTTAAAGATAGCCTCGTGTTCGGCCTGCACCTGCCACATTAAATCGTGTGAAAGATTACGTGTGTTCTTGCGCGCCGTGCGTATGAGCCTGCGGACTTGCCCATCCAGAAACCCGGCAAAAGCGATGAAATGCTGATTGTGACTGGCCAGCACAATAGACCTGTGAAACTGCCCGTCCTCTTCTGTCCCGTCGGCCAGCTCTCGCGTGGCATCGTAGAGCCGCTCATAGCATTGGCGAATACGTTGCAAGTCATCAGGCGTACGGCGTTGTGCAGCCAAACGCGTCGCTGACACCTCCACGGACAACAGGAACTCGAACAACGCATCGATCTCGTCGCCGTTGCCCATGTTCGTATCCAGGCGGAATACATTGCTGCCATGCGGATTGACGAACTGTCCCCTGCCCTGTTGCGAGATGATCAGGCCATCCGATTTCAGCATGAAGATCGCCTCGCGGATCACTGGCCGGCTCACGCCATAGGTCGATGCCAACGCCGCCTCTGACGGCAACTTATGGTTTTCATCGACGATGTCACCCTGAAAAATCGCCTCGCGCAAACGATCGGCGACCTCGCTCGGCAAGGTTGCCGGGCGAGGAATCAGGCTCTCTCGCAAAGGATCTGGCAACACTACGGGATCATCCTGAGACATACAGTCCACCATTGACGTGCAAGACCTCGGCAGTAATAAAGCTGGCATCATCGCTGCACAAGAACGCCACGACCGACGCGACCTCGTGGGCCTGCCCCAGGCGCTTTGCGATGGATTGATCGATAGACTCGGCCGCGCGAGTTTTCAGCAATGCCGAGGTCATCGGGGTTTCGATGATACCAGGCGAAACCGCATTGACACGTGTGCGTGGCCCCAGCTCGCGTGCGATGCTGCGCGTAAAGCTCAACAGCGCCCCTTTTGAGGCGCTGTAGTGTGCGTTGTAGAACGCGCCTCGATGCGCCGCCATAGAGCTCAGATTCACAATCGCACTGTTCTCGCGCAGTAACGGCACCAGCCTGCGGGTCAGGTAAAACACCCCATCCAGATTCACCGCCAGTGTGCGCCGCCATTGTTCATCTGTCATCTGCGCCAACGGCTCGGCCAGATAGATGCCCGCACATGACACCAGAAAATCAACGCCCCCAAACGTGTGCTCAATCTCACTCGCCGCCCGAGCGGCCGATTGCGCATCGGATAAATCTGCGGCAAAGGTGGCAATGGCCGGTGAATGGGCTGCCTCAGTGCCGTTCTGCAAGCTCGCGGCAACGGCCTCCAGCCTGCCCTGATCCAGATCCAACAGGAACACATTGGCGCCGGAACGAAAGAAGCGTTCCGCCACGGCACGTCCAATACCGCCTGCCGCTCCCGTCACCACCAATGTGCGCCCCGAAAAATCGTAGATAGCCATGATGCAACCCCTTATTGATATTCAGACCAGCATGGCCCAGGGTTGCTCGATGTATCGTGTATAGCGGCTCAACCATTGGGCCGCCAGTGCGCCGTCAATCGCACGGTGATCGACCGACAGCGTGCATTTCAGTACAGGTTCGATGCAGAGCTGATCATCCACCACTACCGGGGCACGCTGCACTGTGCCGACTGCGAGAATAGCGGATTGAGGGGGGTTGATGATGGCGCTGAAACGAGACACGCCATACATGCCTAGATTGCTGATACTGAACGCGCCGCCCTGATACTCGTGGGGCGACAACGCATCATCACGTGCCCGTTGCGCCAATGTACGCACCGTCTGGCTGATTTCGGTCAGAGACATTTTTTTTACCTGTCGCAGCACCGGTGTATACAGTCCTTTGTCAGTTGACACCGCGACACTGATATCGACATCGCGATAACACAGCATGTCCTCCTCTGTCCACGTGACATTCATCTCAGGCAAGTCTCTCAACGCGCAAGCCGCAGCCTTGATGATCAAATCGTTGATCGAGATTTTTCCCTCTATCGAGCCATTGATTTGATCCCGCACGCTCAGCAATGCTCCGGCGCGGCATTCTGCATCGAGATAAAAGTGCGGCACCGTGGCTTTGCTTTCCGACAAACGCCGCGCGATGGTCTTGCGCATCTTGGAATGCGGCACACGAACGACGGCATTCGGAATAGCGGCAGGGTGCTCACCTGGCCCGCTTCGTACATTGTTCCCTATAGCCGTGCCGCCCTCTGCCTGTGCAGCAGGCTGCGATGCAGCCTGTGGCAGATCACGTTTCACCACACGCCCATTTGGACCCGAACCCTGCACACCGCCCAAGTCAATACCGCGCTCGGCCGCCAAGCGGCGCGCCAAAGGACTGGCGAACTGCCGATGTTGAGCGCTCTCTGCTGCCTGCATGGGCGCAGTCTGCGGTTTTGAATCTGCAGCGTCCGCGGCAAACGAAACACCCTCGGCCGAAAGAGAAGCCAACAGCGCCTGAGCTTGCACCTCCGATTCACCATTTTCCAATAACACCGCAACGGCAGCCCCCACGGCGACATCTCGCCCCGCCGGCGCAAGGATATGCGACAACGTTCCATCATGTTCGGCCACGAGGTCTACCGTCGCCTTGTCGGTCTCTATCAGCGCCAAGGTATCCCCTGCACGTACGGAGGCACCGCTATCGACTTCCCACGACAAGAGCGTCGCGGACTCGGCATTTGCAGCGATTTCAGGCATACGGACAACACTGGCCATTATGCGGCTCCTTTTTGCTGCATGACACAACGCAACCCTTCGATGACCTCTTGCGTCCGTGCGGCGGCGGCACGCTCCAGCACTTTGGAAATACTGGGCGCGGCCTCGCCCCCTGTCACACGCTGTACAGGCTGATCCAGCCAATCAAAAAAACGGCGCTGGATCTCATCGGACAGCCACGCGCCATACGAGGTCCCGCGCGCGCCCTGCTCGACGATGAGCACATTGTTTGTCTTTCGAATACTTTCCCCCACCGTCTCCCAATCCAGGCTGGCACGATCCAGCCAGCGCAGATCAATCAAATCGGCTGATATGCCGGTCTCGTCTAAAGCCTCGGCGGCATGCTGGACCATAGATAAATACGTGATGACCGTCAGCTCGGTCCCGCTTCGACGCACACAGGCTCGGCCTACAGGCAAACAATAGTCGTAATCATCGACCGGCCCCAGGGCCGTGGCGTTGTATAGATCGACATGCTCGATGACCAATACCGGGTCCTTGCAGCGCAGCGCCGTATTCATCAACCCGACATAATCAAACGGCGTGGACGGCGCAACAATGCGCCACCCCGGGCTGGTAGCAAAGATACCCGCAGGGTCCATCGAATGCTGCGAACCATATCCCGTTCCCATTGCGACCTTGGTGCGCAACACGAGCGGCACATCGCTATCGCCGCCAAACATATGACGTACCTTGCCGATCTGATTGAAGACCTGATCGGCAGCCACCCACATGAAATCGGGGTACATGAACTCGACCACCGGCTTATAGCGGCCGTCCAGCGCCATCCCGCCGGCCAAGCCGACAAAGGCATTTTCACTGATGGGCGTACCCAGGCATCGATCCGGATACAACTGGCTCAAACCACGGGTCGCACCGTTGGTACCTCCTTTCAGGCGATGGACGTCTTCGCCCATCACGACCACTGACGCGTCCTGCTGCATGCGGCGCGCCATCACATCGGCCACGACGTCGATAAATTTGCGATCGGACACCGCGACATGATTCGATCCATCAGCGCTGCCCGGAAAACCGCTCGCCTCCTCTACCATGTCCGGCTCGGCAGCGTAGCGCACATCCTGCATTTCAGAGAGATCCCCCAGAATACCCACATCGCGAAAATCCGGACTGGGCCACAACTCGGCGCGTATCTGGCGCTTGCCAGCTTGACGCGTGGCAGTGCCGTTGGCGCCAGAGACATTTCGCGCCTCATCGCCCCGTGCGGCCTGCCCCTCTAGAACCGTCAAGGCCTGTACCGCGTCATCCATGGCCGCCTTGACGCGATCATGCAAGGCCTGTACATCCGATTCCGTCAACAGTCCGCGCGCCGTCATACGGCGCGCCAGCAACGACAACGGGTCACGCTGGCGCCACGCGGCTTCTTCTTCCTTTGTGCGATAACCAAAAGCACTGCCTGCATAGGGGCCGTTCTGATGAAAGAATCGATACACGTCTGCCTCGACAATCGTCGGCCCCTGCCCCGAGCGCATATGTGCCAATGCCTGCTGCATGGCCACATGCACCGCCAACGGGTCCATGCCGTCGACCTTCCAACTCGGGATATTGAACGCCGAGCCGCGTGACGACAATCGCGTCTCCGCTGTACTGTCCTCGATCGCCGTCGAGACCGCATAGCGATTGTTTTCGATAAAAAAGCACAGCGGCAGTTTCCAGGCAGCTGCCAGGTTCATCGTCTCCAGCACCGAACCGATGTTGACCGCGCCATCACCAAAGTAGGTAATCATGACATCGTCCGTACCGGCGTGGCGATAGGCCCAGGCCTGGCCCGCAGCCATCGGCACACCACCCCCCACAATGGCATTCGTGCCTAGCGCGCCGGCCTCAGCCCAACGCAAATGCATAGACCCGCCACGTCCACGGCAATACCCTTGTGCCAGGCCCAGAATCTCTGCCAACGCTTTCTGCAGCAGACTCTGCACGGCCGCATCGATTTCCGCTTTCGGATCGATTCCGTGCGGATGGATATACGCCAACGCTTTCGACAAAAACTGATGATGCCCCCGATGCGAGCCGTTGACGCCATCACTCGCTTTCAGGCCCACGATGGATCCTGCCGCACCGCCTTCTTGGCCGATACTTGAGTGGGCCGGACCATGCACCAGACCCTGCGCCGCCAGATCCAGTACAGTTTCCTCGAACCCTCTTATCAGCGCACAATGCGCCAGCAAGGTACCCAGCAATTGCGGGTCAGCCTCATCCCAATCCTGATCTGTCGTTGTCAATTCCCACCAGGGAGACTGAGGAGTCAAGCGGCAAAGTTCAGACATAAGCGTGATCGTCGTGTTGAGTCAAAGATAACCGTTGGCAGTCCATCCGCCGTCGGCAACATAGGCATGGCCCGTCACAAATGCGGCGCCATCCGACGCCAGAAACAAGGCTGCCTCGGCAATTTCCTGCGGTGTACCCAATCGCCGCATCGGCGTATGGGCGGCCAGCACGTCGGCGTCGAGCGCACCGCGCGCCACCAGATCGTTGACCAAATCGGTGCGGATATAGCCCGGACAAATCGCATTGACTCGCACGCCGTGCGGCGCCCATTCCAAGGCCAATGATTTACTCAGCGCTACGACGGCGGCCTTGGAGGCGCAATACGCAGCGCGTTCGGGTGCGGCCACGATGCCATACATCGATGCCGTATTCAGGATGACCCCGCTGCGGTCGCGAGTCATACGCTGAGCCGCCTGTTGGCAGCAATAGAACAGCCCATTCAGATTGATATCGACCGCTCGCCGCCAATCGTCAGGCGCTAACGTCAGCGTGGGCCGGTTCATCGAAATGCCCGCGTTGTTCAACAGCACATCGACCCGGCCATAGCGAGCATCGACATCCTGGAATGCGCGTTCGACCGCCTCGCTGTCTACGACGGACACACAGATCGCATCGACATTGATGTCCGGATATTGCTGCCTGAGCGAAGCCTGCGCGACGGACAAGGTGTCCGGATTCACATCCAACAGCACCAGGTGCGCGTCGTGCCGCGCAAAAGCACGCGCCATGGCCAACCCGATACCGGCCGCAGCGCCCGTGCACACGACGACTTTCCCGGCCAGGCCTGGGTAGTAGCTTGGGCGCTGCGTGTCCGGCTGGCCGTCCACCTCGCGATCCGGCGGCAACGACCGGGACCGATGGTCACTCGACTCTGACAGAAGCATGCTTGTCTCTCGTTGTTATCGCAGCGTGCGAACTGACCGTCGATCAGTGTTCGCCGCCATCTTGAATGGACAGCATACGTCGCTATCAGCTTATCTTACAATTAGGTATAAACCCCTATAAATAAACCATCGCGGGTTCTAATCCAGCAATTGCAGCAAGTGCTGAAATGCTGGCGCCTCGAACCCCTCGTGCCACACCAACACCGTATCAGCCTGCCCAGCGGACAGCGTCTTTAACGTACCCGGCGCGTTCGTGAGCGCCAGCACACTTTGCGGCAACAACGTCACACACGCGCCTGCCGCCACGCAGGCAATCATGGCGTGATACGAGGCCATTTCCAGGACCGTCCATTCAGCCGCGCCGTTCATTCCCAGCAGCTCTTCGGCCATGCCTCGATAAGTGCATCCCTGCGGAAACGCCGCCAAGGCCCGGACTTGCACATCGGCGGGCTTGCGCGCCCGGGATTCGCTCGCGGGCAGCAGCAGCACGAGATCCTCGCGCCACACCGGCTGGGCCCGCAGGCCAGTCTCCTGTAATGCGGCGGCGTCTTGCAACGACGGCGGCAACGCCAGAAACGCGCAGTCCAATCGGCCTGTTCTCACCTGTTCCAATAATGTGCGCGACGGCCCCGTACTCAACGTCAGGCGCGTGGTCGGATAGGACGCGTGATAGCGTGCCAACAACGCAGGCAAACGACTGGCCGCGGTGCTTTCCATACTGCCGATGCGCAAAGCACCGCCCTCTCGCCCGCCAGTCACGACATGGCGCGCCTCGTCCTCGAGCGCCAGCAAGCGTTTCGCATAATCCAGAAAGCGCTCGCCCGCTGCCGACAGCGCCATGCGTTTTCCCGTGCGCACGAACAGATTCGTACCCACATCCGCCTCTAGTTGCTGGATGCGCGTGGTGACGTTCGATGGCGCACGACCCAGGCGAACAGCAGCCTGGGTGATGCTCAGCTCACTGGCCACCGAACAAAAAATCTTGAGCGATTCCGAATCCATTCAATTCCCAATTAGAGAATAATTTATGTATTATATTCCCAATACTGAAATTATAAAACTTTGCACCTTGCTCATGGGCCGGCGTCCTTAAACCGACTGCTATACCGCCATTCTGCCTAAAACATCGAGGATCTCTGCATGAACACGTCCGCATCATTTCTGAGCCGGCTCGGCATCAAGCATCCCATCATTCAAGCCCCGATGGCTGGCACGTCCACCCCGCAATTGGCCGCTGCCGTGTCGAACGCGGGTGGCCTGGGGTCGCTGGGTATTGGCGCCAACACCGCCGACCAGGCGCAACTAGCGATCGAAGACACCCGTCGATTGACGGACGGCCCCTTTAACGTCAACGTGTTCTGCCACGCACCATCAGCCTATGACGCCGCGCGTGACAATGCATGGCTGCGTCATCTGAGCCCGCTGTTTGCAGAGGCCGGTATTGCGCCACCCACGGCGCTCAAGGAAATTTACAAGAGCTTCCTGCAAGACGACACGGTGTTTGAGATGCTGCTGCAACAGCGTCCCGCTGTCGTAAGCTTTCATTTTGGCCTGCCGACAGCCGAGCATATCAAGGCGCTGCGCCAAGCGGGTATCTATACCATCGCGAGCGCGACTAATCTGCACGAAGCCACACTGATTGAACAAGCCGGCATTGACGCCATCGTGGCCCAAGGCATCGAAGCAGGCGGTCATCGCGGCATGTTCGACCCAGAGGCAAACGACGAACGGCTCAGCACCTCGGTGCTCGTCCGCTTGCTGGTGCAACGCATTCGATTGCCCATCATTGCGGCCGGCGGCATCATGGATGGCCAAGGCATCAAGTCGGTATTGAACCTGGGAGCCGCTGCCGCGCAGCTCGGCACGGCATTCGTGCTATGCCCGGAGTCTGCCGCAAACGCCAGCTATCGCGAAAACCTGAAAAGCGAGCGTGCCGCCACCACGAGGTTGACGCCTGTGTTGTCGGGACGACCAGCGCGCGGAATGGTCAATCGATTCATCGAGTTTGGCGAAACGGCGGGCAGCCCGAGGCCCGCCGCGTATCCCTATGCGTATGACGCGGCAAAGCAACTGAATGCCGCCGCAGCAAAACAAGGCAACAACGAATTTGCAGCCCAATGGGCGGGCCAGGGCGCGCCTCTGGCGCGAGAGCTGCCGGCGGCAGAGCTGGTGTCCACCTTGGTCACCGAGCTGGCCTGCGAGCCATAAACCGCTGCAGTCCTTCTCTGGCCGCATCACACGTAAACGCGCGCTGCCCGAGTATCGCCTCGCGGCGAAACGCCTCGTCCAACGGCAAATGTCCCAACGTCAAGGCTGCCTCCTTGATCACCGAGACAGCGACTTGGCCTTTTTCCGCGATGGCACGCGCATAACTCAGCGCCACTGATTCCAGTTGAGCAAAAGGCACCACACGATTGAGCAATCCCATTTCCGCGAGGCGCGACGCGGAAAAACGCTCGCTTGTCAGCATGAGCTCCATCGCCCACGCAAACGGAATCTGGCGCACCAATCGCACTAGCGTGCCGCCTGCAGGAACGAACCCCAGCGACGCCTCCGGCAACGCAAACACCGCCGTATCCGCAGCAACGCGTATATCGGCAGCCAACATGATTTCAAAGCCGCCACCCATGCACATGCCATTGATGGCCGCGACAACAGGTTTATAGAACCCTGGCTGCTTGATGTGCGCGCCGTCCCACTCCGATATATCAAAACGGCCCTCTGCCAACGCGGGAATCGATTCTTCCAGATCGGCGCCGACACAAAAGGCACGATCACCATTGCCGCCCAACAAGATGACCCGCACTTCCGAGTCCTCGTTTGCACGGCGAAATGCAACACCCAGGTCCTCGTACATCGCCAAAGTGAGCGCGTTGAGTTTCTCGGGCCGATTGAAACGAATATGGGCTATGGCATCCTTGACTTCGTAAGCGATACTCATCAGACAACGCCCTCCCCCACATAACGCTGGTAGTCAGTCTCGTCGATACCGAGCCACCCTTTGAGCACGACCTCGTTGTGCTCGCCGAAATTCGGCGCCGCCCCCTGGACATGAACGGGAGTGCGAGACAGCTTCATCGGACTGCCAAAGGCCTTTACCTCGACGCCGTCTACTTGCACCGGCACAAACATGTCCCGAGCCTGCAGATGGGGATCATCGACCACCTCGGCCATCGTCTTGATGGGTGTCATGGGAATCAGGTCACTGGCCAAGGCCTCCAGCTCTGCCTTCGTTCTCGTCGCGCACCAACGCTGCACGATAGGCTGAACGCGCCTGGCATAGATTTCAGGATCGAAACGCTTGGCCATCGTATCGATTTCGGGATCGGTGAGCCACTGCGGCTCGCCAAAGAGCCGGCATGCCTCGGTCCAGAACTTGTCGGTATACGCGCCGAAAAAGACAAAACCGTCTTTGCACGCGTATTGGCCATAAGGCCGCACGAAAGGATGATCATTGCCCAGCGGCGCTGCGATAACGCCGTCGACGGTGTAGTTCACCACGGCGTGCTCGGTCAACGTCACCACAGAATCCTGCTGAGCCACGTCCACCCATTGCCCTTTACCGGTCTGCTTCATGTCGATAACTGCCGCCAATGCGGCGATTGCGGCATAAAACGACGCCGAGAGGTCTCCGATGATGGTACCCACGCGCAGCGGGGGCTTTCCCTTGTCGCCATTCATGGACCATAAGCCTCCTGTCGCCTGTGCGCTGTTGTCATACGCAGGGCGGCGTGCATTGGGACCCGTTTGACCGAACCCGCTGATCGACACATAGATCAAGCGCGGATTGGTGTCTTTCAGCGTGTCGTAGTCCAGCCCCATTTTTGCCATGGTGCCTGGACGAAAATTTTCCACCAGCAGATCGGCCTTGCCGACCAGATCCCGCAGTAGTGCCCGTCCCTGTTCAGATTTCAAATCCAGGCTCACCCCCAATTTGTGCCGGTTGTATTGCGCGAAAAATGCGCTGGCCTGGCCATTGGATCCCTGTACGAACGGCGGAAAACTCCTCACATAATCGGGTTCAGCCGGATTCTCGATCTTGATCACCGTCGCGCCCAGATCTGCGAGCATCATCGTGCAATACGGGCCCGCAACAACTCTTGTCACATCGATTACCACCAGCCCCCGCAAGGGACCTTCACCTAACGGCAACGGCATCACATCGTGCGTCATTGGCTTGCCCCGCCTACGTGCTGAATCTGCTTGCTTTGCAACAGCTCAGGCTTGAGCGTCTTGACCCATTCGGCCGATATCTGGCCCACCGGCGGCGCGACAATATCCGCAGGATAAAACGTCAGATCGCCTACGATAGGAAACGATTGTGAACTGTCGTGACGGGTCACTCCCAAGAGCTGCCCCTGCAACGCTTGCCCATCCTCGCGCATGCGAATGGGGCGCGACAGGCCTCGATATTCAAACTGATGCAAGGTATCTACCAATTGCTCGGTCGTCGGCCACTTCCTTCCGTTGTCCGCGCTGGCTTTCTTGTAGGTTCCGGTCGCGGCCTTCAGCGCCTGGATCATGTGGTAGACGGCGAAATTGGGATAAGCCCCCGTGCGCTGTTTGAACGCCTGTACGAAATCCCGTACTTCGGGATCGTTGGCGAACGCCGGATCAGCGAAATAACCATCACCGACAAAACCGATAATGACGCCAGGCGGCACAGCATTACCCAAGCGTTCCAACGACGAATCCGCCAACGGCAGGATGAATTGCGACCGCTTGAATAACCCGCGCTGCGAGGCCTGTCTCAAGAAGGTGTCCAGATCCCCGCCCCACGCTGTCGACAGCACCACATCGGGATGCAATGCCTGTAAGCGTGTCACCTCGCTGGAAAAATCCGCCGCGCCGAACTTGGGAAAGAGTTCGGCCACAATTTTGACGTCCGGCTTCAACGCCAGCAGGGTATTGCGGAATATCTCCCATGAGTCCCGTCCCCAGGCATAGTCCTGATTGACCACGGCCAGGGTCTTGAAATCAGGCTTGGTGCGCAACAGGTGCAAGACGGCGGCCACCATTTCCATGGTGCCGTTCGGCCCCGTGCGAAATACATAACGATAGCGTTGGGCTTCCAGGACCTTTTCGCTGGAGCACTCCCACAGAATATTGATGACCTTCATTTCCTCGGCGACAGGCGCCAAGGCGTTGCAATAGCCGCTGGAGATCGCCGAGAGCATCAACTTTTCGCCCGGCTCGGAGGCCAGACGCCGGTATTCGGACAGAAACTTTTCCGCGCCCTGCCCCTCGTCGATCCACGTTGGTTTGAGCTTGACGCCGTCAATGCCGCCTGCGGCGTTGAACTCCTCTATCCACATCTCGGCAGCCACTTTCGCGGGCGCCCCCAGCACCGAGGCCGCGCCTGTCATGAAGGTGCTCATGCCCAGCTTGATTTCCGCAGGACGGTCCGACTGCGCCATCGAAGCCGCCGAAGCGGCCAGCAAGCCTGTGCCCAGTATTCTGGCCAGCAATTTCATCTGTTGTCTCCTCAGCCGAGTGACTGATCATGTTGTAGTGACCGCATGATGCGTGTTAACTGGCGAGGATTCCATGGATCATGCAAACATAAATAGACTTTATTTATGTGATCAAACTACATTACCCAGACTGTGCAGCACCTCCATCCAGGGTTTTCACTGAAGCCGTCTTGCAGACTGAACGAAAGCGCCACCCCATGCCGAAAAGACAAGAGACGATGATCGCCGAGCCGGAAAAGCATACTGATGCCAAGACAAACCTCTTGGACCCTGGCGAGCTGCAATCCGAACTGCTGACCATGCTGCAGCGCAATGCCACGACTCCGGACTACTACCAGATGCTGGTCCGCGTCGAGTCCACCGTGCAGGATGCCAGCGTGCGCGCGTTACTTGTCGGCAGTATCCGCGCCGCTATCGCCATCTCCGAGGAACATGCACAACAGCAACGCCGGGAGAAAAACCTGCTCGTTGTGCTCGAAAGCGCCAACGACCTGACCGCCATCCGCGACCTGGAACTCGTGCTCGGGGCTATCGTTCGCCGTGCCAAACAGATATTCGCCTCAGACATTGGATATCTGACCCACTTCGACCGCGTAAGAAACGACTTTTATATTCGTGCGACAGACGGAGCGATCTCCGAGCGATTCAAAAACGTGCGAGTGCCAATCGATCATGGTATCTGCGGTTACGTCCTCAAGCACAAAACGCCCTATCACTGCACGGATTACCAGACCGACCATGGCTTCGTCCATGATCGCGGGATCGACTTGGCAATCAGGGACGAAGGTGTCCAATCCCTGCTGGGTGCGCCACTCATGGTGGGCAATCATTGCATTGGCGTGCTGTGTATCTGCGACAGGCATCCGCGACACCATGCACCGTGGGAAATCGCGATGCTCTCCACCCTGGCCGCGCAAGCGGCCATCGCTATCGAAAACGCCCGCCTGTTCCAGGAAGCTCAAGTCGCGCTGCAGCGCGCCAGCGAAGCCAACGCCTCCTTACATCGCCAAGCCGAGGAAATCGAGGTGGCAGCGCAAGCCCAGGAGCAGATGACCAAGCTGGTCGCTCGCGGCTGCACTATGCGGGATTTTCTGAGCATGGTGGCATCGTTGGTCGACGGACACGTCATGCTGTTGAACGAGGCAGAACAAATCGTCCAACAAGCGCACGCACATGAGGCCGTCCTGAGCGTTGGCCGTCAATTGGCGGACAGGCTGCAACATACAAAGATGCAGGACGCTGTCCACCTCGCCCTGTCAGCATGCCGCAAGACAGGCCGATCGCAAGCAGTGGAAAGCGATAAAGGCCTCCACGTCCGCATCGCAGCACTGATGGGTGCGGACCGTCTGCTGGGGGCCATGCTAATCGCGTCTGATCAGCCCATGAGCCCCACCAAAATCCGAACGTTCGAACGCGGCGCCCTGGTGGCCGGTGTCGTACTGCTGTCGCAAGAGCGCAGCGAACTGGTCGTCAGCAACGAATCCGCCGCCACCATCCGTGCGTTGGTGAGTTGGCAGCAGGAAAGTATCGCGGCCCTGCAAACCAGGGCCAAGCCATTCGGCATTGATTTATCCCGCCCCCTGCGCCTGGCCGTTCTACGTGTCGAGGAACGAGACATCGAATATGCGCTACGCCGGGTACGCACCGAGATCGCTCGTGGAATCCTGTTGGAAACCGTCGATGGATTCATCGTCGCCATTGGTGACGCAGATCAGTTTGCCTCTCTGGAGCGCGTACTTCAAAGGACGCTGCTGACAGACGAGCGCCTGACAACGCTAGGGGTTGTCTCAGATTCACTTTCCAACGTAGAGGTTCTGCCCAGTCGTTTTCGATCACTTAAACGCGGCATCAACATCCTCAGTGCGCTCGGCCGCTCGCGGGAAATGGTGCCAGAGGCGACGTTATCCATGTACTCGCTGCTGTTCGAACAACGGCAAGCTGAAGACATCTCGGATTTCATAGATGCGACGATTGGCAAACTCGTGTCTCACGACGAGCGTCGCAACACTCATCTCGCCGGCACGCTGTTGGTTTACCTAGAGCACGCGCAAAACGCCAAATCAACCGCCGATGCCCTGCAGATACACGTGAACACACTACGGCAGCGCCTGGAAATCGTCGACGACCTGCTCACAGGATGGCGTCGTGAAGGGCGTTTTCTGGAACTGCATGTGGCGCTGCGCCTGCATAGCCTGCGCAGAGAGCTGCGCAATTAGCCTTTCGATTGACGTTCCCCCGTGGTACCAGAGATCAGGCTGCCTGGTTCAGGCTACGCTGGACCGGATGCGCCGCGAAATAATCCATGGCGGCATGAATGCCGCTTTGCTGCAACTTGACGCCGGAGAGCTTCAGCCCCATTTCCACACCGGCGACCATGGCCAGCAACGTCAGGTCGTTACTATCGCCCAAATGCCCCATGCGGAACATGCGGCCCTTGACTTTGCCCAGCCCCGTTCCCAATGACAGATCAAAGCGCTCATAAATCAATCGGCGCACATCATCAGCGTTGATGCCCTCGGGCATGATCACGCCGGTCAATACGGGCGAATACACCTCTGCGTCGGCACACTGGATCGGCAATCTCCAGGCATTGACGGCGGCGCGTACCCCCTCGCCCCAGCGCTGGTGACGGGCAAATACGTTATCCAGCCCCTCGTCCTGCAACATATCCAGAGCCTCAGACAAGCCATACAGCAGATTCGTATTGGGCGTATAGGGCCAATAGCCAGTAGCGTTCATGTCAATGATCTCGTCCCACGCAAAGAACGAGCGCGGCAGTTTCGCTTGTTGTGCGGCCTGCAAGGCGCGTGGAGAGATGGCGTTAAAGCTGATTCCTGGCGGCAGCATCAGGCCTTTTTGCGAGCCGCTGACGGTGATATCCACGCCCCACTCATCATGACGAAATTCCGCACAGCCCAGGCCTGAGATAGAGTCAACCATCAACAACGCAGGATGTTTGGCCGCATCAATCGCGCGACGCACGGCAGGAATATCCGAGGTCACGCCAGTGGAGGTCTCGTTGTGCACGACACAGACAGCCTTGATCTGGTGCTGCGTGTCCTGGCGCAAGCGTTCTTCGATCAGATCAGCCTGCACACCGTGCCGCCACCCCGCCGCGTTCGGCAGTTCGGCATCATCGCCCTGCCAGGTCAAATACTCAACAGACAAGCCTAAGCGCGTCGCCACCCGGTTCCACAACGTCGCAAAATGGCCGGTCTCATACATCAAGACCTGATCGCCGGGACTCAGGGTATTGGACAACGCCGCCTCCCAGGCCCCCGTGCCCGAGGCGGGATAGATGATGACGGGGTGCTTGGTCTTGAAGACATCTTTGATGCCGTTGAGCACCTTCAGGCCCAACGCCCCGAATTCCGGACCACGATGGTCAATTGTCGGCAAGCTCATCGCGCGCAGGATACGATCCGGCACCGGACTGGGGCCGGGGATCTGCAAAAAATGACGGCCTGTAGGATGGAAATCGAGTGGGATCATGGGGCGCCCCTCCGAATGATCAAGGTGGTGAATAGCAAGAACGTCGGCAGAGACTAGCCGCTTTCATGCATTTTTGCATTCAAAATACATTTTTGCGTCATGGTTTACCCTATACCGTTCTAAAATCCCCAGAATTTTTGTATTTATAATTCGACAATCGACGCAATTCAGCTGGACCGCCGTCCGGACCACCCTATGGCCGAAGTTCTCGAAATCTCTCGCCAGGCACTCCACGATCAAGTTATCACCCGGTTGCGCACCCTGCTGATCGAGGGCCGCATTGCCCCGGGTGCCAAGCTGAATGAACGTGAGCTGTGCGAACAGTTGCGCGTATCGCGTACGCCATTACGCGAAGCGATCAAACTGCTGGCCGCCGAGGGATTGGTGGATCTGATCCCTAATCGTGGGGCCGTGGCCGTACGGTTGACCGAGGCCGACGTCCTGCATACCTTTGAAATGCTGGGAATGCTCGAAGCCACGTCCGGTGAATTGGCCGCGCGACGCATCTCGAAGGAAGAGCTCGCCGAACTACGCGCCCTGCATTACGAAATGCTGGCTTGTTATGAGCGGGAGGATCTGCCCGGCTATTACGAGTTCAACGCAAAAATCCACAACGCCATCAACGCGGCCGCGCACAACCCTGTGCTGACCAGCACCTATCACTCGATCAACGCGCGCGTGCAGTCGCTACGCTATCGTACCAACCAGGACGCGGCCAAATGGAAGCACGCCATCCAGGAACACGAGCAAATGATGCAGGCATTGTCCGAGCGTGACTCGGCAGGAATGCGCGCGATATTGCTCGAGCACTTGCAGCGTAAACGGGATTTGGTGCTGGAGTTGCTGCATGCGGGCAAGCTCTATCCCGGCGCGCCTGCGCCGCATGGTGAAACGCGGCGCAGCGCGTAACGAATCGATCCTCAGGAATCAGAAGTCCCAAATAACCGGCACCCAACGAAAACCGTTGCCGTCGATGGCCACGTGCCCAACGGAGGGAAACGGCAGGTGCGTCGCCACCAATAGCTCTCCGGTCGCGGCGATTTTTTTCAACAGGTCAATCCGGACGCGGGCGGACTCGTCGGGATAATGCTCAAAACCGTTATGCCAATCAGGATGATCGAATCCGACAGGGAATATCGCGTCGCCTGCGAACGTCAGCCGATCACCTCTAGACTCCAGACATACCACGCAGTGTCCGGCGGTGTGGCCTCCGGTACGATGGACGGTGACGCCCGGCGCCACCTCACATTCCTCGTCGAACGTCTGCAGATAGCTGCCGTACTCGTTCAAGAATCGCGTTGCTGCCGAGCACAGCACGGACGGTATGGGCTCCGGCATGTTCGCCTGAGAGAAGTCGGGTGATTTCCAGAATTCGACTTCCGAGGCCGCCACGTGGATCCGCAGATCGGGACGCAATTGTTCTTTGATTCCCTCGACCAGCAAACCGCCCACATGGTCCATGTGCATATGAGTGATGATGATGTCGGTCAGGTCTCCGAGATCGATACCTGCGGCGGCCAGTCGCTGCGGTAGCAACCCAGCGCGCGGGAAGTCCGGGTATTCTGCGCCCAGACCGCTATCAATCAGAATATTCCGATCGCCGCGACGCACCATCATCACGTTCAGCGGCCAATCGAACGCATCCGGCGGCAAGAACATGTCGTCCAGCCAGACGGCCCGATCGACGGGGTCTACATTCGTCGACATGGTTTCAGCGGGCAGCAAGAGTACCCCATCGCTGATCACCAGCGCTTCAATCTCGCCAATCCGCAGTGCATAACGTGAAGGGACCTGTTCGTCGAACTGCTGCTTATCTGATTCCACGGTGTTGTCTACGCTTAACATGATGAACCCTCCTAAAGGTGGCGGCCCAATCGCCTGGGCCCACACGGCAAAAGGCCGCATGTCGTCATGGTAGGTAGGGGGAGGATTGGCCGGTAGGCATGCGACGGTGCTCACTGTGTTGCCTGATACGCACCAACTGGTCGAACCATTTTTGAGCCGTGGCCAAGACACCGCTGTCTCGTCGGACAAACTCGGTCGCAACACCATGCCGGGATTACGCTCCCAAAAATATTTTCGGAGCAATGTCGATTTCCGGCGCGTTCGTTCGTCGTGCTCTTGAACCCCTTCGCTGAGGAATTCCCATGCTGCAGAACCAAATCTATAGGTGGGTGATCGTCGCGGCCGGCGGTCTGCTAGGCTGTATCGCGATTGGCGCGATGTTTTGCCTGCCGGTGTTTCTGTTTTCGATTGCCCAGGATACTGGCTGGTCGACGACCGGTATTTCCACCGCCATGACCATCGGCTTTCTTGCCTTGGCCATTGCGAGCCCCCTCTGGGGCACCCTGTCGGACCGATTAGGCCCTCGTCTGGTAATACTGACCGGCTCCGTACTGCTGGCAGCGGGCCTGGCGTTGGCCAGTAAAGCACCGTCGCTCCTGGTCTTTCAGCTGGCTTTTGGCCTGTTGGTCGGCGCCGCGGGTGCTGCGATCATGGTGCCTATCATGGCCAGCGTCACCGGCTGGTTCGATACTCATCGCAGTCTCGCCGTATCGCTGGTGTCCGCTGGGATGGGCGTCGCGCCCATGACGATGTCTCCCCTGGCTGCCTGGTTAGTCGACGGCCATGATTGGCGCAGCGCCATGCTGATCATCGCCGGTATCGTCGCCGTCTCGATGATCCCGCTCTCGTTTCTGATCCGGCGTCCGCCCGCGCTGGCAAAACCTGCGATGGCATCCCCGGAAATGACTGAGCAGCCCTCCCTCTCTCTGGCAGAGGCGCTCAAGTCGCGACAGTTCATCATCCTGGCCCTGACAAACTTTTTCTGTTGTGCCACCCATTCCGGCCCGATTTTTCACACAGTCAGCTATGCCGTGACGTGCGGTATTCCGGTGATCACGGCGGCGACCATCTACAGCCTGGAAGGCCTGACCGGCCTGGGCGGCCGCGTCGCTTTTGGCCTGTTAGGCGACAAACTCGGCGCAAAACGGATCCTCGTCTGGGGGCTGCTCGCACAGGCCTTTGGTGCGCTGATCTACGCCTTCGCCAGCAATCTTGGGACCTTCTACGCCGCGGCAGCGGTGTTCGGCTTCATCTACGGCGGCATCATGCCACTGTATGCGGTCATTGTCCGTGAAAATTTTCCGCTGCATATGATGGGTACAGTGATCGGCGGCACGACTATGGCGGGCAGTCTGGGCATGGCAACCGGGCCTGTGGCAGGCGGCTTCCTCCATGACGTCACCGGCAGCTACATCTGGCTCTATGTGGGTTCATTTGCACTCGGTACGGGGGCTTTTCTGATCGCCCTGACGTTCAAGCCGTTTCCGAAGAAGGAAATCGGCTTGTCTCGGCTATCTGGACAGACTGATTGACCTGACAAGGCCGCGTTGAAAAAAACAGCTCGATGATTTCACAGGATTCTTGATATTATCGGCGTCACCAAGTCCCTGCCTCACCATCGCCTACTGGACTCTGAGTGGAGCGACATTCGAGGCGATTGCGAGTGTCATACCATGGCGCGATTGACGGATGTGCTGCAAGGCAGTTTCATCACCGTTCTCCGGGATCAGATTTATCCGGGGAAAGTACTCGCTCTGGCATATGACGTCACCACTCATTTTCGCCAACCACGACAGCCTCCTGGCCGCCCGGGCACTCATTCAAATGATAGAGCCCGGCAACCACACTCAGCCTTGCTGATCCTGCTAGGCAAATCACCGGCCACCCGACCTGGCGAATATATGAATTCTTGCCATAGCGCTGGCGCCATTCCTCGTCCGCCACCGATGGCACGCTGCCGAGAACCCCAGTTCGCACGATAGCCGCAATTCCTACCTGAAAAAAAGCGCAGCCTTGCCGATTGCCCGCCTGCGGCAAGCAAGGCGGTTTCGCATACGAGGAGCTCATCATGGCCAATGCAGCCGATTCCACCCCCCTCTTGGCGGGGATAACGATTGTCGACCTGTCGCGCGTGCTGGCTGGACCGTTTTGCACCATGACACTCGCCAACATGGGGGCACGGGTGATCAAAGTCGAGATTCCCGACACAGGCGATGATGCACGGGCCTTCGGTCCTTTCCACAATGGCAAGTCGCTTTATTTTTCAGCCATCAACTGCAACAAAGAGAGCATCGCTCTAAACCTGAAAAACACCGACGATCGCGCCATCTTTGAAAAGATCCTCGAAAAAGCCGATGTGCTCGTTGAAAACTACCGCCCCGGTACGATGGAGAAACTCGGATACGGCTGGAACGTCCTGCATGAACGGTATCCCCATTTGATCTATGGCGCTGCCTCCGGATTCGGAGACAGTGGCCCCCTTTCCCAGCGGGCCGCTTACGACATGGTGGTCCAAGGCATGGGAGGAATCATGAGCGTGACGGGCTATCCGGACCAGCCGCCAGCGCGCGTCGGTGTCTCTATTGGCGACATGGCCGCAGGGATCTATCTCGCCACCGGACTGAGCGCCGCGCTCTACAAGCGCGCTGTCTCAGGTATCGCAAGCAAAATCGACGTCGCCATGCTGGATTGCCAGGTCGCCATCATGGAAGACGCGGTCACCGCTTATGACAAGACCGGCGAATTGCCCGGCCCCAAAGGCACGCGCCATCCCTCCGTTGCGCCTTTTCAGTCGTTCGCCGCGCAAGACGGAAACGTCGTGATTGCCGCCGGCAACGACCATCTGTTCAAACTCATGTCCGAAGCGCTCGATCGCGCCGATCTGGCGGCCGACAGCCGATTTACCACCAATGATTTACGCCATCTCAACATCGATGCATTGCAAGCGGAAATGGAGAAAGTGCTGCGTACTAAATCTGTCGCAGCCTGGCTCGAAGCACTGAACGCGAAAGGCGTGCCCTGTGCTCCCATCAACGATATTCCCCACATGATGCAAGAGCCCCAGGTCGCTGCGCGCAATATGATCATCTCGGTGCAGGATCCAGTCGCCGGGACCATCAAGGTCGCAGGAAATCCCATCAAGGTCGTTGGTTCCCCTGAGCCGTCTACCTATGCACCGCCCCCTGAACTCGATGCCCATCGGGCAGCGATTCTGGCCGAGTTTGCCGGAGAAAAACCATGAGCAGCGCAATGCAATCCGACATACTGACCGTCGAGATCAAGAATCGCGTGGCAACGCTTACGCTGAACAATGTCGCCAAACGCAATGCATTGAGTGCAGCATTGCTGGATGCGTTGATCACAGGATTGAACGGTCTCGATACCGGCGAGGTGCGCGCCGTCATCCTGCGCGCCGCACCGGGACTCTCGGTATGGTCCGCCGGCCACGATATCAAGGAATTACCCAGAGGACATGAGGACCCACTGGGCTATTCTGATCCGCTCGAAAGAGCACTGCGCGCCATTCGCGAGCTGCCGCTGCCCGTCATTGCGATGGTGCATGGCAGCGTCTGGGGCGGCGCATTGGATTTGGTTTTGTCTTGCGACATGATTGTCGCCGACGAGACGGCCAGCTTCGCCATCACGCCGGTCAACCTGGGGCTCCCCTATAACACGACAGGTCTGCTGCACTTCATGGGCAGACTGCCCATGAACCTGATCAAGGAAATGTTTTTCACTGCTGCCCCGCTCAAAGCAGCCGAGGCCGAGCGTTGGCACATCGTGAATCACCTTGTCCCGTCTGGCGAACTCGACAGCTTCACCATGGCATTGGCAGAGGGGATGACGACCAAGGCCCCCCTTGCGATGGCGATCATCAAGGAACAACTCCGAGTACTCGCGGATTATCAGCCGATCGCAGCACAAGTGTTCGAACGAATCCAGGATATGCGGCGGCGGGTCTACGAGAGCGCAGACTTCCAGGAGGGAATCAACGCTTTTCTGGAGAAGCGAGCGGCGATCTTTACTGGGAAGTAAAGCGCCGATCACGACGCAGCGCACTCAATGCAAGCCTCACGGGTAAGCCGCGTGAGTTGACAAGCGACGTCATTCGGCGAATACTTCACCATATGGTGAACTATTATCAAACCCTGGATCGGACGTTTGCAGCGTTGGGAGACCCAACTCGCCGCGCCATCCTGGCACGACTCGAGCAAGAAGGCAGTGCGACCGTCAGCCAGTTGGCGCAGCCTTTTTCCATCAAGCTGCCAGCGGTCATGAAACATCTGGACGTCCTTGACGATGCCGGACTCATTGTCCGCACCAAGGCCGGGCGCACCGTTACCGTTCACCTATCGCCTGCTCCCATGCAGGCAGCGATGGATTGGCTACGTCGCTACGAGCATTTCTGGAACCATAGCCTCGATCGCCTGGCGGCCTACGCAGAAAGCCAGGAAGCCCAACGGAGACCCGAAAAATGACCAGCCTGACTCTTGTAAGACGCATCGCGGCACAGCCCGCTACGGTATTCGAGGCTTTGACCACATCTGATGGCATCGCCTGCTGGTGGGGCCCGGACGGCGGGCCGGTGCTCATCGCCGAAACCGATGTCCGGGTCGGCGGCCATTTTCGAGTGAGATTTCGCATGCTCGACGGCAGCGAACATGAAAGCAGCGGCGAATACCTGCGTGTCGATCCTCCACATCATCTGGCGATGAGTTGGCGCTGGTCCGATGACGAAGATGGCGGCGAGTCGCGCGTCGAGTTTGCGTTGCGCGCCACTGACACCGGTACCGAACTCACGCTCACACACAGCGGCCTGCAAGACGAAGCCACGCGCACCGGTCACGAAGAGGGCTGGGGTGGCGCATTGGACAAACTCGTGCGGCATTTTGCGGGCTGAGCCCGGACCACATCCATCCCGTAGCTTTGCAGCTGCGCCCTTTTCCTGCTCGGCACGAACGCCGAAGTCAGTGGGAGCGCCCCATGATCACTCTTACTGCATTCCGTTGGGTACCACCTTTTGCGCAAGGCCTGGTGCGCGATCTACGCGTGCGCTGGGCACTCGAAGAAGCCGGCATCCCCTACAACGAAAAGCTGATCGGTGTGAAAGACCAAGCCAGCCCGGAATACCGGACGTTGCAGCCCTTCGGGCAGGTCCCCGCCATCGAAGATGGCGACCTCAAACTATTCGAATCCGGAGCCATCGTGCTGGAGATCGCCGAGCGCAGCGATGCATTGCTGCCCGCCGACGCACAAGGCCGCGCACGTGCGCGCGCGTGGACACTGGCGGCCTTGAACACTGTGGAGCCCCCTATCACGCATCTCGGCGGGCTGATGATTTTCCATGTCAATGAGCCTTGGGCGGCGCCAGCCCTCCCGACTGCGGAGCAGGCCGTGTGCAAGCGCCTGGATGAATTGGCGAAATGGCTGGGTGAGCGCGACTATCTGGAAGACCGCTTTACCGTCGGAGACTTGATGATGACCACGGTACTGCGCATCTTGCGCAACACCTCGCTCGTCAGCGACCGGCCCGCGCTACAGGCTTATCAGTCGCGCTGCGAGGCACGGCCGGCATTTCGCAAGGCGCTGGCCGACCAGTTGCGGCCATTCGCAGAATACGAAGCCGCACGCGCCAGCGCCCGGCCCGCTGCTGGCTGATACGGGTCCGCAGACCAGCGGCGACGATACAGTACCGCTGTAGAGGCCCGATACAGACCATGCACAAGGCATCAAGCCACACGCGTGGCCTGCGTCGGACGACGACGCGACATCACAAACCGAACATCAGCGAACGATGTGCGGCAGCCCCAGCCATAGCGCCGTCGCCCACTGCCAGTGCCACCGACCCCGCCGGACGGGCCAGGTCGCCGCAAGCAAATACGCCAGGTATTGTCGTCGCCCGTGTGAAATCGGCTTTCACATAGGGGCCTAGCGGGCCTTCTTCCAGCTCGCACCCGAGCTGAGCCGCCAATGCGCCCGGACGCACGCGCGTGGCGACGAACAAGCCCGCCAGCGAGAATACGCGGCCGTCCTGCATCACCACATCGACGGCCTCACCGTCCAAACGCGCCACCCTGCCCGGCTCTACTTGCACATTCCGGGCCTTCAAATGTGCCAACTGCTCGGCATCAGGCTCGAATGCGTCATTCAGGAACAACGTCGTCGTCCCCCAATCGGGCAGCATCAGCCCCTGATGCAATGATATCGCCGACACGGCCAGCACACCGATATGCCCCTGCTGCAATTCATAGCCATGACAATAGGGGCAATGGAACACGTGCTTGCCCCAACGCTGTGCCAAACCGGGCAATTCCGGCAGTTCATCCTGCACCCCCGCGGCGAGGATGAGACGATGTGCGGTATGCACGGTCCCCTGCCGCGCAACGATTCGAAATCCACCGTCCACAGGTTCGGCGGTCTCTACCCAGTCATCCAACCACTGCACGGTGGCATAGCGCATGAGTTCTGCTCGACCTGCGGCGGCAATTTCCGCAGGAGGTTTGCCGTCTTGCGTGAGAAAGCCATGCGAATGGGCAGCGTAGCGATTACGACGCTGTCCAGCATCAATCACCAACACGTTACGGCGCGCACGCGCCAATTGCAGCCCGGCTGACATACCGGCATAGCTGCCCCCAATGATGATCACGTCGAATTCCATCGGAAACCTCATTCGTATGCGTTTAATATCACGTATCTTTTAATGATACATTAAACCGCAAACTCCGGCGATATTTATCTCTTCGGTCAGGCACCCGACGAGGATTCAGTGCTGTCGCCGATGACCCGATTTTGCTTGCGAGCTGGAGGGAGCCGCGCGGCACAATGCGTCGAACTGTCCGGCCAGATCGGCCAGACTGACAGCCCCCAGCCGCTGAACCAGCAGGGTCTCGGCCTGTTGCAAGGCATCCGCAATTGCTGCGTTGACCACGCGCTCTACGGCGCAGTCGGGATTGTCGCGGTCGGGGCCGATCGCAAAAATACGCGGGCCGCCGACCGCTTGGTGTACGTCGAGCAGCGTAATGCGATCCAGCCCGCAAGCCAGGCGCCAGCCGCCATGATGGCCCTTGTCGGATTGCACATAACCGGCCTTGCGCAGGCCCGCCATGGTGCGACGGACAACGGCGGCATTCGTGCCCAACATGCGCGCGATCTGCTCTGATGTCATGGGCTCGTTGGCACGTGCCATGTGCAACAGTACGTGCAGCATGCGGGAAAGGCGGCTATCAGTTCTCATGGGTCGCGCATCAAGGCCGAGGCCGGGATTGTCAGTTACCCTGCATTATCGGCGATATCCGCACAACGCTTCAGCTCGCGTGTTGAAGGGCCTTTGCCAGTTCATGCCGGGACTGGTCCCAGCCTGAGGCCGGAACCCGTTGATCGGCCTGCGCTTGTACCTGTTCGAGTTGTTCGCACAACGCATCGACTGGTGCCTCTGCGTCACCCAGGTGGATGCCTTGCGTCATCGTGATGTGCGAGCATTCAAAACTGCCTCCTCCCGCCAACAGAATCATGCGCGTCGGGGCGCCCTCGTCTATCAATGCAATCAGCCCCGGGCTGACCTTTTCCGGCGTCAAGATCGCTGCCGCCTGCGGATCCAGCAAACCCTCGGTCATCGCAGTCATGGCAGTAGGCGCCAGGCAGTTCACCCGAACGTTATGTTTGGCACCTTCGAGGGAGAGCGTCTGCATCAGACCGACCAGCGCCATTTTGGCCGCGCCATAGTTTGATTGCCCGAAATTGCCATACAAGCCCGACGACGAGGTCGTCATCACGATCCGTCCGTAGGATTGCGCGCACATGTGGGGCCACACCGCCTTGGTGGCATTGACGGCGCCCATGACGTGAACATCCAGCACGAGGCGAAAGTCGTCCAAATCCATCTTGGCAAAGCTGCGGTCTCGCAGAATGCCCGCATTATTCACCAAGATATCCACGTGCCCGAAAGCCTCTATCGAGCGTGCAACCATGGCCTCCATGTCGGCATATTGCGTCACGTCGCCCATCACTGCGATGGCCTGTCCACCAGCAGCGCAGATCGCATCAGCCACGTCTTGAGCGGCACTGCCGAGATCATTGACCACCACCTGCGCACCGTGCCGTGCCAGCTCCATGGCGTGGGCGCGTCCCAGGCCGCCACCCGCGCCAGTCACGATCGCCACCCGGCCCGTTAGTCGCTTCAACATACGCTGCTCCTGATAAACGTCATCATGTTCGTTCATGCGCCGACCGCTCAGCCCACGCGCTGAACAGGAGGGTAACGAAACTCGCCGTCCAGGTGAGTCGATTGAGGTTGATATAGTCGCAGCGTGAGATAGAACCCGGCCCCCGCGGGTGCAGGAAGCCAGTTTTTCGTCGGCCCGGGATCATCGGCCTGGATCGAGATGCTCAAGCCACCGTCTTCGTCGTACCGTAGGCCCGGCGTGCGATCCCCGATGGAATGCCGTCCAATGGGATTTGCGGCCAGCAGACAGTCGCTGCGACGATAGAGTGTGATCGACCAGAACGCGTCCACTTTCGGCCCGCCTTGCGGGGCAAAACGCAGCACATAACGCTGTGCACCCGTCAACGGCGCACCGTCGGCGTCTACCTCGGCCATGATGTACATCGCCTCGTCGACACCGAGCGTGCCTATCCAATTACGCGCCACTCGAGCGCGCGTCAGAAAGTCGTTGCCAAAGCTCGTGCGCACCGCCACCGCCGTGGTCCACCCACCGCCCAATGCAGAGGGCTGCGCCACGTCGCGCAGTTCGCTATAGACCTCGGTCAAAGCTGCCTGCAGATCAGCGACCTCCGGCGGCCAACATGGCAGAGGCTCGGACGGCGGATTGCGTTCAAGCATGTTGTCCAGCACACGCAGATACTCGTGTGCCTCGGGTATACCGGTATCGCGGTTGTCGAGCAACACGTCCAAACGCGACAACGCGGGCGTCCCATCGAGTCGACAAATGGCGAAACGATCTTGCAGCGCATGCACCTGCGCCAAGTCTGCCGGATCGGCATCCACCAGAATACGGCCGATGACCCACACATCGTCGCTAGGAGCACTGATCCGATGCATGCCCGCCGGTACGGTGCCTTGCCAGCCCGGGCCATGCACAAATAGACGTTGTGCGGCTCCACCGGTGGTACGTCGCCCGGCATATGCCCAGGGATTTGTCCACGCATCCAAAAATCCCAGCACCCAGTAGCGTGACCCCATCGGTGGAACGTCAATGACCAATGGTCCTTTCGACAGATCCAACCACGCATTGGTGAACAGCGTGTCGTTGTTTGGCGTCACCACTTCCTTGTCGCCCGGACCGCGCAGTCTGCGCGTATGGGTGAACTGATTCACCCAACGCATCGTCGACACGGGACTGTCGCCGGCAAAGCCGGCCACAGTGTGCTTGCGTGCGGTATTTGAAGCACGCATGCGCGCCATCTCGAAGAGCGGCAAAGTGGCGATCACTGCCTGCCGAGCAGCAGGTGACGGCACAGTCTCGACTCGCGTCAACAACACCGCATCCAATGCACATACGCCTTTGCCCTGCGGCAATACCACCAGCGGATTCAACTCCACCGAGTCGAGCGCATCGCCCACCGCCACGGCAAACTGCGAGAGCCGCACCATGCATTCGGCCAAGGCGGTCACATCTGCAGCGGGCGCATTGCGAAACCCGGCGAACAACGGGGCGATCTTTAGCTCGCTGATCATCTCGCGGGCCTGCTGGATGTCGATCGGCGCCAGCCGCAATGCCACGTCCCTCAACAACTCGACATTCACACCACCCGTCCCCAACATCACGACCGGCCCCAAGACAGGATCCCGGCGTACCCCGAGGATGCACTCAACAGCGCCGCGCAACATCGGTGCAATCAGTACTCCCTGCACGCGAGCGTGCGGCGCCGCACCGGCCACCGTCGACAGAATACGATCGTAGGCGCCGGCAGCCGCCTGCCCATCACGGATATCCAGCACCACGCCGCCGATATCGCTCTTGTGCGTGATATCGGCAGATACGACCTTCATGACCACCGGAAATCCCAACGCGCATGCGTGGTCCACCGCGTCTTCACGAGAATGCGCATGACGTGTCGGTACGACGGGGATGCCGTTTTCGCTCAAGACTCGCATCGCGTCGGCTTCGCTATAGGGGCCGGGCCGAAGCGCGATCGACGGGATCGCAACGGCCGGCACGGGCTTGGCCTGCAACTGCTGTTCGTGAAAGAACGCCATCGCGGCCAGCACACGGATTGCTCGGGCCGGATCGCCATAGCAAAGGCACCCTTGCTCCTCGAGCGCACGTTGCTGCCCGGTGTCGGCCAGTGCGCTGAACATCACCAGACGACCGGGGAATTCCTGCCGTAAATCCCGAGCCAACTGTTGTTGCCTGATCTGCATGGCAGGAGTACTGCCGAACGCGGCCAGAAAAATCAACAAGCTGCCGTAGTCGCCATGCTCCAACATTGCACGAGCTGCAGTATCGAGCAGCGACGGATCGGCTGTGACCTGCCCCGTCAGATCGACTGGGTTTTGTGTCGCGGCAAACGGCACGTGAGCTCGGATGATTTCTTGCGCGGCTGCCGGCAGCTCGGCGACGTCCAACCCCGCCTCGGCCGCGTCATCTGCCATCATCACACCGACGCCACCCGACACTGTCAGCAGGCCCACACGGCCATTGCTCGGTCGGCCAGACACCGCGAGACAATGTGCGATGTCGAAAAATTCCTCGATGGAACGGGCGCGCCAGGCGCCATGTTGGCGAAACAGTGCTTGATACACCGCATCGTCGCCCGCCAGCGCCGCGGTATGCGATGCGGCGGCTTGCGCTCCCAGTGCCGTGCGGCCGACTTTCACCACGATCACCGGCTTGCTCGCTGCGCGAGCCAGGTCCAGCGCTCGCCGCAGCTTTGCACCGTCGCGGCATCCTTCGAGATACGCCATGATCACTCGCGTCGCGGGATCGCGTGCCATCCACGCAATGCAATCAGCCACGTCAATGTCTGACTCATTGCCCGTGGTCACCCACGCGGAAAGTCCGACATCGCGCTCGCGCGCCATCGCGTAGGCGTATGCGCCGAACGCGCCACTCTGGCTGACCAAGCCGATATGGCCTGTCTTGACCAGACCGGTAGACACCACTGGTGAGAATGTGGCGTACACAGACTGCGCCACATTCATGAACCCCAGGCAGTTGGGCCCCAGTACGCGGATTCCTGCTGCACGCGCCCTATCTACAAACTGACGCTGCCCCACTGCGCCTTGCGCTCCCAGCTCGGCAAAGCCGGCCGAGAACATGACGATGTTTCGCACATCTGCGCCGATGGCATCGTCGAGTGCAGCATCCGCACCCGAGGCGGGAATGGCGAAGATCGCCAGATCGATCGGTTTGCCCACAGCGCGGATCGAGGGGTGAGTCAGACACCCCTCGATCCGCTGTGCCCCAGCATTGATCGGGTACACCTCACCGCGATACCCATGTTCAAGCAGATACCGCAGCGCCACGGCGCCGACTTTGGCGGGATTGGTAGAAGCGCCCACGATAGCGATGGAACGCGGTGACAGGAAAGAATCTAGGTCGGGCAAATTCATAAGCGGCGCATGAGGGTCTGGAAAAGCCTCTGCAAACTGCAAGTGGAATCCGCACGCTGCGAATTCCCGAGGCTGGCCGCCTAAGATACGCGCCCATGTTTTATCGGACAAGACGAGATTTCTGAGGGTTTTATCAGATTATCTTATTTATCCAAGTCCACGCCGACTGCGCGCGACCGCGGGGCGTACAGCCGGCGCACGGGCAGCTTCATCGACCTGGGCGGCTTCCAACGCATAGTCGAGAAAGCTCTCCACGGCAGGAGACAATGCGGCCCGCGCGCGAGTAAATAAAGCGATGCGCCAGCTCACAGCGGGCTGACACAATGGCACGAAAACCAGACCAAAGCCTTCGACCAACGATCGCGCCATAGACGGACAGATTACGTAGCCAGGCCTCACACGCAACAACGACAGCGCCGTGTTGACTCTATGCACCGGCACGATCTGCTCCGGATGCCGTCGTGACGGCACATTGCTCAGCACGTTCGTCGCCAGGTTGGGCATGTAGTTGATCAGTGGACGTTCACGCAGGTCTTTCCAGCTGACCGGTTTTCCCGTCGCCAACGGATCGTCAGGACGCAGTGCGGCCCACAAGGGATCGATGCGAATCAGATGCGCCTGTATCGCATCGTCGGTCAGCACGCCCGCGGGGCCGAAACCGATATCCGAGCTGCCGTTATGCAAATTGGCGAGCACCTGTTCGATCGGCACGTCATCAAACCGAATTTCCACGCCCGGATGACGCTCGCTGTAGCCAGCGACGAGCTCCGGCAGCAACGTACACGACAGCGTCTCTGGCGCGGCCACTCGCACCAGCCCACGGCGCAGCGCTTTCAGATTACTCACGCTCTCCAGCGCCTCATCCAAGTCTGCCAACACACGACGCACCATGGGTTCGAATGCCTTGCCGACCACCGAAGCGCCGACACTGCGCGTATTGCGATCCAGCAATCGCACGCCTAGCCGGCTTTCCAGTTCCTTGACCAGACCGCTCAAGGCCGCCTGCGATAAATGCATGGTATCGGCTGCCACAGAAAAACTGCCGCATTCCAATACCGTAATAAAGGCGCGCAACTGCCGCAGCGTGACTTCGAATGTCATGGGATGTCCTTTACTGCCGTCGGAAAGTCAGAATCGATTTATAACCCAAGCCTTTAAGTAATCAATAATTTGAAAATTGTCCTAATAGAAACCGCCATCTATCATCGCCTCTCAGGGTCGCGAAGGGGCCGGCTTCTTGCGGATACCGAGGCGAACTCTCCTTCCTATTCGAATATTCAGGAGACAAACATGAAGATGAGCCGAAGGACGCTCTTGAGCGCAGCGGCCGCGGCCGCCTGCACTGGCGTCGTGCCCCGAGTATTGGCCAATCAGGCGTGGCCCGCCCGCAGCGTGAAAATTGTGGCGCCCTACGGGGCCGGCGGTCCCAATGACCTGTCGGCACGCCTGATCGGAGATTTCCTGGCAAAACGCCTGAACCAATCCGTCATCATAGAGAACAAGGCTGGCGCGGGCACCCGGGTAGGCAACGAATTTGTCGCTCATGCCACGGCCGACGGCTATACCATTCTGTACGCCGCCGCGCCCTATTCCACCCTGCAGGCCCTGTACGGGGATCTGGGCTATGACCCCAAGAAAGACCTGCAACCCGTCGCCATGTCCGCCACGGTTCCATTATTCCTGATCGTCAACGCGCAATCCCCCGCGACGACCGCGCAGGAGCTGATCGCCTACGGAAAATCCCAGACCAATGGCCTGACGTTCGGCTCACCGGGCAACGGCTCGCTGCCACATCTCGCGGCCGAGCTGTTCCTGCGCGATGCCCAGGTAAAAGGTTTGACCGTGCAGTATCGTGGCGACGTCATGGCGTACACGGACCTGCTGGCGGGGCGCTTGGACGCGACACTGACGGCCATTACCGCAGCGCTTCCGCATATACAGAGCGGCAAGCTGCGCGTGCTGGGAGTGGCCTCCGCCGAACCAAGCGAAATCTATCCTCAGGCACCTACTTTACGTAGCCAGGGGCTTCCGAATGTGGTGGCGTCGGGCTGGTATGGATTTATGGCGCCAGCCGGCGTACCAGCCCCGATCGTCGAACGCCTGGACACAGCAATCAATGACGCACTGGCCGACGCCGAGATCAGGAAGCGTCTCCTGGCGCAGGGTATGGAGCCTCGCCCAGGCAATGCCGCCGCATTCGGCAAGTTCATCGACGCCGAGATGTCCAAGTGGACCGATGTCATCCAAAAGGCGGGCATCCGCGGTTCGTGATTCGAGACGCGATCTGGGCCTCGATACAGCTGCCGGGTACGCGTAAACTTCGGAAAGATGCCGATACGCGTGCGGCGCATATCATGTTCAGCAGCTTCCTACTTATCCACGCGTGCCGGACCTTTGAGACATCAGTCCGGCGCAGTACGAGCAGGCGATGTGGCAAGGATAATCTCTGGCAGCTCATCCAACCCGCGAACCACATACGATGGCGCCACGCCCAATTCGTCAAACGTGCTGTCGCGACGATTGATCCAGCAAACGTCAAACCCGAAATGGCGCGCACCCGACGCATCCCAAGCGTTCGAAGACACAAAGAGAATCTGAGCCGGTAGCAGGTCCAAGGCTTGGCACGCGAACGCATAGACGCGCGGGTCGGGCTTGAATACGCCGACGCGCTCGACACTGAGCAGGT
Source organism: Bordetella muralis (assembly GCF_054781015.1). NCBI lineage: Bacteria > Pseudomonadati > Pseudomonadota > Betaproteobacteria > Burkholderiales > Alcaligenaceae > Bordetella > Bordetella muralis. The sequence continues at coordinate 728,282 of NZ_BAAGVF010000003.1, read as the reverse complement.
GTAAGAAACATGCTTGCAGCCCAGAATTCTTGACGACACTGTCAATCGAAAAGACAGATCCATTCGACAAAATCGCCAATGGCAGCCCTATGTCCTGTAACCGCCGTAATGCGGCGGGGACCTCTGGGTACGGCGATAAATTCAGGTAGGCCTCGCACAGCACATCGCAGGTCGCCTTATCCAAATCGAGCCTCAAGGCGTTGCAGGTATACACGAGCGCATCATAAGTTGCTTGCTCGAATGAAATGTATTGACCCATCAAGCTGCGTAGCCACGTGTATTCGAGTTGCTTCTGCCTCCACATGGCACTGATCTCCATGCCTCGACCGGGATACGAAGCATCGCATCGTTGCGCGACGGAATGGACGTCATACAGCGTGCCATAGAGGTCAAAAACGACAGCCTTTGTGTCCGACATAAGTTTTCTCCATTGCGGGCATGCACGTGCTATATTCTTTCGCAATTATCTCTAGATATTGACTAGACACCAATGGTTTCGTCTGCGCGCCATATCCCACTCGCCTTGACCACGAGCATCGTGGCCGGCGGCGTGCGCGCTACGAACCCGCCGCCCTCATCTGTCGCGCCTCCGGCGAACATCGCAGTGGCTCCGCCACTCGCGATGACCCTGGGCTGATCCAGCCCGCTTCGCGGCCCCTACCCTGATGCCATTAAGGCTGCCCTGACACTGAGGTGTCAGCGGATGGCTGGGGCCTGTTCGTTGTTCGACAGGTGAATAAATAATGACTTCTAAATCTTTCACATGGACGGGTTTCGCCGCCATGTCCACGTTCGTGCTGCTATGGGGCAGCGCGGCTATCTTCACCCGCTGGGGACTGGACCACGGTTCCGTACTTGCTATGCTGATCCTGCGCTTCAGCCTGGCGCTCGGTGCCCTCTTGCTGATCGGTTTGCCAAACCGCCGGTGGTTGCCCAGGCCCGGGACACGGTGGCAGATTGCAGGAACGGGATTGCTACTGATCGGTGGCTATTCGGTCTGCTATTTCCAGGCGATGGCAAATGGCATCACCCCTGGACTATTGGCGACGCTACTCGGTATACAGCCGATCCTGACCCTGCTGATGACCGAACGGCGTTTCTCCACCTGGCGGCTGCTCGGCCTCTCGCTCTCATTGGCAGGCCTGACGCTAGTGGTATATCAAAGTCTGGTCCTGACAAAACTGTCCGGGCTCGGCATGGGGTACGCGCTGGCTGCACTGTTATGCATGACCTTCGGAGCCATGCTGCAAAAACGCATTCAGCAAGCGCCCACCGAAGTGCTACCTTTGCAGTATGCCGTAACCTTGCTGTTGTGCCTGGGCCTCACCCCACTGCAGCCCGTTCATGTAGAGCTCAACCTGGGATTTTTGATTCCCTTGTTGTGGCTGGGGCTGGGAATCTCGGTCGGGGCGCAATTGCTGCTCTACCGGCTGATACGCAACGGCAACTTGGTCAACGTCACTAGTTTGTTCTATCTGGTGCCAGTGATCACGGTGTTTCTTGATTATCTGATCCTGGGTAACGCGATGCCTGCGCTGGCCATGGCGGGTATGGTGGCAATCCTGGCTGGGTTGGTCCTCGTGTTCAGGGTGCCCGCGTCGGTCGATCATTAAGGAGGCGTGTTTTCGCCAACGGCTCGCGCACGTGGTAGTCCGGCACCATGCGCATGCTCGGCTCGCCGGGCACCTGCACATAACGGCTAAAGCCATCTGGCGCCAAATCGCCCACGTCCATCAGAGCCAGCGCATTGCCCTGCGTGTCCCGCAGCGCAATGCGCAGATGAGGCGGCGACAAACCATAGGGTTGTCCCGCGACGGGCGTCAATTGGCGCTCGCTGCGCAGTTGCGAAAACAGCTTGACGAAGCCGGCCACGTCGAAATCCGTGGCCGAAGGACTGCGCCAGCCGCCTGGTTCGCGATCCATGGTGATCTGCGCTTGCGGGGTCGACAGTATCACCTGCGCTACATCGGCGGCATCCCAGTCGTACAAGCGTGCTGGCTTGCCGCGCTCGTCATGCAGATGGCTGTGTCCGTCGTGGTGCTCTGGCCCCTCGCGCAGTTCATTCCATTGCCATATCGACAGAGCCACACCCGCCAACAGCACCGCCAGCCAGGATCGCGTGGCCGTCATCGGCGCCTCCACCACATCATCAAGCCGATCAACAGCGCCAGCGCCGGCAAGGCCACGGTGCTGGTCCAAAACACCGTTTGCATCTGGCGGTTGGTCAGTTCTACACGCCCCTGCTCATAATGCCGAGGCCGGATATCCAGCAGTGGGTCCGCGCCGGCCAGCAACGTCACCGCGTTGACGAACAGCGCTCCGTTGCCCAGCGCTGCGAAGTGCTGGTTGGTGGCAAAATCGCTGTCGCCTGCGACCAGCAACATGGGCCGCCCGGCGCTCTCCTCTGGGCCGGCCTTGCCGGTGGCCAGGGCCAACAACGTCAAGCGCTGCGCCTCACGCCCAGGCAGCCGCGCCTCTGGCGATGTCTGTGCCAAGGGGGTGACCGCGACTCCCGGCGGCAGGCTCTCTCCCGCCGGCTCGAGGGCGGCGGCACCGGGGAAAAAGCTCAACGGCAGGCCGCGCGTCAACTTGTGACGGGTGTAGTCGCTGACCGCTGGACTGCCTGGGTCATTGCGGTAGTGGCTGCCCGAATCGGTTATTCCTCCAACTGCCTGCGCCACGCCGAAATCCGCCAGCAAATCGCCCAAACCGTGAGCGCTGTCGGGTTCCAGCAGCACCAGGCTCTTGCCGCCACCTGCGGTCCAGTCGCGCAACGCGCCCAGGTCCTCAGCGCCGAACGGCGCACGCGGCCCTGCCACGACAACCACGGCGCAATGCGGCAGCGCTTGCGCCAAGCCTCCCGCATTCACGCCCACGGTAGCGAAACCCAAGGTGCGCAAGGCATTACGCGCCAGTGCCAGGCCATTGCGTTCATGCACTTCGACGCGTGCCACCAGGTTTTCGTCGTGATCGTGGTCTTCCAGGTCGTCCAGCGAGCTCAGGCTGTTCAACGTGGCCTCGCCATGTCCCTGGGTAAAGCAGATCGTCTGCGACCCGTTCTGGCTGATGCGGATCAAGCCGTTGGTAAAGTCGGTTTCCGTTCCACCGTTGATCGTGGTGCGCCGCTCGCCGGATTCCAGCACCGCGCTACCCGCGAACTGGATGCCGGCCGCGCGCGCTTGCGCGGGCCGCAACGCGGGGTCCACCCCGGTTACCTGGATCAATGGGTTGGCGCGCTCGTATTGGCGCAACAGATGCAGGGCATCCACCATGCCCTTGTTGCGCAGGTCATAGAACCAAGTCACCGTTATAGGCTGGCGGATGGCGCGCGCCGCCTCCAGGCTTTCCTCAGACAGGCTGTACACCCGTTGCGCGGTCAGGTCCAGCCGGCCCAGGCTGCGCGTCGCCCAGAGGTTCAGCGCCAGCAATACCGCGCCCGTCGCCACGACCGGCAGCCACAACAGCCAGCGCCGTCCGACGCGCCGCATGCCAGACGCGCGGCTCATCGCAGCCTCCAGCGTTTCAGGTTTACCGCGGCCACCATCAAGGCCAGCAAGGCCAAGCTGAGCAGCATGACGGTGGCCGGCCCAGGCAGCACCCCGCGGATGAAATCCACATGCTGGGCCGACAGCGACAAAGCCTGGAACAGCGGCGACAACGCCGGCAGCGCATCCAGCGCGGCGGGATAATCGATAAACCACAGCAGGACCAGGATGCCCCAGGTGGCGCTGGCCGCCACGATCTGGTTCGAACAGACGCTGGACACGGCAATGCCTATGGACAGGAACAGCGCGCCATACAGGAACACGCCGATATAGCCGCCCACGATGGGGCCATAATCCGGCTGCCCGTACCACGCCAACGGCAACACGGCCACCATGGTGCCCGCCAGCATCAACGCCAGCATCGTCAGCCCGGCTGCGAACTTGGCGGCGACCAGCGTTGCATCCGACAACGGCAGGGTCAGCAGCAGTTCCAGCGTCCCCTGACGGGCCTCCTCGGCGAATGCCCGCATGCTGACCAGCGGCATGACCAGAATCAGCAAGATCGTCATGTTGTGAAACGAGGTCACCATCTGTCCCGTGCTCACAAAAAACAGATTGAAGCTGAACAGATAACCCGCCAGCGCCCAGAACACCGCCACTACCGCCAGGGCGACCGGCGCTCCGAAATCCGTGCGCAGTTCTTTCCGGTACAACGCGCCAAACCCGCTCATGCACGCCTCCGGATCTCTGTGTCGTCATTGGGCGCCAAGGCTGCCAGCAATCGCGTCTCTACCGCATCATGCGCGCCGAGCACCGCCCGCAGGCGAGCCATACCGAGCACCGTCCGCAGCACCGCGTCGCAGGCTTGCTCTGCCTCGGCATCGTCCCAGACGATCTGCCAATCGCTCAGCCCTTCGGCAAGCAGGGTGACTTGCGCCCGCGGCGCCCCCGGGCAAGTGGCCAAGGCCTGATGCAGCTTGGCGTGCAGAGCATCTGGCAGATCCAGCCTCAGTTTCAGCAGTGGCTGCGTGCCGCCCAGCGGTGCGTCCTCTATCAGATGGCCATTGCGCAGAATCACCATGCGAGTGCACAGCGCCTCGACTTCCTGCATCAAGTGGCTGCTGAACACCACGGCCCGCCCCTCGGCGCAACGCCGTATCATGGCGCGCGCCTCGACGATCTGCAACGGATCCAGGCCATTGGTAGCCTCGTCCAGCAGCAGTACTGGCGGATCGTTCAACACCGCCTGTGCCAGGCCCACCCGCTGGCGCTGCCCTTTGGACAAACGGCCGATGGGCGTGCCTGCCAATCCCTGCAAATCGAAACCGTCGAGCGATCGTTCGATTGCCCGGCGACGCCCGATGCGGTCGCCAGGCATCTTGACGCCCGCTACGAACGCCAAGTATTGGCTCACCGTCAGCGTGTCATACAGCGGGACACGCTCAGGCAGGTAACCGATATCAGTATTGCCGCGCCCTGCGGCCGGCGTGCGGCCGCAGACCGTCACGCGGCCGCTGTCGGGCGCATAGTAGCCCGCCATCAGCCGCAATGTCGTGGTCTTGCCGCTGCCGTTCGGTCCCAACAGCCCGACGATCTCGCCCTTGCCCACGGCCAGCGAGATCCCGTGCAGCACCTGCCGGGATCCGAACGACTTGGTAACGCCCTCGAGCGCGACCGCCGCTGACATGCGCGCCTCAGTCAAAGACTTTGGTCTTGGCGTTCTGCGCATGCTGCTGCGCGTCGTGGCTATACCAGAGCTGGCCCTGATTGGCGTCGCGTATCTGTTTGAGCCGGTCGATGGCCCGCATCGAGTCGTTGGTATTCCAGGTGATTCCCGGAATCACACCCGCCTCGTTCTCGCCCGTGTAGATGGCGTCGGCAGCCAGCAACACCATACCGGTGTTTTTCAGCTTGACCTGCAGCGACTGGTGTCCCTGCGTATGTCCCTTGGTGTCCAGCAACACGATGGAACCATCGCCGAACAAGTCGAAATCGCCTTCAACCTGGATGAAGTCGTAGTCGCGCGTCGTGTCGAAGTCTTTCATGACATAGGCGGCGCGCTGGAATTTTTCGGGCCACCAGGCCGCGCGCAGTTCCGCCTTTTGAACCACGTGTCTGGCGTTGGGGAACATCTTGATATTGCCGGCGTGGTCCAGGTGGAAGTGCGAGTACACCACGTATTTCACGTCGCTCACATCAAAACCGGCAGCCTTGAGCTGGCGATCGATGACTTCGTCGCGCCCCTGGATCGAATTGAACGCGCCGCACAGGCCCTGCCCCCAGTAATTGGCGCAGTTGCCATCGGCGGTCGCTTGGTTCATGCCGGTATCGAACAGCACCAGGCCTCGTGGATGCTGAATCACATAAGCCGGCACGGGAATTTTGATTTTGGTGCCGACGTCGACCATGGCAGTCATGAAACCCTTGTCGAGTTCGATCTTGCCGACGGACAACTGCATCAGCTTGATGTCCGGTGTCTCTGTCGCCTGCGCAGCAGCGCCCGCCGAGATGGCCAGCGCGGCCATCAGCCCTTTCCAACCCTTCCTCATCATCGTCTCCTCGTTGGTACTGCAAGAACGTTGGTTTTATAAAAGGCCGGGCTCCAAGTTCCGCGGCCAGCAAAAACGCTCCCGGTGTGTCCCGGGTGAATTGGTAGGAACAAGCATCGCAGACTGGCGATGAATGCAAGGGTTTCCCCTAGCCAGCGCCGGCGTACAACGAACAAGATAAAGATGAATCGCACTCTGCCCCAGCTGCAATCGGGCTGTCAAATTATGTTTGGTTAAGTGCGCCTTCGGCGGCGTGAAAGACGAACGTCGGTTTGCGGATCGAACTATTGCCCAATCGGACCGTAGCAGGTGACGTCGATCGGCACCGCATCGCGTTGGTTCTCATGGCGCCCCTTCGGAAAAGCGCAATCCGATGATTCCGATGAACGCCAATCCCAAGAAGAAAACTCGAGGCCAGTTCATCTCGTCCTGAAATACCAACACACCCACAAGAACCAGTCCAATCGTTCCGATACCTGTCCAGATAGCGTAAGCCATTCCGACAGGTAACGAACGCAAGGCCAATGCCAGTAAATAGATGCTGCTCAGCCCGGCTATGACCGCGATGGCGCTCGGTCCCAGCTTGGTCCAACCTGCATTCAACTTGAGACAGAGGCCCATCACAATCTCCAGAGCTGCAGCAAGAAACAAATAAGTCCACGCCATGGCCTCAGCTTCCACTAGCACACAGCCGGTCGGGTGGCTCGGGAAACAGCGTTGGTGGCCAACAGCCCCGCTTGCACGGCTGGCCGCGCGGCGATCTTATCGAGCCACCGCCGGACATGCGGGTAAGGCGTGATGTCCAGCTTCAATTCCTGCCAGGTTCTCAACCAAGAGAACGCTGCAATATCGGCAATGCTGTAGTTGTTCGAGGCGATGAAGGCAGATTCACTGAGACGTGTATCCGTGACTTGGTAAAGACGAAGCGATTGCCGCTGGTACCGCTGTATTGCCTCGGTGTTGCCCGTTTTTGACGCGTGCAAGAACCACCATAGCTGCCCCAGCATCGGCCCGATACCGCCAACCTGGAAATGCAGCCATTGCTGCACGGCAATATTCTCTGCCTCCGTCGTGGGCAGCAAGCAGCCGGTCTTCGATGAAAGATAAGAAAGTATGGCGCCTGACTCGAAAACTGCGAGACCAGCCTTTCGATCAACGATGGCTGGAATCTTGCCGTTCGGGTTGATCTTCAGGAAATCCGGTCGATGTTGATCGCCGCGCTCAAGATCCAGGTCAAACTGCTCATAAGGAAGTCCGGCTTCCTTGAGAAAGATGCTGACCTTCTGCCCATTGGGGGTGTCGGCCGTATAGAACGCCAGATCGCTGGGGTGTGTCATGTCTGTCCTTTTTTACGATTGCAATTACAATAATTGCATTTGCAATCGTAAGGCACGATATCGAGTCGCGCAAGAAGCCCCTCAACAAAGGTAAACCATGACTCTCGAGCATCTACGTCCGGCTGCAGCCACGCAGCAAACCCGGCTGGTCGCAGCTATTTGTCTTGAAAAACTCACTGCGGAAAATGTGGGGCACGCCTGCCTCGCCGCCTCTCCCTACCGCGCCATCCAAGCCTTCGCCCGGACCCTGGAGCGAGACGTAATGACCGAGGGCAAGGTTTGGGTCGTAAATGCCTCGCAAGGGACGTCGGCTCCAGGAGTTCAACCCACCCGCGACGCTGGGACGGGAACGCGCAACATCAGCGCCTGGCCTCTTTGGTTTCGAGACGGGCCTGGCCGCTTCGAGGTGCCGTTGCTGTATCTATTGCGATCCGAATCCGTAGCCGGACTGCGCGCTGCGATATTCGAGGCTGCTGAACATGGCATCCTGTGCAACGACGCCGAGGCAACCTCGTCACGGTGGCCCAAGAGCGTGCAACCTGCCGTTCCGCTCTGGCTTGCCAGTAGCTTGAACTGCATCCCTTACGATCCAGCGTCCGGCCAAGAAACGCTCGCTATTCTGCGTTCCGCCCTACAGACGCTGTACATAGATAACGAGCCGGGATGCTTCTATATGGCCCTGCATGCTGACGACAGTGAAGTGCCAATATCCGCTCAAACCGATGTGCAGGATGCGTACAAGGGGATGTATCGGATCAACGCTGCATCCAGATCGCGTTCCCCAGCTATCCGGTTGCTGGGCGCCGGCAAGGCCTTGGGGACGGTGATCCGGGCGGCCGGTCTTCTCCAAACAGACTGGAACATCCCAAGCGAGGTGTGGAGCTGCCCGAGCTATACGCGCCTGGCACGGGAAGGATACGCGGTGGAGCACTGGAACACGCTCCATCCTCTATCACCGAAGAAGACGCCCTATATCCAGGCTTGCCTGGGGTCTGAGCAATCGCCTGTTCTCGCCGTCACCGGATATGAACGACATATTGCCAGCCAAATCGGCGGCTTTGTCTGCGCTCGATTTGTCGCGATGGGAGCCGACTCTGACCGTGGTGTGAGCAGATCTCCCACGGCTCAGTGGATCGTGGCCACTGCGCTTAAAACGCTCGGCGATGAAGGTACCTTATCGATGCGGCATGCGGAGCAAGCATTGAAGCGATATGCACTGATCTGAAACCTGGCGGCTCTGACGCACTCGCGGCACATTGAATTACTGACCGCGGGCCATGGCGGCAGCTCGGTCCAGACCGTTGGCGAATTTTGCTTGCTCATCCGCGCTGAACTGATTCAGAAAAAGCTCTGCAACGGTGCTTTCGTACACCTTCCACATTTTCTTGCGCAGCGCGCGCCCTTCCTTTGTGATGCTGGCATATGCGGCGCGGCCGTCCTCCGGCGAGCGCGTACGCGTGACCAATCCCTCTTGTTCCAGGCGATCTACCAGCCGTGTCAGGTTGTAGCGTTCTATCGCCAGTGCGTCGGCCAGCTCGTGCATCCGCCGAGTGCCTTGCGGGCCGCTTTCCAGTCCCCACAGTACGTCGTACCAGGCGTAGGCTGGCAACCCGGACGCTGCCAGGCGGCGCTCTACCTCACGGATCATCAAGCGATGGGTACGCACAAACGAAAACCACAGATCCGTTCCGTCCTTCATAGCAGGCTCCTTCATTTTTTTAGTTGCATTTGCAATTGTAGCTGACTTAGAATCTCGGCGAACACGATTGCATTTGCAATTCATAGGCTATCAATCGATGTCTGCGCCACACCAGACTGGCCGGCGCCGGCATCGCTTTAACACGTTGTTTTTTTGGAGGCCCAATATGAATCCCGCCCTCGCCTTGGTCGACGTCGACCCGCTGGAAACTCAAGAATGGCTGCAAGCGCTGGAGGCTGTAGAGGCAGTCGAGGGCCGCTCCCGCACGCATTATCTGATCGACCAGCTCACTGAATTCGATGCATCCAGACATGGCGACCTGCATGAGCGTGTCACCAGTCCCTACGTCAATACCATCCCGAAAGACCGGCAACCTGCCTATCCTGGCGACCTCGACATCGAGCGTCAATTGAACGCCTACATCCGCTGGAATGCAATGGTCATGGTGCTGCGCGCCGGCAAGCATTCCAATGTCGGCGGACACATCGCCACGTACCAGTCGGCCGCCGTGCTCTACGACGTGGGTTTCAATCACTTTTTCCGAGGCCGCACCGAGACTTTCGGCGGCGATATGGTTTACATACAGGGACATTCCGCACCGGGCATCTATGCACGCGCCTACCTGGAAGGACGCATCAACGAAGAACAACTGGACAATTTCCGACGGGAGGCCGGGCGCGACGGCCTATCCTCGTATCCCCACCCGCGCCTGATGCCGGATTTCTGGCAATTCCCCACGGTGTCGATGGGTTTGGGGCCGCTGACCGCTGCCTACCAGGCGAGATTCATGCGGTATCTCGAATACCGCGGGCTGCTGGAGCATCAAGGTCGCAAAGTGTGGGCCTTTCTGGGTGACGGCGAGATGGACCAGCCCGAATCGCTGGCAGCTATCTCGGTCGCCGGGCGGGAACGGCTCGACAACCTGATCTTTGTCGTCAACTGCAATCTGCAACGTTTGGACGGCCCCGTACGAGGCAACAGCAAGATTGTTCAAGAACTCGAAGGCACCTTCCGGGCAGCGGGCTGGAACGTCGTCAAGGTGTTGTGGGGCAGCGGCTGGGACGATCTGCTCAAACGCGATACCAGCGGGCTGCTGCGTCAACGCATGATGGAATGCGTTGACGGTGAGTACCAGACGTTTAAATCTCAGAACGGCGCCTATGTGCGCGAGCATTTCTTCGGCAAGTATCCGCAGCTGCTGGAGTTGGTCGCGCACCTGTCGGACGATGACATCTGGGCGTTGACCCGTGGGGGCCATGATCCGGAGAAAGTACACGCCGCCTACACACAGGCCGTCAGCACCAAAGGCCGTCCGACCGTCGTTCTGGTCAAAACGGTCAAAGGCTTCGGGATGGGCGAGGCCGGCGAAGGCCAGAACGTCAACCATCAGCTGAAGAAGATGAGCGCTGACGCCGTGCGCGCGTTCCGCGATCGATTCTCACTGCCGGTGCCCGATGACCAGCTCGAGGATATGCCCTATCTGAAGCCTGCGCCCGACAGCGAGGAAGCCCGCTATTTCGCGCGACGCCGGGCCGCGCTCGGCGGTCATGTCCCGGCGCGTCACAGCCAGGTTGCCCCTTTGCAGGTCCCGCCGCTCAACGCTTTCGCGACACAATTGAAAGATAGCGGCGAGCGCGGTGTGTCGACCACCATGTCGTTCGTGCGCATCCTGACTACGCTGCTTAAAGACCCTCATCTGGGCAAACTCGTCGTTCCCATCGTGCCCGACGAATCGCGCACCTTCGGCATGGAGGGTCTGTTTCGCCAGATCGGTATCCACTCGTACGTGGGCCAACTCTATACCCCGCAAGATGCCGGCCAATTGAGCTACTACAAGGAGGCCAAGGACGGTCAAATCCTGCAAGAGGGCATTAATGAATCCGGTGCGATTGCGTCATGGATCGCCGCGGGAACGGCCTACAGCAATCATGGCCTAGCGGCCATCCCGTTTTATATCTTCTATTCCATGTTCGGCCTGCAACGCGTAGGGGATTTGGCGTGGGCGGCGGGCGACGCGCGCACGCGGGGGTTCCTGCTGGGCGCCACATCGGGCCGCACTACGCTCATGGGAGAAGGCCTGCAGCACGATGATGGCCATAGCCACGTACTGTCATCGGTGATACCGAATTGCGTGTCGTATGACCCTACCTTTGCCTACGAACTGGCAGTCATCATCCAGGACGGTTTGCGCCGCATGTATGCGGAACAGGAGGATATTTACTACTACATCACCCTGCTCAACGAAAACTATCCGAACCCCGCCCTGCCGCCAGGCAGCGAGGCCGGCATTCTCAGGGGGCTTTACCTGTTGCGCGACGGCGAAAAGCAGGATCCTGCGGCAGAGCCCGCCGGCAAACCACATGTACAACTGATGGGCAGCGGCGCGATCCTGCGCGAAGTCATTGCAGCGAGTGAACTGCTGGAACAGGACTTTGGTATTTCCAGCAATGTCTGGAGCGCGACGAGCCTGACTGAACTGCGCCGTAATGGCATGGCCGCTGAGCGTTGGAATATGCTGCATCCGGAAGACGAGCCGCGCGTTCCGTATGTTCAGCAGTGTCTGCAAGACCGTACTGGTCCTGTCGTGGTCGCAACCGACTATATGAAGATCGTCGGCGACCAGATCCGCCCGTTCATCAAGGATCGCGGCTTCATCAGCCTCGGCACGGACGGCTTCGGCCGCTCGGATACCCGCGAGTCACTGCGTGCTTTTTTCGAGGTGGATCGAACCTTCATCGCCCTGGCCGCCATCAAGGCATGCGTTGACGAGGGACGGCTGCCCCGTGCAAAGATCCGTGAGGCCATGCTACGGTATGGTATCGATGCCGAGAAAATCGATCCCGCGGCCGTCTAATACCGAACGGTGACGGTCCATTTGCCGGCAACCAAAGAGGTGCCGCCTGATCTGCGGCGCCTGGATTGCCGGCGGCTTGATGCTTTGCCTCTGTGCTTGTCTCATTATGCGAGGCCATTATGTCAGATAGCAGCTATCCATCGTCTTCTGCACAGCCGGTATCCCGCCCCATCGCAGCAACCATCGCAGCCGTATTTCATGATGAAAAAATCCTGCTGGTGCGCCGGGCCAATCCTCCCGACGCCGGGAGCTGGGGTTTCCCCGGCGGAAAAATCAAAATCGGCGAAACCATCAAAAACGCCGCCGTTCGCGAACTGCTGGAAGAGACCGGTGTCCGCGCCGAAGCGCACCGCGTCTTCACGGCTGTCGATGTGTTCGGCCGTGACGACAAAGGCGAGCTTCGTCAGCATTTCGTCTTGATTGCTGTGCTCTGCAAGTGGCAATCGGGGATACCGGTCGCCGGAGACGACGCGCTCGAAGCCAGGTGGTTCACTTTGGAAGCGTTGAATGAATGCAAGCTGGCGATGAGCCTTAACGTTGTAGAAGTAGCGCGCCAGGCGGCCGCTGTGTTTGCGCAGGAGATTGCTTGAGCAAGTACAGCGACATGGGCCGTTGTACCCCGGCACAGGAAGGCCATATGACCGCCGTTTACGTGTTAACCAGCGTGTGCCGCGTCCCAACTGGGTGCCATCTTTCGTATCGATGTCACCAGCAAATCTAACAATACCAACGTGGCCGCAGAAGGTTGGCGATTCGCTGCACGAACGACATAGAGCGCGTTACCCACGCCGCTCACCTCGTGACGGTCGAGAACCTGCACCAATGCGCCTTGCCTGATGGCGTCTCTGACAGCGTAGCGTGGCAGCAGGGCCACGCCTAAGCCCGCCGTTGCGGCATTGAACAGAAATTGATAGTCCCCCGATTGGATGAAGGGCTCGCACTGTATTAATTCATGTGCCGCGGCCCTTTGTGACGAAAACTCCAATCTGTGTGGAATATTCAACGGCGCGATCAACTTCGCGTGCTTGATACTTCTCGGTTCTTCCAACGGGTGAACAAGCGAACGTAGATAAGCCGGGGTGCAAAACAACCCCCATTGAATGTCGCATACATGGGTAGCGACGTGGTCCTCCAACGGCGCAGATGTGATGTGAATCGCCAGATCGACCTTTGATGCGACCAGATCGTGAATCTGATCGTTGATGACCAAGCGCAGATTTAATTCCGGGTGAGTTTTGCAAAACTCCAGAATCAAGGGCTTGATATAAAAATGCCCGAGCCCCGTCGGAATACGCATACGGATCTCTCCACTGACGGTTTGGTGGATTTGATCAATCTTCAGTTGAGCACTCCTGAGCTCGTTTAACGCGTGCAGACAATGCTCATAGAGAATGCGGCCGGCCTGTGTGAGTTCCATATACCGGGTCGTTCGACGCAACAATTGCGCGCCATACTCTTTTTCCAGCATGCCTAGGCGTCGGGAAACATTCGATCGAGTCACTCCCGACCGGCTAGCCGCATCGGTGAGATTCTTTGATTCTGCAATCGCAACAAATAACCGAACCAGATTCAAATCCATCGTCGTTCCCCCCAGTCCAGACGGCATCATGCGCCCATTCATTGTTGATTATCAATCACCAGACACGGCTCTGTTTTGAAAGTTCTCAAATTACCTGTGCCCTCTTACTATGGGATTTACAGGCTAAGTCGGTTGGGAATCCAGCAAGGCGGCTCAAGACAAAGGGGGCATACGTGACGTGTGAATCAACACTGGGGTTTACCCCATTATCGGGCTTCAAGGTGCTGGACCTGAGCCAGGGCGTGGCCGGTCCCTACTGCACTCAACTACTCAGCCACCAAGGCGCAGAGGTCATCAAGATAGAGCCGGCCCAAGGCGACTGGGGACGCCACGTAGGCGTCTCGTCAAATGGGCACAGCACCCTGTCCTGCACCTATAACGCCGGCAAGCAAAGTTTCGCGGTCGATGCCAAGCATCCCGAGGGCAAGGCGCTGATTCTGGCACTGGCTAAAACAGCCGATATTGTTGTGCAGAATTTTCGGCCCCAGACCGTGCAACGATTAGGTCTCGATTTTGAATCACTGACGCAGTTGGGCTTAAACCCAGTCTATGTATCGATCAGCGGCTATGGGGCCGACGGTCCGTTTTCGGAGAACCCCGCTACAGACTCCGTGATGCAAGCCGACAGCGGGCTCATGAGCACCAACCGGGATGTGAATGGCAGCCCTCAGCGAGTGGGTTTCTTACTAGCCGACATCGCGACCGGCATCTATGCCGCGCAGGCCTGTACGGCCTCACTATTACAACGCGCTAAAACAGGCAAAGGCGTTCACGTAGAGCTCAATCTATTCAACGTCTGCTGCGCATTGCAATCGACTGCTTTTTCGGAAGAAGTGATTGCCAAGCAAGTGATCAAACAGGCCGTCAGCGCCCCCAACGGAATATTTGACGCTGTGGACGGAAAAATTACCATATTGGCGTTGAACAATGATCAATTTCAACGGATCAGCCAAGCCCTTTCCTTGACGCATTGGGAACAAGATCCCCGCTTTGCAACGAATGAACTTCGCCTTCAACATAAAGCGATCTTGCACACTGAGCTGGCCGACGTCGTGCGGAACTGGAAAGTCGCAGAGCTGGAAACACGCTTCAACCAGCACAGCGTGCTACATGCACGCGTTCGCAACGCCAGTGAAGTATTACAGCACCCGCAGGCCCAGCACCTGTCCACATTTCAAACGTTGCACCAACCCGGCTTTGGCGATGTCTTGATCGCGGCAACACCGTGGCCGGTCCACACGGAAAAAACACCCAAGCCTGCGCCACGTATCGGAGAGCACTCTGCAAAGATCTTGAACGAGATCGGACTCGATAGCACAGCGATAAACAAGCTGGCCACCGAACACGTTATCAAACTGTGACGAGGACAGTCATGCAATCGATCATCTGCCGAGAGTTCGGTTCACCCGCAGACGTCATTTCTGTGCAATCCGTCGACTCGCCGTCCGGCTTGGCCGACGATGAAGTCTTGATCGAAGTTCACCATGCCACGGTCAGCCACGCCACAGGCTTGTTGATAGAGGGGAAATACCAAAAGTCGCCGCCGCTGCCCTTTACCCCGGGAACAGAGGGCGTGGGCTGCGTGTTGCAGTGCGGACAGGCCGTTGAACACATCAAACCTGGCGACACCGCTGTCTTTATTTGCGACTGGGGCGCTTACAGCGAGCAACTAAAGATCCAGGCCTCCACAGTGTATCCGGTACCTGCAGGCCTGCCGCCATTGAATGCGCTGGCGCTGCCGATCTCCTACGGCACGGCGTTCACGGCGCTGCATTGGCGCGCACAGATAAAAGAAGGCGACTCGCTCTTGATACTGGGTGCGGGGTCCGGCGTAGGCGCCGCAGCGGTCGAACTGGCTGCGCAGATTCCAAACGTCAAGGTCATTGCCTGCGCCAGCACAGAGAAAAAGCGCCAAGCGGCCTTGCACAACGGCGCCCACCACGCCGTCGATGCGAGCCAGCTCATTGAACAGGTAAAGGCACTGACAGATGGCAAAGGCGCCACGATCGTGTTCGACCCCGTTGGAGGCGATCTATTGCTGCGTGCCCTGCGCTGTACGGCGCAAAACGGAAAAATCGTGATCATAGGCTTTGCCAGTGGATCGATTCCCAACGTGCCGGCGAATATTCTACTGGTCAAAAACCTCAGTTTGCTTGGCTTCTTTTATGGCCAATACATCGGTTGGACACCAGCGAACGAGCGCAAACATTACGAACGCCCCATGCAAACCATGATGGCGCAGCTGTTTGAAATGGCAGGGAGCGACGCCATCCATCCGGGTATTTCCCGCGTTTATGCGATGCATGAATTGTGCGAAGCACTGGATGCACTGCACGGACGCGAGGTACTGGGAAAGATCGCCCTTAAAATCAAAGGAGACATGACATGACGCACAAGCCAGAGCACACCTATCACCGGCCGCCGCCGCGACGAGCCGCCGTCCAGGCTGTCTTGCTTGCCGGGGCACTGACTTTCTCTCTCACGGCACTGATGGGTATTGCACCGGCGATTGCTGCATCCGACTATCCTCACTCGCCCATCAGGTTGGTTATTCCATACCCGCCTGGCGGGCCTACAGACTTGGTCGGCCGCGTTGCCGCCGCTTCCATGGAAAAGGTCTTAAAGAAACCCATCGTCGTCGAAAACAAACCCGGCGCCAGCGGCATGGTAGGCGCAGCTCAGGTGGCAAAGGCCGCGCCCGATGGGTACACGCTGCTGACAAATGCATCGCTACAAGTGATCAATCCGTCTGTATACGCCAACGTGCCCTACGACTCGTTCAACGACTTTACGCCGATAACCCAGCTCGTAGACGTTCCTTTGGTGTTGGTCGTCAACAGCAAACTTCCGGTATCCAACGTAGCGGAGCTGATTGCTTATCTGAAGAAAACCAAAAGCACCATCAACTTTGGTTCGGCTGGCAACGCGTCTTCGCAGCACTTGTCGGGGGAACTGTTCAAATTAAAAACGGGAATCCCGATGCAGCATGTTCCCTACAAAGGGAGCGCGCCTGCGCTGACCGATTTGATGGGCGGTCAGATTCAGTTGATGTTCGACTCCATGCCGTCCGCGATGCCTTTCATTACAGCGGGCAAACTCAAAGCCCTGGCTGTCACCACGAAAAAACGATCCACCTCTTTACCCAATGTTCCGACCATGCAGGAATCCGGTTTGGACGGCTATGAAACCAGTACCTGGTACGGAATGTGGGCGCCCAGAGACACCCCGCCAGAGATCGTGGCCAAGCTGTCCGAGGCAGCGCAGGAAGTGCTTAAGAAACCAGAAATAGTAGCCCAATACCATCGCATGGGCGCAGAGCCGGTGGGTTCCAGTCCCGAAGCGTTTAAAACGTACATGCGGTCCGAAGAAAAAAAATGGGCGGAGATCGTCAAGCTGTCGGGGGCTCGGGCTGATTGAGAATATGCGTGTTGCATAGACTCATACCTTAACTTATGCGCCAGCCGTCACCTATCGATTGCGCTGGCGCCCCTGCATCACCACCGTATCACGATTGATGGTTTTTGCACGGAAAGAGCCGTCCTTCCATACATTGCGACGGCGGGATCAGCTTCCTGGCCACCATGCGCGAGTCCGCCACTTCGCCAATCTTGACGGCGACGTCAAAACCCTCTTCCACAAAACTGGGCACGCGGTCGCTGAAGTCCGCGTTGACGACAAGTTCGGGGAATTTTTTGGCCATAGAGACGAGCAGCGGCATGATGATTTTTCGGCCCAAACCTACAGGCGCGTGGATCTTGAGCTTTCCTCTGAGGCTCTCCCCATGCGACACCTCCGCCTCCGCGGCTTGCACCTCCAGCAGGATGCTCCGCCAGCGCAGCGCCAATCTCTCTCCATCGTCGGTGAGCGACACGCTCCGGGTAGATCGATTGAGTAGCTTGACGCCGAGCGCTACCTCCAGCCGGCTGACTCCCTTGCTAACGCCGGCGGGGGTCACATTCAAGCGCTGCGCCGCCACAGTGAAACTGCGACTCTCGGCAACCTGCATAAACATCATGGTCTCGCGGAAATGCTCGACCAAAACACCCTCGCTGCGATGCGCCGCGTCAGTCATTGCCTCGTCTCCTGGCTGATTTTTTTATGTGCGTCTATATAACGTGCCGCAACGCATTAGCTGCAATATAACCGGACAATCCAAGACTTTAGGACGCCGATTACCGCATCAGCCCACTCGGCGGATCAGAACTCCCCCGCGCCAGCGTTCGGCTAACCAAGGTACGACGATAAGGAGTCCGGCATTGACCACCTGGATAACAATCGCGGGGATAGGTGTGCTGATCAGGCCTTTCATGAGCGGAACAACCGAGCCCGCCAAGATGAGGTGCAGCACGCCCCCCCACGCTACCAGGAATGCCCACGCGCCATAGCGCAAACCGCCCCTTCCGAAGAGAGTGTGAACCATCCATACTGTCAGCGGCAGGAACAGGAAGATCGCTGTCAGCCAGCCAGGGTTGTAGATCGATCCGGCAACAATACCGCTGATGACATGCGCAACAACGTTCACCAACATCACGCCGTAGACGGCGAGTCCAACCAGGGGATGACGCCGACTCAGCAAGGCCGCGATCGGCGCAGCAAACCAGAACATCGGCACATTGACCGCCGTAAAGAATGCCGGCGGAACGGGGCAATGCGCGGCGTCCTGAAAGCCAAACAGCTGGCACATCGACGTTGGAAACGCGTACGTCCGGCCGAACAGGTCGATCCCATATTCCTCGACGTTATGGATGAGGTAGGCCGTCGCTCCCGCCCATGATAGCCAAGGCAGGTCCCGCCATCGCGAGATAGCTTTATCACTGCGAAGAAGGTCGGACCCGAATAGGAGCAAGAGCAGCGCGGCTGCGCCTATCAATCCTAACCAAGGGAAAGACATATTCAACGGTGATTCCCCGCATAATCTGTGCAGTCAGACCGATGTTACTTAATAAAGTAGAAAAAAGATCGCACTTCATCGGCCTGGGCTCGGACGGCTTTGGCCGTTCGGATACCCGTGAATCACTGTGTACGTTCCCATACGCCGTCGGCCTCGCGATGCCCAGATCGACAGCGTATGGGCGGACCTATGCTGCAGAGGCCTTCTGGACCGCCGCAAACACATCGCGAGCAGACGTCGCGCCCGAAACGTGCTCCGTACCCTTGAGCCCGAGGTCCATTCCTCCGGCATTGACAGCCTCATACATGGTTTCGGCCGGACCAGACTGGCCTTTCGGAATGCCGAGCTGCTCGAATACACCCGCCCACCCGGCCCGCGGAACCGCAACGGCTTTAACGTGTAGCTTCATCACTTCGCCCAATTGCGCAGCCACTTCGTCTGCACTCACCATTGAACCGAGTTCGATGATGCGATGTCCGGACCAAGCCGGTCCGCTCAGAAGCGTTGCGATCTCGGCGCCGATGTCGTTGGTCGCGACCATGGTCGATTTCCGACTTGGCGGGTCATAGAAGACAGGTAGTTCGCCGCCTTGAGCGACGTGCAACCCGTACAAGAAGTTCTCAAAAAAACCCCCTGCTCGCACATAGGCGATCGGCGATGCCAGATCGCGAAAGCTCTGCTCCAGAAGCGACAGCGCCGTGATCAACCCCATCCCGCTGGTTCTGTTTGCGCCCATCGACGAAAGCGCCACGACCCGCGGCACCGGCGCCTTGGTGAGCGCCTGGACATAGTTCGCGATAACGAGCTTGGCTTCCCTGAAATCCGGCGACGGCGCCCAGATGGGGGGCAACATGACAAACGCACCCTCCACGTCCTTGAGCGCCCGCTCAACGGAGGCCGCATCGTTCCAATCGCCATCAACCAGTTCGACGCCTTGCTCAACCCAGCTTGACGCCTTCGAACGGTCGCGGACCAGCGCGCGCACCTTCTTGCCTTGCGTCAGCAGATGGGTTGCGGCTGCACCACCTACTTTTCCCGTAATTCCCATAACTAAAAACATGTGAGTTCTCCTTGATCAGTTCGGTAGCCCAAGGTAACTCGTGCGCTATTATTTGAATACTGGGCATATTCAGAACGGGCCGTGTAGATGAACTTAACAATCGATAGAACCCATCTGGATGGGCTGGTCATGTTTTTGACCGTGGCCGAATGCCGGGGCTTCCGTGCGGCGGCACGGCAGCTCGGAATCACTCCGTCCGCGGTCAGCCAGGCGATACGCAGTCTGGAGAAACGAGTGGGCGCGCCGCTCTTCTCGCGTACGACACGGAGCGTCAGCCTCACCGAGGCTGGCGAACGCCTGCTTGCCCACACGCGCCCGGCTGTCGACATGCTCTCGGCAGGATTGGATGCCGCGAGTGGCTTGGGTGGCGAGATTACCGGCCGGCTGCGCATCAATGCGCCCAGGCCGATTTTGCCGTTGCTGGCGAATCGCTTGCTGCCGGATTTTTTCGATGCCTACCCGAACGTTGAGCTCGAACTGGTGGGCGAAGATCGCCCCATAGACATCGTCGCAGAAGGTTTCGATGCGGGGATACGACTGGGAAATTTCGTGCAGATCGATATGGTCGCGGTATGGTTGACACCACCGGAACGCTTCGTTGTTGTTGGCACCCCCGCGTTATTTCGGAAACATGGCCGGCCGTCGTCTCCCTCCGACCTGCAGAATTTCCGTTGCATACTGCTGCGTCAGTCCGTGCGGGCTCTCGATCATTGGCAATTTGTCGTCGATGGTAAGCGCATCATGGTGGGCGTCGAGGGGCCGCTCGTGATCAACGACATTGAGACCTGCGTTCGCTCAGCGCTCAGAGGTGCCGGGCTCTTTCAAGTGCCGCATTCGCTAGTAATGTCGTATCTTGAAAGCGGAGATCTGCAGGCCGTTCTCGAACCTTATTGCGAAGAGGTTCCCGGTCTTTCCCTTTACTATCCAAGCCGAAATCAGTCACTGCCAAAACTTCGCGCTTTTGTCGATTTCGCCACCCAGCGGATGCGAAGGGCATTCAAACCAGACGATTACCTGCCGAAGCCGATGGCCGGCTGAGGCCCCGGGCGTAATGGGATCTGATCGGCTCGGCATCCTCTGGCGTTGCCGGGTTGTAGACCACCATCGTCGTCGGTTCTGTCAGCCCTCTCATACGCCAAGTCATCCGCAACGCAACCCCCAAGCCAATCGGTTGCAGAAAAAACCGGTCATAGCGATGCAGCATGCTCCGCGATAAATTCTCTGAACCAAAGCTGGGCGGGATGAGCGTCACTGCGTCGATGCCAAATCAGGTCGAATACAACCTCGGGCAATGCCACCGGGGGCGGAAATAACACCAGCCGGCGGCCGGCCGGCGAGTAAAGGGCCACTCGCTTCATGACCGTGGCCGTCATTCTCGTTCGAGCTACGATGGCCGGCACCGCAAACATCTGCGGTAAAGTCAGCGCGATATTGCGCTTCTTGCGCTGTTGCGCCAGCGCCTGATCCACGATCCCGTACAGCTCGCCTTCGGGAGAAACGAGGACGTGAGGCAACTCCAAGTAGTTCTTCATGCTCATCCCGCGCCGAGCCGCCGGATGGCTACTGGCGACGATCGTGACGAATTCGTCTCGAAGTACAGGCCGCGTCAATATCCGACCGTCAGCATGTGTAGGTGGGACACCGATAGCCGCATCGATGACACCTGAATCCAACAAATCGACCGCATGATCTCGGTCGCTGAAAGCATGCACATTCAATGACACGCCTGGTGCCTGACGTTCAAGCGCCTGCATCAATGAAGGCAGCAAGACGAAGGCCGGATAGTCAGACAGCCCCAGCTTGAAAGTCATCGATGCCTTTTCGGGCACGAACTGGGGCTTCTTCACGAGCGTGGATTCGATCTGTCGCAAAGCTTCGGAGATCGGCTCGGACAGATCCCGTGCGCGTGCTGTTGGCAACAGGCCATCGGCGCTGCGCAAAAACAGCGGGTCACCGAAGAGCTTGCGCAACCTCGAAAGCGCCGCACTCATCGCTGGCTGACTCACGCCGACTTGGGTTGCAGCGCGAGTCACATTCCGCTCGCTCATCAAGGCGTCGAAAGCCACCAACAGGTTTAGATCGATGCCATGAAAATTCATACCGTGGATAAAGATATATACGATGTATTTGTTGGACAGATTCTACTGCCGTCCCCAAAATTTCACCATCGTCAGCAAACGGAAATGAAATTGGCAATGAACACCTCCAACACTGATCTCTCCGATCGCCTTCTCACTGAGCGTCAGGCGGTGGAGATTTTCTACCGCGCATTTACCGACAAGAACGCTGACCTCGTGGATAGGGTTCTTGCACCGGACTGGGACGACGTCCCGCTTGCTCCTGGCCAGAGCCCCGGCCCCGACGGCATCAAGCCCATCATCCGCATCGTCCTGCAGGCGTTCCCCGACGTCAGGATCACCATCCACGACATGGTCCAGGAGCCTGGCCGAATCGGTGTGCGCGCGGAGATCAGCGGCACGCATCAAGGTGAGCTCTTCGGTATCGCACCCACGGGAAAAAAGGTCAGCTTCCGCCTCCATGAGTTTCATACGCTCGCGGGCGATCGCATTGCCAAGACCTGGCACATGGAGGACTGGTTCGGTCTGTTCCTCCAACTCGGCCAGTTCCCACCTCAAGCCTGAACCCCTTCGGAGATATCCCGATGAAAGCAGCATTTATCAGCACCTTTGGTGCTCCCGACGTTTTCACTATCGGCGAACGTCCTCTGCGCGCACTCCGGCCCACCGAAGTCAGGGTGCGAGTCGAGGCTGCAGGCGTCAACCCGCTGGACCTGAAGATAATCGCCGGCTACATGCAGCAAGTCTTCCCGGTCGAACTTCCGTATGTGCCGGGCACGGACTTCGGCGGCGTCATTGAGGCCGTCGGCGCACAGGTGTCCAACGTGAAGCCTGGCGACCGCGTGGTCGGACGCACGGCGCCCAGCGAGGGAGGTGCCTTCGCTCACACCTTGATGATTTCCGGTGATGACGTGTGCCTCATCCCAGCAGAAATGAGCGTCGAACAGGCTGCGGCCCTGCCAACCGCTTTTGGCACGGCTCAGCAAGCGCTGTTTAACGTCGGCCAACTGCGGCGTGGGCAGCGCGTGCTGATCCACGCCGCAGCGGGGGGCGTCGGCAGCATGGCCGTCCAACTAGCCCACCAAGCGGGCGCCTATGTCGTCGCCACGGCGTCCGGCAAGAACGTCGATCTGGTCAAGAGCCTGGGCGCAGACGATGTCATCGACTACCGGATGCAGGACTTCGCGAAAACGCGCGACATCGACCTCGTAATTGACACTGTCGGCGGTGACACGCTGACCAAGTCCTGGCCCGTCTTGCGCGCGGGCGGCCGCATCGCAACGCTGGTTGAGTTCGGCATCAAACCGCAAAACGGAAACGCGGGCGATTTCGTGTTTTTCGAAAGCGCAACGCCTTTCCTGCCGCAGGCTACCCGCCTCTTCCAGACGGGGCAGTTGCAGATCATCACCGACTCGATCTTCCCGTTGGACGAGGCGCGCTCGGCGCTGGAGAAAGTGGCTACCGGACATGCACGCGGCAAGGTGCTCATCCGAGTGAGCAGTTGATCCGTGGAGAGCGTTGTGCTGCAAGGATTTCAGGTTGGCGCTGGGGGCGAAGAAAAAATACCATGCCACTTCGGAAGGACTCATCATGGCTGGTAGGGCCAGGCCCGGCACGTCAACTCGCAATTCCGCCCTGCCTTCCTCACGACCGCCGCTCGACGTCGCAGGCATGAAGAATCTTTGGGACATAATTCTGGCAGAAGGTCAGGTGAGCACGCGAGCTGGCGAGGACAAAGTCAAGGATGCTCTCACGGCTTATCGGGACGGCATCAAGTTCGTCTATGACAAAACCATGGAAGGGATCAACAGAGGCAAGACCCCAGATGAGTTGGTTCAGGAAGTAACACTACCAGCGCGACTAGCGCAACACCCCTATCTGCAAGAGTATTACGGCACTGTTGCCTGGTCAGTGCGCGGCATCTATTCGCAAAATGCTGGTTGGTTCGACGGCAACCCAACGCATATCTTCCCGCTGACAGAGAAGGAGCGAGCGGAAAAGTCGTTGCGCTGGCCGGTGGCGCAAAATAAGAATTGAGTCGTGGTACTGGGTCTCCACCCAAAAATACCAATGCCATGAAAAGTACCATCTAGCCCAAGAAGGGAACTTCTCTCTTGCCTGAGTCGGCGAGGGCGACGAGGGTGCGACGGTGGTCAGCCATCCGGCGACGTCTTTTGACTCAGGCGCGTGACGATCAAATTGAGGGCAGCATCCAGAATCTCGTCAGAGAGCTCGGGATCGTCGCTCAGCCGCGACAGCGTGAGTGCACCAACCATGGTCGACCAACTGGCCAACGCCGACCTGCGGCGCTCCTTCGCATTCCGACCGGCGGCCGTTTCGGAAAGCGTCTTGATCTGTTCACGCATCGCCTCCGTCATGGCCTGACGTCCTCCGTCAGGCCCGCGCACGAGTTCCGATCCAAGTGCGGCAAACATGCAGCCCTCGCGGCGCCGCTCCCGGTGCTCGGCCGAAAGATAGGCGGCGGCGTAAGTTGCGAGATCACTCTGTTCGGCGCTTTTGCGTTCGTCCGCCCGCTGTTGGGAGCTTGTCGCCAGTGCCTCGGCAACCAGCTCGTCCTTGTCGACGAAATGCCGATAAAACCCGCCATGTGTCATGCCAGCCGCCTGCATGACATCGGCAACCGACACCCCTTGCACACCCCGCTCACGGAAAAGTGGTGCAGCCACTTCTAGGATGCGGCGGCGATTCGCATCTTTCACCGCTTGGCTGTTTCGCATGATTCACTCCGACCTTGACATTTATTTAGATGATAACCATACTCCATATAGATGTCAATCATCATCTAAAAGGCAATTTCGCCATCACACTTTCAGGAGCATCCCATGTCCACTGCCCTCATTACTGGCGCGTCCGCCGGCATTGGTGCCGCTTACGCCAAGCGTCTCGCCGCCCGAGGCCACGACCTCGTACTCGTCGCCCGCAGCACCGAAAAACTCACCGCACTCGCGCTCGACTTGCAAACACGGCATGACATCAAGGTCGAAGCGATCACTTGCGATCTGTCCGATCCAGTTCAGTTGCAAGAGCTCGCGCGGCGCATCCGGATCGCCCCCCCTGCCGACATCCTCATCAACAACGCGGGCACAAATGTCCCGGGCGGCTTCGTCGACACCGCCGACGAAGATCTAGAGCGGCTGATCCGCCTGAACATGACGGCACCCACTCTTTTGGCCCATGCTGCTATTGCCGGTATGGCGTCGCGCGGTTCGGGCGCCATCGTCAACATCAGCTCGGTCATCGGCGTGGCCACCGAAATCACCTCTGGCATTTATGGCGCCACCAAGGCCTATCTGCTTACGTTGTCCCAGTCGTTGACGCATGAATTTGGGGCCGCGGGAGTGTACGTGCAGGCGGTTCTGCCGGGCGCGACACGTACCGATATCTGGCAGCATGCGGGGCTCGATATCAGCCAGATCAACGGCCTGATGGAGGTCGACGATCTCGTCGACGCGGCTTTGGTCGGCTTCGATCGCCGAGAGACAGTGACTATCCCGCCGTTGCCCGATGTGCATCAATGGGAAGCCTTCGAGACGGCCCGTTTGGCGATGCGCCCGAACTTCGCCAACAGCAAACCAGCAGCGCGCTACCGTGCGCCCTCTTGAGGACCGCTCGCCCGAGCAGCTTCGCTGTCCGAGCCACCACGTTCGAACAATCAACCACAGGGGCGGCAGCCGTGTTGCCGTTTCTGGTCAGGAGGCAAATCGCTTTCCCGATACCATGTCAGCTCTATTAAGCTAACGATGGTATCGGCGCTTTTTTCAATGGCACGCCTTCCTCATGCCATAAAAAATATCGTTGATAATGCGAGAGATATCGTTTTCCCACTCAGTCACCAATAAGAAGAAAAAGCTGTTTTAAGTCAAACGATTGAAGCAGCCACCTCCGTCGACACCACGAAAAATGCCATGGAGAGCCAATCGGCCTGCTCACCAGTGACTCAGGCGAACAGCGGCATCGACTGACCTCTGCAGACGTCCATTGAGTCGAAAAAGCTTGCTCCAGCCCAGCCATAACGATCTGACCCAGTCATCGCCCGGATTCTTTTCGTTTATTTCGTTTTTCGTTTATTTCGAATATACTGGCTCCTGAGATTGCTACACAGCCCAGGAATTAGCCATGACCACCATCACACAGACCAAGCTGACGCTGCCCGCCGAACGGGAAGTTCAGGCAGCCGTGCAGGGTCAACGCGCCTTGGCGGCCTACTTGGCAACGCGCTTCGAAACGCAACACATCCAGATCTTCGATGACCGAAACCAAGCTCACCAGGTGGAGTTGCCCACCTCTGCCCTGCGTTTGCTCGTCGATATCCTGGCTGAGTTAGCCGAGGGCAATGCCGTGAAAGTCATGCCCATCCATGCAGAGTTGACGACACAGGAAGCCGCAGACATGCTCAACGTCTCCCGCCCTCACTTGGTCAAGCTACTGGAGGATGGTGTGCTGCCGTTCCATCGAACGGGGAAACATCGCCGCGTGCGGTTCGCAGACCTGATGCAATACAAAGATGCACGCGACCGCGCCAGCGAAGACGCCATGGCAGAACTCGCACGTCAGGCACAGGAATCAGGCATGGGGTACGAATGAGGCACTCCCCCTTCACTGTCATCTTCGATGCCTGTGTTCTCTATCCCGCGCCGCTGCGCGACTTTCTGATGTGGCTAGGGTTGTCGGGACGGTTCCGTGCTCGCTGGAGTCGCGACATTCATGAGGAGTGGAAACGCAATTTGCTACTCAACAGGCCTGATCTGACACGTGCACAGGTCGATCGCACGTCAGACCTGATGGACCGCGCAATCCCCGATGGTTTGGTGGATGGGTATGAAGATATCATTGCAGGGTTGACTCTACCCGACGCCGACGATCGCCATGTTCTCGCTACGGCCATCCGCTGTGGTGCCAGCGTGATCGTGACCTTCAATCAACGGGATTTTCCAGCGGACGTACTCACTTCCTACGGAGTTGAATCTCAACATCCCGACGAGTTTGTGGAGAATCTCTTTGACCTTGATGCAGCAGCGGTGGTAGCCGCCGCGC
The DNA here is from genome assembly GCF_054781015.1 of Bordetella muralis. NCBI lineage: Bacteria > Pseudomonadati > Pseudomonadota > Betaproteobacteria > Burkholderiales > Alcaligenaceae > Bordetella > Bordetella muralis. The sequence continues at coordinate 701,695 of NZ_BAAGVF010000003.1, read as the reverse complement.
AGCGACAGCGAGCGCAACTCAAGAATCCGCCTATCGACGTCGACCGCTATCTGGAGATCCTATTTCGGCAAGGACTGGTTCAGACGACCAAAGCCTTAGCGACCTATTGTTCCATTCTCTAACATCACAGCCCAACGCTGCCTATCAGGCGCCTGCCGTAGCCGAAGAATGGAAAACCTTTGGAGAGAATTGAGTTGGCTATTGATTGGACAAATGCCTCTGAAGGCATCGAAGTGGCGGTGGCAGCAACGGCTCAGGAATTTATTGACGCTCTTCGGCCATCCAATTCCCATTGGTGGGAAGGTGCATCTTGTCCGTGGGTTTTTCGGGGCCACGCATACGAGGAGTGGCAGTTATTACCTTCGGCTTGGCGCCCATCGAATACCATCTTGAACAACAGTATTACTGAAGCAACGCGCCGCTTTGGCGCTGTGCAGCCGACGCAAAATCTCAACTGGTTTTGGCATCCCAACTACTGGTCTGGTTCCGCTGCATTTGGCCCACGCGATGCCGAGCTTAGTAGGCTCTTAACAATCCAAACCACTGCCGAGTATTTGCCGGTGTGGGACTTCATCAGCAGATGTGATGAACTGGGAATGCCGGTACCGATGACAAATCTCGGACCGGATCCAACTACCAATCCAGATTGGTTGGCGGATCCTCACAATCCGATATTTGGCGACGAATTCTTGCGCTTCTCAGATTTGCCGGCTGCCTTGGCTCTCGCACAGCATCATGGGATACCTACGCGCCTTCTTGATTGGACACGAGATCCGATGGCCGCCGCATTCTTTGCCGTCGAGCCATTGCGGGTTGCAAACGCTGGAGCACATCTGGTCGTTTGGGCATTGCACAAGAGCCATGCACAGAGAGTTTCTGTCGAAGGAGTCAGCTTCCCCAATGCACCAAATGGCGCCCCACGATTTGATCCCACCATCGCAGTCGTCAGGCCATCTACTCGGGACAACCCGTTCTTAGCTGCTCAGGCTGGGCTGTTCACGACCATTAGCAGGTCTGGCATTTATTTTATGAAATCGGGTGGTAAACGGCCTAGCATTGCGGAGTTTGTTTCTGAGGCCAACCCAGGCGTCACGGTACTTAGGAAGCTTAGATTGGCACATGAGCATTTAGCCGACTTAATAGAGATTCTTCGCCGTGAGAATATTTCCCGATCTGCACTCATGCCCACCATGGATAACGTGGCGCAAGATGTTCGAACGAAATGGACACAGCAAGAAATGATGGATTGAACCATCGCGCGCCGTGAAACAAGAAGTCAATGCTAAAGTGGGTCTCGATACCATGTTGGGATTGTGCCCCAATGCATGGTATCGGCGTTTTTCCCTTGGTGCACCCTCTAGGTACCATGAAAAAACCATTGATGATGTGGGAGATACAGTTATTGAAATTAAATTTTCACATTTAAATCAATAACTGATACACAACCCTCACTCCCACTCGATCGTCGCAGGCGGCTTGCTCGACACGTCGTACACGACCCGATTCAAGCCACGGACTTCATTAATGATCCGCGACGAAACCTTGGCCAGCAACGCATGCGGCAGCGGTGCCCAGTCGGCGGTCATGAAGTCGAACGTCTGTACCGCACGCAGTGCGACAACGTATTCGTAGGTACGGCCATCGCCCATTACGCCTACCGATTTCACCGGCAGGAACACCGCAAAGGCTTGCGAGGTCAGGTCGTACCAGCTCTTGCCGCTGGTCTCGTCGATCGTGCTGCGCAGTTCTTCGATGAAGATCGCATCGGCACGGCGCAGCAGGTCTGCGTATTCTTGCTTGACCTCACCGAGGATGCGCACGCCCAGACCAGGACCCGGGAACGGATGGCGGTAGACCATCTCCGGCGGCAGGCCGAGGGCCACGCCGAGTTCGCGGACTTCGTCCTTGAACAGTTCGCGCAAGGGTTCGAGCAACTGCAGATTCAGCGTATCAGGCAGGCCGCCCACGTTATGGTGCGACTTGATCGAGGTCGCCTTGCCAGTCTTGGCGCCAGCCGATTCGATCACGTCGGGATAGATGGTGCCTTGCGCCAGCCATTTGGCGCTCTTGAGCTTTGCGGCCTCGGCTTGGAACACCTCGACGAATTCGCGGCCGATGATTTTGCGTTTGGCTTCGGGGTCGGCTTGGCCGGCCAGTTTGCCCATGAACTGTTCGGTGGCGTCGATGTGAACGATTTTCACGCCCATGTTGTCGGCAAAGGTCTTCATGACCTGTTTGCCTTCGTCCAGACGCAACAGGCCGTGATCGACGAAGACGCAGGTCAGCTGGTCGCCGATGGCTTTGTGAATCAGGGCAGCAGCCACCGAGGAATCCACTCCACCCGACAGGCCCAGGATGACTTCATCGCTGCCGACTTGTTCGCGAATACGCGCAACAGCCTCGGCGACGTAGTCGGGCATGTTCCAGTCGCCCTTGCAACCGCAGATGTCGTTCACAAAGCGGGCCAGCATGGCCTTGCCCTGAATGGTGTGGGTCACCTCAGGATGAAACTGCACAGCGTAGAACTTGCGGTCCTCGTCGGCCATGCCAGCAATAGGACACGACGGTGTCGAGGCCATCAGCTTGAAGCCCGGGGGCAGCTCGGTGACCTTGTCACCGTGGCTCATCCAGACCTTGAGCATGCCGTGGCCTTCGGGCGTGGTGAAGTCGGCCAGGTCATTTAGCAGTTGTGTATGGCCGTGAGCACGGACCTCGGCATAGCCGAATTCACGATGGTCGGAAAAGCTGACTTTGCCGCCTAGTTGCATGGCCATGGACTGCATGCCGTAGCAAATGCCCAGCACCGGCAGGCCCAACTCGAAGACGGCCGAAGGAACGGTCAACGATCCCTCGTCGTAGGCCGAAGCGTGGCTGCCCGACAGGATGATGCCTTTCAAGCCCTGTGCAGCCTGCTCGCGCACAAAGGCGTCGTCAACATCGCCAGGATGGATTTCGGAATAAACACCTGCCTCGCGAACGCGGCGGGCGATCAATTGGGTGACTTGCGAACCGTAGTCAAGAATAAGGATGCGCTGGTGCATGGAGACTCTGCCGGTTGGAAATAAAAGCGCACCGGCCAGAACCGCGGGAGTTCTGCCGGTGCGCGATGCATTGCATTGTACTGACTCGATCAGTCGGCGCGGTAGTTGGGGGCCTCTTTGGTGATCTGCACGTCATGGACGTGGGATTCACGTACCCCAGCCGAGGTGATCTCGACGAATTGCGTTTTGGTGCGCATGTCGTCGATGGTGGCGCAACCGCAATAGCCCATCGAGGCGCGAATACCACCCACCAATTGGTAGATGATGGCCAGGACGCTGCCCTTGTAGGGGACGCGGCCTTCGATGCCTTCGGGGACGAGCTTGTCGGCGTTGTTGGCCGGATCCTGGAAATAGCGATCGGCCGAGCCATCGGACATGGCGCCCAGGCTGCCCATGCCGCGGTACGACTTGTACGAACGGCCTTGGAACAGGACGACTTCGCCGGGGGCTTCTTCGGTGCCGGCGAACATGCCGCCCATCATGCAGGCGAATGCGCCAGCAGACAGGGCCTTGGCGATGTCGCCCGAATAACGAATGCCGCCGTCGGCGATCAAGGGCACGCCGGTGCCTTCGAGGGCCTTGGCCACATCGGCGATGGCGGTGATTTGCGGCACGCCTACGCCTGCGACGATACGCGTGGTGCAGATGGAGCCCGGACCGATACCGACCTTGACGCCGTCAGCGCCATGCTCGACCAGCGCGCGCGCAGCGGCAGCGGTGGCGATGTTGCCGCCGATGACTTCGACTTTGGGGAAGTTTTCCTTGACCCAGCGGACACGCTCCAACACGCCCCGCGAGTGGCCGTGCGCGGTGTCGACGATGATGACGTCAACGCCAGCGGCGGCAAGCTTTGCGACGCGCTCTTCGGTGCCATCGCCCACGCCGACCGCAGCGCCTACACGCAACTGACCTTGGGCGTCTTTGTTGGCAACCGGGTGCTCGGTGTTTTTGACGATGTCTTTAACGGTAGCCAAGCCACGCAGTTCAAAGGCGTCGTTGATGATCAAGACACGCTCGAGACGATGCTTGTGCATCAGGGCCTGTGCTTCGTCCAGCGTGGCGCCCTCTTGCATGGTCACCAAGCGTTCCCGCGGCGTCATGATGTTGCGCAGCGGCTGATCCAGGCGGTCTTCGAAACGCAGGTCACGGTTGGTGACGATGCCGACGAGTTTTTTGCCCTCGACGACGGGCAGGCCCGAGATGCCGTGCTGACGTTGCAGACTGATGGCATCACGCACTTTCATGTCGGGCGTGACCGTCACGGGATCAATGACGATACCGAACTCGTGGCGTTTGACGCGCGCGACTTCTTTGGCTTGTTCGTCAGCGGACAGGTTTTTGTGAATGATCCCGATACCGCCCTCTTGAGCCATGGCGATGGCAAGACGGGATTCGGTCACTGTGTCCATGGCAGCGGACACGAGCGGGATATTCAGGGTGATGTTGCGAGTAAGGCGGGTGGCCAGAGAGGTGTCGCGCGGCAACACCTCGGAATACGCAGGCACCAACAACACATCGTCGAAGGTGAGCGCTTTTTGGACGAGACGCATGGGGGACTCCGGGCGCAAAGCAAGATTATACGCGCTAGAGAGATTATTACTAGGGGGTTTCCCTAGTCGTTAACGTAAATTTCTAGTTGCAATATTTAACCCGGGTAATATTGAATTTTAATTTTACCCGGCCAATAATGGGATCACCGGACGGAAAAGGAGAACCTATGAATACGGTAACCAACGCTGTGGCCGATACTGTGGCAACCTGCACCGCCTTTGATGGCCATCGGCGCATTGCGTCGGGCGCCCTGCCCGAGGTCGCAATAGCCGTACGCCGCGCCCACGATGCGCAGGCCACGGGCCCTGTACTGATCTACGACGATGCAACAGGGCAGATCGTAGACTTAGATTTGCGTAGCAGCCCTGTCGAATTCACGACGCAGGGGGCTGCTGCCTGCCCGCAGGCGGAATCATCGCCTGTCGGTGCGGCGGACATACCAGCGGCACGCGGACGCGGGCGGCCAAAACTCGGGGTCGTATCCAGAGAAATCACGTTGTTGCCGCGTCACTGGGAATGGCTCGCCCAGCAGCCGGGCGGCACGTCCGTGGCGCTGCGCAAACTGGTGGACCAGGCGCGCCATGCCGACGGCGGTGCTACGCAGCAACGTCAGCAACAAGAGGCAGCCTACCGTTTCATGTCGTCGATGGCTGGCAACCTGCCGGGCTTCGAAGAGGCCACACGGGCATTATTTGCCCATGACCAGGCGCAGTTCATGCAACACGCGTCCACTTGGCCCGCCGATGTACAAGAGTACGCGACGCAGATGGCGTTTGGCGTTAAAGCACATTGACGGATGCTGGCACGGGCAGCACGTTACTGGCGCGGATGATCTCTGCGGTATAGCTCCCATTCCTCGATCGTTGTTCCGTCTGGCAGTGTGCACATTCCCACTTGTCCGCCCTGCCGGTCTTCAATGGTGAGCTTGCCGCCGAGTTTGGCGCAATAAACCGAGGCAGGGTTCGCCATGCCTACAGGTGCTGGATCGCGATCCGGGCTAGAACAACCTGCCGCGATAAGTGCAGCCGCGGCGATTCCGATCTTTTTCATTAGGCCTCCTGATCTGAATGGCGGAGTGTAATCGTTCAGACCGACAGCCTTTATCAGCCTTTATAAACGCGCGCTCGCCGTGGCCCCCATCGTACCGGATACCGAAAAGCATGCCGTCAACGGGGATATAAGGAGAAATCATAAAAACTACCCCGAATATCGCATTCGGGAATTTACTTATGTCATTTAATTATTTGTACGGCGCATACTACTAGCCCCAGAATTCTGTTTTGACATAAAGCAAGACGATGGAATTACGACAACTGGAGGCTTTCGCAGCCGTCATGTCGACCGGTAGCGTGACCGCTGCCGGGCGTTTGCTCGGCCGTTCTCAGCCGGTCATCACGCGTTCGATCCAAGAGCTCGAGGCCGAAATCGGCTATGCGCTCTTTGCCCGCAATGGTCCGCGCGTAACCCCGACCGAGCAGGGATTCTTGCTGTATGACGATGTGGAACGTGCGCTAGTGGGCTTGAAACAGATCCGCCAACGCGCAGAGGAAATTGCCCGCGGCGATGATCGCCCTCTACGTTTGGCGGCGACCTCTGCCCTGGCGACAGGCCTGTTGCCAGCGGCGTTGAAATCCATCGAAGGCCGCATTGCGAACGCCAATATTCATTTGCGCAGCATGTCGCCCGAACGCGTGCTGCACGATGTGTTGACCGGCGCAGCGCAACTCGGCGCGACCAGTTTGCCGTTGGAACATCGAGGCTTGACCGTGCATTGGATTGGCCAAGCCCCCTGCATCGTCGCCCTGCCGGCGAACGATCCGCTGGCTGCGCAACCCTCTCTATCCATTGATGACCTGATCGGCCGGCGCCTGATCACCATGGCCAATCCATACCGCCTGCGCCGGCGTCTGGATCAGGCCTTGGCAAACCAAGGGAGCAAGGCCCCCGGCCTGATCGAAACCAACTCGTCCGTCAACGCGCTGGCCGCCGTACGCGCCGGCCTCGGTCTGGCGGTGCTGGAGCCCATCACTGTCTACGGCCTGCCCGTTGATGGCGTGGCGATCCGGACGCTGGATATCGACATCCCATTTTTCTTTGGCGTGATCACGCCGCAATCGCAGCCCTCCCTGCCCGCAGTGCAGGCAGTTGCCGATGCCCTCGCCGAAACCGCCGCGCAGCTATTGCCCGGTTTTGTGCGTCACGAGGCTAGCGAGCACGGCGCATTGCTGCACTCGATCTACGGCGAAACCACTCCTGTTATGGATTCTTCTGCATCATGACTCTCTCTGTCGACAGCCCGAAGCCGGGCCTCGCCGCATTGGAGGCGCGTCTGCGCCAAGACCTGGCCTGGTTAGAGCTGCCTGCCAAGCGTTGGATGCCAGCGCGCACCATCGACGGCCAATCCGTGTTGGACGTGGCGATCATCGGTGGCGGGATGGCGGGTATGGCTGCATCGGCGGCTTTGAATCATGTGGGAATCGACGCACCGATTTTTGATCGCGCACCCGAAGGATACGAAGGCCCCTGGGCAACCACCGCGCGTATGGAAACGCTGCGGTCCCCCAAACAACTCACCGGCCCCGCGCTCGGCTTGCCCGCGCTGACGTTCCGCGCCTGGTTCGAGGCCCAGTTCGGCGCCGAGGCCTGGGAGGCCCTGGATAAGATCCCCCGCCTGCAATGGATGGATTATCTGCGTTGGTACCGTCGCGTGCTGGGACTGGATATCCGCAATCAGCATCAAGTACAGGCCGTGCGTCCCCGCGCGGATGGTGTGGTGCAATTGGACATCGCCTCGCCTGCTGGATCACAAACCGTATTGGCCCGCCGTGTCGTGCTGGCAACCGGCCGCGATGGCCTGGGCGGGGCGTATGTCCCGGCCTTTGCTCACAAACTGCCGCGTCACCGTTGGGCGCACTCCTCTGATACGACCGACTACGCCGCACTGGCTGGCAAGCGCGTCGGCGTGATCGGCGCGGGCGCCTCGGCCATGGATAGCGCCGCGACTGCCCTGGAGGCCGGCGCGGCCAGCGTAGATCTGTTGATTCGCCGCGATGACATTCCGCGCGTCAACAAGGGCAAGGGCTCCGGCAATGCCGGCCTGGTCCACGGACACCTGAGTTTGCCCGACGAATGGAAATGGCGGATCCGCCACTACATCAATATGCAGCAAGTGCCACCGCCTCGCGGCAGCACACTGCGTGTCTCGCGTCATCCGAATGCCCGTTTCAATCTGAGCTGTCCGATTCTGGACGTCGCGATGGTCGGCGACGAGATCCATGTCACCACCCCCAAAGGCGTGTTCGTACTGGACTTCCTCGTATTCTCGACGGGCTTTCGTATCGACTGGACCGTACGTCCGGAATTCGCTGCATTGGCGCCGCATGTCCGCGCCTGGGGCGATCGCTACACGCCTGCAGCGGGGCAAGAGGATCAGGAACTCACCGACTCCCCCGACTTGGGCGCGGCATTCGAGTTGCAAGAAAAAACGCCCGGCTGCTGTCCCGGCCTGGATCGCGTGCATTGCTTCTCATACCCCGCCGCGTTGACCCACGGCACCGTATCGGGCGATATCCCTGCCATCAGCGACGGCGCCAAACGTCTCGCACAAGGCATGGCGGGACTGTTTTATCGCGAAGACGTCGAGACGCACTACGCCAATATGCAGGCCTACGCCGAGCCTGAAGTCTTTGGCGACGAATGGATTCCTGCCGAGGGCGTACAGGAGCCGGTTCAATGATAGTCTGGCTTTTTCGCCGCCTGGCCCAGGCGCTGGTGGTCGTGCTGTTGATGACGTTGATCGTCTTTGTCGGCTTGCATGCCATCGGTAACCCGATCGATATCCTGATTGGCCAGGATGTCGATCAGGTCGAGCGCGCGCGCATCATTGCGCAGATGGGTCTGGACCAGCCCTTGTGGCGTCAGTATCTGAGCTTTTTGAATGGCGCGCTGCATGGCAATCTGGGCAATAGCTTTGTCTATAACATCCCGGCCATTGAGTTGATTCTGGATCGTATGCCGGCGACCTTGGAGCTGGCATTTGCGGCGCTCTTTCTCGCTGTCGTGATCGGCGTTCCGCTCGGTTTATTCGCAGGGCTGTACCCCGACAACCCGATCTCGCGTTTCCTGATGGCAGGCAGCATCGTCGGATTTTCCTTGCCGACGTTCTGGGTTGGTTTGATGCTGATCATGGCGTTCAGCGTATCGCTGGGCTGGCTGCCAGCGAGCGGTCGCGGCACGACAGTAGAGTTCCTGGGCGCGCAGTGGTCGTGGCTCACTGCCGACGGACTGCGCCATCTGATTCTGCCCGCAATCAATCTGTCGTTGTTCAAGATCTCGCTCGTCATTCGACTGACACGTGCCGGGGTACGCGAGGTGCTGCCGCTGGACCACGTAAAATTCGCGCGCGCCAAAGGCCTGTCGCCCGTCCGCGTGGTCTGTGTGCACGTGTTGCGCAATACGCTTATCCCCCTGGTTACCGTGCTGGGCCTGGAGCTCGGCTCGACCATCGCATTCGCCGTCGTGACGGAAAGTATTTTCTCGTGGCCCGGCGCTGGAAAACTGATTCTGGACAGCATCAATGCATTGGATCGACCCGTCATCGTGTCGTATCTGGTCGTGATTGTCTGCCTGTTTGTCACCTTGAATCTGATCGTCGATATTTTGTACAAGCTGTTGGATCCTCGAGTTCGCCTCGATGCGGAGGCTGCGCAATGAGCACGGCTATCGCTCCCTTGCGTCAAGAATCGCCATGGCGCCGCAATCTGGCAGAGTTTTTCTCGTCCAAGATCGCGGTATTCGGCCTGGTCGTTGCGACCCTGCTGATCCTGGCCGCGATCCTGGCCCCGTGGATTACCCCGCAAGACCCCTACGATCTGCTGCAACTCGACGTGCTGGACGCACGCCTGCCGCCCGGCTCGGAAAACGGCATGGGCACCTTTACCTATTGGCTGGGTACGGATGGCCAAGGCCGGGATTTGTATTCCGGCATTTTGTACGGACTGCGCATCAGTCTGATGGTGGGCATAGGCTCGGCATTGATTGCCGGCGTCCTGGGCACGCTGCTCGGCCTGCTGGCTGCGTACGCGGGCGGGCGCGTCGATGCGCTGATCATGCGTGTCGTCGATCTGCTGCTGTCGTTCCCCTCGATCCTGGTGGCCATGATGATCCTGGCCTATCTGGGTAAAGGCGTCAGCAACGTGGTGTTGACGCTCGTGATCCTGGAATGGGCCTACTATGCGCGCACCGCGCGCGGGCAAGCGCTGGTCGAGCGCCGCCGCGAATACGTCGAGGCGGCGCGTTGCCTGGACATCCCGAGCTGGCGCATCATGATCAAACACATCCTGCCCAATTGCCTGCCGCCATTGATTGTGATCGGTACCCTGCAAATCGCGCGCGCCATCACGCTGGAGGCCACGCTCAGTTTTCTGGGCCTGGGCGTTCCCGTGACGGAACCCTCGCTGGGGCTGTTGATCTCGAATGGTTTCCAATACATGCTGTCCGGCGACTATTGGATCAGCTTTTATCCCGGCATTGCCCTGCTGATCACTATCGTGGCCATCAACCTGGTCGGTGACCGCCTGCGCGATGTATTGAATCCGAGGACGCACAAATGATGGCGGCACACCACTCTGCTGGTGGCCCGGCCACCTTGGAAGTGCGCGATCTGCGCACGCACTTTTTCACCCGCGCAGGTGTTTTGCCTGCAGTCGATGGCGTCTCGTTCAAACTGGAACGAGGCCGCATTCTCGGCCTGGTCGGTGAATCGGGATCGGGCAAGTCCGTGACGGGCTTTTCGATCATGGGACTGGTGGACGCGCCCGGCCGCATCGTGGGCGGCGAGATTTTGTTCCAGGGGCGTGACCTGACCCAACTGCCTCCGCGCGAGTTGCGCAAGCTGCAGGGCAATCGCATCGCGATGATTTTTCAAGATCCGATGATGACGCTCAATCCGGTCCTGCGAGTCGATGCGCAAATGATCGAAGCGGTACGCGCCCACAACAATATGTCCAAGGCGCAGGCGCGGGAATTGGCGCGCGACACCCTAGGCATGATGGGGATCCCCAGCCCGGAAGAGCGCCTGCGAGCTTATCCGCATCAGTTGTCTGGTGGCATGCGCCAACGCGTTGCCATCGCCATTGCGTTGTTGCATCGTCCTGACCTGATCATTGCGGACGAGCCCACCACCGCGCTCGACGTCACCATTCAGGCGCAGATCCTGTCAGAGGTGCAAAAGCTGGCGCGCCTGCATGGCACCAGCCTGATCTGGATTACGCATGATTTATCAGTCGTCGCCGGCCTGGCCGATGAGGTCGCGGTCATGTATGCCGGGCGCATTGTCGAACACGGACGTGTCGACGATGTGCTTGACGCTCCGCTGCATCCCTATACCGCAGGATTGATCGGCAGTTTGCCGGGTAACAATCTGCGTGGCCAACGGTTGCGTCAGATCCCCGGCATGACGCCGAATCTACTGGACCTGCCCTCAGGCTGTGCATTCGCGGCCCGCTGTCCGCGCGCCGGCTCGGCCTGTAGTGAACGCCCTGATTTGACTCAACCCGTTTCGGAACGCCTGGTGCGCTGCTTTTACCCGACCCTCACCGCTGCGGAGGTCGCATGAATACGGCACCCACCGCACAAACGCCGATGATTGAACTGCGCCAGGTCAGCAAACGCTTTGGCGAACGCAAGATCGGTAAAGCCGAACGCGTACTGCAAAAGCTGCGCCTATCGCGCCCACCGTCGATCACTCACGCCGTCGATGGCGTCGATCTGATCGTGCGTCCCGGCGAAGTCGTCGGTCTGGTTGGCGAGTCCGGCTGCGGTAAATCCACGCTGGGCCGCATGGCGGCTGGGCTGATGCCACCCACCGCAGGCGAAGTCTGGTTTGATGGCATGCCGCGCCAGCAGATGGATGCACAACAGGCCCACCGCGCGCGCCTGAAAGCTCAACTGATTTTTCAGGATCCGTATGCCAGCCTGAACCCGCGTCTGCGCGTGGACCAGATTGTCGGCGAGGCGGCCCTGATTCACGGGCTGACCACCCGTGCAGAGATGGACGATTATGTCAGCGCGCAAATGCAGCGTGCCGGGCTGGACCCCGCGTTGCGTCAACGCTATCCGCACCAATTCAGCGGCGGTCAACGCCAACGCATCGGCATTGCTCGCGCGCTAGCCGTGCAGCCCTCGATGTTGATCTGCGACGAAGCCGTCGCAGCGCTGGATGTTTCGATCCAGGCACAGATCCTGAACCTGTTCATGGATCTGCGTGAAGAACTCAACCTGACCTATCTATTCATCAGCCACGATCTGGGTGTAGTGGAACATCTGTCCGATCGTGTCGTCATCATGTACCTGGGACGCGTCGTCGAAAGCGCACCCGCCGAAGACGTCTTTCGCCGCGCGAACCATCCCTACACCCAGGCGCTGTTGGCTGAAATCCCGCGCATGAACGCGCGCCATAAAACCTTTACCGCCATCCAGGGTGAAATTCCCAGCCCGTTGAATCCGCCCACCGGCTGCCATTTTCATCCGCGATGTCCGCACGCGATGCCCCGCTGCAAAACCGAAGTCCCGACGCTCAAAGGCATTGCCATCAACCATATGAGCGCCTGTCACTTGAACGACGGCAAATAATCATCTCGTCAGCCATTGGCTCACCATTACTAAACGGAACTCGAACCATGAAGCGTCTGATCCTGACCACGTTAACCTCTGCTCTCATGGGCCTCTCAGCCGGCGCCATGGCCGAAGACCTGAGCATCGGCTTTGCCGATCCCTTGTCCTCGCTCGACCCGCAGCTCAACAACCATGCGGGCGACCGCTCGGTGGCGCTGCATTTCTGGGATCTGCTGGTCGAAAACAAGTGGAACAAGCTGCAGCCCGGCCTGGCGCTGAGCTGGAAGCCGCTCGACGACAAGACCTGGGAATTCAAGCTGCGTCCTAACGTGAAATGGCAAGACGGCCAGCCGTTTACCGCTGACGACCTGATTTATTCGTACACGCGTGCACGCAATGTGCCCGGCAGCGTTGCGACCTATGCCGGTTACCTGCGCACCATTGAGTCTATGGAGGCTCCCGACCCCTTGACGTTCATCGTCAAGACGAAAGCGCCGAACCCGGACCTGCCGCTGAATCTGGCATCGATCCACGTCGTCAGCAAACACGTCGGCGAAAAGTCTGCGACCGAGGACTACAACTCGGGTAAAGCCATGGTCGGTACCGGCCCGTACAAATTCGTCTCGTACACGCCAGGTGATCGCGTCATCATGAAACGCAACGATGGCTATTGGGGCGAAAAACAGGTCTGGGAAAACGTCAACTACCGCTACATCAACAACGCCGCCTCGCGTACCGCTGCCCTGTTGGCGGGTGACGTGGACGTGATCGATAAAGTCTCGGTGTCGGACCTGGCCAAGTTGAAGCAAGCCCCCAACGTCAGCGTCTATCCGTATGACGGTCTGCGTGTCATGCTGTTGCAGCCGAGTTTCAACTCGGCGGCGAACCCGTACATTACCGACAACGCCGGTAAGCCTCTGCCGAAAAACCCGCTGCTGGACGTCAAAGTCCGCGAGGCGCTGAATCTGGCGATCAATCGCAAGGCCATCGTCGATCGCATCTTGCAGGATGCGGCAACCGAAGCCAACCAATGGATGCCGAAGGACACCTTTGGCTATAACCCCGACGTCAAAGACATTCCGTACGACGCGAAGAAAGCCAAGGAACTGCTGGCCGAGGCGGGTTATCCGGACGGTTTCAACCTGACGATGCACGTGCCGAACGACCGCTATCCGCAAGGACCGGAAACGGCCCAGGCGGTGGCTCAATTCTGGACCCGCATCGGCGTCAAGACCAAGGTCGAAGTCATGCCTTGGGCCGTCTATTCGAGCCGCGCTCGCAAGAACGAATACGCCATGACCATGCTGGCCTGGGGCAACGGTACCGGCGAAGCCAGCTACGCCCTGGTCAACATCCTGGCTACCGTGTCGCCCGAGAAAGGCCTGGGGGCCTCGAACTGGGGTTACTACAGCAATCCCAAGGTCGACGCGGAACTGGTCAAGGCCACTTCGGAATTTGATGTCGCCAAACGCGAAGCCATCCTGCGCGACTCGGTCAAGATTGTGTCCGAAGACGTGGGCATCATTCCGCTGTACCACTACAAGAACATCTGGGCCACGCGTAAAGGCCTGAAGGTCACGCCGATGACCAGCGATCGCACCGCTGCGCAGATGGTCACCAAGGTCGATGCGAAATGAGCCGAGCGACGCTTAGCATCTCTCCTGTCGATGACCTGATCGATGTGCCGCGTCAGATTCGTGTAGAACATCTGACGCCGGGACAGGTGATCGAAATATCGACGCGTACCGTTCGGGACGCTGTGGTCTGGACCAGCCAGGCGCAATTTCGCGCTGACGAAAGCGGCATCGTCGATCTGACGCGTGACGCGCCGGTGGCAGGCTCGGCCGGCTATGACGAGGTCAGCCCGATGGGATTGATCTGGTCTCAAGTTCCAGAGAGCGCGAGCCGTAATGTGTTCAATACGCCAGTGATCGAGCCTTTGGTGACGCGGGTCAGCGTGCGCGGAACAGACGTCAGTCTCGATGGGGAACTGGAGCAACGCCCGGCCGCCGATGGCGTGACTCGCCGTGAGGTGCGCGAGGACGGGCTGGTCGGCGTGCTGTATTTGCCACCTGGTCCCGGACCTCACCCCGCCGTCATGATTCTGAATGGCTCGGGCGGCGGCTTCAATGAGCCGCGGGCAGCGCTGTATGCGTCACGTGGCTATGCAGCGCTGTCGTTGGCGTATTTCAAAGCGCCTGGCCTGTCGGACTATATTTCGAACACGCCGCTCGAATATTTCCAGGCCGGCCTGGACTGGATCCGCCGCGAGCTCAAACCTGCCCATGATTTTGTCGCCATCAGCGGCCAGTCGCGTGGCGGCGAACTCGTACTGCTACTGGGCGCCGCGTTCCCCGAGGCCGTCTCGGCGGTCGTGGCCTATGTGCCGGGCGCTGTCGTACACAGTGGCCAGAATGCCTGCGACCCGAAAATCGGCCGCGAAGGCCCGACCTGGCTGCTGGGCGGCAAGCCCGTGCCCCATGTCTGGGAAGGCAATCGCACCGCGACCTGGGCGCCCTTTGACGAAGGCCCCGCCCCTCATCGTCATGAAAAGGCCATACTGACCGCCTTGCAAGACCCGGAGGCCGTGGCACGCGCACGCATTCCGGTCGAGCGCATCCAAGGCCCTGTCATGCTGCTGTCGGGTACAGAAGATGGCTCTTGGCCATCGACGCTTTACTCCCGCATGGTGCGCGATTCGCTACGCGAGGCCAATCATCCTTATCCCGTGCAGTGGCTGGACTACGAGGGCGGCGGTCACACAATCCTGTTCCCGTATGTCCCCACGACGCAGCTGATTTATGCGCACCCCGTCTCGGGCCGCATCAGCACCAGTGGCGGCAGCCCTGGCCCGAACGCGCGCGCCGACGCCGAATCATGGCCCGGCGTGCTGGCGTTCCTGCGCGACGCGGTCGCAGCTCGCGCCAGCGGTAACGCCAGTAAGACTAGCGCCAAAGCCGCACCAGCGATCAAGGACGCTGGCGCAGTCGCCGCCGCCATCGACGCTGCCCTTGCGGCGAAAAAGTAATTCCAGGAGGTCGACACATGGAAACACAAGCATCTAAAACCTACGATCCCGCCAATGATCTGGTGGATCGCCTGGCTGGCCTGACCCCGGGCAGCAAAACCTACGAAACCCGCCATCAACGGGCCAAGGTCGCCGCCGCAACTCAGGGTAGTTACGACATCTTGTTCGCCCCTGAATTACCGGGCCTGTCGCTCGTCGAGCGCCTCTTGGTCGCACTCTATGCCAGCCGTCTGACGCCCTCGGCCGAGCTCGCTGCACATTACCGTGCACAGCTGCGGGCAGCAGGCGCCGAGAGCTCGCTGATCGACCTGGCCGAACAAGGCGAGCCTGGCAAAGCGCCCACGCCGCGCCTGGCTGCCATATTGACCTTTACCCGCAAGCTAATCGAAAAGCCCGTCGAGGGTGACCGCGAGGCTCTGCTGACGCTGCCGCAAGCCGGCCTGTCAACGCCCGAAGTCGTCACGCTGTCGCAGTTGATCGCCTTTCTGTCATACCAAGTGCGCCTGGTCGCCGGTCTGAAAGCCATGAAAGCCCTGGAGGAATCCGCATGAGCCGCATCATCAAATCGCACGGTTTCACCAACGAGACCCTGGGCTGGGATGCGTGGCTGGACGTCGTCAACGTCGAGACCGCGACCCCCGAACAAATCGCCGTCCTCGAGGAAAGCCATCCCCAGGCCAAGGTCTCGGACTACTACCTATTCCTGATCCATCAACCCGAAATCCTGCGCCAACGCTCTGCGGCGTTCAACGCCATCATGTACGCGCCCGGCGGTATGCCGCGCGCGGAACGCGAGCTGGGTGCCACCGTAGTCTCGCGCATCAATGGCTGCGTATATTGCGCATCGGTGCACGCCCAGCGCTACACGCAGTTGGCCAAACAAGACGCCGTCATCGAGCAAGTTTTCGAAAATCCGCATACCGCCGGCACCACGCCGCGCGAGCAGGCCATTACGAAGTTCTCGATCGACCTTACCGAGCGGCCCGCAGATATCTCTGCAGCCGATATCAAGGCGCTGAAAGACGCAGGGTTGAACGATGCAGACGTGCTGGATTTGCTGCATTCGGACGCGATTTTTGCTTGGGCGAATCGGTTGATGTTGAATCTGGGCGAACCGGTGTTCCCGGCGCAGTGAGACAGGCTTTCGTACGATGAATGAGGAATGCGGCACCTCCTGGTGTGCCGCATTTTCATTTTTGCAGTCAGCATTAGGCAATCCTGCGCATGCCGGTCCGGCTGGGGAGGGATCCGAAGTAGCCGAAGATTTTGAAGATTTTGTCACCGCATAGGCCATCGCCAATTTGATACGGGAGCCGCTATTACTGCGCCGCGCCTATGCTCTGCTGCGGGCCGTGACTGATTTTCAGTAAACTGACGTATTCCTCTGCCCTGCCCGCCCTCCTTTTCCGATGTCTCCTGCTCCCGAAATCCGCCCCGGTCAATCCGTCGAACTACTCAAGGAACTACATATCCTGACGCGCGACGGCAAGATGAACCAGGATAGCCGCCGCAAGCTCAAACAGGTCTATCATCTGTTTCAGTTTATCGAGCCTCTGCTGCAGGACGTAAAAAAAGAACGCGATGCAGTGACCCTCGTCGATCATGGCGCGGGCAAGTCCTATCTCGGCTTTATCCTGTACGACCTATTTTTCAAGGCGCTGCGGGATCAATCGCACGTCTATGGCATCGAGACACGTGCAGAGCTAGTCGAGTCGTCCAAGGCGCTGGCCCAGCGATTGGGGTTTGGCGGAATGTCATTCCTGAATCTGTCCGTGGCAGAGTCCATCACCTCGGACCAGTTGCCCGAGAAAATAGATATCGTCACAGCGCTGCACGCTTGTAATACCGCGACCGATGACGCTATTCATTTTGCCTTGGCCAAACACGCCAAATACATCGTAGTCGTCCCCTGCTGCCAAGCCGAAGTCGCCGCTGCCCTACGCAAGAACAAGGCTCGTGCATTGGCAGATCCGCTAGCTGAGATCTGGCGCCATCCGCTGCATACCCGGGAGTTTGGCAGCCAAGTGACTAATGTGCTGCGTTGTTTGCAACTGGAAGCTCACGGATATCAAGTGAGCGTGACCGAGCTCGTTGGGTGGGAACACTCGATGAAGAATGAGCTGATCATCGCGCAATATAAGAACCTGCCGCGGCGCAAGCCTGCGGAGAGACTGCATGAGATTTTGGATCGCATTGGGTTGCCAGAGTTGCGGGAGAGGTTTTTTACTGAAGAGTTGGCTTGAGGTCTCGCCAACCTAAGACGGCTGGGGCTGCTATCGTCGATTGTGCACGACGTTTTCACGTTGAGCATCGAGGTGCCCAATATCACAATCGCCCCCTAGTGCCGGCCACATTCTAGCTCTATGTATTATTGCCACGGCTCGCCCACTCGAGCGCGGCATGGCGGAGACTCTCGCGCTACAGACGACGTGCACTGACCGGTGTAAACGTAGTGCTTTTTCATCATGCAACGCTGAATGCTGTGCACCTTCGCCCTCGAAGCCGCACGTTCCTGATCGAGCGTCCTCTCCTCTCCATTGGGTAATGGAGCGAGCCAATAATCTCCCAACGAATCGCCGCCGCACATCATCCAATCCTGCAGGCGAGCGTGTACCGTTCGACCGCTCAGGTCCCATCGGTCTACCATTCTTCCAGGCTTCGTCGCTCTTTCATAAACCTCCTTATCGCAAAAAATCTGAGGCATGGTGATACTGCAGATTTCGCCCTTACGCGTGACATAACACCCTGTGAGCAGGAACGCTAATACACACATACTCATAAATTGGCTCAATAATTTCACTTTATCGCCCTCAACAAAATATCCAAGGTATTCCACGCTTCTGGCGGCAGTGCCTCAGACAATGCAAATGGTGTCGAAGGAACCAAGGCTAGTCCGCTCCATACCCCATATAAACGGTTTTCCAGCATGCTCAATCCGCCCCGAGCATTCCCATCCTCACCATAAAAACCGCTAATGCTTCCTCCAAGGAAATCATGAGTGCCGCCGTAGGCCTCATGGAAAACGTCTAAGATAGAGCCGGGGTCATAATGCATGCCTGCCAACGTGCCATACCCGCCTTGGATTCCCCCTGTGAGTCCTGCCATATCCTTGCCTTGCTCAGTTCGAAGGAAGTCGGCCAATGACATTTGGGCCTTGTCAGAGTCAAACTGCACCATTCCGGTCTGTTTCTGTAATTCCAATTTGGGCACCCCGTTCTCATCCAGCACGACCTTTCCAGTTGAGTCCTTCTGCACCTTGCACCACTCATTCATCGTGCCGCAGATAACGGCAAGCACAACCCTCGTCCCTGCTGTCTTGAAACCATCCCCTCGAATACCGGAGCTCCTCCCACTTCTGTTATCTAGAGTCGTTACGCCGTCAGTAACCCCCGCAAACTTCTTCGAATCAGTGATGGTGTACTCCCGCATTCGATCTGCGGCCTCTGATAATCCAGCCTGAAGTGCCGCGACATCTACGGAACCGGTCAATGCACCAACGATGACGTTCAAGATGCGCTCCTGGGTGTTCAGCTCGCTGATCTGTTGTTGTAATGCGTGTTTTTCCTGCTCATCAGTCTTCTCACTGATCTGCTTACGCAGCGCTGCGCGTTTTTCATCGGTGTAGGATCGGATGGTCTGGCTGGCTTGTTGGGTGAAGGCGGCGATGATTTCGGCTTCGGCGGAGACTTTGGCTCGTAGTTTTTCGGGGTCCCAGGTTTTGCTTAGGCCCGCGGCATCGTCTCCCGTTTGGGTCTCTTGGTTCAGGCTGGCCAAGAGTTGTTCGGCGGTCTTTCCAGTTAGAGCGCGCTGCTTCTCATGGTCCGTAATAATGACCGTGGCGCCGCTGATTCCGCTCTTTGTAGTGCTGCGCTCGCTGCCACTGGCTTTACTGAACCCTGGGGCCACCGCTGTGGTGTCACGGCCCATGTTTTGGGCTGCCCATGTGTAGTCGGCACCGCTGACCGTCGTCGCCTTTGCGCCACCGGATGTAGCTTTGATTCCGCCCGCGCTATTGTCAGCCCCGATAGCATTTGCATCAGTGGCTCCGTCTGTCTTGTCGTCAGCTCGCCCAGCGCTCTTGTCACTCGATTTTTTATCGCGACCGCTGATACTGAATCCGCCTGCGACGGCAACGCCACTGGCCTTGTAATTACTGTGATTCTCGATGTCGCTCACGGTCAGCGTACCGGTGACGATGCGATTTGCCCCTGCATGCACTGCTTCTGCGGTGCTGGCAATCGCCGCGCCTTTTAAATTCGTGTTGCCTTTGACCTGAACGTCAAAGCCCGCGTCGCCCGCCTGGATGCCGCTTTGCTCACGCACGCTGGCAAAGTCGCCTTTGACCTTGTTTTGAGCATAGCTGGCGCTGCCTGCCACGCCTGCTCCTGCAATGACACTGCCGCCGATGTTTCGATGTTTGCTTTCGAAGGTGCTGGTGTCCTGCAGGCTTTCGATGTTCAGATTGCCGCCGACATCAGCTGACACCTTTTTGCCGCTGACGATGGCCCCTTGCAGGTGAGTATCTGCGCCTGATTGCAGTGTCAGTTTCTGACCTGCCGCAACCTTGGTATTCATCATGGTCTTGTCTCGGCCATTTGCTTTGCCTTTCGAGTTGGTGGCGCTCGCTGCCACGCCAATGTTGGCGCCAGTCGATCCCATGGACACCGCCACGCCAACCGATGTACTCGACCCGCTGCTCGTGTGTTGGGTATCTAAAGTGTTCTCGGCCGCCTGCAGATTTATATTTCCTTCGGCGTTGAGTTGTGTGTTGCCTCCCCCAGATAACCTTGAACCCTTCACATTGATGTCTGAGGCAGTTCCTGCACCCGTCGCCAGGATGGTGAGGTCCTTGCCCGCAGCGATTGTCGAACCCACTGCCGTCGAAACAGAACGCTCAGTCTTGCTGGACTGCTTGGTTTTTCCTACGTGAATTCCGACTTGAATGCCGCCCAATTTGTCCAGGTCTTTCGCGCCGTCAACGGCTCCTAGCTTTTGCACGGAATCCAAAGCGCTGATGGCTTCCAGTGCGGTGGCCGCCGCTGCCAGGCCTTCTATCAGGGGATTGTCTGTTTGAGCTGCGGTATCGGCCACACGCCCAACCGCCTGCATCCCGTTTACCAACGGATTGCTCACGGTCACGCTTACCCCGGTCTGCTTGATTTCAAAGGACTCCCGCTTGTGATGAGTATCCTGCGCTGCACCGATAGTCACGTGCTGGCCTGCCAAGGTGATGTTTCCCTCCGGAGCAGTGATGGTGCTGGCCGTCACATTGACTGCCTGGCCCGTGCGTATCGTGGTATTTCCCTTGAGACTGCCCAGGGTACTGGGTGTATTGCCTTGCGCTGACTCCTGTACCGAGTGCGTCTGTTTGCTCTTGCCGACACTCATACCGCCTGTCGCGCCGACACCTGATTTCTTGACCTTCTCAACACGACTGGTATCGGATTGCCTATGTCCGGGATCGATATTGACGTTGCGTACCACAGCGATATCCAGATGCTGCTGCGCACCCACGTTCGAGCCTTGCACGATCACATCGCGGCCAGCGGCGATCTCGACGTTCTTTCCTGTCAGGGTCGAGGCATGGGGCTGTTCCCACTGCACCGAGACCTTCGTGTCTTCTGTCTTGGACGACAACAAGCCTTTTTTCTGTTCGCGGTATTGGTCCTTTGCCAAACCACTGTCTGTACCTGCCTGCAGCTTGACGTCGCGTCCAGCATTGACGGTGAGCTGTCGCCGGGCGTGGATCTCAGCTGCGCGCGCGTTGACATCCTGCCCCGCCGCCATCGCCAGATCGCCTTTGGCGCTCGCACCCGATCCGATCACCTTGTTCGTGCTCAACTCGTGACGCTGGTGTGGGCCGCTCGAGATGGTTTCACGGTGCTGAGCGACAAGTTCGTCCAGCCGGATGTCGCGGCCGGCTTGCAGACGCGCATTGTGCTCGACAGACACTTGCGCGGCCAACATATTGATATCGTTGCCCGCCTGCATCAACAGATCGTTCGCGCTCACGCTGGAAACACCCGATAGATGCGTACCCCGCGTAGCGCCGAAATCGTCCGACGTGTCGCCTGAGATCAAATTGATATTCTGTCCCGCGCGCAGCGCAACCGTTTCGCCCTGAATCCGGGCAGCGAGATTGCTCAGATTTTCGCGTGCGGCCAGATCGATGCGCCGCGCCTGTATCTGGCCGCCAGAGTGGTTGATGATGTTCAACGCATTGACCACCGTCGCATCACGCGCGCCGATAGTGCCGCTATTGACGAGATCGCCCTGCGCCATCAGATGGGTGTTGCGCCCAGCCATCAATGTGCCGTACGCCTGAGTCGCATCTGCCCGCGCCGGCAACGGCACTTTGGGCGCCAAGACCGTACGCACCGCGCCTACCGGCAGGTCGAACGGTTCGCTTGCCACGGTGACCTTATAAGGCGCACGGTGTGCCTTGCGATCGCTGCTGCGTGCCTGCGTAAAGGTGGCCTGCCCCTCGCGGATAACGGTGCGCCACCCCGTGGCTCCGATGTTGTGGATGGCGGGCCCGTCCACGGTCAGTTTGCCGCCGGCGGCGATCTGGCTTTTATCGTTGGTAACTATCCCTTTGAGGTTAAGCGCGCCAGCCGCAAAAATGCGCCCCGGATCGCTGCGAACCGTACGTGTCTGCGTGACGATCTCATTGACTTCGTAGAACGTGAAGTGCTTGACCAGTCGATTGAGAAAGTCCCGGTTGAATGCTTTGATACGCGCGTCCAGTGCCAGATGGCGTGCCTTGTAATCTTTGTATGCCGGGGAGGCCTCGTAGGCTTTCCGTTGCTGCTCCAACGACTGAGACTTACGCGAACTGGATTGTGGGGCGGGTTTCCAGTCCGGCAACTCGCCAGCTGGCGGTTGGACGCCGAATACTGACCAAATCTTTGCGTCACGCGGATAACGAAACCGTTCGGGTGTCGGACGGCAGTTGCGGCCTATGCACTGACGGCCCGCAGGGGTATGAGTCAATGCAATGGGACTGGATACCCCTGCTCTACCCCGCTCATTAGGAGCATAGTCAAAAGGAGGCCCATAGCGCGTCGCGGGATATTTGGCAGACGGTAAAAGCAGTCTGCGCTCCGGATCATCGTTGAGCCACTCCGGGCGTCGGCTGCAACCGCGCGTCACCGTATCGCATAGCCAATGGCTGGCAGCGTCGTGCATGTCCGTACTGCCTTCGGGCGTGAAGTACACCTTGGGCTTTGATGACACCTGCACGGTTTCCGAGACGAAGTTTGCGTTCTGATTGTGAATCTGATTCGCCGCAATCGCGATGACCCCGCCGGCCTCTATCGTGGCCGAGATGTTTTGCAGCTGGTCTGCCTGCCCGGTGACCCGCTTGGCGGTATCGATTGATCCGCCGACACGCAGATGATCCTTGGCATAGAGAACGGAATGATGGCGATTGATCAAGGAACCCACGCCCAGGTTGAGGCTGCCACGCGAGGCAATGACGGCTGAACCCTTCGGACCCGCATCATTGACCAACTCGCGGGCGCTGATCGACACCCCGTCGCCGTAGATTCGGCCGCGGTTATGCAGTTGTCCGGCGTTGATACGTGTCACATGCGCGTCAATCAGGCCCGTGTTAGTGATGTTCTGGGTGACGTCTATCGTGTTGTGGCGCCCTGCCAACAGTTCGCCAGTCGCCGTGTTGCTCAGCGAGCCCGACTTGATGCGCAGATCGCGGCCTGCACTCAGACGAGCCTTGTTGACCAGTGCTCCGCCCAAATCCAGGTTCAAGTCCCGCCCGCTAGTGAAATTGCCTTGTGGCGTCAGCGAGCCGCTGTAGGTAAAAGCCAAGTCGGTTCCCGCTCGCAACCAACCGAGACCGTCCAATCCTTGAGCAAACACGGTGAGTTGCTGATCGGCGGCGATCGATCCCTGCTTGTTTCTCAAGCTCTGTGTGTCAATGCGCGTGTTGCGCTGCGCTGCAATCCGGCCAGAGGGGTTTTTCAGATTTTCAGAAACGAGAACCAGATCGCCGTCAGCATGAATCTCGCCCTTGGCGTTGTTGACTTGGGCCACGCGAATATCGACGGTTTTAGCCGTCACGCCTGTAGCCAAGGGGGCGGATCGAGCAATACCGGAGGATGTGGCGGCAGTCTCAGCAGACGCGGCCGCGCCGACGGATGCGGTCGAAGCCTG
Organism: Bordetella muralis; assembly: GCF_054781015.1. Lineage (NCBI taxonomy): Bacteria > Pseudomonadati > Pseudomonadota > Betaproteobacteria > Burkholderiales > Alcaligenaceae > Bordetella > Bordetella muralis. Next base: position 678,289 of record NZ_BAAGVF010000003.1, on the reverse strand, counting down.
CGTCAACGCAGCCGTCTGATTCACGTCCAGCGTGTCATCATTGCCCAAGCTGGCTGCCGACAAACGAAGCGTGTTATCGGCCAGCATCAATCCTTTACGGTTATCGATCCCTTCTTTAACCGCGACAGTGAGATTGCCGCCAGCCAAGGTACCGCCATGGTTGTTCAACTGCTTGGCTTCGAGCCGGTGACCGCCTGCAGTGGCGATCAATCCGCCCGCGTTGAGCAGATCGCCTGGTACCTGCAGTGTCATCGGCCCTGTGGCGGTGATCCTGCCGTCTTGATTGTTCAATGCCTGGGCGGATATCGTCACATTGGCGCCGTGTAATACCGCCTTGCGCGTGTCGAGCTGCCCCGATACGTTCAGCGCCAGGGTTTTCTTTGCAGACAAGGTCGCGTTTGGCACGATACGGACGTCGCCCGCGGCGTCCAGGCTCAAATCGCCGGTGAGCGCCACCAGGTTTCCCCCTACGTTCACGCCCACGCCCGCCTCGGTACCGATGAGCCGTATGCTGTTTGCGTACATGCCCCCCAAGGCGGCCGTGTCCAGTGCGAACTGGGGCGTGGGCCCCCGGCCTGCGAGCGCACTGGTTTCACCGCTATCGGCGTCGACGCGCGCCGAGCCCGCAGCCACAGTCAACTGATCTGCCCACACCCCCGCATTGATCGCCAAGGCACGAGCCAACAAGTCGACCTTGGGAACGTGCGTGCCGTTCAACCCTTGGCCTTCGACTGAAATTTTTCCCGATGCCACCTCGAGCGAAATCTGGCCTTTGGGACCGACCTCCGGGCGGCCCGTGGTCAGCGTCGCACGGGTGGCATTCAGAAAACCACAACCACTACAGGTAATCCCTGCCGGGTTCGCGACGATCACATTGGCGCGATGGCCAGCCACCTCGAGCATTCCGTGCAATCGGGATGGATTGGGTGCGGTCACCTGGTTCAAGATCGTGGTCGCGCGCTGATTTCCCAGCATGGGGTTGCCAGCGATCTGGCCGGCAACCTGCGTCTGGCTGGTACCGCCGCTGTTGTTCAGCACGGCGCCGGAGGGGCCGACATTGAAGTGTGTAAATCGATTATGCGACACGCCCGCCGCTGAGGGTGGCACGATTTGAATAACGGGCACTCCATGGCTGACGCCCACAACGGGCTGAGCGCCGCCGGCACTTTTGTCTGCGGTAATGGGCAAAGTCTGCGCCAGGACCGGGGTCCAGCCCGATGCGGCCAATAACCCGAAAAGTATCCGGCTAGTCTTTTTTTTCAACATGACGTGTATTCTCTAGAACTCGAACATCAGCGCCGCCGCGAATACGACGTTTGATGTGGGAAATGTCTCGGGTTTCTTCAATGGCCAGCCCAGCGACACGTCGTAACTGGTGTCGATATAGGGCACGGAGACACGGCCGCGTAAGCCCGCGACGGCGCCGACCAGCGTGCGGCCTGACAAATACTGTGCGGATGGTCCACTGACACGACCCGCGTCGACTCCCGCATAAAGTTGTTGGCCGAATGTGCTTAGATTCCAGGACAGATCATTGCGCAAGCCCCATCCGTCTTCGGCAGCCAAGGCCATTTGTCCGTCAAACCCACGCACCGTGTAACGATCGCCTATCGTGAAATAATCCGCGGGCACGAGGGGTGTCTTGGCATGTTGAAGTTGCCAATTGAATTGATATGCCATCTGCTGCTGAGCAAGCGTAAAGGGCAGATAAGTACCCGCGTTAGCGGCCAGAATCGTCGTACGCCCATTCCAGCCGGCGTCGCCATAGACATATCCCGGGTGTTTGGAATACCGCTGCACGGTGCCTCGCACGCCTGTTCCTACGTCCACCACCGCGCGGCCCACATAGTGGCGATGCTGATAACCCAGCTCATAGCCCATGATGTCGCGACGTTGCACCTCGATATCAATGCCGTTGAGCGTACCGCCTACACGCTTGCGGAGCACCTTTGCCATGACGGTGCCCTTACTGTGCGTGCCGCGATACGGCACCACCGACATCCCAATATCGACCTGCTGAGTCGTGCCGCCGTAGGCGATGGGCTCACTGAACCCAGAAACAGTCTGCCGATAGCTCGAACGGCCTGCGCCCGCGAACATCGCCCAGTATCCGAATGGAATGCTGTAATGGATCGACGCCGCACGCGTGTTGTTGTCGTGGTTGCGCAGGCCTGCGTTGCTGTTCCATGACACGGAAAGCTGATCATATAGAAACAAGGGGGAATCCAGCGTCAATCCTGCATTGAGCCTTTTGCGTCCCGTCGCCTTCAGCCCTGCGTTGTCGCCACCCAAATAGGCATGCCAACGCTTGCCCGATCCGGGCTGCAGAAGAATGTCGGAAGCGCCCAGTTCCGTTCCTGGCGCTATGTCGATACGTGCGTCAGATTGACCTTCGAGACGTTGGATATTTTCCAGTGCCTGGTCCAAGTCGCGTTGATTCAGCTCATCGCCCGGGCCGCTCGGCAGTACGGTACGCCACCAACCCGGCGCGCCCTCGCTGTGCACCTCGGAGATACGGCCCGCCCCGTAACGCAGCGTGAGCGTGCCTTCGGCTAATGACTGTTCAGGCATCCGCACCCATGCCGTGATCAGTCCCGACTCGACCAAACGCGTGGTCAGCTGCGCTTGCAAGATGTTCAACCCATGCAAACCCACGCATTTCCCAATGAAGGATTGAGCCATGGCCTGGATTTCTTTTGGAGGGGCGTCGCCCTGCCATAGGATTGCGGACAGCGAAAAACAAGGCGTCTCATGAGGCAAAGCCCATGCATCCACATCATCTGTCGTAGACCTGGTCTCGGGCAACACGTCCGGACGCTGTTCGGCACGGGCACGTTGCTGGTCGAGTTCGTGGGCTTGGCGGCGCTGGATTTCATCGGTTTGAGCGACAGCGTCGACAGTCGTTGCCCACGCCGGGGCGAGCGTGCCAGCCATCACGCCAGCCGTGTTCACGGCCAGCAACAAGCAACGAAATTTCAGCTGACGCATCCACGTCAAGCAACGATGAACCATATGTATCTATTTCTACAATTCTTGCTTTGATGAAGCTATGTAACGAATGTCGGAGGAATGTTCCACGAGCACAGAAAGTGTGCGCGCACGGAAGTATCCCGACACGATCACACGCGCGTCTGGAATCACACCGTGAGGCTTGAAGTGCCCGATCTATCTGCTAACCGGCCTGACGAGGCTTTGGGTATTTCAACGGCATACGACGATCTCGGGCCTTCCGTATGGCAATCTGCAAGCGCCGCCGATAGCGCAACGTAGAATCCGAGAAATTGGCTCTAAGCTCGATGACGGATGCCGCACCCCAAAAAAAAACGATGCGTCCGGGACCAAGATTGCGGACGAGACGCTGTACGCTGCCATCGCGACCAATGAATGCCACATCGAGGGGATAATGCATACCAAAGGTGTGAACGGCCCAACAGGGCGAAAGCCATAGCCCGGTGTGCCTTCCTGGGGGTCGCGCTCGACCTAACAGTCCTCGCAACCGGGCCCACATGCTGCGCGCCCGCACCAATCGGATACGACGATTCGTCTGACAACGGGCCGTCATTGTGCGACCTGCCACATCTGCATCGCGACCGGAAATGCCAGCACGATAAAGGTGCAGGGAAAAATACAAGCAATCAACGGCAAAAGCATTTTCACGGGTGCCTGCATCGCTAATTTCTCCGCGCGCTGAAAACGATCTGCTCGACATTGCGAGGCATGCTCGCGCAACAGCGGCCCTATGCTCATCCCCAGCCCGTCTGCCTGTATCAATGCGGCAATCCAACGATGGACACTGGAGCAATTGCATCGGTCAGCCAGTGCCCTCAGCGCGGCCGCTCGAGGCGCACCCGCCCGCATATCCGCCAGCGCGTGGGCAAGCTCCTCGCGCAAGTATCCCCGAGGGCCATGGCGCTCTGCCTGCTGCAATGCGCTGTACAAGCCCAATCCTGATTCCATGCATAAGGTCATCATGTCCAGGAAAAAAGGCAAATCCTGCTCGATGCTTTTGCACCGTTGGCGCATACGTGCATGCAATCTGGCGATAGAACACGAGACCGCGATGAGCGCTCCTGTGAGTACGCCCCATATCTGCGCACCACCCGTGCCGATTACCATTGCCACGGCCGCCCCTGCCACCGCTCCCGATATCGCAGCAATCACTATCCAAGCAATCAAGTGGGTAGGGACCGCTGCGGAGGGTAAACCCGTCTGCCGTGACAAACGGACCAGACAATCGCGTTGACGCCGAGACAGCAGTCCCTCGCATATGCCGGATATCGCCGATAGCAAAGGCCAGCCCGATCGCCGTAGCCCGTGCGCACGCTGAGCCACGGACAAAGTGGAGAACCGCAACGCAGGCCGCACTGCTATCCACGCGAAAAGCATTCCGCCCAGGCCAGAAAACAACAAAGCAAGTACCATGAACATAGCGGTCTATCACATATCAATGTTGACGATGCGCCGGATCAGCAGCATGCCACCGGTCTCCAGCGCGCACAGCAGGGCAAGCACAGCCCAGCCTGTCGAGGTTTCCCACAGCATCGCCATGGCGCCGGGATCCAAATAACTCAAAACACAAAGCAGCAGCAACGGCAAGGCGCCTACGATCCAGGCCTGCAGCTTTCCCTGAGAGGTCAGCGTGCGTACCTTTTCCTGCCATTTCAAGCGTTCACGCAACGTGGCGGCAATTCCTTCCAGAATCTCGGCGAGGTTGCCTCCTGTCTGAGACGCGACATTCAATGAGGCGACAAATAAGGCACTGGCCTCCGATGGCACGCGGGCGTGCAGGTTGCTCAGCGCCGTCTCGAACGCTACGCCCAGCCGCTGTTCCCGTAGTAACAAACCGAGTTCCTGGGCCAGTGGTGCTTCGCTATGATCGGCAATATGGCGTAACGCAGCCGGGACGCTTACTCCTGCTCGTAGTGCAGAGGCCAGAGCCAGCAGGGCCGAAGGCAGTTGCCCCTCGAATCGCGCCAATCGCCGGCCACGCAAACGACTCGCCAGAGGTTGCGGCAGCCTGGTGGCTATCACCGTCGCGATACCAGCCACGATCGGCGCACCAGTCAATATGAACGCCACCCCTCCGATCAGGATAGCCAACGTCATCGTCCATACGCGCAACTGAGTTGGAGTAATGAACAAAAATAGCTCGCCCAGTTTGATGCGCGTATCGTGGGTGTAGAGCGTGTGATAACGAATCACTGCGGGACCAAACCATGTCTGCATCTGCCAGGCCAGCAGCACAACACAGGCTGTAGACATCGCTAATGCGATCCAAACCATAAAGGGCTCCAGGAATACATTGCATTCGAGTCGGTGAAGAACCGCGCGAACGTTATTGACAACGGCCTTGACCAAGCCTGCTCGACGTCGTCGTTCGTTCTTTAAGGCCTGCCGCAGAAAACAATGCGATATCAAAATCGATGCCCGCTGCCTGCCACTCACTGATGAAGCTCGGCAACAGCCCACATGCCTGAAAGCCGTGTTCTGACTGATAGCAAAACAATTCTTGCAGTTGAATCCGTCCGCTCTCCATACCTGCAATCTCGACCACCGACGTGGCAACGCGGCGTCCGTCTGATAAACGTGTTTGTTGCACGATAATGTCGACACTGGCACCGATGTGTTCGCGTACAACACTCAAAGGTAGATCCATCCCGGCCATCAGGACCATGGTTTCCAATCGGCTCAGGGCATCGCGTGGCGAGTTGGCATGCAAGGTTGTCAGCGAACCCTCATGGCCTGTATTCATCGCTGTCAGCATGTCGAGCGCCTCAGCACCGCGGCACTCGCCCACCACGATGCGATCAGGCCGCATACGCAAGGCGTTACGCACCAGATCGCGGATATCGACGCGGCCACGTTGTTCCTGATTGGGCGGACGCGCCTCCAGAGAGACCAGGTGATCATGGTTCAGCCGCAATTCTGCGGCATCCTCAATGGTGACTATCCGCTCGCCCTCGGGGATACCGTTGGACAGGATATTCAAGAGTGTTGTCTTGCCCGAGCCCGTACCTCCCGATACAACGATGTTCTTGCGAGTCCTTACACATAGCATCAGAAACTGTGCGACGACCGGATCCATGGCGCCGCTCTGTACCAGATCCGCGATCTGCGGCCGGCGAATGGGAAACTTTCGTATTGTCAGACTGGCCCCTTTCAGGGCAATCGGCGGTATCACCGCGTTAACACGCGATCCGTCGGACAAGCGCGCGTCCACCATAGGGGCGCTTTCGTCGATCCGGCGGCCGATTGGCGTCACTATCCGCTCAATAACCCATCGGACCGACTGTTCGCTGTTGAATGTTGCCCGATGGGGATACAAACGCCCCCGGCGTTCGACGTAGATCTCGTCGTAGCGGTTGACCATAATTTCGCTTATCTCAGGGTCTGCAAGCAATGGTTCCAAAGGCCCCAGGCCGACGGCCTCGTCCAGCACATCACGACACAATGCCATACGGTCAATATGGTCAGGAATGTCCTTGTCGTCAGCGGCCAGCTGTTCTAGCAGGGGTTGCGCCTCTTGGCGTAATAACGCATCGCTCATACCTGCCACATCCCGACGCCGCAAGTTCAACGCGTGTAGTAGTCCGGCATGCAGTCGTCGTCGATGAGGCAAGAGCTCTGCGAGTCCCTGTCTGGCGTTTTCAGCGTCAACGGCTGGAACCATCGCATGGGAGGCGGACTGGTTCGACACCTGGCACGAGGTCGTCGATACTGTTTTGGGGATCGGGTTCGCGGAATGCGGCGATACGCTCGAATCAGCTTTGCCTTCTGTTGCTTCGTGCACGGACCGCATGCGTAGACGACACGGCCCGATCACGATGTCGTCTTCGGGAAGTACGGGATGGTGCACCGTGATGCGACGGCCGTTGACCAATGTCCCTATAAGCGACCCCATGTCCTCCAGCGACAGGAACGGCGGCGATCCGCGCAGGCTGGCGTGGTGTTTGGCCACACGCCAGTGCGAGATACGTAATCCGCATTGCGCCGATCGGCCTATCGTCAAGGGTGTTTCGACTCGCATGATGCGTTGTTCACCGTCTTCGAATGTCATGACAACCTCGACCATGTCTATCTCCGCATTGAATCGGAATTCGCCGGGTTGGCCGCAGGCGACGCCGGCTGCCACTGAGAGCCCGCTCCGCGATAAGCGCTCCAGTCAGAACCGTCTGCCGCTGGCGTCCCCATGCCCAATGTTGGGGAATCGGGGAATGCCTCGGCAAGCACCTGCCGGCCACGTCTCACACGATCGGTCAGCTCAGGATGATCCTGCGACACAATTCTCGGCGTCACGAATATCGCCAACTCGGTTTCTTTGTGCTGTAGGCGGTGTGATGAAAACAGCGAGCCCAGCACGGGAATATCTTGCAGAACAGGAAGACCGCTACGCTCACTCGTGCGTTCGCGCGACAGGAATCCGCCCAACACCAGAGTTTGTCCCGATCTCACGTTGAATTCAGTGGCCGCACGACGGGTACGCAGCGCGGGACCGCCGGACACGCTGATAGAGGTATCGACCGAACTGGCCTCAACTTCGATACGCGACCTGATGGCTCCCGTACGGTCGATGCGCGGCGTGATGTTCAGCGACACACCATAGGGCTTGAACGCGGTATTGGTGTTGCCACGCGCATCAACCGTGGTATAGGGCACCTCACCGCCGGCCAGGAACGATGCCGTCGCGCCGCTGCGTGCCAGGAGTTGAGGTTGAGCGAGCATCACGGCCTCGCCACGCTGAGCGAGTGCTGCGATGCGCGACGAAAGCAGCGCATTCAACCCGAAGTAACCGCCCGCCCCGCCACCCGTCATCGATAGCGGCGGTATGTCGATCTGGTCGCCTAGCCGTGTACTCGAAGCAGGTTGCCAGACGACACCTGTCTGTATTCCCCCTTTTGATACGGCATCCCACTGCACCCCGAACTCGCGCAAATGCGCACTGGGTAGTTCGACAACCTGAACGTCCAGCAAGACCATCCTGTCCCAGCCGATTTGCCCAGTGAAATCCAGAATGCGAGGATAGCGTCGCACCAAAGCCGATACACGCTCGCGATCATCGTCGGTGAGATCCTCGCCCTCAATGACGATGTTGTCGCCCACCAGCGAGCTGCGTACGCTGGGGATGTGCTGGAGCAACTGCTGGACTTCTTGTTGCATCTGCGTCCATCCCGCCGGGCGGACCTGAATCTCGTATGCCGCGCCCACACCGAGCGGCGTCCAGACGTGCACAGACGAAGTCCCCTCCTGTCGAGCAAAGAGGACGACGTCCTTGCCCTCAACAGAGACTGCGCTGACGACCTGCCCATTTCCCACTGCGACACGTGTCACAGATTGATGATGAACGACTTTGGTCTGACCGACCTCGAGCACAAATGTCGCGGGATCGGTCGCCATCGCCGGCCATACTGTCCCCCCGGGCACTGCCGACATGATCGACAAGGAAAGCAAAATGCTTTTCATCGCCCCTCCGAGTATATGGCAAGCGATTTGGGCGGTGGCACATCTCGATCCGGCAAATCGGGAAACGCCTGTTCTGGCGGGTTTGTATCTGACGACAACGGTTCTGTATCAACACGATCACCGTATAGAATCGGAATCGGCGCACGATCCGCGATAGACGGACCTGTCAGTCCCATCAAAGCCGCCAAATCGCCGGGGGCTGCGGACTCGGAAACGCTCGCATCGCTGCGATGACGCAACATGGCCGTCAGCGATCCCGTATGACGAGCCGCCACCAATTTAATAGCGTCTCGCTCAGCGGTATCGAACGTGATAGACACGGGCGATTCGCTACGGCCGCCGACTGCCAATACGCGTACGCTCTGTAGCAGTGGTGCAGTCAGATGCTGGCCCTGGTGCATGAATGACACGTAAAGGTCTATCAGATCATCGGGCTGCAAAAGCCCCGATACTGCGTTGATCTCCGCCGCGGGCAACGTCACGGCACGTCGTCCTTGTAATACCAAGTCGGAGAGAGGCGACTCGATCTCTGCAATGACGTGCGCCCCGAGCAAGATGTCGCCTTGCTTCAGATGGACGGTGAGCACGCCTCCAAGCACCTGATCCACAGCCTCCGCGTCAAACGAATGGCTCGGCACCCAGGGCAACGGAATGTCTCGCACCGCTAAATGGTCCATCTGCAGTCGCGTACCTGCGGCGAGATCGGTCGCAGCGACCACGCGCGTACGTACCTCCACTGCTGCTTGGCGCTCCATTTCACGCTCACGGGTTTGAATGTGTTCGTGCACAGCCCAGGCAGCAAACAGCCCGGCAGCCAATGCAGAACCGCAGACTCCTATGGTGCGCAATCGAAATGCCGCTAATGTGAGACTCAAGATTTCGCTCCATCGTGATGCAGCAGGAGAATTCCCGTACCACCATCAATGGCGGTTATTGAGATCTGAAGCAGACTGTGCTTTCGCCGCCATAGACTGGTATTCGGTGTGTCGGTCTCTGCTTGCCAGCGTCCTTGTTGCAGGCCTTGACGAATGGCCGACCGGACTGATTCCACAGACGAGGTGGACGTCCATACTTGAGTGCTATTACGGCCCCCTCCCTCTTCTTGTTCGAGCTGCAATCGCAGCCTCGCTTCAGCCGGCCACCATGAGAACGAGCTCATCACTCCCCGGGGGGACGCGGTGCTCTTTTGCACCACCGATTCGCTGGAGAATTCCGTTTCCGTCAGTATTGAGAGACTGCCGCGCGTGCGACGCGGACCGTCAGATTCGAGGTTCACCACCCAGAATTGATTAGCAACGTGTCCCGACAGCACCACACGCTGGGGATAGAGTCCCATGTCCGACAGCGAGGGATAACGCTCGCCCAACGCCCGCGCAGTTTGAGCAATCGGCAGAGGGATGCCAAAAACACGAATATCGATTGGCGTGTCAAACAAGCGCATCCGCCCACCTAGCGAGGTTTGTGTGCTGCCCGAGGGCAGCGACAATTCGCCGAGTGCAGGTGTCTCACCAGCGTGTGCAACCGCCACCATGATCATCGTCACGACAAGCGCGGCTGACCGTTGGCGCAGAATGCAGCGCGCTTTCCCATAGGCTTTCAATCGGTACATGGTGTCAATGCTCCGTCAAATCGTCGCGCCTGACGGCGCCTGCTTGCACCGGCGCCAGGTCGATCCACGCAGTCAGCCAGTCCATCGACCATGCTTCCCGCCCCCACGGCGCGTCCACATGCTGCATACGGCGCCGTAACGCGTCGGCAATACTGGCCGAACCCCGTGCTGCCTCTGACCATCCTATTGCCGAATGTCGAATACGTTCAGACACGGCCGCATCGTCTACACCATGTCCTGTGTCCGCCGCGATAACCATCTGCCGATGTATAGCCGGTATCGCGATTCCCTCAGCCGCAGTGAATGGCAGCAGCGTCACGGAATGATCAGTCGCTTGTGCGCGGCGCAACCGGGAATCGACATGAAGCCAATCGCGCGCCAGGGTCTCGACTTGCGCATTTCCGATATCGCCGTTGCTCGGAACGAAGGTATGTTTATCGGTATGGATGAACGCGGCAAGACGGCTCAACTGCGCGGTCTGCTGTCCACGCAGCGATACGGTCCCAATAGCGACTACGGCGTGCATGAGTCCACCTAGCAACACCAGGGCAAGCATCGCCTCAACTGCGGCCTGCCCTCGATAAATGGAACGACGCGGCCGGGCTTTCATGGCTGAGCCCTCGTCACATCGCCAGGCAGGATCGGGCTCAGTCGAGCTTGCCAATAGGGACGAAACAAGCTCGCGAGTTCGTTGTTGCCATCGTTCTGTGAGGGCGGTGCAAAATAGGCCTGCGCGGCGCTGTTGACCGTCACGAATTCGTCTGCGGCCAGGCCGTGGTAGGCATATCGTCCTATCGGAGTCACTCGCGCATTCTCGGCCCCCTGCATAACCGGCCGCCCGGCCGAGTGACGCAACTGAATGGCAAAACGCAGCGGACGATACGCCATATCGTCGTTCAGTTCGTAATAGTTGGGGAGCCCCCGACTCGCCCAATGCATTGCGCTGAACGCGGCGTAAGCCTTTGCCATGGGATTGCTGCGGCCTGAGGACAAGTCCCATGTTGTATGCTCGTGCACCCAGCGCCAGAAATCCTGCTGCGCAAACCCGTGCGGCGGCTGATCACTGGCGTGAGGATTCTTTTTCGATTGAGGGCTATTGTCGCCCCACCCCATTGCATATTCGCGGTAGTAACAACCAATCCAACGATTGGAACGCAATGCGTGAAACGACAGCGTGTCCCGTGCAGACCAACGCCCGTCTGTCTCTAACCGAGTATTCCCTCGACGGCGCAGCTCATGACGCTTGGTCGGGCAGTGATCGTTCACGATCGAGTTGTGACGGCGAGTCTGATTGCGGCGCTGTAGAAAGTCGTACCGTTGTGCCGCATGCTCGACCATATGGCGCAGCCTGCCCGCTTGGTGCCCTGGATAAGACCGGATATATCCGGGCAGGCCATCCGACAACAAGGCGATCTGCAATGGCCCGTCCTCCGGCCTGCCGACCTCACTGCCATACTCCGGATAATTTGCGCGCAGAGCCAGCGACATCATTTGCTGGCGAGAGTCCTTCAAACTGTCCACGACCGAGGCGGAGGCCTGCTGCAATATCTGGTGCACCACATCATCGTGCTGCTGAAATGCATGCGCTAATGCAGACCCGATATCCTCGGTCGGACGGGCCTGCGCATACGCTTTCCCTACCGAGGCCCCAAAGAGCCCCGCGATCAACGTGGACGGCGGGTTTCGCGTGGCTCGCTGTTGCGATTGTGTCTGCCCATACTGGGCCCAAGACGACAAGGTCACCAGATGCGCCATCGCAACCTGATGCGCCACGTGAGCGCGATTGATGTAGGCCAGCATATTCAGGCTGCGCGCCTGCGCCACGGCGCCGCTATATGCCACGGCATCTGCGACATGTGTCAGGCGTATGCGGGCACTCGCCATCTGGCCGACGTTATACAGAGCAATCCAGGCAATACTGCCTACGGAGATCAACCCCAGTACCAGCGGCAACGCCTGCCCACGCATCACGATGCAGTGCTTCAGCGCGATCGCGTCCGTCATTTGCCATGCCCCGTGAACGACTTCAGCGTACGCGTCTTGGTCTGTGTCGTGGACTTGTCCGCAGCCGACTGAGCGGTGCGCGACTCGGCAGTGCCGTCTTCGCCCGCGATTTCACGTACCATCGCTGCGGTCTGTGCGCGCACTACCTGGCCAAATAACTGATAGACCGCAATGGCTGCCACCGCGACCAACGCCACTACGATGATGTACTCGGTCATCCCCTGGCCACGCTGGCGGGAAATACACTGGATCATGCCGGACCCCTCTTCAATCAACAGAGGCCGTAGTGTGAAACCTCGCAGAGATCCCGGCTATTCGTAGATGCCGAGGTGGGCAAAATGCTCACACCGCCTGGCATGCGCTACAAAACGAGCTGCTTGTTTTCGTTTGCAGCAACGACAACGGCCCCCGAAGGGGCCGTTGTCGCAACAAGCGTGAAGCTTTATTTTTCTGCAGCCGTGCTGATGGCTTGGCCGGCAGCGGACATATCCTTGCCCATGCCTGCCATGGTGTTGCAGCCTTGCAGTACGACGCCAAATACGATCAGCGCCGTCAGCATGACTCGTCCGCGCATGATGAAACTCCGGATTTAAAGTACACGAGGCATACGAGTTAGCGCTGAGTACCCCCGCATGGAGAGACCCAGCTCTCGGCACCTGGCCGTGAAAAACCTGACAATCAGGCGATGCGCACGCGCAATTCGCCCAGACCCTCGACACCACCCACGAGCTCATCACCCTGAACCACAGCACCCACACCTTCAGGAGTACCGGTGAAGATCAAGTCGCCGGCTTTCAACTCGAACAGGCTCGACAGATAAGCAATGCTCTCGGGAATGTTCCAGATCATCTGCGAGATGTCGCTGGACTGCTTGCGCTCGCCATTGACGTCGAGCCAGATAGCGCCCTTTTCGAGAGTACCGACGACACTGCGCGGATGAACGGGACCGATAGGCGCGGACAGGTCGTAGGCTTTGCCGACCTCCCAGGGGCGGCCTTGTTTCTTGGCCTCGCCTTGCAGGTCGCGGCGGGTCATGTCCAGACCCAACGCGTAGCCCCACACGCACTCGCCAGCTTGGTCAACAGGGATATCCTTGCCGCCCTTGCCCAGCACGACGACCAGCTCCATTTCATAATGCAGGTTGCTGGTCTTGGGCGGGTAAGGCGTGGCGCCAGTTTCGCCGTCGGCGATCGACAGGATGGCGTCGTTGGGCTTGCTGAAAAAGAACGGGTCTTCGCGACCAGTGAAGCCCATTTCCTTGGCGTGCTCGGCGTAGTTACGGCCCACACAATAGATGCGGCGCACCGGAACCAACGCACCGCTGCCGGCAACAGGCACGGCAACGGGCGGCGACGGAGGGAATACGTAGTCCATGTTCTCTTGACCTTCTTGAATGCGTGCCGGCACTGCCAGCAAAGAAACACCCCCGCGCCACGCCATCGGTTTGTTGCCCTCGCACCCGAAAGATGCTTGTTACCTCAGGCAGGCCCGGCGGTAAGAAAAAACGAATGCACGAGTTTATCCCTTTTTGCTGTATGGCCGCTGACACCTTTTTCGGCCCCCCGGTGAAAACCCGGATCACATTGCCCGGCGATTGCGCGACAACCAGCGCTTCACCACGGGACGGTTCGCCCCATGCGATCCAAGTACTCCAAACCGGGCTTTCCTTGTTTTGAGAGCAGCACGTTCACGATCTCGGGGATAGCTTCTTCAAGACTGGCCGGCGCATCCGGCCCGCCTAACGCGGTACGGATCCAGCCCGGAGCCAGCAACAACAATGCACGCGACTCCCCTGCATGACGAGCGGCGTAGCTGCGCATGTATTGGTTCAGGGCCGACTTGCTGCCGCGATAGACTTCATGCCCGCCTTTCTCATTGCTGGCGATGCTGCCTTGTCCGGAGGACATGACACCGATCAGGCCATGAGCGGGAACCAGATCCTGCAAGGCTTCTACAACTCGCATGGGCGCGAGTGCGTTTGTGACCATCACTCGCACAAACTCGTCCGTAGAAACCTCGGCAATGGTTTCGTCCTGGTTGGCGTTCGCGGTTCCGGCATTCACTAACAGGATGTCGAAGCTGCGGCCCGAAAGGCGATCGTGCAGCGCGGCGACCTGGTGCTGTTCGATGATATCGAGCTGCTCGATCTCGACCCGGCCTTCGTAAGCATCGGCCAAATCGTGCAGCGCGGTTCTGCCGTTCCCCCGAACGGTGCCGACGACATTCCATCCTCTTTTCAGAAATTCCGCGGACATGGCAGCCCCGAGGCCGCGCGAAGCGCCGACGAGCAAAACGCTGGGTTGAGATTCATCGCTAATTGAGTGTGTCATCGCTGTGCCCTTTTTCAAACAATTGAATATGCATTGATTTTGGGGGGAATTGGTGCTCTGCACCAGACGCATCAAATGCAATAATTGATTGCATCTGATGCACAGATGAATTCAGGAGCTGGCTATGACGCAGAACGTGGACTTGAACCTCCTTAGCTCGTTGGACATGCTGCTCACTGAGCGCAACGTGACAAGAGCGGCACACCGGCTCGGCCTCAGCCCGTCAGCCATGAGCCGAACGCTCTCCAGGCTGCGGGCGGCCACAGGGGATCAGCTACTCGTACAAGCTGGCAGGACACTGGTTCCAACCCCCTACGCCGAGCAAATCACCGGGCGTGTACATGAACTTGCACGCAACGCGCGAGCCGTACTGCAGCCGGTTAATCAAGCCTTGGACATTGCCACCTTGGAGCGGACGTTCACGATTCGGGCAAACGACGGATTTGTCGATCTGGTCGGCCCGTCCCTGATGACCGCCATCGCTCACTCCGCTTCCCGTGTTCGTATCCGCTTTGTCCAGAAGCCTGATAAGGATGCACAGCCCCTACGGGAAGGAATGATCGACCTGGAGGTTGGGGTGATCGGAACCAAGGCGCCGGAATTGAAAACTCGACTGCTTTTTCAAGACCGATTCGTCGGTATTTGTCGAACCGGCCATCCGCTCTTAGCGCCGTCGGACGTGACCGCCAACCGCTATATTGGCTACCCGCATGTGGTTGTATCACGTAAGGGCCAATTTTCTGGCCCAGTGGACGATGCCTTGGGCCAGTTGGGTTTGCGAAGAACGGTTGCCATGGTC
Source organism: Bordetella muralis (assembly GCF_054781015.1). Taxonomy (NCBI): domain Bacteria; kingdom Pseudomonadati; phylum Pseudomonadota; class Betaproteobacteria; order Burkholderiales; family Alcaligenaceae; genus Bordetella; species Bordetella muralis. The sequence continues at coordinate 663,087 of NZ_BAAGVF010000003.1, read as the reverse complement.
GTGCCCAGCTACGCCAACGCAATGCGGATCGCCCGCTATTCAGATTTCATCGGGCTTGTCCCGCGCTCGTGCCTCGTCAATGGGGCAACGGGCGATAACGCCAGGAGTGCAGGCCTTCAGCATTTCGAACTACCGGTGCGCACGCCGGGAATCAAGGTATCTGCTATTTGGCATCCACGCTTTCACGCGGACCTCGCCCATCGCTGGCTGCGCGACACTATCCTGGCTGTTTGCAGGAATATGCAGCTAGCCGACTGACTGGGTGGCCCGTGCGGCGCCTTGTGCTTGCGGCCCCCAGGGGCCATTTTTTCTTGAGACGGCCGGGCGGCAAAAGACATCGGGCCGCGATGCATGGTCTGCATCGCGGCCCGACGGGGCTTCAGTTCAGGGAAAAATCAGCCCTTGTTGTAGCGCTCGGCGCTGCGCACGATTTCTTCGCGAGCGGCGTCTACGCCCTTCCAGCCCTTGACCTTGACCCACTTGCCTTTTTCCAGGTCTTTGTAATGCTCGAAGAAGTGCTGGATACGGCTGATGTCCTCGGCCGGCAGGTCTTCGTACGACTTGATGTTGCGATAGGGAGGATAGAGCTTGTCGACCGGCACGGCCAGCAGTTTGGCATCGCCGCCGCTCTCGTCGTCCATCTCCAGCACGCCCAACGCGCGGCAACGCACGACGGCGCCGACTTGAATCGGGAACGGGGTCAACACCAGCACATCGGCTGGGTCGCCATCCTCGGACAGGGTCTGAGGGATATAGCCGTAGTTGCACGGATAGTGCATGGCCGTCAGCATGAAGCGATCCACGAATACGGCGCCGCTGTCTTTGTCGACCTCGTATTTGACCGGGTCGGCATTCATGGGGATTTCGATGATGACGTTAAAGTCTTCCGGCAGATTCTTGCCGGGAGAGACGCGATCGAGACTCATGGTTCAACCTTGTTTATCTGAAAGTGGAAGAGATTTTCCATCATCCCGCTTGTCTGATTTGCCTTGGTCAGGCGACGTGGACGGCGGGGTGACGTATGTGGGCTCCGATACATCGTATTCAGGCACGGGTATGGGTGCGCTATCGAAGTAGTCTTCGATATCGATGTTGGACCGGGCAGGCGCGACGGCCGGAGGATCCGGCTCCAACGCGTTTGACGCCTCGCGTTCCAGAACGCGAGCATCAGGATCCAGCACATAGTCGGCAGGGACCGACAGGGGCGCGTCTTCGAGCTGGGACACGGCGGGCGCTGCAGCGATCGTAGCCTCCGGCGGATAGGCGGAATATTCACCCTCGGCATCCAGATGCAGGGGATCGGCATCCGTATCTGCTGCAGGCAACGCCGGATCGCCGGCCAATACCGGCAACGCCATGGTCGCGACCGTGGCCAAGCGCCAATGGCTCACGGCGTCCGCAGGACGATCCAAACGGTCGTACAGGCTGCCGAGCAAAGCATGCGTACGCGCATCGTTGCGCAGCGCCAGGCTGCGCTGCAAATAGCGCTCTGCCTGCCCCCATAACTGGCCATTCAGGCACAGCATGCCCAATGCGGTCAACAGATCCGCATTGGTGGGACGCTTTTGCAGCCAAGCTTCGGCTTTGGCAAGACGGCGAGGTACCTGGTCGGGCTCGCAACGCGCATAGGCATCCACCAAGGACGAGGTGAAGTGGACCGGGACGGCCGCCTCCAGAATGCGAGCAGCCTCGGCGGGTTCGCCCGCAGCCTCGAATGCCGTGGCGCCTGCCAGGGCAATTTCCGGCAAGACGCGCTCTTCGTTTTTGAGGTCTTTCCAGACGCTGCGCCAGGCTTCCGTACCGGAGGCCGCAGCGACGCGCAAACGCGCTGCACCCGATCGATCGATCAGGCCCTCGGCCTCGGTCTTGGACAATGCATTGCGACGCACCAACCCACGTGCCAGGGTAAAGACACGGTCATGATGATTCAGCGCCGCCTCGGCACGCAACAACAGGCGCATCGTGTGCAAGTGACGGGCTCCGCCGTCCTGCAATGGCGTCAACACCGCCAAAGCGTCTTGCGCCCGGCCTTGATCCAGCAGTTGATCAGCCGCAACCGTGGCGATGGCTTCTTGCAAACCGGTATTGCCCGAGGCGTGCTCACGTGCGGATTCCAGCAACTGATCCCGGCGAGCGAATTCGCCCAGCCCGTGTGCCGCCCGCGCCGCCGACAGCGCCGCCAACACGCGCCGGCTCTCGACACGCGTCTGCCCCAACAGCTTGGTCAGATTTTTCTCGGCATGAGAAAAGCGCCCCTCCAGGAGCTCTGTCCAGCCACGTTCGAGCAGTACGTGATCACGCGCCTGGGCACGTTGGCCGCGCCAGACACGCATACGATCCGGAATGGCCAACAACCAGGCCAGCAGGCGCAAGCCCACGTACAGCGCGATGAATATGCCCACCACCAGCAGCACGAACAGCGTCAACGACAGTTCAATGCGCCACGGCGACACCAGGAAAATGACATTGCCGGTATGAGAGCGCAGCACCACCGCCAAAGCGACGGCGACGATAAGAAGCAGCAGAGTCCAGAACCAAGTACGCATGCGTTAGTCCTGTTTGGCTGGCGAATCAAACCCAGCAGCGCGCAAGGCGGCTACGCTGGCCAGACTATCACCGACATCCGGCAAGCGCACTGCGATATCGATATTCTGCAGCTCATGCGTCAAGCGCAATGCCGACTGGGTATCCACGGCGCGGCCATCGTAGTAAATGCTAAGCACGTTCTCGACATTGGCGAGCTCGTTCTTCCAGACCTCGGGTTGACGCATCAGCATGGCCAATTGCGCCGTCATCAGACGTTGACGCAAGGCGCCACGCACCTGTTCGGCCTGCTCGGGGGACAACAACAAGGCAGCCGGTTGATCGACGCGTTGCACGCTGATCAAGTCACCAAGCTCATGCGTCAGCGTGCTGCCAGCCCGGCCGGGCCAGGACGCGATCTCGGCACGCCAACGCTGCCACCACGCGGCATCCGCGGGCAATTGATGGCGAGGATCATCAGCCGGAGATTGGATTGGCGCCGTCGCCGGTTTGGGTTGCGTGTCGCTCGAGGCGCCAGGAGCCGAAGCGTCCGGGACCAGCAAAGGAGCCTTGGAAATCAGACCTGCCAGACGATCGATACGCGCAGTTTGTGCTGGAATATCGACGGTCGCAACAGCTCTGAGGCGATCGATATCGCCATTGATGCTCTGTTGAAGACCTGCGAAAAGCGGACGCGCCGCCTGCGCCAGGCGCGTCTGAGCAGTTTCGAGCGCAACGATGGCGTTGTTGACGTTGCCTGCCAGGCGCAACTGCTGATTCGCCAGTACCAGGAGGCGCTCGACGTCGTTGGCGAGAATCTCGTCTGTCGCCCCGCCGCTGAAGGTTTCCCAAGCTTGTTGCAGATCGTTGTAGCGGGTCTTGGCCTCTTGGGCTTGTGCTTCCAGGCTGCGTACCTGGCCGCTTTGCCCTTGAATGAGGGTCAAGGCCTCGCGCGCGTCTTTGCGGCTTTGCGCGACTGCGTCTTCCAGCGTGGCCAGGCGAGTCGCTATTTCACGGCCGGCCGCGTCGGCTTGCTTGCGCTGCAGCCATAGCGCCCACCCGAGGCCAACGGCCACCAGGAGCACGATGATCAACGCCACGCCCAATAAGCCTGCCCCACGGGACGACTTTTTAACCGGGGCGGATGCCGGTTTGGCGGGCGAAGCTGCGCCCGGAGCTGCCGAATTGACGGCAGGTGCAGTGTCAGGAGTCTGGTCTGTCATGACGCGATTGTATTCGGTGAAATGCCAAAACTTCGATTCAAGCCGCAACAAAGGCCGCGAGGATCGCATCATCGGCCGGCAAGCAGATTTTTACCATTGCGTCCGTGACCTTGCCAGCGAGGCCTTGCTGCAGCCGCCGCGCCAGTGTGGGATGGGTCACGATAAAGTCGGAGGCTTGCCACCAATCGGCGAGACCGGCCTCATGGATATGGGCCTCTACGGCGGTGAGTCCTTCGCCACTCGTCAGCAGCCAGGTCGTTTTTTCCCTCATTTGCGCCCATTTTCGCAGTTGCTCGACGGCGGATGGCAGCCACTGAGCCGGCTGGCGTTCATAGGCAGCATGCCGCCGTACCTGCGCCCCCGCGGCCTCTAGTTGGTCGGCCAGCCAATCCCGTCCCTGAGTGCCGCGTACCAATAGCACCCTGTTGGGCAGGCTGTCTTGCGCGCGCAATACCTGCCATAGGGCTTCAGAATCATGGGTAGATGCTGCGGGCGGCGGACAGAATACTGTTGTATTGGCGCAAAAACCTGGTGTTTCGCGCAAGGCACGCGCGCTCGCCGGTCCCACCGTCGCGGCAGAGACGGCAGCGGGCCAGTCGGTCTGCCCCGCCAGATCCCGCAGTTGGTTCAAATACGTCCGCGCCGCATGACCGCTGACAAAGATGACTAAATCAAAGTCTTGCGGCAAAGGCAGATCTGCTGAGGCAACCGCTAAGGGGCGCAGTTCCAGCGCAGGCAGATCCAGCGTCTGCCAACCGGCTGCGCCGAGCGCCTGCGCCAACGCGTCGTTACGGCCGGCAGGGCGAGTCAGAATGGCGATATGCGACATAGACACCCCTCCTGTATGTATCCCGGAAAAGGCCGCCTCCACTCGCCATACCTGACTGCCAAGCTCAGCCGTGAATCCGGACGTACCTCACAACATACTGGCATGAGCCAGCCTCAGTCGGCAGACGTGTCTTGCAAGGCAGCCAGGATGGCGGCCGCGCCCTTGGAGAGCAAGGCTTGCGCCGCGGCTTCGCCGATCTGCTCGGCCTGCGCCACTGGCCCGGTATGTTGGGACTGAATCAATTGTTTGCCATCAGGAGAGGCCACCAATGCCCGAAGCACGACGTTGTCGCCATCGAGCACGGCATATGCCGCCAGCGGGACTTGGCACGAGCCGCCCAGAGTCCGGGACACGGCACGCTCGGCCAACACGCAAGCTGTGGTCTGGTCACAGACGAGCGGCGCCAGCCAGGCGCGCAGATCATCACGATCGTCACGGATTTCAATGCCTAGCGCGCCCTGCCCGGCTGCAGGCAGGCTATCGGCCGGATCCAGCAGGCTGCGAATGCGGTGACCTAGATCCAGGCGTTGCAAACCCGCCGCGGCCAGCACGATCGCGGCGTAATCGCCCTGATCGAGTTTGCCCAGGCGGGTATCCAGATTGCCGCGCAGCGGTTTGACCTGCAGATGAGGATAGCGCCGCCGGATCTGCGACTCCCGCCGCAGGCTGGAGGTGCCAACGACGGCCCCGGCCGGCAGATCGGCCAAGGTCGCATAGTCATTGGAAACGAAAGCGTCCCGAGGGTCGGCTCGTTCGAGCACAGCGCACAGTTCGAATGGCGCCTGCAAGTCAACCGGGACGTCCTTGAGTGAATGAGCCGCCAAATCGGCCCGCCCATCTAGCAAAGCCGTTTCGAGTTCTTTGACAAAGAGCCCTTTGCCGCCGACCTTGGACAGAGTGCGATCCAGTATCTGGTCGCCCCGCGTGGTCAACGTGAGCAGTTCGACGGAACAGTCGGGATAGAGAGTACGCAACCGATCGCGCACATGCTCGGCTTGCCACAGGGCAAGCCGGCTGGCGCGGGTCGCGATAACGAGGCGTTGCGGTGCAGACACGGGCAGACTTAATTGCCCAGGCTGGAAAAGATCACCGTGGCGATCACCCCGATGATGGCCAATATTGCCAGGCCTTGCAGCAGGCTCAGGCCGGATTCGGGGTTGTCGCTTTTACGCAGACTCATGAGTAGATTCCTTGGAGGCAGTTTTACGACTAGCAAGCCACCGCCCCAAGACTACAACAATCAATGCGCCGATGACTTCTGCAGCGATTTTAACCGCAGTAGGCTGAGGGCCGAATTGATTTTCGACAACAACGTCGGTAATCACCATGCCGCCGGCAATCCAGCCCAGCAGTGCTGCGCCGAGCGTCACGACCAGCGGATAGCGATCGATCAGCTTGAGCACCAGGGTGCTGCCCCAGATGATGATGGGTACGCTGACGATCAGGCCGAACACGACCAGACCGATCTGGTGGCCTTCGTGGGCGTTTTGCGCCGCGCCGGCGATGGCGATGACGTTATCGAGGCTCATGACAAAGTCGGCCACGATGATGGTTTTGACGGCAGCGGCAATAGAGGTGCTGCCTGTAATGTTGTCGTGTCCGTCGTCCTCGGGGATGAGGAGTTTGACGCCGATCCACACCAGCAGCAGACCGCCCACGACCTTGAGGAAGGGGATAGCGAGCAGCGTCAGGGCGAATGCGATGAGTACGACGCGCAGGATGATTGCACCGGCCGTACCCCACAAAATGCCCTGCATGCGTTGCTTGGGCGCCAGATTGCGGCAAGCCAGCGCAATCACGACGGCATTATCGCCACCCAACAGAATGTCGATAAGAATGATTTGGAATACTGCAGCCCAGCTTATTGTTTGTAGAAACTCTAACACTTGCTATCCCCCTCGGAATGACAATTTGGACGGAGCGAACTGACCGCGATCAGGTCAACACCGTCCCCACGTCGGCACCTTTCCCGCCGCATCTCTCGCCTGCTACTCAGCAGGGAGCTTTTGCCTATGACGGTTTGGCGGAAAAAAAGCCCCCACACCGCGTTTTTGGCTTACTCCCCCCAGAGGAGCGTTTTTTTGCCTTAAGGCGGTCGGCGGCAAAAAACTGCCGCGTCAAAACGCGGCAGTTTTTGTGCCAAAGCCGGTATTGTAGTTCAGCTTTGTGTCAGCGCCTGACGTCGGGAAAGTAAAATTTTTCCAATGGCCAAAACCACAATAGCGCCGATCGCACCGGTTATCAACGCCAATTGATGCTCTGTCACGCCCAAGGCGTTGTCAATGCTGATGACCGAATCATGCAAGGCGGGATCGCCTACCAGCAGTTCGCCCGCGATAAAACCCAGCAATGCCGCACCGACCCACACGATCAGAGGGAAACGCTCGATCACCTTCAACAACAAGGTGCTACCAAAAATGACCAGCGGGATACTGATTGCCAACCCGACTACCAGCAGGGTGGTATCACCCATCGCGGCGGCGGCCACCGCAACGACGTTGTCCAGGCTCATCACCAAGTCCGCGATCATGATGGTGCGGATCGCAGAGAGCAAGGTGCCATGCTGCTTGCCATCACCATCCTCGTCGCCCTCGGGCAACAGGAGTGTCACGCCGATATAGACCAACAGCAGTGCGCCAATGAGCTTGAGCCACGGCAGCAACAGGAGCTTGGCGGCAACCAGCGTCAACACGATACGCATGATGATCGCGGCCGCTGAGCCAATCGTGATCGCCTTTTTCTGCTGCTCTGCGGGCAGCGAGCGCGCGGCGAGCGCAATCACCACGGCGTTGTCGCCGGATAACAGGATATTGACCCAGATAATCTGTAATAGGGCAATCCAAAATGCTGCTGATGTAAGTTCCATTCCTCTCTTTCCTAGCGATCCCCTAGGTGTGAGTTGATGCTTTTCTTGGTTGCGTACGGGTGGCGGCCATCTTGGTAGTTGCGAGCTGATGAGTGGCCGTTGCCGGATGCCGGACGCTCTTGGCGCCTGACGATTTTTATGGGAGTGTACGCGTAATACCGGCTCGTTATTATATTTTGCAAAAAGGGCGAGACAACACAATCGACGCCCGAACGGTAAAAAGCCCGCCAATCGAGGCGGGCTTTTTACATGCTGGAAGCCTCAGGCTGTTACAGCACGGACTTCAGCAGTTTGCCCATCTCGGACGGGTTGCGCGTGGTACGGATACCGCATGCTTCCATGACTTCGAGTTTGGCATCTGCCGTGTCGGCACCGCCCGAGATCAACGCACCGGCGTGGCCCATGCGTTTTCCCGGAGGCGCCGTGACGCCGGCGATGAAGCCGACCACGGGTTTCTTCATGTTGTCTTTCGCCCATTGTGCGGCGTTGACTTCGTCCGGACCACCGATTTCACCGATCATGATGACGGCGTCGGTATCGGGATCGTCGTTGAACAGCTTGAGCACATCGACGTGCTTCAGACCGTTGATGGGGTCACCACCGATACCGACAGCGCTGGATTGGCCCAGGCCCAATTCGGTGACTTGACCGACGGCTTCGTACGTCAGCGTGCCGGAGCGGCTGACGATACCGATGCGGCCCTTGCGGTGAATGTGACCGGGCATGATGCCGATCTTGATTTCATCGGGGGTGATCAGGCCGGGGCAGTTCGGGCCCAACAGCAGGGTCTTGCTGTTCATGGCCTTCATGCGGTTTTTGACTTCCAGCATGTCACGGACCGGGATGCCTTCGGTGATGCAGATGACCAGATCCAGCTCCGCCTCGACGGCTTCCCAGATGGCGGCGGCGGCGCCGGCGGGCGGCACGTAGATGACCGAAACGGTGGCGCCGGTTTCGCTCTTGGCGTCTTTCACGCTACCGAAAATGGGCACGCCTTCGAAGTCCTCGCCGGCACGCTTGGGGTTGACGCCGGCCACGAAGGCGGCTTTGCCATTGGCGTATTCACGGCACATACGGGTGTGGAACTGGCCCGTCTTGCCCGTGATGCCCTGGGTGATGACTTTGGTGTCCTTGTTGATCAGAATCGACATTTGTGAATCCTTGGCAATTTATTTGACGGCGGCTACGACGCGGGTGGCCGCTTCGGCCATGGTGTCGGCGCTGATGATGGGCAGCCCCGAGTCGGCCAGCATTTTCTTGCCCAGTTCTTCGTTGGTGCCCTTCATGCGGACGACCAGCGGTACGTTGAGGTTGACGGCCTTGCAAGCAGCGATCACGCCTTCGGCGATGACGTCGCAGCGCATGATACCGCCGAAGATGTTGACCAGAATGGCCTGCACGCCCTTGTTCTTGAGCATGATTTTGAAGGCTTCGGTGACCTTTTCAGCGGTCGCGCCGCCGCCGACGTCCAGGAAGTTGGCCGGCTCGCCGCCGAACAGCTTGATGGTGTCCATGGTCGCCATGGCCAGACCAGCGCCATTGACCAGGCAGCCGATGTTGCCGCCGAGTTGGATGTAGGCCAGGTCGAACTTGCTGGCTTCGACTTCGGCGGGGTCTTCTTCGTCCAGGTCGCGGTAGGCGACGATTTCCGGGTGACGGAACAAGGCGTTCGGGTCGAAGTTGAACTTGGCGTCCAGGGCGATGATGTTGCCCTTGCTGTCGCAGTTCAGAGGGTTGATCTCGACCAAGGAGGCGTCGGTGTCCATGTAGCACTTGTAGAGCTTTTGGAACACGTCGGCAGCTTGGTCAGCCGAACCGCCGGTCAGGCCGATGGATTCGGCGACGCTCTTGGCTTGGTCAGCCAACAGGCCGGTTTGCGGATCGATGTATTCGGTGATGATTTTTTCGGGCGTCGAGTGAGCGACTTCCTCGATGTCCATGCCGCCTTCGCTGGAAGCGATGATGGCGACTTTCTGCGTGGCACGGTCAGTGACCAGCGACACGTAGTATTCCTTTTGAATGTCGGCGCCGTCTTCAATGTACAGTCGATTGACCTTTTGGCCTTCCGGGCCGGTCTGGTGCGTGACCAGTTGCATGCCCAGGATCTCGCCAGCCAGCTTGCGCACGTCGTCGATCGAACGGGCGAGCTTCACGCCACCGCCCTTGCCACGGCCGCCAGCATGGATCTGTGCCTTGACGACCCATACCGGTCCGCCCAGCTTTTCAGCGGCAGCCACAGCCTCGTCGACGGAAAATGCGGGGATCCCGCGCGGCACAGGCACGCCAAATTGCTTTAGCAGTTCCTTGCCTTGATACTCGTGGATTTTCATGTGTTACCTGTCAGGACGAATGAGAAAAAGAGGGGGAATCGGAATCTGCGCCCGCCGACGCCTCAGCGCTATCCCCGGTGTACCACTTGGGATAATGCTCAAGCACCACCGGGCCGTCAGTGCGCAAGGCATGACAGCCATCCAGCTGAAATGGGCGTATGTCCGGATTGCTGTTCTGGCGCCGCCGGTTGGCCATGGATTGGACTGCCGCGGTGGGCAGCACCTGCGAAAGCTCGGTCATGTGCGTACAGCCTGCCGTACGACCGAAGCGTTCCTTGACCTGGCGCCGAAACCCTTTGAGCAGGTTCATGCCCACCAAACCCGCATAGGCGGTGTCGATGTTCATGCACTGCCGTTCGTAGGGTGCCGCGTCGTAAGCCGCCTGAGCTGCCACAATGGTAAAAGCCTCATCGATGGTGATGCGCAGATGCATGTGGTGAATATGGCGGCCTGCTTCGAAGACTTCCCCGTTGTGCTTGGGGAAATCGTAGGACTTGAAGTCAATAAGCTCAGCTTCGATGTCCCACAAACCATCGTCGCGCCCGTAGGACTGCACGCGTATGGAACGCGTGTGCAAAGGATGGCGAGAAACTGTCGACGGTGGCAAGGGCATTAAGGGGCCTGCACTTCAAAGTCTTTGACGCAAAGCAGCAAATCCAGGGAAGTATAACGCAGGGCTCGAGGAAACGCCGCTTCCCCCTGCCCCTGCCCACTACTCTCCCAGGGAAGGCCGGGCGACTGGCCTCCTGGGGTTTAAAACGGGACGGATCAGGCTGCGCGCAGCGCGCGGGCTGCGTCAACCATCCCTACCAGCGCGGCCTCGGTCTCAGGCCATGCACGGGTCTTCAGACCGCAGTCGGGGTTGACCCAAAGGCGCTCGCTCGGCAAGCGAGCCGCCGCCTTGCGCATCAGGCCGACCATCCAATCCACGTCCGGCACGTTGGGCGAGTGAATATCGTACACACCCGGGCCGATATCGTTGGGATAACGGAAATCCTCAAAGGCTTTCAGCAGCTCCATGTTCGAGCGCGAGGTTTCAATGGTGATGACGTCCGCGTCCATCGCGGCGATGGATTCGATGATGTCATTGAACTCGGCATAGCACATGTGAGTATGAATCTGCGTATCCGCTGCCACGCCGGCGGTCGACAACCGGAAGCAATCCACCGCCCAATCCAGATAGGCCTGCCAATCGCCGCGACGCAGGGGCAGCCCCTCGCGAATGGCCGGCTCGTCAATCTGGATGACTCGCACGCCAGCCATCTCGAGATCGACGACCTCGTCGCGCAGCGCCAATGCCAATTGGCGGCAGGTCTGCTCACGCGGTTGGTCATCGCGCACGAATGACCATTGCAGAATCGTCACTGGCCCAGTCAACATGCCTTTGACGGGCTTATCGGTCAGCGATTGCGCGTACGAGGACCAACCGACAGTCATCGGGGCGGGGCGAGCGACGTCGCCGAAAATGATCGGCGGTTTGACGCAGCGCGAACCATAGCTCTGCACCCAGCCGTTACGCGTAAAGGCAAAACCGGCCAGCAGTTCGCCAAAGTACTCGACCATGTCGTTGCGCTCAGGCTCGCCATGCACCAGCACGTCCAGGCCGATTTTTTCCTGGAATCGGATGACCGCCTCGATTTCCTTGCGGATCGCGGCCTCGTAGGCGGCATCGCTCAGCGCGCCGGATTTCCAGTCGCGACGCAGCGCGCGAATCTCGGCGGTCTGCGGGAACGAACCGATGGTGGTCGTCGGGAACGACGGCAGTTTCAGCAATTGCTGTTGCTGTGCAATACGATCTGCAAACGGAGCGCGGTCACGCGTGACCTTGGCAGCGTCTGCCATGCGGCGAATCACAGCGGGGTTGTGAATGCGGGGCGATTCGCTGCGTGCCTTGAGCGCGGCACGCTGAGTTGCCAAAGCCGCACTGACATCGGACGCCTGGGCGTTATCCAGCGCCCGGCCGAGCACGCTCAGCTCATCGAGTTTTTGCGCAGCAAAGGACAGCCAGCTCTTCAGTTCGGCATCCAGATCCGTTTCACTCGCCAAGTCCACCGGCACGTGCAGCAAAGAGCACGACGGGGCCAGCCACAGGCGGTCGGCCAATTGTTCGCGAACGGGTGTCAAAGCGCTCAGCGCAGCATCCAGATCCGTGCGCCAAATATTGCGGCCATCGATCACGCCGGCAGACAGCACCTGGTCCGGACGCAAGGCAGCGGCGATGCGCGGCAACTGGTCAGGCGCGCGCACGAGATCGATGTGCAAGCCGGCTACCGGCAAGGCCAAAGCGGTTTCCTGGTTGTCCTGGAGGCCGCCAAAATAGGTGGCCAGCAAGAGCTTGACCGGCGCCTGCGCCAGGCGCTCGTACGCCTTGAGGTACGCATCACGCCAGGCTTGCGGCAGATCCAGCACCAGAATCGGCTCGTCGATTTGTACCCATTGCACGCCCTGCTGAGCCAAGCGCGCCAATACCTCGGCATAGACCGGCAACAGTGCATCCAGCAATTGCAGCTTGGCGGTGTCCCCCGCCCCATCGGCAAACGCATCGCCCTTGCCCAGCCACAGCCAGGTCAACGGGCCCGGAATGACAGGCTTGACCTGATAGCCCAAGGCTTGCGCTTCTTTGACCTGCTCAAAAAGGTATTCGCGCGCGATGCGGAACGTCTGGCCCGGCACCAGTTCCGGCACGATGTAGTGATAGTTGGTATCGAACCACTTGGTCATTTCGCAGGCAGCAGTCGGCGTGCCCGACGGCGCACGCCCGCGTCCCATGCGAAACAGTGTATCCACCGTGACAGGCTGACCATCGGCTTGGCCAAAACGCGCCGGCACTGCCCCCAGCAACGTGGTCCATTCCAGGACATGGTCATACCAGGCGAAATCGCCTACCGGTACGAATTGAACGCCCGTGGACGCCTGACGCTGCCAATGCGCGGCACGCAGTTCGCGACCAGTTTGCTCCAGATCCGCTGCGCTTTGCTTGCCAGCCCAATAGGCCTCGACCGCGCGCTTGAGTTCGCGCTGGGCGCCAATACGGGGAAAGCCCAAATTATGAACTATAGTCATATAGATATCCGATTCAACAAATTTTATTCAACTCGCATGCTATTCTGCCTCCAACTTAATTTGCGTCAAAATCAATCTCAACATACATTTATTGAAAATTTCTCATACTAATAAAATGAGTGTGATTCATGCATGGCCTACACAGGTTTCATGTCGCTCATATTTGTTATTTACCCGCTCTGTATACGACTGATCCATGCTCGAAATCCGTCATCTAGAAACCCTCTCGGCAATCCGCGACGGAGGTAGCCTGCAAGAGGCAGCTGATCGTCTGCACCTGACGCAGTCGGCGCTATCTCATCAATTGCGCGACCTCGAAACCCGCCTGGGCACCCCGCTGCTCAATCGCCGTACCCGCCCTGCCCGCCTCACTACGGCCGGACTGCGGGTGCTGGCGCTGGCCGATGACGTCTTGCCGCAGATCCGGGCCACCGAGCGGGAGCTACAACGGCTGGCGGCGGGCCGCACCGGACGGCTGCATCTGGCGATCGATTGCCACTCATGTTTTCAATGGCTTATGCCGAGCATGGACGCTTTTCGCGGCCAGTGGCCGGATGTCGCGTTGGACCTGTCGGCCGCGTTTTCGTTTGCCCCATTGCCCGCACTGGTACGGGGCGATCTGGATCTGGTGATTACATCGGATCCGCAGCAACTCGACGCGGTGGAATACCTGCCCTTATTCAAATACGAGTTGGTACTGGCTGTCTCCGAATCGCATCCTTTGGCAGCCAGCAAACACATCGTGCCCGAGCAACTGGCGGATCAGATCCTGATCACCTATCCCGTGGACAGACAGCGGCTGGACGTCTTTACGACCTTTCTGGATCCCGCAGACGTAGAGCCGGCCGCGGTACGCAAGGCAGAGCTGACACCCATCATTGTGCAACTCGTCGCCAGCAATCGCGGCGTGACTGCACTGCCCAATTGGGCGCTGACAGAATATTTGCATCAAGGCTGGCTGCGGCTGTGCCACCTGGGACCGCAGGGTGTGTGGCGTACGTTGTACGCCGCCGTGCGAACCGAGGATATCGATGCGCCTTACATTAATGATTTCCTGGCTATTGCACGAGAGACGTGCTTTAAAACCCTGGACGGTATACGGTCAGCGAAAAATTGAACCGCTTTTGATTAATCATCGTCCCGCTCGTCACCCAACAGGCGACGGATCACATCATGAGCAAAGCCTCGGCCCGCGAGGAAGCGGGCCTGTTTGGCATACTCGTTACGATCGCTGGGCTTTGTGGAAAAACGCTTGCGCCACACCTCAAGCGCACGCTGATACTCGGTTGCGCGCAGATCGTCGCGCAACTGTGCGACTTGATCCTCGGCAACGCCGTGCTGACGCAGTTCTTGCACAATGCGTGCAGTACCCTGCCGACCGGCACGACGATGCACCAGGCTATGCGCAAATCGCTCGGTAGATAGCCAGCCTTCCTTTTCCAGCGCATCGAGCACTGGCTCAATGTCGGAAGCATCCTCTGCATAAGGCTGGAGCTTGCGCGCCAATTCATTGCGCGCGTATTCGCGGCGCGACAGATAACCCACCGCGCGAGCCTTCAGGCTAGGCCCACGCGGTTTAGGTTTGCCCAAGGTCTCGAAATCATCATCCCGGGGCTCGTGTTTGCCTCGCGTCTCGAAATCATCGTCCCGAGCCGTGCGTCTGCCTCGGGTTTCGAACTCGTCTTCTGGTGCAGACAGTGTCCGGCGATTTTCGCCATCCCTCCCTGTACCAGAGGTCTTCATCGTCTCGAATCCCCCGTCGTCAGGTTCGCGTGAAGACGAGCCGCGACGTGGCCACGAAGCTCCCCGCTGACGAATCATTCTGCGTCGGTAGTCTCGGCCTCGCTAGCCGGGAACGTCGCTGCACGGCTGACGATGCCTTGGTTTTCACGCACCTTGTTTTCGATCTCGATGGCGAGCTCGGGATGCTCTTTCAGGTATTCACGGACATTGTCCTTGCCCTGACCGATGCGGGTGCCGTTGTAGCTGTACCATGCGCCCGATTTGTCGACCACGCCTGCTTGCACGCCCAGATCGATGATTTCACCCTCGCGTGAGATGCCGGCGCCATACATGATGTCGAACTCGGCCTGCTTGAACGGAGGCGACACCTTGTTTTTGACGACCTTGACGCGCGTTTCGTTACCGACGACTTCTTCGGCCTTTTTGATGGAGCCGATGCGGCGGATGTCCAGACGCACAGAGGAATAGAACTTGAGGGCATTACCACCGGTAGTCGTTTCCGGGTTGCCGAACATGACGCCGATCTTCATCCGGATCTGGTTGATGAAGATGACCATGCAATTGGTGCGCTTGATGGTAGCCGTCAGTTTGCGCAGCGCCTGGCTCATCAGGCGAGCCTGCAGACCGGGCAGCGAATCGCCCATTTCGCCTTCGATTTCGGCCTTGGGCACCAACGCGGCGACCGAGTCGATCACGATCAGATCCACCGAACCCGAGCGCACCAGGGCGTCGGTGATTTCCAGGGCCTGCTCGCCGGTATCGGGCTGCGAAATCAGCAGATCGGTGAGATTGACGCCCAGCTTGGAGGCGTACTGCACGTCGAGCGCGTGTTCCGCGTCGATGAACGCGCAGGTGCCGCCGATTTTTTGCATTTCTGCGATGACCTGCAGCGTGAGCGTGGTCTTGCCCGACGATTCAGGGCCGTAGATCTCGATCACACGCCCACGCGGCAAGCCACCCACGCCCAATGCGATATCAAGCCCCAGCGAGCCCGTCGACACGACCTGGATGTCGTGTTCGACTTCGTTATCGCCGTAACGCATGATCGAGCCTTTGCCAAACTGCTTTTCGATTTGCGAAAGCGCGGCTGCCAGCGCCTTGGCCTTTTCCGAGGCGGCTGCTTTGCTGGTTTTGTCGTCCATGTGGTTTCCCGTGGATAAATGATGTTGACGCTGTGAGGTTTAACGCGCGGCAAAGCGCTGCACGTCGAAGCGGCGATTATTGCATTCGATTGTACTGTATATAAATCCAGTGTGCCAAATTTTTCCAGGGATTCCCTGGATGGGCAAATTAGCTGAGGCTGTGCCAGAATGCCTGCACGCGATATCGTCCTGATGTCGTGCGCCCTTAACGGCTCTTGCCCCGCTTTCACTGCATGCGCATCCTTATCGCCGAAGACGACAGCATCCTGGCCGATGGCCTGTCCCGCTCATTGCGCCACAATGGTTACGCCGTTGACGCCGTCAGCGACGGCGCCGCCGCCGATTCCGCCCTCGCCGCCCAGCCGTTTGACCTGCTCATTTTAGACCTGGGACTCCCCCAGCTCACCGGGCTGGAAGTCCTGCGCAGGTTGCGTGCGCGCAACTCTGCGATGCCGGTTCTGATCCTGACGGCGGCAGACAGCGTCGAGCAACGCGTCAAAGGCCTGGATCTGGGTGCCGACGATTACATGGCTAAACCCTTTGCTCTATCCGAGCTGGAAGCCCGCGTGCGTGCCCTGACACGGCGCGGCGCGGGCGGCGGAGCCACCTTGTTGCGCCATGGCCGCCTGGTGTTTGACCAGACCGGACGTGTCGCGCTGGTCGATGACCAGACCCTGGATTTGTCCGCCCGCGAGGTCAGCCTGCTGGAAATCCTGCTGACTCGCAGTGGCCGCATGGTCAGCAAGACCCAGCTCGTCGACCACCTGTGCGAATGGGGCGAAGAGGTCAGCACCAACGCCATCGAGGTCTATGTGCATCGATTGCGTAAAAAGCTCGAGCCTAGCGGAGTCAAGATCATCACGGTACGCGGCCTGGGTTATTGCCTTGAACGGGACCAAGGTGCCGCCAGCCACCTCACCCACTGAGCCGGCCGCGCGCGAGTCGCTGAACCAAGAAGCCCTGGACGCCATGCGTGGCGGGGCGAAAGGCCCCAGCTTCGCGCCCCCTCAGCGATCGTTGCTGGGAGAAATCCTCGACTGGATGCTGGCGCCGTTGTTCCTGCTGTGGCCAATGAGCGTGGCCATCACCTACGTGGTGGCGCAGAATATCGCCAACGTCCCTTACGATCGGGTGCTGGCGCAAAACCTGCACATTCTGTCACGCCATGTGCATGCGCAAGGCGGACGCGCTGTCCTGGACATCAACGACTCCGTCCGCGACGTGCTGCATCCCGGCGAAACCGACAGCGTGTTCTGGCTGGCCCAAGGCAGTCACGGCGAGGTACTGGGCGGAGACAAAGGCCTGCCCTTGCCTCCCGATCTCGGCCCACCGCAACCCGGTATCGTGCTGTATGCAGAGGACACGTTGCGCGGGTTCGGCGTACGACTGGCCTATACCTGGGTCGATTTACACATCCCGCAAACTCAGCCCGTGCTGCTCGTGGTTGCCGAAACCATGGAAAAGCGGACCGAACTGACCAATGACATCATCAAAGGCGTCATCATTCCGCAATTCATCGTGCTGCCCATCGCGGTGCTGCTGGTGTGGTTCGGACTGTCACGGGGTGTCGCCCCCCTGAACGCCCTGCAACAACGCCTGCGCGCCCGCCGTCCGGACGATCTATCGCCCATCGACGAAGGCGCCGCCCCGTCGGAAATTGCGCCGCTGGTTAGCGCCATGAATGAATTGCTGGATCGCTTGTCCTCCAACGTGCAGGCGCAACGACGCTTTGTCGCAGATGCCGCGCATCAATTGAAAACGCCCTTGGCGGGGTTGCGCACGCAGGCCGAATTGGCGCTGCGAGACGCCAGTCCCGACGAAATGCAAGCGAGTCTGCGCCAACTGATTATGGGCTCGGAACGCGCCACGCGTCTCGTGAATCAGCTGTTATTGCTGGCGCGTGCCGAGAATCCGCATTCGGTCGAGTTGGCGCCTACCGACCTGAACGCCATTGCACATGAGCAGACGTTGCAGTGGGTGCATCAAGCGCTCTCCCTGAACACCGATCTAGGATTTGAAGGCACGGACATGCCGCTCATGATTGCGGGCAACGATATCCTGCTGGCCGAGCTGCTCAACAATCTGGTGGACAACGCGCTGCGCTATACCCCATCGGGGGGACATATCACCGTACGTGTCCGCAACTCTGCCTCTCATGCCATCCTGGAAGTCGAAGACTCCGGCCCCGGCATCCCTCTCGAAGAACGCGAACGCGTCTTCGACCGGTTTTATCGTGTACTGGGGACCCGGGCCGAGGGCAGCGGCCTGGGATTGGCCATCGTGCGCGAAATATCTCAGAAACATCATGCGCAAGTGGAAATCCTCGAAGGCACCGCACACTCGGACCTGCCCGGCGCATGCATCCGTGTGTTGTTTCCCTTACACGGGCGGCCCGAAAATATTCAATTCCCTAGCTAGGGATATCCCTGACGGATCGCTCCGAACCCGGTCAAAATCCCGGGAAAAACGCCAAAAAAATACATTTGGTTTCAAAATTAAGATTCAAGTAAGCATCCCGTCAGAACCCCGTCAGTCTCGTTTTCTACCTTTCTACTAGCCCTAATGCCGGAACATACCGGAAACGAGCCGGCACGGTGGATCACCACCGGTCCAAAACGAGGAGACATCATGAGCACAGCATCGATGGCCAGCCCAGGCCCATCCGCGGGCCCGCGCCCGATGACCAAAGACGAACGGCGCGTGATCTTCGCGTCGTCGCTAGGCACGGTATTCGAGTGGTATGACTTTTATCTCTATGGCTCGCTTGCGGCCATCATTGCGGGGCACTTCTTCTCTGGTGTAAATCCCACGGCCGCGTTCATTTTCGCGCTGTTGGCTTTCGCGGCAGGCTTTGCGGTACGCCCCTTTGGCGCCCTGGTCTTTGGCCGCCTGGGCGACCTGGTCGGCCGTAAATACACCTTTCTGGTCACCATTGTCATCATGGGCCTGTCCACGTTCCTCGTGGGCGTGCTCCCCAGCTATGCCAGCATCGGCATCACCGCCCCCGCGATTCTGATCGTGCTGCGGCTGCTGCAAGGCTTGGCGTTGGGCGGCGAATATGGCGGCGCAGCCACCTACGTGGCCGAACACGCCCCTCAAGGCCGTCGCGGCGCCTACACCGCCTGGATCCAGACCACGGCCACGCTGGGCTTGTTCCTGTCCCTGCTGGTCATCATGGGCGTACGCGGCCTGATGGACGAAGAATCCTTCAAAGCCTGGGGCTGGCGCATTCCGTTCCTGATCTCGGTAGTGCTGCTGGGCATCTCGGTGTGGATCCGGATGCAGCTCAATGAATCGCCGACCTTCAAACGCATGAAAGAAGAAGGCCGCGGCTCCAAAGCTCCCCTGACCGAGTCTTTCGGCCAATGGAAAAACCTGAAAGTCGTGATCATCGCGCTGCTGGGCCTGACCGCCGGCCAAGCCGTGGTGTGGTACACCGGCCAGTTCTACGCCTTGTTCTTCTTGACCAAGACGCTGCAAGTCGACGCCAACACGGCCAACATCCTGATCGCCCTGGCCCTGTTGATCGGCACGCCGTTCTTCCTGATCTTTGGCTCGCTGTCTGATCGCATCGGCCGCAAACCGATCATCATGGCGGGCTGCTTGATCGCCGCGGTGGCCTATTTCCCGATCTTTCAGGGGCTGACCCACTTCGCCAACCCCGCGCTCGAAAAAGCCCAGGCATCGGCACCGGTCACTGTGATTGCGGACCCGGCCACGTGCTCGTTCCAGTTCAATCCGGTGGGCACCTCGTCATTCACGAGCTCATGCGATGTGGTCAAGTCATTCCTGGCGGGCAACTCAGTGAACTACGCCAACCAGGCAGCCCCTGCCGGTACCGTGGCCAAGGTCAAAATCGGCAATGACGAGTTTCCTTCCTTCGAAGGCAAGGACATGTCTGCGGATGAGTTCAAGGCCAAGTCTGCCGAGCTGAAAACCGCCCTGACCAACGCGATCCGCAGCCACGGCTACCCGGCCAAGGCGGATCCGGCACAAATGAACAAGGTCATGGTGGTGGTCCTGCTGACCATTCTGGTGATCTTCGTGACCATGGTATACGGCCCGATCGCCGCCATGCTGGTCGAAATGTTCCCCACCCGCATCCGCTACACCTCGATGAGCTTGCCGTATCACATCGGTAACGGCTGGTTCGGCGGCTTCTTGCCCCCGGTCGCTTTTGCGATCGTGGCTGCGACGGGCAACATCTACGACGGCTTGTGGTATCCGATCATCATCGCCGTCATGACGCTGGTCATCGGCACCTTGTTTGTCCGCGAAACCAAAGACGTGGACATCAACGACTGACACCGCTTTCCCCCGCCAGGCAGGACTGCTGCGCCTGTCTGGCTCTTCCAAGCTCCTTCGGGAGCTTTTTTTTTGATCAGCTCCAATGGCTCAAAGCGCTGCAGTCGGAGACGGCAAGCCGCAGCAGCAGCCGCGGTTTTTTTATCTAGCGGAGATTCAGGACGATGTCAGACCGCCGAGATTAGACTGGAACCTCAGAACACGGCCTTGCCCTACATTGCTGGACGTTTGATCCCCAGTCTGGCAATTGCAGGGCCAGTTCTCTGACACCGATGCTACGCCCCCCGCGAGCCTTTAACGGCGTAGCATTGTGTGACCCTGCCAGGCCCGGCTTTTTTAAGCCGGGCCTTTTTTTTGTCTTGGGGCGGGCCGCCCCAAGACATCAACGGCGGCGGCCGAAGCCGATCACCAGCACACCCGCCACAATCGCAGCAATACCAGCCCAGGTCGGAATCGATACCGATTTTTCCGTTTCCGCCGTCGCCTTGACCGAACCGATTTGCAACACGGTTTCTTCGCTGGTGTAGTCGAAACCCTTGTACACCAATGCCGCCGCACCCACTGCGATCAGCACCGCACCCACAAGCGTCGCCAGTTTCATCGTTATCATCCTTTATTCATCAATGACGATGCGGCGGACGATACCAGAAGGTCCGGCTTCTGTCAGTGACAGAACGCGTCGCACTACGCTGCCCGTGAAAACGCTGCCGATCCATTGTGCGACGCAGCGTCCGCCCGCTAATACAAAGTAGCCCCTTTGCGCCGCGTAAACTGGGCTAACGAACGCAACGCCAGCGCATGCATCGCTGCTACCGAAGGCAAGAGCGTCTCGTCCTGACGCGTCAACACGCCGACTATACGCTCGACAACCGGCTCAACCAAAGGCACAAACGCCAAGCCCGTACTCGCTGGCGGTCGAGCCAGTACGGGCAATGCGGTCACCCCGAGCCCTCCCGCCACACTGGCCAACAAAGAAGCTCGATTCGAAATATCCATCGCCGGATCATCCACCCCGGCGCCGAGTTTGCGGCCCTTTAGCGTGGCAAACGTCGCATTCGCAATCAATCGCTCGCCAGCCAACGCAGACCACGGAATACTGCGGCGCCGCGCCAAGGGATGCGTCTTGCGGCAAACCAGGCCAAAACTATCGCGCGCGACGGGGGTGAACGCCAACTCATCCGTACGCGGCAATTGGCCTGCCACACCCACTTGGACATCCCCCGACTGCACCAGACGATGCACATTGGGAGACGACTCATCCACCGCACGGATTCGCACGTCGGGATGACGCTGCGCATAACGCGCTACCAATCGCGGCAGCCACTCATCTGCCAATGAAGGCATCACCGCCAATGACACCGGCCCCTGGTACCCCATCGCATAGAGCCGCGCCCCGTCCTGCACACGGTCATGCGTAGCCAGCAACTCTCGAAATGACGGCAGCAACGTCTGCCCCAACGGCGTCAAGCGCGCACGTTTGCCAGGCTCGAACAGCGGCGCGCCAATCTGTTGTTCCAGGTCCTGCATCGCTGCCGAAACCGCCGCTTGTGAACGAAAAGTGCCCTGGGCCGCATCCCGGAAACTACCGAGATCGGCCGCCAGTACGAACTGACGCAAATGTTGAATTTTTAATGGAGCAGACATGATGTGCCATCTGTCTAATTTCGGATTTTCCGAAATTAACATGAATTATTTTAGATTGCTAAAACTGGACTGCAGCGCCAACAATGCACGCATCGTTCAACCGGGAGCCAGCATGTCCGTGCAAGTTCGCAAAGTCGTTAGCTACGTAGAAAAGACCCTGATCGAAGGGGGCAAAGCCGCCGAAAAGCCGCTGGTGATGATCGTGGCCGCCGCCGTGATCCGTAACCCGT
Source organism: Bordetella muralis (assembly GCF_054781015.1). Classification (NCBI taxonomy): domain Bacteria; kingdom Pseudomonadati; phylum Pseudomonadota; class Betaproteobacteria; order Burkholderiales; family Alcaligenaceae; genus Bordetella; species Bordetella muralis. Next base: position 641,189 of record NZ_BAAGVF010000003.1, on the reverse strand, counting down.
GGGCCGACAAGCCGTTCCAGGAAAATCTGCGTCCGGAAATCCTCGCCGCCGCACCGCCACTGGGCGAGTTACTGGTCGGCGAGATCCTGCGTCACGCAGGGTCGGCCGATGCGATCGAGGCCTACGGTAAAGCAGCCGTCGTCGGCACTTCGGGCGAAGTCGAACATGCGTCCGCCTTGATTCATACCTTGCGCTTTGGCAACGCCTATCGCAACGCGGTAGAAGGCTCCAGCTACCTGAGTTTCACCAACACGCGAGGCGGTCCGGGTTGCGTCATTTCGATCCCGATGATGCATAAGCAAGACGAAGGCTTACGTTCTCACTATCTGACCGTACAGACCTGCATCTATGACGCGCCGGCCCCCGATGAAATCGTGATCGCCTTGGGCGCGGCCACCGCCGGCCGTCCGCATCACCGCATCGGCAATCGCTATTCCGATTTGAAAGAACTGGAACAAGAGGCGCAAGCAGAATGAACGCTGCGCAGCGTCGATCAGGCGAGGGCGAGCCCTTAGTTCTATTGCATGGCGTGGGCCTCGATCATCACTTGTGGAATGATCTCGCCCCGTGCCTGGAACCGGATTTTGAGGTCTTGCGTTACGACCTCCTCGGTCACGGACAGGCCGCTCCACTACGAGCTGCCGTCGCACCAGAGGATTTCGCCATACAACTGGACCAGGTACTGGACCACGTCGGCTGGAATGAGGTTCATTTGTTGGGCTATTCCATGGGAGGCCTGATCGCAGGCCATTACGCCGCGACCAGGCCGGCACGCGTCAAGCGGCTCGCACTGCTGAGCACCGTCTATCAACGCACCGAGGCCGAAGCCACCGCCGTGCGCGCACGGCTCGATGCGTCGGCGACGCAGGACGCTGAGGCCTCGACAGAAGTCTCTCTGGCGCGCTGGTTCACCCCTGCCTACCGGCAGAGCCACGAAGCTCGCGTCCAGGAAATCGGACGGCGCCTGCTCTCCAACGATCGCACAAGCTTTCTGCATGCGTATCGGATGTTCGCCACAGGTGATCGTCTGATCGATACACACGCGATCCGTTGCCCGGTACTGGTCATGACAGGCAGCGATGACGTGGGCTCCACGCCGCGCATGAGCGCAGCCCTGGCAGCCGATTTGCCGCAATCGCAATTGCAGATCGTGGCAGGACAGCGCCATATGTTGCCCGTGGAAGCCCCCGGCACCGTGGCTCAAGCGTTGTGCGGCTTTTTCTCGCCAGCCTCTGCATAAAGCACGATTCCCGCCCAAGGGAGGAGACAAACCATGAATCGCAGAACCCTACTCAAATATGCCGCCGCCCTAGGGGCTGCAGGACTCGTTCAACCAGCGTGGACGCGTGAGGCACCGTTGCGCGTCGTCGTGCCCTTTCCGCCAGGCGGCGGCACCGACGTACTGGGGCGCGTAATTGCCGCCTCGCTAGAGCCTGCGATGAACCGCCCCGTCATCGTCGAAAACAAGCCAGGAGCCAGCGGCATGCTAGGCGCCGATTACACTGCCAACGGCGCCAAAGACGGCAGTATCTTGCTATTTGCAGGCCTGGTCCCCTCGGTACGCTACTACGCCAGACCGCCTGAAGAGGTGCTCCAACAATTGGCGCCGGTATGTCCGATCGCGCGCTCGCCGTACATGGTCGCAGTGAGCGCCGACGTGCCGGCCAAGACCTTGAAAGAACTGGTCGAACAAGCCAAGGCTCGCCCTCAGGATCTGACCTTTGGCACGCCTGGCAACGCCACGCCCCAACATATCGCCACCGAACTCATGCAGGCCGCCTGCGGCATCGACATGCTGCACGTGCCCTACCGAGGCACTGGCCCCATGATGACGGACTTGCTGGGCGGTCAAATCCAAGTGGTCGTGGCCACCGTCGCTGCCGTCGAGCCCTACTTGAAAAGCGGCCGGCTACGCGTCCTGGCCGTCACCAACTCAGAACGCTTAGCCAAATATCCGGACATCCCCACTGTTGCGGAAAGCGGCTACCAGGGATTTTCCGCACAAATCCAGTTCGGCACCTATTGTGCCGCGGGGACGCCCACGGAAATCGTCGCCGCGCTGAATCAGGGCGTAAACCGCGCACTGCAAACGGAGGACGTCCGGCGCAAGCTGGGCGAACAAGGATTCACCCCGACAGGGGGTACACCCGAGATGTTGCAAACGGCCTTGTTGTCCGAAATTCGCGAGGTCGCAGCCCTCGTGAAATCCGGCAAAGTCAAAGTCGATCTCTAACCATAAACGCAGCCCCACTGGCCGGGCGTTACACGGCCAGCGCCTGCAGGAACCCAGCATCGAGAGCCGGCCCGATGTCGCCTTGAGATACACAAGAAAAGCACAGACCTGCCGGCGAGTCGGGCAAGGGTCGTATAGAATCAACCCTTTTGCCCGACGCCATGTGGTTCAAGAATCTCAAGATCTACCGACTATCCGCACCGTGGACGCTGACCGGCGAACAGCTTGAAGAAAGCTTGGCGCGGCATGCTTATCAATCCGGCAACAATCTCGAAATGCAAAGCGTGGGCTGGATTTCGCCCCGCGAAAATGCTGCGCTGTCACACACCGTCAATCAGCAGATTTTGCTCAGCCTGCGTGCCGAGAAAAAATTGCTGCCAACCACGGTCGTCAACCAGGTCGCTCGCGCCCGCGCTCAGGAAATCGAAGAGCAACAAGGCTACAAGCCCGGCCGCAAGCAAATGAAGGAAATCAAAGAGCGCGTCACCGACGAGCTCTTGCCCAAGGCCTTCAGCGTCTATCGCGACACGCGTGTCTGGATCGACCCGGTCAACCACTGGCTGGTAATCGATGCCGCCGCCTCGGCCAAGGCCGATGAAGTCATCGGCCTGCTGGTCAAGACCATCGACCCGCTGCCGCTGGAAAATCTGTACGTCGCCCAATCGCCCGCCGCCGCCATGACCGGCTGGCTGGCCGCTGACGAGGCCCCTAGCAATTTCAGCATCGATCAGGACACCGAATTGCGCGCCTCGGGCGAAAGCCGTGCCGCCATTCGCTATGTCAAACATTCCATCGACGTCGACGACGTGCGCCGCCACATTCAGTCAGGCAAACAATGCACCCGCTTGGCGTTGACCTGGGCCGATCGCGTGTCCTTTGTGCTGACCGAAGCCCTCGACGTAAAGCGTATTGCGCCATTGGACGTCCTCAAGGAAGGCAACGACACCGTCATGCAAAATGACGATGAAAAATTCGATTCCGACATGGCATTGATGACGGGCGAACTGGCCAAATTGCTGGCCGACCTGACCGAGGCCCTCGGCGGCGAAAAGCGTATCTAAAAAACGCCCCAAAGGCTGGGGGTTGAACCCAGCCCTTTGGGGCATTGCATTGCTTTTACCGCCGGGCCGCCTGCAAGGACAATCAATCCAGCCCGTGAAAAATCGAATCGTCCGGGCCGATATGCGACGGATGTTTCCACGTCACGTCGCGCATCGAATGCTGCACCAGACCTTCCACCCCCAGCAGCACTGCGAAAATCGCCATCCGGATCGGAATGCCGTTATCCGTTTGACGGAAAATCGCCAGACGCGGATCGTCATTCAGATCCGTGCTCAGATCGTTAGCGCCTGGCCGGCTGTCGCGCGGCAGCGGGTGCATGACAATCGTGTCGGGTCCGCAATGCGCGTCGATCGTCGCGCGGCTGATCTGAAACTCTGGCGTGTAGCCTTCGCTTTCCTCGTGGGCGAAACGCTCCTTCTGCACGCGCGTCGCATAAATTACATCCGCGCCCGTCAAGCCCTCTGCCAGGCTGCTTTTCTGCTCGATCACATTGTCGTTGCGGCTGGCCTGTTCGATGATGTAGTCCGGCATTTCCAGGCCAGGAGGAGAAATCAAGGTGAACTTGATGCCCTTGTACAAGGCCAATAGCTTGATCAACGAATGCACCGTGCGCCCGTATTTCAAATCGCCGACCATGGCAATATGAGCGCCATCGAGCAGCTTACCCAGACGCGAAAACTCGGTGAGAATCGTATACAGGTCCAACAGCGCCTGGCTGGGATGCTCACCGGGACCGTCGCCCCCATTGACGACGGGGATATTCGTAGCCTGCGCAAATTCGGCGACAGAGCCTTTATCGGGATGACGAATCACCATGGCGTCGACGTAGCCGCTCATGACGCGGCTAGTGTCGTAAATCGACTCGCCCTTGGCCATCGAGGAAAAAGTAAACCCGGTGGTATCGCACACCGAACCGCCCAGGCGGCAGAATGCGGAACCGAAACTCACGCGCGTACGCGTACTGGCCTCGAAAAACAGATTACCCAGCACCGCCCCTTCCAGAACTCGAGATACTTTTTGCCGGCGAGCAACAGGCTGCATCAAATCCGCCACGCGAAACAGGTCCTCGACCGATTCGCGCGTAAATTGATCTACCGACAGTAATTGGTGTTTGCCGTTCACGGAGATCCGCTCGCGCAGCGGGCCCACCTGTGCGCTCTGCGTATATTTCTCGAGCAAGGCACTGTTTTGCACGATTTCGCTGACAAAACGCTCGACCACCTCGGGCATCGCACGAAACTCTTGCGATCCTTCTGGCAGGAGCCACGTGTCGAGCGCACGCCTTTTCACACCGATACGGGTGGCGAAAACATCACGAGTCAGATTGAGGCGACGCATCGCGTCGCGTAGAAAGGCTTGCTGGGAAATGGACATGGCGGCCCCTGGGTTGCTAATGTACGCAATGCGTATATTAAACCCAGGATTTCGTACGTCGCAAGCGATTTTCTAGCGTGCTTCGAGGAGCGTTATTTGTTGTCCAACGGCCGGCATACCGGGGTTGCGCTCTGGATCGAAGCCCTGGCTGCCTGGATCTCGGCTTGATCCCACTGCCCCTCTCCCAGGACCATGACAGTGACGTTCGACGCATTCGGGCTGTCTGATTGGGATTGGGCTCGAATGATTTCCAGGATTTTGGCAGGCTCGGTTTGCTTGAAAATCTGAATCTCGTTGGGGGCGCCCTTTTCCCCCAGGCTCTGATGCGATTGGTACACAACGCCATAAGGATGGGCGCGCTCTTCATGGCACACACGTACATACTCGCCCGCGCGTCGATGCGCCGCCTGGACATCTGCCTGTACCGAAAAAGTTTCTGTCGCTCCCGGAGGATCGCCGGACAATAAACCTTTACTGGCGCAGCCGCTCAAGACAACGGCCATGGTCAACCCTGCCAGACCCAAAGTGCGCATAGTCATTCCCACTAGATAGTACTAATGGTGGCATTATGCATCACACTGGCCGCACGTCACGCGGCGTGCCGCCCACGAAACATGTGAGCGGCGGCGGCCCACCTCAATCAGCGGCGCGTTGAATGCTTTCACCACCCTTCTCGATGTCCTTGCCTGCTCCTGCAACCGTATTGCACCCCGCCGAGATGGCTGACACAGCAAGCAAGACGACGAGCAAAATGCGATTCTTCATGAGTTCTCCTATGACGACTTATCATCGAGGCCAGACCCACTGACCCTGGCGCCGGACTTCAGATCCCCGGCCCGGTAATCATGCACGTTTTTTTAACAAATCGCCAAACAAATCAGCGCGCCAACGGCGCACACTGTGTCATACACGCCAAAGCTTTCATAAGGTAGGATGACGGTATGCGACATTCTTCTTCTACGCCCGGCAATTCGGACCAAGGCTGGGGTTGGCAACAGCCCGCCCAGGGCTCAGCTGCGTTGGCATTATTCATCGATGATCTGCATCGTGTATTGCAGGCCCATACCGCCCGGCGGCTGGCCGGCGCGTCCCCTTTGAGCGTCGCACAGGACCAGGTCGATGCCCTGCTCGCCCGCTACGTCGAGATGCGCAAAGCGCCGGAAATTTTCGAAGGGCAATCGGTCACCTTGAAAGAAGGCACCGACCGGGATGGCGTATCGCACACAGTGCCGATCTTTTCGCCGCATCTGAAACAGGCTTTGGTGGCCATGCTGGGCCAGCCGGGTAAACAGGCCCAATAGTTAGTCACTGCTGCGGCAGGCGCCGCGCACTGATTCAATAAGGCAACAGGGCTGCCCACATGCGGCGAGCCCTGCCCATCATCGAGTGCCTATTGTTTGGCCGCGGCCTGCATCGGCCCAGACCACGGTTCCGTTTCCAGCGCCAGGCGTGTCTCTTGAAAGCCCCCTAACCCGGTCTTTAGCAGACCCGTATTCAGCGCCTGGCCGATAGCACGCCGGCATAGCGTTTCAAAATCGTCAGATAGCGACTGGAATGCCCCATCGGGAATACGCAGCCGCAAGCTGGCATCCACCGAATCCGCGGCCGAGGCAGCGTCACCTATATGCACATGCGCTGGATAACCATGTGGGCACCATACGCCCACATAGTACTGTCCCTGTGCGCCTATATCCGCGATATAGCCTGGATGATCATACTTGGCTGTACCCATGTGACACGTCTCCTGAGAAGAGAAAGCTGATGATCCGCCTGGGCATGGTATCCCATGCCCGGCGCGGCTGCTACAGTGGGATTTACCCCAAGACAAACATGGCTTCAGCCTCAGAACGTTCTGAGAATCTGGAGCACTTTGCCTTCGAGACTGTGAACGTCGTCCTCTAGTGCGGCCCGCTTGTCATTCAATCCGCGGATTTCGTTTTCGCTGTTCTCCAGCTGCTTCAGATAGCGCGTACTCAAATCGCTGCTTCCCGGCACCGCGCCGAGATTCTGCCGAATGCGCTCTTGCTCATTCACCAAGCGCTCCCGTGCGTCGTCCAACGCTTGCAGAGCGGCCTGTGCATCGATCTGCTTTCTGCGCGCCTCGGCCAGCTGGACCAGCTTCGCCGCCAAGGCCTTGTCGGGACTGGAGGCCGACCACGCCAATAACATGTCGGGTGCAGTATCAACCACCGCATAAGCATTGCGCTGCAACTGTTCGTCCACGGCTTCCAATGTCTGTTCCTTGCCAGCCGCGACAGTGGTCTTTAACCGATGGTGGGTAGCGGTTTTGCCGTCGCTTGCAGGCGATGAAAACGTCCACCCCGGCCGAATGGGATGCTCGATGACGACAACACGCTCGCCGTCCAGCGCGCCAGAAACGGTGTACCGCGTCACGATCCGCGACTTTTGCGTCAAGCGCAGTAACCCGTCCACCATCTTGATCTCAACGACTTCATCGGCCGGCTTTTGATCCTCGGTAATGCTCACCTTCCGATCGGTAGCAAAGCTGGCCAGACGCGTATCCTCGTTGGGTAACCCTGCCAGTTGCGCATCGCCGACATACCCGGACTGCGCGTCATAAATCGTGAGGATGCCGCCAGGCAGGCTGACACCCGTCGTGTTCTTGAGCATCAACGCAGCCACGGGATGGGGTGACGACGCGCCCGCCTGATACACAGACACCATCGTGGCCGGCACCTCAGCATCAACGATAGGCGCGGACAACGTGTCGCCATTAGCCAGATCGTACGTGCCCGGCAACGCGAACGTGGCGGAAATATCGCTTTCACTCGCCGCGGTGCTGTCCTGCGTGGACGCCACGGCTCCGCCGTATTGATCCGCCATTGCAATGGGTGCCGGGGCAGCTGCCTCCAGCATCGGTGCGGCAGGCGCGGGGCGAATCGCTCTCATCCGGGCCGACGCTGCCGGCTCGGCAGCACGCGCTGCTTGCTCACGATTCGCCAAATTTCCCGTATCCGCTCTGGGCACATTGGTCGCGGCTGTACTGATTGGCAGATCGTAGCGTTTTTTCCAATACAACTGGTGCAGGCGCTGCCTGAGCGTCACGGGATCGGCAGAGCTCAACACGATTTTGACGTGCTTCCAGTCTTCGCCACTGGCATTTTCCAATACTGTCCAGGCCTGCAACCGGGCGTTGCCATCATCCTGCGCCACCACCTTATATGCCGTCTTCCAAATGGGAGAGGCAATCACATACGAGACGTCGACATTGTTATTCGACGTGCCGGCTACATGGATATTGATCACGCGCGATCGATCGTTCTTGGCACGTGCAATCGCGTCGGCGGCTTCGACCAGCTTGTCCCTCAGCGCAGCGTCATCCACACTGACAGAGGCGTCTTGCGACAACGCCAGCGTCGCGACCGTGCCCGCGGACGTCAGCGCAGACAAGAGAAAGAACTGAGCGCCATCGGCGCCTTTGCGCGGCTCGACTCCCAACGCCTTGCCCTGCACTGTCTTGCCATTACTCGTCACCGTAACGGCTGCGCCCTGTAATGCGGTCAATAGCGACGGTACCGAAGCCAGCGCCTGAGGCGGAAACGGCAGGCCCTTGAAACTTTCCTCGAGCGGCCTGGGCCCGGTCAACGAAAATCCCGATACCGAAGCCGTCGAGCTATTCAGCACCAGGCTTTTCAAAATATCGTCGACCTGATCGAGCGGCACCTCCAAACGAATGGTGCCATCCTGGCCCACCGGCGCCGCCCTGACAATCTCAGCCAGGCCGCCCGACGAGAGTCTGATTTCGCGTATCGAGCCATTATTATCTGACGCCCAAACACTCATCGGCACCAATGTCGCGATGCACAAGCTTACGACGGTACGATGGAACATGATTCCTCCTGCACGCCCTATGCGCTGATTTTCAGGTCGTACTATAGCCGCGCGCCATGGTGTTCGCAGCGGTGCACCACGAGCGTGGCAGGCCAACGCTGAAATCGACGTGACCTGGACTAAGGAAGAACCGTGTCCGGAGTCGAAAAAACAAAACGCTCCCGGCGAAATTCGCACGGGAGCGCTTTAAATTTGGTTGCGGGGGCAGGATTTGAACCTACGACCTTCGGGTTATGAGCCCGACGAGCTGCCAGACTGCTCCACCCCGCGTCTGATGTTTGTAATCATAGCATAATATTCGATGCGCTGCATCAATTGTCTGGCCCATACACGCCAAGCCGAGCGTGGCCGGATACATAACAGATGTGTCAGCCCCTCCGACCTGAGCAGGATCGCGTGAGTGTCTTCGAACACGTAAGACTCCCCCTGCCGCAACGGCGACTGGGCGATGTACGGCATGGCGTCGCCGTCACGAGGGATGGATTGGCGCTGGATGACACTGCCCGTCACGCAGATCAGCACCGTGCCACGAATGCCGTGCACCATCTGTGTCGCGCCGGGGGGCAAGATGATTTCTTTCGTCAAGCCAGATGTACTGGTGTCGGGGTCGCTGCTGCTGGTCATGATGGCGCTCCTGTGGGAATAGCTCAGGCTGGGTTTGCTGCCCCCCGAGGGGGCGTTTTTGCCTTGGGGCGGCCCGGCGGAAAAAAAGCCCCCACGCCGCGCCTTCGGCTTGCTGCCCCCCGAGGGGGGCGTTTTTGCCTTGGGACGGCCCGGCGGCAAAAACCGCCCTGAAAAACCGCCCTGAACCGTTCAGTCAGATTACGCGCGCCCCTTTCATCGCAACAGACACACAGGCTCGTTTTCTGTGCCGTAACAGACAGCGTTTTGGGGATCTGTTATGGTCGTCTTTCCCGCAAACTGTGTATTACGGTTTGGCCCGATCGGGCTCATGATGCTGAGATGGATGTGCCTATGACCTCCCCTCAAGTTCAGCCTACCCACGAGCAGCCCCTATACCAACGGCTGGCCGATCACTATCGCCGGGCTATTGATAACGGTGTATTGGCGCCCGCCGAGCGTATGCCATCGGTGCGCAACCTGGTCCGTACGCATCGCGTCAGCCTGTCAACGGCGCTGCAGGCCTGCCGGCAACTCGAAGACGATGGCCTGATCGAAGCCCGCCCGCGCTCGGGGTATTTTGTGCGCGCCAAGCATCGCACAGTCATGCTGCCAGCGTCCGAACCTGATCTCGGAGTGTTGCCCGGCCCCGCCAATTATGTGGGGATCCATGATCGTGTCTCGGAATTTATCGCTCAGTGCGAACGGCACACGACCAGCATCAATCTGGCCCTTGCCGCAGCCGCGCCCGAACAGTATCCGGCCGAAGCGCTCAAGCAGGCCATGATCCGCGCAGTGCGCCAACACCCTTCCATGCTGGTCGATCATGTACCGCCCCATGGCCATCCGGAACTGCGTACCGTCCTGGCGCGGCGCGCCCTGGAATTGGGCATGAACCTGGGGCCGGACGATATCGTGGTCACCCACGGCTGCATCGAGGCTGTCAACCTGGCGCTGCGGGCGGTTGCCCGTCCGGGGGATACCGTTGCCGTCGAATCCCCGGTGTACTTCGGCCTGCTACAGATTCTGGAAAGCCTGGGCATGCGCGCGCTTGAGATTCCAACCAGCCCGCAACACGGCCTGTCGGTAGATGCGCTGGAATTGGCGCTGCAAACACACCCTCACCTGCGCGCCGTCGTTGTCGTGCCCAATTTTCAAAATCCACTGGGTTGCGTCATGCCGGATACCGAAAAAGCTCGGTTGGTGAGGCTGTGCGAACGCCATCAGATTGCCCTCATCGAAGACGACACCTATGGCTTGCTCTGCGATGACAATCAATTGCGGCCAGCCATCAAATCCTGGGATCACACCGGCAATGTGATTTATTGCGCCTCAATGCACAAGACCCTGGCGCCTGGCATGCGCTTGGGATGGATGACGGGCGGCCGCTGGGCTGCCCGAGTCGCCATGCTGAAGTTTGCGCAAAGCCGATCAAATGAGCCCCTGGCCCAGGTGGCCGTAGCCGAATACATGGCGTCCAAAGCCTATGATCGCCATCTGATCCGTCTACGCCGCCAGTTGAAGAGCCAACGCGAGCACATTGCCGAAGATGTGGCCCGATATTTTCCGCCTGGTACTCGCCTGAGCATGCCCGAAGGCAGCATGTTGCTATGGGTGGAAATGCCTGGCCAACGATCCAGCACCAAGGTCTTTGAACGCGCCCTGGCGCATGGAATACGCATCGCCCCTGGCACCATGTTTTCCAATTCTGACCGCTACAGCCATTTCCTGCGGTTGAGCTGCGGCTCGCCTTATACGCCGCAGATGGCCCAGGCCATGCGCACGCTCGGCGATATCGTGGCCGAGGCGGGCTAGCCTCGACCGTCAGACCTGACACTGGCCCGATTCTTGCTCATTGATGTCAGGTTTTAACCGCCAGGGGTAAACCCTTGCTCTACAAGGACATTTTCTTTCTTTGCCCAAGCTATCCCAAGGGTTGTCCACAGAAGCTGTGGGTAAGTCGAGCGATGTCCGTCGGAGCTGGTTACTTGACGGCGGCCAGCACGCTGTCACGCACGCTTTCAAAACCCGCCACGTATTGCGGATTTTCAGAACGCGCCAACAAGCTGGAATAGTTCTGTTCCAACTGCGCCTCGATCGCCTCGCGCAGACCGGGCGACGATTTGGCCAGATGCAGCATCGATGAGAGGACCGAGTTCAACGCATCGATGCGCCCGCCCTGATGCGAAATCGTGTGCACGATAACCGCGATTTGTTCTTGAATATCCATGAAAACCTCGTGAAGAATGACGCTTGGCGGGCATGCTAGCATGCCCGCCAATGATAGCTATCGCACTTGCACAGAGCATCTCTGTGCTTTGTAATAGCACTGATCTTATTCGTGGAATCCCCATGCTGCTTCGCCCGCTCACTTATATTTTGACGTTTTCGCTGCTCGCTGCCTGCACCAGCATGAGCAAAACCACGCCCACCGGACCCGATACGTACCAGGTGACGTATAACGCAGGCGCAAAATGGCAGACGTGGGTCGAAGTCAAACATATTGCCCGTGAACAGGCCGAGGCCCATTGTGCGTCGATGAACCGGCGCATGACGCAGCCCAAGGTGACATCCAATCACGCTACGGGATTGATGCCCAAAGAAGCGACCATTGACTTCACGTGCGAAGCGTTACCGGTGCCCGCACCGTCAGAACAAAAATCGGGCTCGTAAACAAAGCGACGTAGCGCAATCACCCTGATTGCGTCTTGCAAGCAAGCATCAAGAGGCTCCGCCTACGGGCGGATTTTCTGTGCCCTGGGCGGCAATCTCAGCCAACTCCCAATCACCGAGATTCGGCGCGTAATCCCGCTCAAGCGGACGCCTGCCCCCAAACGGCTCTCGCGCCTCGACCTGAATGTTGTCCGGGCCTAATACGCGATACGTCACATGCCCCCATCGCACGCGGCCCGCCCAATGCGCCGCGGCAATCACGCTCAGGTGAAAGACATCCACAATCGGCTGCAGACAGCCCAATACGATTTGAACCAGCCGCACAGACCAAGGGTCGGGCATATCCACCTGACGGGACACTTCGCTGATCCCGTATTGCTTGAGGCCGCCAAGGGTCACCAGCGATGCCAGCACCCACATGGCAGTATCTTCCATCACGGTAAACCACATCGCCGTCCCCCACCCGGACAAGCGCAGGCCGACCACACACAACCCCAGCCGCCACAATGCCGGCCGATAGATGCGGCACATCTGATACTGCCGGCGCGCGAAATGCCACGCGGATACAAAAGATTGCCGGTTCGGCGACGGCACCAGCAAGGATTTATGCGTACCCACGCGCAGTTCCAGTTCAGCAGCACGGCGAGCCAGGGCCAAATCATCGGAAAGCACACGATCAAATAATGACCGCAAATCCAGTCGCTGCGCGATCTGCGTCGTCATGGCGATGCTGCCGCCCCACGTCACGCAAGCGCAGTCCAACTCTATGCGCGGTAACAAGGTGATCGCACGGTCAGCGGCCGTGACAAAATGCGCGCCGAGGCGGTGTTCGGCGACTTGCTGCCAGCGGTGGCCGCTAATGATGTCGTATTGCCCCGAAATGATCGGCCAGACCAGGCCACCCAACCACTCCGAGTCGGGCACGATATCGCCATCCATCAAGACGAGGACTTTGATCTCCGGGTCCAGCTGATCCAGTGCGGCTTGTTGGTTGCGGCATTTCTGTGCCTGATGGGTGGCTGGGCCCGCAACGACCAGCTTGATCGGAAAATTTGCGTTGTGAGCTTCGGCCTGAACCCTGGCGTAAGCGGGATCCTGCTCGGACTCGACGGTGACGAGCAAACAGGCGGGACGCAGCGTCTGCTTATTGAGGGCCTCGAGTAACGTTCCGAACGATCGGGCCTCGCCCGTCAGCGGCAGAATGACTGACACTGGCACGCAGCCGGTCGGACGGTATTCCCGCAGCGAAATCAAACGCAGGATCACGCTCAGCAAAGAGATGACACTGATGCCAATCGCAGCGACGTAGAGAACGTAGACCAGAAACACGGATACCGACCATCAAAGTGAGCTTGCTTTGTCTACAGCCCTGTCCCCGGGGCTGCGCCGATACACGAGCCAAAGTGAACGATTTCGTGACAGCCCAGAAAATCTCACACCTTGATGTATTCGGACAATACTATCACGGGAGAAGTCTAAATATCACTGGTTAATACCACCCATTAAACGCAAAAAATGGCCGCCAGTCTGGCAAGGCTGGCGGCCATTTCCTACAAAAAACGATCTGCAAAACGGGAAGACGGGCGCCCCACCGGGGCGCCCCCTATCAGAGGTCTAATTTGGCAATTTTCGCGCCTTCCAGCGAAACACCTGCCATCAGCCCACCATTGTTGAGAACAAAACCAACAATGGGTTGCTGAGCGGTATTGGTATCAATGCTGCCGTTCGCCCCCACATGAGCAACAGCCACCGTCGCATCCGCGCCTACTGTCCATCCATCACTATTGCGGAATTTTTGCAAGGCCTCGTCCGTCATGAACAGCAAAATGACTGCCTTAGACTGCGCACCCGCCTGGAACCCTATCGAGCCCGCTGTGGTGCTGTAGTACCCGGAGTCCACGCCGCCCACCCGCAGTACGCCCTTACCATGCTGCGCGCCTACGATAAAGCTGGCACTCAACACAGACGGAAACACCAGCACACCCTTGGCACGCTCGACCAGGGCCTTGGACTGCGGCGACGCCTCGTACAACTTGGTCAGCGTAGCGTCCGTTCCGCTGTTGATTTCCTGCCTCTGCTCAGCGGCACTGGCCGAAGCTTTGTCCGGGGTCGTGGTGCAGCCGGAAAATACGAGCCCAGCCACTGCAACCGTCATCGCCGCCATCGCAGCGCGACGCATCGTCGGGAATGTATTAAGCATGAGACGCTCCAGTTGTTATTGATGAGCCTTTCACTCTACTCGCCTGTTGCCAGCCAATTTGCGTGAGCCTGCAAGACATCCCTGCCAATCGCAACAAGGCAATTCGTAATCAGGGCAATCATGGCTTAGGGTAATCAATTGTTACGTACATGCCTGATACCATACTTCATCCCGAAGCCCCCTGGAGCGGCGCGTGCGCCCGAATAAGCCGCAACAAGCAGCGTTACCGTTCTTTGACAGCATGTTGCTTGGTATCGCCCAGATATTGATTTGGGGCGGCTCTTTCTTTTTGCTGGCCGTTCTGGCTGAGCCCATTCATCGCGATACCGGATGGTCCATGACCTGGATCTATGGTTCGCTGACGATCGGTGTACTGGTATCGGCGCTGCTATCACCGCGAGCCAATGTCTATATTGCGCGTCGGCAAGGCCGCAAGGTGCTCATCGGATCGAGTTGGATCGTTGCGGCCGGGCTATGTGTGATCGGGCTCGCTCCCAATATTGCCGTATTCGTAATCGGTTGGGCGCTCATCGGAGTGGGCATGGCGGGTGGTTTATATGACCCATTGTTCACAACGCTGGGGATCATGTATGGACAACGAGCTCGAGCCGTCATTAACGCGATCACACTCATCGCAGGTTTTGCGACGACCGTCGTCTGGCCGGTGCTGGCCTGGATGGTCGAACCGCTCGGGTGGCGCATGACCTGCTGGGTTTACGCGGGCGTGCTGGCGGTCACGATGGCTCCGCTCTACTTGAAAGCTCTCCCGCGGGACACAGCGACTGATGCGGCCTCGCCCGTTCACAAGAAAAACATTCAAGCTGCGGTCCCATCGGGCAGCGTCTCACGCGGTACTTATTGGCTGCTCTCAAGCGTGTTTTCCATTGCCGCCATATTGATGACGGCAGTATCCGTACAGATCATTGCGCTCTTGCAAGGCGCCGGGCATAGCCTGGCCTCGGCCATCGCACTCAGTGCACTGATCGGCCCGAGCATGGTGGCCATGCGCGTGATCACATTCAGCATCAAAAGCCTGCATCCGATCTGGATGGGATTGCTCTCTGCGGGCTTTGTCGCAGCGGGATTGCTATTGATTCTGATCAGCCCCCAAGTGGCTGCACTCGGCATGGTGTGCTACGGCATAGGAAACGGCCTGCGCGCACTGGTGCGCGGCACCTTGCCGCTGGCCTTGCTTGCGCCAACCATGCTTGCCTCCGTGATGGGCAAACTCGCCCGGTCCTCGCTCCTGTGCCAGGCGTTCACTCCGCTGGTATGCGGCGCGCTGATCACCCATATAGGCGCGACGGGTACGCTGTTTGTATTGACTGCGCTAGCCATCTTGAACCTGGGGTTGACGTTGTGGCTCAGAAAGCGCGTCGCGCTAGTACAGCCTGCCTGATCGGCTCACTCCCCTTCAAAATAAAGGGTTTACACCTACAAAGGACACTTTCAGGTTGAGAACGGCCGCTTTATAATGTCCATATTATAATCATATAGTCTATATTATGGACAAAGGAGCGGTGTGATGCCCGTTGATAACAAAGATGCCAACCCGATGATGCCTTATCAATACCCTAACCCGGTAGAGGCATTACCCGAGATTGTGGTGGAGAGCGCCATCCCCAAAGACGAGCGGCTATGGGTTCCGCAGGCGGAGAACGTCTGGTTCCGTCCGCTCTGTCTGAACGCCAGCCAGGGCTACTGGATGAATCTGCTGAAGGTTCGCAAGTCCGGCGTGTTGAGCCGGCACCGCCACCCGCAGGCCGTACATGGCTTCGTACTCAAAGGCAAATGGAAATATCTGGAGCACGACTGGTGGGCCCAAGAAGGCTCGTATGTGTTCGAGCCGCCAGGCGAAACCCACACCCTCTATGTGCCCGAAGACTGCGAAGAAATGATTACCTATTTCCAGGTCAATGGCGTGATGTACTACACCGACCCCTGGGGCAAAGGCAACGGCTACGAAGACGTCTTCACCAAGATCGACATGTGTAAACGACATTTCGAGGCCGTGGGATTAGGGGCGGACTATGTCAAGCAGTTCATCCGCTGATCACGACCGATCCAGGGCGCAGTACGACTTCACCGGCCAGATCGCCATCGTTACCGGTGCCAGCAACGGGATTGGCGCCGAGATTGCCACGCAATTGCAGCGTGCTGGCGCCACTGTGGTGAACTGGGATCTGAAACCTGGCACAGATGCCGCCGCGCGCTTTTGCGAAGTCGACGTAACGCGGCCGGATACCATTGCAGCGGCATTGACAAAGGTTCAAACGCAGTTTGGCCGTGTAGACATCCTGGTCAACAGCGCCGGTTTTTCGGGCCCCACCGTACCGCTCATCGATTATGACCCAACTGTGTGGCAACGCATCGTCGATGTGAATCTGGTGGGCGTGTTTCACGTATGCCAATCCGTCGCGGCTGCCATGCGTACGAGCGGCTATGGCCGCATCGTCAATATCGCGTCGCTGGCAGGTAAGGAAGGCACCCCGAACGCATCAGCCTACAGCGCGTCCAAAGCCGGTGTACTGGCCTTGACCAAGTCACTGGGCAAAGAGCTCGCCCAGACCGGTGTGCTGGTCAATGCGATTGCCCCGGCCGCCATCCGTACTGCCCTATTGGAGCAGATGACACCCGAGCATGTGCAAAACATGATCAACAAGAGCCCGATGGCACGATTAGGCGAAGCCCAGGAAGCGGCTGAACTGGTGTCCTGGCTGTGCTCACCGTCCTGCACGTTCAGCACCGGTGCAGTGTTCGATCTGTCTGGAGGCCGAGCCACGTATTGATCGCTGTGATCCCATGACGCGTGGTTCGTCGCGTGCACGAGCGCGTCAGGAAACAGGATTTTGACGACCCACCGGCTCTACAACAAAGCAAAAGAAAGGAGTGCGATATGACATTCGCCAAGGATTTGTATGCAGGGAAAACGGCGTTGGTGACCGGCGCCACGCAAGGTATCGGCGCGGGCGTGGCCAATGTGCTGGCACGGCTCGGCGCAAAGGTGTTTGCGGTTGGCTTGGGCCGGGGTGACGGATCTCTGGATGACAATGTACGGGTCATCGAAGCCGACGTGACCAAGCCGGATCAAGTCAATGCCGTATTCGCGCAGATCGATGCATTGGATATGCTCGTGAACTGTGCAGGGATCATCAAACGCGGCGAGGAACTCGATCCCGATGTGTTTGATCAAGTCGTAGCCGTCAATCTAAGCGGAACCATGCGCATGTGCGCCGGCGCGCGCGAGTTGCTCAAAGCCAGCAACGGCTGCATCGTCAATACAGCGTCAATGCTGAGTTTTTTTGGCGGCGGTCTGGTGCCCGGCTATGCAGCGAGCAAAGGTGGCGTGGCGCAGCTGACGAAATCCTTGGCTATTGCCTATGCCAAGGATGGAATTCGTGTCAACGCGATTGCACCCGGATGGATTGCCACGGCGCTGACGCAGGCGCTACAGGATGACCCTCAGCGTGCGCAGCCCATTCTGTCTCGTACGCCGCTGGGTCGTTGGGGCACGCCGCAGGATGTGGCCCATGGCGTGGCGTTCTTGTGCTCGCCCGCGGCGTCATTTATGACGGGTGTGGTGATGCCGGTTGATGGGGGATATTTGGTCGTCTGAGCTCAGTTGGCGCGCAGGAAATCAGCGCGTGATTGCGCCAGGAATTCGATGAAGATCCGGAATGCGCTGGCAGAGATCAAGGATGCGATCCGGGGAGGTAATAGTTAGATAGCTGGCACCTAGCCGTACCAGCTAATCATAAAAAATGCGGGTTTCCGAACCAGCCGGAAACCCGCATATTTACTTGGTAGCCCCCCTCGGAGTCGAACCGAGCACCAACGGATTATGAGTCCGCTGCTCTAACCAAGCATGAGCTAGAGGGCCCTTAAAACTGACTGCTTATTGCCCTTCGAGGAAGCTCTTGAGCTTGTCGGCCCGACTGGGGTGGCGCAGCTTGCGCAGCGCTTTAGCCTCTATTTGTCTAATGCGCTCACGCGTAACATCGAATTGCTTGCCCACTTCTTCCAAAGTCTGGTCGGTGCTCATTTCGATACCGAAACGCATACGCAAAACTTTGGCTTCACGCGGGGTCAGAGAGTCTAACACTTCTTTGACGACATCGCGCATCGAACCATGCAATGCCGCATCGGACGGCGCCAACGTAGCCGTGTCTTCGATGAAATCACCCAGGTGCGAATCATCATCGTCACCGATCGGCGTTTCCATGGAGATCGGTTCTTTGGCGATCTTGAGGATCTTGCGGATCTTGTCCTCAGGCATGTCCATCTTTTGCGCCAGCGTCGCGGGATCGGGCTCGCCACCCGTTTCCTGCAGGATCTGACGGCTGATACGGTTCATCTTGTTGATCGTTTCGATCATGTGAACCGGAATACGGATGGTACGTGCCTGGTCGGCGATCGAACGCGTAATGGCCTGACGGATCCACCACGTTGCGTACGTGGAGAACTTGTAGCCACGACGGTATTCGAACTTGTCCACGGCCTTCATCAAACCGATGTTGCCCTCCTGGATCAGATCCAGGAACTGCAAGCCACGGTTGGTGTATTTCTTGGCGATCGAGATCACCAGACGCAAGTTGGCCTCGGTCATTTCGCGCTTGGCCTTGCGAGCCTTGGCTTCGCCGGTGGCCATGCGCTTGTTGACGTCCTTGAGGTCCTTGAGCGGCAGCACGACGCGCGTTTGCAGGTCGATCAGCTTTTGCTGCAGTTCCTGGACCGCGGGGACCTGGCGCTCGAGCGTCTCGGAATACGGATGGCCCGCGGCGACCTCGGCCAACACCCATTCCAGGTTGGTTTCTTGACCCGGGAATACTTTGATGAAATGGCTGCGCGGCATGCCTGCGCGATCCACGCAGGTGTGCAGCACGGCGCGTTCGAGTTGGCGAACCTCCTCGACTTGCGCACGCAGCGTGTCGGCCAGCTTTTCCACCATTTTGGCGGTAAAGCGGATGCCCATCATCTCGTTCAGGATGGCTTCTTGGGAGTTGACGTACACGTCGGACTTGTAGCCGTCCTGTTCGTACGACTGACGCATCGTGGCGAACTGCTTGGCGATCTCGTCGAACTTGGCCAAGGCCTTGACGCGCAGGTCTTCGAGCTGCTTGCTCGACATACCGCCGGCGGGACCGTCATCGCTCTCGTCTTCCTCAGCCGTCACACCTGCGCCGGCGTATTCTTCGCCGTCTTCCGGGTCGACCAGGCCGTCGACGACTTCGTCGATCTGGGCTTGCCCGTCACGCACACGCGCGACGTGGTTGAGGATTTCGTTGATGGTGGTCGGGCAGGCCGAGATCGCCATCACCATGTGCTTCAGACCGTCTTCGATACGCTTGGCGATTTCGATTTCGCCTTCGCGCGTCAACAGCTCGACCGAACCCATTTCGCGCATGTACATACGCACAGGATCCGTCGTACGGCCAAAGTCGGAGTCCACCGTGGTCAACGCGGCTTCGGCTTCGTCTTCGACGTCGTCGTCGTTGGACGCAACCGGGGCGTTTTCGCTCATGAGCAGCGTTTCGGCGTCGGGGGCCTGGTCGTAGACCGCGATCCCCATGTCGCTGAACGTGCTGATGATGCCGTCGATGGCTTCGGCGTCAACCAGGTCATCGGGCAGATGATCGTTGATTTCGCCATAGGTCAGATAGCCGCGATCCTTGCCCAGCTTGATCAGCTGTTTGAGGCGATTGCGGCGGGCTTCGTATTCCTCGGGCGAAACGGGACCGCGGGCGATCAGATCCTTGGGATCGGCCTTGCCACGCTTGCCGCCGCGCTTGGGCGGCTTGAGATCAGGCAGGACCTCGCCTTCGCCGTCCATCGGATCGTCGAAGCTGTCGTTGTCGTTGTTCGCGTTTTTCGCGGGACGCCCAGGACGACGGCCGCTCGATGGCCGGGCACCGCCGCCCATCAGATCAGCCAGCTTGTCTTCGGCTTTTTTCGTGCGCGTTGCCTTGACCGCTTTCTCTCCGGTTGCGGGTTTTGCTGCCTTCTTGGCAGCGGTTTTCGTTGCTGTTTTAGAGACCTTCACTGCCGCTTTGGCAGGCGCTTTTTCCGCTGCCATGCTGACGGCACGCTTGGCCGTTTTGACCGGCGTGTCGGTCGCATCATTTGCAGGGGAGGTTTTGCCTGATGTTCTGGTCATAGTCGCTTCCGTGGTCGTCGCAACCCGTGATTGGGGCTATTGCACCACAAGGGCCGGCCGCGCGCGCCAAAGCGCCGCGATCCGGTCGATGCGGGTAAAACAGGCAAGCGCGCTGAAATCGCGTGCGCTACATTGTCTGTAACGCGGGCCGCTCATCGGACCCCACAGATGCCCCCCTCTGGCCTCAGCCCAGGAGCACCTCGTATCGCAAACTCGTTCCGGCTGGGGTTTCCGGGCATTGTGATGGGCTGTCTTGCCTGCGACAGGCTGGCAGTCTGAGGGGATCTCTCACCCCGCGCTGCTGCAATAGACACAGCCCCATCTGTTCAACACCGCTGGCCAAACCCTGGCCGGACTTGCGTACTCGCCACCTTTAATTGTAACAACTCCGGCGGCAAAATAAACGTAACCGACACGCCCGCCCTATAGAGCGTCGCAGTTGATCACGATATACCGCTGGAAAACCTTTAATTGTACCGTAATTAACGGATACCACTATGTTTTAAGACCACTATCCGCGCGGACAGTTCCTGGTAACGCTGCAGGGCGTCTGCGCTGCTCAAACCCGTCTCGGCCAATTTGGCCATTTCTGCACGCGCCGCGTCGAATTCGATACGCCGTAGCGCGTCATCCCATTCGGTTTGAGGCTCGGGCAGGTCTTCCTGGGCAAGCAGATCCGCACGCATGCTTTTCAACACCGTGGCCAGGTCGGAATCCGGATCGGCAGCCTGCAGCAACGCGCCCACGTGGCGCGCACCGCTTCTTTGGGCCAGCATGATCAAGTCTCTGACCAATCCTAGATGGGGTCCCTTGTCCAGGACTTCAAGCTGCTGGTCTCCCATGGTATCGACTAATTCCGGGTGAGCCAGCAACAGCGCCAGCAGCCGTTTGGCCATGGACGGCATGGTACGCCGCCCCTCGTACCCGCCAATGTCATTGTCGCGCTTGCCTTTCCAGTCGCCTTTTTTGCCGCCTTGCCAGTTACCTTTCTTGCCCTGCCAGTTTCCCTTTGAGCTGCCCTGGTCCCGCCAGCCCGTATCTGGGGCTGGCGCATCAAAGGCCATGTCGGGCGGCGGCAGATCATCGTAACCAAAGCCGACTGGCTCGTAGTCGAAATCCGGCGGGGGCACATCAAACGGGTCGTAACCCTCGGCTCCGGCGGACGAGGATGGGGTAGTTGAAGCACCCGCTGCGGGCGGCGACGCGGCAGAGGCCGATCCGGCCGGCTTGTTTGCAGCAGGCTTGCCTGCGCCTGGCGGCGCAAACGGACGTGCGGGCGCCTGGGCGAGGATTTGGGCCATTTCTTCTGGCGTCAATTGCACCTGGCGCGCCATCTCACGCTCGATTTGCAGGCGCAGAGCACATTCCGGAATGGCCGCCAACAGGGGTTTGGCCTCGTGCAGGCAGCTGGCGCGGCCTTCTGCTTCGTTCAGGTTGTGCCGAGAGGCGAGTTCCTCGAGCAAAAAGCGCGACAACGCCGTCGCCTCGCCCAGGCATGCCCGGAACGCCTCCGCCCCCAGCTCGCGAACGTAGGAATCCGGATCGTGCTCGGCGGGCAGGAACAGAAAACGAATCGATATGTCGTCCCGCAAGACAGGCAGACACGCCTGCAAAGCTCGCCAGGCAGCCCGTCGACCGGCGCCATCGCCGTCGAAGCTGAAGACGACCTTGTCGCTGGCCCGCAGGAGCTTCTTGACATGATCTGGCGTGGTCGCCGTACCGAGTGTGGCGACAGCGTGGGCGATACCCTGCTGGGCCAGCCCCACCACGTCCATGTAGCCTTCGACGACGATTACCTGCCCTTCTTTGCGGATGGCCTGGCGCGCCTCCCAGAGCCCATAGAGCTCCTGGCCCTTGGAAAACAGCGGGGTTTCGGGCGAATTCAGGTATTTGGGCTCGCCCTTGCCGATGATGCGCCCGCCAAAGCCGATCAGACTGCCGCGTGCGTTACGAATCGGGAACATCACCCGTTCGCGAAAGCGATCGTAGCGACGGCCATCCTCGGACTCGATGACAAGCCCGGCTTCGACCAGCGTCGGATCATCGTAATGCTCGAAGACCTTGGACAAACCGTGGCGGTCGGTACCCGACCAGCCCAGCCCGAAATGCGCTGCGATCTCGCCGGTCAAACCGCGTTGTTTCAGGTACTGGATGGCGGCAGGCGACGCGCGCAACTGCTGCAGATAATGCGCCTGGGCAGCATCAAGGACCTTGGTATGACGTGAGGTTTCGGCCTTGCGGCGCGCCGATTCAGCCTGCTGGCGAGGACTGCGGTCTTCTTCGGGGACTGTCATTCCCACCGAGCCGGCGAGCGTGCGCACGGCCTCGGGGAAACTCGCGCCCGTGTGTTCCATCAGGAAGGTGATGGCAGTACCGTGCGCGCCGCAACCGAAACAATGGTAGAACTGTTTGGTCGGGCTGACGGTAAACGACGGGCTTTTCTCGTTATGAAAAGGACACAGGCCAAGTAAATTGGCCCCACCCTTTCGCAACTGCACATATCGCCCGACGACGTCTGCGACATCGACCCGGGCGAGTAAGTCTTGAATAAATGATTCTGGAATCAATAAATTCGGGAATCAAAAATCAATACATGCGGGGGGGCAGTTGCTGGCTACGAATCCGCTTGTAGTGGCGCTTGACCGCGGCGGCATGCTTGCGCTTGCGCTCAGCCGTGGGCTTCTCGTAGAACTCGCGCGAACGCAGCTCGGTGAGCAAACCGGTCTTTTCGATGGTGCGCTTGAAGCGGCGCAGGGCGGCTTCGAACGGTTCGTTTTCCTTCAGTCGGACAATAGGCATAAAAGTAGTAGGCCTGCTTGGGGTAACAAAAAAGTTGAAAACACAGGGCGCGCTGACTGCAAGCCTGGCATGGTTTGTTGATAGGTTTCTGCCCTATTCAGGCTCGTTTTTTGAGCCCGGGGCCCCGATAACAGCGAGCCGCCAAGCAAAAAACTGCAATAAACCACGCCCGTGCACCCTGGCACCCCCCTATGGGGTTTAGCGATAACCCGAGATTCTAACACGGTTTGAGTATTTTGATACTACTCGCACCGGACCAATACAACACTCATCCATAGCGACGGGGCGATCCCTCGGGAAAACCGCCCTGCCCGCCAGCCTCAAGTGGATGTCGATCCCTTGCGAATCCAGGCTTCGAGCTGATGCGGACGCAGACTGTCATAGTCCTCGAAGGGCTGGTGTATCCAGGGGTTGGTGGGCAGCTTGTCCACGTAATAGTCGGGAATCGCCTTGGAATGCCCCTTCCACCATAACACCGCGCTGCGCAATTCGGTGATCGCCGGGAATTGCTCCTGCAAATGCTCGCGCACCCGGTTGAACGTCAGACCCGTATCCACCATATCGTCCACCAGCAACACCCGCCCCGCGGGAGCGCCACGCGTGATGGTGATGAACTTGGCGATATCCAACTCGCCTTGCTTGGTGCCGGCAGCCTCGCGGTAGCTGCTGGTTGCCAGGATGCCCAGCGGTACATCGAAAATACGCGACATCACGTCGCCCACCCTCACGCCGCCGCGCGCCAGGCATAGAATCAGGTCGAACTCCCACCCTGACTGATACACCTGCAGCGTCAGGCGTTCGATCAGGCGGTTGTATTTCTCCCAAGTCACCCACACGTGGCTATCATCGTCGACAGGTGTGCTCATGGAAAAGGTCTCCTAGAAATGCAAAAAAGCCGCGATCGACGATAGCCGACGGCGGCTTGGAATCATAACCCGACTGGCGCTTGACCTGAAATCGGATTCGCACGGCATGCCTCAATGGCGTGCCGTGCCTCATTGCGTACGTCTCAGCCCTTGAGCGGGTGACGCAGCACGATGGTTTCGTTACGGTCCGGACCGGTAGATACGAGGTCGATCGGCACACCGCAGACTTCGGAGACGCGTTCCAGATAGCGGCGCGCGGCAGCCGGCAGCTTGTCGAATTCGGTGATGCCGACGGTGGACTCGGTCCAGCCGGGCAACTCCTCGAGGACGGCTTCGGCCTGGGCCACGGCATGGGCGCCATAGGGCAGCACGTCGCGGAATTCGCCGTTGACGCGATAGCCGACGCCCAATTGGATTTTTTCCAGACCATCGAGCACGTCGAGCTTGGTGATGCACAGGCCGCTGATGCCATTCAAACGCACCGAGCGCTTGAGCGCCGCACCGTCAAACCAGCCGCAACGGCGGGGACGGCCAGTCACCGAACCGAATTCCTTGCCGATGGTGGCCAGACGCGTGCCGACTTCGTCGACCAGCTCGGTCGGGAACGGGCCAGAACCCACGCGGGTGGTATAGGCCTTGGTGATCCCCAGCACGTAGTCGAGCGACTGCGGGCCTACGCCGGCGCCGGCCGAAGCCGCACCTGCCAGGCAGTTGCTGCTGGTGACGAACGGATAGGTGCCGTGATCCACATCGAGAAGCGCGCCTTGTGCGCCCTCGAACAACAGACGCTCGCCGGCTTGCTGCAAGGCGTACAGATTGCTGGAAACGTCTTTCACCATGGGCGCGATAGCCGGCGCCAAAGCCATGGCTTGATCACGCACCTGCTCGGCCGACACGGCCTCGGCACCGAGGTATTTGGTCAACACGAAGTTGTGGTAATCCAGCAGTTCGGCGAGTTTTTCGTCGAACAACGAGGGATTGAAGAGATCCTGCACACGCAGCGCGCGGCGGGCGATTTTGTCCTCGTATGCCGGGCCGATACCACGGCCAGTGGTGCCGATCTTGCCCTCGCCTTTGCGGGCTTCGCGCGCCTGGTCCACAGCGATGTGGTACGGCAGGATCAGCGGGCAGATTTCGGAGATCTGCAAGCGCGAACGCACATCCAGACCGGCAGCTTCGAGCTCTTCGATTTCCTTCAGCAGCGCCTCGGGCGACAGCACGACACCGTTGCCGATGAAGCAGGTCACACCAGGATGCATGATGCCCGAAGGGATCAGGCGCAAAATGGTTTTCTTGCCATTGATCCACAGCGTATGGCCGGCGTTGTGACCGCCTTGGAAGCGCACCACGCCTGCGACGGATTCCGCCAGCCAATCGACGATTTTGCCTTTGCCTTCGTCACCCCATTGGGTGCCAATAACCACTACGTTCTTGCTCATTGTACGAATCGATATCGAGTTTCTCGGGAAATCCGGAAATCCCCCTGCGGCCCTCTTGCAGACAAGAGGGAGTCAGTTTTACAGCGTTCGAACCACCCAAGCGCCGTCTTGCAACGTCAGCTCACGGTCACAGATGAATTCGTCCTGGCTTTGCTCATGGCCGGGTAATACTTGCACGACAATCTCGCCGGACCGGCGTAGTTGTCGCACTGCAGCCACCAGCGCGGAATCCTGCCCCCAAGGCGCGAGCACAGCACGCGCACGATCGGCGGGGGGCAAGCCACGCGCCAGTTTGCGCAAGTCCAGGCTAAAGCCTGTCGCCGGGCGCGCCCGGCCAAAGGCACGGCTCACATCGTCGTAACGCCCACCACTCACCAGCGCATCGTGCCACCCCTCTGCGTACAAGGCAAAGGTGACCCCTGAGTGATAGCCGTAGCCGCCAATATCAGCCAAATCCACCCCTAAAGCCACATCAGGGATGGCATCAATAATGTTTTGCAAGGCATCGAGAGCCGTCGCCACGCCAGGCAACAGAGGCAGATCGCGCCGAGCCTGTTCGATAATCTCTGGACCGCCGTACAAACCCGCCAGCCGCTGCAGGGCAACGACGGTGTCGGCCCGAATGCCGCTCTCCTGCTGAGCCAGATCCGCCAGACCGGGGATGTCTTTTTCGCGCAGCAGCAAGATGATGTCCTGAGCGCGCTCTGCGGCTGCCGGATCGGCCTCCAGCAAAGCTCGGACTACGCCGGGATGGCAAAGGTCCAGACGCGGCTGACGAACACCTGCCGTCGCGACGGTATCCAGGACGAGCGAAATGATTTCGAGATCGGCCTCAAAACCGGCATGACCGTAAATTTCGGCGCCAATCTGCAGCAGCTCGCGGCTGGACAGCAAGTCCGCCGCCCGGGCATGCAGGACACTACCGCAATAACAGAGCCGAGTCACCGCCGCGCGATTCAGCAAATGCGCGTCGATGCGGGTGACTTGAGGCGTCATGTCGGCTCGCACCCCCAGGGTGCGGCCAGACAGCTGATCGACCAGTTTGCAGGTGCGCAGATCCAGATCGCTGCCGGTACCGGAGAGCAATGAATCGATGTATTCGACCAGGGGCGGCGCAACCAACTCGAAACCGTAGCTACGGTAAAGATCGAGCAGTTCGCGGCGTAGTTCCTCGATGCGCCGAGCCTCGGCCGGAAGTACGTCGGCAAGGCTTTCGGGCAGCAACCAGTTACCCATGAGTATTTACCTGAAGACTCTTGAAGAAATGCGTGAACGACGCGCAAAACAAAAGCGGCTGAGAGGGCGTAAGCCCACTCAGCCGCCTGAGGATTGTTTCTAGGTCGGGTAGGAACAGGCCATTGCTGGCCCATCCCCCCCTAAGAACCGTGCGTGCTAGTTTCCCAGCACACGGCTCAAGCGCAACGCGCGACCCTGTAGCTTACAGGTAAGTATACCCTGTTTGCTCATTTGGATCATCTAGGCCCGTTTCCGGACCGGCTTCACCACAGATAGCCCAAGCGTGTGAACTCGGGTGTGGCATACGGGATGTAACAGAACACGGTTGGACAGAGCATCCGACCCGCCATGCACCTTGTACACCAGGTGATGGTCGTGCCACCCTGTTTCCATATCCATCGGGCATCCGCACAAAGCGCAGCGTCCTTGCTGATCCACCCAAAGCGTCGCCCACTGCTTGCGGTACGCCATGTTTTGCAACAGGCGTTCCGATTGCAGGGCCTCGCCATAGGCTTCCCAACTCGGATCAAAAGGGTTGTACGCCCCTTTGATTTTCTTATGCCGCACGATTGCCGTATCAACCAGCCGATACAGCATGCGCATCTGCCTTTGACCATCCTTGCCTACTGCGGGTGCTGCGAACATCCCCCTCCGATCTCCTACTGTTCGCCAATACTGCTTGAGCGACCAGGAAATGGTCTTCTTGGGATGCCGCCGCTTTGCCCAACGCACTAGCCGCCAACGAATCAGCGCATCTAGTTTGTTGAACGTCGCCTTCGACACAACGGGGCTGTGATACTGCGACCAACCCCGCAATACTGGATTAAGCAACGCGATCAGATCGACCTGCCTAGCCGACAGGTTTTCTCCGATGATTTCCCTGACCTTGCCATAGAACGCCTTGACGTTCTTCTGGCTCGGCTTGATGAGCAGCTTTCCAGAGTACTTCCTGAAATTCCACCCAAGAAAATCAAAGCCTTCATCGATGTGGATGATGCGCGTTTTCTCCGTGGACAGTTGCAATCCTCGAACCGCAAGAAAGCGTTCTATCCAAGGCCTGACTTCAGTACCCAGCACGTCTTTCGACGCACCGGTAACGATGAAGTCATCCGCATATCGGACCACATGGACTTTCAACCGTTTGGCCTTAGTCCAACCCAGCTTCGTACCCAGGTACTCTGCCAAGTCCGCTTCCAGCTTATTGAGCGTCACATTCGCCAAGGTAGGGGAAATAATCCCTCCCTGTGGCGTACCAGCAGTAGTAGGCTGCAACTGGCCTTTGTGAATCACGCCGGCCTTCAACCACTTGCGCAACACTCGCCGGTCCATAGGGACGTTGGCGAGCAGCCACTCATGGTTGATCCAGTCGAAACAACCTTTGATATCCGCTTCCAGTATCCATTGGGCCGAAGCCCTTCCTGACAGTGTGACGAATATCTGAGCCATCGCATCGGCCGTCGAACGCCCTTTTCTGAACCCATACGAGTTCGGATCGCTCGTCGATTCCGATACCGGTTCCAGTGCCAGCAGATGCAAAGCCTGCATGGCGCGGTCCCGCATGGTAGGAATGCCCAGAGGGCGCTCCTTGCTATTGGATTTGGGGATATAGACCCTCCGTAAAGGCAGAGGCCGATATCCCGGTTGCCGCAACCTTCCGATTGCCTCCCACTTGCTCTCGGGCGAGTCCCACAGCACACGGTCGACACCTGCCGTCCGTTTGCCTTGGTTCTCTGTCACTCGCCTGACCGCCGATGCTTTGGCGGAAAACGAGCGGACCAGCGATCTTTGCAGGGCTTTCACCCTACGCCAATCGCCCGCCTGCGTAGCCTTCGCTATACGTATCTGCATAGCCCTCACATTCCGCACGACTCGCCGCCAGTCTATGGTCGGCCAGCTATCCGGGACGCGCGAGGACGCAGAACTGGGATTAACAGTTTCTTCCATGCTGAACCTCGGGGTAGTAAGACCCTAAGAGGACGCACGGCTCCCCGAAGGGATGGTGAGTCCCTTCGGGCCTGTAGAAAAACACGAGACATGAAAAAAAAAACCATGGCTCGCTACCTGGACTGATACAGTCCGTCAGCGACGGTTGCACCACGTGGAAGTCTGCTGCCTTTCGGCCGGGGCAAAGTTCGAACCCCTATCCCGCCCATTACAGGCGGGCCTTCGCTTTCTCCACGATCCTCTACCCCCTTCGCCAACAGATTGCCTTGCGGCTTTCCTGCCTTCGTCGCCTGAGCGATTGGGGCGGCGAGTGGGGTTTACCACGTTCCCTCGATTACCGGCGCAACCCAATACCAGCGTTGCGCCTGCCCGTTTAGGACCCATCTCTCCCCCGGTAGCTTTGGATGACGACGTGACCGCACGTAAGACGCGGCCAACCAGCTACGATGCCTTTTGGCTACGGCCCAAAAGCAGCTTTGGCCGTTCAATAATCACGGGGGTTCAGACGATGGTTCACATTACGTTGCCCATGCGGGACTAGCCTAGCCTCTCATCCGCCCTGGCTGCTGGCAGAATCCATCCCAAGCCTCACGGCAGTGGATACTGTTGGAATACACAGGAGTACATTGTCAAGTGGGCTTCGGACAGGGTCGTTACCGATCCTGCCCGCCACTGTAGGCTACCGTCAGTCGTATGACGGGTCACAGCAACACCACGTGAGTGTGTGTGACAAGGCAATCGAGAGCATTTCGCTCGTTATGAAGAGAAAACTCCATAGTGAAAAAGCATGGGAAACCGAGGTTTCCGTGTGCCTTTCACCCAAGGCCGATACTGCTTTGGAGCCGAGCCCTGTTTCTTTACTACTCAGCAGCTTGCGCTGCGTCTCTCTAGGGCAGCCACAAGGGCTGCAAAAGGCGCCGATTTGTTTAAAGAGGCCCGACGACCTCCATGGGCGATGCTGATTTACCAGGGCATCAACCTGGGACACGAGCGATTCGTGTCGCACCTTACGCGGTATTGTACATGGTTTGAGGGTTTGTGCAGGCGCCTGATGGCAGCCTGCGCGTTTCCCTTTTGGCCTGTTACGGTTACCGCGTGTTTTCGGAAAAGCAGCCGGGTCAGTTGGCCGGTGCGGCCTGGCCCGTGGAGCTCTTCATGAACTGGAAGTATTCCGAACTGGGATCCACCACCAGCACGTCGCTCGATTTCGAGAACGACTGACGATAGGCTTCCAGGCTCTTGTAGAAAGTATAGAAGTCGGGGTCTTTGCCAAAAGCGGCAGCGTACAGGCCGCTGGCCTCGGCATCGCCCTCACCCATGACCGTCTGGGATTTGGCATAGGCCTCAGCCAGGATGACTTCGCGCTGACGATCGGCTTCGGCGCGGATTTTTTCGCTCTCGGCAGCACCGATGGAACGCAACTCGTTGGCGACGCGGGTCCGTTCCGCCTCCATCCGGCGATAGACGGACTCGGAGATTTCCGGCGCGAACTCGATACGGCGCAGCCGCACATCGACGACTTGCACACCCAGTGGCTCGGCGCGCTTAGCCACCGTCGTGAGGATCTCGCTCATGATTTTGTCACGCTCGGCCGACACGACTTCTTTGACGGTACGGACGTTGACCGAGGCGTTCAGTGCATCGCGAATCTGAGCCTGCAGGCGTTCCTGCGCGGCACGCTCGTTGCCGCCGAACGTCACGTAGTAAAGACGCGGATCGGCGATGCGCCATTTCACGTACGAGTCGATGAGCAGGTTTTTCTTTTCAGAGGTCTGGATACGCTCGGCATCGTCGGACTCGATCGTCAAGATACGCTTGTCCAGCGTCACGACGTTCTGGAATGGCGGAGGCGCCTTGAAATAAAGGCCCGGCTCGCTGATGACGGTACGTACTTCACCGAGCGAGAACACCAAAGCGTAATCGCGCTCGCGCACGACAAACACGCAAGAGGACAAGGCGGCCAGCACCAGCACGAGGCCGACCAGGATAGGCATTAAACGTTGCATGATCTTGGGCTCCTCCGGATTAACGCGTCAGACGATCGCGAGACAGCGTGTTGTTACCGCTGCCAGTGTTGCTACCCGGATTGCCGGACGAACTTGCCGAGCCGGTACTGCGCGTCGGCGGCTGAGGAACGCTGGGCTGGCTGGCGCCAGGCAACGCGGTCGGCTGCTGTTGGCCGGACGCATCGCGAGCTGTTTGCTGGATGATCTTGTCGATGGGCAAGTACAGCATGTTGTTGCCGTTCTTGGTGTCGACCATGACCTTGCTGGCGCGCGAGAAGATCTGCTGCATGGTTTCCAGATACATGCGTTCACGCATGATCTTGGGCGCCTTTTGGTACTCGGTCAAAATGCTGGTAAAGCGCGCGGCATCACCTCGCGCATCGCCGATGACCTTGGCACGATAACCTTCGGCCTGCTCGAGCATACGCGAAGCCTGACCACCCGCCAGCGGGATCACCTGGTTGGCATAGGCCTGACCTTCGTTGATTTGGCGCTCGCGGTCCTGACCGGCCTTGACGGCATCGTCAAATGCCGCCTGAACCTGCTCGGGCGGCTGTACGTTCTGGATGGCCACGGTACTGATCTGGATACCGGACTGGTAACGATCGAGAATCTGCTGCATCAGATTCTGGACCTCGACAGCCACTTCGGTACGGCCCTCGTACAGGACGAAATCCATGGGCTTCTTGCCCACGATCTCGCGCATCGCGGTCTCGGAGGCCTGACGCACCGACTCGTCCGGGTCACGCATTTTGAACAGATAGTCGGGTGCGCCATCGGCCCGCAGGCGATACTGCACCACGAATTGCATGTCGACGATGTTTTCGTCGGTGGTCAACATCAGGGCCTCGGGCAACACTTTGTTGCGCGAACCGCCGCGGAATCCCACCTCAAACGTACGGAGCTGGGAAATATTGACCGTCTCGGCGCTCTGGATGGGATACGGCAAGCGCCACTGGAACCCCGCCGG
Organism: Bordetella muralis; assembly: GCF_054781015.1. Lineage (NCBI taxonomy): Bacteria > Pseudomonadati > Pseudomonadota > Betaproteobacteria > Burkholderiales > Alcaligenaceae > Bordetella > Bordetella muralis. Next base: position 609,760 of record NZ_BAAGVF010000003.1, on the reverse strand, counting down.
GGCCGTGCTCTTGTACTTGCCAAACTGGGTTACAACGGCGACCTGGCCTTCTTGGACAATATAGAAGCCGCTGGCCAACCATAGCAGCACCGCGACCCCCGCGACGATGCCCAAACCGACTTTGGCTCCACGTGGAGAAGGCGGCGTGATGCCGCCACGGCCGCCGCCGGGGCGATTGCCACCGCCGCCCTTGCGGCCGAACAAGGACCCGACCCGGTTGTTGAAGTCGCGCCAGACCTCGTCGAGGTCTGGCGGACTGTCTCCGTTGCCCTTTGGCTTTTTGGGCGGCTCGGAGCCATTGTTGTTGCCACGACCCCAGCCTGGGTCATTCAGATTGAATAGTTTGGTAATTCGAGGCATTGTTTCCCACGATCTGACCGATCTCCGCAATTGCCCCGCGCAACGCTTCCAGACCGGCGCGCTCGGTAGCGCTTACGAACACTCGCGCAATCGTACCACGGGCGTCGCGCTCAATCCGCGGCTCAAGACCGGCCCGGTCAATCTTGTTGTGCACCATGATGGTCGGAATGGATCCCGCGCCGATTTCGGTCAGGACTTTATTGACCTCGGCTATCTGCTCATCACGCTGCGGACTGGCCGCATCGACGACGTGCAGCAATACGTCGGCGTGGATGGTTTCCTCCAGCGTTGCCCGGAAGGCGGCAATCAAATTCGGCGGCAAATCGCGAATGAACCCGACGGTATCGGACAACACTACCGATCCGGTACCCTCGATCCAGATGCGGCGGGTGGTGGTGTCAAGCGTAGCGAACAACTGGTCAGCGGCGTAGGCCCCTGCCCGCGTCAGGGCATTGAAGAGCGTGGACTTGCCGGCGTTGGTATAGCCCACCAACGAGACGGAAAGCGCTCCGCCTCGCGCCCGGGCGCGGCGCTGCGTCACACGCTGACGCTCGACACGATCGAGCCGCTCTCGCAGCATTTTGACTTTGGCGCCGATCATGCGACGGTCCATTTCGAGTTGTGATTCGCCCGGCCCGCGCATACCGATACCGCCGCGCTGACGTTCCAAGTGAGTCCACATTCGCGTCAAGCGCGTGACCAGATGCTGTAACTGCGCCAACTCGACCTGCAGCTTGCCTTCGTGGCTTTTGGCGCGCAGCGCAAAAATATCCAGAATAAGCGCGACTCGGTCGACGACTCGCAAATTGAATTCACGCTCGAGGTTACGTTGTTGTGCCGGCGATAACGGCTGATCGAACAGCACAATGTCCGCCAACAAGGCGCCCGCGGTGGCAACGGCCTCTTGGACCTTGCCTGATCCGATAAAAAATTTGGCGTCGGGCCGATCGCGCCGCGATGTGACCGTGCCGACGATCTCGGCGCCCGCACCACGCGCGAGCATGGCGAACTCTTCGGCATGCGCGACGAAATCGGGATTGCCCAAGTCAACGCTGATGATTAGCGCACGCATACATTACCCCCTACGCTGCGCTTGCAGTTCGATGCACCAAATAGGCGCATTTTTAATGATAGTACCGAGTGACACACTGGCGTGCACGCTGCGCCTGCGGCTGGAATACCCCGAGGACGCATGCCGGGCGATAAGAAAACGTTCCCCACCACAGCGAAAATGCCCGCCGACACGATCCGTGCGGCGGGCAAAAAAAGGTACAGCTGGAGCTTGACGATTATTCAGCGGGAACATCCACCTGAAAGTTGACAGCGCGAGCGGGAACGACGGTGGAAATGGCGTGCTTGTACACCATTTGCGTCACGGTATTGCGCAGCAAGACGACATATTGGTCGAACGACTCGATTTGCCCTTGAAGTTTGATACCGTTTACGAGATAGATCGACACAGGTACGTGTTCTTTACGCAGCGTGTTTAAAAACGGATCTTGCAGAGTTTGCCCTTTATTGCTCATTGGCCAGGCTCCATTTGTTTGTTTTGAGTGGTGGCAGACGCCGAAATGTGTACTCTACAAGGTTTTCCGAGGCCGTGCCACTTGCCTTGCGGAGCAAATTCTTTCATAAGGTGTCTGATTTATTAACAATGGGGCAAGTCGCCTCGCCCCGCCCTCATACCAAAATAGTCTTGAGGGTTTCTATCAGACGCGCGCATTGCGACTCAGTTCCAACGGTAATACGTAAAAACTGATCGATGCGGGCCTGTTTGAAGTGACGCACAATAATACTGCGCTCGCGCAATGCGGCCGCCAAGGCGCCGCCATCATGCCCGGGATGCCGGGCAAACACGAAATTGGCCGCCGACGGCAGGACCTCGAACCCGAGGGCCTGTAACTGACTGACCAGGGCCGTGCGCGTGGCAATCACGAATTGGCACGCCTGTTCGAAATAGTCCGTGTCTTCGATAGAGGCCACGGCGCCCGCCTCGGCGACACGATCGATCGGATAGGAATTGAAGCTGTTTTTGACGCGCTCGAGCGCGTCAATCAATACCCGGCTACCGACTGCGTACCCGACCCGCAACCCCGCCAACGAACGGGATTTGGACAAGGTCTGGATAACCAGCAGGTTCTCATAACGGGAAATAAGGCTTGCAGCAGATTCCGCCCCAAAATCGACATAAGCCTCGTCGATGACGACGACGATATCGGGGTTGGCCGCAACGATACGCTCGATATCCGACAGCGGCAGCGCCCGGCCCGTCGGGGCATTCGGATTCGGGAAAATGATCCCGCCCGCCTGCCGCCCTGCCGATGGCAAGTAGTCCTGCACATCGATGCTGAAATCTTCTTTTAACGGTACGGCCTGATAGGCGATCTGGTACAACCCGCAATACACGGGATAAAAACTGTACGTGATATCTGGAAACAGCAGCGGGCCGTCATGCTTGAGCAGGGCCTGAAAGGTATGCGCCAGAATTTCATCTGACCCGTTGCCTACGAAGACCTGATCGGGCTGCACCTGATGATGGGCCGCAACGGCGCGGCGCAGCCGTTCCGAACCTGGGTCTGGGTAGAGTTTCAGGCTGTCGTTGCAGGCGGCCTGCATGGCCTGCAGCGCCTTGGGCGAAGGCCCTAGCGGATGTTCATTCGTATTGAGCTTGACCAGATCCTGTAACTTGGGCTGCTCGCCCGGCACGTACGGGCTGAGTTCGCCGACGACGGAACTCCAAAAGCGACTCATGCTCAATTTTCCTGCGTGTAAGGATTATGCGAGGATTTGAATTCGATGCGCAGCGGCGTGCCTGCGAGCTTGAACGCCTCGCGAAAGCGGGTTTCCAGATAGCGGCGATAGGAATCCGGAATGGCATCGAGCGCGTTGCCGTGGATCACCACCAGCGGGGGATTTTGTCCGCCCTGGTGGGCGTAGCGCATCTTGGGCCGGAAAATCCCTTTGCGTGGAGGCTGCTGCTGCTCCACAGCGGCCTGCAACTCACGCGTGAGCTTGGGCGTCGATAATTTTGCAAACGCTGCGGCGTGCGCGCCCACCACGGATTTGAGCAAGGGCTTGATGCCCTGGCCTTTCAGGGCGGAAATGGTGTGTGTCGGCGCAAAGGACAAGAATCGCAGCTTGCGGTTGTATTCACGCTCAATACGCTCGCGCTGATCGATATCCAGGCCATCCCACTTGTTGATCGCCACAACGACCGCACGGCCCGTTTCCAGCACAAACCCGGCAATGTGCGCGTCTTGCTCCGAAACCTCTGTTTGAGCGTCCAACACCAAGAGCACCACATTGCTGGCCTCGATGGCCTGCAGCGTCTTGATGACTGAAAATTTTTCTACGGCTTCGAAGACCTTGCCACGGCGGCGCAGACCAGCGGTATCGATCAAGGTGTATTTACGACCGTCACGCTCGAAGTCGATTTCGATCGCATCGCGTGTCGTACCCGGCATGTCGAACGCGATGACGCGGTCTTCGCCCATCAAAGTATTGATCAAGGTGGACTTGCCCACGTTGGGCCGGCCGACAATGGCGAGCTTGATGCGATGATCGGGGGGCAATTCCCCATCGGCCGGGTCGGCTTCGGGCTCAGGCTCGACCAGATCCTGCAATGCCAATTCGATCAGATCAACGATCCCGTCACCATGAGCCGCCGAGATGGGATGTGGTGTGCCCAGCCCCAGCTCGTGAAACTCGCTGGTGGCGTTGCCAACGCCCATGCCTTCGGCCTTGTTGACCGCGAGCACCACGCGTTGTTGCCCGGATTTACGCAACAGTTGGGCAATCTCGTGATCGTGCGCGTTGACGCCAGCGCGAGCATCGACGAGGAACACCACTACATCGGCTTCGGCAATGGCCTGGCTCGTCTGACGCGCCATTTCACGCAGAATGCCGGTTTTCGCGACCGGCTCGAAACCACCGGTGTCAATGACGATGAAGGGGATGTCCCCGACCCTGCCCTCACCGTAATGGCGATCGCGCGTCAAGCCGGAATAATCGGCAACCAGCGCCGCGCGAGAACGCGTCAGGCGGTTAAAGAGGGTCGACTTGCCCACATTGGGGCGACCGACCAGAGCGACGACGGGCTTGAAGGACACGATTGAGCCAAAAGATGAAAATTAGTTGGTGCCAAGCAGCACAAGATTGCCATTGCCGGTTTGAACCAGCACGCCAGCAGACGTGGACTGCACAGGCGAGAGGATGGCGCCGCCCCCGACCGATAGCCGCGCCAGCAAGCTGCCATCACTGCTGGACAGGAAATGCACGTAACCGTCCAGATCGCCCACCGCAACCGCCCCGCCCAACGCGGCAGGCGCGGTCAGCTTACGGTTTTTCAGCGCAGCCTGTTTCCAGACATTGTTGCCGTTCTCGAGCGCAAAGGCGTTCATGACACTGTTTTGGTCCGGCGCATAAGCAAACTGGCTATCCAAGGTCATGCCACTGGCGCTGGAGAAGTCTTTAGCCCACATGGGGCGGCCGCCCTGGCTGACGTTAAAGCACACGATACGGCCTTGGTATGCGACTGCGCAGAGCAAAGGACCGGCCAAACGCGGCGCCCCGACGACGTCGGTCAAACGTTCGAGATCGCTCGATCCGCGCGGCGTAGCTACAGTGCCTTCCCATTGAACGTTGCCGCTACCCACGTTGATGGCCAGCAACTTGCCGCCAGGCAAGCCAGTAATGACCAGGCCTTCGGCCATGACCATCTGCGCAGTGCTGCGCAGCGCCAAGGCGGGACCAGGACGTTGCAGGCTCCAGAGGCGCTCGCCAGTCTCGATGTTGTAGGCTTGAATCCGGTAGTCGCCGCTGCGAACCACCACAGCGCCATATCCCACCACCGGCGCGATATCGACGTCACTGCTGGCCTGTGCCTTCCATTTGACCTTGCCCGTATCGTCAAACGCAATGATCTGGCCCAGCGGCGACGCCACGACCGTGGTCGATCCATCACTGCCCGGACCTGCAGAGAGCTTGGTGTCGGCGTCGGCTTTCCAGAGGATTTTTCCGCTCGACAGCTCTACCTTGGCAACGGAACCGTCGGGCGTTGCGGCATAGACCGAATTACCCACTACGGCGGGCACGAAACCCAGCCCCGAACCGCTACCGATAGACGTCGACCACACCGAGCGAACGGACATCCCCGCTGAATACTCAGTCAATGGCGCGGGCTCGTAACGAGCGTCATCACTGGCGCAACCGGCCAGAACCAACAAGCCCGCGGCAAGCGCGGCGCTACGCACAGCTCGGTGAAAACGGAAAATAGTCATACGTTCATGCTCCGCTGAGAGCGTCCAGTTTCAGTTGCACGGCCTGACGCAGAGGGTCGGCAGCACTCAGTCCATCCAGAGCGGTTTGCCAGGCCTTGCGAGCCTCCTCGGGCTTGCCTTGAGCGGCCAGGATATCGCCGCGGCGGTCCGCATAAAGCGTCGCAAATGCCGCCGGCGGATTGTCCAATTGAGCCAAGGCGGCATCGTACTGTTTCTGATCCAGCAGCAGTCCTGCCAGACGCTCACGCGCCACAGGCTGCAGAGCCGGATGCTTGGACTGCGAGGCCAGCCATTCGAGTTGCTGGCGCGCGCCATCCAGGTCCTTTTGTTGGGCGAGCGCCTGAGCAGCAACCAGCGCGCCGCGTGCGGCATACCCCGTGGCCGCGTAATCGTCGCGCAAGGTCGAGATAGCGGCCTTGATGCGCACCGCGGAATCGGTACTGCCCAGACGGGCGGCGTCTTCGAGGGCTTCGAAGTAGCCCATCGCCTGATTTGCGCGATGGCTTTGATAGGCCTTCCAGCCCCACCAGCCGCCCCATGCGAGCACGGCGATGGTCACCAATGCCATGATCAACGTGCCATAGCGCGCCCACCACGCCTTGAGCGCGTCGAGTTGTTCCTGTTCTTCGAGATCGTATGCCATGCTTACCCTAGGATTTCAAAACATCCGCCAAGCGGTCCAGCTGGACCTGCTGCTGAGCTGCCTCGTTGGCGGCATCGGCACGCAGGAACTTGACGCTGGCCGTCTGCGAGGCGACTTCGTCGGTGCCAAGAATAACCGCAACTCGGGCACCACTGGCATCGGCCCGTTTGAATTGCGACTTGAAACTGGCCGATCCGGCATGCACGATGACGGAAAAGCCGGCATCGCGCAATTGCTCGCCCACGCGCGCCGCCAGGCGTTGGGCCTGCTCGCCCTGGTGAACGACATAAACGTCACATTCTGTTGTGGCAGCCGCGGGCGCGGTTTGTTCCCAGAGGTCCAGCAGACGCTCCATGCCAATCGCAAAGCCGACGGCCGGTGCGGGCTTGCCGCCCAGCAGCTCGATCAGACCGTCATAGCGGCCACCGCCGCAAACCGTTCCCTGCGAGCCCAGGCGGTCGGTAACCCATTCGAAAACGGTCGAGTTGTAGTAGTCGAGGCCGCGCACCAAGCGAGGATTGAGACGGTACTCAATGCCGGCATCCGCCAATAATTGGCACAAGCCATCAAAATGGGCGCGCGACTCGTCGCCCAGAAAATCAAACAATCGCGGCGCGCTGTCAGCCATCGCCTGCATGGCCGGATTTTTCGTGTCCAGGACGCGCAGCGGATTGCTATACATGCGGCGCTGGCCATCCTCGTCAAGCACGTCGCGATGTTGTTCCAAGTGCGCGATCAATGCGGCACGATGGGCGGCACGCTCGGCGGGCTGTCCCAGAGAATTGAGCTCCAGGCGCACATCTGTCAGCCCCAGCTGTTTCCATAGACGCGCCAACATGATGATGAGTTCGGCATCGACATCCGGGCCGGCAAAACCTAGTGCTTCAACGTCGATTTGATGAAACTGGCGATAACGGCCGCGTTGCGGACGCTCATGCCGAAACACCGGGCCGATGCTGTACACCCGCTGCGGCCGGTCATAGAGCAGGTTGTGCTCGATCGTGGCGCGCACTACGCCCGCGGTCATCTCGGGACGCATGGTGAGCGACTCGCCGTTCAGCGCATCGGTAAAGGTGTACATCTCTTTTTCGACGATGTCAGTGACCTCGCCGATGCCGCGCGTAAACAGGCGCGTATGCTCGAGCACAGGCGTGCGCACATTGCGATAGCCGTAGCTGCGCAACCAGCCACGCACGATGTCTTCGAATTGCTCCCACCGGGCGCCATCGGCCGGCAGGACGTCATTCATGCCGCGGATAGCGGCGACTTTCTGAAACGCTTGCGTCATCTTCATCATGCCGCAGCGAATCGCACTATGCGATCCGCCTGACGGCTCAGCCCTTTCTTTTAATGAGTGGCCTGCGCGCCATAACGGCGCGCGACGTAGTCTTCGACAATGGTCTGGAATTCTTCGGCGATGCGATCACCCTTGAGGGTGACGGTCCGTTCGCCGTCGATGAACACCGGGGCGGCAGGCACCTCGCCCGTACCCGGCAGACTGATCCCGATATCCGCATGGCGGCTTTCACCAGGGCCATTGACCACACAGCCCATCACCGCGACGTTCATACTTTCGACACCGGGATAACGGGCGCGCCACACCGGCATTTGGCGACGCAAATAAGACTGAATGCTGTCGGCCAGTTCTTGGAAAAACGTGCTGCTGGTGCGGCCGCACCCAGGGCACGCCACCACCATCGGCGTGAATGCACGCAGATTCATGGTTTGCAGAATTTCCTGCGCGACCACGACCTCGCGCGTACGATCGCCGCCGGGCTCGGGGGTGAGCGAAATACGGATGGTGTCGCCGATGCCTTGTTGCAGCAAGACACCTAACGCAGCCGTCGAAGCCACAATGCCCTTGCTGCCCATGCCGGCTTCGGTCAGGCCCAAGTGCAACGGGTAGTCGCACCGCGCCGACAAATCGCGATAAACGGCGATCAAATCCTGTACGTGGCTGACTTTGCACGACAGGATGATGGCATCGCCACGCAGGCCGAGTTCCTCAGCGCGCTGGGCATTGCTGATTGCGGACACGACGAGCGCATCGCGCATCACGGCCTGGGCCTCCCAGGGCTGCGCGCGGCGGCTGTTTTCGTCCATTTTGCGCGCCATCAGCTCGTGATCCAGGCTGCCCCAATTGACCCCGATGCGCACGGGCTTGTCGTAGCGGCAGGCGACTTCGATCATTTGCGCAAAGTTGTCGTCGCGACGCTTGCCGCCGCCCATGTTGCCGGGGTTGATCCGGTACTTTGACAGGGCTTGCGCGCAATCAGGAAACTGGGTCAACAGCTTGTGGCCGTTGTAGTGGAAGTCTCCCACCAGCGGCACCGATACGCCCATGCGATCCAGTTGCTCGCGGATAGCGATGACCTCGCGGGCCGCCTCGGGCGTGTTGACCGTAATACGCACCATTTCGGACCCGGCGAGCGCCAGTTCTTTTACCTGAATGGCCGTTGCAATGGGATCCGCGGTATCCGTATTGGTCATGGACTGGACCACGACCGGGGCCTGGCCCCCGATATGGACAACGCGCTCGCCCCATTTCACGGCAACCGAGCGAGTCGGACGGCGTGAGGCTGCGCCGACTTCGGGAGGCGGGGCATCTTGGCAGGGCAAAGACAACTCTTGCATGCGTATCTTGAGTTACGGTTTTGAGCCGGACAGCCAGGATGGCAGCCAATCGGCAGGGAGCCAGTCTTGCCAGAAAGCATAACCGCCCAACACTGCCAACAGTACGACAATCACCAGCATCCATCCCCACGGCACGGAACTGCGGCTATCACTGTGTCCGCTGACGGCCACAGGAATCGTGCGCGATACCCGGTGAACGGAACCCGGCGAGCTCAGCACACCGACTTGGCTTTCCACTGACGACACAATCGCCGCCGGGTCGGTATCGAGCAGGCGCGCATAGCTGCGGACCAGCCCGCGCAGCGAAACGCCCTTGGGCAACTTGTCCCATTGCTCGCCTTCCAGAGCCTGGATCTGGCGCGGGGCGAACTTGATGCGGCTCGACACGTCCTCTAGAGACCAGCCCTTTGCGACGCGCAAGTCCTTCAGAGCCTGGCCAACGGTAGCCGTCGCGCCTGCGTTCGCTGGCTGGGCCGGAGTTGCCGATTCCTTGGGAAGCGCCGCCGCGTTGAGCTCCTGCGTCATGCCTGCACCTGTGCAATGGGTATGGTCCGCCCAGCATTACGCTGGGCGACACGTGTACGATCGCGAACCTCTCCAGCCAATTGTCCGCAGGCCGCATCGATATCATCGCCACGCGTCTTGCGTACCGTCGTCACAATACCAGCATCCATCAGACGCTGGGCAAAGACCTTGACCCGCGCCGAGGGCGAACGCTTGAGACCAGAGGCCGGAAACGGATTAAAAGGAATCAGGTTGAGTTTGCAGCGGACCTGCCGCGCCACCTGAATGAGCGCCTTGGCATGTTGGTCGGTGTCATTCACACCATCCAGCATGCAGTATTCGAACGTAATGAAATCACGCGGCGCACTGGCGAGATAGCGTTCGCACGCAGCCAGCAATTCGGCCAACGGATATTTTTTATTCAGCGGCACCAGTTCATCGCGCAAGGCATCCGTAGGGGCATGCAACGATACGGCCAAAGCCACCGGACAATCTTTTGCCAACCGGTCCATCATGGGAACGACGCCCGACGTGGACACGGTCACGCGACGACGCGACAGGCCGTACGCATTGTCATCCAGCATCAAGCGCAGCGCAGGCAACAGCTGATCGTAGTTGAGCAGGGGCTCGCCCATGCCCATCATGACGACGTTGCTGATCACACGCGTGTCATCACCACGCGCCCCGCCCAGGCGCGCCGTACCGGCATCGGCCTCGAGGATGCGCTTGGCCCACCACAACTGGCCGATGATTTCGCTGGCCTGCAAGTTGCGGTTGAACCCCTGGTGACCGGTAGAACAGAAACGGCAATTGACCGCACAGCCTGCCTGGCTGGACACGCATAGCGTGCCGCGGTCGTCTTCGGGGATGAAGACGGTCTCAATGGCGTTGCCCTGCCCCACGTCGAACAGCCACTTGCGTGTGCCATCCGAGGAGCGCTGCTCGGTATTGACCGGCGGCGCCTGGATCAGGCAGTGCTCTGCCAACTGCCCGCGAAATTCGCGAGCCAGATCGGTCATGGCGTCGAACGAGTCAGCCCCACGCTGATGCACCCAACGCTGCAATTGGCGGGCGCGAAAGGGCTTGCCCCCCCACTGCCCGACCAGATCGGACAGTTTGGCGGCATCGAGGCCCAGGAGATTGACGCGTTCGGCGGTTTCCATGACGTACTCAGGTAATGCTAACCCAGATCAACGGCTGTGGATGTTGATTTCGGGGAAGAAGAAAGCGACTTCGACGGCGGCGGTTTCGGGAGCGTCGGAACCGTGCACGGCGTTGGCATCGATGCTGTCAGCGAAATCGGCGCGGATGGTGCCGGCCTCGGCTTTCTTGGGGTCGGTCGCGCCCATCAGGTCGCGGTTTTTCTGGATGGCGTCTTCGCCTTCCAGGACCTGCACAAACACGGGGCCCGAGACCATGAAGTCAACCAGGTCCTTGAAGAAGGGGCGTTCTTTGTGCACGGCGTAGAAGCGCTCGGCGTCGGCACGCGACAGTTGTTGCAGGCGTGCGGCGATGACTTTCAGGCCAGCGCTTTCGAAGCGGGCGACGATCTGACCGATGACATTCTTGGCCACGGCGTCGGGCTTGATGATCGAGAGAGTACGTTGGACGGACATGGAGACTCCAAATTCCTAATAAAAACAGGGACTTCTGTAGGGTTTACAGTAACCCGGCATTCTAACACGCCGTCATGACCGCAATACATCTTAAAATGAACGGTTTGCTTGGCCAACAATCGGCCAGGCCCTCGCCTTTTGCCGGAACCCAGTAATGACCGAAGCCGCTGCCCCGATCCCGTCTGACACCGATACCGCCGACCTGCCCAAGAGCTTTGAGCCCGCAGCGCTCGAGGCCCAGTGGTACACCGAATGGGAGCGCCGCGGCTATTTCGCGGCAGGCCAACACGTTAAAACGGGGACAGACGCCCAGCCCTACGTCATCCAGTTTCCTCCACCCAATGTAACAGGCACGCTGCACATGGGGCACGCGTTCAACCAGACCATCATGGACGGGCTGGTGCGCTATCACCGCATGCGCGGCGACGACACCGTGTTTATCCCCGGTACCGACCACGCCGGTATTGCCACCCAGATCGTGGTCGAACGCCGCCTGGACGCCGAAAAAGTCTCGCGCCACGACCTGGGCCGCGAAAAATTCGTCGAAAAAGTCTGGGAATGGAAAGAGCAGTCCGGCAACACCATCACCGGCCAGGTCCGCCGCCTGGGCGCCTCCGCTGACTGGCCCCGTGAATACTTCACCATGGACGACCGGATGTCGCGCGGCGTGGTGGAGACTTTTGTCCGCCTGTACCAACAGGGCCTGATCTATCGCGGCAAACGCCTGGTCAACTGGGATCCGAAACTGCTGACCGCAGTGTCCGACCTCGAGGTCCAGTCCGAGGAAGTCGACGGCCACATGTGGCACATTCTGTACCCGTTCGTCGACGGGCCGCAAACCATTGTGGACAAGGACGGCCAGACGGTCACGCTGCGCGGCATGACGATTGCCACCACGCGTCCGGAGACCATGCTGGCCGACGGCGCCTTGTGCGTACACCCGGACGATCCCCGCTACCAGCACCTGGTGGGCAAGATGGTCGAACTGCCACTGTGCGACCGCAACATCCCGATCATCGCCGACGATTTCGTCGATCCGGCATTCGGCACCGGTTGCGTCAAGATCACCGGCGCACACGATTTCAACGACTACGCCTGCGCGCAACGTCACAATCTGCCGTTGATTGTGATTTTCACGCTGGACGCGCATATCAACGAAAACGGCCCGGCACAGTTCCAGGGCATGGAACGCTACGAGGCCCGCAAGGCGGTCGTGGCCCAACTGGAAGCCGAGCAATACCTGGTCAAGGTCGAACCGCACAAAATGATGCAGCCCAAGGGCGACCGTACCGGTGTCGTGCTCGAGCCCATGCTGACCGACCAGTGGTTCGTGGCAATGAGCAAGCCCGCACCCGAAGGCACGCTGAACCCCGGCAAGAGCATCACCGAAGTCGCCCTGGATGTCGTGGCCAATGGGCAGATCAAGTTCTATCCGGAGAACTGGACCACCATCTACAACCAGTGGCTGAACAACATCCAGGACTGGTGTATTTCGCGCCAGCTCTGGTGGGGCCACCAGATCCCGGCCTGGTATGCCGAGGATGGCCAGGTCTTCGTCGCGCATTCGGAAGCTGATGCACAGGAACAAGCTCGCGCCGCTGGCGTGACGGGTCCGTTGACCCGCGACCCAGACGTACTGGATACGTGGTTCTCGTCGGGCCTGGTGCCCTTCACCACCCTGGGCTGGCCCGAAAACACCCCCGACCTGCAACGCTATCTGCCCTCCAGTGTGCTGGTCACGGGCTTTGACATTATTTTCTTCTGGGTCGCGCGCATGGTCATGTTGACCACGCACATGACGGGTCAGATCCCGTTCAAGCACGTCTACGTGCACGGCCTGATCCGTGATGCCGACGGCCAGAAGATGAGCAAGTCCAAGGGCAACACGCTCGATCCGGTGGACCTGATCGACGGCATCGACCTGGATGGCCTGGTGGCCAAGCGCACCTATGGATTGATGAATCCAAAGCAAGCCAGCTCGATCGAAAAGGCCACGCGCCGTCAGTATCCCGATGGCATTCCGTCGTTCGGCACCGATGCCCTGCGATTCACCATGGCAGCGTACGCCACGCTCGGCCGCAACATCAATTTCGACCTCAAGCGCTGCGAAGGCTATCGCAATTTCTGCAACAAGCTGTGGAATGCGACCCGCTATGTGTTGATGAACACCGAGGGCCACGACCTGACCGGCGATCAACCTGCCGAGCTGTCGTTTGCCGATCGCTGGATTGTCAGCCAGTTGCAGGCTCTCGAAGCAGAAGTCGAACGCGGTTTTGCCGACTACCGTTTCGACAACGTCGCCAACGCGCTCTATCGCTATGTCTGGGATGAATACTGCGATTGGTACGTGGAACTGGCCAAGGTGCAGATCCAGAACGGCACGCCCGCGCAACAACTGGGGACGCGCCGTACGCTGATCCGAGTGCTCGAGGCAGTGCTGCGTCTGGCCCACCCGATCATTCCGTTCATTACCGAAGCGCTGTGGCAAAAGGTCTCGGTGGTGGCAGGCAAGCGCGCAGAAGGCACCGACGACAGCGTCAGTGTTCAGCCCTACCCGCGCAGCAATGCAGAGGCCATCGATGCGGCAGCCGAGGCCGATGTGGCCGAGTTGAAGGCTCAGGTCGAAGCGGTGCGCGCACTGCGTGGCGAAATGAATCTATCACCCGCGCAGCGCGTTCCGCTGGTGGCTCAGGGCGACGCCGCTACACTCAAGCGCAACGGCCCCTACCTGGCCGCGCTGGCCAAGCTGAGCCAGGTCGATGTGGTCGATACGCTGCCTGATGCCGGCGCCCCGGTGCAGGTGGTGGGCACGGCCCGCCTGATGCTGCACGTTGAAATCGACGTGGTGGCGGAACGTGCGCGCCTGGATAAGGAAGTCGCCCGTCTTGAAGGCGAAGTCGCCAAAGCCAATGGCAAGCTGGGCAATGCCAGCTTTGTCGAACGCGCACCGGCGGCAGTCGTTGAACAGGAAAAGGCGCGCTTGGCGCAGTTCAACGAAACGTTGAATAAAGTCCGCGAGCAGCGGGCAAAGCTGAACTAAGGCGTCAACCCTGCAGTTCTGCCGGGCTTGCCGGGTCGTGTCCACTATCTGGCGCGCCCGGCGGGCTCGAATTCGAACCGGCCACGCCGATAATCCAGAGCCTTAAGGCAACATGGATTTCCAGCGCGCGGCTGGCGTCACCCAAAAAGCCAATAAGATCTTCGGCGCTGGCCAGCCGTTGCCGCATGGTGTTGACGTGAATGCCAAGGCGCGCGGCGGTCACGGTAGCATTCTGATTGTTGTCGAAGTAACTCAACAGCGTGGCGGCGAGTTCCGAGCCGCGTTTGCGATCATGGGCAATGACTGGGCCTATCACCGAATCGAGAAACCTGTTCAAACTGGCGCTGTCCTGCGTCTCGAACAGGACGGAATACAACGCGATTTCGTTTTGACCGACGATGCGTCCACCCATACCCAGCCGGCCCACGACAGACAGGGCGCGCCGCAACGCGGCATACAAGGCTGGCATTTCCGCCGCACTGTGTGCCGGACGCGACAGGACTCCCCGGTAAGCGCCACCGAGTTCGCGGCGGGCGAAATCGCTAAAAGCGTCCAGCAATTGTTGAGCTCGCGTCGTGCCACACACGAAGGCCAGTACGCCATCGATGTCGTCCAACACCAGTTCCGGCCAAGCGTAATGGGCACGCAGGCGCCGCGCCAACAGCCCTGACACGGGCTTGTCCAACTCGACCAGCATCAAGGACATAGGCTGCGAGATATTCAAGCCGAAACGCTCGGCACGGGCGCGCGCCAACACGGGCTCACCCTGCCTGGGCGAAATCAAAGACTGCATGAACTCGGAAATATCGCGGCTCTGATTGGCCTCCATGCGCTCTTGCGAGAGCAGCACGATACCGATCACACTCGAACTGCGCTCAAAGGTCCGGATGGAAATATCGCGCATGTCTTCGCGCCGGAACAACAACACTGAACCGAGCGTGCCTCCACCACCGATCACCGCCGTCACCCGGCACAACTCGCCGCCGCTTTCGTAAGCGATTGTTGAACGGCCCGCCCGCCGGCTGTCTCGCAATGCCTGCGCCAGCGCAGCGCTGTGCGGCCCGTGCGGCTCGTAGGCGTCAGCCGCAGCGCTGACATCGCCCGATGCTGTCGCTCGCCCGACGACGTGGTGCATCTCGTCCAACACCAGGATGCTGCCCTGGAGCAACTGTGCGATGGCTTGGCACAGCTCGCCCATTGACGCACCTCGCGCCAGCAACAAGGTCAGGCGCTCATGCGCTTCAACGGCGCTTTGGACATCGCTCGCATGCCGCTCTAATTCAGCGCGGGCCATGTCGGCCTTTTCCAGCGCCGACTGGGCATCTGCAAAAGCCTGAGCGTTGTTGATGGCCACGGCTGCATGCGTGGCCAGCGTGCACAAGACGGAAATATTCAACGCCGTGTGTGTGCGATGGTAGCGATCGGCCACGAACAACAAACCGATCACACTGTCGTCCCAGATCAGAGGGACGCCCACCAACGCCGCCACACCCTCGTCGCGAAAAATATCGTCCAGTTCAGGATCATGAGCGAATCGATTGTCGTGCAGATAGTCCGGCGTAGAAAACGGCAGCCGCGTGGACATCACCACCCCGGCGACGCCGAGCTTGCGTTGCACGGTCATCTTTGCCGTACGCCCAATGATGGCGCCTTCGGAAACCACGACCCGGAATTCACCGCTCGGCGCGTCGTAGATCGTCAGCCAGCAGACATGCGCGCGCAGCAGGTCGCGCGCACGGGTGACGATGGCTTTGAGCAGCTCGGACAAATCGAGCCGGGCGGCCATGTCTTGCGCGGACTCGATCACGGCGAGCATGCCGCGCTCGCGCTGTTCATGCTGCTCCAGCCGGCTGCGCAGACCCATGGCCATGCGAGCCAGCTCGATCAATCTGTTCTTTTGCACCAGCCCATCGGGCAACGCCTCCAGCGAGGCGAGATGCGAGGCGAAGTCTTCGATCGGAGCGTTGCCATGCAACAGGCCGACCAGATCGGCGGCCACGGTCTCTGTGCCCGGGACTTGCGCTGCGTTCGCGCCCGCGTCATCGCGTTTCCTGCGTGAAACCGGGGACTGGGGCATAGCGTTCAGACCTATTCAAGACAATAATGCTCGCGGCTCCAGCCGAGCACAGTGTGAATATCACATCAACAACCCTGATTCTATATTGGTATCACACATATCCATAATGGCCTGACTCCGTGACACTGTCGATATGCCAATCACAGGATGCCAAGCGGTGCATACAAGCCTAATCGACACTTTACGACCGACGCCCGGCCTGCGCGTGCTGGTCACAGCCGGGGCGTCCGGCATCGGCGCCGCAGTGGCCCACGCATTCCGTGAAATAGGAAGTCATGTGCACGTCTGCGATATCGACCGTGCGGCGCTGGACAGGCTGACCGCGGAAACACCAAAAATCACGACAAGCGTGGCAGACGCTTCGGTCGCCAAGGACGTGGAAACCGTGTTTGCCGACGTCCGAAATACGCTGGGCGGCTTAGACGTACTGGTGAATAACGTCGGCATAGCCGGACCCACCGGCCCCGTAGAAGAACTGCAACGCGGTGACTGGGAACGCACGGTGGATGTGAATCTGAACAGTCATTTCTACTTCGCCAGCCAGGCGGTGCCGCTACTGAAGGAATCGACGCGCAATCCCTGCCTGATTGCCATGAGTTCTGTGGCAGGTCGATTGGGATACGCCCTGCGCACGCCCTACGCGTCGACCAAGTGGGCCATCGTGGGGCTGACAAAATCGCTGGCGATCGAACTGGGCCCCCATGGCGTGCGCGTCAATGCCATTTTGCCCGGCACCGTCGAGGGCGAGCGTATGGACGGTGTGATCGGCGCGCGCGCTGCAGCCGCCGGTGTGTCGGTCGACGCCATGCGTGCCGAGTACTTGAACAAGATCTCGTTGCGCCGCATGGTCACTGCGGACGACATTGCGGCCACGGCATTATTCCTGTGCTCGCCTGCGGCGCGCAATATCACTGGCCAAGCAATCAGCGTGGATGGAAACGTGGAATACCTATAAGCACACCAGGCCGACACAGTCGGCTCGTCCTGAAGCATTAAAAAAAGGAGACAGACAAATGAACAAATTCAGCCTTCCCGGCATCGCCATGACCTGCGCACTCGCGGCCGGCGGCGCGACCGCATCAGCGGCTCCGGTCAAAATAGGCTTGGTGGAAACGCTGTCCGGCCCGCAGGCGTCATCGGGACAGTCGTATCGAGCGGCCGTACGATACGTGATAGACGAGATCAACGCCGCAGGAGGCTGGAACGGCGAGCCCGTCCAGTTGCTGGAGTATGACAATCAAGGAGGCCCTTCTGGCGCGGCGGACAAGCTAAAAGCGGCCGCTGCAGACGGTGTGCAGATCGTGGTGCAGGGTGCCTCATCGGCAATCGGCGGCCAGATCACCGAAGACATACGCAAGCACAACTTGCGCAATCCCGGCAAAGAGATGGTCTACATCAACATGGGCGCCGAAGCACTGGAACTGACCGGCGAGAAATGCAATTTCTACCATTTCCGTTTTGCCGGCAATGCACAGGTGCGCACCAAATCGCTGGTCGAGGGGATGAAGAAGGCGAATGCGTTAGGGACCAAGGTCTATGCTATCAACCAGAACTACTCCTGGGGCCAGGATATGCAGCAAGCGATCCTGGACAACCAGAAGCTCGGCGGATACACGGTGGTGGACAAGACGTTGCATGACGTGAACAAGATCCAGGACTTTTCGCCCTACGTTGCAAAAATCGCCGCATCCGGCGCCGACACGGTCATGACCGGCAATTGGTCCAATGATCTGCTGCTGCTCATGAAGGCATCGAAATCCGGTGGACTGAAGGCGCGTTACGGTACCGTGTATCTCGATCAGCCGGGCAATCTCGCCAATGCCGGCGAGTTGGCCGAAGGCAGCTTTGTCGCGCACACCTTCAACGCCGAGGCGGGCAACGAGGACGCAGAGAAATTTCTGCAAGACTATCGCGCCAAGACCGGTCATATACCGGTGTTTGTCGAACCACAAACCGTCTTTGGCATGAAGATGGTCGCCGAGGCGCTCAAACACACGCAGCCGAAAGACGGCGCGCTGAATGTGAACGAATTGGCCAAGGTGATGGAAACGACCCGCATTTCGACACCCATGGGCGAGATGAGCATGAGGGCATCGGATCACCAGGCGCAATTGCCCATGGTTGTGTCCACCGTTTCTCGTGACGCCAGACACAAGGTCGACGGCACGGACATGGGTTTCAAACCCGTACTGCTGCTCGACGCCGAGCAAGCCTCTACTCCGGTGCAGCCCAGCTGCAAAATGAAGCGCCCCGGTTGAGCGCCAGACCATGGAACAGATTCTTTTCTCGCTGATGAACGGCGTCGTCTATGGATTACTGCTGTTCATGGTGTCCGCCGGATTGACGCTGATTTTCGGCATGATGGGTGTGCTGAATTTTGCCCATGCGTCGTTCTATATGCTGGGCGCGTACTTTGCCTATACGCTGCAAGGCATGCTGGGATTCTGGCTGGCCGTGATCGTGTCACCGCTGCTGGTCGGTCTGATCGGGGTGATCGTGGAACGCTACTTTCTGCGCCGAGTGCATCGTCACGGACATGCGCACGAATTGTTGTTGACGTTCGGACTGTCATTCATCATCGCGGAATCGATCAAGCTGTTTTATGGCAATTATCCGGTGGATTACCGCATGCCGCCGTCGCTGGACTTTGCCGCCTTTAGCGTGGGCAGCACGCAGTATCCCGCCTATCGTCTGTTGATGGGCGGCATCGCCATCGCGATGTTCATCGTGATTTATCTGTTGCTCACACGCACACGCGTCGGCATCGTGGTGCGCTCGGCGATTCACAGGCCCAGCATGGCCGAGGCGCTCGGGCACAACGTACCGCTGGTATTCATGGGCGTGTTCGGTGCCGGCGCAGCGTTGGCCGGGCTGGCAGGCGCAGTAGCGGGAGCCTTCTACACCACCAATCCGAACATGGCACTGGAGCTGGGAGTTATGGTGTTCGTCGTCGTCGTGGTCGGTGGCCTCGGATCACTGGTCGGTGCCATGCTGGCCTCGTTACTGATAGGCATCATGACCTCATTGGCAGTGACGATCGACAGCAGTCTGGCCGATCTGTTTGCGCTGTTTGGCGCTGGCGAATGGGCACGTAATGTCGGAGGCCTGATGACGTTGAATCTGTCCAGTTTGGCTGCGACGCTGCCGTTCGCGCTCATGCTGTTGATCCTGCTGGTGCGTCCCGGTGGGCTCATGGGTGAAAAGGGCTGACGTCATGAAAAAAACTTTCTACTGCTGCGTGACCGGCGTTCTACTGCTGGTGGCATTGCCCATGCTGCTGTCGCAGGGCCTGCTGAATGCCGCCATCCAGATGCTGATCGCCGCCCTTTTTGCCAGCGCCTATAACCTGCTGTGCGGGCAAGCGGGCATGCTGTCTTTCGGACATGCCGCCTATTTTGGCGTGGGTGCGTTTGCTACCGTGCACGCCATGAACGCAATAGGCGGCGCGGGACTGTTGCCCACACCATTGATGCCTCTGGCCGGCGCGGGAGGCGGATTGATTTTCGGAGGTATCGCGGGCTGGTTTGCCACACAGCGCAGTGGCACCTACTTCGCGATGATTACCTTAGCCATCGCCGAACTTGTCCATTCGCTCGCGCCTCATCTGAAAACGATATTCGGCGGCGAGGCAGGCATCTCGACCATGCGTATGCCCGCTATGGGGTTGGATTTTGGCTCCACCACCCAGGTGTATTACCTGACCCTGGCCTGGGTGCTGCTGGCCATGGCCTTGCTTTATTTGTACACCCGCACGCCACTGGGCAGGTTGACACTGGGACTGCGCGAGAACCGGCATCGGTTGCAATTCCTGGGCTACAACGTGCACGGCCTGAGCACCCTCGTGTTCGCAATTTCTGCCATGTTTTCCGGCATTGCCGGCAGCCTGCAAGTGCTCTCAAATGAATCGGCCAACTATGTGGTGTTCGATCCGTCGCTCTCGGCCGCTGCGGTGCTTAACACTTACATAGGCGGCGTGCAGGTATTCCTGGGGCCTGCCTTTGGCGCGGCGTTGATGACGTTCTTTGGCTATGCCATCTCGGATTTGACCCGATCCTGGTTGCTCTATCAGGGCATCCTGTTTGTACTGGTCATGATGTTCATGCCGACGGGGTTGAGCGGCCTGATCTCCGTTGCCGCACGTCTGTGCGAGCGCCACGGTTTAGGCCGAGTGTTACCGCTCTTTCTCACAGGCATCGTTTGCGTCATGCTGGCTACCGCGGGCGTTACATTCACGATCGAACTCCTGCAACGCTTGTTCTCGCAGGAATACCGATCGCTATTGCAAGCCCATCCCGACGCAGCATGGCCTGCAGTCATGCTCCTAGATCAACCGTGGCGACCTGGATCGCCGTTGACCTGGTGCGTTCCTGCACTGTTATTCGGAGCAGCCCTTTGGTGTTACCGGCGC
Source organism: Bordetella muralis (assembly GCF_054781015.1). Lineage (NCBI taxonomy): Bacteria > Pseudomonadati > Pseudomonadota > Betaproteobacteria > Burkholderiales > Alcaligenaceae > Bordetella > Bordetella muralis. The sequence goes on along the minus strand of NZ_BAAGVF010000003.1, from coordinate 589,199 downwards.
TGCCGTCATCAACTGCAAATGCTATCGATCGACGACAGCCAGTCTGCCATAACCTCACCGGCCGCTATACACCCCAGCAAGGATGCAGCATGAGCGAACCTATCCTGGCCCTGCATGGTCTGCGCAAATCGTTCGGTTCCACCGACATCATTCGAGGCATCGACCTGAGCGTGCGCCCTGGCGAGCGGCATTCCATCATTGGCCCCAACGGCGCGGGCAAATCCACGCTGTTTCACTTGATCTCCGGTCAATTGGCGCCGAGCGCTGGCGCGATTCAATTCGAGGGCCGCGAGATAGCTGGTCAATCTCCGCAAGCCATCAATCGACGCGGATTAGCGCGCTCGTTCCAGATCACCAACATCTTTCCACGACTCAGCACCTACGAAAACGTGCGTCTCGCAGTCATGCGTGCACACCGTTCACAGTATGCGTTCTGGCGTTTCATCGATCGGGATCGCGGCATACGCGCTGAAACAGAACGGCTATTAGGCCTGGTACGGCTGAGTGCCAAGGCAGATGCGATCGCCGGTGAAATGGCCTATTCAGAACAGCGCTCACTAGAGATCGCGATGACGCTCGCGTCCGATCCGCGCTTGATATTGTTGGACGAGCCCATGGCGGGTATGTCGCACGACGAGACGCAATACACCTCGCAGTTGATTCGCGAAATATCTGCTGGCCGCACGCTCATGATCGTCGAACACGACATGGACGTCGTTTTTTCGTTAAGCGATCGCATCAGCGTCGTGGTGTATGGCCAGATCATCGCGACCGGATCACCCGAAGAAATCCGCAACCACGCAGGCGTGCGCGAGGCCTACCTGGGCGACGAGGCAAGCTCATGAATACCGCCGCTACCACACTGCTCAATGTAGAGAATCTGCACGCCCACTACGGCAAGAGCCACGTGCTGCATGGCGTGGATCTGCAGGTTGGACAGAACGAGGTCGTCAGTCTGGTCGGTCGCAATGGGGCTGGACGCTCGACCACGATGAAGACCATCATGGGTCTGGTGGCGCCAACCTCTGGCCGTATATGCCTGCAGGGCCGCGACCTGACAGGTGCGCGCCCCTACACCATGTGCCGCGCGGGTATTGCCTACGTGCCAGAGGAGCGTGAGGTGTTTGCGAATCTCACCGTGGACGAAAACTTGCGCATGGGCGAACAACCCGCGGTGCCGGGCGCGCATCGCTGGACGGTGGAGCAAATGTTCGACTATTTCCCGCGCCTGAAGGAGCGGCGCAACACCAAGGCAGGCAGCCTGTCCGGCGGTGAACAACAAATGCTGACCATTTGCCGGTCGCTGCTGGGCAACCCGCTCGTCATATTGATCGACGAGCCCACCGAGGGGCTAGCACCCCGAATCGTCGCCCAGGTCGGCGAATGCATACAGGACATGCATCGCAAAGGCGTATCGGTGCTGCTGGTCGAACAAAAGCTCACTATCGCGCTAAAGGTCTCTACACGTGTCTGCGTCATGGGCCACGGCCGCATCGTATTCGAAGGCGGCCCGCAGGAACTGAGCGCCAACGACGAGCTGCTGTCGCAATGGCTGGCCGTCTGACTTCGGAGCAAAAAATGAAAAACAGCCAGAACAAAGTCATCATTTCATGCGCAGTCACGGGATCGGTCCACACGCCGACCATGTCGGCGCACTTGCCACTGACGCCTGAGCAAATTGCCGAACAGGCCATCGAGGCCGCGGCTGCGGGTGCGGCCATCCTGCATCTGCATGCACGCGATCCCGTCGATGGCCGTCCCACGGCGGACCCCGCCATATTCGACGCGTTTGTTCCGCACATACGCGACGCTACCGACGCCGTGATCAACATCACCACCGGCGGCAGCACTCGCATGACACTGGAAGAACGGCTGGCGTACCCGCTGCGCGCCAAGCCGGAGATGTGCTCGCTGAATATGGGCTCCATGAATTTCTCGATCCATCCTGCTGCACGGCGTATTACGCAATGGCAATACGACTGGGAAAAGCCTTATGTCGAAGGCATGGAAGACCTGATCTTTCGAAATACCTTTCGCGATATCCGGCACATCCTCAAAGTGTTGGGCGATGAGTGTGGCACGCGCTTCGAGTTCGAGTGTTATGACTTGGGTCATCTGTACAACCTCGCGCATTTCGTCGATGAAGGCTTGATACAAGGACCCTTATTCATCCAAGGCGTATTCGGCATCCTGGGCGGCATGGGGCCTGACCCGGAAAACCTGGTCACCCTGAGAACCACCGCAGACCGCCTGTTTGGCCGCGACGGTTATCGTTTCTCGGTGCTAGGCGCAGGCCGACACCAAATGCCTCTGGTCACAATGGGCGCGATCCTGGGCGGCAACGTGCGCGTGGGATTGGAAGACAGCCTCTACGTGGCTAAAGGCCAGCTCGCCACCTCATGTGCCGAACAAGTGCGCAAAATCAGGCGTATTCTCAATGAGCTTTCGCTCGACGTCGCCACACCGGACGAGGCGCGCACCATGCTGGGACTGAAAGGCCGGGACGCCGTCGCTTTTTGATTCCTGTCCGGACTCTGTACACCAACCCATGCTGCAGCCTTGCTGCCCACCTTTATCCCTCAGCGTAAATGCCGAGGTCTCTCGAGTTAAATGATGAAAAAGTACCTGCTGGATCGTGTAGCCATCGTCACCGGAGCCGGCAGTGGCCTGGGCCGGGCACATGCATTGGAACTCGCCCGCCAGGGCGCACGCGTCGTCGTCAACGATGTGGCCGGATCGCACCCCGGATCGCCTGCCAGTTTAGTCGTCGACGAAATCGTCAGTGAAGGCGGAACCGCCATCGCTATCGCCGGCGACGTGACCGATTTTTCCGCCATGCAGGACATGGCAGCCCGCGTGGTGGATCAATGGCAACGCATCGACATCCTGGTCAACAACGCCGGCATTCTGCGAGACAAGAGCTTTTCCAAGATGTCGATCGACGATTTCCGTCTGGTGCTAGATGTGCATCTGATGGGCAGCGTGCATTGCATCAAAGCGGTGTGGGACACCATGCGCGAGCAGCGCTACGGACGCATCGTGATGACTACGTCATCATCGGGCCTCTATGGCAATTTCGGCCAGGCCAACTACAGTGCCGCAAAAATGGCGCTCGTGGGCTTGATGCAGACACTGGCACTCGAAGGCGCCAAGCACGACATACGCGTAAATTGCCTGGCCCCCACCGCGGCCACAGCCATGACCGCGGGCATCCTGACCCCCGAGTCGTTATCGCGCCTCGCCCCTGAGGCCGTAAGTCCCGCCCTGACCGCATTGGTGAGAGACGATGCCCCCACCCGCTGCATCCTGTTAGCCGGTGGCGGCGCCGTCGAAAGCGCGAATATCACGATGACGCAGGGCATATTCACCGATGCGGCCGACGATGCGGCGGGCTTGATCCATGCCCAGATGGACCAAATCCGTGATCGCACGGGCGAACTGGTACCCAGCACAGGGTTTGAGCAATGCCAATTCGAACTGGCTAAAGCTGGTTTTGACATGCGGCTGCCCTGAGCTCCGCTTCGTCGAGCGCGCGGCGTGTAGTGCAGGGTTACCACTCGACGGCACCATGCGGTCCGTGCGGGCACTCGCCTGTTTGCGGCCATTACCTGTGAGGCGAATCAGTTGTCCATACTGATCCCTGCGACCTTGACTACCGTTTTCCAACGCGCAATCTCTTTTAACTGAAACGCGCGCAGCTTTTCGCCCACAGCATCTCCAGGCTTGGCGCCAATATCCTGGATGGCCTTGATCACTTCAGGGGCCTGCAAGATATCAGCCACATTGCGCTGCAATATTTGCAGGTGATCTGCCGGTGTTTGGGCTGGAGCGAACAACGCATACCATGCCGTCGCTACGTAATCAGCAACACCGGCTTCCTGCATGGTTTGCACCCGAGGAATCACAGCATTGCGAACGGGATCGCAAACGGCCAGCGCGCGCAAGGCACCGTTTTCTATGTGCGGCAATACCAGCGGCAAGTCCGCGAACATCACAGGCACTCTCCCGCTGACCAAGTCCACCAGCGCACCCGCGCTGCCTTTATAAGGCACGTGCAGCATCGATGTATGCGTCGAATATTTGAACAACTCGGCGGCAAGATGCTGAGAGGCGCCTACGCCTCCGGATGCATAGCTGATAGAGCCCGGACGATTTTTCAGTAATTGCACCAACTCGCTGACGCTTTGCACCTGCAGGTCGGGATGGACCACCAGCACGAGCGTGACTTCGCCCGCCAACGCGATGGGAGCAAAATCATTTACCGGGTCGTATGGCATGTTGCGGTAGATGAGCGAGTTGGTCGCATGCGTACCAATGGAGCCCATCACCAAGGTATAGCCGTCGGGAGGCGCTTTCGCTACATAGTCGGCGGCAATATTGCCGCTCGCCCCCGTCCGGTTTTCCACCGTGACGGGTTCCTTTAATCGCGTCGACATCTGCGCACCGATCAATCGCGTCAAAACGTCCGTGGAGCCTCCCGGCGCAAATGGCACAATCAAGCGAACAGGCTTGTTCGGAAAGCTGCCTTGCCCGGAAGCCAATGCGATAGATTGCCCCATCATGCCGGCGGCAATTAACGCACGCAGCAGGGCTCGTCGAGTACAGGAGGGGGATCTCATGCTGCCGCCCCGATTTCCGCAATATGGCCGGAAGGCGTACCCAGCACAGTGGTTCGCTCCAAGTGCCGCCGGTATCGGGGGTCATAGTCGCCCAATGCCAGATGTGCTGTGCAACGGTTGTCCCAGATCAACAGGTCCTTTGGCTGCCAGCTATGGCGGTACACAAAATGCGGTCGCGTAGCGTGGCCCACCAAGAAGTCGATCAATGGTTTGCTTTCTTCTGGCGTCATGCCCTCGAAGCACTTGACCTTTTCGCCAATGTACAACGCCTTGCGGCCCGTTTCGGGATGCACGCGCACGACGGGCTGCGCGACCGGCGGGTTTAAACGCTGATTTTCCTTTTCCCAAGAGGTCGATAGCCCCGAATTTTTCCGCTCGGAATGATGAATGCCGTTCAGCCCTTCGATCATCTGCTTCATCCGCTCTGATAGTGCGTCATAAGCGACATACATGTTCGCAAACAGCGTATCCCCTCCGACAGGTGGAACCTCGACTGCACGCAAAAGCGACCCTAGCGCCGGGGCCAAAGTGAACGACATGTCGGAATGCCACATCTGCCCTGTGTATCTGGAGTTCGAGGGGCTGCCATCCGGCTTTTGGTCGTTTGTCACCATCAGCAGCTCTGGAAACGTGGCATTTCGGTCCATAGGCAAGGACTTGTGTTCATCCAGGTCTCCGAACCTGCGGCTGAACGCGATGTGCTGCTCGCGAGAAATAGACTGACCTCGAATCAAGAGCACACCATATTGCAGAAAAGCCTGATGCACGCTTTCCCAATCGCTATCCGAAATCGGAAAATGTAAATCCAGCCCCAGGATTTCGGCGCCCAAGGCGAATGACAGGGGTCTACATTCAATGGCCATGTTTTGTCTCCTTTTGCGGGCCATTGAATCACTCGCCGATGATTTTGATAATCGGTAATATTAGAAAGATTATTCAGATTTTCTAAAAATTATGAATCTGCGTCGTATCGAGAGCTTTATTGCGGTGGCGGAGCTGCGCAGCTTTAGCGCTGCGGGCACCAAACTGCATCGCTCGCCTGCCGCTATCAGCACCCATATACAGCAGCTCGAAACCGAGCTGGGAGTGCCGCTTTTTGATCGCACGACGCGCCAGGTCTCCATGACGACCGAGGGGCAGCTGTTTTATACGCGCTGTCAGACGGTGGTTCGCGAGTTGATGGAAGTCTCACGAGAACTCGGAGACAGATCGGAACTGCGTGGTGGCCACGTATCGATTGGCACAGTCCCGTCGATTTCCAGCTTGAAATTGCCTGCGGTGCTAGGTGAATTCAAAAACAAATATCCGAATATCACCCTGGAACTGCACGAAGGTCCAATCAATCAGATTCACAGGGACCTGAGCGAGCGTGTCACCGATTTCGCCGTTGCCCCCCAGCACGAGGACTCATACGATCTGGATCACAAGGCCATCGTCAATGACCCATTCGTCGCCATCCTGCCTCGTACCATGGCTACCAACCGGAAATACATCACGCTGAAGGCGTTGAACCAGATCGATCAGCTCGCGCTATCCCATGACACCGCGGTGCGGGCCACTGTAGAACTTGTCTTTAGAAATGCGGGCCTGCGGTATCGACCCAAGATCGAACTCACCCATCACCAAACTGTCATCAGCATGGTAGAGGCGGGGCTCGGCGCCGCGATCTTGCCCACGATATGCGTACCCAAGGAAGAGAACGTTGATTACCAGGTCTTGCCTATACGTCCAGGCATCCTCACGCGGCAGATCTGCATTGTCACCGTGAACGGCAAGAGACTCAGTCCGGCAGCCCAAGCATGTGCGGATCAGATCGTTCAGGCATTAAGGGAGTAGGCGTGAAAGGCAAGGCTTTAGTGCTTTGCAGCAGAGACCCCTACCCCGCAGCCGCCAACGCCGCAAGAAACTTTTCATCGGCGCGAGTCAACCACCCATTAGCCCGTGCCCGTTCAAGCAAATCAGGGCGACGCTGTGCAGTCAAGCTCAGGGATTGCTCCCGCCGCCAACGCGCGATATTGGCATGATGGCCGCTCAATAATTCAGGCGGCACGCTCTCGCCGTCATACACCTCTGGTCGCGTGTAATGCGGACTATCAAGCAACCCTGACAACGTGTCATTGAAAGAGTCTTGAAGCGCGGAATCACCATCATTCAGCACGCCCGGCACCAGTCGCACGGCAGCGTCAATCACCGCGAGCGCGGCAATTTCCCCGCCCGACAATACAAAATCGCCAAGCGAGATTTCATCCGTCACACAGCGATCAATAAACCGCTGATCAATACCCTCGTACCGGCCGCAAATCAGAATAACGCCCTCGCCGCCCGCGAGCGACTGAGCGCCCTGCTGATCATAGCGACGGCCCGTCGGCGACAACAGCACCACCGGCGCGACGCCAAAACCCTGCGCTGCACGATCCGACTGCGCAGCAGCAACAGCGGCCTCTAATGGGGCCGCCATCATCACCATGCCCGGACCACCCCCATAAGGGCGATCATCGACCGTGCGATGCACATCGTGGGTATAGTCGCGAGGATTCCAGGCACGCAGCGACCAAAGCCCCTGCGCGTGTGCTCTGCCGGTAACGCCCAAGTCGCGCACGGTTCCGAACATATCCGGAAATAGCGTGACGACGTCAAAGCGCATCAGATTTCCGTGGGCCAGTTGCTGTCGATACGACGCGCGGAAAGATCCACCGCCAGGATATGCGCAGCGACAAAAGGCACCAGCATTTCCATCGGGCGTCCCTTGGGATCGAGCCTGGGCTCAGGCTCTGCGCCAGGCGCGGGCGCACGTTGCAACACCACACGCAAGATCGCGTGGGCGCCGTTATCCATGACATCCTCGACGATACCGACGCGAGCAGGCTCGCCCTCCGCATCCGAATAGAATGCGCAACCGATCAAATCGACCCAGTAATACTCGTCGTCGGCAGTCGCCGGAAACTCACTGCGCGGCACCTGCACGGTGTAGCCACGCATGGCCTCGGCCTGATCACGATCAGCAACACCATCGAGCTGCGCTACCACGGCCGTGCCCTGGGGCCTGGCCTGCAGCACTCGATGGGCGGCCGGTACAGACGTGACAACGCCTCGCGCCGTTTCAGGGGCGAGGCGAGTCAGCCACCAGGTCTTTGCCCGGCGTAAACCATCAGCCTGTGCGGAATGCGGCTGTACCTTGACCCAACCCTTGACACCATACGCCCCGGTAATGCGGCCCAACTCGACTAAGTCGTCGGGCGCTACGTTGCGGGTAATGGCATCAGACGGCATCAGGACTACAGCCGAAAACGACGCACAGGGTTTCCTGCCAGCCCTTAGGCGGCAGCGGAAACCTTGGCCGAGTAGTCTTTGACCAGACGCTCAACGGCGGGCGACAGTTGTGCACCGCTGTTGGTCCAGTATTGGACGCGATCCAGCGCAATGCGCAGTTGCTCCGAGCCTTCGCTGGCGACGGGGTTGTAGAAACCCACGCGCTCAATGAAACGGCCATCGCGACGATTGCGCGAATCGGTAGCTACCAGGTTGTAGAACGGACGCTTCTTGGAGCCGCCGCGGGCCATGCGAATCACCACCATAGGTAATCCCTTGAATTAGTTGTGAAAAACGGAAGATTCTAGCATTAATTCGAAAGCCATAGCAAGCCTTACCTTGGCCACAGCAACGATAGTGTGAAAAGCCGCTCGTCAAAGACAAACAAACCTGTCATCACCGTTTTACTGCCAGACAGCGAAATCAGTATAAATCCGGCTCATGACCCATCCACGAGCCGACACTGCGACAGCCTAACGGCGTCGTAAAAAATGCAACACCGAGCCCTGAGCCTCGTGCTGAGCCACCAAGCCATTGCCGCTTTGTTTGGCAAACGCCTGAAAATCGCGCACGGCCTTTGGATCAGTGGTGGTGACGCGCAGCACCTGCCCGCTCTCCATTTGCGCCAGGGCCTTCTTGGCGCGCAGGATGGGCAGCGGGCATGTCAGCCCGCTGGCATCGACCTCGCTCTGGAACTCAGGCAGGTTCTCCGGCGATGCGGGAGCCCCCGCCGCTCCAGCGGCATTCGGCAATTCAGAGGCGCTCATCGATCCACCCTGCCACACTGGCGATCGCGGCCGGCAATGCCTGAGCATCGGTCCCGCCACCCATCGCCATATCAGGACGGCCACCGCCCTTGCCGCCAACCTGGCTGGCCACAAAGCCCACCAGTTCGCCGGCCTTGACGCGGCCCGTCAAATCCGCGGTCACACCGCCCACCACACTGATTTTCCCATCGGCGCCAGCGCTGGCCAGCAACACAATGGCAGATTTCAGACGATCCTTGAGGTTGTCGACCATCCCGCGCAAGGCTTTCGGGTCCACATCACCGACATTAGCGGCCAACACTTTGGCCCCCTTGATGTCGACGGCCTTGGCAGCCAGATCGTTGCCCGCGCTGGCGGCCAGTTTGCCGCGCGCCTGCTCGAGGTCCTTTTCCAGCGCGCGGACCTGATCCTGCACCTGAGCGATACGCTCGGGGAGATCAGCCGGCGTGCTGCGCAACACGCCCGCCGCACGCAGCAGCAGGGCCTGCTGGTTCTGCACCCACACCAACGCGTTGTCGCCAGTAATTGCCTCGACCCGGCGCACACCAGCCGCGACGCCGCCCTCGGCGACGATCTTGAACAAACCGATATCGCCCGTGCGGCTCACGTGCGTACCGCCACACAATTCGCGCGAAAAACCTATATCCAGCACGCGTACCGTATCGCCATATTTTTCGCCGAAAAGCGCCATGGCGCCCCCCTTGACGGCATCGTCATAGGCCATCACCTGAGCCTGCGTCGGCTGGTTGGCCAATACCTCAGCGTTGACGATGGCCTCGACCTGAGCAATTTGCTCGGTGGACATCGGCGCGTCATGCGCAAAGTCAAAACGGGTTTTGTCCGGGTCGACCAGCGAGCCGCGCTGTTGCACATGCCCGCCGAGCACCTGGCGCAGCGCCTTGTGCATCAAGTGCGTCGCCGAGTGGTTGCGCACGGTACGGGCGCGGCGCACGGCATCCACACGAGCCAGGAGCGTATCGCCAACGGCCAAAGCGCCGGACTCCAGTTCGCCATGATGCCCAAAGACACCGGCCTGGATCTTGAGCGTATCCGCCACGGCAAAACGGGCGCCACCGCCTTCGAGCAGACCGGTATCACCGACCTGGCCGCCCGACTCGGCGTAAAACGGCGTGGCGTCCAGCACCACGACGGCCTTTTGGCCGGCCTGGACGCGATCGACCTGAGTACCGTCCACATAGAGCGCCGTGACCTTCACGTCATCCAGCTCAAGCTTTTCGTAGCCCTCGAAGCGCGTCTCTGCACCCTCGTAGCTCAGACCCTCGGCCATTTTGAACTTGCCGGCGGCGCGAGCCTGGTCGCGCTGACGCGTCATCGCCGCCTCGAAACCGGCCATATCGACATCGACATTGCGTTCGCGGCAAATGTCGGCCGTCAAATCCACCGGGAAGCCATACGTGTCGTACAACGTGAACAGCGTCATGCCGTCCAGTTGCCCGCCAGCGGGCACGCCCGCCAAGGCGCCGTCCAGGATCTTCATGCCGTGTTCGAGAGTTTCGCCAAAGCGCTCTTCTTCTTGTTTGAGCACCTGTGCCACGCGGTCGGCGGCCTGAGCCAGTTCGGGATAGGCTTCGCCCATCTCGGCAACCAGATCCGGCACCAATTTGTAGAAGAACGGCTTGGTCTGACCCAATTTGTAACCGTGACGCAAGGCGCGGCGCACGATACGGCGCAGCACATAGCCACGGCCCTCGTTGCTGGGAATGACGCCATCGACGATCAAGAAAGCACATGCACGGATGTGATCGGCGATCACCTTGAGCGAGTTCTCTGCGAGATCGCTCACCCCGGTCTCACGCGCCGCCGCCTGGATCAGATGGCGGAATAAATCGATTTCGTAGTTGGAATGGACATGCTGCAACACCGCGGCGATGCGCTCCAGGCCCATCCCCGTATCGACACACGGCTTGGGCAGCGGATTCATGTTGCCGGCCACGTCGCGCTCGAACTGCATGAACACGAGATTCCAGATCTCGATGTAACGGTCACCGTCTTCTTCGGGCGAGCCCGGGGGGCCGCCCCAGATCTCGGGGCCGTGGTCGTAGAAAATCTCGGAACACGGTCCACACGGACCGGTATCGGCCATTTGCCAGAAGTTGTCCGACGCGTAGCGGGCACCCTTGTTGTCACCAATGCGGATAATGCGCTCGGTCGGCACGCCGATTTCTTTGGCCCAGATGTCGTAGGCCTCGTCGTCCTCTTGGTAGACGGTGACCCAGAGCTTTTCGGCCGGCAGCTTGTATACCGTGGTCAGCAATTCCCAGGCGTACTGGATGGCATCGCGCTTGAAATAGTCGCCAAAGCTGAAATTGCCCAGCATTTCAAAGAACGTATGGTGCCGGGCGGTGTAGCCGACGTTTTCCAGGTCGTTGTGCTTGCCGCCGGCACGCACGCTGCGCTGCGAGGAGGTCGCGCGCGAATAGGAACGGTTTTCCTTGCCGGTAAAGACGTCCTTGAACTGCACCATCCCGGAATTGGTAAAGAGCAGCGTGGGGTCATTGCCCGGCACGAGCGACGCCGAAGGCACGATCGTGTGCCCCTTGGACTGGAAAAATTGCAGGAACTTCTGGCGAATCTCTGAGGATTTCATGCGTGCACGAACCGGAAATAAGGCGAATCTTTAATTATAGAGGCTAGTCTGCCCAACGCCACCGAGGCCCCCGGACTGCCGCAAGACGCACCGGCGGGTCCCGACACGCCGCCGGTGCCCAGGCCCCCTATGTCGGCGAGATCTTCCCTCGGTAAATTCAACGAAAATTCGACGGCGGGCCCTTCATGCTCAATAATCCTCAAACCGTCACCAACGCCCTTGGCGCATGGAGCGCCTGCCTTTAACCGCGCACGTCACTGCCAGCATCAGCTCACATGAAAACCGTTTCGGCCAATGTGCACTACCAAGTACTGATCGTCGAAGACGATCTGACCATCGCGGGAAACCTGTATCAATTCCTCGAGCTCAGCGGCTTTACCCCGGACGTCGCCTATGATGGCACGACCGCATTGCGTATGCTCCAGAGCCAGCATTTTGACGCCGTCGTGCTCGATATCGGCCTGCCCGGCAAGGACGGCTACCAGGTTCTGCACACGCTGCGCAGCGAATGGCGCAAGGCGATTCCCGTGTTGATGCTGACGGCTCGCGATACGCTGGAGGACAAGCTGACCGGTTTTGGCCATGGCGCGGATGATTACCTGACCAAACCTTTTGCATTGGCCGAAGTCAAGGCTCGGCTGCTGGCGCTGATACACCGTGCCAAGGGAAAAGTCGTCGACGCCGTACAAACGTGCGGTCCGCTGCAATTCGATGGACGCACCAGAGAGGTATCGGTTTCCGGCCAAGCCTTGCACCTCACACCGAAATCAGTCCTCATTGTCGAAACCCTGATACGCACCCCTGGCCAGGTGGTGTCGAGAGAGGAACTCGAGGCGATTCTCTGGAACGATGTCCCGCCCTCAAGCGACGCCTTGCGCAGCCAGGTGCATTTGCTCAGACGAGCGCTTTCCGACGCTGGTTTTGATGGCATCGAAACGATACATGGCGTGGGATGGCGGATGGTCGAGCCCGGAGCAGGCGCATGAAAAGCGGCACCCTCACCCAGCGTGTCATCTGGGCGCTGACGGGCGTGGTTTCTATTTTTGTCGCCGTCCTGGCACTGCTGGCCTACCTGGCCTTCGATCAGATGGAAGACGGGTTGGTCGAACAGATCCTGACCTCTGAGGGCAACCGCATCGTCCAGCACCTGGAATCCGATGCGAATTATGCGGTGCCGCAAGAGTCGTCTGAACTCACAGGCTCGATTCGCGCTTGGCTGATCCATAATGACATTCCCCAGGGCATGCCGGCACCACTGCGCGACCTGCTCCCCGGCTTACATGAGTTGGAGCCCGACGGTGAAACCTGGCACGTCATGGTTGAAGACACCGCGCGCGGACGGCTGTATGTGCTGTATGACGCTACCGCGCACGAAGCCCGCGTGCGTGAGTTCGGCTTGATCGTGCTGGGCGTAGGCGTGCTGTGCATCATTGCCGCCTATGCGCTGTCGCGTCGGATTGCCGGCGTGGCCGTGGGCCCGCTGCTGGACTTGACGACGCGTTTATCAGACTGGGCGCCCGGATCGCCAGACATCGCCATCACTCGCGATGACGAAGCAGGCCGCCTTATTGAAGCGTTCAATCGTGTTCAGAACCAGGTCGATCATTCGATCGCGCGCGAACGCGAGTTTGCGGCCAACCTCAGCCACGAAGTCCGCACGCCGCTGGCCGCGATTCGCTCCGATAGCGAAATCATGCTGCTCAACACGGCGCTGTCCTCCGACCCAAAGGAGCGCCTGACGCGCATTGTGGCCAACGTGGATCATATTGCCGCGTCATTGGAGAGCGCACATTCCATGGCCCGCGACCAGCCTCGCCCAGCCGAACCCGTGGATCTGAATGGCTGCATGGACGACGCATGGCGTGGACTCGAAGCGATCGCAGAGGCTTGCGATCTCGTGTTTCGCAATCACATCCCACCCGAAACGGTGCGCATGCTCGATAGGTACGCCCTGCTGACCGTGTTGCGCAATCTGGTCCGCAACGCCATAGACCACGCGGCGCCGGCCACACTGACGGCGTTGCTGACGGTCGATGGTGCTATCGAGTTGCGCGACACAGGAAGGGGAATCGAGACCTCGGAGCTGCCTTTCTTATTCGAACGCTATTACAGCGGGCGGCTGGCGGACGCGTCTGCACCGGCTGCGGATCATGGTGGCCTGCGGCATGGATTGGGACTGGCTATTGCTAAACGAGTGTGTGACATGCAGGGCTGGGAACTGGATGTCAGATCGCAGCGCGGCGGCCCGCAGTCGGGCACCTGTTTCACGCTGAGATTTGACTGAACATCGCTATCCCACTGTCCCATTTACGTTTTTCCATACCCCATTTAACGAAAATTCGACGAGCTGCCACGCATACTGGGCGCTCTTGCACTGCCAGGGTACCCCTGTATGGCCCTCGAATTTCGTTTAAACGCGCAAGCCCATGTCTTGCCCACGCCGTCCATCGCGACGCCCTTGATCACCACCTCGTCCAGAGCCGACAAATTTGACGACGCACGCATCAGCTGCGTCGTCCCCTGCCTGAATGAGTGCGACAACCTGCACCTGTTGCTGCCGGCATTGCGCCAGGAGCTGAAGTCGCTGTCGACGCAGTGGGAAATCATTGTCATAGACGATGGCAGCACCGACGGCACCGAGGACCTGATGACCGAATGGACGGCGCATGACGGTATGCGATACCTGCAGCTGTCGCGCAATTTCGGCAAAGAGGCGGCCTTGTCTGCGGGATTCGAGGCGGCCGACGGCGACGTCGTCATTTGCCTGGATGCGGATCTACAGCACCCCACTGCGCTGATCGGTCCCATGCTCGAACGCTGGCGCTCGGGCGCAGACATGGTCTATGCCGTACGTGAACATCGCGACGACGAATCGTGGGTCAAACGTACAGGCAGCCAATGGTTTTATCGCCTGCTCAGCGGCACCCATGGCGTACAAGTGCCCGCCCACGCCGGCGATTTTCGGTTGATGGACCGGCGCGTCATCGAGGCGCTGATGGCCTTGCCGGAACGCACCCGCTTTATGAAGGGGTTGTATGCCTGGGTCGGATTCCGTAGCGAACCCCTGCCCTATACGCCCGACGTACGCGCCAATGGCGCGAGCCGCTACAACACTTGGCGCTTGGTCCGTCTCGCCTTGACCGGACTGACTGCGTTTACAACCTGGCCATTGCGCATGGTCAGCTTGCTGGGATGCGTTTTTGCGCTGTTGTCGTTTGCCTATGGCGGTTACCTGGTCCTGGACTATCTGGTCAACGGCAACCATATCTCCGGCTGGACGACCATCGTCACTGCGCTGTTGTTCTTCGCCGGCGTGAATCTGATTTCCCTGGGTGTCGTCGGGGAGTATGTGGCTCGCATCTTTGACGAAGTGAAAGGCCGCCCGCTCTTTGTCGTACGTCAGCGCCGTGGGCGCGCCCGCCATGCCAATTCCGCCCGGGTGCAACCATGAGGACCCGCAACAATACTGGCACCCATCCCTGGGTGCCGCCCGCTGCGTGGCTGCTCCTGGGCCTGGGGATCTGGCTGGCCGGTCTGTCATGGGCTCGCGTACTCACCCTGCCGGATGAAGGCCGCTACGCGGGTGTGGCCTGGGAAATGCTGCGCAGCGGCTCACATGCCGTGCCGCTGTTGGATGGCATGCCGTATTTCCATAAACCTCCGCTGTACTACTGGCTGACGGAAGTCGGCTTCAAGCTATTCGGCTTGAACGAATGGGCAGCACGCATGCCGTCGTGGTTGGCCGCCTGGGCAGCGTTGTCGGGCCTTTATGCGTTCGTGCGGCGTTACCGGGATGCTGCGACGGCGACGATTGCTGTCGTAATCCTGGCCACCACCCCATTTTTTTATGGTGGTGCGCAGTTTGCCAACACGGACATGCTGGTTGCCGGATTGATTACGTTGGCCGTTCTGGCGGCGGCAGACAGTGTGCTGCGCGCACAAGCCCAGCGTCCCTACAGACTGATGTCATTGGCAGCCGCGGCGCTTGCTGGTTTGGCTGTACTGGCTAAAGGATTGATCGGCCTGGTCCTGCCCGGAGCCACGATTTTCTTTTGGCTGATCCTGAGCCGGCGGTGGCACGGCTTTCGGGTGCTGCTCTGGCCGCCCGCGCTGCTGATGTTTGCACTCGTCGCCGTCCCCTGGTTTTGGATGATGCAGGCGCGATTTCCGGGCTTTTTTCACTATTTCTTTGTGTACCAGCATTTCGAACGATTTGCGCAATCGGGATTCAATAACGCGCAACCGTTCTGGTTTTACCTGCCTGTCACTGTCGGCCTCATATTGCCTTGGTCACTATGGGGTGGCGGTATGCTGCGCAAAGATTTTTGGCAGATGCCGGACCCCGCCGGACTGCGCAGTTTGATGGCGATCTGGACTGTCGTGATACTCGGCTTTTTCTCGATTCCCAGCTCAAAGCTCATTGGCTACGTCGTGCCTGCACTGCCCCCGCTGGCTGTCATCCTGGCTGAAGTGATACAACGCGCGATCAGCCAAAGCACGACCGGACAAGCCCGTCTGTGGCTCTACCGGTGCGCGGCGGGCTCGTTCTTATTATGTGTCGTGCTGGTGGGCGTGTTCGTAGCCAACCCGCGCCGTAGCGCAGAACCGCTAGGCCGTCAGATCGCCGCGGACATGCAGACGAGCGATACCTTGGTGACGCTGCACTCCTATCCATTCGATCTGGGCATCTATACAGGCGCGACACAACCGGCCTGGGTAGTCGACGACTGGAGCAACCCGAAGATCTCCCAGCGGGATAACTGGCGCAAAGAGCTGTATGACGCTGGGCTATTTGCACCGCAGGCGGCCGCACGTCTGCTGATATCGCCTGAGACATTTCTGTCGCGTCTGTGTACTGCGACGCCAGGCAATCGGTTCTGGATATGGGGCGAGCCCGAAGACGCACAGCATTATCCCGCTTTGCGAGGGTTGACACCGAAGTTTTCCGACCGCCATTACGCAGTATGGCGAATCGACATCGATCAAGATTTCAAAGCTCGGCTTTGCGGCGAAACGCCCACAGCCGGCTCGCCAGGAAAGTAAGCACGGCCAACCCGATCAAGATCAACGCAAGTAATACGTCATAACGCAATGACGTGGCATGCAGCAGCCAGGCATACGAGGCCTCGTTCAGCAGAAATCCGCAAGCAGAAATGAGAAAAAAGCGCCGCGCGGCCGTCATCCAGTGTGAGGACCCGTGGCGAAAGGTAAGTCGATAATGACCCGAGAACGATACAACGAACGCTATCAGCCAGCCCACCGCATTGGCGGCGAGTGGCGACATATGCAAGCCTTCGACGCAGGCCACCGCGACCGCCCAATGCGTAGCGGCGGCGGCACAGCCCACGACGACAAACCAGGCAATCTGTTTAATCAAAGCTCGCATGAAGGCTTGAATGAGAATGGTCGAACGGATGACGGGCGATGCTGGAAACACGTCGTCGTTTGTGGCGATGATTTTGGCATGAATTCGAGCGTGGATGCGGGGATGTTTCAACTCGCGCAGTTGGGGCGGCTCAGCGCCATCAGCTGCCTCACACAGGCGCCCACCTTTTCTGCCAATGCACCACTATTGCGCGACGTGAATGTCGACGTTGGCCTGCATCTGAACCTGACGGAGTCATTTGGTCATCGAGACCAATTGGCAGTCCTGCCGTTGCCTGCGCTCGTTACCCGTGCCTATGCGGGCTATTTGAGTGATGAGCTGATAGACGCACAGCTGACTCGCCAGTTTGACGCTTTCGAACGGGTATTGGGACGCGCCCCCGCTTATGTTGATGGGCATCAGCATGTACATCAGTTGCCTCATGTGCTGCCGCGTTTGCTGCACTTGTTGCGAAACCGGTATGGCAGTTATCGGCCATGGCTACGATATACCGCCCCCGGTATGCAAGCAGGCATTCCCATCCAGGAATCCGCTAAAGCCCATGTCATCGGAGCCCTGGGCGCCAGCGCCGTTGCGCGCGCTGCACAACGTGAGGGCTGGCGTACCAACCGCCGTTTGCTGGGAGTGTACGGCCTGAACGGCGGCCCGCGTCACTACGCCGGATTGCTCCACCAATGGCTAAGCAATGCCCGAGATGGCGATCTCTTGATGTGCCATCCCGCGATTGCCGGCGCAGGGGATAAACTAGGCAGCCAGCGCGCCGCGGAATTCAACGTACTGGCCCGGCCTGAACTGGGCCAATGGATGCGCCAGAATGGCGTACAGATTGATCGGCCGTTGTGGCATTAAGGTTTCTTCTGAACCTGTGCCAGCGCATAACGCAGCCCGTGCACCTGATCGATGAGATGCAGAATGATGTCGATGCCCTCATCGTTGGCGCCGATATTGACTCTCAGATCCTGAATCAGATGTGCGCGTGCGATGTCCATTTCGCAAAATGTAATGCCTGCGGCGGACTGCTCTGGGATGATCCATTGTTGCTCTATATACAGCTCCAACGTTGGCGCAGGCAGATCGCAAGAAACCAGGAACTCCTGTTTGGTCATCTTCATGACTTCCCTTCCTCCCGGGGGTTGAAGTCCTTGCCCCGAGTCCAATTCGACACGAAACTCTCGAGATCCGGATCCGGCGATTTCGGCAGCACAATTTTCAGTTTGACTAACTGATCGCCGAATCCACCACCACGACGGGGAGCGCCCTTGCCCTTCAGGCGCAGCGTGGTTCCGGTATTTGAGCCTTTGGGCACGGTCATCACGACATCGCCCGTCGCAGTAGGCACCGTCACGCTGCCGCCTAGCACGGCTTCGGACAGGGAGACGGGCAGCTCCAGCGAAATATCATCGCCCTTGCGCGTAAAGCGCACATCAGGCAGCACCTCGACCTCGATGAGCGCGTCTCCCGGACCACCACTGCCCGCACCCGGCTCGCCCTTGCCCTTTAACCGAAGCACTTGCCCACTCAGCAGCCCCGGCGGAATCGTCACGTCCAGCACGTCGCCGCCAGGCAAGGTCAATCGCTTGCTCGCCCCAGTAATCGATTCGGCGAAATGAATCTCCAAACGATAGTGCATGTCCCGTCCACGGCGATTGCGCTGCGCCTCTTGGCTACGCCTGAGAATCTCCGCAAAGGCGTCATCGTGCATAAAGTCTGCAAAGCCTGACGCATCTGCGTAGGGATGGGCTTGATCCGACGAAGCAAAATCGCGGTAGTAGTGATGCTGCGGACGTTCCTGTCCCGTCTCGTCGATTTCGCCGGCGTCATAACGCTTGCGCTTGTCATCGTCGCCCAGCAAGGCATAGGCGCTCGCAATCGCCTTGAACTTTTCCTCGGCGGCTTTATCGCCGGGGTTCAGGTCAGGATGGTATTTCTTTGCCAGCCTGCGATACGCATGTTTGATCTCGGAGAGTGATGCCGTCGATGCTACTCCGAGAACTTCGTAGGGATTAGTCAAGGTTCACTCCAGGCGCTATGCATTGACACGGGCACGATGCAAGCTTGCCGTCGGCCGTTCCAATCTGCTGCCGTACACCAACCCATCCCGGCAGCCACGACATCATCCGTCGTTACCTGGAATTAGTTTACATGCGTCCTGGCCTGAAGAATATGGCGGTGTCCTGTCACCCTAACCACCGCCCCTCTATCCACGCTCCGGAAACGACTGCGTTGCGCGCTTCGTCGGTCAATATGTCCACCGTGCATTGAACAGCGCGGGAAATGGGCCGATTGGTCGGCAATCCCAGCACGATCGTGCGCGTGATGTCCGGCTCGGCCAAGGGTGCACCTCTCAATTGATTTCTGCGCAAGTCGTCTGCGACGGCAATAGGCGGCAGAATCGTCCAGCCATGCCCGCCCAATACCAGGCTGCGTTGGACGCTCAAGGCGTTGGTTTCCACCGACACATCGAGCGTAACGTGCGCAACAGCACATGCATGCTCCATCAGCGTGCGGATGCCATGCGGCGCACTGGGCAGCACCAGTCTCTGGCCAACCAGATCCGCCAGCGCAACTGGACGGTCTGGACGCAGTGCACTGTGCTTCGGCCCGATGACCCAGAGCGGCTCCTCGATCAGTGGCGTGGACTCGATATCGGGCGACCGTTCCACTCCATATAACAAGGCAGCATCCACCTCGCCCGATGCCAGCCAGCGCTGGAGCGTCCCCGCGTATCCCATGGCGATCCGTACGCGTATGCCTGGATAAGCGGCCGCCACTGCCGATGCCAATGGGCTGGACAGCATGTCGATGCTGCTGGGCAGCAGCCCCAGCGTCACCAGGCCACTGATGCCCTGCCCCACGCCGTTGATTTCCACCCTTGCCCGGTCCAGCTCCAGCAATGCCCGGCGCGCATAGCCCACCAGTACCTCGCCTGCCTCGGTCAGGACCATACCGCGGCGCTCGCGCTCGAACAAGGGCGTGCCGATGTCCTCCTCCAGCAAACGGATCTGACGCGAAACGGCGGGCTGCACCAGATTGAGCACGTCGGCCGCCCGCGTCACGTTGCCGGTTTCGACAACCGTCAGGAAAGCGCGCAGTTGTTTCAAATCCATCTTGCTATGCCTCGATCAGGAATCTTGATTGGATCATGCCAAATTTCTATTTTATTTACACATCCATCACATTTTATGATTTCTACGTCGTTCAACTCTAGGGATCTCCCCCAATGAACCAACCATCCACTACGACGCCTTCCTGGCAGGAAGCCGTTTTCAATGTATTAAAGAACGGCGGCGTACGGCAGATCGCCTACGTGCCAGATGCCGGCCATTCACACGTCATACGCAGCGCCATCGCCGACCCGGATATCCAGGACATCGTGCTGACGACCGAAGAAGAAGGAGTTGCGCTGGCCAGCGGCGCCTGGCTGGGCGGCCAGCGCGCGGTGTTGCTGATGCAAAGCAGCGGCGTGGGTAACTGCGTCAATATGTTTTCCTTGCTGCAGGCGGCCGATTTTCCGTTTTTCACGTTGGTCACCATGCGTGGCGAATATGCGGAGTTCAATCCCTGGCAAGGCCCGATGGGCAGAGCCACACAGGCCGCGCTGGAATTGATGGGCATACACGTACTGCGCGTCTCCCGTCCCGAAGAGGCAGAGGAGATTGTCAGTGCCGGATTCGACGCCGCCTTTGGCGCAGGCGATAAAGTCGCTGTGCTATTGGGACAGAACCTGATCGGACGAAAAAAATGGGAGCGCAACTGATGAATCAGACTCAACAAAAACCCGGTGTCCAACGCCGGGAGTTCGTAGCGCGACTGCTGGCGGGCGTTCCCGATGCATTGGTTGTAACGGGCCTGGGTTCGGCCTCATACGACGTCTATGCTGCTGGCGATCGCGACAGCAACTATTATCTGTGGGGCGCCATGGGTGGCGCAGCGCCTTTGGGATTAGGCCTGGCGCTGGCACAACCTGACAAATCAGTCGTCGTCATCACGGGCGATGGCGAGCAGCTCATGGGCATAGGCAGCCTGGCCACGATCGCAGCAAAGCAAGCGCGCAATCTCACCATCGTGGTACTGGACAACGGCCATTTCGGTGAAACCGGCATGCAGCGCAGTCATTCCAGCCTGGGTACGGATCTGGTCGCAGTCGCCAAGGGTTTTGGTATCCGAGGCGCGTTCTCTACCGACAGTCTGGAGGGCTGCGATGAGGTCATCCGCCGCGTTCAAGCCCGCGACGAGGTCACGTTCGCGCAGGTGTTTATCGAGGCGAATGAGCCTCCGCGTATGCTGCCGCCCAGAGATGGGCCATTTATCAAGAACCGGTTTCGTGGTGCACTAGGATTAGAACCGTTCTGATTGTTGTCCCTGGCCGGTGAGGTGATGAGTTCTAGTGGACAAGCAAGGGATCTTTCGAATGACGATTTCGCGATATCCAACGATGGGAGACGCCTCTTCGCACGCTCTGCGTATCCCGATGTCCTACGCATAGTGACGTTCTACGTACCATCGTTCTATGCGTCATGACGCTCTACATCTCATCATACGTTCCATGCATCATCGTCGCATGCATCGACTCTAACCAAGCAGATCTTCCAACCTGGCACCACGCCACCCCGCCGCATGCCCGGACCGATCGCCATTTTCGGGGGTGCAGGGCACCCGAAAATGGCAGCCCTGCAAGATCTTCCTCTTTGCCAACAGTGCTACAAAAAAACGCCAAGCAAGAGGCTGGTGCCAGCGATGTGATGAGCTTGAGTGACTGCGAGTCGAGCCGAGGCAATCGGGCCGTGAGGGCGCCTCAAAGCCGAGTGGAGCGGACGTCGTAGGTAGGCCCGAACGGGCCGGACGAGACGAGCGAACACGGTGTCCGGCGCCCGCGCGCCGGACCGGCTTTGTGAAGCCCTCACGGCCCGATTGCCTCGGCTCGACGTCCAATAAGCAAATCAATCTCCATCAAAAACTACCGCATAGCATAAGAACAGCAAGGCTGTTCAAACCCGACCAGATATACCCTTCACACAACCGGCGTAACCAACGGCTTACCCGCGTAGAAGCATTCGGCGTTCTCCAGAAACTTACGCACCGACATATCGATCGCCTGCGGCGAAATCCCAGCGATATGCGGGGTCAACACAGCATTATCCAGATCCAGCAACGGCTGCGGCGGTGTGGGCTCGTTCTCGTAGACATCCAGAGCCGCCGCCATCAATCTGCCATCGCGTAATGCCTGTGCGACCGCGTCCGTATCGACCAATGTGCCACGAGCAATGTTCACCAGCACGCCCTGCGGGCCGATCGCATTGACGATAGTCTCATCGATGATGTGATACGTTTCCTTGCCCCCGGGCGCGGCCACCACCAGAAAATCGCACCACTCAGCCAGGCTTTTCACGTCCCCGAAGTATTGAAAATCCACGTCCTCGCGTGGCCGGCGATTGTGGTAGCCGATTTCCATATCGAAACCCAAGGCCCGGCGGGCTACCTTTTTCCCGATCGCCCCCATGCCCAGAATGCCCAGCCGGCGATATGACACATGCGGCGGACGCGGAATATCGTCGCGCCACAAGCCATGCCGTACGCCATTGTTGAGAAAGGGTAAGCGTCGAATAGCCGCCAACAACAGCATCATCGCATGATCGGCGACACAGTCGTCGTTGGTGCCCGCCGCATTGGCAACAGGGATTCCGCGCGCTTTGGCATGCTCAACGGCCACGTTTTCATAACCGACGCCCACCGTACAGATCAGCTCCAGCGCGGGCAGGCGGTCGATCTCGCTGGCCAATAAGCCATTGGTGCCATTCGTCAACACCACTTTGATTTCATGTCCACGAGCCGCGATCTGTGCCTCACCGTTTGACCGGTCCTTGCCCAAGTGGGCATTCGGCGCGTAGATCATATCGAATCGCTCGCTCACCAAAGCACGGTGTTCTTCCGACAAAAATACCAGCACCAGCAATACAGGTTTCATGCGACGTGTCTCCGTCAACGGGATTTGATTATTGAATACTCGCGCCCGACAGTTTTACCAGCTCGCCCCATTTCTTGATTTCGGTACCCACCAATTGTTGGAAAGCTTCCGGGGTATCACCCGCAGGAGTCGAACCCTGCTCACGCAGGATTTTCTTCACATCGGGATCGTTCAGCACAGCATTGATGGCCACATTCATACGCTGAATGATAGGCTTGGGTGTGCCTGCAGGCGCCCATACGCCGTTCCATAATACGATTTCATATCTGGGTAAGGCTTCGGCCACTGCCGGCACATCAGGTAACCGCGGCGACCGCTCTGCCGTAGTGACGGCCAATGGACGCAGTTTGCCGCTATCAATGAACGGCAGTATCTCGACCATAGGTGAGAAAACGGCTTGTATCTGCCCTGCCAGCAGGTCGGTATTCGCAGGTGCGCCCCCTTTATAGGGCACATGCGTCATCTCCGCGCCCACCATCTGGCCGAATAACGCCCCCGATAGCTGTTGCGACGTGCCATTGCCCGCCGAGCCGTAATTGACGGCGCCCTTGTGCTCCTTTACATAGGTAATGAAATCAGCCAGCGTCTTTGCCGGAAAACTCGTGTTGACCATCAGAACGTTCGGGATGAGCGAAACGCGAGACACCGGGGCCAGGTCTTTTTGCACATCGAGCGGCATTTTCTTGTAGAGCGTCACGTTAGTCATCAGCGTACTGGTATGCATCAGAAACGTGTACCCATCCGGTGTCGCCTTGGCCACATAATCCGCGCCGATATTGCCCCCTGCACCTGCACGGTTCTCGACTACCACGGGCTGCCCTAGTTCGTTCGGCAGCTTCTGGGCGATCAGGCGAGCGGTTGCGTCGGTGCTGCCACCGGGCGCCAGCGGCACCACCAGCGTAATCGGACGCGTAGGCCAATTTTCAGCGTGAACCAAAGGGGTAGCGGCGAGGCACATCACGCCTGCCATGATGGCGGTAATTGTCTTGATCATGCTTGTCTCCTTGCTGGCGTGCGTCGCCCCCGCATCGGGATACGCGCAACACCTATCGATTTATAGAAATATGGCGCCGTCCCAAAGTGGAATGCGCCATATCGCACGCCCTCAGTCCTGTGCTCTGGCGAGGGCAAAAACACTCAGCGTTGGCCGTCACCGACCGTCAAATTATCCGCACGCAAGCCGCCCAGGCGCTCATGTACACGTGTACCGGTGGAAACCACCAATGCGTACAGCAGCTCATCGGGACGCGGACTGTCAATAGCGCCTACGTCCATGGTGCTGAAGTGGCTGCGCACATAGCAGGCTTCGATATGATGCAACGGAATCTGCAGTCGAGTACCTGCCGAAGCAACGACCTTGGCTGCCGGCACAATGGATTTTGCTTTGGGCAACACCGCACGCATCGTCCAACCGCCGGCCTCGTGCCAGATGGCCCCGTGTTCCAGTTCGCCATTCAACCCCACGATGGCCCCTTTTCCATAGGCCTCGACATTCTGAGGGCCGCCCACGGCTTCCATGAGCTCGGGCACGATGTCCTTGGCCAACACCTTGGAATCCTCGACCAGTTGGGAGAGGTCCTCGACATAGCGGCCCGCATAGGGGTTCTTGATCACCACCGCGATCGACGCCATCTTGATGGGTTTGTCACGAACGGGGCCGCCTTCGTGATAGATGGATTCGACGTTCAACAGCTTTTTGCGGATCTGAATTGCCATACTGGTGTACTCCTTTGTTTCCTGAATGAAAATTACGCCGGCGCGGTCACCACGCCGTATGGATGATCACTACTGAGGGGTTAAGCCCGCATCGACGAAAACCTTGCCCCATTTATCAATATCGGATGCAATCAGTTGCCGGAATCCTTCGGGCGTAGAGGTACGCACAGTCAGCCCATTTGTCGCGAACTGCTGTTGCAGCGATGATGACTGCAGAACATTCCCCAATGCTTGGTTGACGCGCGCTATCACGTCAGATGGCGTACCGGCAGGAGCCGCCACCCCAAACCAGACATTCAGGTCGTAATCGGGCAGCCCCGCTTCCGCCAAGGTCGGCAGCTCCGGGGCTAACGGAGAACGCGTTTTGCTGGTTACCCCCAGGGCTTTTACCCGGCCGGCCTGCGCCTGCTGCAGACCGTTGACCATATCGGCAATCGTAAAATCAAGTACCCCACCCATCAGGTCCGTCATGGCCTGAGGCACGCCACGGTAGGCCACGGCCGTAGCAGTAAACCCGCCCATGGATACGACCTGCGCCCCGCATAGCTGCGCACTGCCCGATCCATAGCCATAGGACAGCTTGCCGGGATTCGCCTTGGCGTAGTCAATCAGGTCCTTGACGCTATCTACAGGCAAATCACCGCGCGAGACCAACATGAAAGGCGCTTCGGCAACGAGGCCGATGGGTGCGAAATCCTTGCGAGGATCATAGGGCAAGGACTTGAATGCACTGACGTTGCTGGCCCCGGTACTGACGCCCACCATGAACAAGGTATACCCATCCGGCTCAGAGCGTATCGCGGAAGCCGTGCCCACTGTGCCGTTGGCGCCGGCGCGATTTTCGACTACGACAGATTGCCCCAATTCGCTATCCAGGCCCTGGGCCAGCGCACGCGCCACCACATCCGTAATGCTGCCTGGTGTAAAGGGCACGATCAAACGAACAGGCTTTTCTGGATAGGCCGCCCACGCTAGCACGGGCAAGGCGCACATCAACGCCGCGAACAGACGTCGCTTCATTAACTGTCTCCTCATCTTTTTCAGTGCAACGCCGTCACTGCGGCTTGGCGCCAAACTCCACGCCCGCCCATTGTTCGATATGCCGAATGGGATAGACGTTGTCGCGCTGTCCATCGCCCTGCGTGATCGCGAATGCCAGAAATTGCCGCGCAGCCGGATTCACCAACATGGGAACACCGAGTTTCTCGGCCTCGTCGATGCACATCTTGACGTCTTTGTGCAGCAACTCCGTCGTAAAACGCACGGGAAAGCTGCGGTCCAGGACGCATTGGGGAATACGCTCCAACGTCGCGAACGAACGTCCGCTGGAGACATTGATCACGTCCAGCAGCGTTTGAGGATCCAACCCGGCCTTCACGCCGTAGACCAGGGCTTCGCAGCTGGCCACCATGCTGGTGGCATAAAGCGTGTTGTTGATGATCTTCGTGGTCTGGCCCAGACTGGGATCGGCTCCGAGATAGAACACGTTTTTGCCGATGACGCGCAGCACTGGCTCGATTTCGTCAAATGCCTCTTTAGGGCCGGCCGCCATCACAGCCAACGTGCCCTTTTCAGCGGCCACCGTGCCGCCGCTGACGGGTGAACCGATCATGGCGATGCCCTGTTGGCTCAACAACGCTTCGACGGTCTTGGTGACAGAAGGGCCTGTCGTGGACAAGTCGACCAGGATACGTACGTTCTTTACCTGGGCGACTTGGGCGCCGACCTCGGCGACAACAGCCGGCATCGGCAAACACAACAGCACGATGGGCGTCTGCTCTGCCAGTTCCTCGACGCTGCCCGCCCCTTTTGCGCCACGCGCCACGATGCGTTCCTGCGCCGCCGATGAGCGATCATGCACAATCAGCTCATGGCCGGCGGCCAACAGACGATTTGCAAAATGCTGGCCGATGTTACCCAGACCTATCAGTCCCAACTTCATTATTGCTGTCTCCACAGGTTTCACGATTCGCGTCAGCCAATGGCCTGGCGTCATCAATGGAATCCTAGGGATCAGGAGAGAACTGGGCGAGTGCTGATTCCTCGATGGGGTATAGCTTCAGGTTAATCGTGCTTCAGCAATAGCTCGATAAACTTCGTGGCATGAGTCTTTCCTGTATCAAAAGCCGATCGCACGATACTGGGATTCAGCGGGATGTCCTCTGCCAGCGGCAATACCTGAATATCGGGCCAGTCCATGCTCTCGGCGGTGAACTGATCCACCATCGCAACGCCGGCGCCGGCTCGCACCAGGCTGCAGGCCATGTCGGTGTGATGAATATAGATAGAGGCCTGCAGACTGATATTGGCCTTGTTGAATGCCGCAGACACCAGCTGGCCGAAAGGGATGCTGGGATGATGGGCGATCAGAGGATATCTCGCCAGATCTGCGATGCTCACGCATTTCAGCTCCGCCAGCACATGCCCGCGAGGCACGACGCACACCATGCGGCCAGACAGGAATGGCGTTACATGCAGGTTGGGATGCTCGATGGGCAGCACGGAGATCGCCAGGTCGACCTTGTTGCTCAGCACGTCTTGCGCCATGCTGTTCAAGAGCGTCAGGCAGTAGTTCACCTGAATATTGGGATACTGCTGAACGAACCGTGTGATCGTCCTGGCCACAATGCCACGGCTGAGCGCAGGGCTGCATGCCAGATTCAGCACGCCTGACGGACCGCTGACCAGCCCACGCGCGAAATCGTCCACGCGCAGCACTTGCTGGTAACACTGATCCACCTCGCGAAACAGGGCCTCGGCCTCTGAGGTAGGAACCAGTTTGCCTTTGACCCGGTTAAATAGCGTCAGTCCCAGCGTCAATTCCGTATGCGCGACGATGCGGCTCAGCGCAGGCTGCGAGGTAAAAAGTAAGCGAGATGCTCCTTTGATCGAGCCGGTCAACATGACCGCTCGGAATACTTCCATCTGACGCAAGCTGAATCGCATGCGGGTGTCCCCCCGTCTTGAACCAGATGCAGTTTAGAGCTTACGTGCCAACATCGCACCGCCTACGGCCAGCGGTAACAGCATCAGTGCCACTAATGTCCAGCCGCCGGCTTGCGCCAGCGCGCCCGCTGACATCGGCCCTATCAATTGCCCCGCATAGCTGCCTTGCAACATCAAGCCGATCGTCGGTGCGACCAGCGCTGGACTGGGAGCAACTCTGGGGGCAATGGCAGTCAACGCCCCAGGGATGCCGCCCATGCAGCCGATCATTGCCGCGGCAACAGACACGGCAACGATGGGCGGCAGATGCAGCCAGAACAACGCCGGTATGCAGAGGGCCGCAATAATGAAGTTCGTCGACACAATCCGCCGCGAGGCAATGCCGCGTCGCATCAACATGCCTGCGCCAATGTTCCCCAGCACATTGGAGGCGACAATTGCCGCACTCGCAAAACCTGCCTGTATGGGCGTCAAGTCCAGAAGATCACGCAGCAACAAGGGCAGAAATCCGGAGAATGCAAAGTAGACAATCGCGTACAGGGCAAAACAGATCGCAATGAACTGCGGGCCACGTGCTATGCCCACCTTGCGTATGGCATTCCACGCGCTCCTCTCGTGCGGGTTTCCGGGAGGTGTTGCATCGAGAGGCGGAGTTGCTATGGCAGGCATCGACGGCAATCCGAACAGCATCACGATCGCACATACGATGGCCAAGCCAGCGTTGATTTGCCAAATCGCAGGCCACGACAGCGGCTGACCCAACGATGAGAACAGCGTCGTCGCAAAGATCACCAACGCAATCCCACTGGGAACGGCAGTACTCGACAAGGCCATCGCCAAATCGCGGTCCTCGAGGGCTGCCTGACGCCCAACGACACTCGACGCACAGATCAATAGCATGACAACAGCTATGCCCTCGAGAACGCGCGATATCAGCAAGACTGCGACACTCGGCGCGCCACCACCCAACAAGCTGGTCAGAGCGATGATGACTAATCCGCCCACGAGGATCTTACGCGCATCAAAGCGCGCAATAAGCACGCCGAGCGGCATCGCCAATAGGGCGCCGACAATCGCCAAGGCCGATATCACCAGCCCCGTTTGCCCCAGGCTCAAGTGCAGTGGATCGCCTTGCAGCAAGGGCGCAGCGATGATGGCCTTGCCAATCTGGAATGAGGCGATGAGCGCGGCAAGAATCGCCAGTGCGATGTTGCGCCAAGCGGTGCGGGGTGGTGGTGTCATGTCAGCCAATCACAGGTTGATGAGCCGGTGCGCGACGCCTGCTCTGGATATCTGAACAGTGTCCCCCTGCAGCGGGTAGCTGCCAGGATGCATCCGGACTCGGGGATGGCTGAAGTCTAGAAATTAAAGTTAACTTTAAGTCAAGCGTTGTTTTAGCGCGCGTGCGAGGGCCAAGGGCCGGGACTGCACGCTGAATGCAGTCCCAGTTCCAAAGGAACCCTCGACTACACCGCGCGAGACATGCGCGGCCTAGCCCAATCCGCCGTTAGCCTCCAGCACCGCCAGCGCCGCCATATTGACAATCCGGCGAACACTGGCGCTCGAGGTCAGGATATGCACGGGTGCGTTGACGCCCAACAGGAATGGCCCCACGGCGACGTTGCCTCCCGCGACGGTCTTGAGCAGGTTATAGGCGATATTGCCCGCGTCCACATTCGGGCAGACCAACAGGTTGGCCGCGCCTTTCAAGGGAGATTCGGGCAACAGGCGCTGGCGCAGCGCCTCGTCCAGCGCGCAATCGCCGTGCATTTCGCCGTCCACCTCGAGGTCCGGCGCCTGTTCATGTATCAACTCCAGCGCTCGGCGCATTTTGGCGCCGGATGCAGAGCTGCCCGAGCCGAAGTTCGAGCGCGACAACAGGGCGACCTTGGGCATCACGTCCAGGCGCCGCATAGTTTGTGCGGCCATCGCCGTGTATTCGGCAATCTGCTCGGCGCTGGGGTCATCATTGACGTGCGTGTCGACCAGCGCGATGGTCTGTTCGTTCAGCAACAGGATATTCATCGCGGCGTAGACGTTGTGCCCCGGTTGCAGGCCGATGACCTCGTCGATAAACCGCAGGTGGTCGTGATACGCCCCCACCGTACCGCAGATCATGCCGTCCGCATCCCCCAGGTGCACCATCATCGCGCCGATCAAGGTCATGCGGCGGCGCATTTCCACACGGGCCATTTCCTTGGTGATGCCACGGCGGCACATCTTGTCCCAGTAGGTCGTCCAGTACTGGTGAAAACGCTCGTCGAACTCGGGATTGGTCACTTCGACGTCCTGCCCCAGGCGCAGGCGCAATCCGAATTTCTCGATACGCGCCATCAACACGGCCGGACGGCCGACCAGTATAGGTTTGGCCAAGCCTTCATCGACCACCACCTGCACCGCCCGCAGAACGCGTTCGTCCTCGCCTTCGGTAAAGACGATGCGGGCCTTGCCTCCTGTACGCACCAGACGCTTGGTGCTGGCAAACAGCGGTTTCATGAAAGCGCCGGAACGGTAGACGAACTGCTGCAGTTGTTCGGCGTACGCCTCCAGATCCGCCAAGGGCCGTGTCGCCACGCCGCTTTCCATCGCTGCTGCAGCCACGGCGGGTGCGATGCGCACGATCAAACGCGGATCAAAAGGCTTGGGGATCAAGTAGTTGGGACCGAATCGCAAATCGTAGGTCCCGTAGGCGGCCGCCACGACCTCGTTTTGTTCTTCTTCAGCGAGGGCTGCAATCGCACGGACCGCGGCCATCTCCATTTCGCGCGTGATCGTGCTGGCGCCTACGTCCAGCGCGCCACGGAAGATGTACGGGAAGCACAGTACGTTGTTGACCTGATTCGGGTAATCCGAACGTCCGGTAGCCATGACTACGTCGTCGCGGACCGCATGAGCCACTTCGGGCAGGATCTCTGGCGTAGGGTTGGCCAGCGCCAGGATCAATGGCCGAGCGGCCATGGCCGCGACCATTTCGGGCTTGAGCACGCCACCGGCGGACAGGCCCAGGAACACGTCAGCACCGGCGATGACGTCGGCCAAATTACGCGCATCGGTCTTCTGCGCGAAAATAGCTTTCTGCTCGTCCATGAGCACAGTACGTCCTTCGTACACCACGCCTTCAATATCGGTGACCCAGATGTTTTCTCGCGGCAAGCCCAGATCCACCATCAGATCCAGACAGGCCAGCGCCGCGGCACCAGCACCGGATGCGACGACCTTGACCTGTGTGATGTCCTTGCCGACGACTTTCAACCCGTTAATGAATGCGGCGCTCACGGTGATCGCGGTTCCGTGCTGATCGTCGTGAAACACGGGGATGCTCATGCGTTCGCGCAACCGGCGTTCGACGGTGAAACACTCGGGCGCCTTGATGTCCTCGAGGTTGATGCCGCCAAAAGTGGGGCCTAGCGAGGCGATGATATCGACCAGTTTGTCGGGATCGGTCTCGTCGATCTCAATATCAAACACGTCAATGCCAGCGAATTTCTTGAACAATACGGCCTTGCCTTCCATGACGGGCTTGGAGGCCAACGGGCCGATATTGCCCAGCCCCAGTACGGCGGTGCCGTTGGTGATCACGCCAACCAGATTGCCACGGGCCGTAAACCGAAAGGCATTGACCGGGTCCGCGGCGATTTCCTCGCAGGCGGCGGCGACGCCGGGGGTGTAGGCCAGCGCGAGATCACCCTGTGTGACCAGGGGCTTGGTCGCAGCGATGGAGATTTTTCCCGGAACGGGAAACTCGTGATAGTCGAGGGCGGCTTGGCGATCGCTCATGGTGATTTTCCTGATGACGGCGAATAGTGCGAAAGAACGGCCATTCTAGGCGGTGAGTTATCATTGAAATATTCTGATTAAAGATATATTCATATCATTTACCTAATATCTTTCCCCATTCCGGCATGCCCGAATCCGTTTTTCCCTCCGATGATGTCGTCCGCCGCCTGATCTCGCGGCTCAAGATGCGCCACCTGCAGTTGATCGTGCAGGTTCATCGGCTCGGCTCGCTGACCCGGGTCGCCGAGCAAATGGCGACCAGCCAGCCCGCGGTGACCAATACATTGTCGGAATTGGAGTCCATGTTTGGCGCCCCGCTGTTTGTGCGAACAGCGCGCGGGATGGCTCCGACGGACATGGGGCGCGTCGTGGCCGCCCGGGCGCAAGCGATCTTGCAGGACCTGGGGCATCTGGTGCGGGATATGGAGGCATCCAGCGTCGGCCTGGCTGCACGCCTGCACGTGGGCGTAACGCCGTATGTTTCGGGGCGCTTGATCGCCGATGCCGTCTGTGCGGCGCAGACCGGCACTCAACGGTTGGCTGTGCGCATTCACGACGGCACCAGCGAGAGCCTGCTGCGCGCGCTGCGCGATCACGAATTAGATGTGGTCATTGCGCGGGCAAGCCCCCAATTGGACCTGCAAGGACTGGTGTTCGAACCGCTCTATCATCAACAGGCCAGACTCATCAGCAGCAGACAACTGGCGGCGCAGTTGGGGCGGGTGCCGTTGTCCTGGGCGCAACTGGCTGAACTGGATTGGGTACTGGGAGAGCCGAATACCGCGCTGCGCGAGCAAGTCGCCAGCCTGTTCATCCAGGCCGGCATTGCGCCCCCCGTGCCGATCACTGAGGGCTATTCGGCAAAGCTGATCGGCGAAATCATCGCCTCGTCCGAACGTGCAGTGTCGCTATTGCCGGCGGATATTGCCACCGAGCTCGTGCATATCGCAGGCGTGGCAATTGTCCCGTACACCATCGAGTGGAACCTGCCGCCGGTGGCGGCGATTGTTCGTAATGATGTAGGCAATAGCGAATCTCATCGACGCTTTCTGGAAGCGGTGCGCCATGCGTCGAGCGGTATGCCGCGCAGGGCTGCGCATCCGGGACGGCAGACCGATTTCTAAGCGCTGTGGTCTGTTTGCCTGCAGCTCAAATCGCTGTAACGCTGAGGCGCAACCCCATCGCATGGAGCACCTTGTGTACCGTGGTGAGTGTCGGATTCCCCTTGTCGGACAGCGCACGAAATAAGGTTTTTTCACCCACATCCGCCCGACGTGCCACCTCCGCCATTCCGTGCGCCTTGGCCACCTGGCGTAATGCCACAAGCAAGGCAGCCGGATCGTCCAACTCGATTACTGCCGCCAGATAGGCCGCAGCTTCGACAGGATCACGCATTGCCGCAATGGTCGATGCGTCGTAGCTTGTGTCACGTGCATTCATAGTTCGCCTCGCTCACGCCAATCATTCAGGTATCTCAAGGCAAGCTTGATCCCGCCACGCTGCCTCGATTTGTCACTGCCACAAAGCAACAACACGACAACTGATCCCTGCCGACTCAGATAGACGCGATAGCCAGGACCATGATCGATGCGTAGCTCTTGCACTCCATCGCCCACGGACTTGCAGTCGCCCAAATTTCCCGCTTGTACACGCGCCAGCCGTGCTCGGATTCGGGCACGAGCTTGCACATCTCTCAAATCGGCCAACCACTCGTCGAAGGGAACGTTGCCCTCCTCGGTCTGATAAATCCTTAGCGTTATCAACATAGTATCATATAAGATACCAACAATGTGAGCTGGGGCATGCTCCTATTTCCTCTCACGGCTCGCTTCCCGATCCCATGTCACGACCGGAGTCGTCAACATCAGAGACGTGCGGCATATGCTTTTCTACTCGCGCCACCTGATGTCCGCCGCGCACGATCAATACGGGCCACATTCCGTCCACGATGACATAGGGATCCTGTCGTTGATACGGCAGCGGTTGCAGTCCGCTGGGCGTTTGGGCGAATAGCGCCGGAGGCGTACGCCCCGGCGCGAACTGCAGCCAGATACGTCCGGCTCCGCTGAACACCTGCAACGGTGCGACCATGGGATCGCCGGACAGCTGCCAGTTGAAATCGTAGTCAGCCACGGGCGCACCATCGCGTGGCCAGCCGGGTGCGCTATTTGGCCATGTCATGCACCCTGCCAGACACAGTGACAGCACGACTGCACATAAACCTCGAACCATGCTTTTCCTGAAATCAAGGAGCGCTCGGAAAGGAGCGCATCCCCAACATGGTGACGAGTTGCCGCGATGGTGACTAGACTGACTTATACGAACGGACTTTTCCGTTCACTTTGGCGATAAGGCGCTTGCGCGACGCCAGGTTCTACCCTTGGCCCACGCCCGGCGCACGCCAGCCTATTCGATCGTGATCCCGCGTTCCTCGATCAGATCTTTCCAGCGCTTGAATTCCTGAGCCTGGAAAGCAGTGAACTCCGCGGGGGTATTGGCGACGATTTCCAGGCCCTGCTCTTCGAGTTTGCGGGCGACTTCAGGGTCTTTGAAACTGGCGATCGCGGTCTCGGCGAGTTTGGCTTTGACATCGGCGGGCAAGCCTTTGGGGGCCGATAATCCTTGCCAGGAATAGATCACGACATTCGGTACGCCGGCTTCTGTCAGCGTAGGCACATCGGGCAACACGGCGGCACGCTTTTCGCCGGTCACAGCGATGGCGCGCAGTTTGCCGGCGCGGATGTACGGCAATACGGAGTTCACGTTCTGAAATGAGTAATCGACTTGGGCGCCCATCAAATCATTGATGGCGGGAGCGCCGCCTTTGTAGGCCACGTGCATGCCTTCGGTATGCGTCTGCTGTAGAAAGACTTCGGCAGATAAATGATCCGAAGCGCCATACCCCGAATTGGCGAAACTGACTTGTCCGGGTTTGGCTTTCAATTCGGCGATGACGTCTTGTACTGTACGTGCCGATTTGCTGGGCGGCGTGACCAGGACGTTGGGCGTTTGTACTGCAACGGTGATGTAATCGAAATCCTTGAGGGCGTCGTAGGGCGTGGATTTGATCAGGTGCGGCGCAATGACGTAGGTGCCCAGCGAGGAAAACATCAGCGTATAGCCATCGGGTTTTTCACGCGCCACCTGGCCCCCACCGATAGTGCCTGTGGCACCGGGTCGGTTGTACACCACGAACGATTGGTCCAGGCGGCGTTGCAGTTGCTCGGCCATCATCCGGCCCAGCGTATCGGTAGCGCCGCCTGCGGGAAATGGCACGACGACTTGCACAGGCTTTTCTTTGGGCCATGGCGTTTGAGCCGCTGCAGCGAATGCGGCGCATGACAGCATCATGGCGGCCAATAATTTTTGCATTGTTATGTCTCCTTGATGTACGCATTAGAGCGGCCGCCCAGGATGACGGCATCGCTTGTTTGCCAATATGTGTTGGGGCCTGGTGATGAGGTTGCGCGGCGCGCCGGTTTACTTCACTGCTTTGCAACGCTCTCGCGCACAATGGCGTCTTGCCTGGTTTGGATCGCAGGATTCAAACTGGTCCCCAACCCCGGCGCGGTCGGCGCCAGCACCATGCCGTGGTCGACGATGGGCAGATGCGTGACCAGATCGCGATACCATGTGCTCAGCGTGGCGCGCACGACTTCCTGAAAAATTGCGGTAGGTGCATGCATGGCCAAGTGCAAGCCGGCGATCAGCGTGACGGGCCCCGTGCAATCATGGGGGGCCAGTGGTCGAGCGTAGGATTGCGCCAACGCTGCGATCTTGCGTCCCTCGGTCAGGCCGCCGCACCACGCTAAGTCGAGCATCACGATATCCAGGGCGTCTTTGGCCAACAGATCGCGAAATGGCACGGTACCGGCCAGGGTCTCGCTGCCGCAAATGGGCACACTGGTCTGGCGGCGCAGGTCGGCTAGCGCCTGGGCATCATCCATTTTGCTGATGGGATCCTCGGCCCAAAAGACACCGTAGTCCTCTAGCCCGCGGCAGATACGCAATGCGGCATTGGCGCCCCAAAGGCTGTGCAGTTCGCACATGATTTCAATGCGGTCGCCCACGGCTTCGCGCACTTTTTTAAAGGGCTCCAGGCCATGTTTTAAATCCTGTGCACTGATCAAGTGCCCACCCGTAGCAGCGGCATAGGCATCGAACGGCCAGATTTTCATGGCCGAGTAGCCCTCGTCCAACAAGCTTTGTGCCAGTGTCCCGGCATCACGCATGAATGCGATCTGATCGTCATAGGGGCCTGCCGACAGCTCGGAGCCATCAGTACTGCGGCGTACTACGCCGCCTGTGTTGTAGGCATAGCCAGCGCAGGTGTTGTAGGCACGAATGCGATCACGCACGCCCCCGCCCATCGCGATATAGGTCGGCACGCCTTGGCGTTGACCGGCCAGGTCCCACAAGGCGATGTCTACGGCGCTCGCTGCACGAATCTCGGCGCTGGCGCTGTGAAATCCCAGGTAGGGATTCATGAGTTGTTGCGAGACGGCTTCGATATGCCGTGCGTCGCGGCCCAACAGCCAGGGTGCAACGGTCTCGTGCAGGACGGCCTCGACGGCCTGTGCACCGCGGAATGACTCGCCCAGGCCAATCAGACCCTCGTCGGTTTCGATTTCCACCCAAATCAGATTGGGACGTTCGTTGATGCGAATACTGCGTAATGCCGTAATGGTAGCCATGCCGTGAATCTGCTCTTGTCTGTAGAAAGGAAAGGCGAATCGGGTGTTACCTGAATCGGTCCGAATCACATCGATCTGCGCGCGAGTTGTCATGCTCGTGGCGAGCAATTATCTTGTCAACAAAATGACAAAGTAGTATTACTGCTTTGGCAATATCGATTTACAGATCATGGACGACGCCAATGGCAATTTCCCCGCTGAGCGATTTCGCCTACAAGCAGGTGCTGGAAATCATCGAAAAACAGGAGCCGGACGATAGGCTCCCCAGCGAAGACGAATTGGCGCGCAAACTGGGCGTATCGCGTCCGGTCCTGCGCCAGGCCCTGGCCCGATTACGCTCAGAGGGCTGGGTCTATGCCCGGCGCGGCTCGGGAAATTTTGTGGGGAAGCCGCCTGCCCTGCAAAGCGCGACGTTCGGCCCGCTGCACAGCATTCCGGATGTGCGCAGCTTTTTGGAGTTTCGCTGTCTGATCGAGGGCGAAAGCGCTGCCGAGGCGGCTCGGTGCACCGATACGCAAATGCTCGCGGAAATCGAACGGCGCCAACGCCTCTTGGAATCTGCCTGGTCGCGCGGTGAACTCGGCATCGAAGAAGACATCGCCTTTCATGGTGCTATCGCCGCGGCCAGCGGCAATCGGTTTTTCAGCATGACGATGGCCGCACTCGCTGAACAGACACGGGTTTCCATCAAGCTGATCCGCGAGCTGTCACCGCTGCCGATGGTCAGACGCGCTGTGGATGTGCGCAATGAACACCGCGCCATTGGCGAGGCAATCAAAGCAGGCAATGCAGAGGCGGCGCGTACGGCGATGGTCGATCATTTGCGCGGCGGAATGACGCGATTATTCGGTATTGATAATGTGCGAAACCCCGGCGGAAATCATTCCGCCGGGGCTTAAAAACTGCGCGGCAGAAAAGCCGCGCATGTCGATCTGAACGGCTGCACCACAGACTGATGCGGCCGCTGATGACGTCTAGCGTATCGTCGGCATGGCGAATTCCGCGCCTTTGCCGATGCTCTCAGGCCAACGCTGCATGATGCTCTTTTGACGGGTGTAAAAGCGCACGCCCTCTTCACCATACGCATGCATGTCGCCAAACAGGGAACGTTTCCAACCGCCAAAACCATGCCATGCCGCCGGCACCGGAATCGGCACATTCACGCCTACCATGCCGACCTCGATCTGGCGGCCGAATTCACGCGCCACGTTGCCATCACGTGTAAAGCAGCTGACGCCATTGGCGAACTCGTGGTTGTTGATCAATTGCACCGCCGAGGCGAAATCGGGCACACGCACACATGACAGCACGGGGCCGAAGATTTCTTCTTTGTAGATACGCATATCCGGGGTGACGTTGTCGAACAGCGTACCGCCCAGCCAGAAGCCATCGTCGCAGCCCTCGCCTGCTTGTGCGCCCTTGAACTCCCGGCCATCGGCCAACAGCGTCGCGCCTTCGTTGATGCCAATATCGATATAGCCGGCAATGCGTTGACGCGCTTCCGCTGTCACGATAGGGCCCATTTCAGCCTGGGCGTTCGTACCGTTCAGTACTTTCAGTTGCTTCAAGCGCTCGGCTACGCGCGGCACGACCTGATCGGCGGCGGAGCCGACCAAGACAGCTACCGAGATCGCCATGCAGCGTTCGCCAGCCGAGCCGTAGGCAGCGCCCATCAAAGCATCAACGGCTTGATCCAGATCGGCATCAGGCATGATCACCATGTGATTCTTTGCGCCGCCCAAGGCTTGTACGCGCTTGCCGTTGCGTGCGCCGCCCTCGTAGATCTGTTGCGCGACAGGCGTCGAGCCCACAAACGAGATCGCCTTGACATCGGGGTCTTCGATCAATGCCTGCACGGCATGATGATCGCCCTGCACCACGTTGAAAACGCCATCCGGCAAGCCGGCCTGCTTGAGCAGATCGGCGATGAACAACGATGCGCTGGGATCAATTGGACTGGGCTTCAGGATGAAAGTATTGCCGGTGGCCAAAGCCATGGGGAACATCCACATAGGCACCATCACCGGGAAATTGAACGGCGTGATGCCAGCCACTACACCCAGCGGCTGGCGCAAGGTCCAGTTATCCATGCCGGCCGACACCTGTTCGGTGAAGTCGGTTTTCAGCAACTGCGGCGCACCGCAGGCGAATTCGACAATGTCGATGCCGCGCGCGACCTCGCCCTGGGCGTCGCTGAACACTTTGCCGTGCTCGGAGGTGATGAGGCGGGCCAGATCGTCTTGGTGGCGATGCAGCAGCTCAAGAAAACGGAACAACACCCGTGCACGGCGCAACGGCGGCGTGGCGGCCCAAGCGGGAAAAGCCTTGCGGGCCGAGGCCACGGCAGCCTGGACATCTGTCAGCTCGGCCAATGCGACACGCGCCGACACCTGTCCCAACGCGGGGTTGAAAACGTCGCGGGTTTTAGGAGATTGCGGATCGACACGATGGCCGTCGATCCAGTGACCAATCAGGGGCGTGGAGGCGTTGGAGGGTGCGGTAGTCACGGGCGGTATCCAGATGGAGTTGATCGGAAAACAGGCTCAGTCTACGGCTGCGGCCTCCTGACGAGAAGACCGGTTTTGCGACATCAGTGTTTGATAAAATGAACAATCGTCAGCCCGGGAGCATCACGATGGCCACCGATCAGATTGCGCCGCTCGTGGCGGATATTTATTTATTGACCGCGCTGGCGGAAACCCGCAGCTTTACCCAGACGGCCAAGCGCCTGGGCGTATCAAAGGCCTCGGTCAGTACGCGCATCAATGCGTTGGAAAAGGCCGTCGGTCTGCCGCTCGTGCGCCGCACGACCCGGCATGTCATGTTGACCGAGGCGGGACACAATCTGGTCGAAAATGCAGCGCCGGCGTTTGATCGCATCAGCGCAGGGTTTTTGGCAGTGAAGGATTTGTCGGATGTGCCGCGCGGCACGGTGCGCGTGACCGCGCCTGTCGCATTTGGCCGGCAACATCTGGCGCCAGTCCTGCCGGCCTTTTTACGGCAATATCCCGAAGTGCGCATCGACCTGGAGCTGGTCGACCGTCTGGTGAACCTGGCGCACGAGGGCTTTGATCTGGCGATCCGCCATACCGACCATCCGCCGGAATCGTACATCGCCTGGGAACTCTGCTCGTCGCGCTCGATGCTGGTCGCCAGCCCGCAGTACCTGCAAACCCATGGCGAGCCGCAGCATCCGCGCGACCTGAGCGATCATGCGTGTGCCACCTATCTCGGCAATCGCACCTATGAAACATGGTCGTTTGTACGCGAAGGCCGGCGCCAATCGGCGCAGCCCATCGTGATACCGATACGAACCAATTTTCGGGCAAATAACAGCGAGGTGCTGCGTCAAGCCGTACTCGAAGGTGTGGGAATCGGTATGCTGCCAGACTTCAGCGCTGTGACGACGCCGCCCAATGGGCTCGTCGAGGTCTTGCCCAACTGGCGGGTACATGGCTTTTTTGGTGGCAAACTCTATGCCTTGCGCCCTTGGTCCGCGCATGTACCGCAATCGGTGAAATGCCTGGTGGAGTTTTTACGTGACAAGTATTCGCAAGGATTCTAAGGTGAGCAAGACCACGACGCGCGTCGGCAGACGCAGCGGTGGCGGCGTCACGCTGACCGACGTCGCACGCCAGGCGGGAGTCTCCGTCATGACGGCGTCGCGCGCCTTGAATCAACCTCATCTGGTATCCGACGACACACGGCAACAAGTGCTGGAGGCCGTTGCCAACAGCGGCTACGTGCCGAATCTGCATGCGGCCGGACTGCGTTCAAAACGCACGCGGATGATTGCGCTGATGGTGCCCTCCATTGCTTCAGGCTCGGCATTCCTGCTGGCCGTGCACGCGATGACAGAAATTCTGGTCGAGGCCGGTTATCAGGTGATGTTGAGCGAACGCGGCTATGACCGCTCACGCGACGACATGGTGCTGGACTCGGTGATTGCCCGTCGGCCTGACGGGATTGTGCTGACAGGGCTGATGGAGTCGCCCCGTGCACGGCAACGCCTCACTGCATCGGGCATCCCGGTCGTAGAGACCTGGGAAATGACCGATACGCCCATCGATATGCTGGTGGGCTTTTCTCACTATGATGTGGGCGTGGCCATTGCGCGCTATTTCCATGAGCAAGGCAGGCGCCGTGTCGCCTCGATCGCCGCAACAGAGGCGCGTACGGCAGCACGGTTCCACGGTTTTGCCGATGAGGCCCTGCGCCTGGGTATCGCGGGCCGCCATCTGCAGGAAGGTTCGTCGTTTGTGATCGAACCGCCCAGCCAACTCGGCCACGGACGCAGCGGCCTGGTTTGCGCGCTGGAGGGCGATCCCGATGTCGATGCCATTTTTTCGGCCACTGACATGGTGGCACTCGGCACCTTGATGGAAGCGCAAATGCGCGGACTGCGCGTTCCAGAGGACCTCGCCGTCGTGGGTTTTGGCGATTTCGATTTTGCCTGCAACGTCACCCCTGCCCTGACCACCGTGCGGGTGGATCACGAGGATATCGGACGCCGTACGGCCAGCATGCTGATCAATCGTATCGAAGGCATTGCGCCGGACAACCCCATTCAGGATGTCGGTTTCAAGCTCGTCCAACGCGAAAGCGGCTAACGGCAATCCCTATTCAGGTTTGAGGTTGTTTTCCTTGACGACACGCGCCCATCGAGCCTCTTCCCCCTGGACATAGGTCTCCAGTTCTGCAGGCGCACCGGCAGTGACCTTCAGGCCTTCCTCTTCAATCTTGCTGGCAAACTCCGGCGATGCGGCGGCTTTACGGGCCGATGCATTCAATCGATCGATGACGGGACCCGGTGTCCCTGCGGGGACATACAAGCCGTACCAGCTTTCGACCTGGTAACCCGGCACAGTGGACGCGATCGTCGGTACGCCCTTGAAGGCTGCAGATGGCTCGGCCGTCGTCACCCCGATGGCTCGCAGTTTGCCATTGTCGATAAAGGCAGAAACGGCTGCGGCGGTGGCAAACATCATATCGACCTGACCACCCAATAAATCAGTCAGCGCAGGCCCCGCGCCACGATACGGAACGTGCGTGAGCGAGACTTTCCCCAAATTGGCAAACATCTCGCCCGCCAGGTGCGCAGAGGTGCCGATACCTTGCGAGGCGTATGTCAGTCTTCCTGGATTCGCCTTTGCCGCCTGCAGAATATCGCTGACAGAATGGTAGGGACCGTCTGGACGTACCACCAGGACGTTCGGACCCCGACCGATGAGCATCACGGGCGCAAAGGCTTTGTTGCTGCCGTAAAGGAGTTTCGGCTGCAAAGAGGGATTGACTGCGTGCGCAAAAGACGCGACCACGACGCTATATCCATCAGGAGCGCTGCGGGCCACATTGTCCGTGCCTATCATCGTGCCGGCACCAGGTTTGTTCTCTACGACGACAGGTTGACCGAGGTCTTTGGCCATGCCGGCCGCAAGAGTACGCGCAATCAAATCGGTGCCGCCCCCCGGTGAAAATGGCACAACGAGGCGGATGGGTTTGTCGGGATATGCGGCCAGCGCCGTCGAGATGCAAGCGCTGCCAACGACAGCGACACACGCACGCATCAGCACGCGCTGTAAAAATGACTTCATTCTGACGTCTCCTTGTTTTCGGTTTCTCTGTGGCGATCACCGCAGCGCCCTGCTGTGCGGCAGCCTGAAAGCAAACTGTAGTTCCCGAAACCGAATTTGGGATCCCATGAATTCCACGCAATGGAATATCCTGCCAGCCCCCTCCCTCAAATCCGTTGCGGCAAAATCTCCCTGCTCCGAGATGCGCGACAGGACGGCCTACAGCACAGAGGCCTCTGTGCGCATTTCCCCAGCCCCAAGCATGCACGTTGACGCCAAAAATAGTTAACGTTAACATTCATAACCTCAACGATCATCCCTTTACTCTTCTTCTCAGCCCTTAGGTATGTCGACCTGTACTTCATCCGCTACGGCGGTGGCCTCGCCCGCCACCGACACTCCGCGTGCGATCAGCATGCATCCGAACGACAACGTCGCCATTGTGGCCAACCTGGGCGGTCTCGGCGCCGGGGCTCAATTGCCGAATGGTCCGCAGCTACGCGAGCGCGTCCCGCAAGGCCACAAAGTGGCGCTGACCGACATCGCCGAAGGCGCGGAGGTCCGGCGCTACAACGTCACCATCGGCTACGCGAATCGTGATTTGCCCGCGGGCAGTTGGGTCAATGAAAACGTATTGACGATGCCAGCGGCGCGCGGTCTGGATGATCTGCCGATGGCTACCCACACACCGGCCGCCCTGCCCCCGCTGGAGGGTTATACGTTTGAAGGGTATCGCAATGCCGATGGCACGGTAGGCACGCGCAATCTGCTGGCGATCAGCACCACGGTGCAATGTGTGGCGGGCGTAGTGGAACATGCACTGCAGCGCATTCGCGCTGAACTGCTGCCGCGCTATCCGAATGTGGACGGCGTGGTCGTACTGGAACACGGCTATGGCTGCGGTGTCGCCATCGACGCACCTGACGCGATAGTTCCCATACGCACGCTGCGCAACATCAGCCGCAATCCGAATTTCGGCGGCGAGGTCATGATCGTGAGCCTGGGCTGCGAAAAGCTGCAGCCCGAGCGTTTGATGCCCGCCAACAGTATCCCGATTCAGGCCGATGGCTCGATGAGCCAGGGGCTGGACGTCATGCGGCTGCAAGACGACGAACACGTTGGTTTTCAAGCGATGATCGACGCCATTCTGGCTCAAGCTGTGCCGCATCTGGAACGGCTGAACCGCCGCCGTCGCGAGACATGCCCGGCATCGGATCTGGTCGTAGGTGTGCAGTGCGGGGGCAGCGATGCGTTTTCCGGCGTAACGGCAAATCCCGCGGTAGGGTTCTGCGCAGACCTGCTGGTGCGGGCGGGCGCGACCATCATGTTCTCTGAGACCACAGAGG
Source organism: Bordetella muralis (assembly GCF_054781015.1). Classification (NCBI taxonomy): domain Bacteria; kingdom Pseudomonadati; phylum Pseudomonadota; class Betaproteobacteria; order Burkholderiales; family Alcaligenaceae; genus Bordetella; species Bordetella muralis. The sequence goes on along the minus strand of NZ_BAAGVF010000003.1, from coordinate 546,493 downwards.
TGCGTGACAGCGTCGAGCAATTGACTAAACGTGCAGAATCGGTCGAGGTCGCCGAAGCCATCGTGCATGAAATGGCCTGGTATGACGCGTATCTGCAACGCGGACAGGCAGACCGCAGTGCCAACACGTCGCCCGGCAACAAAAAGGGCGGGCTTTCAAACATCGTCGAAAAAGCGATGGGCTCGGTGATCAAATCCGGGACCGCCGCCATCAATGGGGTCTTGAGCCCTGGCGAAAGCCTGCGTGATCGCGGCATCGAAAAGGGCCTAGTTTATGCTGCCACGCCGGCGAGCGATTTTATTTGCGGCGCACTGCAGTTGGCTGCAGGCATGAACCTGCATATCTTCACGACGGGCCGCGGCACGCCTTATGGCCTGGCAGAGGTACCCGTCGTCAAAGTCGCGACTCGCAGCGATCTGGCGCGCCGTTGGCACGATCTGATGGATGTAAATGCCGGACGTATCGCCGATGGCGAGCTGAGCATCGAGGAACTCGGCTGGGAGATGTTCCACCTGCTGTTGGATGTCGCCAGCGGCCGCAAGCAAACCTGGGCGGAACGCTGGAAACTGCACAACGCTCTGGTGCTGTTCAATCCGGGCCCGGTGACTTGATAGGAGTGTCATGCGTGTGGTCCGCTCGCTGCGCGGACCACTACGCGGGGCCTGCCGGAGCCATTGCACCATGGTCCTAAACTAAAGGCCAACTGGCGGTATGCGGAGGCATTGATATCGCGACAGCACGCTGGGATACCTCGGAACACGTCGACAACGACCCCAAGCGGCGCTTGCCTAACGGAAAGGCTTATCCGCCGTGGCACGATACGACCATGATGCTCACCGGCGCCGCCGCGCAGGCGCTGGCGGAGCTGTCACGAGACCGCTGGCACTCGGCGACCACCGCGCATCTGAAGCCAATCCCGGCGAGCGATAGCGACCTATGGCCCGCTGATCTCGCTGTGCAGTTTGAGAACGTCGAGATTGCGATTGCTCGCACCCGTGCCTGTTATCAAGAGCTATCCGAGATCCGGGAAATCGAAGCCCTCTACCTGGACATGATCGCTGCGGCTAAGGATTTCATCTATTTCGAAAATCAATACTTCACGTCCGCCAAAATCGCCGGGGCCATTTCGAGCGCTGTGGATCATTGGTTGATGCCATTGAAGCCTGCCGGAGCACCGGCAAAACACTGGAATTGCTGGATCTCATCAAGCCCAGTGCACTGGACACCTTTATTGCCGACAACGAGATTCTGGATCCGGAAAGCGCTGATGGTTTTCTAGACCCCATTGCCGCGCGAGGACTGCGCAAGCGCTGGATGCAGGGCAAGGCGTGGTGGCAACAACGCGTGCAACGGTGATCGTCTCACCGCCCAGCAAAGCGCTCGCTATCGCAGTCGACACACGGACGCTGGGCCGGTGGTCACAAAAAAAAAACCGTGGCGGTATTAACCGCCACGGCCCGGATGTGACGCGCAAACGTCGCGATGACGATTAGCGTTGCTGCACGATTTTGCGTGCTTGATCCGAGGCGCTGTTCAGCGCGGCCATGGGAGGCGTTTTGCCTTCCAGTGCCTGGCTCAACTCGTTGCTCAAGACAGGCTCGACACGGTCATAGTTGGCCATGCGAAAGCCTCGGCTGGTCGCGCCTGCATCACCTTTCATCGAATCAACCAGAGCCTTGGCGCCGGGGACTTTGTCGTAGAACGACACGTCGGCCGCACGCAATGCCGCATCGGTCAAAGGCAGATAACCGGTTTGCTGATGCCACTCGGCCGCATTGACCGGCTTGGACAACCAGGCCAGGAACTGCGCTGTCGCTTTTTCCTGGTTTTGCGGACGGCCATCGATCGCCCACAACGCGGAGCCGCTGACAAAGGGACGTCCTGCGCTGGGAGTCGCTTGCGGATAGTACGGCAGCGGAGCAACCCCAAACGAGAGATTGCGCGTATGCATGAACGTACCGGCGGAGCCGGACCCCGACATCAGCACGCCGCATTTTCCGTTGGCGAACAACGCATCGCTTTGCGTGCCTTCGGAGTGTTCGGTGAGCAGGAACGAACGCTTCCAGCTGACCATCAACGAGATATGACGCATGTACAAGGTATCGAACTTCAGCACGGGCGCAGCTTTGCTGGCAGCCAGACCGTTGTCGTTCGAGGTGTACAACTGCTTGTTGATGGGCGCCAGGTTTTCCAGATGGACCTGCACCTGGTTGCTGGACGCATAAGGACAATCCAGGTTGGCCACGTCACGCAGCTTGAGCAGGTCGCCTTGCAAGTCAGCCCAGGTACGTGATGGGTTGTTCTGATCCAGCCCGGCCTTTTTGTAGTAGCTCAGGTTGTAGAACATGACCGGCACTTCGGCCATCCACGGAAAGGCCAACAAGCGCCCTTTGCTGTCGCGGACAAAGCTTGAGGTGGACGGCAGGAACCAGTTCAAGTCCTTGATCGGATACTTGGCCAGCAACTGATGCAAAGGCAGAATCGCCTTGTGCTCGGAGACCATCTCGGGCGAGCGGTTGTCCGCCAATTGCACGAGGTTGGGACCGGATTTTTTCTTGATAGCCTCGGTAGCGGCAGCTTGCAGGGCTTTGGTATCCGAGAAGTCGCGTAATTCAACGACGACCTCGTCCTGCTCTTTGTTGTACTTCTTCGTGAGCTTTTCAAATTCGGCTTTGTTGGGGCCGCTCAGGGTATGCCACACCTGAATCTCGACGCCAGCACCGTGCGCGGCTCCTGCGACCGCCATAGCTACGCCGAATACCCAGGTGCGCCGGTTGGCGCCCAATCCACGGGTCAAGCCCGCCAATTGCAATGTCTTCATAGGTTTTGTAGACCAAGAAAAGGAAATTCAGGCTCTGGTTTACGTCCGCTGAGCAGATCGGCCAAAGCCCGACCCGAACCGACACCCATGGTCCAACCCAGCGTGCCATGGCCTGTATTCAGATACAGGTTGGGGATGCGGGTCCGGCCGATGAGCGGCACGTTCGAAGGGGTGGCCGGGCGCAAACCCGACCAATAGCTGACGCCCTCAACATCGAGGGCGCCGGGAAACAATTCACGCGCCAGGCGCGTCAAGGCCTCGCAACGGCCCATATTCAGCGATCGGGAATAGCCGGACAACTCGGCTGTTCCCGCCATGCGCAGGCGATTGCCCAAGCGCGATACGACGACTTTGTGGCTGCTGTCGGTCAGGCTGACAGACGGCGCGCGGGCCGGATCGACGATATCGAACGTCGCGGAATAGCCTTTGGCCGGATACACGTTGCACGGCACACCCAACGGTCGCAGCAGGCGCGGGCTGAAGCTGCCCATCGCCACGACGTAGGCATCGGCCGCCACGCGGGCATAGCGGCCATCGGGCTGGATGACTTCCAGACTCTGTACCTGACCGCCTTCGGTGATCAGGCGGGTCGCGCTGGTTTCGAAACGGAATTCGACGCCTGCGGCTTCGCACCGGCGAGCCAGGCTCGTGGCGAATAAATGCACATCTCCGCTTTCGTCTTCCGGCGTGTAGTCGCCGCCGACGATGGTAGCCCGGCAGGATGCCAGCGCGGGCTCGATGGCAATCACCTCATCAGCGGTGACGACACGGCGCTCGACGCCGAAATCGCGCATCAATCCTGCAGCCCTTTGTGATGTTTCGAACTCGCGTTGATCACGATAGAAATTGAGGATGCCGCGTTCCAGGTGGTCGTAGGTGATCCCCAGCTCAGCACGCATGCCCTGCAAAGTGCTGCGGCTATATTCGGCCAAGCGCACCATGGCGCGGATATTGGGGGCCAAGCGCCCCGGCAGACATTCGCGCAGAAACGCCAAGACCCACGCCCACTGCCGCCAATCGAGTTGGGGACGGAACAACAGCGGCGCATCGTCCTGAAACATCCATTTCAGCAGTTTCAGGGGGGCTTGGGGGTTGGCCCAGGGCTCGGCGTACGACACCGAGATCTGTCCGCCATTGGCCAGGCTGGTTTCCTGCGCTGCGCCGGGGCGACGATCAATCACCACGACGTCATGGCCGGCCTGGCTCAACCACCAGGCGCTGGAAATGCCAATAATGCCGCTACCCAACACCACAACTCTCATGCGCGACTTGCTCCTTGCGCCGCTGGCCGCAGGGTCATGCCCCTGCTGTCGCAGCTTGAATCCGATCAAAGTTTCGTGCCGCAGTGTACAGCGCCAGCGGACCCTCGCCTATGACATAAAAGCAGGGTCGGTATCTATTTACACCCAAAGGTTTCGGTGCGGCTTTTTAGCGACGGTCGTTGCTGGCGCGAGCGGCATTTCTGTCTCAGCCCCCGGCGACGGCCAGATCTGCCTGCGAGGTGAAGGCGTCGGCGTAGAACTCCTCGGCCGGCAAGCCGCACTGGGCCGTGAATTGCCGCCGTGCTGCATCCACCATGGGTGGCGCACCGCAGGCATAAACCTGGTAGCCGGACAGATCCGGCAGGTCCTGCATGACCGCCTCATGGACAAAGCCCGTGCGACCCGCCCAGGCATCCTCGGGTAAACCATCAGACACAACGGGAATGTAACGAAAATCCGGCAAGGTATCGGCCCAGGACTGCGCCAATTCGTTCATGTACAGGTCCCGCGGACGGCGGCCGCCCCAGTACAGTGATACAGGACGTTGAATATTGTGATGTGCCATGTGCTCGACAATCGCCTTGACCGGTGCAAAGCCCGTGCCGCTGGCCAACAGCACGATCGGCTTGTCAGAGTCTTCACGCAGGAAGAATGAGCCGAACGGCCCCTCCAGGCGAAGAATTTCACGGACTTTCATTTGCGTATCGCCCGCACCGAAAACGTGATCCGTAAACACGCCACCCGGCATATGCCGGATATGCAGCTCCAGCGGACTGCCGGTATGCGGCGCGCTCGCCATGGAGTAACTGCGCCGCTTGCCGTCTTTCAGGATGATTTCGACGTATTGTCCTGCGTAATAGCGGAAAGGATCGGCTGCAGGCAGTTGCAGACGCAGCACTGTCACATCCGGTGCGGCCAGGGCCATTTCTTGTACGCGTGCGGGCAGTTTGCGAATCTGGATGTCGCTGGCCAGCCTGACCTCGGTAGACTCAACCACCAGATCAGATTGTGGGTGAGCCTGGCAAAACAGCGTGTAACCCTGGGAGAGCTCCTCGGGCGACAAGATCTGGGCGGGATACTCCCCTGCATCGACTTGGCCGGAGACGACTTTGCCTTTACAGGTAGAGCACGCGCCATTGCGGCAGCTGTAGGGCAGCACGATACCGGCGGCCAAGGCGGCGTCCAGCACGGTCTGGCCGGCCTCGACGGAAAATTGATGCTGGCTGGGTTGAACAGTGACCTGGAAACTCATGTGTACGAATCTTTAGGAAAATGCGTGGCGCCGACACCGTGACTGGGATAGAGGGCCCCTGCCACACGGCGGTCAATTTGCTATTCTATAATCTTTGCTGCGTCGGGACGGCCCGACGCAGCCGCCGGCGACCTGCCGGTCGCTTTCCTATCCGGGGACGGCCCCAGTGCCAGCATCTCGCTGGCTATTGAAAAGGGGCTGCACATCATGGCCTGGATCATTCTTGTACTCGCGGGACTTTTTGAGGTCGTCTGGGCCGTCGGCCTGAAATACACCGAGGGTTTTACCCGTCTCGTTCCCTCTGCCGTCACCCTGGTCGGCATGTTGATCAGCTTCTGGCTGCTCTCGCTCGCCATGAAAACGCTACCACTGGGCACCGCCTATGCCATTTGGGTCGGCATAGGCGCGATCGGCGCATTCGTCGCCGGCCTGGTGCTGTTTCACGAGGCGTTGAGCCCCATGCGAGTGATCAGCGTGCTATTGATCGCGGCCGGCTTGATCGGGTTGAAGCTCTCCAGCTAAGCGACGAGCTTTCCTGCGCGGGGATCGTGACGTGCCAGGCGCGTCAGCAGATGATCGACCTCGCTGCGCGCGGCGGGCGTCAGCGCGCCACCGGGACGGCGTTGCGCGGCGCTGGACAGGATGCCTCGCCGCATCATCACGTATTTGCGTACCGCCAGACCAACGCCGGGCTGTTGCTCGTAACGCAGCAGAGGCAGGTGGGCGTCAAAGAGATCGTGCGCCTCTTCTTTTTGGCCCTCGCCGATCATGCGGACGAAATCGCACAGCATGTCGGGAAAACAATATCCCGTGTTGGCGCCGTCCGCGCCGCGATTCATTTCGTAGTCCAGGAACAGGCCGTTATTGCCGCACAGGATCGAGATGTGACGCATGGCACCCTCGGCCTCGTAGCGGCGCAACGTCGAGATCTTTTCGAGGCCTGGCCAGTCCTCGTGTTTCAGCATCACGCATGAGGCCAGATCATCCACGATGCGCTTGATGACTCCAGGCGCCATTTGTACGGAAAAGGTCAGCGGATAGTCTTGCAGCACAAAGGGCACGTCGTCACCGATGGCCTCGACGGCTTGATGGTAGTAATTTACGATCTGGTCGTCGGTACGCAAGGTGTTGGGCGGCGCGATCATGACGCCTGCAGCGCCGCGATCCATGACGGCTCGCGTCAGAGAACGCATCGAGGCGAAGCCCGGCGCGGACACGCCGACGACGATGGGGATGCCAGCGGATTTACCGATGACCTGAGAGGCGATTTCCAGAGACTCGTTGAAATCCAGTTTGGGGGCTTCGCCCAATTGGCCCAACACGGTCAGCCCGGTGGATCCGCAGCCATGATAGAAATCCATCATCCGATCGATGGAGGCATGATCCACGGCGCCATCGTCAAAAAAGGGCGTGGGAGCGATGGGGAATACCCCGCGGGCATCGGCGGTCAGTTTCATTCGGTCATCCTCGACTAGATAAATTGAATTTTTGATTATTGTGACGCATGATGACGAGGAATGAAAACCTGAAAACATTCAGGTATCTGCCGATGCAGCGCACACAAAAACGTAGCTGGTCCAGCATCGTCCGCCACGGAAGTGCTTTGGCGGCGTCAACAAATTGGGCCGCTATCCGAAACAGATAGCAGCCCAATGATCGGGATACATGCCCCCTTAATGCGTGACGTCGACTAGAGCACCGGCGACAGCAGCACCGGCAGCTTGGGCCGCACGTCCAGCGTGCGGCCTTTGCGAGCCCGCTTGCCGATGTACGGCGCCAGGGTCGGGCCAACCAGGATGTCTTCGGTTTGCTTGTTGCGATACACGCCTGTTGCGCGCAACCCGCCTGCCCCGACAGGTACGGCTTGTTCGAGTTTGTCTGCTGCGTCCAGGCCCATCAAGATGGTGCCGCGGCCACCGCCCGACAGGGACTTGACCTCGTCCAACCCAAACACCAGGCACTTGCCCTTGGCCGACAACAACGCCAATTGCTGGGCCCCGGCAAACAACGGGACTGGCCGCAACAACGCATCGCCGTCTTCGAGCGTGATGAATTGCTTACCCGCACGCTGACGCGAGGTCATATCGCTGAGCTTGGCTGCGAAACCAAAACCACGTTGCGTGGCCAGCAGCCAGCGGCTATCCGGAGCCGCCGCGATGCTATGGACGATGCGCGTACCTGGCGACAGATCGATCATCGTGGTGACGGGCTGCCCGTCGCCTCTCGCCGAGGGCAAACCTGAAACTGCGACGGTATATACCCGGCCATTGTCGCCCACCGCGATCAGCATATCCGTGGTGCGGCACTCAAAGGCGCCATACAAATCATCGCCTTGTTTGAAACCAAACTGCGAGGCATCATGGCCATGCCCCTGACGCGCGCGCAACCAGCCTTTTTGCGACACAACGACCGTGACGGGCTCGTCCAGCACCTTGGTTTCCAGCACGGCGCGCTCGGCGGTTTCGATCAAGGTACGGCGATCGTCGCCATATTGCTTCGCGTCGGCCTCGATTTCCTTGATCAGCAGGCGCTTGAGCGAGGACGGGTTATCCAGCAATTCTTGCAGCTTTGCCTGTTCGGCACGTTTGTCAGTCAGCTCCTGCTCGATCTTGAAGCCTTCCAGACGCGCCAATTGCCGCAAGCGCATTTCGAGGATGTCTTCGGCCTGGCGTTCGGACAACGAGAAACGCTGCATCAGCGCCGCCTTGGGCTCGTCGGATTCGCGGATCGTCTGAATGACCTCATCGACATTCAGGTACACGACCATGCGCCCTTCGAGCACATGGATGCGATCCGTGACCTTGTCCAAGCGATGGCGGGTACGACGCACGACCGTATCGGTGCGGAACGCCACCCACTCGGTCAAAATGTCGCGCAGTCCCTTTTGACGCGGACGGCCGTCGGTGCCGATGCACACCAGGTTGATCGGCACACTGCTTTCCATACTGGTCTGCGCGAGCAGCGTATTGACGAACTCATCGCGATCCACGCGCGAGGTCTTGGGCTCGAACACCAGACGTACGGCGGCGTCCTTGCCAGACTCGTCGCGCACGGCGTCCAGCAAGTTCAGCATGACGGCCTTGGACTGCTGCTGGTCGGCCGTCAGGCTCTTTTTACCGGACTTGACCTTCGGGTTGGTGAGCTCTTCGATTTCCTCGAGGACCTTCTGGCAGGACGTGCCGGGAGGCAGTTCGTGCACGACCAGTTGCCACTGGCCGCGCGCCATTTCCTCGAACTGCCAGCGTGCACGCGCCTTGAGCGAGCCGCGGCCGCCCTGGTAGATCTGCGCGATGTCGGCCGCCGGCGTGATGATTTGGCCGCCGCCGGCGAAATCGGGGCCCGGCACCATCGCGTACAACTCGGTATCGGGCAGGCTCGGCTGCTTGATCAACGCCACGCACGCCTGCGCCACCTCGCGCAGGTTGTGCGCCGGGATCTCCGTCGCCATCCCCACGGCGATGCCCGAGGCGCCGTTGAGCAGCATCACCGGCAAACGTGCCGGCAACATTTGCGGCTCTTGTTGGCTGCCGTCATAGTTCGGCGCGAAATCGACGGTGCCCTCGTCAAGCTCGTCGAGCAGCAGACGCGAAAACGGCGTCAAACGCGCTTCGGTATAACGCATCGCGGCGGCATTGTCGCCGTCGCGCGAACCGAAGTTGCCATGGCCATCGATCAGCGGATAGCGCAGCGAGAAATCCTGCGCCATGCGCACCATGGCGTCATACGCCGCCTGGTCGCCGTGCGGGTGATATTTACCCAGCACATCGCCCACCACGCGCGCGGATTTGACCGGTTTGGCGCCGGGGCCCAGGCCCATGTCCTGCATGGCGAAAAGAATACGGCGCTGTACCGGCTTTTGCCCATCGCCCACATCGGGCAAGGCGCGGCCGCGCACCACGGATACGGCGTAGTCCAGATAGGCCTGCTCGGCATAGCGGCCCAGCGTGATGGCCTCTTCGGCCCCGCCGGCGGCTTCGTCAAACAAGCCAGGTTGATTGCTGTCAGTCATGTGTCGTCGAAATTGCTTTGAGGAAAAGCCTCCGCTGCGCTTACGCACTGGCTGCCCTTTTCAGGGCGGATTGTGCAGAACACAGTCCAGGAGGCATTCTTACCGGGTCGGCCAAGGCAGTGTTGATCCATGCAGGTCTAGCTGCCTGATTAGGCCGGAATCAAATATCGAGCTCAGCGAGATTACCCTTTTCCTCGATCCAGGCACGGCGCTGCGATGACTCGCCTTTACCCATCAGCATGTCGAACATGCTGGTGGTGTCCTCGGGGGTCAGTGCACCATAGCCTACGGGCAGCAACCGTCGCGTATCGGGATTCATCGTGGTTTCCCACAACTGCTCTGGATTCATTTCACCCAGCCCTTTGAATCGGCTGATGCTCCATGCGCCCTCGCGCACGCCTTCCTTGAGCAGCTTGTCTTGTGCCGCCTCGAGCTCGCCCTGATCCAGGCAATAGATCTTGCGCGCGGGGCGCTTGCCTTGCGCGGGCACGTCCAGACGGAACAAGGGGGGCTTGGCTACGTATACGTGCCCCGCCTCGACCAGCTTGGGGAAATGACGATAGAACAGCGTCAACAGCAGCACCTGGATGTGCGAGCCGTCCACGTCAGCGTCCGACAGGATGCAGATGCGGCCATAACGCAACCCCGACAAATCCGGCGAATCTTTCGGGCCATGCGGATCCACCCCGATCGCCACGGAAATATCGTGGATTTCGTTATTGGCGAACAGACGATCGCGGTCCACCTCCCAGGAGTTGAGGACCTTGCCACGCAGCGGCAAGATCGCCTGGAATTCCTTGTCGCGGCCCATTTTGGCCGAGCCGCCAGCCGAGTCGCCCTCGACCAGGAACACCTCGGTACGGGTAGCGTCGGAGGACTCGCAATCGGTCAGCTTGCCCGGCAACACCGCCACGCCCGAGCTCTTGCGCTTTTCGACTTTCTGCGCCGAACGCGCACGCGCCTGGGCCTGGCGGATCGCCAGCTCAGCCAATTTCTTGCCGTATTCGACGTTGCTGTGCAGCCAGAGATCGAGCGCGCTTTTCGCGAAGCCTCCGACCAGACGCACTGCGTCGCGGCTGTTCAGACGTTCTTTGATCTGCCCCTGGAATTGCGGGTCGAGGACCTTGGCCGACAGCACGAAACTGGCGCGCGAGAAAACGTCCTCGGGCAACAGCTTGACGCCCTTGGGCAGCAAGCTGTGCAGTTCTGCAAACCCCTTGACCGCCGAGAACAGGCCCTCGCGCAACCCCGACTCGTGCGTGCCGCCTGCCGGCGTGGGAATCAGATTGACGTAGGACTCACGCACCGCATTGCCGTCCTCGGTCCAGGCGACGACCCATTGCGCGCCCTCACCGTCGGCAAAGCTCTCGTGATCGGCGCCGGCATACTGCTGGCCCTCGAAAAACGGCACCATCAGTTCCGAGCCTGACAGCGCCTCGGCCAAGTAGCCGCGCAGACCATCGGTGTATTGCCAGACCTTGGTGTCGCCGGTTTTTTCGTTGATCAGCGTGACTTTCACGCCGGGCAGCAGTACAGCCTTGCTGCGCAGCAGGTGATTCAGCTCGCCCAGTGGGATCTGGGGGCTGTCGAAATATTTGCCGTCGGGCCAGACACGCACGCGGGTGCCGGACTTTTTGCGTCCTGCTTCCGGATACGGCGCCAAGGGCTCGGTCACATCGCCGCCCTGGAAAACCAGACGGTTGGTCGCGCCATCGCGCCAGACGACGACTTCGAGCCGCGTCGCCAGTGCGTTGGTGACGGATACCCCGACGCCGTGCAGGCCACCGGAAAAGGCATAAGCCCCGCCGCCTTGCTTGTCGAATTTGCCCCCGGCGTGCAGCCGCGTAAAGACCAGTTCGACCACCGGCGCGTTTTCTTCGGGGTGCAGGCCGACGGGAATCCCGCGGCCATCGTCCTCGACCGACACACTGCCGTCGGTATGCAGGGTGACCTGGATCTGCTTGCCGTAGCCGGCGAGCGCCTCATCAGCGGCATTGTCGATGACCTCCTGCACGACGTGCAGGGGATTTTCGGTGCGGGTGTACATGCCCGGACGCTGACGCACCGGCTCCAGCCCCTTCAGGACTCGGATGGAGGCTTCGGTGTAACGTGGTGTAGCCAAGTTATCCCCAAGATCTGTGGAAAAAAACCGACATTTTACGGATAAGTCTAGATTTTGCGCGGCCTTAGGTAGGATGCGCACGTCCTGACCAGTCCGAATTCGGTAGGATAAGTAGTTTGCAGGTCAAAGAATGACAGAATGGCGTTGTGCCAGTTTCTGGATTCCGTCGACCACGACGCAACATGCTACACAAAACTGGCAAACCCTGTTGTTTTCAACAGTGGTATGCTTAATGCCTCACCTACCTTTTAGTAGAACAAAAATGGCAGGGGCGTCTGACGCCCATCATGCCGCGGAACCGAGAATCACCATGAGCGAGCAAATCAAGAACGTCAGCGATGCAAGCTTCGATACCGATGTGATCAAATCCGGTCAGCCGGTGCTGGTCGATTACTGGGCGGCCTGGTGTGGCCCCTGCAAGATGATCGCCCCCCTCCTGGAGGAAGTCGCCTCCGAGTACGCCGGCCGCCTGACGGTCGCCAAGCTGAACGTCGACGAAAACCAGGACACCGCCGCCAAATATGGCATCCGTGGCATCCCCACGCTGATGCTGTTCAAGGATGGCCAAGCCGCCGCCACGAAAGTCGGCGCCCTGTCAAAATCGCAATTAACTGCTTTCCTCGACGGCGCGTTGTAATACACTACGTGTTGTAAACACATCGCCGACCTGGTCGGCGCTCCGTCTGAGATTACCGCGCGGGCCCGTCCGTGGCCTGCCGCCAAGACCCTTCTCTACTATCCCCCTTTCACCGCGATGCACCTCAATGAACTGAAGGCGCTGCACGTTTCGCAGTTGCTGGAAATGGCCGCCGGCCTGGAAATCGAAAACGCCAACCGCTTGCGCAAGCAAGAGCTGATGTTCGCCATCATGAAGCGCCGGGCCAAACAAGGCGAGCAGATCTTCGGCGACGGCGTACTGGAAGTCCTGCCCGACGGCTTTGGCTTTCTGCGTTCTCCCGAGACCTCGTACCTGGCCAGCACCGACGACATCTATATTTCGCCGTCACAGATCCGCCGTTTCAACCTGCACACCGGCGACTCCATCGAGGGCGAGGTCCGCACGCCGAAAGACGGCGAGCGTTACTTTGCCCTGGTCAAAGTCGACAAGGTCAACGGCTCGGCCCCCGAAGCGATCAAGCATCGCATCATGTTCGAGAACCTGACGCCGCTGCACCCGAATCAGCCGATGCGTCTGGAACGCGACATCAAGAGCGAAGAAAACCTGACCGGCCGGATCATGGACATCTTTGCCCCCATCGGCAAAGGCCAGCGCGGTCTGATCGTCGCCAGCCCCAAATCGGGCAAGACCGTGATGATGCAGCACATCGCGCACGCCATCACGACCAATTACCCCGAAGCCGTCATGATCGTCCTGCTGGTCGACGAACGGCCCGAGGAAGTCACCGAGATGCAGCGCACGGTGCGCGGCGAAGTCGTCGCATCGACCTTTGACGAGCCCGCCACCCGCCACGTACAAGTCGCGGAAATGGTCATCGAAAAGGCCAAGCGTCTGGTCGAAATGAAAAAAGACGTGGTGATCCTGCTGGACTCCATCACCCGTCTGGCGCGCGCCTACAACACCGTGGTGCCCGCTTCGGGCAAGGTCCTGACCGGTGGTGTCGACGCCAACGCGCTGCAACGCCCCAAGCGTTTCTTCGGCGCTGCGCGCAACCTCGAAGAAGGCGGCTCGCTGACCATCCTGGGTACGGCACTGATCGAAACCGGCAGCCGTATGGACGAAGTCATCTACGAGGAATTCAAGGGCACGGGTAACTCCGAAGTCCACCTCGAGCGCCGTCTGGCCGAAAAACGCGTCTATCCGGCCATCAACCTGAACAAATCCGGCACCCGCCGCGAAGAACTGCTGATCAAACCCGACCTGCTGCAAAAGGTCTGGGTGTTGCGCAAGTTCATCCACGACATGGACGAAATCCAATCGATGGAATTCATCCTGGACAAGATGCGCGCCACCAAGACCAACGCCGAGTTCTTCGACATGATGAAGAAATAAATCCTAGGCATCAGGGTCCGTACGTGGATACGCGGCCCGCCTCAGGTCTGTATCGGGCGCTCTTGCAGCGCCCGTTTTTAATGCTCGACATAGTCATTATTCGGCGAATGATTTGGCACATGCTTCGTCTCTATCGGAGCAACCTTGGGATCATCCCACGATCCCGTCACGGCGTATTCCATTGTCATCGCGCGAGCCAGCGGCTGTTTCAATAACCACTGCGTCACAAACGCGCCGAGCCCGATCAAGGGATTCACCGCCAATGCCGTCACGACGGCCGCCCCGCTGGCATCCAGATTGGGAATCACGACCGCTTTCATGTTCCACTGCTCGGCGATGATGTCGGTATCGCCGGCCAATACAATCGTCGCCACCGGGCCGTTGAGCTTATAACCCTCGGTGTGCGCGATACCGCGGCTCAAGGCCATATCCCCCCGGATCGTGTCGAACGGGAAACCGTCGCGCCAGGCATCGGCTGGATTCGCCTCCAGCTTGGCCAAGCGCTGCAATGATTGCAAGGACAGCAATTCCAGCAAACGGGCGCTGCGGGAATTCACATTCAAGAACCGCCCTTTGTCCAGGCTGATCTGCATCTTGCCATCGAGATTGGCCAGATCATGCGTCCAGGGCAGATCGCGCCACGTCAACTTGCCCACGATCGAACCACTGCCGCCGCCCACGTAGTCTTTGTAGCCAATGCGGTCCACAAATGCGCCCAGATCCTTGAATTGGGCCTTGGCATCGACAGTCAGGCCTCGCTGCGCGCCGGTAAGCCGCCAACTGCCCGTCGCATCCAGGGTCGCCGACTCATTGCCGATGTGCAGTTTGTCCAACCGCCACAACTGCCCTCTTTCCAGATTGGTTCCCAAGACCTCGAGCTTGCCGACATCGCGGCCATACAAGGAAAATTGGTCGGCCTGCAGATCGATTGCCGGGATATCGGACAGGTCATCGTCGGGGGTCGGCCTGTCCTTGACGGGCATGCTGGTGGCCACGTCCGAATCCCCTCCCAAGGCCAGATGCTTGAGCCGCGCAATCACGCGCCCGGCAATCGCGCCTGAAGCCTCCTGCCAGGATAGCGAACCGGCCGCCTGCTTGGAATTCAGCGACACCTGCCACTGCGTGGGCTGCGGGCGCGTGGCGGCCAGCGTCAAACTGTCCAGCGACCAGCCCGCCACCTGCAGACGCTGCGTATTCACATTGATCTGGTTCAGTATCGGCAGCGCATCCGAACGCGCCGCCGCGTCTTTATCCCTATCGGCCTTCTTGCCGACCCCGGCCTCATCGGTCACCTGCTGCCAGGCATCCAGATCCAATTCCGGCATTTGGATATCGACCAGCATCCCCGGGACCGCAGGCAGGACAGCGGGCCGGCTGACACCCAGCGCGCCGCGTGCGAAGTAACTGCCGCGAGAGGCGCGGTCATGCTCCAGCAACAAAGCGATATCCGATCCGACCTTCACCGACAATTGATCGCGCTTGCCGCTATCGGCTGCACTCGACGCACCCCAACTCGCTTTCAGCGGCAACGCAGCCGTTTTCGTCTTGCCAAGCGGTGCGGGCAGGTCGATCGCCATCCCAGCCAGGTCCGAATCAATATCCAGATCCAGTATCCCGCCCGGCCCATAGCCGACATGCCCGCGATACGACGTCTGGCCCGCAAGGCGTTCCATGAGAGGGTTGCGTATCCATTGCGCCAGTCCCGAGGCCGGTAGCGTTCCTTCGACAAGCAACGCGTCCTGGCGCTGCTCCAGTTTGCCGCTGATACGT
Source organism: Bordetella muralis (assembly GCF_054781015.1). NCBI lineage: Bacteria > Pseudomonadati > Pseudomonadota > Betaproteobacteria > Burkholderiales > Alcaligenaceae > Bordetella > Bordetella muralis. Next base: position 531,246 of record NZ_BAAGVF010000003.1, on the reverse strand, counting down.
GCCTGGCCGCCCAGAAACTGCGTGCGCAGCGTATCGACCCGCAATCCACGCTCGGAGAACATCAGTTCGCCCTGCAATTCCCGCAACATCGGCATTTGCGGCACAAAACGGAAATCATTGTCCGCGAACACGATCCGTCCATCCACCTTGGTGTCTTCCGCGTTCAACAGCGGCACCTCGAGCTTCAGCGGCACCCGCCAATTGCCGGTGCCTTCGGCGGTATCAAGAATGCCGTCCAACAACTGTCCCAATTGATAATGGTTTGCCAGCGCCATATAGGCGGGCACGGCCCCGGAGATCTCACCATCGAGATGCAGCGTCGACGCGTGCTCCATGTCGGGAATCGTGGCCCTCACCGCCCCGATCGTCAGCGTATGGTCATCACCGATATGCGCGATCGCTCCGCCCGGCGTATCCAGCGACAGGCTGACTTTATCCACGGCAAAGTTACCCGAGACATTTTCCAGCCGCGGCCAGCCCTTGTTCCGACCGTGCGGCGGCGCATAGTCGACGATCGCCCCGCTGTAGGCGCCCGCAATACGAAACTGGCCATGATCCTCTTTGTCCTCAAAGGGAAATTCGTCCAGGTCGCCTTTCACCGTCACTGAAGCATCGCGGATGTGTCCCGCAGGCAGGCCACGCGCCAGCCATTCACGCGCATCGGCGTTCACGGTCAAAGGCAGGTATTTGTGAATCGCCGACATACTGCCGCGAGCCAGGTTTCCCTGGAAATCCGCGGTGCCCGCGATGGTCTTGCCCTGCCCGATCCAGCGCCCATTCAGACGGGCATCCAGATCCTCATTGGCGAGGTCAAACTGCCTGACGTCGACCACCAATGGCTGCTGCGAGGGATGACGCACAGTCGCATCCAGACGCACCGTATCGGCCTGTAGCAAGGCGGGATCGAATGTCTCGGGCAGATTGGCCTGCAGGCCGGTCAACTCAGCCCGGACGGTCATCCCCGCCTCCTCTGCCGCGGAAGCCAGCGGCACGCCGTCCCACTGCACGACGCTGCCTGGAGGCCCTTGCAGATGGAAAGTGCCAGACTCCAGGCGCAACGCCCGCGTCGGTCCGGATGGAAAAGCATGTCCATCAGCTACCTGTGCCGTCTGGGTTTTCGTGCCGGAGGCCGACGTCGCCGTGGAACGCTCGATGGCCCCGGATGCAGAGGTGGAAGACGTCGCCGACGCCTCGCCGCCGGATTGCGATGGCGAGAGCGTTGCACTCGCATCATCGGTCGCGTGCCATCGCACCTCGCGCAATGCCGCATCGGCCGTGAGATCGGTGATCTTTCCCTCATCCAGGGTCAACCAGGCACGCGCTGCCCCTCGACCCGACACGGCCGGCACGGAAAGCCAGGGTGTCCAGGCCTCGGGTTCAGCATCCTTGATTTCCGCATAGAGCTCTCCCGTCCAACGGGGCGCCCCCACCTGCAGAGGATTGCGATGAACGTTGCCACGCACCATCACCTCACCTGCCAGGGTGGCAGGCGGCTCTGCCGATAAAGCAAAGCGGTGAGACAGCAATCCGTTGTAAAGCCGCAGACTGACGTTGCGCAACGCCACATCGGGAGCCTGCCGCAGTTCATCCTGCCAGTGCACTGTCGCGCCAACCAACGCCAGATCACGTTGATTCGCCAACCAGCGCACCAACGGGGAGCGGTCATGCTCACTGTCCGTATCGGTATTGAGATCGATCGATTGGCCTGCGATCCACAAATGATCTGTCGCGTCGCGACGAACCCATAATTCCGGCCCATCCACCCGCAGGCTGAGCAAACGCGGCGACAACACCAGTACGCTGCGCCAGCCCAACACGGCCGAGACCGTCGGCAAGGTCAACACCGGCTCGTTGTCCGAGCCGTACACCACCAACGACGTTAAGCGCAGACTCGGATTCAGGCCGCGCCAATCCGCTCTCAGCTCGCCAATCTGCACGCGCGCGCCCAGGGCATCGCTGGCATAGGCCTCAATGCGGGGACGCCACTGATCGATATTGGGCAGGATCCAATATCGCAAGCCGAGCAGCGCAGCGGCCGCGGCAATATATATGGCGAAACCGGTCCAGAATAGACAACGGAAGACTTTGGCGATTAACGACACAGAGCAGTGGGCAGAAAGAACTTCTTGGGGTATCGTCCCCTTATACCTGAAACGCGTCTTTCCGTCTGCACTCCCCTCCCATGTCTGCCTCTCTGCTCGCCCCCGCCCTGGCCTGGTCCGGTTATCTGCGCCGCCGTGTCGATACCCATCCCGATCTGGCTGCCTGGCTGGAAGTCGCCAGCCATCACCCCGTCACGCCGAATGTGCTGGCCGCCTGGCAAGCAGAACTGGCAGGCGCCGAGGCCTCGGCCGTCCTGCCGGTCCCGCAATGCCGGGAGGTCCTGCGCAAACTGCGCGAACGCGTGTTCACGACGTTGATGGTGCGCGACCTGGCGGGCCAGGCCACATTGGAAGAAGTCGTAGGCGCCATGACGGCCCTCGCAGATCTGGCGGTGGCCATCACGTATCGCAGCGTCGCAGCAGAACTGGCTGAGACCCACGGCATCCCGCGCGATCCCGCCACCGGGGCTCCTCAGGAGATGCTGATCCTCGGCATGGGCAAGCTCGGCGGCGGCGAGTTGAACGTCTCATCAGATATCGATCTGATCATGCTGTATGGCGAAGAAGGGGAAACCGATGGCCCCCGCCGCATCAGCCATCACGAGTTCTATGGGCGTCTCACGCGCCGCATGATGCCTGTGCTGTCAGAGGCCGACGCCCACGGCCAGGTGTTTCGCACCGACCTGCGCCTGCGCCCCGACGGCGACTCCGGCCCACCCGCGTGGAGCCTGGATGCGCTCGAACACTATCTCGTCGCCCAAGGCCGCGAGTGGGAGCGCTATGCCTGGCTCAAGGCGCGCTTGATTCCGGCGCAGGCCTTTCCCGATAGCGACTCCACCGCACAAGCCCGCCAGCTCGAAAGCCTGCGTGTACCCTTTGTCTATCGGAAATATTTCGACTTCGATGCCCTGGCATCATTACGCGCCCTGCGCGAACGCATCCGCCAGGACTGGCAGCGCCGCGCCTTGGCGCGCAACGGCGTCGACAGCGCCAACAACATCAAACTCGGTGACGGCGGCATTCGCGAAATCGAATTCGTCGTGCAATTATTCCAGCTCATCCGCGGCGGCCGCATGCCTGCCCTGCAGCGGCGCGGCCTGTTGCAGGCCCTGCACGCCGAACGCGATGCCGGCCTGATCAGCACCGACGACGCACAACGACTGGAAAACGCCTACCGCTTTCTGCGCCGCGTCGAGCACACCCTGCAGTATCGCGAAGACGAGCAAACCCACCTATTGCCGGGCGATACCGAACAACGCGCTCGTCTGGCCAACGCCCTCGGCCTGGGCAGCGAGGAATTCGAACGCACGTTGACGGAACACAGGACCTTTGTAGAACAGACATTTCGCAACGCTTTCCGTCTGGCCGGCATGGGCGACACCGACGATCAGCCCGCAACCGCCTCCAGGCTCGACCACGCCCAGGATGCCAAGTCATCATCCCATGACGACGAACACGATGCGGAAAGCCGCCTGGCAGAACAAATCAAGCAGGCCTTCGGCGAGGATGCCGACGACCTGCTGCGCCGTGCCGAATCCCTGTTGAACGGCCCGCGCGTACGCACCCTGCCGGAGAGCAGCCGGCGCCGCCTCGAAACGCTGCTGCCTGCCGCCATCGAGGCCGCCCAGCAGACGTCAGCGCCGCAACAGGCTGCCGTGCGCTTACTCGACCTGATCGAAACCATCGCACAGCGCAGTGCCTATCTGGCTTTGCTGGCCGAATTCCCGGACACACTGGCTCGGGTGGCCCGCATGGTGGCTGCCAGCCCATGGGCGGCTCAATACCTGACGCAGCATCCGTTGCTGCTGGACAGCCTGATCGATTGGCGCACCCTATTCCAGCCGCTGGATTTTGCGCAGATCGCGCGTCAACTCTCTGCCGACCTCGACGCCTGCAAGCTGCCCGACGGAGAGCCGGATATCGAGCGGCAGATGAACCTGATGCGCGACGTCCAACGCCAGGCCAGCTTCCAATTACTGGCCCAGGACCTCGAAGGCGAACTCACTGTCGAAGCGCTCGGCGACCAGCTATCCGCCCTGGCCGACATGCTGCTGGCCGAAACCATTCACCGCGTCTGGCCGCTGGTGAACAAAAAACCCGGCGCCGCGCCGCAGTTCGCCATCATTGCCTACGGCAAACTCGGCGGCAAAGAACTGGGCTACGCCTCCGACCTGGATTTGGTGTTCCTCTTTGACGACCCGCGTGACGACGCCGCCGAGGTCTACGCCAAACTGGGCCGCCGCATGACGTCATGGCTCTCCACCATGACGTCGTCGGGCCGTCTGTACGAAACCGACCTGCGCTTGCGGCCCGATGGCGATGCCGGGCTCTTGGCCGTGTCCGTCGAAGCCTTTGAACAATACCAGTTGAAACACGCCTGGGCCTGGGAACATCAGGCATTGACCCGCGCCCGCTATGCCGCCGGCGACACCAGCATCGGCGCCCACTTCGAGCGCATTCGCGCCGACGTCCTCGTCCAACCCCGCGACACCACCGCCCTACGCGACGAAGTCCTCGCCATGCGCGACAAAATCAGCGCCGGGCATCCCAACCAGAGCGGCGATTTCGATTTGAAACACGATCGCGGGGGCATGGTCGACGTGGAATTCGTCACCCAGTATCTGGTGCTCTGCCACGCAGCCACCCATCGGGTGCTGGTCAACAACCTGGGCAACATCGCGCTGTTGCGCCTGGCCAGCGAGGCAGGCCTGATCCCCGCCGACCTCGCCCAACTCGCAGGCGACGCGTATCGCACCTTGCGACGCACACAACACCAACTACGTCTGCAAGGCGTCGAAAAAGCCCGCGTGCCCCAGGATCGATTGATCGACGAGCGCGCGGCCGTCACGGCGCTGTGGAACACGGTACTGGGATAACGGCGGCAACGCTGGCCGGGAACCGCCGGACAGCGTCGAGTTTCGAGGCGCTCCTGGAAGAAACGGCCCTGTTCCGTCTTGGAGCCGACCTCGCGCTGGCCACGCGGCATGCCTTGGAGACAGACACGCCACGCCAGAGCCCTATGGGGCACTCGCAAATCATCGTAAAATAAGGGTTTTTACCGCCATACCCCTGCCTGCCATGTCTGAATTCGTGCGTCCCAAACTCGAACTGCCCACCGGCCGCCGCAAGGTGCTGATGCACTCGTGCTGCGCGCCCTGTTCCGGCGAAGTCATGGAAGCCATGCAGGCATCGGGCATCGATTATTCGATTTTCTTCTACAACCCCAATATCCATCCCGTCAAAGAATACGAGATCCGCAAGCAGGAAAACATCCGCTTTGCCGAGCAACACGGCATCGAATTCATCGATGCCGATTACGACATGGATAACTGGTTCGACCGAGTCAAAGGCCTGGAAAACTCGCCCGAACGCGGTGAACGCTGCACCGTCTGTTTCGACATGCGGTTCGAGCGCACGGCGTTGTATGCACACGAACACGGCTTCGATACGATCACCAGCTCACTGGGGATTTCGCGCTGGAAAGACATGAACCAGATCAACGGCTGCGGCGAGCGTGCAGCGGGCCGTTATGACGATCTGGTCTACTGGACATACAACTGGCGCAAGGGCGGCGGATCTCAGCGCATGATCGAGATTTCCAAGCGGGAAAACTTCTATCAGCAGGAATACTGCGGATGCGTGTATTCACTGCGCGACACGAACCGGCATCGGCGCTCTCAGGGGCGGGACCGGATTCATATCGGCGTAAAGTTTTACGGCAAAGAAGAGATTGTCGATCTGACTACGTTGAAAGATTGATTGCGTAGTCATTATTTGCTGGCATACAGAGTCTCTATTTAGACGTTCCTGTCGGGGGGCAGAAAGCCGCACCGGGCCTATCGCACGGACTCGCCCCATGACCAGGGGGCTCGGTCCGCTGCGCGGACTAAATCCGCGCTCTACGGCCCGGTGCGGCTTTCTGCCCCCCGACAGGAACTCACAACAGCAGCTGACCTCGGCTGCTAGCTGATGACCATCGCCGATCACCACTCAAATGTCACTAACATGCGACGCCTGCCCCCGCAGGAGCATTGTGGAATTCTCAACACCGCGAGCCGGGGTCTGCCGTGTAAAGGGCATGCCGACCCGTTGAGGCCGCCGAGCCTGGTATGTCAGGCGGGGGGTAGTCGGCTGGGCATGTCTGAGCGGAGCGCAGCGCAGCGAGTTTGCCCAGCCGCCCCGCCTGACACTCCAGGCGAAGGGAAGTCTGGACGCGCAGGCGTCCAGACCGGCCGAATGGGTCGGCATGCCCTTTACACGGCAGACCCCGGCGGTTTTAGAACCCAAACCTACCGCCGCAACGACTCCCAAGCCTTCATCAACCTCTTCACCGACACAGGCATAGGCGTCCTCAACTCCTGCGCAAACAACGCCACCCGCAACTCCTCCAGCAACCACCGGAACTCATCCAACCCCGGATCCGAAGCCCCCTTCAACGCAGCCCTCGCACGTTGATATTGAGTCAGCAAAAGCGCCATATCCGACATCAATCGCGCATCCCTGGCAGGATCAGCACGCAGCTTGTCAATACGAGCCACCGCGGCCTTCAAATAGCGCGCGAAATGCGTGAGATGCGCATACGGCGTATCGCGGATGAACCACTTAGGCACCAGCGCCCCGATTTGCTGCTGCAGATCCGCATAGGCAGCCGTATGAGGTTTAGCCTGAGGCAGTTTGCGCTGTAGCGCGGCATACTCAATGAGAATCGCATGCGACAAACGCGCGACCTCTTGGGCCAACAAACCCAACCGCCCTTTACCATCCTGCCGCCGCGCTTCAAACGCCTGCTCATCGGCGGGCCATGGATCCGTCAAGCAAGCCTGAGCCAACGCACAATCAATGATCTGATCACGCAGATCCTCCTGCGTACCCAGGTTCATATACAGCATGCTCATCTTCGTCAGGTCCGGCAAATTCTTTTCCAAGAACTTCACCTGATCCCGCAAGCCGATACGGAACAGCCGCAACAACCCCGCACGATGATGACGCTTCGCCTCGTCCGGATCGTCAAACACATCCAGATCGCAGTGCGTGCCACGGTCCACCAGCGCCGGATAGCCGATGACCGATTGCCCCTTGCGCTTGATCTCCATGATCTCCGGCAGCGCGCCAAAAGACCACGACGTCAGGTTTTCATGCGCCAGTGCCTGAGCAACCCCCGCATCGCGCACCGCCAACTGCTGGAACGTCGCTTGCGCCTGCTTGCCGAACTCGGCCTTTAACTGCGCCAGATTGCGGCCCGCCGCGAGCATGCGCCCGTGCTCGTCGACCACTTTGAAATTCATGAACAAGTGGGCAGGCAACGTTTCCAGCTTGAAATCACCCGTAGCTGGACGAACCTGGACCTGATCCCACATGTCGGCGATCAAGGCATCCACCAGACCCCGTTGCGGATCCGCCATACGGTCGTACCAGCGATCATAGAAACCGGCCGCGTAATCAGGCAGGGGCACACAATGACGCCGCAGTTTTTGCGGCAGCGACTTCAGCAACAGATGCGCTTTTTCTTTCAGCATGCCCGGCACCAGCCATTCGCAACGAGCAGGGTCGATCTGATTCAGCGCGAACAATGGCACAGACAAAGTCACGCCATCGCGCGGCGACCCGGGCTCGAAATGGTAGTCCAGCGGCATGACTACGCCCTGCCACTCCACCTGTTTCGGAAACACGTCCGTGGTCACGCCCGCAGCCTCATGCCGCATGAGCTCGTCACGCGTGAGCATCAGCGCGGCAGCGGCCGCTTTATCCAGGCCGTGCACCCATTTTTCCAGGCTCGCCGTCTGCGAAATCCCCTCGGGCAATTGGCGATCGTAGAACGCGTAGATCAACTCATCATCGACCAGAATATCGGGACGACGCGCCTGATGTTCGAGTTTTTCAATGCCGGCAATGAGTTTGCGATTGTGCGCAACGAATGGCAGGCGCGTATCGATCTCGCCCGGCACCAAGGCCTGACGGATAAATAATTCACGCGCATGCTGCGGATTGACACGGCCATACTGAATACGCCGGCCTGCGTAAACGATCAGGCCATACAACGTCGCACGCTCATTGGCGACCACCTGCCCGGCTTTCTTTTCCCAGCGCGGATCGGACCAATTGCGACGCAGCAGATGCGACGCCACGCGCTCGAGCCACACCGGTTCAATACGCGCCACGCAACGGGCATATAACCGCGTGGTCTCGACCAGCTCGGCGGCCACGATCCAACGGCCGCCTTTTTTCGCCTGACGCGAGCCCGGGTGTATATGAAAGCGAATATCGCGCGCACCGCGGTAATAGCCGCCCTCGTCGCTCTTGAAACCGATATTGCCCAGCAACCCCGACAACAGCGCGAGGTGCAGTTGCTCATACGTCGCCTCGGTCTGATTGACCCGCCACCCCTGCTCGCCCACCAGCGCCGACAACTGCGTATGCACATCGTGCCATTCACGCAATCGGATAGGCGACAGAAAATTCTGGCGCAACAAAGCCACGAGTTTGCGTTGCGATGCCTTGTGCTGCACTTGCTCGCCATACCAACGCCAGAGCTTCAAAAACGACATGAACTCGGATTTGTCGTCGGCGAACTTGGCATGCGCAGCCTCGGCGGCCTCGCGTTCGGCCATGGGACGATCACGCGGATCCTGCACAGACAGCGCCGAGGCGATGATGAGCATTTCCGCCAGGCACTGTTGCTCGCGTGCAGCCAGAATCATACGGCCAATGCGAGGGTCGACAGGCAGCTTTGCCAACTCGTGACCCGTGCGGGTCAACACATATGACGAGCCCGTGCGCGCGGCTTCGTTCGTCTCGTCATCATCCGAGGCCGATGCCAATTCGATCGCGCCCAGCTCCTGCAGCAGATGGTAGCCATCGGCGATGGCACGCCCCGGTGGCGCCTCGACAAAAGGAAACTGTTCGATGTCATCGAGCTTGAGCGACTTCATCCGCAGAATCACCGAGGCCAACGAGGAACGCAACACCTCGGGATCAGTGAAAGCAGCGCGGCCGTTGAAATCCAGCTCGTCATAGAGACGAATACACACGCCAGGCCCGATACGCCCGCAACGCCCGGCACGTTGATTGGCCGAGGCGCGGCTGATCGGCTCGATACGCAGTTGCTCGACCTTGTTGCGCCACGAATAACGCTTGATACGCGCCAGCCCGCTATCGATCACAAAGCGAATGCCTGGCACGGTCAACGAGGTCTCCGCCACGTTGGTCGCCAGCACAATGCGGCGCGCATTGGTACGCGGATGGAAAATCTGCTCTTGCTCGGCCTGCGACAGCCGCGCGTATAGGGGCAGTACCTCGGTGCCCGCCGGGTGGTGTTTGCGCAAGGCCTCGGCCGATTCGCGGATCTCGCGCTCACCGGGCAAAAACACCAGGACATCGCCCGGGCCATGACGTGCACACTCGTCGACCGCATCCACGATGGCATCGATCAGATCGCGTTCCTCGTCACCCGCCAGGCGCTCGCGATTCGACTTGTTGCTGCTGGAGACTTCGTCCTCGTCCGCCTCGTCACGCACCGGACGATAACGCACCTCGACGGGATACAGACGTCCAGACACCTCGATAACAGGCGCCAGACGTAATCCGGTGCGATCCTGGCCGAGATCTTCGCCGCCCTTTCTCTCGTCTGCCGAATCTGCCGATGCAGCCTCGGGCGAGCCGACCTGGCCTTCAGATGCCGCGAAATGGCGCGCAAACCGCTCGGCATCAATGGTCGCCGACGTAATGATGACCTTCAGGTCAGGGCGCCGCGGCAGCAGCTGTTTCAGATAGCCCAGCAGAAAATCGATATTCAGGCTGCGTTCGTGCGCCTCATCGATGATCAGCGTGTCATAACGGCGCAGCAATGGATCACGCTGCGACTCGGCCAGCAAGATGCCGTCCGTCATCAGCTTCACCGAGGCATTCGGGCCGGTACGATCATTAAAGCGCACCTGGTAACCGACGATTTCACCGAGAGGCGTGTTCAATTCCTCGGCGATGCGTTTGGCGACCGACGTGGCGGCCAGCCGGCGCGGCTGAGTATGGCCGATCATGCGCTGGCGGCCACGGCCCAATTCCAGGCAGATCTTGGGTAATTGCGTCGTCTTGCCTGAACCCGTCTCGCCGCTGACGATCACCACCTGATGGCTGGCGATGGCACGCGCGATCTCCTCTCGCCGCGCGCTGACCGGCAAGTCCTCAGGATAGGTGATGACGGGAATAGGCCGCTCGGGCGGCGGCGCCTTGTCCGCCGCAGACGAACGTGGTGCATCGCGCCGGCCTTGCTGACGCTTGCCCGACGGGGACGCATCGCGTGGCGGGACCTGCTCAGGCTTGCCTGGCGAGGGTGCATCGCGTCGCTGGCCTTGCTCGCGCTTGCCTGGCGCAGGCACTTCGCGTGGACCTTGCTCACGCTTGCCTGGCGTCTTGCCGCGCGCGGGCGGAGGGGAAACTTCTGACATGTGCGATTTATCCTTTAAGCCGCCATTATAAAAACTTGTCATGCTCGCGCTGAGAGCGCCCGTTGTCCCGCCGCGTCATGGAGCGAAGCCGGACTCAGTGACGGCCCATCAGGCACCCTCTGGTGCGAAACTGTTGCATAGATACCCTTTTTGATTCGATTGATTTAGGGCCCGTCCCTGTCACGGTCATATAATTTCGTGCAGCGCCGCCCTACGCGGCACCGGCCACGCCCTCGAGCGTGCCTACGTCCTCAGGAAGCTCATCCGCCCATCATGTCCGATCAGGAACCCGACACCGTCTCTGCCCAAGAAGCCCCCGAATTCGCCGCTGCCCAGTTTGTCCGATGGTTCCGAGACGTGGCGCCGTATGTGCATGCATTCCGAGGTAAGACCTTTGTGATCGCCTTTGGCGGCGAACTGGTCCAGGCGGGAGCGCTCAATGCGCTGATACAAGACTTGTCGCTGTTGTCGGCGCTGGGAGTCCGTATGATCCTGGTGCACGGATCGCGCCCCCAGGTGAACGAGCAACTGCGCCTGAAGGGATTCACCCAGCAGTTCGATCGTGGCATGGCGCCCACCGACCCTGCTGCGCTGGAATGCGCCAAAGAAGCCGCGGGCGAGATCCGCCTGGATATCGAAGCCGCGTTCAGTCAGGGCTTGCCCAACACGCCCATGTCGCATTCGCATATCCGGGTGATTTCGGGCAATTTCGTCACGGCCCGCCCCACGGGCGTGGTTGACGGCGTGGACTACCAGCACACCGGACAAGTCCGCAAAATCGATGTCGATGCACTGAAATTCGCCATTGAGCGGGGCTCGATTGTTCTGCTGTCGCCCTTGGGATTTTCACCCACTGGCGATGCCTTCAATCTGGCCATGGAGGACCTCGCCACCAGCGTCGCGGTTGCCCTGCGTGCCGAAAAATTGATTTTCCTGTCTAGCTCTCCAGGCGTGCTGTCCCCTGATGGATCGGTGGACACCGAACTCGCGCGCGTAGACGCCGACGCCTTGTTGCAGCAAGGAGATCTGGACGAAGACACCGCGTTTTATCTGCGGCACGCCTCGCTGTCGGTCAAACGCGGCGTGGCGCGCGCTCACCTGGTGCCCTACGCCTTGGACGGCAGCGTCCTCCTGGAAATCTTTACCCACGATGGTGTCGGCACCATGGTGGTCGAGGACACACTGGATGATCTGCGTCCCGCCACGCTGGACGACGTAGGCGCGATTCTGAGCCTGATCGAGCCGCTGGAGGCCGACGGCACGCTGGTGCCGCGCCCGCGCAGCGTCATCGAGCGCGAGGTGGAACACTTCACTGTACTGGAGCACGACGGCGTCATCTATGGCTGCGCCGCGCTGCACCCCTATGCAGAGGAGCACATGGCCGAAATGGCCTGCCTGATCGTGCATCCGGAATGGCAAGGCACCGGCGAAGGCGAGATCCTGCTGCGCCACATGGAGTCGCGTGCCCGGGCCATGGGCGCGCGGCGCCTGTTCGTGCTCACCACCCGCACTTCCCACTGGTTTATCAAGCGGGGCTTTGTGCAGGGCGGTATCGCAGATTTGCCCCGTGGCAAGCAGAACAATTACAACCGCTCGCGTAACAGCCTGATTTTCATCAAGAAATTGTGATCGTCTGAGCGACGGTGTGGGCCTGAACCAGGTCTGCTGAACGGGCGGCTCGTATTGAGCAGGCCTGGACAGCGGGCCTGCTGGCGTTGTCCGTCTGCTCCTGGCTCCCACACCCATGCCAAGCCCGCTAAAATGACAGATCTCATTCAAACCGGCAGCAAACCATGTCCCGTATCATCAACTGTGTAAAACTGAAACGCGAAGCCGAAGGGCTCGATTTTCCGCCGTACCCCGGTGAAATGGGCACGCGCATCTGGCAAAGCATTTCCAAAGAGGCCTGGGAAGAGTGGAAACAGGTCCAGACGCGTCTGGTCAATGAAAACCGCTTGAACCTGGCTGACGCCCGCGCCCGCAAATACCTGCAACAACAAATGGAACGCTTTTTGTTCGAAGACGGCAACGTCGAAGCCCAGGGTTTCGTACCGCCTTCGGAATGATCACGACCCAATGATCATCATGCCCGGGCCCTGACGGGCCCAGGCAGCGCGGCTCACGCCTCGCCGTTCGATTCCGCGGTCTCGGCCTCTACCTCGCCACGAGCCTGGCGTTCGGCATTTTTGGCGCCGGTATGGCGGACGTCCGCCCCCCTGACCAGATAAATCACGCGTTCGGCCATGTTTTTGGCGTGATCACCAATGCGCTCCAGCGCCCGCGCGATGAACACCATATCGATGGCGCGCGAAATCGTGCGCGGATCTTCCATCATATAGGTGATCAGATTGCGCAGCGCGCCCTTCCATTCGCGATCGACTTCTTTGTCATTGCGAACGACCTGGGCAGCCAGCACCGGATCCAGACGAGCAAACGCGTCCAGCACATCGTGCAGCATACGGCCCACGCTGGCGGCCATATGGCGTATCTCGATGACCGGCATAAAACGTTGATCGGCCTCGTACATGCGGCGCACGGTATTGGCGATTTTTTCGGCTTCGTCGCCGCAACGCTCCATGTCTGTCAGCATCTTGGACACCGCCAGCAACGTGCGCAAATCAATCGCCGTCGGCTGATGACGCGCCAGAATCAGGCCAATACGCTCGTCGATCTCGACCTCGAAGCGATTGACCTGTTTTTCGCGCTCGCGCACCTTTTCGACCAACTCCATGTCGCCCGTAGGGATTGCGTCGACCGATTCCTGAATCATGGCCTCGACGACGCCGCCCATCTGCAAAAACTGCGAACGGACGCTTTCCAGATCGGCGTCGAATTGCTTGTTAGTGTGCTCCGTCATCCGGACTCCCTGCGTAGGTTTGTTCATGGCGTTACCCTTTAATGCGCAATGCGTGATGGGCCTGCCGACCCGCAAGGTTATGACTTAATTATGACAAGATTATTAATCGTGCCGCGCCGCCCCGCAAGCGGCGAAACGTCAGGATCGCTCAAGCCGCCGAGTGCCGTTTTGCGTAGCTAATAACGCAATATGCGCCCCCACACGTGCGAACAGGCCGCAGGTCACTACCCCCGCCAGATTGTTCACGATGAGCTCCAGATTCGGCGCATCGTCAATCTGCAAACCCGACACATCCAGAATGATGTTGCCGTTGTCCGTCGTCACGCCTTCGCGCAGCTTGGGTTGGCCACCCAGGGCAACCAGCGAACGCGCCACCGATTCGCGCGCCATCGGAATGACCTCGACCGGCAAGGGAAAGCGCCCCAGGCGCTCGACCAGCTTGGACTCGTCTGCGATACAGACAAACTGCTCGGCCACCGACGCCACGATTTTCTCGCGCGTGTGGGCCGCACCGCCGCCTTTGATCATGTGCAGGCGGCCGTCGATCTCATCTGCCCCATCCACATAGACCGGCATGGTCGTCACGTCGTTCAGCTCCAGAACCTTGAGCCCATGGCCCGCGAGACGAGCAGCACTGCGCTCGGAGCTGGCCACGGTACCGCCCAACCGGCCCTGAAACCTGGCCAGGCCATCGATGAAAAGATCGGCGGTCGAGCCGGTACCGACGCCGATGATGACGTCGGGGCCGACCAGAGGTTCGATCAGAGCCAGCGCCGCGTCGGCGGCCTGTTGCTTGAGTTCTTGCTGAGTAAGCATGGTGCGCTAGCGTGCCCGAGCACGCGAAAAGTCAGTAAAAAAACCGATATCCCATATCTGATCGCGATATCGGATTTGGGATGCCAGCGCAGCAATTTAGCAGATACCCGGCCACGCCCGCGCCAAAATCGCGTCTACATCCAGTCCCGGCGGCAATTCTCCGACGATTCCACCCGGCTGCACGAGCCGGCTGGCCACAAACGCATCCGCCACGGGCGCCGGCGCCGTCTGGATCAACAACGCTGCTTGCCACAATCGCGCCAGCCCCGCTGCCACATGCCGCGCCTGAGCGGGATCGATCGCCTGTACGGCATCCGCCGCCGCCTTTGCCACCCCCGTGGCGGCCTGGGGCAGTTGGTCCGATACCTGCATCAGCCACACATCCAAAGCACGATCATAAGCCGGCCACGCACCGCGCGCGAGATCCAGCTCCGCCCGCAGCATCGCCAGTCCTTCGACATCGCGCTGCAACGCGCGTAACACGTCCAACGCCATGATGTTCCCCGACCCTTCCCAGATCGAATTCACCGGCGATTCGCGATATAGGCGTGCCAAGGGGCCATCCTCGATATAGCCATTGCCGCCCCAGATCTCCATGCATTCCGCGATCGCATTGATTGCACGCTTGCACACCCAGAGTTTGGCGGCGGGGGTTCCCACGCGCACCAAGGCCCGCGCGCTGGTCCCTACCTTCTCGTCGCCACGCTGATCGACCGCGCGCGCCAAACGCATCGCCCAGGCCGTTGCCGCCTCGCTTTCGAGGGCGAGGTCCGCCAACACCTGACGCATCAAGGGCTGCGCCGCCAGCGCCTGGCCAAACACCTGCCGGTATTGCGCATGATGCGCCGCCTGCACCACCGCCTGGCGCAGCAGCGCCGCGCTGCCCAGTACGCAGTCCAGGCGGGTGGTCGCAGCCATCTGCAATAACAACGGCAGCCCGCGCCCGGGCTCGCCCATCAGCATGCCCCACGCCTGTTCGAACTCCACCTCGCCACTCGCATTGCTGCGATTGCCCAGCTTGTCTTTCAAACGGCGGATACGCACTTCATTGCGCGGCCCATCGGGAATCCAGCGCGGAACAAAAAAACACCCTGGCCCCGCCTCCGTATTTGCCAACACCAGATGCGCATCCGCATGCGGCACGGAAAGAAACCATTTATGCCCCGTCAATCGATATACCTGGCCGCGCCCTTCCGGGCCCTGCGCCACGGCTTGAGTCGTTATGGCGCGCAGATCGGATCCCCCTTGTTTTTCCGTCAATCCCATGCCGATCAAGGCGCCACGCTTGGCCGAGATAGACGCGTCGGCCGGGTCATACTCATGGGAGAACAATGCGGGCAGCCATTGTTGGGCAAAATCGATCGCTCCGGCAGGCTCGCTCTGCAGCAAAGGCACCGCCGCAAATGTCATCGTCGTAGGACACAGCGTTCCTGCTTCGACCTGCCCTTGCATCAAGTAGGCCGCGGCGCGCGCGACTTGATGGCCGGACCGTGTCGAGGCTTGTGCATGCGCTGGCTGCGTAGCTGACGCCAACCATGCCTGGCTATGCAAGCCTCGCGCCACGATGCCCGACATCAACTCGTGCCAGGCCACATTGAATTCCACCTGATCCACGCGATAGCCATTGCGGTCGTATCCCACCCAACGCGGCGAGTAGCGATTCGCCAGCTCTCCCGCCGCTAATGTGTGGGCACGCCCCAGCCACGCACCGTGCTCGCGCAACGTAGCGTCCCAATCAGCAGCCCCTTCACGCTGCACCGCCTGCCTTAATGCGATATCCGTGTCGTACAAGGAATAATCCTGCAACGGCGCGACTTGATTGCGGACAACATGCGTCTGAAACGTCGACATACCGGCCTCCGATTCGATGTAGCGCGATCGTGGCGATCACTTCCCTTTTTATACTCCCAATGTCGTCAGATCCAATGCGCTTTGCCACGAAGACTCAATCTCTGTCACAGCGTCTTGCAAGCGACGCGCAACCTCATGCTGCCGGTCACCCGATAGACGAGACGAAATCGCGGCCACACTGATCGCCGCCACGGGAATCCCTGCCGACGAACGAATAGGAACGCCGACTGCACTCATCCCGCTCACGAGCATGCCGTCGTTCAATGCATAACCGCGCGCTTGCGCATCGGCTACCAATTTCCGCAGCGTCGCGTCACTGAAGTGATACCGCGCGCGCGCCTCAGATGTCCGGTCGATAATGTTCAGCATGGTCTGTTCATCTTGAAACGCCAGCAGCGCCAGACTGCCTGCTCCAACACCTAATGGCCGGCGCGCCCCCACAGAGAGAGTCAGGGTCTTCACCGGAAAATCGCCTTCGTAGCGCGCAACGCAAATCGACTCCAACCCTGAGCGCAAACTCAGATACACCGTGTCTTCGGTCTCATCGGCAATCCGCTGCAAGCGTGCTGCGGCCAGCCGGCCCAGGCCATACCGATCGGCGGCCGCCAACGCCAGTGTCAATGGCCGAAAGCCCAACTGATAGCTGCCGTCCTCTTCCACATAATCCACCCACCCGAACTCTTGCAGCCCGGTCATCAGACGATGAGCAGTCGTTTTGCCCAGCTTGGTCAAGCTGACGATCTCTGCCAATCGCAATCCCTGCGGAGCGCGCGCAAGCGCATCGAGCGCCAGGCTCATGCGGCGCAAATTCTGATGTTCTCCCCCGCGCTCCGCGCCCCCGAGTTCCGCTTGTGTGGCTGATTCCTTCATCTGTGACGTGTTCCTGTTGGCTTGCCTGTTGTGTGTTCCATATTGAAATTATCCATCAGCCTCTCTATACTTTCATTTAACAGATCATTTATTCCGTTAAACGGAACATCAATGAATATACTGGTTCTCGACAGCATCACGCAAGTCCCTCCGCGCACTCACGACACCGTGGCGTACTGCGCCTCACACGGGGGCAGCTATTGCGGCTCGCTCGCCTTGTCAACGGGATTGCGGGGCGTCATCCTATGTGACGCGGGGGTGGGCTTGGAACAGGCCGGCATAGCAGCCTTGCCCATTCTCGAGGCGGCCGGGATCCCTGCAGCCACGATCGGCCATCTGTCGGCCCGTATCGGAAATGGCCAAGACGGTCATCAGCGCGGACGGATTTCCCACGCCAACGCCATCGCGGCACGCTTGGGCGTCGCGATAGGAGACACATGCCATCACGCGCTGGAAACCCTGGCTTGCCGGGCTTCCCCGGGGCCGCTCGAGACGAACATCGCCCACGCTGACGCCGAACACCGCAGTGTCGTGCGCTTATCCAACGGCGGCGAGGTCACGCTGGTCGACTCCAACTCGCTCATCACCGCAACAGATACAGGAAAGATCGTCATCTGCGGATCGCACGGAGGCTTGCTTGGCGATGACCCAGGCTCTGCCGTGCGCGTTGATGTCCGCGGCATCGTGTTCAACGATGCTGCCGTCGGGATAGATCAGGCTGGTACGTCGAGGCTGCCTGCCTTGGATGAACGAGGCATTGCAGCAGCCTGCGTCAGCGCCTGGACCGCCCGTATTGGCGACGCGCAGTCCAGTTATCGCACGGGCGTGATATCGGCACTGAATCGCACTGCCATTGAGGCAGGCGCCTCGTTAGGCATGACCGCTCAGGCATTCGCACTACAGCTAGCTCACCATTAAACCTAACAACGGAGACACAGATGACGACACAAAAACACCACTTGAGTGGTGGCGCAGCGGTAGCAGAGATGCTGAAACGATACGAAGTCGGCCCTTTATTCGGAATGGGTGGATTTCAATTGCTGCCCTTTTACGAAGCCTGCCGGGCGCTCGGGCTGCGGCACACCTTGATCAACGATGAACGCTGCGGCGTATTTGCCGCAGACGCCTACGCTCGCGTCACGAATCGCGTCGGCATCGTGGACGCAACGCTAGGGCCAGGGGCGACCAATCTCGTCACAGGCCTGGCCGAGTCGCTCAATGCCGGCATCCCCATCGTCGCGATCGTCGCCGATGCGCATCGCGATCATGCCTGGAAAAACATGACTCAGGAGGCCCGGCAACTGGAAGTCCTGCGCCCCGTGTGCAAAGAAGTCATCCGAGTCGAAGCCATTCAACGCATCCCCGAGCACGTACGGCGCGCCTTTGCGGTAGCGACCTCGGGCCGTCCCGGTCCGGTCGTCATCGCCATTCCCGAAGACATCTCGCATGGGGAACATACGTTCGACGAAGCGGATCTGTTCACCGATCCCGCGACCGCGACCTTTCAGTCACGCCGCACCCGTCCGTCCGGCAACGATGTCGCGCAGGCCGCTGCGCTGATCGCCAATGCCAGACGCCCGCTTATTCTGGCGGGCGGCGGCATCCATATCTCTCAAGCACACGAAGCCCTGCTCGCGCTGGCTCGCAGCGAAGGCATTCCCGTCGCGCACACGATGAGCGGCAAAGGCGCCATTGCCTGCACAGACCCCCTGTCGGCAGGCGTGTTTGGACGATACGACCGCATCGCCAATGCGCTGATCGCCTCGTCCGACTGCCTCATCGTCGTGGGCTGCAAATTAGGCGAGGTGGCGACCAAGCGATTCACCATCATTCCCCCTGCCACGCCGCTCATCCATATCGATGTCGTTGCAGAGGAAATCGGCCGCACCACCAAGGCCGATGTCGCTTTGGCAGGCGATGCACGCCTCGCTCTCGAAGACATTGCCAGCGCACTCGGCAATGGGGATTCACGCCGGGCACAACGCGCCGAGTACCTGGCTGAGGTCCCGGTAAAACTGGCCCAATGGAACGAGACAGCCAAGGATCGCACCACCTCCAAAGAGACCCCTGTCAACATCGGCCGCATCCTGGGCGAGCTCAACCGAATCCTGCCCAAAGACGCTGTCCTGGTCGCCGATGGAGGCTTTGCCGCGCATTGGGGAGCACTGCTGTTCGACACCAAACAAGCTGGCCGGCACTTTGTCGCCGACCGGGGCTTCGCCTCCATCGGCTACGGCGTACCTGGCGGCATGGGCGCCAAGATCGGGGTCGGCGCAGAACGCGTCGTCGTCGCACTGACCGGCGATGGTGGATTCAACATGACCATGGGCGAAATGGAAACCGCCAAACGCCTGGGCGCCAATTTTGTTTTATGTGTCTTTAACAACGCCGCCTCGGGCTACGTCAAGGCGCTGCAGCACTCGGTCTACGGCGCGGGCAACTACCAGTCGTCAGACCTGCATGAAATGAATTACGCGGATATTGCCAATCACATGGGATGCCTGGGTATCCGCGTCGAAGACCCCGAGCAACTGGTCAGCGCATTCGAACGAGGGTTCGCGAATCGCGAGAGCCCCACCGTCATCGACATCGTCGTGACACGCGATCCCGCCCGCATGCTGCCCGCAGTCGATAACCGCACACTAAAAGTCCAAAAAGGCGACCGCCCCGTGTAATCAATCACACAGGCTTCACAGGAGGAGACATAATGAAACTGTTGCAACCCACCCGCAGAAAGGTGCTGAAAACGGGACTGGCGATGACGTTGTCAACGCTGGCCGGCAGCGCGCTGGCACAAGCCGCCTACCCGACAGGCCCGATACGACTGGTGATCCCGTTCGCCCCCGGCGGCACCACAGACGTGGTCGGACGAATCTTTGCCGAAGGCCTATCCAAAGAGCTGAAACAGCCTATCGTCGTGGTCAATCGTGGCGGCGCCGGCGGCTCGATCGGCGCGCTGGAACTGGCGCGCGCCACGCCCGATGGCTACACCATTGGCCTGATGAACGTCAGTACGCACGGCACGAATGGCGCAGTGAAAAAACTGGACTATGACATCACCAAGGATTTCACACCGATTGCAAAGCTCTCGAGCTTTCCCGGCGTGATTGTGGTCAACCCCAAATTCGAGGGCAACACGTACCCGAAGTTCATGCAGATCCTGCAGGCTAATCCCGGGCGCTACAGTTATGGCAGTTCCGGAGCAGGCGGCGCAACGAACCTGGCCATGGAGCAGTTCAAAATGATGACGGGCCTGAACATCACACACATTCCATACCGGGGTTCAGGCCCCGCACTGAGCGATGTGGTTGCCGGGCAGGTGCCGATTTTGCTCGACGCCCTGCCCTCGGCCATGTCCTTCATCAAATCCAAGCAGCTCACGCCTATCGGTCTGGCGGCAGCAACGCGCAGTCCTCAATTGCCCGACTTGCCCACCTTCAACGAACTGGGCGTCAAAGACTACGCGCCTGACTTCTGGAACGGCATCATGGCGCCTGCGGGCCTGCCTAAAGACATCCAGGCCACGCTCTATGACGCCATGCAGCGCACACTCAAGCGGCCCGAGACCAAAAGCCGGCTAGAGGATCTGGGCGCCACCGTATCGACAGGCACATCCGAAGACATGGCCACGCAAATTCGCAACGATGCCAAGGTCTGGGAACGCGTCGCCGAGTTCGCCAACATCAAGGAGCAATGACATCATGCTCAGCCTCCCCATGGGTTACCCGATCCTGATGAAAGAGCGACCCATGCCCGGAGGCGTCGCTCTGGCGCGCCGGCAGCTGCGTTCTCTAGCGGCGAACGAAGTTCTGGTGCGCATCAGCCGCGCGGCCATCTGCGGCACGGATTTGCACATCATCGGATGGAATGCCTGGGCCGCGAAAAGCTACAAACCTCCGTTCGCGCTCGGGCATGAATTCAGCGGCATTGTCATCGATCGGGGCAATGAGGTACACGACATAAAACCGGGGGACAAAGTCGCCGCCGAGACGCATCTGCCCTGCGGCCACTGCAGTCAATGTGCCGCGGACCGCGGCCACACCTGCCTGAATCTACGGGTATTCAGCCGCCTCGATTGCGGTGCATTTGCCGAATATGCGATCGTTCCGTCGGAATTACTGCGTGTGCTGCCAGCCGATCTTCACCATAAATATGCCTGTCTCATGGAGCCTCTGGGTATCGGTGTGCGAGCCGTTCGAGAATCACAGGCCCGATCAGGACAGTTGCTCGTTGTCGGCTGCGGGCCTATCGGCCTGCTGGCCATCGCCGCCGCCAAAGCCACCGGTACGACACGCATCATCGCGACCGATCTCTCTCATGACCGTTTACGGCTCGCGCAGTCCATTGGCGCAGACACGCTCATCGATCCCAGCGAAGACGACGCCAATGAACAGCTGATGAGCCTGCGCCCCAATGCTGGTGGAGTCGATGCTGCCATCGATACCAGCGGAAACCAGGCAGGGATAGCATCTGCGTTGTCGGCTGTCCGGCCCGGAGGCACTCTGCTACTGGCCGGCCTGCCGAACGGCGACATCGGTCTGGATCTTTCGCGCCATGTCATCTTGCGGGAAATCGCCGTGCGAGGCATCTACGGACGACACCTGCGCACTACGTGGCAAGACACCATTGACCTGCTGCCTGCGCTGATTCCCGCGCTCGATCGCATCGTCACGCACGAGTTTCCGTTGCACGAATACGAAGCCGCCTTTGACATAGCGACATCGGGCCAGGCAGGAAAGGTACAGTTCGTCATCAACGACGATTAACGCCTTACACCTCGTCGCCTAGCACCCGCTGCGCATCCTCCTCCGGCAAAGCCTCGACGGTCTTCAGATTGCGCAGCATCGCCCGGGTACGCACTTCCGTCTGGCCCAGCTTGCTGCTGGCGGTATCCAAGGTTTTTTTCACACTAGCCAAGGACTCGCCGAACTTCGCGAACTCGGTTTTTACCGCACGCAATACTTGCCAGACCTCGGACGAGCGTTGTTCGATCGCCAGCGTGCGGAATCCCATTTGCAGGCTATTGAGCATCGCAGCCAAATTGCTCGGGCCCGCCACGTTCACGCGCAAGCTCTGCAACTTATCCAGCAAACCAGGACGGCGCAGCACCTCGGCATACAAGCCCTCTGTCGGTAAAAACATGATCGCGAAATCGGTCGTATGCGGCGGCGCCACATATTTCGCCGCAATCTGCCGCGCCTGCAATTCCACGGCTCGCGCCAATGCCATTCCTGCCGCACGTTCGCCTTCCGGGTCCACGGCGTCATAGGCATCCATCAGGCGCTCGTATTCTTCCTTGGGGAATTTGGCATCGATCGGCAGCCATACAGGCTCATCCCCCGCGGCCCGCCCCGGTAACCGAATGGCGAACTCCACTACGGCATCACTGCCCGGCACCGTTTTGACGTTGCTGGCGTATTGATCGGGTGTCATGACATCCTGAATCAAACGGGCCAGTTGCACCTCGCCCCACGTGCCGCGCGATTTCACGTTGGTCAACACGCGCTTCAGATCGCCGACGCCGGCGGCCAACGATTGCATTTCTCCCAGGCCCTTGTGCACCGCATCCAGCCGATCCGACACGAGCTTGAACGACTCGCCGAGCCGCTGTTCCAGCGTGGCATGCAGTTTTTCGTCGACGGTCCGGCGCATCTCGTCGAGCCGCGCGCCATTGTCTGCCTGCAAGGCTTGCAAGCGTTGGTCCACCGTCTGACGCACATCCTGCATGCGGCGGTCATTCAGGGCCACCAAACCCTCCAGCCTTTCGCTGAATTGAGCCGAAAATCGCGCCAGGGAATCCGCATATTCTGCACGCGCAGCCTGCGCATCGCGCGACAACGCGGTGCGCAGTGATTCCTGACCTTGTGCCAGCTCCGTACGCAAACCACGGGTTGATTCGGCAAACTCCGTACGCAGCCCTCGCTGGCTCTCGTCCAGATCCGCGCGCAACGCACGCTCCAGACGATCCAGTCCATCCATCAGTGTTTCGATGTGCGAGTCTTCAGGTGACCGTAACCAGAGGCGCACTAGAATCAAAAGACTCACTAAGGCGGCCACAGTGGCCACCACGGTCATCCAAGGCAAGGCTTGCGCCCACGGAAAAGCATCGATCAAGGGCAATCTCCCGAAAGCGCTATTGTAGGCTGGGAACAACACTATCTCAGACGGCAAATCCAGGGCGGATGCCTGCTCTGTGCCGAGCATCCTCCTCTGCGGCGCCTTGCTCTTGGCCGAAACAGGCCGTCGGCACCAGCGCAACCCCAGGTTGCGCAAATTTCGCTTAACTTCGACAATCCCGAAACATAAAGAACATTCGCCAACATCGTTGTGCAACAAGACTTTTCTACGCTGGATGTCCTGAACGGCGCCAGACAGCCCGACCTCCTGCCCGCCCCCGTCGCTGCAGACACCTTCGGTATACGCTCGAGCAGCTTTACTGCGGTGTTCGGCCCCCTGGATCTGACCCACGCGCAGGTACTCGCCAGAGGCGCAGACCGCTACGTTTTTCAGCATCCGCATGAGCCCTCGTTGCTGATCAAAGTCATCAACATGGACGCTTACGCGGCCTACCTGGAACGCAAGCCGTTCAAGCGTTTTTACAAGCAGTTCCAACGCGAAAGCGCCTATCGGGTCTACCTGGACGAACTGTCGGAATATGTCACCACGACGACTGTCCCGTCCGGCGTGTGGAACGTCCCCATGTCACGCGTGGTCGGTCTGGCTCAAACCACACTCGGGCTCGGTCAACTAGTAGAAAAAATCACCGACGACAATGGCCATCTGGCACCCACGCTGGCCAACATCATTGCCCGCGAGGGGATTTCTTCTGCCTTGAGCGATCAATTGGACGCGTTTTTTGATGACCTGATTGATGCGCATATCGTCATCAGTGACCTCTCTGCCAAAAACATTGCGCTGGGCAACAATGCCGACGGCAAAAAGGGGATGTATCTGATTGATGGATTCGGCGTATTGCCGTTGATCCCGCTGTATGCCTGGAGCAAGCGGTTGAACAAGATGCGCATGCGCCGCAAATACACCGAGTGGCGGGCTCGCATTGAACGCCAGTACGACGAAACCCAAGCCTCTGCTCAGGGCACGATCACGCCGTAGCGATCCATCCAGTCATAGTCGCGGTGCGGCTCCTGCCCACGGCGTAATGGATTGCGAGTGCAAAACGCCGCATAGACCGGATCGACATAGCGATAACGCAAATGCTCGTCCCGCCCTGCGGGGATACCCAGACGAGTCGTGCTGATCAAACGATCGGGCGATTGCCCTATGTCTTCCACGAAAAAGGTCTTGGGATCAAAACGCTGTGCATCCCACTCGGGGACTTTCAGGCCCAGCGCGCGGCATAGCAACGTTTGCCCCGCGCACAGACGTCCTGGCGGCCGAGGCTGTCCTTTGGCATCCGGATTCAGCGCCTGCATGCGCGCCAGCGACTCAGGTCCGGACACGACATCGGACCACGGATACGCAGACTTGATCAGCACCGCATTGCCTGGCCCGCCCGCGCTGAAATTCAGCGAGTCGCCGCCACGTGCGTAATACATGTACACCGTGCCGCCATCCATGAACAAAGCGCGGCGCTTATGCGTATAGCCCAGCGAGGCATGGCTGCCCTTTTCCGTCAGGTAGTACGCCTCGGTCTCGATGATGCGTGCCGACAGCCACAAACCATCCAGGCGGCGCCTGATGACCTTGCCCAGCAGCTCGCGCGCCAGCTGGCTGGCGTCGCGATCAAAAAAATGGTCGGGCAGTGCTGGCCCGGGGCCTTTCGCCATCTTCAGGCAAAGCGCTCGCCGTAGCGCTTTTCCGAGAACCCGACCGAGACTTCGCCATCGGCAGTCACCGTCACAGGACGGCGCACCAGGGCCGGATACTCGGCAATCAGTTTCGTCCACTCGGCATCGGTCTGCGCGGCCTTGCGTTCATCAGACAACGCGCGCCAGGTCATGGAAGTACGGTTGACCAGTTTTTCCCAACCGCCGACCTTGCCGGCCCAGGCCTTCAATGTGGCGGCCGGCACGGGATGATCGCGGTAATCAATGAACTCGTGCGCCACGCCGTGCGCCGACAACCAATCGCGTGCCTTGACGCAAGTGCTGCATTTGTTCAGGCCGTATAGCGTTGTCTGATGCTTCATTTTGAATCGGATTCCTTACGCTGTTGCAGACGATTGAGCACGATCACGCAAATGCCCACCGCCAGGATAAACAGAGTGGCCAACGCGTTCACTTCGGGCTTGAGCCCCAACCGCACGCGCGAAAACACTTCCATAGGCAGAGTTGTCGAACCCGGCCCCGACAGAAACGACGCCAGCACGACATCATCCAACGAGAGGGTAAACGACAGCAACCAGGCCGCTATCAGGGCCGGCGCAATCAAAGGCAGCGTAATCCGGAAAAACACCGTCAACGGCGTCGCCCCGAGATCCAGCGCAGCCTCTTCGAGCGAGCGGTCCAGGTCGCGGATCCGCGCCTGAATCACCACCGCCACATATGCCACGCATAGCGTGACATGGCCTACCCAGATGGTAAAGGTGCCGTTTTCCGCCGGCCAGCCCAGCAGCCCCCGCATTTCCACAAACATCAATAGCAGAGAAATACCCAGCACCACCTCGGGAATCACCAGCGGTGCGCTGAGCATCCCTAAATACAGGGTAAAGCCGCGAAACCGCCCCATGCGCCCCAACACATAGCCCGCCCACGTGCCGATGATGACCGCCGCCGTCGCCGTCAATGCCGCGATCTTGAACGACAGCCACGCCGCGCTCAACAACGCACT
Organism: Bordetella muralis; assembly: GCF_054781015.1. Classification (NCBI taxonomy): domain Bacteria; kingdom Pseudomonadati; phylum Pseudomonadota; class Betaproteobacteria; order Burkholderiales; family Alcaligenaceae; genus Bordetella; species Bordetella muralis. The sequence goes on along the minus strand of NZ_BAAGVF010000003.1, from coordinate 505,519 downwards.
ATCGTTGAACAACGCGTGATACCAGCGGAACGAAAAGCCGCTCCATGACGTGACCAATGGCGAATCGTTGAACGAAAACACCATCAAGCTGAGTATGGGCACATACAAAAAGAAGTAACCCAGCCCCAAGGCCAAGCCGCGCGCGGTTTTATTGGGCCCCTTCATGCCTGCCCCCGCGTTGCCATGTCTTGTTGACGCACCTGGCTGTACTGGAACAAGGCCAGCGGCACAAGCAACAGCAGCACCATGACGCAAGTCACCGCCGATGCCATCGGCCAGTCTGCATTATTGAAGAACTCGTTCCACATCACGCGCCCCATCATCAGGGTATCGGCGCCGCCCAGCATTTCTGGAATGACGTATTCCCCCACCGACGGAATGAACACCAACATGGCGCCGGCGATCACGCCCGGACGCGACAGCGGCACGGTGATACGCCAGAAGGCCTGCCACGGGCGAGCGCCCAGATCATAGGCGGCCTCCAGCAAGCGCAAATCCATCTTCACCAGATTGGCATACAAGGGCAAGATAAAGAACGGCAAATACGCATAGACCAAGCCGATATACACCGCCAGATCCGTGCGATAAATTTCCAGCGGGCTGGAAATCAGACCGATGCTCATCAAGAATTTATTCAGCAAGCCATCATTACGCAGAATGCCGACCCAGGCATAGACCCGCAACAACAGCGAGGTCCAGAACGGCAGAATCACGCCCAACAGCAAAAGATTGCGTATCGACGGTGACGAGCGCGCAATGTAATACGCCATCGGATAGCCGATCAGCACACAGCACACGGTCGTGATCGCCGCCATCTTCAGCGAACTCAGATACGTATCCAGATACAGGCTGTCGGTGAACAGTCGGATATAGCCCGCCAGGTGCAGACTGAACTGCACCGCCTCGTCTTTAAACTCAGTCAGTGCCGTATACGGGGGGATGCCAAACTGCAGCTCGGCAAAACTGATCTTGAGCACCAGAAAAAACGGCACCAGCAGAAACAGCGCCAGCCAAAGATACGGCGGCACGATCGCCAGCGTGCGTCCCGACGGAATCAAGTCGCGTAGTGCGGGCAGCTTCATGACGCGAGCACCGTCGCGCTGTCAGCGCTCCAACTGACGTAGATTTCCTCGTCAATGCCCGGCGCGTCGATCTGGGCCAATTGCAGACTGGGCACGCTCGCCTCGACAACCTTGCCCGAGTCCAAGCGTATCTGGTACAGCGCATAGCTGCCCATCCAGGCCATATGGCTGACCATGCCATGCGCCCAGTTATAGTCACCCTCGGGTTGAGTCCGCGAGACCACCAGCCGCTCCGGCCGGATCGACACGTGAACCTCCATGCCCAGCGGTTCGCTCACCCCATGGCTGACATAAAGCGGACGCGTCAGCTCCGCGCATTCAATCGCCACGTGATCGGGCTCATCCACCACAATCGTGCCGGTCAACAAGTTGGTCGAGCCGATAAAGCCCGCCACAAAGCGCGAATTCGGAAACGCGTAAACATCCTGCGGCGTGCCGCATTGCACGATCTGGCCCTCGGTCATGACCGCCAGGCGATGCGCCATGGTCATGGCTTCTTCCTGGTCGTGCGTCACCATGATGCAGGTCACGCCGACCTGCTCCAGAATCTTGACCAGCTCGATCTGCGTCTTTTGGCGGATCTGCTTATCCAGCGCGGACATGGGCTCGTCCAGCAGCAACAGTTTCGGCCGTTTGACCAGGCTGCGCGCCAGCGCCACACGTTGCTGTTGCCCGCCTGACAACTGATGCGGCTTGCGGCGCGAATAGCCCGCCATCTGCACCAGATTCAGCGCCTCGAACACGCGATCATGAATTTCCGCGCGGTCCACTCCCTCTTGTTTCAGGCCAAAAGCCACATTGGCCTCGACCGTCATATGAGGAAACAGCGCATACGACTGGAACATCATGTTCACCGGCCGCCGATACGGCGGCACACTGGTGATGTCCTCGCCATCCAGCATGATCTGGCCGGAGGTCGCCTCCTCAAAGCCCGCCAACATGCGCAACAAGGTCGACTTGCCGCAGCCGGAGCTGCCCAGCAAGGCAAAAATCTCATTGCGCTTGACCGCCAGATTGACCGAACGCACGGCGACAACGTCGCCAAAAATCTTGACCAATTCGGAGACCTTGACGAACTCGTCAGGGTCTGCCGAATGCTGTGCCGTGTAACGGCTTTCACTCATGATCGCTATCGTCCGGACTTGAGTTCCGCCCACATGCGAGTCTGCAGGCGCTGGATATTCATGGGTTGGGCCTTGATCACATACAGTGTCTTGGCGACGTCCGGCGGCGGATAAATCATGGGATTTTCGGCCACATCCTTGACCACGAACTCCCGCGCGGCCTTGTTGGCGTTGGGATAGAACATGGTATTGGTGATGGCTGCATGCACCTTGGGCGTCTCGATATAGTTGATGAAGGCATGAGCCTCATCCACGTGCGGAGCGTCTTTCGGAATCGCCATCACATCAAACCACGCAGGCGCACCGCCCTTGGGGATGAAATAGTTGACTTCGTAAGATTTCTTGGCGTCTTGCGCACGCTTGCGAGAGATCATCACGTCTCCCGAAAAGCCGTACACCATGCATAGATCGCCCACCGCGAGCTCGTCAATATAGCCCGAGGAACTGAATTGGCGAATATAGGGGCGGATTTGTTTCAACAGATCCAGCGCAGCCTTGTAATCGTCCGCGTTGTCGCTGTTGGGATCCTTGCCCAAATATTTGAGCACGGCGGGAAACACCTGCGCCGCCTCATCCAGCATGGAAATACCGCATTCTTTCAGCTTGGCGGCGTTTTCGGGCTTGAACAACATGTCCCAGCTCGCCAGATCGGCGTTCTCGCCCATGATCTGCTTGACCTTGGTGACGTTGTAGCCGAGGCCGTTGGTGCCGTATCCCCAGGGAATCACATGCTCATTACCCGGATCGATCGTGGCGACCAGCGCCATGATGTCGGGATCCAGATTCGACCAATTGGGGATCTTGGACTTGTCCAGCTTTTGATACAAGCCGCCCTGGATCTGACGTGAGGCGTAATGCGTCGAGGGCACCACCACGTCGTAGCCCGACTTCCCGGTCAGCAGCTTGGCCTGCAGGGTGTCGTTGTTGTCGTAAACGTCGTAACGGACCTTGATACCCGTCTCGCGCTCGAAACCCGGAATCGTGTCCGGGGCGGTGTATTCCGCCCAGTTGTATACGTTGACGACCTTGTCCTGCGCCCATGCACCGGACGCAGCAGCCGCAGCCAACGCTACCCCTAGCGTCCACTGTATTCCCGCCTTTATCTTCATCGCGAGCCCCTTTTGCTGCATTCTGTGAATGCTAAATTGCTAAAGGGCAAAATGATAAAGCCTTTTTACAGGTGTTTGGCTATGAGATGAAGGGGATTGTCAGCGGATTCGGTGGAAGATCGTTCTGGGGGACATGGGATATCGCTATTCAGGCAAGGTGAGACCGTTCCCGACAGGCGCCCCCCCCCCGCAGGAGCATTGTGGAATTCTCAACACCGCGAGCCGGGGTCTGCCGTGTAAAGGGCATGCCGACCCGTTGAGGCCGCCGAGCCTGGTATGTCAGGCGGGGGGTAGTCGGCTGGGCATGTCTGAGCGGAGCGCAGCGCAGCGAGTTTGCCCAGCCGCCCCGCCTGACATACCAGGCGAAGGGTAGTCTGGACGCGCAGGCGTCCAGACCGGCCGAATGGGTCGGCATGCCCTTTACACGGCAGACCCCGGCGGTTTTAGAACACCAATACCCCAAAACTAACCAGCACCATCCCCCATGCACCCACGATAAGCCCGATCCACCCGCTCCCACAAAGCAACCCCACGCTCACCGCCCACCTTTTCGAGCGACCGACGCAACCGCAGCAGATTACCCCGCCGCCGCTGCGCAGACACCCCGCCCTCCGTCCCTCGATCGAAATCGATCAACCAGGCCTGCCCCCGACCATCCAGCAGAATATTGAAAGCGTTCAGATCCGCATGCCACACCCCCAACCGGTGCATAGCAGCGATAGCCGTAGCCGCAGCGTCCCAAACCGGCTCGTCCAGCAAATGCGCCAGAGGACGAACATCCGGAATCCGTTCGACGATGATTGCGGCCCGATACGTCAGCCCATCGCGCCAATAGGCCGCAGCTAGCGGTGCCGGCACACTGAGTCCCCGCTCGCGCATCATGGCCAGCAACCGATACTCCCGAAAGCTGCGTGTACGAGACTCGCCCTGCCAGAAATACGCATCCCGGCTCAACTTGGCAACCAGTCCGCCCCGGCGGTACCCACGCAGGACCCCTTGCCAGCCTTCGCCCTCGACAAACCAGGCCGCCTGACGCCCGCCGGCATCGACGGGACGGACACAATCACCATAAAACGCAGGATCAAGCAGCCGTGGATCGGGCGCGCCTAAACGAACATCACACAGCATGGCGCCCGCAGGCGGATCCTGCCAGGCCAGTCTCTGAATCCCCGATGCGTCCTGAACAAGCTCAGCCGTCACGGTTACGCATCCAATCGGCAACGCCGTAAAAAGCCTCCAACAAACGGTCGACCAACTCAGGAGACATCCCCTCGTCCTGCATCGCCCGCCCCATGCAGGCCAGCCACTGGTCACGCTCAACACGGCCGATAGAAAACGGCAAGTGACGGGCTCGCAAACGCGGATGCCCGTAGCGCTCTATGTAATAGTTAGGACCGCCAAAATAACCACAGAGGAACAAAAAGAGCTTGTCGCGGGCAGAGTCCAGACTGGGGCCGTGCACGCCCCGCAATACCGCGAAATCAGCTTCCATCTCCATCAAATCGTAAAAACGATCGACCAGCGAACGGATGGCAGGCTCGCCACCCAGAGTCTCGAACAAGGTGACCGAGGTCTCCAGCGACTCGTTCTTGGGTTGCACACGGGTAACAGTCATTGTATTTCTCGTAAAACCGGCGCGACAGCGTATCGCACCGGCGGCAAATCAGATCAGGAACGTAATCCTCGCACTTCTCCAAGCGGCTACATCGCCACCCAGCGCATCACGCCTCTCGCAGCGTCAGCAACGGCGGCGTGCGCAACACCCCGCGCAGCGCCAGCGCAGCACCGCCCCAAGCGGCCAGCATACCGACGCCCACACCGGCCAGCCACGGCCAGGCGCTCAGCGTAATCCGAAAATCGAAAACATAGGTCGATAACGCCCAGGCAATCGTGCTGGCGCCTGCAGCGGCCAACAATCCCGCCAGTCCGCCGACCGCCAACACCTCCAATCGCTGAGCCCGGGCCAACTGGTTCCGCGTCGCCCCCAGAGCGCGTAACACGGCAGCCTCACGGATACGTTCGTCCCGCGTCGCGGTCAACGCCGCAGCCAGGACCAACACGCCCGCAATCAGCGTGAAGATGAACAACAATTGCACAGCAGTGATGACCTGATCCAGCACCGACTGCAGCTGATTCAGAATCGAGCCCACATCGAAAACCGTCAAATTGGGAAACTGCCGGAGCAGCTCACGCGGCAACGCGGCTTGGTCGGCCGGCAGATGAAACGACGTAATCCAACTCTGCGGCAAACCTTCCAACGCGGCGGGGGACAGCACCGCAAAAAAGTTTACCTGCATAGAATCCCAATCGACCGTGCGCGTCCCCGATACAGTGACGTCGACCTGCTGGCCGGCGATATCAAAAGTCAGGACATCGCCCACAGACAAGCCCAGCGTCTGCGCCAACCCCGACTCCAACGATACCTCGCGCGCCGCAGGATCGAGCCAGCGGCCCTGTTCAATGCGATTCGCGGCGGGCAGCTGATCGCCATATGACAGATTGAATTCGCGATCTACAAGCCGTTTGGCCCGCGGTTCTTCGTAATCGGCCGGACCCACCGGGCGGCCATCGACGGCGACCAGACGGCCGCGGATCATCGGCCACAGCGTGGCCTTCTGTATGCCATGCGCGGTCAGGAAATCCTGCACCGGCTGGCGTTGATCAGGCTGGATATTGATCAGAAAGCGGTTAGGCGCGTCGGGCGGCAACGTGCGCTGCCACCCCGCAACCAGGTCCGTGCGCGTCATGGCCAGCAATAAAAGCGCCATCAGTCCGATGGCCAAGGCGCAGACCTGGGTGATCGTCGCGGCACGGCGGCGTACCACGCCTGCCAACGCAAAACGCAGTGCCGGCATCCCTGCAGCCAGACCGCGTAACCGCGCCAGCCCCAGCACACACAACCAAGCGACCAACGCAAACGCGCCGAACGCCCCCAGAAAGCCGCCTGCGACCACCCCGCCCAAGCGCGCATTGCCAGCAAACCACCAGATCAACAGGGCAAAGCCCACTGCGCCAAAGACATACCCAATAACACTGCGAGCCCGCAACGTATCGGCATCGCGGCGCAATACCCGAGCAGGCGGCACATGACGCAACTGTGCCAGCGATGGCAAAGCGAATCCCAGCAATAGCAAGACGCCAGTCACCAGCCCCTGCAAAGCAGGCACGCCCGAAGGCGCAGGCAATTGGGTGTCAATGAGACTGCCCAGGGCCAACACCAGCCCTTGGTGCACCGCGAACCCAATCAGGCACCCTACCGCCGAGGCGGCCAACCCGACCAATGTGAACTCCAGCACCAGCATCTGGCTGACTTGCCGTTGCACCGCCCCCAGGCAGCGCATCACCGCAATGCCGTCACGATGCCGCATCATGAATCGTCCGGCAGCCAGAGCGACCGCCACTGCAGAAATCAAGACGGCCAGCAGCGCCACCAGCGACAAAAAGCGCTGCGCGCGATCCAAGGTGCGCTGCACCTCGGGACGACCCGATTCCAACGTGGCGAGCTTCTGCCCTCGCTGCAAATGCTCGCCCAGCCACGTGGAGTACGCCGCCACAGCGTCAGGCTCACCGGCCGCCAGCAAGGCATAATCAATCCGGCTGCCCAACGTCACCAGCCCAGTCGCAGCCAAATCGTCGGACCGCATCATCACGCGCGGCGCCACGTTCACAAACTGCATTCCCCGATCCGGTTCATAAGTGATGACGCGCGCCACGCGAAACCGGCTGTCGCCCAGTCCGATCGTATCCCCGACATTGAGGCCCAGCAGCGCCAACAACTGCGCATCGGCCCATACCGTGCCTGGCGCGGGAATATCACGCGTCGCCGTTCCCTCAGTGTACGGATCATCAGCGACCCGCAAACTGCCGCGCAGGGGGTAACCCGGCTCGACCGCCTTGAGCGATACCAGTTGCGCCCCGTCGCCTGCGCTGGCCATCGACGGAAACTGCAGCGTGCGGGATACCTCCAGCCCGCGGTCGCGCGCGGCCACGATGAAATCGGCCGAAATGGGCTCGTCTGCATCGAGCAGCAGATCTGCTCCCAGCATCTGGCTGGCGTCGCGCTCCAACGCCCGGCCGACCCGGTCGGCCAGGAACCCCACACTGGTCACCGCAGCCACGGCCACGACCAAGGCCAGCACCAACAGGCGCAATTCGCCCGCGCGGGCATCGCGCATCATCATGCGAGCCCCTTGCGCCAGCGTGGCCAGGAAACGGCCTCTGCGCGGCCCGCCAGGCGGCGGCGTAATCTTGCCCGGCGCCGGGTTTGCCTGGCAACGATCCGACGGCGACGCCGAAGACGGTTGCGTATCACGCGCAGAGCCCGGCGGCTGCGCAGAAGTAGGAGAATCAGGGAAATCCATCATTCCGCAATGGTAACCAATCGCCGTTTCAATGGCCGATTGTCAGGTGAATGCCGCTATCATGCCCGCTGGGCGTAACATGCGACCGAAAACACTAGAATTCGTTCCCAACTAGGAGAAGACACTATGCGCAAGACTTGGCTTGCCGCCACGATTTTTGCCGCCTGCGCGGTAACCGCCGCACTACCCGCCGCCGCTCAGAATACGCTGAAAATGGCCTATGCCCTATCGACCTCGTCCCACTACGGGGCGGGCGCCGACGCCTTTGCCAAGTCTATCGAGGCCTCGACCGGCGGCAAATACAAGGTCCAGCAATTCGCCAATAGCGCCTTGGGCGGCGAACGCGAAGTCATCGAGGGCCTGCAGATCGGCACCATCGATCTGGCCATTGTCTCGACGGGTGCGACCTTGAACTTTGTGCCGGAAACCGGGGTGTTCGACATTCCGTTCCTGTTGCGTGACCTGCAACACGCCCGCAAAGTCCTGGACAGCCAGATCGGTCAGGACATGTTGGCCAAATTCCCCGACCGCGGCATCATTGCACTGGCATGGGGTGAGCAGGGCTTCCGCCATCTGACCAACAACGTCCGTCCGGTAAAAACGCCGGCAGACGCCAAAGGCCTGAAAATCCGCACCACGGAAAACCCCATTCACATCGCGGCTTTCCGCGCGATTGGCATTCTGCCCACGCCGATGGCGTGGCCCGAGGTTGCCACGGCCTTGCAACAAGGCACCATCGACGGACAGGAAAATCCGCTGTCGGTAATCACCTCGGCCAAGCTCTCGCAAGTCCAGAAATACCTGTCGCTGACCGGCCACGTCTACGGCCCCGCCCTGGTGCTGATGTCGCCCAACGTCTATGACAGCCTGTCGGACGAGGACAAAGCCAAATTCAAAGAGGCAGGCAAGCTTTCCGCCCAGGCCATGCGCGACTTCGTCGACAACATCGAGAAAACCGGCGTCGAACAACTGCGCAAGGAAGGCATGCAAGTCACGACTGACGTCGATCGCACTGCGTTCGCCGCCGCGGTAGAGCCCGCCTATCCCGAGTACTACAAAAAGTTCGACAAAAAGCTGATCGACGCGATCCGCGACACGAAGTAAGCCGATAGTCTCGGCCCGGCCGGGCCGCCCTGGCGGCTGCACGGCCGGCTTGCTTTTCGTTTTTCGTTTTTCCTCTCACGTCCGCATCTGGAATTCACCATGCGTATGCTCCGCCTCGCCGAACGCGGCTTGTTCAAGGCCGTATCGGTCATCGCGCAAATTTTGCTGGTCGCCTCGGCAGCGGCCGCGTTTTATCAAGTCATTGCACGCTTCATCCTGCAATCACCGGCGGACTGGAGCGAGGTGCTGACCCGCGCCTTGCTGATCTGGACCGTGCTGCTGGGCATCGCCCTGGCCTTTCGTCAAGGCGCGATGATCAGCGTCGAACTGCTGCACAATCTGCTCAAAGGCCGCAAGCAGCGCATGCTGGAACACCTCATCGCGATCATCTGCGTCGCGTTCCTGGTGTTCATCGCCTGGATCGGTGGCCAGATGACGTATCGCGTGCGTTTTCAAAATGTTCCCAGTCTGAACATCCCGATTTCCTGGATTTACCTGGCGATCCCCGTCGGCGCCTCGCTCGCCGCGATTGCGGTAGTGGCGCGATGGATACTCGGCGCCGATGAGCCCGCCCCGGTACGTAACGACGCCCAAGGCTGATTTTTCCTCATTCCTTTAGACGCATCGCATCCAGGCTTTCTGTCATGTCCCAACTAATGATTCTCACGATGCTGATCTTCTTCGGGCTCTCGGTGCCCGTAGCAGTCGCCATCGGACTGGCCAGCATCACTGGCGTATCGATCGCCGGGCTGCCGTGGCTCGTGATCGCGCAACAACTCTATGCGGCACTGGACAAATATCCCCTCGTCGCGGTTCCTTTCTTTATCCTGGCCGGCAACCTGATGGAAGCCGGCGGCATCTCGGAACGCATGGTCGAGTTCGCCAAAAGCGTGGTAGGCGGCGTCCAGGGCGGCCTGGCCTGCACGTGCGTTCTGACCTGCATGATCTTTGCCGCCGTGGCAGGCTCCAGTGTCGCGACGACCTTTGCCGTGGGCGCCATCCTGATCCCGGCCATGATACGCCACGGCTATCCCGCGCCCTTTGCCGCGTCGCTGCAGGCCAGCGCCGCCGAACTCGGCGTCGTCATTCCGCCGTCGATCCCGATGATTCTGTTCGCGGTATCCACCGATACCTCGACCGGCGAGTTATTCATCGCGGGCGTCGTGCCCGGCATCCTGATCGGCGGCGCCCTGATGCTGTACGTCTGGCTCTACGCTAAACGCAACAACCTGGGCAAACGCGATGGCGAGGGCCGGCTGCCCCTGTGGCCAGCATTCAAACGCGCCTGGCTGGCTCTGTTGATGCCCGTCATTATCCTGGGCGGCATCTACGGCGGTATCTTTACCCCCACCGAGGCCTCCGTGGTCGCGGTGATGTACGCCGTCATTGTCGGCAAATTCGTCTACGGCAAGCTCAGCTTTCGCACGCTGTCCGAGACCCTGCACCGCTCAGTCGTCTCGACCTCGGTGATCATGTTCATCATCGCGAACGCGGGCGTCTTCAGTTTCCTGCTCAACCGTGCCGGCGTACCCGATGCGTTGGGCGCCTGGCTGGCGCAGCTGTTTCATGACAAGACGGCTTTCCTGATCGGCGTGAATGCCGCCCTGTTCATGATCGGGATGTTCATCGAAACATCGGCCTCGGTCGTCGTACTGGCCCCGTTGCTGTTGCCTGTGGCCATGCAGTTCGGCATCGAACCCGTGCATTTCGGCGTCATCATGGTGGTCAACCTGGCGCTCGGCATGATTACCCCGCCCTTCGGCGTGAATCTGTTTGCTGCCTGCGCAGTGGCCAAGCTGCCGCTCGAACGCATCGTCAAACCCCTGATCCCGTTCGTACTGGTCGTGATCGCGTGCTTGATGGTGATTACGTATTGGCCAGGTTTGTCGTTGGGGTTGCGTGATTTGGTCTACACCAAGTAAATGTAGTACCGTTTCAGGCTCTATGAACGTCCCTTTCCCCATCCGCCAGGAATGCCCGCCCGGGGCCTGTATCTGCGATCGCGACCGATTACTCGCCACGCCGGATGGGGACATCCGCATTCTGCGGCTCACCCGCGAAGAAGAAAAAAAACTGGTCGCTCGCCTGGAAAACCTGAGCAGCCTGGAAGACCTGCGGCACATGCAGCAACGCATGCATGCGCTGCTGGGCCTCTCTCTGACAGTGACCCCAGGCCCGAACGAGGTCCGCACCGTACGAGGTCTGCAAATCGACATCGCGGATCAACCGGGACTGTGCAACAAGACCCGGCAGACGCTGCCGGCCGCCATACGCCGTGGGCTGGATCGAAATCCCGCCATCGTGTATGAGTTGCTGAACGCTTACGATTTGCTGGGCGGCGCCTGACCATAGCCGCGCCGGCGGTCAACGTCCAGACCGCTTCAACGAAAATTCGACGCTCGGCCACGCATACTGGCGGCGCCCTGACATTTTCGCCGAACATTGAACTTGACCACGACCGGCCTATATCCGCTCCCTGCGCTCGAAAACTGGAATATCAGGCTCTTCGAGTCCCTGCGCGCCGCGCCCGATGCCTCTCACCTTTGCGTCTATCTGGGCAAACTCATGACAGAGTTACCCATCTATCTCGCCATTGCCTTGCTGATGGTGGTGATCGTGCGCAAGCGTGACTGGCAGCCTGCCATCGCGATCGCCATCGCCCTGACCTGTACCCGCCTGATCGAATCCATCGTCAAGCTGTATGCCTATCACCCTCGTCCTTTTGCGGCGGGATTCGGGCCGGCACTGGTCGAGCACGCTGCCAACAACTCCATGCCGAGCTCGCACGCCACATTCATCTGGACCATTGCAGTATCGATGGCGCTATACCGCCGCTGGAAAACTGCCGGTGTGCTGGCCGCTTGCGGGGCGATTGTCGCCTGGGCACGCATCTACACAGGCCTGCATTGGCCGATGGACATGGCGGGATCCATCGTGGTCTCTGCGTTGTGTGCCCTGCTCGGAATGCTGGCACAACAGTCGATTCGCCGTCGTCGCGCCATATAGATCGCAGTCTATGGCGTTTTCGCCACGGCAGCGCTATCGGCATGCGGCAGCAGATTCATGACCTCGAGCCGTTGCACCAGTTCGCCCAATCGTTTCATTCGATAAGCGTCGATGTCCTGCCCGCCGTAGTCATAGAAACCTTGGCCATCGCGCAGCCCATTGCGTTGCCCGTTCATGTTTCGTTCGATGATGGGCGGCGCCTGAAAACGCGGCCCCAGCTCGCGATCCAGATAACGCGATGCATAGTAAAGAATATCGTTACCGCCCCAATCGATGAACTCCAGCAGTCCCAACACGGAAAACCTCAGGCCGAATCCCAGACGCACGGCAGTGTCGATATCCTCGGCGCTCGCCACACCCTCCTCAACCATGCGGGCTGCCTCATTCATCGCCAATGCCTGGATACGCGGCACGATATAACCGGCCGAGGGTGCACAGCGTACTGGCACTTTATGCGCCAGACGCAACAAGTCCTCCAGCGCGGCCAGGGCCGACGCGTGTGTGGCAGGTCCCGGACTCACTTCGACCAGGGGGATAAGATGGGCCGGATTCAGCCAGTGGGCGTTGAGAAAACGCTCAGGGACAGGAGCATGCTCGGCCAACTCAGTCACCAAGAACGTCGACGTGGTCGAGGCCAGCAAGGCGTCGGCAGCCATTCGTTCACCCAGCCAGGAAAACACATCGTGCTTGGCATCTAAACGTTCCGGCACGGCCTCGAAAACGGCCGTTGCTGCCCCGAGCGCGGGCCCTGCCTCATCACGAGCGTACAAAACGACGCGCCCGAGCATCTCGTCCATGCGCTCGGCGGCGAGCAATCCCAGCCGCACCAACATTTCGAATTCCGCGCGCAACGCACTGCGGACACGCTCGAAACAGACATGTTGTTCCTCTGCGTTGCGCAGCTTGGCATCGATCAGCGCCACCGGCACGCCGGCAAATGCGTACGAAACGGCGATGCCGGTGCCCATGCGGCCCACCCCCACTATCCCGATGCACGCGCTCATGCGGCCACTCCTTCACGCAGCAACTCACGCATTTGAGCGGGCGTCAATCCCGTCAACCCCAAGGACGCCAGTGTCCGCCCCTCTGCATACAGGTCCCGCCCGATGACGGCTGACGCCAGACTCAACAGCCCTTGCGCGACGGGAGTCGCCACATCTGCCCACCGCCCCAGTGACACCAGAAACGATAGACCGAGCCGCGTGTCCTCCAGCATGTAGCGATGCGTGTGCAGATCGATATGCTCGCGCCAGTCTCCGCTGTCGGTCAGCTTGCCATGTGCCCCGCGCCCATACATCCATTCATCCCCCGTCGTGGCATAGTGATCGGCCAGAGGAAAATGCGGTGCTCCATAACCGAGCGCCTCGCGCACCGCGACGCGTTCTGCATCGAGTGCGTTGGTCACACTGCGAATCGCAGGTTGCGTGCCCTCGTTATGTATGTCCCACGACTCAAAATGCTGCAACGGCCCGGCATTCATCAGGATCAATGGCGGATGGATCACCGGCCCGGCGTTCATCAGTGCACCATCCAGTGCATCCTGGATGGGCTCAATGCTGGGATAAGCCTGCTGCAATAGTGCCAATGCCTTGTCGGCCAAACGCGCAGGAAACACGCCTGTAGGCAGCCGTGTGGCATACGCACTCACGACTACGCGCTGGCCGTGCTTGCGCGCCAGATAAGGCAATGTGCCCGTTTCCGCAAAGACCACCTCGGCGTGATTGCCGCACTCGCGCATCGCGCGGGCGAACAGATAGCTGCCGAACGTCCCGGGCGGCAGGAACACGACTTGGCCATCACGCAACAGCGGCGCCAGTCCCGCAGCGAGCGGCTCGTGTGTGGTGGCAGGCAAGGGAATCACCAGCAGCTGGGCCTCGTGCACCGCGTCGGCCAATGTGTCACACAACTGAATCTGTCCAGCATCGGAGCCCAAAGGCAGGTCGCGCGTTCCCCGATAATCGGTCACCGTCAGCGCACCAATCTGACGCAACGCGTCAAACGCGGCGCCATCACGGCGCCACCACGTCAATTCGTGCCCGTTGCCCGCCATTTCCGCCGCGGCGGCGTAACAGCCGTGCCCCCCTCCAATGACTGCGATACGCATGATGCAAACCTACCAAGAGTTGGAATAGCAATCATGCTATGCGCGCACACATGAGATACTCTGCCCGAAAAGCGCAGGCCATGTTCCGATTCTGCAGCATCGGCATGTGCGTTAATTACTCGCAGTGCGTAGTGTCTCAGATGGCAGGCAGCCGTATCTTTTTCGATAGTGGTTGGCAAAATGGCCGAAGCTCATCACCCCGTGACTCACGAGAATATCGGTCACACTGGTGCCTTCGCCCGCCGCTTGCAATGCGGCATGTACCCTTGCCAGGCGCTGATTGCGCATGTAGTCACTCGGATTCTGACCGAGAAAACGCATAAAGCCATTCTGCAAGGTCCGCACCGACACGCCACAATGCGACGCCAGCGCACTCAAGGGAATCACCTCATCGGCATGTTGCTCGATATAGTCACGCGCCTTTCGCACATGGGCGGGTAACGGCTGACGCGGATCCCGTGTCAGCGCCTCGCTATAGTTGTGCGGCAATTGCGTCAGCAACAGCGCCGCGAGGTAATCGGTAAAACTGCCGGACAGTGTCTGCGACACCCCATCGAGGGCAGGATGGGCGTAAAGCCTGCAAAGATAGTCAAACGTCGCCCGCACGGCCGCAACACCGGGATGCTGCGATGGCACATCCACCTCGAATACCAAAGGCTGGCGCAGCGGACGTTGCAGCAAACTCTGCAGATGACGTTCCAGCGCAAGCCGGTCAACACGCAAAATCAGGCTGCGACAGTCCTTGTCAATGCTGATCGTACTGCGTTCCGACGGCGAAGACACAGTCAGACTCCCCGCCTTCAGCCAGGCGCGCTGCCCGCCCAGACGGACCTCGCCACACCCGCGCAAGGTCGCCCGCACCAGATAACAACTGGCGATATCACCCGCGTCTATTTCAACCGCGGCGCCGTAATGCAGATCGTAGAGCGCAGCGTTGCCGAACTGCACGCCATACAGCCGCGAAGACAGATCCTCGCCTGGTCCCACTCGCATGCGATGCGACCACAAATGATGGCTGACCTGGTCCTTTACTTCGGCCGCATTGGCCGACTGGAGTAAACAGTAGTGCTGCAGCGGATAGCTTTCGTCGAACATGCTTTCTGCGCCAGAGGAACAGTCATTGCGTGCGCGGTATAGCTGCTACCTCCGCAAGGGCCGTAAAACGTTAGGACTGAACAGAATGCCTGGCCAACGATACAACCATGCCGGCTTCGTATAAGGGGAAACCATGATTGCTGAAGCCCGCGGGACGGTATCGCCGAGTAGGCAGACCTACGAATGGTACGTCGTGTGCATCTGCATGCTAGCGTACATATTCTCGTTCGTCGACAGACAGATTCTGGCCTTGATGATCGAGCCGATCAAACACGATCTGCAACTCTCCGACACGCAATTCAGCCTGCTGCACGGACTGGCGTTTTCCTTGTTCTATGCGGTGATGGGAATACCCATCGCCGTGCTGGCCGACCGCTATTCCCGGCCACGCATCATCGCTGTCGGCGTGGCCTTTTGGAGCCTGGCGACCGCGGCCTGCGGCCTGTCCCGGAATTTCTTGCACATGTTCCTATGCCGCATTGGCGTAGGCATCGGTGAAGCCGCGTTATCTCCTGCGGCGTACTCGATGATGAGTGATATGTTTCCGCGCGAAAAACTCGGCCGTGCGGTCGGTGTCTACTCGATCGGCGCCTTCGTCGGCGGCGGGATGGCTTTCTTGATCGGCGGTTATGTGATCGACTTGCTAAAAACGGTCGATAGCGTAGCCGTGCCGTGGGGCACCATGAAGCCCTGGCAATTGACGTTCTTCGTGGTCGGCTTGCCTGGCTTGCTGGTGGCTTTGCTGATCCTGCTGACTGTGCGGGATCCGCAGCGCAAGGGGCTGACGCGCAACGCTGACGGTCAAGCGCAGCGGCCGGGCATCACGGTGACGATGCGATTTCTAGGCCGGCACCGGGCCACCTTTGCCTGCCATTATCTCGGCTTCTCTTTCTACGCGATGATCCTGTTCTGCCTCTTGGGCTGGGCACCGGCGTATTACATGCGCACGTACGGCATGACGCCGACTCAGGTCGGCTATATGCTGGGTGTTGTCGTCCTCGTCACCAATACGGCGGGGGTATTTTGCGGCGGCTGGCTGATGGACCGGCTGGCGCGACGCGGCCGGGAGGATGCACCGATGCGCGCTGGCGTCATCGGAGCCTGCGCAATGGCCTTGCCAGCCATCGCGTTTACCCAGGTCGACAATGTGTATGTCTCGGTGGCCTTGCTGATCCCGGCGATGTTCTTTGCGTCGTTTCCCATGCCGACCTCCACTGCCGCGATGCAAGTCTTGCCTCCGAATCAGTTCCGCGCCCAGATATCGGCGCTATTTCTGCTGGTATCGAACCTGATCGGCCTGGGACTGGGCACCACCCTGGTGGCGCTGCTCACCGATCGCGTCTTTGGCACGCCCAAAGCCGTAGGCGACTCGATGGCGGTGTTGATCAGTGTCGCGACGCTGGCCTGCATCGTATTGCTGGGCGTGGGCTGTGGCGCGTATCGGCGCAGTCTGGCGCGCGAGCGCGCAGCTGCGCCCCCCGAAGCCGAGGCGGTTGCAACGAAATCGTCCTCTCAACAAGCGCCCGTCCTGCGCACGCAAGCAACCGCATCCGCACCGGAATAAACGCCACTGCCGCTTATCCAGCTCAATCCACGCGGATATTTACCGATTGCACTACGCCGGCCCATTTATCCAGCTCGCTGCGAATGAACGCGCCCAGTTCCTGCGGTGTGCTCTGGGTCGGCACGGCCCCTTCTTTTTCAAAGTGCTGACGCAGTGACGGAGAGGACATCGCCCGATTGACGGCAGCGTTCAACGTATCGATCACAGCCTGTGGCGTTCCTTTTGGGGCCAGCAACGCATTCCAGGTATTGATGTCATAGCCCTTGAACCCCGCCAGCTCTCCCAAGGCCGGCACGTCAGGCAGTTGTGGGGAACGCTCCTGCGTCGTGACCGCAAGCGCGACGAGATTATTCGCACGAACCTGCGATATCGCACCAGGCAAAGTCGCGAAACTGAACTGCGCCTCGCCCGTCATCACAGCCGTATTCGCCAGCGCGCCGCCGCGATACGGCACATGCACCAGATCCAGGTGTGCCTGTTGCGCAAACATCGCGCCCGCCAAGTGCACCGGCGACCCATTGCCGCTGGACGAATAGTTCAGTTGACCAGGCTTGGATTTCGCCAGCGCCACCAACTCGTCCACACTCTTGATCGGCAGCTTCGGGTTTGCAATCAAGAGCAGCGGGATCGATGCCACCATGCCGATCGGCTCAAAGCCTTTGACAGGGTCATAACCCAAGGTCCGCTTGTATAAAGCCGGGTTGATTCCGTGACTGGATACCGTAGCCATGAACAAGGTATAGCCATCGGGTTTGGAGTCCTGCACATACGATGCCGCGATGTTTCCCGCCGCACCGGGCTTGTTCTCGATAATGATCGATTGCTTGAGCTCTTTACCCAATTGCTCGCCCAGCACGCGAGCCAGAATGTCAGTCGTGCCGCCTGCGGCATAACCGACCACAATGCGTATGGGCTGCTGGGGATAGGCTGCCGCGGCTGCAGGCGCATTGCTCGCGACAGCCGTCAACGTCAACGCCATCGCTGCACACCCTCTAAAGAAATTACGTGTCATGCGTGTCTCCGAATTATTGGTATTGAATCCCTCTGGCATGTGACCGTTCACCGGTTCTTCTCTATGCCAGACTCGCTCGCACTCCATGCCCCCACAGGGGGATCTGCGCGTGGCGAGCGCACGCGTCCCTGCCAGGCAGATGCCCGGCATGAATCTCTACTTCAGCTCAAACGTTGATGCCGCTGATTCAGCGGCCGTGATCAGGTCCCGGTAAATACCGGCGGCCGTTTCTCGGCAAATGCCTTGCGCCCTTCGCGATAATCGTTGCTCTCAAAGCAGGCCATGACCAGCTCACGCATCGCCTGCGTATCGACCTCAGGCCCCAGCTGCTGCATCTGGCGAATCATTTTCTTGCCGGCGAACAAGGTGAGTGGCGCATTGGCAGAGATCTGCGACACGTAGTCCTGCACGACCTGATCCAGCTCGGCGACTGGCGCGACCTGGTGCAACAGTCCCCGGGCATGGGCCTCGTCAGACGTATAGCGGGCGGCGGTCAGAAAGATCTCCAACGCACGTGCCGGCCCCACCGCAGTCACGAGATTGCGTATTGCCGTCATCCGATAGCCCAACCCCAGCTTGCCCGCCGGGATCGCAAACGAACTGTCATCCGAGGCGATGCGCAGATCACAACACAGCGCGATGTTCAGCCCGCCGCCGATGCAGTACCCCTTGATCCGCGCAATGGTCGGTTTGTCGTAGTCGTACAGCGCCAGTTGCGCCGTCTCTGCAACTTTTTCATACGCCAGCACCGCGTCCTCGCCCGAGCGCAAGGTATCGAACTGCGAAATATTGGCGCCGCTGACAAAGGCCCGTTCACCGGCCCCGGTCAACACGACGACGCGTATGGCCGGATCCTGTGCGAATGCCTGCAATGCCTGCGGAATGGCATCCCACATGGCAAACGAGACCGCATTGTGACGTCCTGGATCATTAAACGTAATCCATCCGGCAGCGCCACGTTTTTCAACAATGAGATTGTCAGTGATGCGGTCTTGCAGAATGCGTTCAGCGCTCATGATGCTTGTATCCTGATCGGGCGAAATCCGTGTGCCGTGGCACATCGATAAAAGACTATCCTCGTCCCGCTGTCTCTGGCTCCACCGCACAGGCGTTGCCTCGCAACAAGGCATGCCGGCGTTGCATGCCATTAGTCAGATGCTCGCGCATCGCGGCGCGTGCAGCGTCGCTATCGCGCGCGGCGATAGCGTCAAAAATGCTATGATGCTCGGCCTCGATCTGGGCCACGCGGTCCGTGCCGGCACTGCTGTAGCGCAACGTGCGAACGGCATCGCCGATCGCGCGGCCAAACAACGACAACAGGCGGACGAAATACGGATTATTGGTGGCCTGGCAAACCGCCATATGAAAATCCAGCGCACGGTCCGCACCATGACGCCAGTCTTCGCCTGCCGCGTCCACGCGCAACAGCGCCTGACGCAATGCCTCCAACTGAACCTCTGTGCGCTGCTGCGCTGCCAATGCCGCCGCGCCCGCCTCGATTTCCACACGCAATTGGTACACATGCTCCAGGGCGTCTGCCTGCAATAGATCGGCCGGCAGAATTTCGAAATTGTGCGGCCCAGGCTCAGCCGCCACGAAACTGCCCACGCCACGCTTCGTCTCGATATAACCCGATAGTTTCAACCGAGCGATCGCCTCTCGCACCACGTTGCGGCTCACGCCGAACAACTGCGACAACTCGAACTCGGTAGGCAACCGCTGACCTGGCTCGAAAGCCTGGCTGATGATTTTTTGACGGATCTGCTGCGCGATCTCGTCAGGCAGGTTGTCAGGCCGGTTCAAATTGTCGAACATTGACCCGGTCGTCGGTTTCGGATTGGCCATGAAAGTCCCGGCAAAGAAGCGTGTGAGAACCGGATGTTGTCACACGACGCCTGCCGCACGCAAACGCTCGCAGGCCACCGCGTCCAGACCCAGCCCGCGCAGAATCTCGTCCGAATGGGCCCCCGTTTCCGGCGCAGCATGCACCGGCGGCATCTCCGCATCACCGAATACGACCGGCGGTGCCATGATGTCGATCTCTCCACGTTGCGGATGACGCACGCGTCGCGTCATCGCCAGATGCCGCACCTGTTCATTATCGAATGCCGTATCCATCGACAGGATCGGTCCGCACGGCACGCCCGCCGCGTTCAAGCGCTCGATCCATTGCGCACTGCTGGCAGTCAAGGTGCGCGCGATGATCTCGCGATTGAGGTCCGCACGGTTTTCCACCCGCAAACCTGCCGAGGCAAAACGCGGATCCGCATTCATTTCCGGCACGCCCAGCACATCGCACAGGCGCGCGAACATGCTGGACCCCATAGCCGCGATATTGATATAGCCATCAGCAGTGGGATACACCCCGGTAGGCGCGCTGGTGGGATGATCATTGCCCGATTGGCCGGGCACCTCGCCATCGATCAGCCAACGCGTCGCCTGAAAATCCATCATCCAGACCTGAGCCTGCAATAGCGAGGTTTGCACCCATCGTCCCTGCCCCGACCGTTCTCGATCCACCAAGGCCATCAGAATGCCTATCGCCGCAAACAGGCCCGCGCTCAGGTCCGCCACGGGGATCCCGGCCCGCATCGGGCCGCGACCCGCCTCGCCTGTCACCGACATCAGACCGCTGAGCCCCTGGGCAATCTGATCCAACCCGGGACGGTCCGCATAGGGACCATTCTGGCCAAAGCCCGAAATGCTGGCATAGACCAGCCCCGGATTGATCTCGCGCAACGACGCATAGTCGATGCCCAGCTTGTGCTTGACCGAGGGACGGTAGTTTTCCACCAGCACATCGGCGCGCTTGACCAGGTCCATGAAAATGGCCTTGCCCTCCGGATGCTTCAGGTTCAAGGTCAAACTGCGTTTGTTGCGGTGCGTGTTCTGATAATCGCTGAACTTGGCGGCGCCGCCCGGCTTGTCGTCCTTGACCTCGCTGGGCTCCTCGATCTTGATGACATTCGCCCCCCAATCCGCAAACTGCCGGACGGCGGTAGGCCCGGACCGGACGCGCGACAGATCCAGCACGGTGAAGCGATCAAGGGGAGCAAAAATCATCGGTTTGTCTCGGTATATTTGTAGGATGTTGGACATCCTACTTACCTTGTTGGGCGATTTACATCATGGAAAACCCTGCCCGGTTCAGGCTTGCCTGCGGTTCAGGACGAGGTCACGCCGCGCCGCTGACGCGAGCGCGGCGCCGCCCTTTCACACTCGTCGGCTTTGCGATGTACGCCGATCCGCCTGTGAGCGACCGATGCCCAATATCGAGCACTCACCGCGCGGATCAATCACAGCACGTGCGGGCTATCCATGCCCGCCGAGATAAGCATCTGCCAATTCGTCATTGGCTGCGATTTCCGCTGCCGTGCCCTGCGCCACGACGTGCCCGCCTTCCATCACATAGGCCCGATCGGCGAGCGCGAGTGCCAGGCCTGCCATCTGATCCACGAGCAAAATCGTCATGTTTTCCTCGCGCAAACGATCCAGCGCCGCGAACAGCTCGGCAATGACTTTAGGCGCCAATCCCAGCGAAGGCTCGTCCAGCAACAGCACGCGCGGTCGGCTCATCAAGCCGCGCGCGACTGCCAGCATCTGCTGTTCCCCACCAGACAAGAGGCCCGCGCGCTGATGCAAGCGCTCGCGCAATCGCGGGAACCGCTGCAACATGCTTTCCACGCGTGCCTCGCGATCCGTCTGATCCAGGAACGCGCCTAGTCTGATGTTGTCCAGCACGGACAGCTCGGGGAAAACCTGACGGCCTTCGGGCACGAGCACCAAGCCCAGGCCCACGATATCTTCTGCAGCACGGCCCTCTAGTTGATGGCCATCGATATGCATCGCCCCCGACTGGCTGCCATGCAGGCCAGCCAGCGTACGCATCAACGTCGATTTACCTGCGCCGTTCGCGCCCAACAGCGCGACCATTTCTCCTGCGCGTACTTGCAAGCTGATGCCATGCAATACCGGCTCGGCGCCATAGCCCGCCACCAGCGCATCGACGCCCAGCAGTTCCGCGCCTGGTGTGCGTGTCGTGCTTGATTCCTTGGACGCCACCTCCAGCGACTCACCCAGATAGGCTTGCTTGACCGCCGGATCATTCTGCACCTCGGATGGCGTACCCACCGCCAAGCGCCGCCCAGCATCCAGCACCACCAACTGATCCGAGATCGACATCACCAACGTCATATCATGCTCGACCAGGGCGACGCCTATGCCCGCGTCCGCGATACGGCGCAACAGCGTTGCGAGACGGTCTTTGTCCTCGCGCGACAGGCCTGCCGCAGGCTCGTCCAACAACAGCGCATCGGGATCCGTGGCCAATGCACGGGCGATTTCCACCAAACGGCGATCCACGTGCGCCAAGCCGGCCGCATTGATCGCAGGCGATCCTTCATAGCCGCAAAATGCCAACAATGCCCTCGCCTGCTGGCGCACCGTCTCGCTGCGATACCGCCCCGATGCAAGCAGGCCACCCAGACGGCCGCGGCTCATCGCCAAGGCGACGTTATCCTCGACGCTGAGCGTGCCAAACAATTGCGATGTTTGATACGTACGCGCCACACCGGCACGAGCGATACGGAATGCGGATAAGCCCGTCAACGATTTGCTTCCCAACGCCACTTTGCCGGTCGAGGGTCGATAGAACCCGCTGAGCATGTTCAATGCGGTGGTTTTACCGGCACCGTTAGGACCGATCAGGCTCGTCACGGCGCCAACAGGGACACGCATCGACAACTCGCTGACGGCGCGCACACCGCCAAAGGTGATACCGAGTCCGTCCGCGGCCAAAGACGCGCGTTTGCGTTGTGGCAGTGCCAACGCGCCAGCAGCAGCAGCAGCAGCAGCAGCAGCAGGCTGGCCTTCAGCCGACTCGTTGACACCACCCGCACGCGCCACATTCTGAAGTTTAGCCATCACCTGACGCCACAACCCCACCAGCCCCTCGGGCGCGACCCACAGCACCAACAACAACAGCGCACCAAAGAACAGCAACCGATAGCTCTCCAACGACGCGAGCAGTTCAGGCAGCATCCCGACAATCAAGGCCCCCACTATAGGACCGACAATCGTTCCCGCGCCGCCCACGATCACCACCAGCACGAAC
The DNA here is from genome assembly GCF_054781015.1 of Bordetella muralis. Classification (NCBI taxonomy): domain Bacteria; kingdom Pseudomonadati; phylum Pseudomonadota; class Betaproteobacteria; order Burkholderiales; family Alcaligenaceae; genus Bordetella; species Bordetella muralis. The sequence goes on along the minus strand of NZ_BAAGVF010000003.1, from coordinate 482,845 downwards.
AGAATCGACTGCATGAAGCTGAACGTTTCCGCCGTCACAAAGCTGGACAAGGGAGCAAACAACCCACCTGCCAATCCCGCCGTGGCCGCCGACAAGGTGAACGCCGCCGTTTTGACCACCAAGGGATTCAAGCCAATGGATTGCGCGGCGGTCTCGCTATCGTTCACGGCGCGCATCGCTGCGCCCCACGTCCCGCGCGACAGCAGCGCATAACCTATCATCAGCACCGCGGCAGCCAACACCGCCAGCACCGTCACGGTCTGCTCCGGTCCCCAACTCGCGACCAACTGCGGCGGCATGATGCCCATGATGCCGTTCTGTCCACCGGTCAGGTCGGGCATCTCCACAATCGCATGCTGCACGATGAAGCTGAACGCGATTGTGATCATCGCCAGATACGGACCCTTGACACGCAACGCAGGCAATGCCAACACTGCCCCGAGCGCCGCAGCGATCAAGGTACCCGCGCCCCACGCAGGCCAGAAACTCCAACCCGCCTTGGTCGTCAAGATCGCTACGGTGTAGGCGCCTATGGCATAGAACCCCACATGTCCAAACGACACTTGCCCCGTCAGTCCCAACAACACATTCAGACCGATTCCAACAATCGCAATCAATGCGATATTGGCCAGCACAAACACGTAATAGCTATTGAGCGTGAATGCGAGCGCCAGTGCCACGACGACCAGCGCCGCCCCTGCTGCAAGAGATTTGAGCTTCATACTTTCTTGACCTCGGCCCGACCAAACAAACCATTGGGCCTGACGGCCAACACCACGATCACCAATGCAAACGTAATAATCTGCGTGTAGCCCGACCCGAGCGTGACCGTGACCATGGCTTCGGCAATACCAAAGATCAACCCGGCAAACATCACGCCCCACGCGCTGGAGATGCCTCCTAGAATCGCCACGGCAAATGCCTTCAGGCCGAACAGCGTACCCATGTCGGCATTCACGTTGAACAAAGGCGCGATCAAGATGCCCGCGATACCGGCGAACAAGGTAGATACTGCAAAGGCTGCGGCCACCGCGCGCTTGATGGGAATGCCCATCAAACGCGCCGCATCACGGTTCTGCACCACGGCCAGCAGCGCCGTGCCCCAGCGGGTACGCCGCGCCACCACATGCAGCGCGGCAGCCAGCGCAAAGCCCATCAGCGGAATCAACAACTGCAGCGGATAGACGCCCAAACCCAGCCCCGACACCTCGATCGGCGACACCGCCAAGGGCGAAGGCAAACTGCGAGGTTCCTTGCCAAAGGTATGCATCACCACGTTGTCCAGCACGATACCCAATGCCACCGTAGACATCAGCCAGGCATTGGACCCGCGCGAGGCAAAGGGCCTCACTGCCAGGAACTCCACCAATAAGCCATACAACGCGCAGCACAGCAACGCCAACACAATGGCAGGCCCCATCCCCCATCCCAGCGTCTGGGCAAAGGTAAAGCACAGCACAGCGCCCAACATCATCGAGCTGCCCTGCGCGAAATTGACCGTGCCCGAAACAGAATGGGTCACATGAAAGCCCAGTGCCATCAGGCCATACATGCTGCCCAGGCCCAGGCCACTGATTAGCGCCGCTAGTAACTGCATTACAGACCCCGACTGATTGCCTTATTTCGCCAGCCCGACGGGCAAGATGCGGTTGTCAATGAACTGCGCCCAAACGTAATCCTGTGCGCTCAACGCGTCATGCACCTCGGGTGAGAACGGCTGCTTGTACTGCTTGATCAAGCCGTCGTAACTGTCGATCTTGTAGAAGCCTTCGCGGATCGCATCGCCGTCGGTGGAGCCCGCCTTTTGAATCGCCAATGCCGTCAACTGCATCGCGTCATAGGCATTCGCGACGCCCACAGCCGGGGTGATGTCTTCAGGCCCCTTGATATTGGAGTACTTGGCTTTCAGCGCCGTGATGACCTTTTCGCCAACCGGCGATTGCTTGCCAAAGAAGCTATACGTCTGCACGAAATGCACTTCCTTGGCATTGGGGCCAGCGAGTTCGGTAAACCGGCCGCCGGCAGGTCCCCAATGCGATACCACGGGCACTTTCCAACCCATGCGATCCAATGACTTCACGACCTGTGCGGAGGGTCCGACGTTGCCCACCAGGAACAACGCATCGGCGCCCGCGGCTTTCAACCGCGTCAATTGCGGCACAACATCGACGTCGTTGCCTTCGAATTTTTCGCTACCCACAGGCTTGATGCCTTTGGCCGCCAAGGCCGCGACCAGCCCTCTTTCATTCGATTCGCCCCACGGGTTGTTCACCATGATCAAGCCGAACTTCGAGGCATTGAAGGTCTTTTGCGCATAGTCCACCATTGCGACATCGACCACCTCATCGACCGCAGAGACACGGAATACGTAGTTGGGATTCGCGCCGTTCTTCGTGATTGGCGTGCCTGCGGCCCACGGGCCGATAAACGGCATCTTGGCTTGATTGACCAACGGCACGATCGCCATGGATACCGGCGTATCCAGACCGCCAAAAATCGCAGCGACTTTTTCCTTGTAGATCAACTCGCGCGCCGCGACCACGCCCTTTGCAGGATTGGCTTCATCATCACGACGCACCAGCTCCAGCTTGCGGCCGTCCAACAAACCGCCTTTGGCATTGATCTCGTCGATGGCGACTTGCATCCCACGGGTAATGGCTTCGCCCGCCAACGCTGATTGCCCGGACAACGCAGTAATCAAACCGATCTTGATCGGCTCGGCAGCCTGCGCACCGGCCCCCAGCCCCGCACAAAACAGGGCGATAGTCGTGCAGACAAATGTGCGGCGAGAAAAGCGAGACATGGAGTGCTCCCGAAAGTGGTCGTAGTCAAAGGCGCTGAAGTAGCCCTGACCTGCACTCAAGCAAAAGCCATGCCAATACCTTTTTCCTGCCGCCATCCTGGCACGCTGTTTGCTTATTTCCGTATGAGTTTTTGTCGGCAATCCATATGGATTTATTGCCGACAATCCATGGAAATCATGCGGTCAGAATAGGTTGAAGCCCTGTGCCACGGCCTGTTCGAGCCCATCACGATTGCAGTTCTTATGCACCGAATTGGCGCATCAAATGGGAGAAAACGATGCACGACGCACCACAACAGCACAACACTCACAACGCGAATGATCCCGGCGCCTTGGTCGACACCTACCTGATCACACTGATGAAACCCGACCCCGAGGGCGCGCGCCGATACGTCAGCGGCGACCTGCGTATTCGCTTCACAGGCGGCCGCGAGATGCGCGACCCATCGGAATGCACCGCCTTTAACAAGGCACGCTATGCCTGGGTGAAAAAACGTTTTGAATCCACCGACGTGGTGGCTGGCGCCACGGATGAATACGCCGTGGTCTACAACCGTGGCACGCTATATGGAGAATGGCTGGACGGCACGCCATTCGAAGGCAACCGCTATGTCGACCGCTACGTCGTACGCAACGGCCTGATCACGGAGATGGACGTCTGGAACGACAGTGCGGAATGGATGCTGGTCCGGGCGGGATTGGCCACACTTTGAATCGCAGGATACTCAACCATGCCGGCCATTGATTTCGCTCCTCCCGACCACACATCGCATACAGACAGCACATTCGGCTTGTTGCCCAGCCACCATCGGTTCGATTATTCGCCGATTCACCGCCGCCAGGATTATTCCTGGCCACGCGGTGCGAGGCTCGCCGTCTATCTGGGGTTCAACCTGGAACACTTTGCCTTTGGCGGCGGCATGGGCGCAAAGCTGGGCGCCAGTTTCAGCGAGCCCGATATCCTGAACTACACCTGGCGCGAATACGGTAATCGCGTTGGCGCCTGGCGCTGCCTGGAATTATTCGACAGCCTTGATTTGCCTGCAGGCATCGTCGCCAATACCGCGATCCTCGACCATTGCCCCGAGCTTATCCACGCCTGCCTTGCTCGCGGCGACGAGTTGATCGCGCATGGACACACCAATGCCGAACAACAGGGCACCTACACAGAGACTGCCGAGCGTGCGCTGCTGAGTCACTGTGCTGAACGTTTTGAACGCGTTGCGGGTGTACGTCCCAGCGGTTGGCTATCGCCATGGATCGCCGAGTCCCATCTGACGCCGGACCTGCTGGCCGAGACCGGCTATCGCTATACGCTGAACTGGTGCCACGATGATCAACCGACCCAGCTACGCACGCGCGGCGGATCATCGCTGTGGTCTGTGCCCTATCCCCAGGAAGTCAACGACATTCCCATGATCGTCGCGCGCCACATGGATGGCAAAGACTTCGCGCAACTGATCATCGACAACTTCGATGAAATGCTCGAACAATCGCAACGGCAGCCCTTGGTAATGGGCATAGCCTTGCATCCTTATCTCGTCGGGCAACCGTACCGCTTGCGGCACCTGCGCCGTGCGCTGGCACACATTGCCCATCATCGCGATCGCGGCGAGGTGTGGTTCACCACACCCGGTGCTATCTGCGCCCACGTCGATACACTTACTCAGGAATCCGCAACATGAACTCATTATCTGCCGCTACCACGCTACCTTTCGACGACACCGTAGGGGCGTGGGTACCGCATGGCCGATTCAGCGTTGCTCCCTCCGGCAGCGGCCTCTTGAATAGCTTGAGTTTCGCTGCCAAAGACCTGTTCGACGTGGCAGGTCACCGTACGGGCGCGGGCAATCCCTCATGGTTGGAAACTCATGAGCCCGCCAGTGCGCATAGTCCGCTGGTCGCACAGTTGCTGAGCACAGGCGCAACCTTGCACGGTAAAACGCTGACCGACGAACTGGCCTACAGCATTCAAGGTGAAAACGTGCACTATGGCACGCCGCTCAATACGCGCGCCCCCGACCGCGTTCCCGGCGGATCGTCCAGTGGCTCAGCCTCCGCTGTCGCTGCGGGATTAGTGGATTTTGCATTGGGTACCGATACAGGCGGCTCTACTCGGGTGCCAAGCAGCTATTGCGGCCTCTGGGGGCTGCGTACGACGCATGGCTTGCTGAGCGCGGAGGGCGTCGTCCCGCTATCGCCATTGTTTGACACGATGACGTGGCTCGCCAGCCGTGCCGATGTTTTCCAACACGTTGGCGAGGTCCTGATGCCTGACTCAGGCGATATCGCCTGGCGTGGCGCCGTCGTACTCACCGACGCCTGCGCACAGGCCAACGCCGCCTTTGCCCCCTTGATCGACAAAGTCACCGATACACTGCACGGCCACTTTGCCCTGCCCATCAGTCACGCCCCCTCCTCGGACACCGAATTGGAAATCTGGCGGCAGACCTATGTCACCGTGTCGGCCTACGATGCCTGGCAAACCCACAGGGATTGGATAACGACCGCCCGCCCCACCTTCGGCGCCGCCATCGAGGGGCGCTGGCAGGCAGCTGCAAACATCAGCGCAGAGGCTGCAGCTACTGCACAATCGCGGCAAGCCGGCCTGCGCGAACAGATTCGCACCTTGCTGGGCACGGATCGCATTGCCATTCTGCCTTCGGCCTCCAGCGCCGCGATTTCGCTCACCGCCGATCCGGCGACCGTGGACGCCATCCGCGCCAACACCTTTCGCATCACGTCGATTGCCGGCCTGGCCGGATTGCCCCAAGTCAACATCCCCTTTATCGGCGAGGACGGCCTGCCCGCCGGGGTCTCGCTGCTGGGGCCCGCAGGCAGCGATCTGGCGTTGATCCGCCTGGCCATCTCCGTGGGACAACAACTCTCCGCATTGGGTACACGCGATGCCTGAAGACCGCAGTCCATCCACCCGAGGCCGTCCCAGAATACGGCCGACGGCGCTGCCTGCGCCGAACACGGACGCTCTCGACGATACCGAAACACGCATCTATCAATCCGTGGTCAGTGGCGTCATGAGCCAGCGCCTGCGCCCGGGCACCAAGCTCCCCGAGGCCGCCCTATGTGAATTATTCGGCGTAGGCCGCAGCATCGTACAAAAGGCGTTGCAACGCCTGGCTCACGACCACGTCGTCGAATTGCGCCCCAATCGCGGCGCCATCGTCGCGATGCCCACGCGCGAAGAAATCGGCAAGCTCTTCGAGGCGCGCCGCGCGCTCGAGGCCGCCATCCTGCCTTTGGTCGCCCAATCCGCCACCCGAGCCGATTACGCTGCGCTGCGCCGCCAACTGCGCGACGAACACCGCGCCATGCATCACGCACCGCAGACCGAATGGGCGCGCCTGGCCAGCGCGTTTCATCTGAAACTCGGCGAGCTGTCGCGTAATCCGCTCTTGGCGCGCTATTTGATGGAGGTCATCTCACGCTGCGCCCTCGTCGTCGCGATCTTTCAACCGCCTGGTAATGCGACCTGCGAGCATGACGAACACGCGCGCGTGGTGGAATATCTGGAACAGGGCAAAATCGCCCAGGCGATCGCAGAGATGGATCATCATCTGCGGGACTTGGAATCCCATATCCACCTGGACGAGGACCAGACGGAATTAAGTCTGGCGGATATGTTGGGGTTAGGTTGAGTCAGTCAGCTTATGTAACATATGCCTTGCTACTTCCGCGCTTGCTCTTCGCTGATCGCCTTCAACACCGTCCAGCCGGATTCGATGTGCTTACGCATGGCCAGCATGGCGGCAGATGCGTCGCCGGCGGCAAAGGCCTGCAGGATCTCATCATGTTCGTGCACAGCCTCCTTGCCACGACCGGACACCGAATTGATCAGGTCAAAGGGATAGCGGGCCCACAAAATCTGCACAAAATGCAGCGTCTGCGGCATCTGTGCAATGTCATACAGACGGCGGTGAAAACGGTAATTCACGCCGCGCGCCGTGGCCCGGTCGCCGGCCTCGAACGTTTCTGCAAACTGTGCGGCCAAGGCTCGCAGCTCAGCGATATCGTCGGTGGTGATTCTTTCAATGGCGCCTCGAACCAATTGCGACTCGAGCACCAAGCGTAACTGCAGGATTTCCGCCGACGCAGCCGCATCGAACGGCACGACACGAGCGCCACGATAGGAATCGCCACTGATATAGCCCTCGGCCACCAGCAGTTTCAGCGCCTCGCGCACGGGCGTGATGCTCAACTTCAGTTGCTCGGCAATCTCAGCCTGTTTCAGGCGCGAGCCGCGCGGATAGACGCCGGAAATAATGCGCTCGCGCAGATAGTCTGCGACCTGTTCTTCTTTTGTTCGATATTCCATCTAGTAGCCCGAAGCGGCCGTGCGTGGCCGGAAAATCTGTCTCGAGTTTTGACACCCCGTATTTAATGCATTTTATACGTTTAGCCCAGACTCACACGGCACCGGGGGAAAACTCACTCGAACACCACCTCTTCGGAGGTCGTGATCCGGCAAAACCGTTGCAGGCCTTTTATTGCATTTTCATGCTCCTCTGCCGACGTCCCGCAGCAGCAGTCTTCCAGCACCACGATCTCGTAATCGCGATCATGCCCTTCCCGCACAGTGGCCTGCACCACGGCATTGGTCGAAATCCCCGAGCAATAGATCCGTTTGATCCCGCGCGCCCGCAGAATGGCTTCCAGATTCGTCGCATAGAACGGACTGACGCGATGCTTGACGATATCGAAGTCGCCGTCCTGCTTGCCTAGATCGGGATGAACCTCGGTTCCCCACTGCCCCAGCTTGAAGATCCCCGCCTTGCGCGCCCCCGAGAATATCGGGGAATTTGGCGGGCATTCGCGGTAGTCCGGAGAAAATCCCACACGGACAAAGCCGATATCCACCCCGGCAGCGCGCGCCTTGTCCAAAGCGCGGCGCGTGTTTTCCAGGATGCGGCGGCCGCGCACCTGCTCTCCATAGGCCGCCTTGCCGTTTGGCCCATCGGCGTGTACCAGATCGTTTTCCATATCCAGCACCAGGTAAATAGCCTCTTTCATCTACACCTCCTTGATTCGGTTAATGATCTATCCACGCGCGATATCACAAAATGATCTCGCGGGACTCCAGATCCGCGCGCTGCGCCCGGCTCAATCCCAACAGCTCGCCGAACACATAGTCCTCGTCCTGTCCCAATGCCGGCGTCAGCCGTCGTATACCCACCTCATCCGTGCGACTGAATCGCGCCGGCGCGCCCACCGCCAGGCGCGCGGGGATATCCGGCGCGCTCACCTCGGTCACCACGCCACGGGCACGCAAATGAGGATCCGCAGCAATGTCCTGCATATTCCAGGATACATGCGCACATACGCCACAATCTTGCAATTGCCTGGCGGTCTGCTCCGCATCGCGCGATGACAGCCATCGTGACAGCAATCCATCCAGTTCATCGCGGTGGCGCACCCGTAAAGCCCTTGTGGCATAGCGAGGATCGTCAGCCTCTGATCCCAACTGCGCCGCCAGCGCGTGCCACTGCGCATCGGTGCGCACTGCCACGGTCAACCAGCGATCAGTGTCTGCCGTCGCGTAGACCCCATGCGGCGCCATGCCGTCATCGCTATTACCCGGTCGTGCTGGGGCCTGCCCCTGAGACGCCATTACCAGCGCGTCGCCTATCATGGCCGAGGCCACCTCTCGCGCCGCCAGATCGACATGTTGGGCTTGGCCGGTGCGGCGCCGTTGATTCAAGGCGGCGACGACCGCCAGCGCCGCGTGTACACCCGCGGAGTGATCCATCACATGGCGCATTTCCATAGGCGGACCATCGCTATAGCCACTCATCCAACCCAGGCCGCCCCAGGCGCCAAACAGTGGCGCATATCCCGCGAAATGCGAGTCGGGGCCGCTCTGACCGCAGGACGACAACGACAGCAGAATCAGATCAGATTTGACCGTCAATAAATCGTCAAACCCCAATCCCAAACGCGCCATCACGCCCGGACGAAAGCTCTCCGCGGCAATATCCGATGCCGCCACCAACCGCTTGGCCAGGGCAACAGCTTCGGGTTGTTTCAGATTCAGCCGCACTGACAGCTTGTTCGCCGACACCTGATCGAACGTCGCCGCCGACATGCGTCCATAAACAGCGTGCGGCTTGCGAAAGGCATCTGGGCGCGTACGGCTTTCTACTTTGATGCACTCAGCGCCCAACTGAGACAACAGATGCGTACAGAACGGGCCTGCAGCATGAATGGTGAAGTCAGCAATACGCACGCCTGCCAGTGGAGCATTGGCGAGACTCATACCATCTCCTCCCGAGCCATTTCATTCAACGCCGGCACGCTGCCACCGCCCGGCAACGGCGAGCGCCTGAACTGAAAGGGCGCCACCAGGATATCGGCTTGTCTGCCGCTTTCCAGCACGGCAGGCGCAAACAGTCCGCGGGACCGCTCGTGTTCTCCCGTCATCACTTCATTGGGCGTTCGATATTTGGCAATAGGCACCCCCAATTCCTGAGCCCGCATGACGATGTCGTCGGCATGATGCATGGACATCCAGGCACGTATATGCGCATTGATGTCGCCGCCGCGCCGGCTGCGCTCCAATGGATCGCGCAGCGCCTCATCAGCGGCCCACTCTGGATTGCCCAACAACTGCACCAGCGACAGCCATTGCCTGTCTTCCAATGTCAGCAGTTCGACATAACCATCCAGTGTCTCAAACACGCCGCCATACCGAAAACTGCGCGTGGTGCGGTGCTCCAGCGAACCATCTCCCAATCGCTGCAAGGCAAACGCACCGACGGCCAGCACAGCGTCCTGCACCGACACATCGACATATTGCCCTCCCCGCTGCGGCACCGCCCACCATGCCGATAACGCGCAGAATGCCGCCATCGCGCCTCCCTGATAAGCACCGAAATGCCCATAGATTTTTAACGGCGGCCTATCGGGAAACAGCTCTTGCGACAAGCCATTGGGCAGCAAATAGCCCTCGCCGCCAGCGTGGATCAAGTTCAACTCCACGCCGTCCCAATCCGCCTTGGGCCCTGTTGCGCCAAAGGGCAGGACACTGACATGCACCAGCGACGGAAATCGCTCACTGAGCGATTGCGGCTCCAGGCCATGACGAGTGCGACCGCGTACTGGGATATCTTCAATGAGAATATCGGCTTGGCCCAACTCTCGCGACAATAGCGCTTGCCCCTCCTCTGTGGACAGATCGCAGACCAGACTGTGCTTGCCCACTGCCAGGTAGGCAAACAACGCACTCTCTTCCGTTCCCTCCAATCGCGGCTCAGCCTGACGTAGCGGCGACCCTGCTGGCGGCTCCAACATCACAACGTGCGCGCCCATGGCCGCCAACAACCTGGCGGCGTAGGCGGTGGCTACAGAAGATGAACACTCCACGACACGGCAACCGGTCAATGGCAGCGTGTCAGATCGAGGTGAAGAATATGGCTGCATAGATACTGTCTCACAGAGGTAGGAACGCACGTGCATCAACGAGTGACTGGCAGCTCCAGATCGACGCCAGAGCCATCGATAAAGGCCGGCAATCGCACGTCGCGCGAGGGCAATGCGACCGTGGCCAATCCCGGCGTCGTCAACTCACCGCGTTGATTCTCCGCAGCCAACTCGATATCCACCAGGCCAACCTGATCCTTCACATATTTGCGTATCACCTTGCCTTTGCAGAAGGTGGTGTCACCCATGATGTTGAACCGGCGCATTTCCGTACGGACGCGCTTTAACACCCCAGCGTCGCCCATCCAGTTCGTCACGAGCGAGCACATCCATGATGAACGCTGCGGGCCATAGTCATAGGTGCCAGGCACCCCGACTTCTTTGGCCACCGACTCGCGATGGTGGCCAATACCGGTGTATTCGACGCCGCCGCCCGCCTCCGGATTGCGGAAGAAATGCCCCGGATGCTTCACCGCCGCCTGCAACACCACGCCATGCGTATGGCCGCGGCCGCATCCCACCAGGAAGCCCATCGTGTCCATCAGCGACAAGGGACCACGCGCAATCGTCGGCAATTCTTCGCCGACCTCGACGTCCTCCCAATAGCGCACGTTAGCGCCACGGATCTGCTTGGGCTCGTTCAGCACCATTTCGTCGATGCGATCGCGCTCTTCGTCGGTGTACTCATGCTGGACGATTTCTTTGTACTTGCCCGTATCACGCGCCGCTTTGCGTTCGTGGCGCGTGCAAGTCCCCAACGCCCGCGCGATCAACTCGCCACGCTGGTTGTAATAGCTGGCCTCGACATACTGCAGCACCAGCCGGCCCGAGAATTTGCTTTCTTTTTCTTCCACGCCCACCACGCGCTCAATGGCGGTGATGCGGTCATTCGGACGCACGTGCCGGAATAGCTCCCAATCGTTGCCGGCATAAAAACCATGAACACCCGGCAATCCCCATCGAGTGCGGCCCAGCCAACCAAACGCCATGGGAAACATGGGGTGACCGAGCAGCGAACCGTAGCGCGTGCCGCTGGCATAGCCCACATCGCGATACAAGGGGTTCAAATCGCCTATGCCATTGCACCAATTGCGCAATGTATCGGGCGTCGCGTCCTGCAGATACGGGCCTTCGGGCCGCAAATGCAGGCCGATCATGGCGCGTGCCGCGGCAATGGCTTCGTCTGTGATGCGCCCTTCGGCCGGCGCGTTGCCTACATCGGACTGGGCAATATTCAAAACGGTACTCATAGGTCAGCTCCTTGGCTAAATCAATAAAATGCAGAATGCATTCTTTGAATGATCACAACTCCGCCTCAACGGCAAAGTCACTCCTGATTTGGGAAACTATTCGATGCGGATACCCGCGGCGTTGATGATCCCGCCCCACTTGGTACGTTCATCCTGCACGAACGAATCCAGTTGAGCAGGCCCCATCACCAGCGGCTCTACCCCTATGTCCATCATGCGGCTGCGCGTCGCAGGTTGTTGTTGCACGCGCTGTATCAGCTCGCCCACGCGTGCAACAATGGCCGCAGGCGTTCCGCGCGGTGCAAACAGAGCGTCCCATGCCACCACGTCGAAACCCGTCACGCCCTGCTCTGCTATGGATTTCACGCCTGGCAACATGTCGCTGGCGTGCAACGATGAAATCCCCAACGCGCGCAGCTTTCCGCTCAACACATGGGGCCGTGCCGCCGTCACCGTATCGATCACCAGAGGAATCTGGCCGCCCATCGTGTCAGCCAACGCCTGACCGGAAGCCTTGTATTTCACGGCAAACAACGGTGCCTGCGCTGATTTTTCAAACTCGGCGAACACGACCTGTGCGGTCGTGCTGGGCAATCCCACATTGAGCGTGCGGGGCTTGGCACGGGCACGCTCAATGAGCGTAGCGATACCATTAGCAGGCAAGTCTGCCGCGGACGTGCACAACACCATAGGCAGCAGGCCGATCATTGCCACGCCCATAAAATCCGCGGCAGGATCAAAGCCCAGGTTGCTATAGAGAAACTCATTGGCCGCATTGGTGGCGTTCGTTCCCAACAGGAACGTGTAGCCATCCGCATTCGATCGCGCTGCGTTGGCCGTGCCTATATTTCCGCCCGCGCCAGCACGATTCTCGATGATGATGGGTTGCGTCAGTGTCTTGCCCAGCTCTTGCGCGATCAGCCGTGCCAACAGGTCAGCGCCTTGGCCCGCGGCATAGGGGACCACGATGCGTATCGGCTTATCCGGCCACGATGCTGCGGACACCGGCAATGCGCGTGCAGGCAGTCCCAGCCCCGCCAAGCCTGCCGACATTCCCCATGCCGCGCCCGTACGCAAAAATCTCCGTCTGCTCGAGCGCAATTCACCTGTTGTCTTCATGCTGTCTCCATGCCCTATACACACGATTTATATTTATGCCACCCGCATCTACAAAACCAAGCCCGCACGTGGCCATGGCACCGCCAATAGCTGTCCATAGCCCGACAGCGTGATATAGGCCGTGCGCAGATCGGCGCCGCCAAAGCAGATGTTGGTGCAATACCCCTCGGGCGCCTCGTGAAATTCAAGCCACTGGCCAGAAGGGCTGAAGACACTGATGCCGCCGCGTACCAAGGTGGCTACGCAAATATTGCCGCCCTGCTCCACCGCCAACGAATCAAACCGCTGATATCCCGGCAGGCCGTGCACCAAACGCCCCCCGCACGGTGACGGCCAGGGCTCCTGGGTCAATACGCCGGGCGCTTCGATCGCGTAGGACCATAAGCGGCTGGTCTCCGTCTCCGAGACATATAGCGTATGACCATCGGGCGACAAGCCAATACCATTTGGCGTCAATACCGGATGCGCCGCCCGGCGAATAGCGCTGCCATCAGCGCGCGCGTAATACACTGCGCCACGCAGGATACGGTCTTCAAACGTCTTGCCGAAGTCGGTGAACCAGAATCCGCCGTGTGCATCGAACACGATATCGTTCGGCCCATGCAGGGACACCCCATCACAATGCGTATACAACGTCGTCACTGCCCCTGTCTCAACATCGACACGTTGAATACTGCCGCCGGCGTAGTCCGTCGCAGGGCCGATCGGCCGCGTAAATCCATCCTCCGTACGCCAGCTGAAGCCGCCGTTGTTGCAGACATAGCACTGCCCATCAGGCCCCAACGCCGCGCCATTGGGGCCACCACCCAACGTGGCCACGACACTCACCCGTCTATCGGGCGACACACGCAGCAGGCGTCCCCCGGCGATCTCCACGACCAACACGCTTCCATCCGGCAACGCCACCGGCCCCTCGGGAAACTGCAATCCAGATGCGATGACCTCGCCTTGGAGTTTTAGAGACTGCATACCGTGTCCTTGTTCATGATCATGATGGCGCATTGGGTGGAACGTAACCGCTCGATGACTCACGCGGCCTTGGCGCTCCCGGAAGACGATCCGGCTGATGCAGACGACGACTGATTGCGAGAACCGAGATAAGCATCAATCGCGCGTTGCCGTCCCTCGCGGCTGCGCATCTCGGCCTCGTCCAGCTCACCCACAATATGGCCATGACGCAGCACCCAGGCATGAGAGGCCAGCTTGGCAGCCGCATGAAAACTCTGCTCGACCAACAACGCACAAAGGCGCTGTTCCTGTTGAATCCTCGCCAGGCGCTCATACACGCGTGCCACCAGCAACGGCGCCAAACCCAACGACGGCTCGTCCAGCAACAACAACTGCGGTCCTGACATCAAGCCCCGCCCGATGGCCAACATCTGCTGTTCACCGCCGCTCAACAATCCTGCCGCCGCCCGTCGCCGATTGGCGATCTCGGGAAAGAAATCCATGACCATCTGTTCGCGTTGTGCACGCGTGCGCGCGTCGACGAAATATGACCCCAGCCTCAGGTTCTCCTGAACGGTCAGGTCGGACACGATGGCGCGGCCCTCCGGCACATACACAATGCCCAGACGAAATCGCTGTGCGGCGCCCAGGCGCGTAATATCCCGCCCCCGGAACAGGATCGTGCCCTGGGCCGGCTCCAGACCGGCGATCGCCCGCAGCGTGCTGGACTTCCCTGCCCCGTTTGCACCCAACAAGGCGGCAACCTTCGAGTCCGTCATCGCAAAACCGATCCCGTGCAATACGGGCCCCGCGCCATAACGCACCGTCAATCCCTCGACCCGCAGCAAATCCGCCGTGACGTCAATCATCCTCGTCTCCCAGGTATACCCGCACCACGTCGCGGTTACCACGGATCTGCTCTGGACTGCCCGATGCCAGCACGCGCCCCACGTTCAGCACATGGATGGTGTCGCATACTTCCATGATCAAATCCATATCGTGCTCGACCACCACCAGCACCAGACCTGGAGCCCGCAGCTTTTTCAAGGCAGACGCCAAGTCCGCCGTTTCCACGGAGTTCAATCCCGCAGCGGGCTCGTCCAGTAACAACACACGGGGATGAGCGGCAATAGCACGTGCAATTTCGGCCAGCCGCAGCACGCCCGGCGGCAGTTCGGCAGGCATCACGTCAGCCACATGCGCTACCCCCAGGCGATCCAGTGCCGCCAAGGCGCGCTCGCGATGCAGGGCATTTTCCTTTTTCCCTTTGGGCAGCGGCAGAAACGCGTCCAGCCACCCCGCGCTCGCCTCACGGTCCAGGCCGATCATCACGTTCTCGACCACACTCAACTCCGGGCACAAGGCAACGTGCTGAAAACTGCGCGAGAATCCCAACGCCGCACGTTCAGTGGGCCCCATTTTCTCGAGGTGTTCCTCGCCCAGCAGAATGCTGCCTTGCTGCGGGCAATACAAGCCCGTCAGGCAATTAAAAAAACTCGTCTTGCCGGCACCGTTCGGCCCGATTAGGCCGGTGATTTCCCCCGGCAACAATCGCATACCGACATGCTGCAGAACCTGTATGCCGCCGAACGACAACGACAAGTCCTCGACCACCAACGGTGCCTGCTCCAATACATCGGCCGTCATGCCTGCCCCCCTTGGAGCCTCGCCCGCACCGATGCCGGCAACGCGTTGAATCCCAGCACGACAGTCAATAATGCCGCCCCGTACAGAATAGGCACCCAGTCACCGGCGCCGGCCAACAGCAAGGGCATCAAGGTCAAAAACGCGCCGCCTATCACACCGCCTGCGATGGACAGCGAATACAGACTCACTACCGATCCCACCAGCAGAAAAATCGAGGTCCACAACGTAAAGCTGTTCGGCGATACCGTGGACGAGCTGAACGACAGCATCGCCCCGCCGATCGCGGCGATACCGCCACTGAGCGCCATGCAGCTCAGGCGCGCCCAGCTTCGGCGCACGCCGAACGACTCGGCGGCATGAGCCGAAGTACGAATCAGCAACAATGCCTTGGCCTGGCGCGAGCGCCGAAACTGACGCAGCAACATGACAACCGCCACCAACCCCGCCAACGGCAAGTAATACCGCTGCATTTCCTTGGACATGCCGGGTAATGCATCGAGCTTGACGTACAGGCCTTCGTAGCCGCCCGTCACCGACGAAAAATGCAACAGGACTTCAGGCAAGGCCAGCGCTAGCGCCATTGTGGCCACAGCCAAATAAATTCCCGACAAGTGACGCGATGGAAAGGCAAAGATCATACCCAGTACCGCCCCTGCCAACGCCGCCACCGGCAAGCTCATCAACAGCGATACGCCGGCGTACTTCTCCATCAACGCAACGGCGTAGGCTCCAGCCGCCACAAACACGCCATGGCCGATCGAGACCTCGCCACCGTAGCGCACCAGAAACCCTACCGAAATAACTGCAATGGCATTTGCGAAGCACAATCCCACGGTATAGGTCCAATATCCGCCCACCACGATAGGCAGCAGCAGCAACACAACTGCCCCGGCAATGCCCGCACTCGTGCTCCACCGCTGAAATACCGTGACATGCGTTTGAGGGCCGGGCTTGCTGGCCGAGTCGTTCACCGACATCATCACACTAGACACGAACACCTCCACGCACAGCAAGAATGCCCTTGGGGAATATGTTCAGCACAATCAGAATCGTCAGCAACAAATACGTATTGGTGAACTCGGCCGCCACATAGAACGACAGCAGATTCATGATCACACCGATAAAGATGCCACCCAGCACGGCGCCCGGCAAACTGTTGAACCCGCCAACCACCGCCGCCGCAAAGGCCTGCAACATGAACGAGGCCACGCTGGTCGATGACAAAAACGTCGTAGGCACGATCAGCAGCGACGCCACCAGCCCCAATAGCCCCGCCACAATCCAGGAAAACAGATGTACGCGCCGCAGACTCAATCCGCACACGCGGCTGGCGAATGGGTTGGCCGATACCGCACGAAAAGCAATGCCGATACGCGTGCGTTCGATCAGTACGTATAGCAGCCCAATCGCCAACGCAGTCGTCGCCAGCACGGCCATGTCGTAGGAGGTCACCAGGATGGGCCCAAGTTCTGCCCGCCAATCGGGCAAAGGCAGATCCAGCGAGACGACGTTAGAACCAAACAGTAATTGTGTCGCCCCTTGAGCGATCAATCCAACGCCGAGCGTCGCGATCGTGCTGGTCAAATCCGATTTGAACACCAAAGGCGCAATCAAAAAATAACTGATCGCCATGACCGCAATCATGATGACGAACGTCAGCACTACGGCGGCTCCCCATGCCATATTGGAAAAAATCCCAGCGGTGAAGCCGAACACCAGGAATGCCGCCAGACCGGCCAGATTGCCGTGCGCAAAATTCACGACATTCGAGCTTTTATAGATCAGCACGATGCCTATCGCGCCCATCGCATACAGACATCCGCTGATCATTCCCGCCCAGACCAGGCCGATGACGTCATCCATGACGGCCGCTCCCCGATGCAGACGGCACTGCGTCCTTATCCTGGCGATGAGTTTGCGCCTTGTCTCGCGCCATGCCCGTTCGCACAGCACTGCCATCGATATCGACGCCTTGATCGATGATTTCAATAACGGCAGGAAAGTATCTCCCGCTGTAGCCTGCGCTCGCCGTCGCAGCGTAATAGCGCTGAGCCAATTCCACCACCCGGGCTGTCACTGCCATTTGCCCTGCCAGTTCCGCCACATACGACAGATCCTTCAAGACATACTCGGGGGGAAAGGATTTTTCGGGAAAATGTCGTGGCAGCATGGCGCGGCGTCCATGATTACGCAACACAAAACTGTCGCCGGACCCCTTGGATACCGCATCCAGCAGCACCTCCGGCTGTACGCCCGCACGCTCGCCCAGCACCATCATTTCCGCTAACGCCATCGTGTTCTCGAACACCAACGCGTTGTTAATCAGCTTCACGACCTGGCCGCATCCCACATCGCCGCAGCGTGTGACATCCGATCCCATGTAATGCAGCCACGGTTCGATGCGCGCATACAGATCTGCGTGGGCGCCTACCATGATGCTGAGTTCGCCGCGCTGGGCAGCCTCGCGGGTACGTGCGACAGGCGCATCGGCAAAAGCCACACCCAGCTCCTTTAACCGCGCGGCCACGGCACGGGCCGAGGCGACCGTTGTCGTACTGAGATCGACTATCGCGTCAGGCTGACGCGGGCCTCGCACCAACCCCTGCTCTCCGAGGCACACGCGCTCCACCTGCGGTCCGCCCGGCAAAGACAAGAACACCACATCAGCCCGCGCCGCGACCTCGGACACACTCGCTGCGCGGCGCGCGCGGGTTCCCTCCAACGCCGCAAATGCCTCTGCATTCATATCGAAAGCAATCACCTCGCCGGCGTGTTTGCTCGCGACGTTTCTACACATCGGGCCGCCCATCACGCCTAGCCCGATAAATCCCAAGGTTGCTTGCGCGTTTGCCATGATGCGTCTCCGGCGTTCAGGCCATCCACATACCGCCGCTGATATCCAGCGACGTACCAGTGATCCAGTTCGAAGCCGGTGAACACAGGAACAGCGCGGCCTGGGCAATATCGTCCGGATTGCCATAACGGCCCAACGGCACCGTCGCATTCGCCGCCGGAGCGCCTTCTTTGGTGATGCTCGCCCACATCGCCGTCTCGACGGGTCCCGGCGCCAAGGTATTGGCGTACACGCCGTGGGGTGCGCCGGCTTTGGCGATCCATCGCATCATGCCGTGCACCGCCGACTTCGAGGCGACATAGGCCGGACCGGAGGCCACGCCGCCATTCTTTGCGGCAATGGAGCCCGCCGCCAAAATTTTTCCAAACCCCTGGTCGCACATCAACGGAAACAGCTTGCGCGCGGGATTCACTACCCCGCGAACATTGACCGACATCAATGCGTCCCACTCATCATCCGTACTGTCGGCCAATGTAGTCCGGGCAATAATGCCTGCGCACAGCACGAGAATATCGATCTTGCCGTAGTCCTTGAGCACGCCATCGATCACGCTGTCCGTTTGCGCCCGCGAGGTCACATCGTATTGGCGATAGTCAATCTCGGGGCCGATATCTGCGCGCTCTGCCCGGTCCGTGGCGATCACCCTTGCCCCCGCCTGCTTGAACGCATTCGCAATGGCGCGCCCCATTGAACCTGCACCGCCGGTGATGAAAGCGACTTGTCCTTGCAGGTCTGCAGGACCGCTTAAATGTTGTGCCATTGTCTTTTGTCTCCTGAATGTATTGTTCAACACCGATCCAGATGTAGCGCCGGGCGAATGCGCTGTGCCCGTGCACACGACTGGCCCAATCAGCGATAAGTGGCCTTGGCAGACATGGCCAACTCGCCGTCTGGACCGCGGGCCCATACGTCGACACTGCCGTCATCCGCCTCGCGGCCCTCCAATTGAAATGGATGGGCGACAAACAACGGACTCACACCGCGAAAATCAAAGCTCGACAATTGGCGTCCGTCGCCGTATTCCAGGGCGAATTGCTGCAATAACGTCGCTGTCAGCGGCCCATGCACGACGAGGTCCGGATAACCCTCTTCCTGGCGCGCATAGGCCTGATCGTAATGAATACGATGACCATTGAAAGTCAATGCCGAATAGCGAAACAGCAATGTGGTGTCGGGCCACACCTCACGCCCCCATTGCGCGATTTCCTCGTGACGGGCAGGCTTGACCGGCGTCGCTGATGCGCTCGTTGCCGTCGTCACAGGCGTCGCCTCGCGATACACGATGTCCTGTTCCTCCACGATGCAATCCCGCTGTTGGCACGTAGTCGTATGCTGCACCGTCACGAACCAAAGCGATCCGCGTTTGCCGACTTTGTTCTCGACCTTCAGAATACGGCTCTGCCGGGTCGCCTGCTCGCCGATAGGCAAGTCATTCAGATACCGAATACGGCTGCCAGCCCACATACGGCGCGGCAATTCAATGGGCGGTAAAAAACCGCCCCGCTGCGGGTGGCCATCCGTTCCCAATCCGCTGCGCCGGGCTGCCCCATTGAAAAACAGCCACTGCCAGCCAGGCGGCAAAGCCTCCCCCTGGGCAGGCGTCTTTTCCCAATCCAAGGTCGCGGCCATTGCCGCTACCGTATTCACATTCACATACTCTGTACGCGACTCTTCGCGGCCCACCCATGCTGCATACAGCTCGCTCACACTCATTCCCCTACGATAGTTTTGCGTCAAAAACGGCTGCAGGATAGGGCTCGAATCCACGCACCAGCTTGAACCCGCCACCGCTTTGCGCCTGGATGATGCCTTCTTGCCGCGCGCCCCGGTGGTCTCCTGCCTTGAAGGTCACTTCACGCGCGCCGCCCACGGCGCGGTTCGTCATCGTTTCCATCACGTCGACCAGGCTCGCGCGCGTCAACGGTTTGCCGCTGGCCAACAGCATGCGGAACCCTTCGACAAACAGCGAGGCGTTACTCCAGCCATTCAGGCCAAACACGCCAATGGGATCGTTGGGATAGCGCTTGGCGACTGTGTCGCGATAGGCTTTGATGGCTGCATCATCCGCGTCGACCGGCATCAACCATGACGAAAAATACGTTCCGTCCAGTAGCTTGCCGGCCAATTTGTACGTGGTCGGATCCGCCGTAAAAAATGGCGCCATCCATTTGGCTTTCAGTCCCAGACGGTCTGCTGTCTTTAACGCTGCGGCTAAATTCGCATTCGATCCGAACAAAATCACGACTTCCGCCTTGGCATTCGCGATACGGCGGACATGCGGCGTGAAATCTGTACTGCGAACCTCAAATGGAATCGACTCCGCGGATTGCAGTTGCCGAGCCTGCATCAAGAGATCAAAACCCCGTTTTGCGGATCGTCCGAGCTCGTCGTTTTCCCATAGCAGTGCTACACGGCTGGCGTTGAGTCCATTGATGGCATAGTCCAGATTGGATGCCGCAGACCATCCGTAATCCGGCAACAAGGGGAAGACCAGGCGTTCGGAAAACAAGGCCGTCGCCCCGCCGATCGGCCCGATCATCGGCAAGCCGACCTCTTTGGCATACGGAATCACTGCGACCGATTGCGCCGTGCCCACCGGCGCCGCCAATGCAAAGATCTTGTCCTCCTCTACCAGGCGCCGCGTTACTGCGACGCTGCGTGCGGGTTCATAGCCATCGTCATACGTGACGAACTTGATCTTCCAGCCGTCCAAGGCATTCGTATCGTTGACATGCTTAAAGCAAGCGTCGGCCGCTCGCGTCAGGATCGCATAGAACGGCACCGGCCCAGTCACCGGCGTGAACGCGCCCACCGTCACCGTCTTGGATGCGGCATCGATACCAACCGCGCCCTGTTGTGCTCGCGCCCAGCCCGGCAAAGCGATGGTAGCCGCTGCCGCACAACCAGAAAGAAAAGTCCTTCTGCGCATGTCTCGTCTCCGTTTTTTGCATCGATCGTGATCTGTCGCACGACTTAGAATGCATTCTATATTTTAATTTGAGCCGAAGAATACGTACTTTCCCTAGTGAATTTAGATAAAACTCAGGCTTTTTAAAAATATAGAATGCATTCTTTATCAAAACATGCAGGAGACACTCGATGACTACCCCTACCCTTACCGGTTACCGCATCATTGAATTAGGCACCATGCTGGCGGCGCCATTTGCCGCGCACATCCTTTCGCAACTGGGTGCGGACGTCATCAAGGTCGAACCGCCTAGAGGGGACCCCACTCGCAGTCTGGTGCGCGGTGGTCCCAGCGGCACCTTCATCGCTTATAGCCATGGCAAAAAAAGCGTATGCATCGATCTTGCCAGTCCTGCAGGCTACGACGCGTTTTGCAAACTGCTGCAGACCGCCGATGTGCTGGTGCATAACCTGGCGCCGAACGCCGCGCGCAAGCTGCGGCTCTCACGCGACGATTGCGCCGCGATCAATCCCAAACTGATCTATTGCCATATTCGTGGCTATGCTGCGGGCCCGCAGGAAAACGACCTAGCATCGAACCCGGTCGCCGAAGCCTCCACTGGCGTCATGGAGGGCAACCGGATCAACGGCCGTCCTAGCCGGCTCGGGCCGTCGTACCACGATCAGTTTGCCGGCGCCTATGCGGTCATCGGCATTTTGTCGTCATTGATTCAACAACAGCAGCAAGACCAAGGCGATCACGTCGAAGTCGGCCTGTACGAAACCGGCCTGCACGTGGCCTCGCGCGATCTGGTGGGCGTACAACTCAAGACGCAATTACTCGGGCGGCCAGAGCGCGAGCCGCACGGCGAGTTCAGCATGCCAGGCTATGGCGCCTATCTGACTGCAGATGAGCGCTGGCTGTACTTGCTGATGCTCACCGATGGACATTGGCTGAAATTCTGCCAGGCGATGGAACTGCCGCAGGCGGACGACGCCAGCCTTTACCACCTACGCGACAGGAAAAAAGCGCGCGAACAGGTCGAGAGAATCGTTAGAGATGCCATCGCGGCTTGCCCCTTCGACGAGGTCGTTGCCCGGTTAAAAGCCAACGGCGTCGGCTGCACCGAAGTATTGCCGCTGGAGCGCGTTTTAGAAGCCCCTCAGGCGCATCAACCGGGCAAACTGCGGCACGTCCAGTATCGCGGGCTGGCGTTCGACGTTCCGGAATTTCCGCGTCTGCAGGTTGCTGGAGCAGACGCCTCCCCATTGCCGCCCGCTGAGCTGGGCGAGCACACCCTGGAAGTGCTGCGCAAGGCCGGGTTATCGCCCGAGCAATGCGAAGCGCTACTGGCCAGCGGCGCCATTGCCGCAGTTCACGCTGGCGACTTTGCATGGGCGCCAGTACGTAAAGACGCTTGAACGGGCAGGTCACGCCGTTCTGACGACAACGGAGACAACAATGCGTAGACTCACCTTTGTAAGAGGGGCAAAACGGCCCCTGGCAACCCAAGTCGTTTCACCTATCCTGAGCCGCATCGCCGCCTGCGCGGCATCGGTGTCCCTATTGGCTACAGCCGCTCCATCAACAACACACGCTGCTGACTTTCCCGACAAACCCATTCGATTGGTCGTGGGATTCCCGCCAGGAGGAGGCGCGGATTTTGTCGCCAGGCAAGTCGCACAACAGCTCGGGGAAACCCTGCGCACCAGTGTGGTCGTCGACAACAAGCCCGGCGCAAACGGCACCATCGCCGCATCCGAAGTCGCGCGCAGCGCCGCCGACGGATACACCCTGCTGCTCGGCGTAACCGCGTCGCAGGCCATCAGCCCGGCATTGACGCCGTCGCTGCCCTATGACGCGGTCAAGGATTTCACGCCCATCACGCAGATCGGCTATACCCCGCTGGTGCTCATCGTGAATCCGAAATTACCGGTCAAATCCCTTGCGGATTTCCTGCAATATGCCAAGGACAGCAAAAAGCCCGTCGTCTACGGCTCGGCAGGTATCGGCAATATTACCCACCTGGCAGCAGAAATGTTCCTGCAATCAGCAGGGGCGAAAAACTTTCAACACGTTCCCTACAAGGGCAGCGCCCAGGTCATCACCGACCTGATAGGCGGCAGAGTGGATGCTT
This sequence comes from Bordetella muralis, assembly GCF_054781015.1. Taxonomy (NCBI): domain Bacteria; kingdom Pseudomonadati; phylum Pseudomonadota; class Betaproteobacteria; order Burkholderiales; family Alcaligenaceae; genus Bordetella; species Bordetella muralis. The sequence goes on along the minus strand of NZ_BAAGVF010000003.1, from coordinate 459,745 downwards.
ATTTCGATACCCTCCCATCGTCATTGCCCTATATCCAAAGCGGACAAGTGCGCGCCCTGGCAGTCACCAGCAGCGAACGGGCGAGCAATGCGCCGGACATTCCTACGGTGCAAGAAGCAGGCGTGCCCGGATTCCACACCACAACCTGGTTCGGCGTGTTTGGTCCGGCAAAACTCAGCCCGAAAATCACGGAGGCTCTGTACGCCGCCACTCGCGACAGCATGGGAAGCAAGGCTGCCAAAGACCGCATGATCACGCGTGGCGTACAGCCGGTACTGGATTCACCAGATCAATTCGCGAACGAATTGCAGGCGGATCTGAAACGTTGGCGAGATGTCGCCCAAAAGGCCAACATCTCGCTCTGACGGAATCACCGCGGACGCTTGTCAATCACCCGCCGCGCCTTACCCGTCAACGTACGCTCGACAAAGCCGCACTCCGCAACACGGACTCTGGCAGTCACACCGATATACGACTTGACGGCATGCTGCAATTGTTTGCCTAGCGCCTCGCGCTCTGCCTCTGGCAAATTCGCAAACTCGTCGCGCACCTCGGTCAGGATTTCCAACTCGTCCAGATGTCCGTTGCGCGTCAACACCAGTTGATAATGCGGCGCGAGCTGTGCGATTTTCAGGACCTGTTCTTCAACCTGAGTGGGGAACAGGTTCACCCCGCGCACAATCAACATATCGTCGCTACGACCCGTGATCTTGCCGATACGGCGCATACTGCGCGACGTGGGCGGCAGCAGACGCGTCAAATCGCGAGTTCGGTAGCGAATGATGGGCATCGCCTCTTTCGTCAACGAGGTGAATACCAGCTCGCCCGACTCGCCGTCAGCCACGGGCGCGCCGGTTTCCGGATTGATGATCTCGGCGTAGAAGTGATCCTCCCATACTACCGGGCCGTCCTTGGTTTCCACACATTCGCTGGCCACGCCCGGCCCCATTACTTCGGACAATCCATAGATATCGACCGCATCGATCGCCGCCTCGGTTTCGATATCCTGGCGCATCTGCCCCGTCCAGGGCTCGGCGCCAAAGATGCCGATACGCAGCGAGCTCTGACGCGGGTCAATCCCCTGACGGCGTTGTTCTTCGAGGATATTGCAGAAATACGAAGGGGTGACCATGATGATGTCCGGTCGGAAATCATTGATCAGCTGCACTTGCTTTTCAGTCTGGCCGCCCGACATGGGGATCACCGTGCAACCCAATCGCTCGGCCCCGTAATGCGCGCCCAGCCCGCCAGTGAACAGCCCATAGCCATAGGCCACATGCACAATATCGCCCGCCTTGCCACCGGCCGCACGAATCGAACGCGCCACCAGATTCGCCCAGTTATCCAGGTCTTGCGCGGTATAACCCACCACTGTGGGCTTGCCCGTCGTGCCGCTGGACGCGTGCACGCGCGACACCCTTTCACGCGGCACGGCGAACATGCCAAAAGGATAGTTGTCGCGCAGATCTTTCTTGGTCGTAAAAGGAAACTTGGCGATATCCGACAGATGCTTCATATCATCTGGGTGCACACCTGCCGCATCGAACGCCTGTTTATAGTGCGGCACGTTCTGATAAGCATGGGTCACCGTCCACTGCAGGCGCTGCAGCTGTAAAGCCTCGATTTCGTCGCGGCTCGCATGTTCGATGAGATCCAGTCCCGGCTTGCTCACGGTGTTGGACATGGTGCTGTCTCCTGAAATACTGTACGGCTTCTCGCCGCTTTATCAACGTAATCAACAAGTATGGCGAGGCCGCAATACCCGGGTATGAATGGCCATCAACGCTCTGGCGGTGCACCCACGATCTGGCCTTTGATGCGATAGGAACGCCCGCGAAACAACGCCAACTGCTTGCCATCCTGATTGGTGATGGTGACGTCATAAACGCCGGTGCGCCCCGCCAGCGAACGCTCTTGCGCCACGGCCGTCAACACGTCTCCGGCAAATCCAGGCGCCAGAAAATCAATCGTGCACCCCGAGGCCACCGTACTGACATTGCGCGAATTGCACGAAAAAGCAAAGGCGCTATCCGCCAAGGAAAACAAAAAGCCCCCATGGCACGTCTGATAGCCATTGAGCATGTCTGGGCGTACGGGCATCGTCAGGCGCGCGTAGCCGGGCGCAATCTCGACGACCTGCATGCCCAGGCCCTGGGTCGCTGCGTCGGCCGCGTACATCGTGTCTCCAACGGCCTGCGCGAGAGCCTGGGGATCGGTAGGGACATCAAGATCCTGCTTCGGTGCCGAGGGGGTTGTCAGTCCAGTGTGCATGTCGGTAGGCGTATCTCTAGGTTGCTGTGAAACAGGGCCCCGGTCTCACGGGGCTTGCGGCGATCACTGCCCTTTGAATTGCGGCTCGCGCTTGGCCATGAATGCCGCTACGCCTTCGGCATAGTCGGCGCTGCGTCCCAATTCACGCATCAGGTCGCGCTCCAGGTTCAACTGCGTCGAGAGGTCATTTTGCAAGCTCACCTGCAAGGCTTGTTTCGTGCTGGCCAATCCGCGTGTCGGCGCTGACGCAAAATGCGTGGCCAGCTTGTCCAGTGTCACCTCGAATTCCGTATCGGGCACGCATTGCCAGATCAGGCCCCAGTCCTGGGCCTGGCGAGCGGTGAGCTTGTCGCCCAACATCGCCAATCCCATCGCGCGCGCACGTCCCACCAGACGAGGCAGCACATATGTGCCACCGGTATCCGGGATCAAGCCGAGACGGCAGAACGACTGGATGAAACTGGCGGATTCCTTGGCGATCACGATGTCGCCTGCAAAGGCCAGATTGGCCCCTGCTCCTGCTGCGACCCCATTCACACCGACCACCACAGGCATAGGCAGCGCGTTCAGGCGACGCACCAACGGTGCATAGAACTTCTCTACCGTCTCGCCCAGATCGGGAGGTATGCCGTCTGCGGCCATCTGACGCTCGCTCAGGTCCTGACCTGCGCAAAACCCGCGCCCGGCGCCCGTCAGGACCAGCACACGTGCCCCCTCGTTCTCGACTCGGGTCAATGCATCGGCCACCTCGCCATGCATGGTGGCGGTAAAGCTATTGAGCTTTTCGGGACGATTCAGCGTCAGACGTGCGATGCCGCCAGACAGATCGAACAGGATGCTTTGATAAGTCATGGAATTCGCTCCTGTCAGACGTGACGGCGCGTCTGCACGACGCGAAAGCGGTTGGACACAAAGGCCGAATCCGACAACGCGGCATTGGCCGCCGGGTTGGCGCCCGTGCCATGAAAATCGCTGAACGCGGCAGTCTGGTTCACGAACACGCCGCCCGTCAGATTCAACGACAGCGCCACGCCCGACACCTCTGCCGCATCCTGGATCCGGGCCGCGACATCGTCATCCGTCGTGTAGGCGCCAAAGGACAGCGCGCCGTGCTGGATCACACTATTGCGCGCCAGTTCAATACTGTGCGCCGTCGAGTCCGTCGCTACGACGAAAGCAATCGGCCCGAACCATTCTTTGCTGATGTCGGGATTGCTGGCGTCGGTACGCAGCACCAGCGGCGTATGCACCCTCGCGTTTTCAAATTGAGGATGCGCCAGCGACTGGCTGTCCACCACGACTGGCAGGCCCAATGCGCGAGCCTGTTCGATGCGTTGGACGATGCCTTCGTTTTGAATCGCCCCCGTCAGTTCCACTGCCTTGGCGGGATCGGCGCAAAGTTTGCCCACGGCCGTTCCCAATGCCGCGGCGACGTCGTCGAAACTGACGTGCCCCTCTGCCGTTTTAATACCATCGCGAGGCACGTAGATATTTTGCGGCGCCGTGCACATCTGCCCGGAATACAAGGCCAGCGAAAAGGCCAGGTTGCGCACCACGCCTTTCAGGTCCTCGGCCGAGTCGATGATGATCTGGTTGACACCTGCTTTCTCGGTGTACACCTGGGCCTGGCGGGCGTTTTGCTCCAGCCAATTGCCGTTGGCGCTGCTGCCGGTAAAGTCGATGATCTTGACGGAGGGATCCTGAGCCAACTGCTGTGCGGTATCGTCGCCCGCAGCATGCGCGGCCAACTGCACAACGTTGGGATCAAAGCCCGCTTCGGCCAGGACTTCGCGCGCCACCTGCACCGTGATCGCCAGCGGCAGAATGGCGCTGGGATGCGGTTTGACGATCACGACGTTGCCTGTTGCCAAACTGGCAAACAAGCCCGGATAGCCGTTCCAGGTCGGAAAGGTCGAGCAGCCAATCACCAGCGCCGTACCACGAGGCACTACCGTGAAACGCTTTTCCATCTTGATGGGATCATTCTTGCCCTGCGGTTTTTCCCACAACGCCACATCGGGAATACGCGCCATTTCCTGCCAGGCATAGGTCACTGCCTCGAGGCCACGGTCCTGCGCATGCGGGCCGCCTGCCTGAAAAGCCATCATAAAACCCTGGCCTGTGGTGTGCTGAACCGCGTGCGCGATCTCGAAACTGCGCCGATTCACGCGTGCCAGGATTTCCAGCGATACCCCAACCCAGGTGCGCGGTCCGGCACGGCGCCAGGATTCGAACGCTTGAGCGGCGGACTGTACCAGCACGGCCGGCGGCACACGCGGATACGTAATATCCAGGGCGAAACCATAAGGCGATTGCTCGGCACCCACCGTACCGTCGGCACCGCTGAGTTCCAACGGAAAAGGCTTGCCGCGCAAAGCTTCGAAAGCGGCGCGTCCGTCCTCATTGGCAGTCTCGCCATAGTTGCGTGGGCTGGGTGACTCGGCGAATGGACTCCAATAACCACGATCGGCGGCGGCGGCCAAGGCACGCTCTAGCACAGGCTGATGGCGTTCGAAAAATTCTGATGACACGTGCAGTCTCCGGATAAATAGTTTGTTCAGGTTTCTTGATCAAAATCCAACACGAGGCGATCGCTGACAGGAAAGCTCTGGCAGCTCAGCACAAAGCCGCGCGCGACCTCATAGTCCTCTAGCGCGAAATTCGCGTCCATATCGACCTCGCCTTCGATGACCTTGCAGCGGCACGTCGAACATACTCCGCCTTTGCAGGAGTACGGCAATTCGATGCCTTGCTCCAGCGCCGAGTCCAGGACGCTGTCTTTATTTTTCTGGATGACAAAACTGCGGCTGTGGCCGTCTTGCACGACCGTCACCTCGCACTGCCCTTTTCCAGGGGCGGCGGGCGTATCACGGCCCGTACGCAAGGCTCGTGGTCCGCGGGGCGCGCCGAACAACTCGAACTTGATCTGCGATTTCGGCACGCCGCGATCCTGCAGATGCTGCACCACACTCTCGATCATGGTCTGCGGACCACAGACAAAAGCATAATCAATATCGGCGGCAGGCATCCATGCGGACAAGAGCTGATCGACTTTGTCGCCATCGAGCCGGCCATTGAATAGCTCGATGTCCTGGCTCTCGCGGCTCATGATGTAGACCAGGGAAAACCTGTCCATGTACAGGTTTTTCAGGTCCTCGATTTCCTCGCGGAACAACACCGACGACGAGGCGCGATTGCCAAAGAACAGGGTAAATCGGCTGTGCGGCTCGGTCGACAGCGCGGTCTTCACCAAGGAAAATACCGGCGTGATGCCGCTGCCCACGGCGAACGCGACATAGTGTCGCTGATGCTCCGGCGAAAAATCCACCGTGAAATTGCCGGCGGGCGGCATGACCTCGAGCATCTGACCGGCCTGCAACGCGTGATTGGCCCAGCTGGAGAATGCGCCGTCATCGACTTTTTTAATCGCGACGCGCAATACGCCGTCGCCAGGGGCAGAACAAATCGAATAAGAACGGCGCAGCTCTTCGCCCTCGAGCTGAGTGCGCAGCGTCAGATACTGGCCCGGACGAAATTCAAACTGCGATTGCAGTGCCTCGGGCAAATCGAACGTCACCACCACGGCATCGCGCGTATTGCGCGCCACGGAGGCGACTCGCAGAGAATGAAAAGAATTCTGACTCATGGCGTGATCCGGCCCTGCTCAGTGTGTTTTGAAATAATCGAACGGCTCGCGGCAAGCATTGCAGCGATAAAGCGCCTTGCACGAGGTCGAGCCGAAATGACTGATCAAGCGCGTTTGCGACGAGCCGCAGTGCGGGCACACGACCAACCGCCCGGCGGCACGCCGGCTGATGCCGGATACATCAACGGCTCGCTCCACCGGGGCCGCGATGCCATAACCTTTGAGCGCCGCTCGGCCACGTTCGCTCATCCAATCGGTCGTCCAGGCCGGGGACAATCTCGTCTGTATACGGACCGCGGCGACACCATGATCCGCCAATGTCCGTTGGATATCCTCCGAGATTTCGCGCATCGCAGGGCAACCGGAATACGTGGGTGTAATGGTGACCACGCACGTGCCGTCTTCCCATGCCACCTCGCGTATCACGCCCAGATCCACCACCGATAACACGGGGATCTCCGGGTCGGGCACGCCTTCGAGCCAGGCCATGACCTGGCTCGGCGGCACGATCGCAACGCCGTTCACCAGACGGCTCCCGGATGAGCACGTGGCAGCGACTGCATTTCCGCCAGCACATAGCTCAGTGCCTCGGTGTGGCGGCCTTGACGCCCACCCTGGTAGGCCAGGTGGCCCGCGTCATCCTCGGCGGGCATCGTCAATGTCGCCTCGGCCAACACCTCGCGCACATGCGCCAGCCAGGATCCGCGCAGGGAGCCCAATTCACAGGAAATACCGCGCTCAACCATCTCGTGATCGACGTCATCGTCAACGAACAGCTCACCCGTATACCGCCATGCGTCGTCGACGGCGTCTTGCATCTTGGCGTGACTGGTCTCAGAACCATCCCCTAAACGCACCACCAGATCCGACGAGCGGCGTACATGATAGGTGACTTCTTTCAGCGATTTTTCCGCAATGGCGGCTACACGCTCGTCGGTGGATTGCGTCAGGCGCTGCAGCAGAAAGTAATGCCATACGTCAAAGAAAAACTGCCGCGCCAGCGTATCGCCATAATGCCCGTTGGGCCGCTCGACCAGGATCAGATTGCGAAACTCATGTGCATGACGCAAATACGCCAATGCATCCTCGTCACGCCCCGCGCCTTCCACCTCGCCGGCCAGCGTCAACCACATGCGTGCCTGTCCCAGCAGATCCAGTGCTGTGTTGGTCAGCGCCAGGTCTTCCTCCAGCGCAGGCCCGTGCCCACACCATTCGGACAGGCGCTGCGACAGGATCAGCGTGGTATCGCCCAAACGCAACAGATACTCGAAAAAGGGCTTGTCCATGCTCGCGCCCTCCTTTACATGTGCTTGATTTCGTCGGGCATCGGGAAAAACGTGGGATGCCGATAGACCTTGTTGCTGGCCGGATCGAACAACGGCTCTTTGTCCGCCGGACTGCTCGCCACGATATCGGCCGCACGTACGACCCAGATGCTGAGACCTTCGTTACGACGAGTGTAGACGTCGCGTGCATGATTGATGGCCATCTCCGCATCGGAGGCGTGCAAACTGCCCACATGCTTGTGCGCCAGACCATGCTGGCTGCGGATAAAGACCTCCCACAGCGGCCATTCCTTGCTCATGATGCCTATCCTTTAGTGTTGGGCGGCACCTTATCCGCCCTGAAATCATTCGGTTGCCGACAACCGGCTTGATGTTCGTGAGGGGAATCCCCGTTCATCCTGCATCGCGTTGCGGGCTCACTGCCCGCCACGTACCGCGTCGAACACTCATATGCGCCGCCTCGTGCGCATCGGCGACCAAGGTATTCGGGCGGCCTGTCTGTCGCTGCGATCACGCCGCCTTGCGTTGCGCCTGCTTTTCGGCATAGGCCACCAAGCCATCGCGCACCCAGGCGCCCGCTTCGTGGGCCTTTTTGCGAGCCGCCAGGCGTTCGCGGTTGCAAGGGCCATGGCCCTTGATGACCGCGTAAAACTCGGTCCAATCAATTTCGCCAAAATCGTAGTGACCGCGTTCGGCGTTCCATTTCAGATCGGGATCGGGCACCGTCAGGCCCAGATACTCGGCCTGGGGTACAGTCTGATCGACCATTTTCTGACGCAGCTCGTCGTTGGAAAACAGCTTGATCTTCCAGGCCATCGATTGCGCGCTGTTCGGCGAATCCGCATCGGACGGACCAAACATCATCAACGCCGGCCACCACCAGCGATTCAACGCGTCCTGGCACATGGCCTTTTGTTCGGGCGTACCGTGCAGGCACATTTGAATCAGCAGGTCATAGCCCTGCCGTTGATGAAACGACTCCTCTTTACAGACGCGCACCATGGCACGCGCGTAAGGGCCATACGAACACCGGCACAACGGAATCTGATTGATGATGGCCGAACCATCCACCAACCAGCCGATCATGCCGATGTCGGCCCAGGACAAGGTGGGGTAATTGAAAATGCTGGAGTACTTGGCGCGCCCCGTCAGCAGATCGTCGACCAGCTCATCGCGCGACACACCCAGCGTCTCGGCAGCGCTATACAGATACAAGCCATGCCCCGCCTCGTCCTGCACCTTGGCCAACAAAATGGCCTTGCGTTTGAGCGACGGCGCACGCGTGATCCAGTTGCCCTCGGGCAACATGCCGACGATTTCGGAATGCGCGTGCTGTGAAATCTGCCGAATCAGCGTTTTGCGATAGGCCTCGGGCATCCAGTCCTGGGGCTCGATGCGCACGCCCTCATCGACGCGGCGTTGAAAGGCCTGCTCGGGACCGGAAAGTTCATCCACATTGCGGACCTGCTTGACGCCGGTTTCGACTAGCTGTGCATACATGTTCGTCTCCTGTACGGCCGCATGCGCCTGCAGGCGCCCACACCGATCGTTTATCTGACTCAGCTTAAGGACGATTATTTAATACACAAAATCAATTGTCAAAGAAATTCTTGTATCACATTAAAAATGTGTATCATGTTCAGCATTCTGATATCCGGCCTGGATTTCGATGGCAAACACCCCTTCTTCCCTAGGCAGCTACGTGGCCCGGTTGCTCAAAGACGACCCGCCGCGCGCGAAATCGCTATGCGTGAGCTTGCTGGGCGATGCGTTGGCATGCCACGGCGGCGCCATCTGGCTGGGGGGCATCATCGAGCTGCTCGAACCCTTGGGCATCAACGAGCGTTTGCTGCGCACCAGCGTATTCCGCTTGGTTGCCCAAGGCTGGCTGCAGGCCGAGCGCCATGGACGGCGCAGCCTGTATCAGCTATCCGAACTCGGCCGCCGCCGTACCGCACACGCCTCGCAACGCATCTACGACGGCCCGTCCGCCCAATGGAATGGCGACTGGACCCTTGTCGCCCTGCCCCGCCTGGGCAACAACGCGCTGTCCGAGCGCGTGGAACTGCGTCGTGAATTAACGTGGGAGGGCTTTGCCTTGATTGCGCCAGGGCTGTTCGCCCACCCGCAGGCGGACGCGAATACGGCGCATGAAATCCTGGAAAAACTCGGCATTCCCGACAAGGCGCTCGTTCTGGCCGGGCGCGATCTCGCCGGCGCGGGCGGACTGCCCATCGCCAGTCTGGCCCCGCAATGCTGGAATCTGGACGCACTGGCCGACCAATACCGTCATTTTTCCAGTCAGTTGGGGCCGCTGGACAAACTGTTGGACGCGCCCGCCGAGCCCGTCGACGCCTTTGCCGCGCGGATGCTGCTGCTGCATACGTGGCGGCGCATTGTCCTGCACGACCCGCAACTGCCGGTGCCCATGTTGCCCGAGCAATGGCCTGGTCACGCCGCACGGGAACTATGCGGCAGGATCTACTGGAAATTGTTCGATGCTTCGGAGCAGTATCTCGATGCTGTCGCGGGCAAGGATAACGAGCGGTATACGCCGTTGTCGGATGAGGTATATGCGAGGTTTGGGGGACGGCCGGTCTAGGCGAGCGATGGAATCATCCGTCATGTGAAGACAGCGCGAGCCGGCGTTCGCCGTGTAAAAGGGGCGCCGGCCCGTAGAGCGCGGATTCAGTCCGCGCAGCGGACCGAGCCCCCTGCTCATGGGGCGAGTCCGTGCGATAGGGCCGGCGCCCCTTTTACACGGCGAACGCCGGCGCCTAAAAAACCATAGCGGCGGCCAACATCATCGCCCTCTTATACTTTCAGGAAATGCTCGCGGTAATACTTCAGCTCGTCGATGGACTCGTAAATGTCCGCCAGCGCCTCGTGCTTGCTTTTCTTTTCAAAGCCCTTGTACACCGCAGGCACCCACCGGCGAGCCAGCTCTTTCAAGGTGCTGACATCCAGATTGCGGTAGTGGAAAAAACGCTCCAGGTTGGGCATGTAGGCGTACATGAAGCGGCGATCCTGGCTGATGGTGTTGCCGCACAGCGGTGATTTGCCGGCAGGCACATGCTGAGACAGGAAATCCAGCAGCGTTTGCTCGGCTTGGACCTCGCTCAGGGTGGACGCCTTGACCTTGTCGATCAGACCGCTTTTGCCGTGCGTGGACTTGTTCCAGTTGTCCATGGCATCCAGCAGGCTGTCGGGCTGATGCACGACCAGCACGGGGCCTTCGGCCACAATGGTCAGGTCCGGTTCGGTGACCACCACGGCCACTTCGATGATGCGCTCTTTGCTAGGGTCGAGCCCGGTCATCTCCATATCGAGCCAGACCAGGCGATTTTCGTTCGCAGCCATATAATTTGCCTATAAAACACCACATTTTCTCATACGCAACGCCAACTCCGTGCCACTGACCACTTTAACCCTGCTGTTTGTCGCCTTTCTGGTTGCCGATCTCTGTGTGCGCCAATGGCTGGCCATGCGCCAGATCCGCCATGTCGCCAGCCACCGAGACCAGGTTCCACCTGAGTTTTCACCGCGTATCGGCCTGGCTAGCCACCAGCGTGCCGCGGACTACACGGCGGCGCGCGTGCGGCTGGGGATGCTGGAACGAGTGTACGACGCGGGCATTCTGGTAGCCCTGACCTTGCTGGGCGGCCTGCAGGCCATCGATCTGGCAGTGGCACAGCTCACCTCGAATGACCTGCTGCGTCAGCTGCTGTTGGTAGGCAGCATCGCGCTGCTGCTGGGGGTGCTGGGTCTGCCTTTTACCTTGTGGCGCCAATTCAAACTCGAGGCCCGTTTTGGCTTTAACCGCATGACTCCAGGGCTGTTTGCCTCTGACTTGGTCAAAGGGATACTGCTGTCGCTGATTCTGGGCGCTCCCTTGGCAGCCGCCATTTTCTGGTTGATGGCGAGTGCCGGCAGCTTATGGTGGCTATGGGCCTGGGGCCTATGGACGGCGTTCAACCTGTTGTTGCTGTTCATTTTTCCGACCTTCATCGCGCCGCTGTTCAACAAATTCACGCCGCTATCCGATCCCGATCTGGCGAGCCGGATCAAACAGCTCGCACAGCGCTGCGGTTTTGCGCTCAATGGCCTGTTCGTCATGGACGGCTCGCGCCGCTCGGCGCATGGCAACGCGTATTTCACCGGCTTTGGCAAATCGCGCCGCATTGTATTTTTCGACACGCTGCTGGCGCGCCTGAATGCGGACGAGATCGAAGCTGTGCTGGCGCATGAACTGGGACATTTTGCCAAACGCCACATCGTCAAACGTATCGTGCTGAGCCTGGCCGCTGCCCTGCTGTTTTTTGCGGTGCTGGGCTGGTTGGCGCAACAACCCTGGTTCTACGAAGGCCTGGGCGTATTGCCACGCCTGAATGGCCGCAATGATGCGATGGCGCTACTGCTGTTTTTCCTGGTGATACCCGTGTTTACCTTTATGTTGACCCCGATCGCCAGCTGGTACTCTCGCCGTGACGAGTTCGAGGCCGACCGTTATGCGGCCAGCCAAAGCTCGCCCGAACAGCTCGTCTCGGCGCTCGTCAAACTGTACGATGACAACGCCGCCACTCTGACCCCCGACCCCGTGCACTCAGCCTTTTACGATGGTCATCCTCCCGCCGCCGTGCGTATCCGCCACCTGACGCAGCACGCATGAGCGCCAGCAGCCAGCCATTAGAGGGCCGTATTATTGCGGCACACGGCCGCCACTATGTGGTGGAATTCCCCGACGGATCTCAACGTCATTGCTTCCCTCGCGGGAAAAAAGCGGGCGCTGCCGTGGGCGATCGGGTACGCGTCGCCCCTCAAGGGCGTGACGAAGGTGCCATCGATGCGGTTTTGCCGCGCAGCAATCTGCTATTCCGCTCGGACGAAATGCGTTCCAAGCAGTTTGCGGCAAATGTCGACCAATTGCTGATCGTGGTCGCAGTCGAACCGACCTTTTCGGACGATCTGGCGGGACGCGCCTTGGCAGGCGCCTGGAGCGCCGGGATCGAGCCGCTGATCATTCTGAACAAAGTCGATCTGGAAACCGGTGTCGCCGCGGCCCGCGCACGGCTGGCATCCGTGCGTGCCTTAGGGGTTCCCATCATCGAACTCAGTGCTCACGATCGGCCCTCAGTACATGCCGCGCTGGCGGATAAGCTGGCCGGCAAAACCACGCTGCTGCTGGGCCAAAGCGGCATGGGCAAATCGACGCTGCTCAATGCACTGGTGCCCGATGCCGACGCGGCGACGCGAGAACATTCGTCGGCGTTGGACATGGGCCGGCATACAACCACCAGTACGCGCTTGTATCACTTGCCTGCGCCGGGCGGCGATCTGATTGATTCCCCGGGATTTCAAGCGTTCGGCCTACAACATCTGTCGGGCGACGATATCCTGCGAGGCTTCCCGGAATTCACCGCGCATATTGAACGCTGCCGTTTTTATAACTGCACGCACCGGCACGAGCCGGGTTGCGGCGTCGTGGCAGCGCTACAGGCCGGGGAGATCGATGCGGGGCGTTACGCGCTGTATCGGCGCATTCTCGAAGAAAGCGAGGCCGCGCAGCAACGCTACTGACCTGGTTGGAAAGGCAGCTGGTACAGTCACCGCCCGAACGAAGCGCCACCTATGTCAGCCGTCAAACCATGACGCAGCATGTGATACAGGTTGCGCAACATGCCCGCGGTGGCCCCCCAAATAAAGTATTGATGCCAAGGCATGGCGTAATACAGCCTTTCACGCCCGTCGGGCAATGGCCCGCGGTAGAGTCGGTGATTCGCAGGATCCGTCAAAAAAGTCAGAGGCACCTCGAATATCTCGGCGACTTCGAAGACATCGGGCTTCAGCGTAAAACCCGGGCGCACCAGCGACAACACCGGCGTGATGGAAAACCCCGTCGACGTCAAATAAGCGGGCATCGAACCCAGCACGTCGACATACTCGGCAGACAGACCGGTTTCTTCTTCGGCCTCGCGTAGTGCCGTTGCAATGGGCGAGGCATCCGAGGTTTCCACGCGCCCTCCCGGAAAACTGATCTGGCCGGCGTGATCGTACAGGTGTGCCGTGCGCTGCGTCAGCATGATGCTCACCCCCTCGGGATGAACGACCATGGGGATCAAGACTGCTGCCAGTACAGGAGCGCCCTCGCGTCCGGGATGGCGGTATTCGGTCGAACCTAGCGGGTCCTGGGGCCACGGTCCTGCGTGGCTCAGCACTCCACGCAGTCGCTGGGGAACCAGCAAATCTGGCGCGATCGCCGTCAGCCCCGCATCAGCGGGCTGCCAAGGTTGAGCGGCGGGATCGAATTGCACGGCGGCGGGAGGCCGGCGAGGACGGGACGAAGGGTCGGGCATACCTGCAGCAAACGTTAAAAAAGGCACCTTGATAGGTGCCTTTTTAACCCGGATCGCCGGGAAGCGCGGTGTGATCCTGCCTGAGCGGGCATCACACCGAGACCAATCAAGCCGATTTGGCTTGCTTGATGACCAGCTTTTCTTTGATACGAGCCGACTTGCCCGAGCGGCTGCGCAGGTAGTACAGCTTGGCACGACGCACATCACCACGGCGCTTGACTTCGATGCCGGCGATTTGCGGGGAATACAGTTGGAACGTACGCTCGACGGCTTCGCCCGACGAGATCTTGCGCACGATGAAGGACGAATTCAGGCCGCGGTTGCGCTTGGCAATCACGACGCCTTCGTAGGCCTGCACACGCTTGCGGGTGCCTTCAACGACGTTGACGCTGACCACTACGGTATCGCCAGGGGCGAATTCGGGCATGGTCTTGTCGCCGGTCAGGCGCTTGATTTCTTCCTGTTCCAGGATAGCGATGAGGTTCATGAGAACTCCGAGATCATCGTGCCTTGCGCTGTTTTTGCGTGGGGCGCCGGCCAGGGCCGGGACCTTTGCTGTACGCAAGCAGAGGATGAGGTTTGTGGTAAACCGAGCATTCTACATCAAATCAAGACTTTACGTACATACCACCTGCACGCGCGCAGAAATCCCAGGCCTTGTGCAACACCGTCCCCTTTTTGGGCGGTTTTAGCAGTACCCTTGCAGATCGAAATGTCATATTTCTGTCATATACCGCAACTGCAGCACCCATGTCTTACTCGTCCCTGATATTGGTTGTCTTGGCGGCCATGGCCCACGCCTCGTGGAATTTGTTGGCCAAACGAGCCGCCATGGTGGGTCCGGTCTTTGTCTTTGCCTATGGGCTGTGCGCTACGCTGTTATATGCGCCCTGGGTGATATGGATCCTGCTGCACGAAGGGATGGTCTGGAGCTGGCCCGTCATTGTGTGCATCCTGGCATCCAGCGCCCTGCACCTGGGTTATAGCCTGTGTCTGCAACGCGGTTATCAGGTCGCGGATCTGTCGGTGGTGTATCCCATCGCCCGCGGTACTGGCCCCCTGCTGTCTACCGCAGGCGCATTTTTACTATTGGGCGAGCCCGCAACGACCACCGGGATCATCGGCATGCTGTGCGTCGTCGGCGGCGTGCTGCTGATTGCCACACAGGGCAGGCTGTCGTTATTCCGCCAGCCCCAGGCATGGCTCGGCGTGCGCTGGGGCATTGTGATTGGCCTGTTCATCGCGACATACACCGTGGTAGACGCCTACGGCGTCAAGGTGCTGCTGATCATGCCGGTGCTCTTTGACTGGTTCACCTGTGCTACACGTACCGTCATGATGGCGCCGCACGTCATGAAGCGCCGCGCGGAAAATTGGCAAGCCATGCGGGAATACTGGCGCCTCGCCTGGGCCGTCGGCCTGTTGTCGCCGCTGGGCTATATCCTGGTGCTCTATGCGCTGCGCAACGGCGCACCGTTGAGCCTGGTCGCCCCCGCCCGCGAAATGTCGATGATGCTGGGCACCCTCGCCGGCATGTTTCTCCTGCGAGAAAAGGTCGGCGTCGGACGGCTACTGGGATGCCTGGCCATTCTGGCCGGGGTGATCCTGCTCGGGTCCAGCTAAACGGGCTCTCGGACGGTCGCTACGGCACAGCGTGATTTGGCCGTATGCAGGCGAACACTGCTACTGTGCAACGAGGCCTCTAACCACGGAAAAGCAGGCTTAAAACCCCGCTGCCGCCCCGAGCCACATCAACCCGGGAATCAACGCCCCCCACATCGCGACCAGCAAGACATCACCCACCATTTGGCGCACGGTCACGCCCTGGCTCAGTGCTCGGCTGGCCGTCCCCATGGACTGGCTGTGCGCGGCCATCGTATCCATTGACAGTGCGGCGGCAGACACATGCGTCTGAGCAGCACCGACGATCGGCTGGGAAATCCGGGCCGCGGGCGTCGGTTGAACAACCGGCTGAACCTCAATGGCCGGCGCCTCTACTGGCTGGACAACGGTGGCAGTGCCGATGACATCCGACTGCGCAGCCGGCGCCAAGGCGCGATGACGCCCCTGGGACAAGCCAGAAGAAAAAGGCCATTTGGCAGGCTGACGCAACACACCGACTGCGGCTCGCGCCAGCATGCGTGGTACCCAGGTCGGCAGCCGGGAAGGCAAGGAAACAACGGTATCGGAAGCAAGCGTGGCAGTGGACATGAAAGGCTCCGGTTAGAACAGCGCTAACTGCGGTGAAGACGAAAGCGGCGACGAGGATTTCGATTGCCGGGATGAGCTCTGCCCTGCCGCCGAGGCAGCCGAGACAGAGGACGCCGGGCTCGCTGCCCTGGGCGCTTGGAACAAATGCGTGACCAACTGGGAGCGAGTGGTATTCAGGCCCAGTTTGCGTACGGCCAGGTTGAAACGCTGACGCAGCAAATTGGCCCACAGGCCCGTGCCCCGCATCCGCGTGCCAAATTGAGGGTCGTTGCGCCGGCCATTGCGCATATCCTCGATACGGTGCAGCACGCGCTGCGCGCGATCGGGGAAATGGGCCTCCAGCCATTCCTGGAAAACAGCTTTGACCTCCCAGGGCAGGCGCAGCACGGTATAGCTGGCGTAGCAGGCACCTGCCTGGCGTGCGTCCTGCAGGATGCGTTCGAGAGATTCGTCGTTAATGAATGGAATGATGGGTGCCACCAGCACGCCCACGGGCACTCCGGCATTCGTCAGCGTGCGAATGGCCTGAATGCGCCGCCAGGGGGCAGATGCGCGCGGCTCGAGCGTGCGCGCCATCTCGGTATCCAGTGTCGTCACGCTGATGTACACCGTGATCAAGCGCTGCTCTGCCAGAGGCTGCAACAGGTCGAGATCGCGCTCGATCAGCGCGTTTTTGGTGACGATCGTGGCGGGATGCCGTGTTTGCAGCAAGAGCTCAAGCACGCCGCGGGTCAGCTGCCATTCGCGCTCGATGGGCTGATACACATCCGTCGCCGAGCCAATATTGATCGGCGAAACGCGATACCCCGGACGCGCCAGCTCGGCTCGCAACACATCGACGGCATTGGCCTTGGCGATCAGGCGAGTCTCGAAATCCAGCCCGGGGGAATACCCCAGGTAGGCGTGAGTCGGCCGGGCGTAACAATAGACGCAGCCATGCTCGCACCCACGATAGGGGTTCACGGCGACGTCAAAGGGAATATCGGGAGAATCGTTACGTGAGAGGAGCTTGCGCGCCTGCTCGGACGTTACAGTGGTCTTCAGGGTCGATTCGGGAACGATGGGAATGTAACCGCCGGCAATGTCGGCGTCGGAAACATCGTCCTGGGAAGCCGCCACCTGCCCGCTGGACCAACCGTCGTCGGCAGGCTCACGCTCGGTCTGTTCGAATCGATGCCGAACATTAGTAACCGCTCCCCGGCCGCGCAAGGCGGCGGGGGCGGTAGCCGGGGACCCAGAACCGGCGGAAAAAGCGTGCTTGGTGCGTTCCATGAAAGTACTGTACAAAAAACCAGTACTTTCAGCAAGCCCCAAATGCCCTAATCGGGCGAAATCTCACTTTACCCCAAGACGCGCTCGCCGTCTGAACAATCGATTTCACACTTTGGAAATCGGCTGGAAACCCGCATGGATATTGGATTTAGCCTAAAAACAACAGGCCGCCGCCCCTACGGACGGCGGCCAATGAGGCCCGTTTTGGTCTCGACATGAATCACCGCCTGGGAATTCAGACAGCACAGCAAGTTCGGAGCAAACTGATGAGCAGTACGTGCTGAATTCTGACGCACTCGGACACGCGCGAGCGCCTAACGCAGCATGCCTGCAGCCGCGGTTTGATGCGTGGCCTCGTCGATCAAAATGAACGCTCCCGTTGCCGGCGCATCGATATAACTGTCAACCGCCAAGGCTTCACGTGTCGCGAACGATACGCGGCCAATCTCATTCATATTCAAGGTGCCGCTGTGGTTTTCGACCTCCTGCAACTCGTGAATATCACGATGCGTCAACACGCTGCGGATCTTCGCCGACGTCAGACGCGTGCCATGCTTGAGCAAGTACTTGCGAGCCGGATTCAAGGCTTGCGTATCCAACCAGCACAGCTCTGCCTCGAACTCACGTCCCACGCGCGCGGGAGCGGCAGCATGCGACAACACATCGCCACGCGACACATCCACATCGCGGTCCAACACGATAGTGATGGAATCACCAGCAACCGCGAGGTCTACAGCGCGATCGAATGCCAGAACCTCTTTCACGCGTGCGGCAACACCGGAGGGCTGAATCACGACGTCATCACCGGGACGTAATTCGCCGCTCGCAATCCGGCCCGCATAACCACGGAAATCCTCCGCGCTGTCACCTCCGTGACGCGACACCCATTGCACGGGGAATCGCAGCGGGCGTACGGCGGCTTCGCTATCGGTGCCGCCTAATTGTTCCAGCAGGCTCAGCAGCGGTGGGCCGTCATACCACGGCGTTTTGTCCGAACGGTTGACAACGTTGTCGCCTTCGAGCGCCGACAACGGCAGCACGTGATGGTGCGCGATATTCAAACGGCGCGCGAGCTCTGCATACGCATCACGGATGCGTTCGAATACGGCTTGATCCCAGTCAACCAGATCCATCTTGTTGACCGCCACCACGATATGGCGAATGCCGAGCAAGTGAGCGATGGTGCTATGGCGTTTGGTTTGCGTCAGCAGTTGGCCATCGGCAGCCCGCGTCGCATCGATCAGGATAATCGCGGCATCGGCGGTCGAGGCGCCAGTCACCATATTACGCGTGTACTGCTCGTGCCCCGGCGCATCGGCCACGATGAACTTGCGTAGCGGGGTCGAGAAATAGCGGTAGGCGACATCGATGGTAATCCCCTGCTCACGCTCGGCCTCCAGGCCATCGGTCAGCAATGAGAAATCAATCCCGTCACCCACCACGCGTTTGTATTTGGCGCGGGAGATCGCATCCAGTTGATCGGCAAACACGCCCTTGCTGTCATACAGCAAACGCCCGATCAAGGTCGATTTACCGTCATCAACCGAGCCGGCCGTAATCAGACGCAGAACACCATTGTCGGTATCCGGCAGAAAAGAGTCATTCACAGCATTCATGTCGAAGTCCGGTAATCAGTTCAGAAATAGCCTTCTTTCTTGCGGCGCTCCATCGAGGCCTCGGAAGTCTGGTCATCCATGCGCGTCGCGCCGCGCTCGGTAATATCGGTCACGGCAGTCTCGGCGATGATGGCCAGCGGATCCGTCGCATCCGATGCCACGGGGCACGTGCAAGAGATGTCGCCGACCGTGCGGAATCGCACAGCCAGGTTTTCCACCCGCTCGCCGTCTTGCGGCGGCGTCAACGGTGTTACCGGTACGAGCAGCCCCTTGCGGCGCACAACGTCGCGTTGATGGCTGTAGTAGATCGACGGCAACGCCAACTGCTCGCGCTGGATGTACTGCCACACATCCAATTCGGTCCAATTGGAAATCGGAAACACCCGCATGTTTTCGCCCTTGTGCACGCGGGTGTTAAATAGATTCCACAACTCGGGACGCTGGGCTTTCGGATCCCACTGACCGAACTCGTCGCGGAACGAAAAAATGCGCTCTTTCGCGCGCGCTTTTTCTTCGTCACGACGTGCGCCGCCAATGCACGCATCAAACCCGAATTCTTCGATCGACTCCAGCAGCGTCACCGCCTGCGCCGCGTTGCGTGAATCAGTCTCGCGCCGCAGCACCACACTGCCGCGACGGATGGAATCCTCGACGCTGCGCACAATCAGGGTCTCGCCCAACTCGGCGGCGCGTTGATCGCGAAATGCAATCACTTCATCAAAATTATGCCCCGTGTCGATATGCATCAGCGGAAACGGGAAACGGCCCGGACGGAAGGCTTTTTCCGCGAGTCGCAACAGCACGACTGAATCCTTGCCCCCGGAGAACAGCAACACGGGTTTGGCGCATTCGGCCGCCACTTCGCGCAGGATGTAAATCGCTTCGGATTCCAGCCAATCGAGATGACTGCGATTGAGAACGACAGACATGATTTTCCTTTTATACAGAAGTCGGTTTTTCTGGTGCCGCGACGA
This sequence comes from Bordetella muralis, assembly GCF_054781015.1. Lineage (NCBI taxonomy): Bacteria > Pseudomonadati > Pseudomonadota > Betaproteobacteria > Burkholderiales > Alcaligenaceae > Bordetella > Bordetella muralis. The sequence goes on along the minus strand of NZ_BAAGVF010000003.1, from coordinate 440,116 downwards.
CCGAGATCACCCGGTTGCCCGCATGAAGGCCGCACTCTTTGGAGTCGGAGGATTCCCACCACCACCGTCCCGCCCGCACATCCTCGCCCGGACGGATGGCGCGCGTGCAAGGTTCACAGCCGATCGAGGGATAGCCTTGGTCATGCAATGGGTTGTAGGGAATGTCCAGAGCGCGAATGACATGCCACACGTCTTCTTCGCTCCAGGCGGCCAGGGGGTTGTATTTGTAGAGACCGAACACAGGGTCGTGCTCGGCCTCCGGCAGCTCGCCGCGCGTGGCGGCCTGGGCACGGCGTTGCCCTGTGATCCAGGCGCCACGGCCCGCCAGCGCGCGCTTTAACGGCTCGACTTTGCGGATCTGGCAACAGGACTTGCGCAAGTCCACGCTTTCATAGAAAGCGTAGGTCCCATGCGTTTTCACATACTGATCCACTGCCTCAGTATCGGGGCGATAGATCGTCAACTCACGGCCGTAACGCTCGCGCACGGCGTCGATCATGCCTAGCGTTTCAGCATGCAGACGGCCAGTGTCCAAGGTAAAAACCTCTAACGGAAAGCCGCCGTCGTAGATAGCGTGTGTCAACAACATGTCCTCGGCAGCGAGCGACGATGCCAGCGCGGCGTCAGGATACTGCTGGGCGATTTCGGCCAGACGCTCTTGCAGTGTGTGCCAACGCACTGCCACGGCCGGATCTAATGCGGAATCAATGACTGTCATAGTTATGCCGCGGCAAAAACCCGAGCACGGCGCGGTCGCGCCAGCAAGCTTTCGCCTTCCTTCAGTTCAAGTTCACGATAGAGTTGCTCCGGCACCTGCGCTTCGATCGTGGCCTGGATGTCCTGACGTTCCAGTTCCAGATAGGCGCTCGGCCCGGCTAAATACACGTGGTTCAGGCGCACGGGAATCCCCTGCCCCAAACCGTTGTCACGCGCCAGATCGATCTCGTGTGGACGCACATAGGCAATTGCCTGCTGCTGATGGGCCTTGGCCAGATCGGGCGCAGGCAGCTCGACGCCATGCGCATGCCAGACGCCATTGGTCGCATGACCGGCCAACTGGTTGACGTCGCCCAAGAACCCGTAGACGAACGGCGTCGCCGGGTGCTCCCAGACCTCGCGCGGTGTACCCACCTGCTCGATACGGCCGGCATTCATCAAGACCACGCGGTCGGCGACTTCCAGGGCCTCTTCCTGGTCGTGCGTGACGAACACGCTTGCCACATGCAGTTCGTCGTGCAGCCGGCGCAACCAGCGGCGCAGCTCCTTGCGCACCTTGGCATCCAAGGCGCCGAACGGCTCGTCCAGCAACAGCACCCGCGGCTCCACCGCCAAAGCGCGAGCCAGCGCAATACGCTGGCGCTGGCCGCCAGATAGCTGCGCCGGATAACGATCGGCCAGCCAATCCAACTGCACGAGGTTCAACAACTCGTGCACCTTCTGACGGATCTGCGTTTCATTGGGACGCTGCGCGCGACGCTTGACCCGCAGACCGAAAGCCACGTTCTCAAACACGGTCATGTGTTTGAAGAGCGCGTAATGCTGGAACACAAAACCGACCTGACGGTGGCGCACGTCCACATCCGTGGCGTCCTCGCCAGCAAACAGGACGCTGCCTGTATCGGCGGTTTCCAAGCCCGCGATAATGCGCAGCAGGGTCGTTTTCCCGCAACCGGACGGACCGAGCAACGCAACCAACTCACCGGTTTCGATATGCAGAGACACATCGTCCAGGGCACGGAAATCACCAAAGCGACGCGAAAGATTTTTGACTTCAATACTCATGCCAGGAACTCCATCATGCCGTTGTCGGCTGAGGCGTCGCAACCGGTGCGGCCACGCGGGCCTCCATCGGTTGATCGACGGTATCGGGCCGTGCGCTGCGCCACTCGACCACGTTTTTGATCACCAGCGTCACCAGGGCCAACAAAGCCAATAGCGACGCCACGGCAAACGAGGCCGCAAACTGATATTCACCGTACAGAATCTCGACATGCAGCGTCAGCGTATTGGTCAGCCCGCGTATATGGCCCGACACCACGGACACCGCTCCGAACTCTCCCATCGCACGGGCGTTACACAGGATCGCACCGTAGAGCAAGCCCCATTTGATATTGGGCAACGTCACACGCCAGAATATCTGCCAGCCGCTGGCGCCCAGCGTCAATGCAGCCTGTTCCTCTTCGCTGCCCTGCGCCTGCATCAGCGGAATCAGCTCGCGAGCAATAAAAGGAAAGGTCACAAACAAGGTCGCCAACACCACGCCAGGCACGGCGTAGACGATCTTCAAGTTGTGATCTTCCAGAAAGGGCCATATCCAGCTTTGCGAACCAAACAACACGACGAACACCAGCCCTGCCACGACCGGCGACACGGAGAACGGCAGGTCGATCAAGGTGATCAGCAATTGTTTGCCGCGGAACTCGAACTTGGCGATCGCCCAGGCCGCAGCCACACCAAAGACCAGATTCACCACCAGCGATATGGCCGCCACCCACAGCGTCAACTGGATTGCGCTCCAGGCATCGGGCTCGGTGATCGCCGCGAGATAAAGCGCCCAGCCTTTCTTGAAGGCTTCGACGAACACGGTGATCAGGGGCAACAGCAGGAACAGCGTCAAAAATGCCAGCGCGACGCCGAGCAGCAGGCCGCGCACCCAACGCGGTTCGGTCAGATGATTGGGACGATCCGTCACGGCAGAACTCATGCAAACCTCCTGCCACGACGGGCTTGCCAACCTTGCAGCAAATTAATAAAGAGCAGCAACACAAATGAGATAGCGAGCATCACCGTGGCAATCGCAGCGGCGCCTACATAGTCGAATTGTTCGAGCTTCGACATGATCAGCAAGGGAGTGATCTCGGTCACCATCGGCCGATTACCCGCAATGAACACGACGGAACCGTATTCGCCGACTGCCCGCGCGAATGCCAAGGCAAAACCGGTCAGCAGCGCCGGCACAATGGTCGGCAGCAACACACGCCGCACCGTTTCCCATCGATTGGCGCCCAGGCTGGCGGCTGCTTCTTCGATCTCGCGTTCAATATCCTCCAGGACAGGCTGCACGGTGCGCACGACAAAAGGAATGCCGATGAACACCAGTGCCACCACAATGCCGATCGGAGAGAACGCCACTTTCAGGCCGAACCAGTTGTCCAGCGGTGCGCCCAGCCAACCTGTTTTGGTATAGAGCGCCGTCAGCGCAATCCCCGCTACAGCCGTGGGCAACGCAAACGGCAGATCCACCATTGCGTCCAAGATTTTTTTGCCGGGAAACTGATAGCGCACCAAGACCCACGCCACCACCATACCGAACACCAGATTCACCAACGCTGCGATGAGCGCAGCACCGAATGTCAGTTGATACGAATACAACGCCTGCGGCGTAGTGACCACGCGCCAAAAACCCTCCCATCCCAGGCTTGCGCTCTTGAGCGGCAAGACCACCAGAGGCAGCAGTACCAACAAGCTCAGGTACACCACCGTAAAACCCATGGAAAGCCCAAAACCCGGCAAGACGCCGGGTCGTTTCCGTTGCCGGCCAACGGGGGCTTTCGCCCCCGCAGCCGTGGTCATGGCTGAAGTCATGATTGCATCCCGCCCTCTGGCCTATTTGCCGTTAGGCAGATAAATCTGGTCAAAGACCCCACCATCGCTGAAATGCGTGGCCTGCGCCTTTTTCCAACCGCCGAAGATGGCATCGTCAATTGTCACCAGCTTCACTTTGGGGAACTGCTTGCCGTACTTCTCGGCCACGCTCTTGTCGGTCGGACGATAGAAATTACGAGCAATGATTTCCTGCGCCTCTGGTGTGTACAGGAACTCCAGATAGGCCTGAGCAGCGGCACGCGTGCCCTTGCGATCGACGTTCTTGTCCACGATGGCGACGGGGGGTTCAGCCAGAATGGACAACGAAGGCACGACGATATCGAACTTGTCCGGGCCCAATTCCTCTTGCGCCAGGAACGCTTCATTTTCCCAGGCCAGCAACACGTCGCCGACACCGCGTTCGACAAAGGTCGTCGTCGCTCCGCGGGCACCGGTATCCAGCACCGGCACATGCTTGAACAAGTCGCTAATGAAAGCCTTGGCCTTGCTTTCGTCGCCACCGTTTTTCTCCAGTGCATAGGCCCAGGCCGCGAGGTAGTTCCAGCGTGCGCCACCCGAGGTCTTCGGATTCGGTGTGATGACTTCAATGCCGTCCTTGACCAGATCATTCCAATCATGGATTTGCTTCGGGTTGCCCTTGCGGACCAGGAAAACGATAGTCGAGGTATAAGGCGAGCTGTTCAAAGGCAAGCGGGTTTGCCAGTCTTTGGGCAACAGGCCCTTGTCGGCAATGGCGTCAATGTCGTACGCCAGCGCCAATGTCACCACATCAGCGTCCAGACCGTCGATGACCGAGCGCGCTTGTTTGCCCGAGCCGCCGTGCGATTGGCGAATGGTCAGGGCCACACCGGCTTTTTCTTGATATTGCTTGGCGAATGCTTCGTCCACGGCACGGTACAGCTCACGCGTGGGATCGTAGGACACGTTCAATAAGGTTTGCTTCTCTTGCGCATGGACCGGCAACCCCACGACGAAGGCCGCAGCCACCGCCGCCAATGCAGCCCAGAATTTTTTCTTGTACAGCATGTTTGCACCCGAATCCGTAGACAGTGGATGCAAGTGTGCAGCGTCGCCGAACTAAACGGAAAGAATCATTTTTTGGTTGCTCATCGCTATTCGAAATAAAGATTGTGCTTCCCTGACGACGACAACAAAAAAAGCGCGCGCTGCCTGACGGCGAGCGCGCGCAAGCGGCACCTGATGCAGACCGGCGCACCTCGCGCCGATCTGCATCCCGGTTATTTACTTATTCGGTTGAGGCGTAATACGCAGGTACGGGCGCACCGCTTTGTAGCCTTTCGGGAATTTCTCTTTGATCACGGCCTCGTCCTTCAGGGAAGGCACGATGATGACGTCATCGCCGTCTTGCCAATTGACTGGCGTCGCCACGCTATGGCTATCGGTCAACTGCAGCGAATCGATCACGCGCAGAATTTCGTTGAAATTACGTCCGGTGCTGGCCGGATAGGTAATGGTCAAACGGATCTTCTTGGCCGGATCAATGATGAACACCGAACGCACGGTTGCCGTGGCGCTGGCATTGGGGTGAATCATGTCATACAGCTCGGCGACTTTGCGATCGTCGTCCGCGATGATGGGGAAATTCACCGTCGTGGATTGCGTCTCGTTGATATCGTTGATCCACTCATTGTGCGAGTCCACGCCGTCAACGGACAAGGCCAGCACCTTCACGTTGCGCTTGGCGAACTCATCGGCCAGCTTGGCCGTGTAACCGAGTTCGGTCGTGCAGACCGGCGTGAAATCAGCCGGGTGCGAAAACAGTACGCCCCAGCTATCCCCCAAATACTCATGAAAACGGATCGGGCCGGTGGACGTGTTTTGCTCGAAATCCGGGGCGGTGTCGCCCAGACGAAGTTGGGTCATGGAAGGTCTCCGTGGCAGTTAGCGTCGCTGACCAGTATGATCAGCGACTGCGAGAGTCATACCCGAAGATTCTTACATCAAACACGTATCACTGGAAATACGTTTGTTGCATATGTTTAATAACTTTATGCAATATCGGACTGTGCACCGCAGCGATTGGCCACGACTCCCGCACGGACCGACGCCGACAGCGCCAACGCACGCGGCAAGATCTGCGCGCCGTAGAACAGCGCGGTAGAAAGCTTGCTGCGATAAAACGGATCCGTCGTCCCCTCGGCCAGTTGCCGCTGACACACCAGCGCCGCACGCGCCATCTGCCAACCGCCATGCACAATACCGGCCAGCATCAAATAGGGCACGCTCGCCGCGTAGATCGCCCGCACATTGGATTGTGCCTGCTCCAGGATGAAAGTGACTGCAGCGTCATATCCCTGGATCGCCAGATCCAGATTGTCGCGCAGCAAATTCAGCCCGGCCCTATCGTCGGGCTCGGCACGCGCGGCGGCAGTGTGCAGGGTCTGCAAGGTGTCTTTCATCGCGGCGATGCACGCATAGGCCGTCGCGCCGCCGTCGCGCAGGGTCTTGCGGCTGACCAGGTCGTTGGCCTGAATCGCCGTGGTGCCCTCGTAGATCGGCAGAATACGGGCGTCGCGATAATACTGGGCTGCGCCGGTTTCCTCGATGAAACCCATCCCCCCATGCACCTGGACCCCCAGCGACGCCACCTCGACGGCGGACTCGGTTGAGAATCCCTTCACAATCGGGACCAGGTACTCGTAAAAAGCGCGGTTGCGGGCGCGCACGCCAGCGTCGGGATGATGCATCCCCTTGTCATGTGCAGCGGCTGCCACAAAGGACACGGCTCTGGCCGCCTCTGTCAGGCCACGCATGGTCAGCAGCATGCGTTGCACGTCCGGGTGATGGACGATGGCCACCGGCCCCGCAGAGCCTTCGATCGCCCGCCCTTGCACCCGCTCACGCGCATAGGCCAGCGCATGCTGATAGGCTCGTTCGGACACGCCGATGCCCTGCTGACCCACGCCGAAACGCGCAGCGTTCATCATGATGAACATGTATTCGAGGCCGCGGTTGGGTTCGCCCACCAAGTAGCCCACCGCCCCTTCGCCCGCCTCACCCTTGCCCGACCCGTACAGCAGGACGGCCGTGGGACTGCCATGGATGCCTAGCTTGTGTTCCAGCGAGGCGCACCATACATCATTGCGAGGCCCCAGACTGCCGTCCTGGTTGACCAGAAACTTCGGCACGATAAACAGCGAAATGCCCTTGACCCCGGCAGGAGCGTCCGGCATGCGAGCCAGCACCAAGTGAATGATGTTCTCTGCCAGATCGTGATCGCCATAGGTAATGAAAATTTTCTGACCCGTCAGGCGGTAGCTGCCGTCAGTCTGAGGCACCGCACGGGTGGCCACCTGGGCCAGGTCTGACCCAGCCTGCGGCTCCGTCAGGTTCATCGTGCCTGTCCATTTGCCCGCGATCAAATTCGGCACGTAGGCCTGGCGTTGCGCTTCGGACCCCACTGTCAACAAGGCCTCGATCACGCCATCCGTCAACATGGGACACAATGAAAACGCCAAGTTGGCTGCCTGCAAATTCTCGCAAGGCGCCGCCGCCACCAATTTAGGCAGCCCCTGGCCGCCCCACTGCGCGGGATGCTGCAGGCCCTGCCAGCCGCTGGCTGCATAATCGGCGAATCCCTGCTTGAACCCCGGCGTCGTCGTCACCTGCCCGTCGTTCCACTGCGGCGCCTGCGTGTCGCCCGCGACGTTCAATGGCGCAATAGCCTGCTCGGCAAAACGGGCGTTTTCGTCCAGGATCGCGTCCACCAGATCCGGTGTGACCTCCTCAAAACCCGGCAACCGCAGAATCTCGTCCAGACCAGCCAGGTCCTTGAGCGCGAAGCGGAAATCCCGCAGTGGAGTGACGTAAGGCATTGTGTCTCCAGAATCAATTGGCGGTGGTGGTGCTCTCCTTGGCTAATCTTAAACCTTTCGCACCCTCCTTGTGAGCGAAGGCGGCAAAAGCGGGGGCAGACTCGGAAGGAGTCGCCTCTTCGTAACCTGCCTCCATCGTCTGGCGCACCTCCGGCTGCTCCAGAACCTTGTTCGTGGCCTCAAACAATGTCTGCACGACGGCTGGCGGCGTGCCCCGCGGGGCAAAAATGCCCCACCAATTGGAGACGTCATAACCGGGCACCGTCTGCGCAATCGTCGGATAAGGCAGCAGCTTGGAGGGTTGTGCCGAGGTGACTGCCAGCGCCCGAGCCTTACCTGTTTCAATCGCGGCTTTGGCGGACGGGGCCGTAGCAAAAGAAAGGTCCGTATCCCCTGCCGCCACCGATTGCGTAGCTGCTGCGCCGCCTTTGAACGGGATGTGCATGAATTTTGCCCCAGTCAACCCCATGAACTCCACGGCGGCCAAATGGGTGATGACGCCGTTGCCCGATGAGGCCACGTTCAGCTTGCCGGGTTGCTCACGCGCACGATCCAGCAGATCTTTCACGCTATTGATGCCCAGCGCCGCATTCACAATCAATACCATGGGGCCGGTCGTGAGCTGCGCAACGGGAACGAAATTGTCGGCGGTGTAATCCACCTTGTATAGCGCGCTGTCGCTGCCCATGACGCTGGCGTTACCCAGATACAGGGTATAGCCGTCTGCCGCGGCGCGTGCCACGAAGCTCGCTCCGATCGTCGAGCCCGCGCCAGGCCGGTTTTCTACGACCACAGGTTGCCCCAACACCTTGGCCAGATTATTGGCATAGACCCGCCCCACGTGATCGGCGCCCCCTCCTGGAGGAAAGCCGATGACGAGCGTAATCGGCTTCGTGGGATAGTTCGAGGCAGCCAGGGCCACCGTCGCCAGCGATCCGCTCATTAACGCCAGCGCACACCCTGCTGCACGCAAAATACGATGCATGTTCATGTCGTTGTCTCCTTTTTATTTCAGCCTGTCTAAAAGGGCTGCTTTGGTCTTGACCGGCCTCATTGGCCGGTAAATCGAGCCTTGCGTTTTTCTTTCCAGGCCAGGGCGCCTTCGGCGATGTCACGAGACCGCTCTGAGCGCAACACGGCAGCTTCAATTTCGGACACCGCCACATTTCCGCGCGCAATCAGGTTCAAATGCCGCTTTATTCCCAACAGCGCCAACGGCGCCATCCCGGTCAGTTGCTCTGTCAGTGCTTGCAGCCGACTGTCCAACTGATCGGCAGGCACCATCTCTGTCAGCATGCCCATGTGCAGCATTTCTTCGGCCGTAATTTTCTCGGCCGTCAGAAACAAGCGCTTGGCATGATTCAGCCCGAGGCGGGTGACGTAACGCACCATGCCTCCCGCATAAAAATGCAGCCCCAGCTTTGCCGCAGGCATGAACATATTGGCCTCGCGCGTACCCAGCCGGAAATCGCAGGCGAGGCAAAGATCGGTCCCCCCGCCATAGACACCGCCCTGTACAACCGCAATCGTTACCGGTCGCGCGGCTTCGATCAGATCAATCGTTTCCCCGAAATACAGGGAGCTGGGCGCGCTGTCAGCACCCAGCGAGGAAATGTCGTAGCCGCTGCAGAAATACTTGCCCTCGGCCACAAAACGCAGCACCAGGACATGCTCATCGCTGTTCACGGTATCGAGGTGCTGACGCAACACAGCCAGATCTTGCGGACTCAGCCGGTTGGCAAACGCAGGTTTGGAAAACCGTATCGTCGCCACGGCTCCCTGCACCGTCAATTGAGGCGCATCGATGGGCGTGCTCATACACTCACCATCATCGGGTTTGCCTGGTACGCCACTTTTTGCTCGAGCAAGCGGTCGATCTCTTCGGCCGCCAAACCGAACGCCTCGAAAACATCACGCGTGTGCTGGCCAAACACTGGCGGAGCTTGCAAGGCAGCCTCGTCAGAAGACCCAGCGCTGAGATCCAATGGCAAACCTACCTGCCGCAATTCACCCAACAATGGATGCTGCAAAGCCTTGACCAGGCCACACGCCTGCACCTGAGGATCGGCAAAGACATCTTCCAACGTATTGATCGGACCCGCCGGAATACCGTTTTCGATCATGAGCGGTGTCCACTCCATGCGGGTCCTACGCGTCAAGGCGGTTTCCAGTTCCTGCTTTAATTCATGCCTGTGCTGCATGCGATCCGCGTTGGAAAGAAAACGAGGATCAGAGACCAGGTGCTCCATCTCCAGAATGTTGCACAGCTTGACCCACATCGCTTGCGTTGCCGGGGCTAAATTGAGCGGCCCGTCTGCCGTTTCAAAGGTGCCATAGGGAGCAATGACGGGATGAACGTTCCCGCAAGGCTGCGGCACCTCCCCCACGCTCAGATAACGTTGACCTTGCACACTCAGCAGCGCCATCAGCCCGGCCAGCAGCGAGGTTTCCACATGTTGACCGCGGCCGGTGCGGCTGCGCTGCACGACTGCGGACAGAATGCCGATTACCAGCCATAGGCCAGCGGTCAAATCCCCAATGGCAGTCCCCACCCGCGTGGGGCCCGATTCCGCGGTGCCGGTCAAGCTCATGAAGCCCGAATAGCCCTGAGCAATCTGATCGAATCCTGCCCAATCTTTGGCTGGGCCGCGACTGCCGAACCCGGAAATCGACGCCATGATCAACGCGGGATTTTCTGCCGCCAACTCGTCATAGCCCAGCCCCATGCGCTGCATCGTTCCGACTTTGAAATTCTCGACCACGATGTCGCACTGCAGAGCCAGCTTGCGTACCAGCGCCAGACCTTCAGGATGCCGGAAATCGATTCCTATCCCTTTTTTACTGCGGTTGGCACTGAGATAATAAACGCTTATATCGCCGTCAAATGGCCCCCATTGCCGTACCATATCCCCATCGGGCGCTGGCTCAACCTTGATGACCTCGGCACCCAAGTCCCCGAGTATCATCGTGCTGAAGGGCCCCGACAGGGCTCGCGTCAAATCCAGCACTTTCACTCCAGCCAACGGCAGGCTCATGACATGTCTCCTTGTTGTATGGAGCTCATTCTAGGCAGGAGCAGTCAGGTGAAAAAATACGATTTAACGATCAATCCATAAGATAAACTTATTTCAATGAATCTGCGGCAACTGAAGTATTTCGTGCGGGTAGTCGAGATGCGCAACATGACTCGTGCGGCTGAAAGCCTGCACGTCGCGCAGCCTGCACTAAGCCAGCAGATGGCCCTGCTGGAGGAGGCGGTTGGCGTGTCCCTGCTGACCAGAGGAGTACGCGGCGTACAGCCTACGGCAGAAGGCCTGCTGCTATATCGGCACGCACAGACCATATTGCGGCAGGTCGACGCCACGCGCAGCCTGCTGGCTCGCGCTGCCGATCAGATTACGGGAACGGTCTCGATTGGCCTGGCCTCCAGCACGGCACGGATGTTATCGCTGCCCCTGATGCAGAGGGTCAAAGCCGAATTGCCGTCGGTGGTACTAGAGATCGTGGACCTCCCGAGTGCGGACCTGACCAAACTCGTACTGCAAGGCCGTGTCGATTTTTCACTATCGCCGGATCAACAGCCTATGCAGGGCTTGCAGCACACGCCGTTGTTATTGGAAGACTTGTTCCTGCTCACCCATGCCGCACAGGAATTGCCGCCGCGCCGGCTGGCCATTGCCGACTTCCATCACATGCCTTTGATCCTGCCGAGCCTGCCGAATACGCTCAGGGCGCGCGTCGATCATGCCTTTCTGACGGCGCGGCTCACCTGCAATCTGTTTGCAGAAGCCAGTACCTCTGCCATCCTTATCCCGGCAGTTCGCGAGGGCATCGCAGCCACCATCCTGCCCTACTCTGCCGCGCACTCCGATATTGCGCTCGGCATCATCAGCGCACATGCTCTGGATATGGGACAACCTAGAGAACTCGTGCTGTGCGCAAGTGACAGCATGCCCCCCACGCCGGCCGTAGAGCGCGTCATTGAGCTATGCAAAGACGAAATCAAGCGATTGATTTCCGCTCGGGTATGGCGCGGCTGCGAGGCCTTGTATTGACGGGGCTTTTTTATCTTGGGGCGGCCCGGCGAAGAAGAAGCCCCCACGCTGCGCCTTCGGCTTGCTGCCCCCAAAGGGGGCTTTTTTATCTTGGGGCGGCCCGGCGATAAAAAAACAAACGGGCGTGCAGAAACTGGAAACCCAGCCCTGCACGCCCGTTCGGCGCACTGTGGCGATGCTATTTACAGCGCATTAGCCAACTCGGGGACAACCGTGAACAAGTCACCGACCAGGCCGTAATCGGCCACGCCGAAAATCGGCGCTTCGGGGTCTTTGTTGATGGCCACGATGACCTTGGAGTCCTTCATGCCAGCCAAATGCTGGATGGCGCCCGAGATACCGACGGCCACGTACAACTGCGGCGCCACGATCTTGCCGGTCTGGCCGACCTGCCAGTCGTTGGGCGCGTAGCCGGCATCAACGGCGGCACGCGAGGCGCCCAGCGCGGCGCCGAGCTTGTCGGCGAGCGGATCGAGGATCTTGAAGTTTTCAGCGCTGCCCAGACCGCGGCCACCGGAGACGACCACGCGTGCGCCGGCCAGCTCAGGACGGTCGCTCTTGGCGACTTCGCGGCCCACGAACGAGGACTTGCCCGAATCGGCAACGGCTTCGATCGTTTCCACGGCGGCCGAACCACCGGTGGCGGCGACCGCGTCGAAACCGGTCGTACGGACGGTGATGACCTTCACGGCGTCGCTCGATTGCACGGTGGCGATGGCGTTACCGGCGTAGATCGGGCGTTGGAAGGTATCGGCAGACTCGACACCGATAATGTCGGAGACCTGTGCCACGTCGAGCTTTGCAGCTACGCGCGGGGCAACGTTCTTGCCCGAGGCGGTGGCCGGGAACAAGATGTGGCTGTAGTTCGAAGCCACGGCCAGGACTTGGGCAGCCAGGTTTTCCGCCAGGCCGTCGGCCAGTTGCGGAGCATCAGCCAGCAGGACTTTAGCCACGCCAGCGGCCTGTGCAGCTTGATCAGCAACGGCTTTCGCATTGCTGCCAGCGACCAGCACGTGCACATCACCACCCACCTTGGCGGCGGCAGCAATGGTATTCAAGGTAGCGCCCTTCAGTTGGGCGTTGTCGTGTTCGGCAATAACCAGCGTCGTCATCTTAGAGCACCTTCGCTTCGTTCTTGAGTTTGTCGACCAATGCAGCCACGTCGGCCACCTTGATGCCGGCCTTGCGGGCGGGCGGCTCGGTGACTTTCAAGGTCTTCAGGCGAGGCGCCGCATCTACACCCAGATCCTCGGGGGTGACGGTGTCCAGCTGTTTCTTCTTGGCCTTCATGATGTTGGGCAGCGTGACGTAACGCGGCTCGTTCAGGCGCAGATCGGTCGTGATGATGGCCGGCAGCGAGAGCTTGACCGTTTCCAGGCCGCCGTCGACTTCGCGGGTCACCGTGACGCTGTCGCCTGCGACTTCGACCTTGCTGGCGAAGGTGGCTTGCGGCCAGTCCAGCAGAGCAGCCAGCATCTGGCCAGTCTGGTTGGCATCGTCGTCAATGGCTTGCTTGCCCAGGATGACCAGTTGCGGTTGCTCTTTTTCGACCAGACCCTTGAGCAGCTTGGCCACGGCCAGCGGCTGGAGTTCAGCGTCGGTCTGCACCAGGATGCCGCGGTCGGCGCCGATGGCCATGGCCGTGCGCAGGGTTTCCTGGCATTGCGCAACGCCGCAAGAAACGGCGATCACCTCGGTGGCGCCGCCTTTTTCCTTCAGGCGCGTGGCTTCTTCGACGGCGATTTCGTCAAAGGGGTTCATGGACATCTTCACGTTCGCGATATCCACGCCCGTTTGATCCGATTTCACGCGCACCTTGACGTTATAGTCAACAACGCGCTTTACAGGTACCAGCACCTTCATCCAGCAGCCTCCTAAGCTTAAGAATAATAGACCGGCTCTCGCCGGTCCCGCATTGCACAATTCATTGATTCTACAACTTTGTGAGAGCCCGCAGATGGGCGACCACGCTGCGCGCCAAAGCGGACAAGTTGTAACCGCCCTCCAGCATGCTGACGATGCGGCCTTGCGCGTGACGATCGGCCATTTGCATGATCTGCTCGGTCATCCAACTGTAATCGGCCTCGACCAGCGCCATCTGGCCCATATCGTCCTCGCGGTGGGCATCAAACCCCGCGGAGACCAAAATCAACTCTGGCGCATGTGCCTCCAGGCGAGGCAACCAAATGTCCTGCACCAACTCACGTATGGCCGCGCCCCCAGTATAGGCAGGAACCGGAACATTGACCATATTGGCGGCGGTGCTCTCGGCGCCGCTGTGAGGGAAAAACGGGTGCTGGAAAAAACTGCACATCAACACCCGTTCATCACCCGCAAACATCTCTTCAGTGCCGTTACCGTGATGGACGTCGAAATCGATAATCGCCAGGCGCTGTACTCCGTACGCGTGAATGGCGTGCTGCGCAGCAATCGCGATATTGTTCAAAAAACAAAAACCCATAGCCACATCTGGACGGGCATGATGACCCGGTGGACGCACCGAACAAAAAGCATTGACCGCCTGGCCTTGCATCACCGCATCCACCGCCGCAACCCCTGCCCCCGCGGCATGCAATGCTGCTTCGTAGGTATACGGGTTCATCAAGGTGTCGGGATCGATAGCGCTGTAACCCTCGGTGGGTGAGCGTGCCTGCAAGCCTTCGAGATGCGCCTTGGAATGCACGCGCAGAATCGCCTCGCGCGTCGCCGCAGGGGCTTGCTGCTCCAGCAGAAATGGTGCCAATCCGCTGACCAATAACTGGTCGGCAATAGCATCCAGCCTCTCTGGACTTTCGGGGTGCCAACTGCCCATTTCATGCAGTTTGCACAGCGGATGGGTAAGATACATGGTCTCCATAAGGAAGATTATGTTCATCTGTCGGCGGTTCGTGCAAATCGGCACGGTATTCCTGGTATTGGCGGGTTGTGCAAACACCGCGCCTTCGGGCTCATCCCAGGCCCAAACTCCCCCTAAGGCACCAGCTGGCGTCACGCCTATCCGCATAGGCCCCGCCCAGCCGACGGGCGAGCCCCCTGCGGCGCTCACCGCCAAAGGAACGCTGCGGCCCGAAGTCAAAGCCTTTGCAGAACGCTTGGCAGCCGAACGTAATTTACCCCTGGAACCTATCGAGCAGGCCTTGACCGAAGCTCGCTACAACGCGACGGTGGCACGCTTGATCGCCCCCTCTCCGCCTGGACGAAAAATATGGCGCAGCTGGAATACCTATCGCGCCCGTTTTGTCGAGCCCAAACGTATCAAGTGGGGCGTGGAGTTCTGGCAGGAAAACCAGGCACTGCTGAATCAGGCGGCGCAGCGCTATGGCGTACCCGCCTCGATCATCGTATCCATCATCGGCGTGGAAACGCTGTACAGCCGCAACATGGGCAGCTTCAGTGTCCTGGATGCGCTCACCACACTGGCCTTTGATTACCCAGATCCGAACAAGCCCGAACGGGCCGAGATGTTCCGTGGGCAGCTGGCTGATTTCATTACCTTGTCGCTGCAGGACAAGCTCGATATGAATGCCAAAGGCTCGTACGCCGGGGCGATAGGTATGCCGCAATTCATGCCTGGCAGCATCATGCGTTACGCCGTCGATGGCGATGGCGATGGCCATATCAGGCTGAACAGCAGCGTGAACGACGCGGTCATGTCTGTCGGCAACTTCCTGGTCGAGCACGGATGGTTGCGCGGACTGCCGGTTTTTGCCCCCGTGTTGTTACCGGCGGACCCGTCCGCCCTGGCCACAGGCGGGCTCACACCTACGCAAACCTGGCGCAGCTTGCAAGCCGCCGGCGCCCGTGTGACGGCAGGCGCCAGTACGGAAAGCTGGCAGGATCGCCCCCTCGGCGTCGTAGACCTGGTCGAAGAGGCCCGCGGCACGGTGCAGTACCGGACAGCAACGCCCAACTTTTTTGCCCTGACCCAGTACAACCGCAGCTATTTCTATGCCACGGCCGTTGCCGACCTCGCGGCTGAGCTGGAAACGCGCATGGGGCGCTGAGACACGGCGACGGCACACGCGTGCCCGCCTCGATAGCCGGAAGAAAACAGGAGGGCGATAAGAAGCCCTCCTATACCGCGCTTGTGGCTCCTTGCGCCCAGATTCTCACCTTGGGACGGCCGCCGGGAAAGGCGCACTCAGGCGGATTTTTCGTTAAATACGCCAGTAGACAGATACCGGTCGCCGCGGTCACAGACGATGAACACAATGGTGGCATTCTCGACGCGCTCGGACACGCGTAACGCCGCCACCAAAGCGCCTGCCGACGAAATACCACCGAAAATGCCTTCTTCGGCGGCCAACCGGCGCGCCATGATTTCGGCCTCGGACTGCTCGATGGACTCGTAGGCATCGACCAGACTGCGATCGAAAATCGCGGGCATGTAGGCCTCGGGCCATTTACGGATACCCGGGATTTGCGAACCCTCTGCAGGCTGTGCGCCTACGACTTGCACATTGGGATTCTGGGACTTCAGGTAGGTCGAGACACCCATGATGGTGCCAGTGGTACCCATTGCGCTGACGAAATGCGTCACGCGCCCTTCGGTCTGGGTCCAGATTTCAGGGCCTGTGCCTTCGATGTGAGCACGCGGGTTATCAGGATTGGCGAACTGGTCCAGGACCTTGCCTTTGCCCTCGTCTTGCATGGACATGGCCAGGTCGCGGGCATACTCCATGCCACCCTTGCTCGCAGGGGTCAAAATCAGCTCGGCACCGTAGGCGGCCATGGCCGCTCGACGCTCCACCGATAGATTGTCCGGCATGATCAATACCATGCGATAGCCGCGCATGGCCGCTGTCATTGCCAACGCGATGCCCGTATTGCCGCTGGTGGCCTCGATCAGCGTATCGCCCGGCTTGATTTCACCGCGCTCTTCGGCGCGCAAAATCATGGAAAGCGCCGGGCGGTCTTTGACCGAGCCCGCGGGATTATTGCCTTCCAGTTTGGCCAGGACGACGTTGCCCCGTGACTGAGCCGCCGCGCTGGGGATACGCTGCAAACAGACCAGCGGCGTATTGCCGACGGTTTGTGCGATTGTGGGATATGAGAAAGTAGCCATGCAATCGATCATACCGCCGGATCCCTGACTGCGGGGATAAAGCCGAGACGGCGCCAGGGACACCCTATGGCGCGATAGGCGTCGCCTGGGGCAGCGAGGGCGCAAACTGAGGCATCGCAATCGAGTTGGGGCTGAGCACAGTCACACCTGCGCCCACGGTCAACCCAGCGGCGCGCAAGCGCCCCAGGCGTTTGCGCCCGATACCGCGTACGCGATCAGACAGGTCCTCTAGCGACTCGAACAGGCCGGCGCGCTCGCGCTCTTGTACGATGATTTTGGCAGTACGCGGGCCCACGCCGTTGATCGCCTCGAGTTGCTCGATAGTGGCCACGTTCGCGTCCAGAGCGTGGGCAGGCATCGCAATCAGCGCCAACCCGCTCGCGACTGCAACACGGCCGAGCACACGCACCCAACGCCGCCGCACGATCGGCAGACTGTCGGCAGCGGAGCGAGAGCGCTCCGACCATAGCCGTCGCACGGGACGACGCAGAACAGAATAAGGCAGGGGTTCCGTGGGCGCAGCAACGGGGACAGGCAAAAAGGGATTCAAGATCAGGCTCCGTATCAAACGGCAGGACGAACCGTCCGCCAGCCCACTCATGATGCCCATTGCACGCCCCGCCGAATCGGAGAGTGAATGAAAAAATCACCCTCGGAAACTACGTACGAGCAGTGGCTACGCCTGACGCGCGCGCCAATACTTCACGTATTCGGCCACACCCGTTTGCACATCCCGCATCGGTGCCGTAAAGCCGGCGGCGCGCAGTTGCGTCGCATCCGCGCGCGTATAGCTTTGATAACGGCCTTTGAGATCGTCGGGGAACGGGATATAGCGCAGCAGCCCCTGTTCGACCAGTTTTTCCAGTGGCAAAGGTGCCTCTCCGCGCTCGGCGCGCAGGGCATTGACGACCGAAGCCGCCACGTCATTGAACGGCTGTGCGCGCCCTGTTCCGCAGTTAAAGATCCCCGACGTTTCCGGATGATCCAGAAAATGCAGATTGACCGCGACGACATCGTCCACCGAGATGAAATCACGGCTCTGGCCACCGTCTTCGTAACCATCCCAGCCCGCGAACAAACGGACGTGCCCCTCGGCCAGGAATTGATTCATGTTGTGAAAAGCCACCGACGCCATACGGCCTTTGTGCTGTTCATGCGGACCGTAGACGTTGAAATAACGCAGGCCCACGACCTGCGCAGTCAACGAATGCATGCGCGTGCGCAGCACTTGGTCGAACAACAGCTTTGAATAACCGTAAACGTTCAACGGCCGTTCGTTGGCGGGATCCTCGACGTATACCGATGAACCGCCATAAACCGCCGCGGAGGACGCATACAGGAACGGCACGCGTTGAGCCTGACAATACTCAAAGAGCTCCAGCGTCACCCGGTAGTTGTTATCCATCATGTACCGCCCGTTGCGCTCGGTAGTATCCGAGCACGCCCCTTGGTGCAAGACGGCCTGCAAGGGCGGCAATGAGCCTGCGAGTACGCGACGGCGAAACTCGTCTTTATCCAGATAGTCTGCAATCTGCAGGTCCACCAGATTCAGAAATTTGTCGCCTTCGGTCAGATCATCGACCGCGATAATGTCCGTAATACCGCGCCGATTCAGGCCACGTACGAGATTGTTGCCGATGAAACCGGCGGCGCCTGTAACGACGATCATGAGGATGCTCCTGCGAGTTCTGCGGCGGTGACGACGGACGTACCCAATTTGCCGACGACAATGCCGCCGGCACGGTTGGCCCACGCCATGGCTTGTTCCCAGGGCTGGCCAATCGCGCGCATCGCCGCCAAGGTCGCCAGCACGGTATCGCCTGCGCCAGACACGTCGAACACCTCGTGTGCCTGGGCGTCGACATGCTCGCGGCCTGCCGCGGTAAAAAGTGTCATGCCCTGCTCGGAACGCGTCACCAGCAAGGCTTCCAGATCAAGATCTTCGCGCAATCGCTGCGCGCGTTCGGTCAGTTGCGACTCGGTGGTCCAGCGACCTACCGCCTGCTGCATTTCGGCCCGGTTGGGCGTGACCAGCGTCGCACCACGATAACGCGTGTAATCGTCCCCCTTGGGATCAACCAACACGGGAACACCAGCCCCACGCGCCAATGCAATCAGCGCCTCGACCCGATCGAGTGCGCCTTTGGCGTAGTCCGACAAGACCAGCACATCATGTTGCGCGAGATGACGCGCCACACGCGCGTCCAAGTCATCCAGCGTCGCATGCGCAGGATGCTGCTCGAAGTCAACGCGCAGCAATTGCTGCTGGCGTCCCAGGACCCGCATCTTGAGCGTCGTCGGATTTTCCGCGTCGGCCGCCAGATCGGCATTGATGCCCGCCTGTGTCGACAGGTTGGTAATGCTGTCGCCGGCCTCGTCTTTTCCAACGATGCCCACCAAGGTTGCCTGCCCGCCCAGCGCGACCACGTTGCGCGCCACGTTAGCGGCGCCGCCTAGACGGTCTTCGCGCCGAGCAACCCGCACCACAGGAACCGGAGCCTCAGGAGAAATGCGATCGACTTCGCCAAACCAGTATCGGTCCAGCATGACGTCGCCCACGACCAGCACACGGCTGCGCGTCATCGCTTCGGTGGGAAATGCGTTCATTCAAGTTCTTCCAAACGCCGTGGTGCATAGGTCTCCCACCCATTGCACCCCGGACACTGCCAATAATAGCGCCGCGCCTGAAAGCCGCAAGTGCGGCAGGCGTAGCGATCCAGCCGCTGGGTATGTTTGTGGATCAGGCTGCGCAACAGACTCAGATCCGCGCCGCGCACAGGCCCTTGTTCCTGGTCCTGCTGGCTGCCGTCGGTGCTGCTGAGCTCCGCCTCCAGCAAGCGATCCAGCCCCAATAGCGAAGGATGGTGCCGCAGCGCGCCCCGGGCAAAGGCCCAGGCAGGCGCAGCCCCCTGCTGGACACGCAACTCGCGAAAGACCACGTTGAACAGATCCAGCGAGGCATAACGCGCATACTGTTTTTGCAGTACGTCCAGCCCCTCGGCCACCTGCCCGGCATTGCGGTAATTGGCCAGCAGTTGCTCGGCGACTTGACCGGCAAACTCGGGCGCGTCGGCCAGAATGGATTCCAGATACATGCGCTCGCGCTTGAGGTCGCCCTCGAGCTGGGCCAGCCGGGCACGCAACATGGCGGTGCGGACCTTGGCTGCCTTGCTGGCGGATTCGCCCTGCCCGGCTTGCTTGGCAGCGTGATCCGCCGCGTCCAGGGCGGTGTGCGCCGCGTCGGCGTCAAAGGGCTTGGCCGCCAATGCCATTTGGGCCTGCTCGCAGTAATAATGCACGATCTGCGGGACGGGCTCGTCGACCAGGCCCTGCAACGTCTTGACCGCCTCGATCGCCCTCGGCCAATCGTGCTCGGACTCGTAGATGCGAATCAGCGACCGCAGTGCAGGCAATGCATAACGCGTGTCTTTCAGTTGTTCGAAGGCGCTTTCCGCACGGTCCAGCATGCCGGCCTTGAGAAAATCATGAGCCAACTCGTGCTGAGCGTGCTCGCGCTCGGCCTCGGGCAAATCGGAACGGCTCAGCAGGCTCTGGTGCACACGAATGGCACGCTCCATCTCGCCTCGGCGACGAAACAGGCTGCCCAGGGCAAAGTGCAACTCGGTCGTTTCGGGATCGAGCTTGGCCACCTCGACAAAGGCGTCAATGGCGCGATCAGGCTGCTCGTTGAGCAGGAAATTCAGGCCCTTGAAATAGGAATCCGGCAGGGTTCGCGTTTCGCGCAGCATCTGCCGAAAATCGAAACGCGCTGCCAACCACCCCAGCGCAAACAGCACTGGCACAAAAATTAACCACCAAGGTTCGAAGTCCACGCGGCGAGCTCTGTAGCAGGATAGAGAAAAGGACGCTGCTTACAGCGGCGACATCGGGGCAATCGCCTCGGGTGCGATTTCGGGCGTCGTCCCATTGGCCGCGGCCTGCAGACGTTCGAGCTCGCGACGCAAGCGCAATGCCTCACGGCGACGACGCATCGCCGCCGGCACGGTCAGCAACAGGCCAAACACGGTGCCCACGACAAAGGTCACCAGCATCACGACGATAAGCGGCACATCCTGCACCACATAGTCGGCATAGAAATTTACCGCAACCGGCCCGGTGTTCTTCAGCGCGAACATCAGCACCGCAATAAAGACGAGCAATCGCAGTGCCCAGATAAGGTAACGCATGGCGCATGCTCCAGAAAATTCAAGACTTCAATTGTAAGCGGAAGCGGGCTCATTCCGTGCAATCCCGAGGAAACACCGGGCCAGCGCAAATTTCCTCGCTCCGCGACGGCAGGCAGGGCACGGCCCAATCCTGAAACGCTCAGTAAGCCCTCCTAGAATGCCAAAGCCCCTTGAATGCCGCAAGACATTCAAGGGGCTCGGTATATCTATCGGGACAGCCTGGCACATGACATGGCTGCGCACCTGACCACACTACATGACGTGCATGCCAAGCAATGTAGGCATAGGATCGTCCGAAATACCCTCGGACGATGATGCGTCTGCATTGTCAGTCACTTGATCAACCCGCTCGCGCAATTCCTTGCCGGCTTTGAAGTGCGGTACCTGTTTACCAGGCACCAGCACCTGCTCGCCGGACTTGGGATTGCGTCCGATGCGGGGTGAGCGCTGCGACAACGAAAAGCTGCCAAATCCACGGATCTCGATACGTTGGCCCGAGGCGAGCGCCTGAGCCATTGCGTCGAGCATGGTCTTGACCGCGTAATCGGTGTCGCGGGCGGCCAGCTGGGGATAGCGGGCCGCCAATGCGGCGATCAGCTCCGACTTGGTCACTATTAGCCGTCGTTACGCTGTTGATCCAGCTTGGCCTTGAGCAACGCGCCCAGGTTGGTCGTACCCGAGGAAGCGCTGGCTTCGGACATACGATGCAGGGTATCGGCCGTCTCGGCGTTGTCGCGAGCCTTGATCGACAATTGGATCGAACGCGTCTTGCGATCGACGTTGACGATCATGGCTTCGACGTTCTGGCCTTCCTTGAGCACGGTGGTCGCGTCTTCGACACGGCCAACCGAGATTTCGGAAGCACGCAGGTAGCCTTCGACGTCGACCGACAGGGTCACGACAGCACCCTTGGGCTCGACCGACTTGACCACGCCAGGCACCACAGCGCCCTTGTCGTAGGTAGCAACGAAGTTGTTGAAGGGGTCGCCTTCCAACTGCTTGATACCCAGCGAGATGCGTTCCTTGTCGGTGTCGATACCCAGAACGACGGCTTCGAGTTCGTCGCCCTTCTTGAAGTTGCGAACGGCTTCTTCGCCGGTCTCGGCCCACGACAGGTCGGACAGGTGAACCAGGCCATCGATACCGCCGGGCAGACCCACGAACACGCCGAAGTCGGTGATCGACTTGATGGCGCCGCGGACCTTGTCACCACGCTTGAAGTTGGTGGCGAACTCTTCCCACGGGTTTTGACGGCATTGCTTCATGCCCAGGGAGATACGACGACGGTCTTCGTCGATTTCCAGGACCATGACTTCGACTTCTTCGCCCAGGGTCACGACCTTGCGCGGATCGACGTTCTTGTTGGTCCAGTCCATTTCGGAGACGTGCACCAGACCTTCGATGCCGGCTTCGACTTCGACGAACGCACCGTAGTCGGTCAGGTTGGTCACCTTGCCGAACAGACGGGTGCCCTGCGGGTAACGACGGGCCAGGCCCACCCACGGGTCTTCGCCCAGTTGCTTGACGCCCAGCGAGACGCGGCTCTTTTCCTGGTCGAACTTGAGGACCTTGGCTTCGACTTCCTGGCCCACTTGCAGGACCTCGGAGGGGTGACGCACGCGGCGCCATGCCATGTCGGTGATGTGCAACAGGCCGTCGATGCCGCCCAGGTCAACGAACGCACCGTAGTCGGTGATGTTCTTGACCACGCCCTTGACCACTGCGCCTTCGTGCAGGGTTTCGAGCAGTTTCTGGCGCTCTTCGCCCATGCTGGCTTCCAGCACTTGGCGGCGCGACAACACGACGTTGTTACGCTTGCGATCGAGCTTGATGACTTTGAATTCGAGGGTCTTGCCTTCGTACGGGGTGGTGTCCTTGACGGGACGCAGATCAACCAGCGAGCCGGGCAAGAATGCACGGATGCCGTTGGTCATGACGGTCAGGCCGCCCTTGACCTTGCCGGTGATGGTGCCGGTGACCAATTCGCCGTTTTCGAGGGCTTGTTCCAATTGCAGCCAGGCCGACAGGCGCTTGGCGCGGTCACGCGACAGAATGGTGTCGCCGTAGCCGTTTTCCAGGGAATCGATAGCCACCGAGACGAAATCGCCAGGTTGCACTTCGAGCTCGCCCTGGTCGTTCAGGAACTCTTCCAGGGGGATCAGCGCTTCGGACTTCAGGCCGGCATTGACGACGACGAAGTTGTGATCAACGCGCACGACTTCAGCGCTGATGACTTCGCCGGACTTCATGTCCTGGCTTTTGAGGCTTTCTGCGAAGAGGTCGGCAAAGCTTTCGCTGCCGGTGGCGGGAGTGGAAACGGAAGACATTGAGTTGAAATCCATTGGGCCAAAATGGCCATTAAAAACACACCGAAGCGGATTGCCCGCAACAGTGGAGTGAATGAACCCGGCAGAGCCCATATGCCCCAGGCAAATGCCTGTCAGCTACGAGCCGCCACCAGGGACGGAAAACGAAAAACGGTTAAACCTGCTGCCAAAAACCGAGCACTGCCTGCACAGTCTGCTCGATCGTCAACGCTGACGAATCCAGCACATGTGCATCAGCGGCCGGTACGAGAGGCGCTACGCTGCGCTGCATGTCTCGCGCATCGCGTTCGCGCATATCGCGCAGAAGGTCGTCAAGATTAGCAGAAATTCCCTTTTCGATCAACTGCTTACAACGCCTTTGCGCACGAGCCTCGACGTCGGCCACCAGAAATACCTTCAGGGCTGCATCCGGAAACACCACGGTGCCCATATCCCGGCCATCGGCCACCAGGCCGGGGGCCACGCGAAACGCGCGCTGGCGCTCGAGCAAAGCCTGCCGCACAGCAGGATAGGCCGCGACACGCGAGGCGAAATTGCCGACCTGCTCCTGGCGGATGGCCTCGCTCGCATCAGTACCCTCGAGCAGGATCCGGTCGCCCTCAAAGCAGACGTCCAGCCCCCGCGCTACCTCCGCCACGCTCGCTTCGTCCTCGGCAAGCAGACCGCGATTCAAGGCCGCCAACGCCGTCAGGCGATACAACGCCCCACTATCCAATATCGCCCACCCCAGCGCGCTCGCCACGCGATGCGCGATAGTTCCCTTGCCTGAGGCGGTGGGCCCGTCAATGGCAATCACGGGGGCCCGCGCGGTGAATTCCGTGGCAGGCATGCCAGAGTCTGTCGTCATGTCAATTCGCACCGTCACCGGACACCAGCCCGGCATACACATCAAAATAATCGGGGAAGGTCTTGCTCACGCAGCCAGGATCCAGAATGCGCACCGCGGCCGGCCCAAAAGCGGCCAACGAAAAACACATCGCCATACGGTGATCGTCCCAGGTGCCGATATGCGCATCCCGCCATCCATTCTCGGTGGGAGGCGTTACCTGGAGCCAGTCCGGCCCCGAGCTGACCACAGCGCCCAACTTGGTCAATTCCGTATGCATGGCATGAATACGGTCGGTTTCCTTGACCCGCCAACTGCCAATATTACGCAGCCGGCACGGCCCATCGGCAAACAATGCCAGGGCGGCCGCCGTCATGGCGGCATCCGGGATCAAATTGAAATCGGTATCAAAGGCTTTCAGCCGCTCGCCTCGATCCACACGAATGCCACGCGACTCGATCCAATCGGGCCCATACTCAATGTGCGCGCCCATTTCTGCCAGAGTCTGCGCAAAGGCGACATCCCCCTGGATGCTGTTGGCGCCCACCCCTGTCACCCGCAGCGGGCCGCCGCCGATCGCTCCCAGGGCCAGGAAATACGATGCAGACGAGGCATCGCCCTCAACGGCAATCGCCCCCGGGCTGCGATAGGCCGCACCGGCGTCGATCGCGAATTGTTGCCAGCCGTCGCGACGCACCTGCACGCCATAACGCGCCATCAGGTTCAACGTGATTTCAATATAAGGCTTGGAAATCAGCTCGCCGATCACCTCGATGACCACCGGTTGATCACTCTCCTGAGCCAGCACCGGCGCGGCCAGGAGCAACGCCGTCAGAAACTGGCTGGACACAGCGCCCTGTACGCTGGCAGGGGCCCCGGCACGGATCGCGCCAGCGCCGATTTCCAAGGGGGGATATCCCTCCTGGCCTGCATAATTGATCTCGGCTCCCCATTGCCGCAACGCATCGACCAGATCACCAATGGGCCGCTCGTGCATACGCGGCACTCCCGACAAGCGATACTGCCCGCCCATCAAGGCCAACGCCGCG
Organism: Bordetella muralis; assembly: GCF_054781015.1. NCBI lineage: Bacteria > Pseudomonadati > Pseudomonadota > Betaproteobacteria > Burkholderiales > Alcaligenaceae > Bordetella > Bordetella muralis. The sequence goes on along the minus strand of NZ_BAAGVF010000003.1, from coordinate 415,165 downwards.
GTCAGCGGGCGAAACGCAGTGCCCGCATTGCCCAGGAACAAATCCGCCTGCTTCACCGGAAAACGGCCCGCGCCGGCAACGGTCACGCTGCCCGACCCGGTATCCGTGACCTCAACCCCCAGCTGTCGCAATGCATTCAACATCACGCGCGTATCGTCCGAGTCCAGCAAACCCGAGATATCCGTGCGCCCGGCGGCCAATGCCGCCAGCAGCAGCACACGATTGGAAATACTTTTAGAGCCTGGCAAGGCCAGTTGGCCGCGCGCCTGCCGCGCGCGGGGCAAATCAAGAAATGACGGTCCGGCCATGAACTACTCCTTGCGCCAATTGCGGCGCGCCTGAGCGGCCTGCAACAGCATTTCCTCGAGAGCCGCACCGTCGCCGTCTGCCATGGCGCGCTCCATCTGATCCAACACCTCGCGGACGGCCTTCAACTCGGTATGCAACGCGTCACGATTAGAGAGAAAAATGTCGCGCCACATCTCAGGCGAACCCGCGGCAATACGCGTGAAATCACGAAAACCCGACCCTGCCAGGGACAACCGCAGCGCGGCGTCATCAGCGTTGGCAACCTGCGCCATATATGCAGCCGCCAACAAATGCGGCATATGGCTGACCGACCCCAGCACCCGATCATGCGATTCGGCGTCCATCTCGATCACGCGTGCGCCGCACGCGCGCCACAAGTCACGCACGTGTGCGACCGCCGCCGGCGCATTTTCTGGCACGGGCGTCAAAATCACGGTGCGATCCCGGTATAACCCCGCATCCGCTGCCGAGGGGCCGCTGCGCTCTGCGCCGGCAATCGGATGGCCAGGAACAAACTGACCGATACGATCGCCCAACGCCGCGCGCGCTGCCTGCACGACTTCGACTTTGGTGCTGCCGGCATCTGTCAACACGGTATCCGAGCGCAAATGCAGACGCAACTGCGCCAGCATCTTGGCCAGGCCGCCTACCGGCGTCGACAACAAAATGACATCGGCCTGCGCTGCCGCCTGTTCCGGTGTCGCCACCGCATCAATCAGTCCCAACGCCTGCGCCTGCGCCAGCGATTGCGCATTGCGCCCTACCCCCAGCACCTGGCCCACCCGTCCGGCACGGCGCAGTGCGAGCGCGGTCGAACCACCGATCAACCCGACACCGACGACGGCCAGCACAGGAATCAGGGGGCCATCGGCCCCCTGTGCAACGGACGCAGAAGTTTCGCGTGTCATGCCGCCAAAATTTCCGTCAATGCAGTGATGAAACGCTGGTTTTCCTCAGGCAGGCCGACCGTAACGCGTAGCCATTCGGGCAAACCGTCGCCCGCGACCGGGCGCACAATCACACCGCGCTTGAGCAACTCGAGATTGACACGCGCGGCATCGCCCACGTGGACCAACACAAAATTGCCATAGCTGGGCACATAACGCAGCGACAGACCATCAAAGGCCTCACTCAACTGCTGCTTGCCTGCCTTGTTCAAGGCATAAGAACGCTCTAGATAGTCTTTGTCGGCCAGCGCTGCAATCGCAGCCGCCTGGGCCAGCGTATTGACGTTAAACGGCTGACGGACGCGGTTCAGCAAATCGGTCAAGACCGGTTGTGCAACGGCAAAGCCCACGCGCAAGCCCGCCAAACCGTAGGCTTTGGAGAACGTGCGGGACACAATCAAATTGGGATATTGGCGAACTAACGCCACGCTGTCGAAACGGAGTTCGGGATCCAGGTATTCGTTGTAAGCCTCGTCCAGCACCACTGTCACACGATCGCCATGAGCCGCATGCACGCGCTCCAGGAAGGCCGCAATCTCCGCGCCGGGCACAAAGGTCCCCGTGGGATTGTTGGGGTTGGCGATGAACACCAGACGAGTGTCATCCTCGATCGCTGCAAACATGGCGCCCAGATCATGACCGTAATCACGCGCCGGGACCTGAATATGCCGCGCGCCACGGGCCTGCGTGGCCAAGCGGTACACCGTAAAGGCATGCTGAGCGTAGACCGACGACGTCCCGGATTCCAGCAGTGCCAACGCGGCAATCTCCAGAATGTCGTTCGAGCCGTTGCCAAGCGTGATCCAGCTCGCGGGAACGCCATAGCGCTTGGCCAACGCCGCCTTCAGGTCAAAGCCATTGGGATCCGGATAGCGTGCCAGGGAGTTGGCCGCGGCAACCAGTGCCTCACGTGCCGATGCCGGCATACCCAGCGGGTTTTCATTCGACGCCAACTTGATGATGGTCGCCGGATCCAGACCGAACTCGCGGGCGAGTTCTTCGATGGGTTTGCCCGCCTGGTAGGGTGCGATAGCGCTGACGTGAGCAGGAGCGGTCAACGACTTGTTTGCGGTAGTCATGAGTATGCGCGAGAGCTAAGAAAGTGACTGCGGAGCCGCAACGGCACTGCGGCAAAATCAATGATGGGTAATGACAGGAAAATCGCCACAGGCCGGGCGAACACACCCAGCCCTGTCAATCACTGCGCCGGATACGACCCCAAGACTTTGAGGAACGCCACCTGCGACTGCAAATCTGCCAATGCGCGCGCCACTTGCGGATCATCACGATGGCCCAGCACATCAACGTAAAAATAATATTCCCACTGGCCCGTGCGGGCGGGACGCGATTCGAAACGCGTCATCGACACGCCATTGGCCGCCATCGGCGCCAGCATGTCATAGACCGCCCCGGCGCGATTTGGCACAGCCAGAATCAGGCTGGTTTTATCCTTTCCACTGGGCAGCGGCTGCATATCACCCACGGCCAGAAAGCGAGTACGGTTATTCGGATCATCCTGAATACCGGCCTCCACGATTTGCAGATTCCACGCAGGGGCTGCCGTTTCGCCGGCAATCGCCGCAATCGCGGGATTGCTGCCGGCCACACGCGCCGCCTCGGAATTACTCGACTCGGCGACACGCTCCAGGCCCGGATAATTGCGGCTCAGCCATCCCTGGCACTGGGCCAGGGCTTGTGGATGCGCGGCGACGGCGGTGATGCCTTCCATGGTGCCCGACTGCGTCATCAAGCAATGACGGATATCCAGGGAACGCTCGCCCAGGATCTTCAGCGAGGTGCTCAGCAGCAAATCCAGGCTGCGATTGACCGCGCCTTCTGTGGAGTTTTCCACTGGCACCATGCCCACATCCGCCTGGCCCGCCTCGACCACACGGAAGACTTCGTCGAAAGACGGACACGGCAGGGGCTGCACCGAACGGCCAAAATGCTCGAACGCAGCCTGCTCGGAAAACGAGCCACGCGGCCCCAGATAAGCCACCGTCATGCCGCGTTCCAGACCACGGCAGGCCGAAATGATTTCCGTCCACACCGATGCCACGGCATCACGGGGAAAGGGGCCGCGGTTGAGCTGCTGCAAACGGCGAATGACCTCGGCCTCGCGCTCCGGGCGCAGCACGGGGCCGTCAGCCGACGCCGCATGCTTGACCTCGCCTACGTCCAGCGCCGCACGAGCGCGCTGCGACAGCAGTTCGAGGATCTGGGCATCGATCGAATCAATACGCTCGCGCAATGGCTTGAGCTGGGCCTGCAGTGAATCATCCATAACGGCGCTCGAACTCTTTCAAGTAATCCACCAACGCTTGTACGCCCTCAAGCGGCATCGCGTTGTAAATAGAGGCGCGCATGCCGCCCACGCTCTTGTGACCCTTGAGTTGCATCAGCCCGGCGGCGTCCGCACCTTGCAAGAAGGCATCATTCAACGATTCGTCACGCAACACGAACGGCACATTCATGCGCGAACGCACCGGCGTATGAACCGGGTTGCGGTAAAACGACGTGCCGTCCAGATAGCCATACAGCAGTTCTGCCTTGGCGCGGTTGGCCGCCTCGATGGCGGCTACGCCGCCCTGGGCCTTGATCCACTTGAATACGAGGCCAGCGACATAAATCGCAAAAGCAGGCGGTGTGTTGTAACGGGAATGCTCTGCCGCCACATTGGCGTAATCAAACGCCGACGGACAAATCGGCAGGGACTTGCCAATCAAGTCGCGGCGCGCCAACACCATGGTGACACCGGCGGGGCCGGCGTTTTTCTGTGCGCCGGCAAACATCAGGCCGGTACGCGTCACGTCCAGCGGACGCGACAGAAAGTGCGACGAGGCATCAACGACCAAGGGCACGTCCGGCGCCCCCAGCGCAGCCATGTCCGGCCAATCCAGGAACTCAACGCCATGAATGGTTTCGTTGCTGCACAGATGCAGATAAGCAGCCTCAGGGCGAACGTTCCATGTTTGCACAGGAGGCACCCAGGTCCAGGACGCCTGCTCGCGTCCGTCGATCTGCGTCGCGACGCCGCTGGTCGCAGCAATCTGCACATCGCCGTAACGCCCGGCCTCTTTATGGGAACGGGTAGACCAATGGCCGGTCAGCACAAAGTCCGCGGCAGCATAGCCACGGCGGCCGATCAAGTTCATGGGTACGATCGCGTTCTCGCCCAGACCGCCGCCCTGCATGAACATCACGGCGTAGTCCGCCGGCACGCCCAGCAGTTCGCGCAAATCGGATTCCGCGGTGTCGCAGATCTGCACGAAATGCTTGCCGCGGTGGCTCATTTCCATCACGGACATGCCGCTGCCGTTCCAATCCAGCATTTCGGCAGCGACCTGCTGCAATACCACTTCAGGCAGAGCCGACGGGCCCGCCGAAAAGTTCCAGGGACGAGCCATCATTGCTCCGTAGGTTCAGTCGGTTCGGACGAAACATCGTTGTCGCCATCAGCGTCCGGCGCCTCGGAGTCTTCGCCATCGACGTCGTCCGCATCGCTTTCGACCACGCGACGCACGCCCGACAGGCTGCTGCCGTCATCGACACTGATCAACGTGACGCCCTGCGTCGCACGGCCCATCTCGCGGATCTCGCCGACGCGAGTACGCACCAGCACTCCGCCCGTCGTAATCAACATGATTTCGTCAGACGGCATGACCAGCACGGCACCGACGACCTTGCCATTACGCGACGAGGTCTGGATGGCGATCATGCCCTTGGTGCCGCGGCCATGGCGGGTGTACTCGGTAATCGAGGTGCGTTTGCCGTAGCCATTTTCGGTGGCGGTCAGCACGCTTTGCGACTCGTCACCGGCGACCAGCAGCGCAATCACCGTCTGGCTGTCTTCGAGCGTCATGCCTCGCACACCACGTGCATTACGGCCCATCGGTCGCACATCGTTTTCGTCGAAACGCACAGCCTTGCCGGCATCCGAGAACAACATGACATCATGCTTGCCGTCCGTCAGATCAGCGCCGATCAGGTAATCGCCTTCGTCCAGGCCCACGGCAATGATGCCCGCCTTGCGCGGATTGGAGAAATCCGACAATGGCGTTTTCTTGACCGTACCGCGCGAGGTGGCCATGAAGACGAACCGGTCTTCGCTGAATTCCTTCACGGGCAGTACAACGGTGATCTTTTCGCCGTCGACCAAGGGGAACATATTGACGATAGGCTTGCCGCGCGAGTTGCGCGTGCCTTGCGGGACCTCCCAGACCTTGAGCCAGTACACCCGGCCGCGATCAGAGAAGCACAACAGATAATCGTGCGTATTGGCAATGAAGAGCTGGTCGATCCAGTCATTCTCCTTCATCGCCGTCGCCTGCTTGCCGCGCCCGCCGCGTTTTTGCGAACGGTACTCGGACAGAGGCTGGCTCTTGATATAGCCGGCATGCGACAACGTCACCACCATGTCAGTGGGCGTAATCAGGTCCTCGGTATCGAGCTCGGTCGCATTCATTTCGATATCCGAGCGGCGCGTGTCCTTGGCGCCGGTCGAGAACTCGGCCTTGATGGCTTGGAGTTCCTCACTGATGATGGTGGTAATACGCTCGGGCTTGGCCAGGATATCCAACAAATCGGCGATCGTCGCCATGACGTCCTTGTATTCGCCGACGATCTTGTCCTGCTCCAGGCCGGTCAAGCGTTGCAGACGCATGTTCAGGATTTCCTGAGCCTGCGTGTCGCTCAAGCGATACAGACCATCGCCTTGCAAACCGAAGCTTTCGTGCAAATCATCGGGACGGAATGCCGCCCGGCCACCCGCCGCATCGAGATCCGCGCGCGACAGCATCTCGCGCACCAGAGACGAATCCCACGAACGCGACATCAGTTCCTGACGCGCGACCGGCGGGGTCGGGGCGGCCTTGATGATGGCAATGAAGTCATCGATATTGGCCAGCGCGACCGCCAGACCCTCGAGCACGTGGCCGCGTTCGCGGGCCTTGCGCAGTTGGAACACGGTACGGCGTGTCACCACTTCGCGACGATGCTGCAGGAAATAGCTGATCAACTGTTTCAGATTGAGCAGTCGGGGCTGGCCATCGACCAGCGCCACCAGGTTCATCCCGAAGGTGTCCTGCAACTGCGTGTTCTTGTACAGATTGTTGAGAATGACCTCGGGCACCTCGCCGCGCTTGAGCTCGATGACCAGACGCATACCGTCTTTGTCAGACTCATCACGGATATCGGAAATACCCTCGATCTTTTTCTCGTTGACGAGCTCGGCGATACGCTCTTGCAACGTCTTTTTGTTGACCTGGTAGGGAATGGCGTCGACCACAATGGCCTGGCGATTGCCCTTTTCCATGTCCTCGAAGTGCGTCTTCGCGCGCATGACCACGCGGCCACGGCCCGTGCGATAGCCCTCGCGGACCCCTGCCATGCCGTAGATGATGCCGCCGGTCGGGAAGTCGGGCGCGGGAATGATTTCGATCAACTCGTCGATCGAGCATCCTGGATTGCGCAGGCAATACAAGCAGCCGTCGACCACCTCTTGCAGGTTGTGCGGCGGAATATTGGTGGCCATCCCCACCGCGATCCCCGAGCTGCCGTTGACCAGCAGGTTGGGCAGGCGCGAAGGCAACAACAGCGGTTCTTGTTCGCTGCCGTCGTAGTTGGGGCCGAAATCCACCGTTTCCTGGTCGATGTCGGCCAGCAACTCGTGGGCGATCTTGGCCAGACGGACTTCGGTGTAACGCATGGCCGCGGCACTGTCGCCGTCGATCGAGCCGAAGTTACCTTGTCCGTCGACCAACATATAGCGCATGGAAAAATCCTGCGCCATACGCACGATGGTGTCGTACACCGACTGGTCACCGTGCGGGTGATATTTACCAATAACGTCACCAACGATACGCGCGGACTTTTTGTAGGCGCGGTTCCAATCGTTGTTGAGTTCATGCATCGCGTAGAGCACGCGTCGGTGCACGGGCTTGAGGCCGTCGCGCACATCTGGGAGCGCACGTCCCACGATCACGCTCATGGCGTAATCAAGGTAACTGCGGCGCATCTCTTCTTCCAGCGAAACCGGAAGCGTCTCCTTGGCGAAGGAATCCATATATATAGCGACTGAATCGAGTAAGAGAAACCCGGGCTGGGTAAACAGGAAATTCTATCATCCGATTCCCTCGAGCTCCCTTGAGCCTAATTCGGAGCCTCCGACACACGCCCATCGACGGCCTTACGGGCCACCTTGTTGCCAAAAACCAACATCCCTACCTCCCCATAAGAAATAAAAGCTCATATCGAGTGCCAATGCCGTCTTCCAGGGGAGCCAAAGATCATCAAATGCCTTAAGATTGTTTCCAGCACGCAGGAGACTCAGTAGCGATTCTTTGAACCTTTTCCGAGCATTGCTATACTGACCCCGTTTCCTGATATGCGGCGGGGATTCGCTGCGAGTCACTTATCCAGCTTCAAGCTCAACGAGGAGAAACATGAACAAACCCTCCAAATTCGCTCTGGCGCTCGCCTTCGCCGCCGTTACGGCTGCCGGTGCTGCTTCCGCGCAAACCGTGGACAACTGGCGCAATCCGTTCGGCGACGTGTGGATGAACGGCACGAATGAACTGTGCTGGCGCGATGCATTCTGGACGCCGGCCACCGGCATCCCGGGCTGCGATGGTGTACCGGTCGCTCAAGCGCCCGCTAAGCCCGTGCCTGCGGCCACCAAGGTCGTGTTCAACGCTGACACGTTCTTCGACTTCGACAAGTCCACCCTGAAGCCGGAAGGCCGTCAGTTGCTGGATCAAGTTGCCCAGCAAGCACAAGGCATCAATCTCGAGACCATCATCGCTGTCGGCCACACCGACTCGATCGGTACCGAGAAGTACAACCAAGGTCTGTCCGAGCGCCGTGCTGCTTCGGTCAAGGCTTACTTGGTTAGCCGTGGCATCGACCCGAACCGCATCTACACCGAAGGCAAGGGCGAACTGCAGCCCGTCGCTTCGAACAAGACGCGTGAAGGCCGTGCCCAGAACCGTCGCGTAGAAGTTGAAATTGTCGGCAGCCGCAATCAGTAATTGATGCGCTAGCCGTTACAATGAGGGGCCTCGCTTGCGAGGCCCTTTTTTCATTCCGGCGTGTCACGGCACGCCGCACTGCCTGCTGCTCATGACTGAATCCGCCTCCTCGACTCGTCCCGGCGTCAACGCTGACCAAACCGAATTAGACAAATTCGCCGCCTTGGCCGCGCGCTGGTGGGATCCGGAAAGCGAGTTCAAGCCCCTGCATGCCATCAATCCGCTGCGATTGGATTGGATCCAGGAATGCGCAGGCAGCCTGGCCGGAAAAACAGTATTGGACGTGGGATGTGGCGGCGGCATTCTGTCCGAGAGCATGGCCGCCACAGGCGCCACCGTCACCGGCATCGATCTCGCCGAACGCTCGCTCAAGATCGCGCGCCTGCATGGCCTGGAATCCGGCATCAAAGTCGACTATCGCGCCGTCCCAGTCGAGGATCTGGCTGCCGAACAAGCTGGTCACTACGATGTAGTCACGTGCATGGAAATGCTGGAACACGTGCCCGACCCCGGCTCCGTTGTTCGCGCCTGCGCCGCCCTGGTCAAACCCGGCGGCTGGGTGTTTTTTTCGACGCTGAACCGCAACGCGAAATCCTTCCTGTTTGCCATCCTCGGGGCGGAATACGTCCTGAACCTGCTGCCGCGCGGCACCCATAGCCACGACCAGTTCATCAAACCCAGCGAACTGGCGGCATCGGCCCGCCAAGCCGGCCTGGAGCCGACCAGCATGCGCGGCATGGAATACAACCCCATTACCAAGGTATACCGCCTGTCGGGCGACACCTCTGTGAATTATCTGATGGCCACCCGCAAATGAGCGCACTGATTCTGTTTGATTTCGATGGCACGCTGGCCGATACGGCCCCCGATCTGGCCGCTGCCGCCAATCGTCAACGCACTCGCCGCGGCCTGGACGCCCTGCCCTACGAAACCCTGCGTCCCGTCGCCTCGCAAGGCGCTCGCGGATTGTTGCGTGTCGCGTTGAGCATGCTGCCCGACCATCCTGAATACGAATCCACGCGGCTGCAGTTTCTGGAAGATTACGCATCCAACTCTACGGTACACAGCCGGCTGTTCCCAGGCATCGCCGAATTGCTCCATGGCATTCGTGAACGCGGGCACGCCTGGGGCATTGTCACCAACAAAGTCACCCACCTGACGCTGCCCATCGTAGAGTTTCTCGGTCTGACCCGGGACAGCGCTGTCCTGGTATGCGGCGACACCACGGCGCATTCCAAGCCTCACCCCTTGCCGCTGCAGCACGCCGCGCGGGAGGCCGGGTACGCGGTTGACCGCTGCGTGTATGTGGGTGATGATTTACGTGACGTCCAGGCGGCCCATGCGGCGGGCATGCCCGCCATCGCCGCAGCCTACGGCTACCTGGGGCAGGACGAAAACGTCATCAGTTGGTCGGCCGAGGCCACCGCCAACACCCCTGCCGATCTCTGGGAAGCCATTGAGCCCCTGCTGCCCCGCGACGCGCGCTGACATCAGCCGCTACCCTGACATAGTCACCGTAGCGGCAACGTCGATGTCTGCATGATTGTTCGTCCCAAACAAACAGTCATGCCAAGCCTTTCGTCTTTATCCCTTCATTAAGTCCTATTAAAGTACGGGTTATCCCTGCATTAGCGATGACTCCGTCGCCTATGTTTACCGTAGGCGGCGGTAGGTCTATTCCCTGAACGCTCTCAGACAGGCATCCGGCTGCGCCCCGCTGGCTTTTTCCCGGCGGGCAAACAGCGTGCGACGTAATGCCTGAATGGAGGGAAACGCGATCACGGTCCCCAAGCCTGCCGACACCTTTTCTGCCGCGTCTCACCAACGCGACATATCAAATCATGCTGCTACCTATTTTGTTGCTTTCCACTGCGGGGTTCACCATTCTGACGACAGAGTTTCTGATCGTCGGATTGCTCCCTCCACTCGCGCGCGATCTGAATGTCACGGTGTCCCTGGCCGGGCTGCTCGTCACGCTGTTCGCCTTTACGATTGCCGCCGCCGGTCCGTTTCTGACCGCGCTGTTGAGCAACATGAATCGCAAGCGGCTTTTTATCGGGACATTGGTGCTGTTTGGCCTATCCAATACGGTCGCCGCGGTGGCCCCCAACATCGGCATCATGGCTTTGGCGCGTTTCGTGCCGGCCCTGGCTTTGCCGGTGTTCTGGTCGCTGGCCAGCGCGACAGCTATCGAATTGGCCGGCCCCGCTCGTGCGGGCCGAGCCATTTCCATGGTGGGATTCGGCATCGTCGCTGCCACCGTGTTTGGCATTCCCATTGGCGTACTGATTTCCGACGGCTTTGGCTGGCGCACCGCTTTTGGCGTGCTAGCCGTCGTAGCGTTCGCCAAGGCATTGATGTTGTGGGCTTTCTTTCCTCGCCCGCCGCAGCAGACGCAGCAAGTCAAACTGCGCACGCAATTAAGCATTCTGCGCGATCCGCACGTCATCGGGCACGTCCTGCTGTCACTGATGATCTTCACCGGCATGTTTACGGCCTACACCTATCTGGCCGACATGCTGGAGCGTCTGGCCGGCTTCAACGGTCAATGGGTAGGCTGGACCATGATGGCATTTGGCGGCATCGGGCTCATCGGCAATCTGGTCGGCGGCAGATTGGCCGACCGCAGCGCCCTCGGTGCCACGCTGCTGTTTGCTGGCTTGATGACCGTTGGCCTGATCGTGCTGGGTCCCGTGATGCGTTCGCCCGGATTGCTCGCACTCGCGTTAGGCCTTTGGGGCGTCGCCCAGGCAGCGCTCTTTACGGTATGCCATGTGCGCGTCATGAAGTCCGCACCCAATGCGCCGGCATTTGCCGCTTCCTTGAACATTTCCGGAGCCAATACCGGCATCGGCATTGGCGCGATCGTGGGCGGTTACGTCATCGACCACTATGGATTAGTTTGGCTGGGTGCAACGGCCGCAGCGATTGTGCTGGCCGCCATGGGATTAGGAGCAGCCCTGGCCATCTCGAGCAAGCAACGCGCACGAAGGGCAATTCCGCCCTCCTGTGCGAACGCGTGAGCACAGACGCCTTGTGATAGCGGCTCTCTCATGAGCCGCCATCACAAGGGCAAGCTCCGGCAGGATTCGTTCGGCCGTTCGATCAAAGAACAGCCCACCCGATTCGCCAAGCGCTTGTAGGTAATAATGCGTCGTCGACAACACCTAACAAGCCGAATATGTCTGGAGACAACTCCCCCCGGTTCAAACGCTACGCGCTGACAATCACACTGATTTATCTGCTGATACGCGGTCTGCCGGAGCTGCTGTTCTTTGTCTTTTACCTGCTGCCCGAGGCGACCGTGCAGTCGCTGGTGCAAACGCATAGCGTCTGGCTGCGCCACCTCTATCCGGTCGTGCCGCTGCAGATACTGAACCTTCCGCTCGGGTTTCAGTATGCCCTCACGTTAGTGCCGGTCTTGATGATCGAATGCCTGCTGGTGTTTCTGTTCAGCGCCTGGCTCATCCACCGGCGTCCGTGGACAACACAGCGCCAAGGCAACGATGTTCGGTGGATCGTTTTGGTCCTGGCCACGCTGATATGGTCCTATGTTGTCCGGTTGCAAATACTCGGACACTTCCAACACCTTTGGGTCGACGAACTGCAAACCCTGCAGGCCAAGGGAGGCGACTGGTTCGAGCTGATGCCTCCCCTCCTGTTGCAGGCGAACAGGTCTATCACCACCCTCATCTACGCCACCATGCCCCTATGGGCCTGGGTGCCCGTCTGGCTGCATTTCCTGTTCGCGAAAAAGCCCGTCGACACAACACACACCACTCTCGCAGAGGACAATCATCTCGCCGACCGGGCGGCACCACTGCAAAGAAGCATCGCCTTTGTGTCCTTTTTATTGGGATGTCTGGGGCTGCATGTTGTGCTGGCTTTGCTCACCTACATCGGACTCTGGCCATGGGCCGCTCAACTGTCGGACATACAGTTGCCGCTGGATGTGCTCAATGGACTGAGCCTGCCGCTATCGCTGAGCCAGATCGTATTTGCCAGCCTGATATGCCTGTTGGCAGCGACGATTTATGTACGCCGCCTGACAATCGCCCGGCCGAGCACTTTCGGACTCGTCATCAAGCCGCTGCTGTCCGGTGTTGCCGCGTATCTGTTGACCAGTTTCCTGATATTGGCGCTGGTATGGGGCTGGATGTGGCTCAACCCGGGATTCATCGAGTCATTGCCGCGCGAGCTCACCCGCAATCCCGAGAACGGCCTGGCGCTCGCCATCGTCCTCAACCTGGCGGCGATGGTATTGCTGTGCCTGGCCAGCGGCAGATTTCGTCAATCGCCACGGCGCTGGACAGGCGTGTTGGCCGTCCTGATGCTTTGCGCCTGCATTCCACTGTACATAGGCTGGACCCTGGCAAGTACCAACATGGGCACTGCAGGAGGCAGGCCAGGCATGGCCGTAACCGGCAAACTCGGCGACGCGCGGTGGCGCTCCATGGAGCAATGGTGCACAGGCGTTGTCGAAACCCGGCACGGGACGTGGCTGGTTGGACGAAACGAAGCGTCCACGGGCTCCCCGTCTTACATCCCCAAGGGTATCCCGGATCTGAGCGCACTCATCCTGGGTGAAGACAAAGCAGCCTCTCAACGTCCTTTCAGCCTGTTTGATTCTCGCGCCGTGTTGACCACCCTGTCGTTACTGCAGGATGACGGCACATTCAAAATGGTCGCCACCGTCCCTGACGTCACTTGCCTGGTGGTATCACCGAAGTCCGAGACCCTGTTCCTGTTCACCGGTATGGACCGGCCCGGGTCGTCGTCTCCTGCGTTGCCCGAAAAAGAACAAACCGCCATCTTCCGCTCTACAGACCATGGCGCCACCTGGACCTGGCTGGAATCGGGCTTCATGACCGAGGTCGATGGGCTGGCCTGGAATATCAAGCCTACCTTTTCCTCGGATCAGGACGTCTGGGCCTGGGGCAAAGAACCGCCGAGCGAAGACGAGCCCGCCGGGATCTGGGGCCGCCCAGAGCCTGCGCCTACCCGTCGCGACGCCAACGGCAAGGAAACCAGGCCAACGGCCTTGTTCTACTCATCGGATCAAGGGCAAACCTCGACCGTCATCTACAGCCCCGAGCCCTTGATTGCGCCGGTCTCCTATCTGCAGGAAATGACCGGGCAACCCACTGCCGATTTTTCGATGCGGCGGGACATGGATCAAGAGCGTTTTGTCGTTCAGGTCAGCGACACCCAGGCTTATGCATGGGCGTCAGAGTTCATGTGGTATTCCGTCGGCGAAACCCAGCATCGAACCATGCTGATGACGCGGGCGACGCTTTCGCGCCCCGATCCCTCAGGCGAATGGCAGATCACCAATGTCACGCGCCACCCGCACTTGCGCGTAGACCATCTGTCGACTTCGCGCGATGGCCGCACCTATGCCGTCCTGCACGACAAAGACGGAGAATGGCTGGCCAAGCTCGATACCCAAACCGGCGAATGGATCGAACGTCAGAAAACGCCGTCGGTACTGCCGGATTGGATGGCTGAAAATCGCACGTCGGCGCGCTATTTCTGGAATAACGGGGACTATCAGGTGGTGAGCGAATGGGGTGACACAGTCGTGCCCCGGTTACTCATCCCGTTCTCGAGAGACCGCGCAGAGATCGACACAGATGCGCATTTCTACACTCGGGATGGCGGCCGAACCTGGCATCAGTTGGCGATTCCGGGCTATCTGGGTGTGATGGGCCTCTCGCCGACGGGCAGCAAGCTGTATTGGAGCAAAGGAGATTGGTATGAGGATGATGAACCGATGCAATGGCAATATGACTTGGCGCAATAGACTGCCCGTGCACTAGACGCAGCGATCAAGTGGGCGTCCGGGCATCCGTCACCCGGCCCCAGCCAGTGCTGCACGCCTTTTTTTATGATGCTTGGTATTTATTTCGGCTGCATTCAGCGCAACGCCGAAATATGCCAGCGTGGTGTTCGTGGCGACCTCGTCGCCATGTAATCCTGTCGGGCATGTCAGCATCATCGTCCGGAGAGCGCCGGACATCATCTCTTGTTATTTTAAATTACTTCTTTTTATCCTCAAAAATAACAATTAAACTCACGGCCTGATCAAAAACTGGCCCCTTTTCCCCTGCAGATTCGACCATCGTCGTCATTGGTGTGGCACGGGAACAGGATTGCTGACGTCGCTGCATCAACGCCTCCTACCCTCTCTGGCAGTCGGGTGACTTATCGCCGCCCGAGGCGCCCTATTGGGAAATCCTCATTTGGCGTAGCCGCGGCCCAGGCTCCTCTGCATTGCTACTCGGTCACACACGGCTACTCTGATGAAAAAAACGACGAAGTCTGCAGTATCGATCACAGTCACTCTTGATTGCCTTTCTCCCGCATCAGCATCTTCGTCTGGACGCCTCCCTGCCCTGTTCTCTCCTCTGCGACTCAATCGCGCGTTGGGTTGGCACGGTAGTGCCCTGTTGCTCGCATCATGCGCAACGGTGGCCTGCACGCCATCGGACGCATTTGCGCAAAACTGCACGGTCGCCAATAGCATTTCTCAGTGTACGGCCCAAGGCACGGTTTCGACGCCTGTCACGCTGACCACGACTGACGGTATTGATTTGACCAGTTCCGCCACGATTTCCGTCGAAGGCACTGAGGCTGTCAGCGGGATAAAAATGATCAGCCAGGGAACGGCGGGCAACGACTCGGATCTCAATGGCGGCGCCGGGCTGGTTGTCACCGTTGTGAACAACGGTGCGATTTCGTTGACGCCGACCTCAACCACTACCAGGATCATCGGTGCACAGGCCAGTAGTATCGGCGGGGACGGAAGCACGCCAAGTGACAATGACAACGGAGGCAACGGAGGCTCTGCCGCCTCTGCCAGTCTGACCGGTAACAGTAGCGCGGACATCACGATTTCCGCGTCATCGTCAGACACGCTCAATGGTGGCGTCATCGGGATGTACGCCAGCGCTCAAGGTGGAGCGGGCGCGGATGCGAATTCGGGAATACTAGACAACTACGGCGGCGACGGCGGTGTCGCCAATGCCGCGACCGTCGTCAGCAACGGAAATGTGACATTAGGATCGAGCGGCGCTGCACTGAACGGTGCAGGAAACGCATGGGGAGTCGCCGCTGCCAGTATCGGCGGCGCAGGCGGGGGCTTCGCCAAAGGCCCCAACTCTGACAACGATCCGACCGGTAATGGCGGCAGTACAGGCACGAACACGTCAGGTTCCTATGCCGCATCCGCAACGGTGACCGGCAATGTGGCGGTGTATTGGAACACCGCCCCCGGCCAACAAACGCAGAGCGTGGCTGGGGTAGTAGCGACCAGTCTGGGCGGCGCGGGCGGCACAGTCATCTGGACCGACGACCATGGCGGCAACGGCGGCATCGCAGACGTTGCCCAGGCAATCGTAGGACAGAGCGCCTCGACCACCCGAATCACCGTCGTCGCAAATCAAGCGCCGACCAAAGACAGTGCCGGTGTGCTGGTGATTTCCGAAGGCGGCGACGGCGGCGACTACGGAACAGATGACGCGACCGCTGGCAACGGAGGATCATCCGCAGGCGCTTCCGCTACGCTCTCCAACACCGCCGTAACCACTGGCGGGGACAGTGTTTTAGGGGTCCTGGTGCGATCGCGCAGCGGTGACGGCGGTGGCTTTGGAGAATCGGGGGAAGAACCCCCATCGGACACCATCGGCGGCGATGGCGGCCAAGCCGGCCAGGCTAGCGCGGCATTGACAAACAACTCCGTGATTACCACCTCTGGCACATACGCCTACGGCATCTTGTCTCAAAGCATGGGCGGGCTGGGCGGCATCGGCAGCAAATCCGGCGGGGCCGGCGCCAATGGCGGTGAAGCCGTCGCCACGATCGATGCGACCTCGTCTGTCTCTACCTCAGGAGACTACGCTGCCGCGATCGTTACACAGTCCATCGCGGGTGGTGGCGGAGCCGGTGGTTATTGGAGCCAATGGATCAGCGACAGCTCGGGCAATGGTGGCACCGGCGGGACGGCCGGGACCTCCAGCGTGACGACGAACGGCAAACTCCAGACCTCAGGACAATATGCCTATGGTGTATTGGTACAGTCCATAGGCGGCAGCGGCGGCGCAGGGGCGACCGGCACGGGCGTCATCGCGCTGGGGGGTAATGGCGGCGCAGGCGGCGCGGGGGGAACGGCTGATACCACAATCGGCGGCACCGTCGCCACCCAAGGATACGGCGCCATTGGCGCCTTGGTGCAGTCCATCGGCGGTGGCGGCGGTACGGCCGGCGGAGCCTCTGGTGTGATCTCGGTGGGCGGCACCGCCGCCGGCGCTAGCGACACGTCGGCTGGAAGCGTCGATGCCTCACTCTCCGGTACCATCACGACCGCTGGCGAGGCCGCGATCGGCTTATTGGCACAATCCGTCGGAGGCGGTGGCGGCAACGGCGGGTCTGCCGAAGGCGTGTCCGCAATCGGCGGTTCTGGCGGCGCGGGAGGCAACGGCGGTCAAGTGACAGTAGGTTTGAGCGATGGAGCCACGATAATCACTTCCGGCCTTTATGCTCATGGCGCTGTCGCCCAATCTATCGGCGGCGGCGGCGGCAATGGGGGCAGCGTATTCAGCCTGACGGCCGGCACTTCGGTCCCTGCCCTGGGCGGCAGTGGCAGCGGCGGCGGTAACGGTGACTCCGTTACGTTCACGGGCGATAACTTCACGGCCACCACCACCGGTGACGGCGCCATGGGCATATTGCTGCAATCCATCGGCGGCGGCGGCGGCACAGGCGGTTCATCCTCACAGACAGCCGTGCTTTCCGAAAGCAGCTTGGCAGTCGGTGGTGCAGGCGGCAGTGCGGGCAACGGTGGCGCGATAAGCTTGACGTCATCGAATGCCGCTGTGGCCACACAAGGCCAAGCCGCAGCCGCCATCACCGCGCAATCCATTGGTGGCGGTGGAGGCAACGGCGGTGCTGCGCATGACGCCGTGGCCGGCGTCGGTTTCACCTCGGCCATGGCGCTGGGCGGCAATAGCGGCAAAGCCGGCGACGGCGGCACGGTAGCAGTTTCGCTCACCGATACGACCGTCAGCACGGCATCAAGTACATCCAATACGGCGCTCGCGGATTCATTCGGCATCCTGGCACAGTCTATCGGTGGCGGCGGTGGCAGCGGCGGCAGCGCGCAAGCCAACAGCCTGACTTTCGCTGTGCCTGACCCCGAGACGCCTTTTGCCATTTCAACCAGCCTCTCGATAGGCGGCCAAGGTGGTGCCGGAGGCTCCGGGGAGTCGGTCACTATAGGGCTCGGCGATGGCGCCAATCTGACCACGGGCGGCATCGGCTCTCATGGCGTATTGGCCCAATCCATTGGAGGTGGCGGTGGCACGGGCGGCGCATCGCACGCGATGAGCACCACCGTTTCCACGACGGCTGCCAGCCTCGCCGTCAACGTCGATGTCGCCTTGGGCGGCGCCGGCGGAGAAGGCGGTAGCGGTGGCGGCATCAACATCACTCAAGACGCGGGCTCATCCGTTCACACATTCAATGACTTCTCCAACGCCATGATGGGTCAATCCATTGGCGGGGGCGGGGGCAATGCGGGGATAGGAAGCAGCAACAGCGGTGGTAAAGCCGCAGGCCAGACCATCACCGCGACCATCGGCGTCGGCGGCACCGGCGGAAGCGGCGGAAATGGCGGCACGGTCAACGCTCAGCTCAATCAAGGGGCGGTATTACAGACACAAGGCTCGGGTTCGCGCGGCCTGCTGCTGCAAACTATCGGAGGCGGCGGCGGAGCATCGCAGGGCGGCACGGTCAGCCTGTCTGCCAACATCAGCGGTGGCGGCGATGACGACGCCGATGACAGCTTTCAGGCCGCAGTGTCTGTAGGCGTCGGAGGAACGGGTGCGGCGGCGGGCACTGGCGGCACCATGACGCTGAGCGCGGACGGAACGATCACGACCGCGGGCGGCGACGCCGACGGCATCCTGGTGCAATCTATCGGCGGTGGCGGCGGCCTGGGCGGATCGGCGGGTGCCGATGCCTCGGGCGGACCCACTAGCTACAGTTCGGATCCGGACAACGCCGATCTGCAAGACGACGACAGCACCGGCAGCTATGCCATGTCGCTGGCCGTCGGTGGCCAAGGCGGCGGCGGCGGTGACGGCGGCACGGTTAACGTCAACTATGCAGGCACCACCGCCACCACGGGCGACCACGCAGACGGCCTCGTCCTGCAATCCATCGGCGGCGGCGGTGGTGTCGGAGGCACCTCCACCGCGTCGGGTGTCAGCGGCGCTGCACAGGTCACCATGGGAGTCGGCGGGTCCGGAGGCAGCGCGGGCAACGGTGGCGCGATCAACATCAACACCCAAGGCGACGGCACCTGGTCCAAAGGCGCTATTGTCACCAAGGGCGATGTCGCTTTCGGCCTGTTGGCGCAAACCATCGGCGGTGGCGGAGGACAAGGCACGGACGGGTCGGCCCACACCACGCACTCGAATAGTGAGATACCGAGCGTAGCGCTGGGTATCACGGGCGACACAGGTAACAGCGGCACAGGTGGCGACATCACGTCGAATGGCGAGATACTCAGTGCGCTCTCGGTCGCTACAGGGGGATTCAATTCCCATGGCATCGTGCTGCAGTCCATCGGCGGCGGAGGCGGTACAGCGAGTGTCGCCTCTGGCGACATCAGCGCGAATGGCAACTACACCGGGTTAGACATCCTGCTAGGGGGCGGAGGCATACACGAGGAGAATTCTGCAGCGCCCACAAACGGCGGCAACATCGGCATCTATTCCTGGCTGAACGTGCAAACTACCGGTGAGCACGCCTTTGGACTGGTCGCGCAGACCATTGGCGGCGGCGGCGGCATCGTCGCATCAGGCAGTGCCGACAATGTCGAAGCAATCATCCTCGCCCAGCAACCGTCATCGTATTTTCAGACGGCCATCAGCGGTGACATCAACATTACGATAGGCGGAAACGTCGGCAACGTGACGCCCGGCGGGCAAAGTCAAATTCTGACGACCGGGACAGGCTCTCACGGCATTGTGCTGCAAGCGATCGGCGGTGGCGGCGGCATTGCCGGCTACACCGCAAACGGCGCGATCTCCCCAGGATGGAACGGCATTTCGCGCGTATCGGCGCCTGTCGCGAACGCCTCGGCAGGCGACATCATTCTCGAATATACGGGCATTTTGCAAACGACTGGAGACGGTGCCTACGGCATCATCGCGCAGTCCATCGCGGATGGCGGCGGCTTGGCAGGCGACAGCCGCGGCAGCTATGCGGGTTCGGCCTATGACCACACCAGCTCTGGATACACGGGCAGCTACGCAGGCAACGTCACGATCCTGCAATCAGGCTCCCTGACTGCGACGGGCAGCAACGCCTACGCCATTTTTGCGCAAAGCGATGGTGCCGTAGACAATGGCAAGACCGTCGATGTAGAGATCTACGGCACGGTGAACGCAGGCTCTGGCGGCGGTGTCTGGATTGACGGTACTGCCCAGACAAACAAAGTCACCATCAACTCCGGCGGCAGCCTGTCGTCGACCGGCACCACCATCAAACAAACCGGAACGGGCTCAACGATTGTCACCAACTACGGGAACGTTGCCGGCTCGATGAGTCTGAGCGACCAAGGCGTTGCGCTCGGGACGATAGAAAACTTCGGCACGGTACTGAAGGCCGCCAACATCAACGGGCATGTGATCAACCACGGTGACTACCTGGTGGGTCTGAAGCAAGGCACAGCGGCATCGCATATCAGCGGCGATTTCACACAGGACTCTGGCGGCGTGCTGCATATCGGGGCAGATTTTGTCTCTCAGAAGGCAGATCTTTTGCAGGTCGATGGCACGGCACAGCTCGACGGCATGATCAACGTCAACAGCAGCCGCCTGATGCCGGGCCGACCGGTCGTGTTCCTGAAAGCAAACGACATTCCTACCAACACGACGCTGCAGGGAACCTCGCCGCTGTTCGATTTTGATACGCAGTACGCAGGCGGGCACGGCACGGTGACAGCGGGCGAGGCTCATTTCGACACCTTGTCACAGACCTACGGTGCCGGACGCAATTTACGCGAAATCGGCTCTCACCTGCAGGACATCTGGGAACGCGGCGGCACCGAAGATCTCGCCAGTCTCTATGCAAAGCTCGATCAAACCGCCGCGCAAGGACCCGCGAGCTTTAACAACGCGCTATCCAGCCTGTCGCCTGGCATTGCCGCTGCGCCTGCTGCGTTGAAACAAGCGGACATGGCGCGGTTCGCAAGCTCCCTGCTCAGTTGCCCACACTACCAAAACGCCGATCGGCAACTCAGTGAATCCTCATGCGTCTGGGGACAAATCGCTGCCCGCAAGACAAGCGTCGACGGTAGTCATGGCACCTCGTCGTTTGACGCGAGCGGCGTCACGTATCAGGTTGGCATGCAGCATCAGATCGCGCCGCAGTGGTATGCCGGCCTGTCGGCTGCCTATGAAAATGGCCACATCACCGCTGATGACCACCGCCAACGCATGAGTGGCGATACGGGCTTTCTGGGTGCCTCGTTAAAGTATGAGTCCGGCCCATGGACAGTGGCAGGCACATTGAGCGGCAGCTACGGCAGTTATGACAGCTCGCGGCGTATTCAGCTGCCCGGCACGAATACCACGGCCAAGAGTTCGCCCGAGGTATTTGCGCTCGGACAACGCCTGCGTGTGGCATATACCCACAAACTGGATAACGCCTACATCAGGCCCATGGTGGATCTGGATGTGATTTATACCAGCATGCCGTCATATTCAGAAAATGGAGCGGGGGCCCTGAATCTGGATTACAAACACAGCGATGACTGGGCAGTCGTGCTGACACCCGGCATTGAAGTGGGCGGCCGCGTCGCCTTGGGCGACGGCTATGTCGCCCGGCCGTATCTCGGCATGGGGTTGAGTCTGAGCAGCACGGATCACTGGAATAGTCACGCCAAGCTAGCGGCAGCCCCGTCCGGCAGCCGGCTCGCCACCGCCACCCTTGATACCGGCAGCACGTTCGGGCGGCTGACCGCGGGCGTGCAACTGTTCGGCGGTGACAAACTCGACGTCCGGCTGCAGTATGACGGCTTGTTCTCCGGCCAGGTTCACAGCCATGGTGGAACGCTGAAAGCGAGCTGGCGATATTGAGTGTCGTTTCGCTCGATGCCAATCGGCTATAGTCCGTAGCTGAACGGCACGTCGCCGAGGCCCTCGATCTTGCCGCGATCTGACTAACTCAAAAAAATCCTTTTTTCGAGCCGTTCTTAAAAGCCTGCCTCACCACGACAAAACATGAACAAATTCGATCTCGAAAAGAACAAAGCCCTGAAACTTGCCGGCCAGTTGAAACAGTCGGGCACGCCCGGCCGTTACGGCTCCGATCAAATGATCGATCGGCGCGAACAACGCAAACTGGACCAGGCAGCAGGTTTGGTGCCTTTTCCGCTGAAACTCACCCAAGCGCAAGCCGATCGCCTGCGCACACTGGCCCAGGAACGAGGCGTATCCACGAACGACATCGTGGCCGAACTCCTGCAAAGAGCGCTCGACGCCTGAATTGTCTATGCATATCTGGGTCGACGCCGACGCCTGCCCTGCCGTCATCAAGGACATCCTGTTCCGCGCCGCTCAGCGCTGGCAAATCCCTCTCACGCTAGTGGCAAACCAGATGTTGCGCACACCGCCGTCGCCCCTGATACGCGCGGTGCAAGTGCCGCGCGGATTTGACGTGGCAGATGCGCATATCGTCATGCATGCCAACGCTGGCGACCTGGTTATCACCGGAGACATCCCTCTGGCCGCCGAGGTGCTCGAAAAAGGCGCCATGGCGCTGAATCCGCGCGGCGAACGCTATTCGCCCGAGACGATTCGAGAGCGTCTGGCCGTGCGTGACATGATGGAGGAATTGCGGGCCAGCGGCATCGAGACGGGTGGCCCGGCGTCGTTCAGCCAGGCTGATCGCAAATCCTTTGCGAATCAGTTGGACACGCTGTTGGCGCGTCATGCGCGGTTGACGGCAAAGCCGTCAAATTAGCGGCCGGCGCCACATCGCAAGCCATCCGCTCGCCTCTCACCCGAACTGATTGCGCCGTTGGAACTGTGCAATCGCATTCAGCAGGTGCGGTGCGAACTTTGCCTCGTAGTCCGTTGCGGTCCATTCGCGCGACTCCCCGGCCAGATGCAATGCGCCAATCGGTGCACCGTTCGCGTCGATCACCGCAGCAGCCAGCGCGATCTCGCCGATGACGAACTCATCGACGACCATGGCGTAGCCTTTCTCTCGTACGGGCTTTAATGCAGCTTTGATGGCCTTCGGCGCTGTCAAAGTATGCTGGGTATAAGCCGTCAACGCGACATCGGTCAGCATCGACGTGAGTTGCGCATCGTCCAGCCGCGACAGCACCGCACGCCCACCGGCCGTGCAGAATAAAGGCACGCGACGGCCGATCAACGATGCGTGGTAATGCTCGGTCTTGGTCTGGTGGCGCATCACGTGCACCAATTCGCGGCCGTCATACAAAGACAGACTGATCTTTTCACCCGTGGCCTGCGATAGGCTCAACATGATGGGATTCCACGCCTCTACCAGCTCATGTGTGCGCAGAAAATGAAAGCTCAAATCGAGCACGCGCTTTCCTAGCCGATACCGGCGCGTCTGCGGATTCTGCTCCAGATAACCTTCGGCATTCAGCGTATAGGCGTAGCGCTGCGCCGCGCTCTTGTCCAGCCCGGTTCGCTCCATGATTTCCGTCAAACTCAGGTCGCCGCTGGCGCTCTTGAAACAGTTCAGCACGGAAAATGCCTTGCCGACAGAGCCTACGTATAAAGGATTGCTTGTCATCGTTTTCCAGAATAGACCGGTATCGCTGAGTAGCGCATAATAATATCAAGTATTACATAGCAATACCACACTCAACGCAACGCTCCGGGGCAGACAGGTTGCCTGCCCCCTTCCCAACGGACTGGAAAAATGAACAAAAGCGCCGGGATTCCCGCAGCACAATGGCTGGCTGGCCAGCATGACAACATGCTGGCCTTGCTCGCAGACTTGGTCAATATCGACTCCAACAGCTACGACAAGGCCGGCGTGGCACGTGTATTCCGCCGCTTGGAATCATTCTTCTCCGAGCATGATTTATCCATAACCTCGCATTTTGTCGGTGACGTAGAGGCCGCGATTTCTGTCACGGTGAACGCAGGCAGCACAGTGGGACAACCCGTTTTACTGATGGGGCATTGCGATACCGTATTCCCCGCCGGCGAAGCCGCTCGACGGCCGTTTCGTATCCAGGATGGCCGCGCCTACGGCCCCGGTGTCGCCGACATGAAACCTGGTGTCGTGATGAACGCTTTCATCCTGGCCGCTGCGGCGCAAAGCCCGGAGGTGCTGCCCGAGATCACCGCCCTATTCACGTGCGACGAAGAAATCGGCTCTCCGCTGAGTAAAGACATCATCGTGCCCTTTGCCCAGAAAGCCCGTTTTGCATTCAATGCCGAGCCTGGCCGTCCTTCGGGCAACGTTGTCACCGGCCGCAAAGGTGGTGTGTTTTTCGAAATGGATATCGAGGGCCGCGCTGCGCATTCAGGTGCCAATTTTTCCGAGGGCATCAGTGCCATCTCTGAGCTCGCCCACAAGATTGTGGCGCTGGACGAACTCACCGACATCGATCAGGGCGTCACCGTCAATGTGGGTCTCGTGTCCGGCGGGCTCTCGGTCAATACCTCGGCGCCATCAGCCAAGGCCTCCATTGATCTGCGCATTTTCAATCTGGAACAGCGCGAATCGCTCGTCGGCAGCATACGCTGCATCTGCAACAAATCCTTTATCACCGGCACCTTATCCAAGCTGGATATCAAAGGCGAATTCCGCCCGTTCGTACCGACTGCGCAATCCAAGCAATTATTCGAGTTGTACCAATCAGAATTGAACGCCATCGGGCACCAGGCCGAAGGGGAGTTCAGCGGCGGCTGTGCCGACTCTGGCGTGACCTCCAGCCTGGGGGTCATCACCTTATGCGGCACCGGCCCCGTGGGCGGAAAGTTCCACACGCTCGACGAGTATTGCGAGATCGACACGATCGTTCCTCGTGGACTCGCTGTGCTGAATACGCTGACCAGGCTTTCTGAGCAGCAATGGTAACGAGCAACGTTGCCGGTCCGCATCAATCGCTTTTTGTCCTTCCCTTTCTGACAGCAAAGTACACCCCATGAACGCACACGCAGCAGACGCACGGCGGTCCTTTCTCAAAACCGGCCTGGCACTGGCTTTGGCGCCGGCAATGACTGTGCCAGCCATGCAATCCGCCCGGGCGGCCGCCTATCCTGCGGGCCCGGTCACGATGATGGTTCCGTATCCTGCTGGCGGCCCTAGCGACGTCAGCGCCCGTATCTTGTCAGGCCCTATTGGCGAGGCGCTAAAGACTCCGGTTGTGGTCGAGAATCTGGGCGGCGCCACCGGTACCATCGCCGCCTCGAAAGTGTTGAATGCCAACGCCGACGGCAACTATTTTTTCCAGGGTACGCAGAACGAACTGATCATTCCCCCGCTGACCAACCGTCTGGTGCGATACCAGCCCGATGCGTTCGAAAACCTGCAGCCGATCACCATCACTCACCTGGTGCTGCTGGTGCGTGCCGATCTGCCTGTCAACACGACAGAAGAGTTTCTGAAACTAGCCGGGTCCCGCGACGCGGCAAATTCGCTGACCTATGGAACGGTCGGCGTAGGCTCGCTCTATCATTTGGTCACCGAGTATCTGGGCAAACTCACCAATGTGCCATTTACGCACATTCCGTACAAAGGCACTGCGCCGGTCGTGCAGGATCTCGTGGGTAAACAGATCGACTTCACCATCATGCCGTTTCAGGCCTCCATGCTGGAAATGGTGAACACTGGCCGTTTCAAGGCGCTGGCAGTGTTGTCCAAAGACAAACCTGCGGTATTGGCAAAGGTGCCCAGTATCACCGAGATCCCCAAGCTCGCTCAGTTTGAATATGCCAGTTATGCAGGCTATTTCGTCAAGAAAGGTACGCCCGCAGCGATCAAGGAAACGCTGAATCGCGCCATAGGCCAGGCATTACAGGATCCGGCCGTCATCGCCAAGCTGGAGGCCGACGGCCGCAACGTATCCAAATCGATGACATTGGAGCAGGCCCAGGCGGCATATACCGATGAGATCAAGAAGTACAAAGAGATGATCCGGGTTACGGGTTACGTGCAGGCGGACTGAGCTGCCTATCTCGGCGAGGGACAAGGGGCGCCGGATACCCAACGCGGGGCATGCGACAATCTCGTCACCGCCTCCTGCTCCTTGCTCATGCCCGATTCGACTTCACCCGCCTCCTCCACCGCCGTCCGCGTCGCCATCATCGGCGGTGGTCCCGCCGGTTTGATGGCGGCTGAGACGCTCGCGCGCCACGGCATATTGGCCGACGTTTACGACAGCATGCCGTCTGTCGGACGGAAATTCCTGCTGGCTGGCCGTGGCGGATTGAATCTGACGCATAGCGAGCCATCGGAACGCTTCAATCAGCGTTTTGGCAGCCGCAGTTCGGCCGTGGCCACCTGGCTGCATCGCCTGGACGCACAGGCGTTACGTGAATGGGCGCACGGGTTGGGAGTCGAGACATTTGTCGGCACATCTGGCCGCGTGTTTCCGCTCGAAATGAAGGCCGCTCCGCTGTTGCGGGCCTGGCTGTCACGACTGCGCGCCGCAGGGGTGCGTTTTCACATGCGGCACCATTGGAACGGCTGGACAGAGGGCGAGACACCTGCCCCTCAGAGGCTGCACTTTACAACCCCGCATGGCTCATTGACGGTGCATGCCGACGCTGCAATCCTGGCACTTGGTGGCGCCAGCTGGGCTCGCCTGGGCTCGGACGGCAGTTGGGTTGCAGGCCTGCAGGAACACCACATAGACGTCGCCCCGCTGCGCCCGGCCAATTGCGGTTTTGAGGCGGATTGGAGCGCACACCTGCGCGAACGCTATGCAGGAATGCCCCTCAAATCCATCGCCATGGCGCTCGATCGCGATGGAGAGCCCGGCACATGGCGACGTGGCGAATTCATGCTGACCGAATCGGGCATCGAAGGCAGCCTGGTCTATGCCCTGTCAGCTGGATTGCGAGACGCGATTGATGCACAGGGCTCAACATTCGCCTGGGTCGATTTACTGCCCGACCTCTCTGCCGACAAAGTCGTCGCGCAAGTTTCACATTCTCGTGGCGCGCGCTCCATGGCCAGTCATTTGCAAAGCCGGCTTGGACTGAAAGGCGTCAAGACAGCACTGCTGCGCGAATGCACAGCGGCACAAGATTGGCACGATATGGCATTGCTGGCACGCCGTATCAAGGCACTACCTCTGCGACTATTGCGCACGCGGCCGATCGATGAAGCCATTAGCAGCGCAGGTGGTGTGCGGCTGGAGGCTACCGACGACACACTGATGCTCAGACACGCGCCTGGCATCTTTTGCGCCGGAGAAATGCTCGACTGGGAAGCCCCGACGGGCGGTTATCTGTTGACGGCAAGCATGGCCAGCGGTGCAGTCGCGGCCGACGGTGTGCATGCGCGTCTTGTGCCTGGAAACTCGATAGATTGAGATCCCATCCATGAAAATTTTCGACAGCAACACCACTGCAGAACGCCTTTCATTCGATGCACTGATCCCAGCCATTCGGCAGATGTTCATCGAGACCTGCGTAGTCCCGCGCCGGCATATCCATACCATTAATGAACGCGAGCGCACCACCGATACGCTATTGATCATGCCTGCATGGCAAGACGGCAAATATCTCGGCATCAAACATGTGACGATCTTTCCGGAAAACGCCAAACAAGGCAAACCTGGTTTGTTTTCCACCTATACCCTGTTTGACGCCACTAACGGCCAGCCCCTGGCCATCATCGATGGCGATCAGATCACCGTACGGCGCACTGCGGCGGCCTCGGCATTAGCGGCATCCTATCTCGCACGCGAGGACGCCACCGACATGCTCATCGTGGGCGCCGGCAACGTTGCCCGGGCACTTGCACCGGCCTATGCGGCGATACGCCCCATCAGGAAAGTCTCGGTGTGGAATATCAATGCCGAAAAAGCTGATAGCCTCGCACAGCAGCTTTGCGCCGCAGGTTTTGACGCGCGTAGCGTCACCGATCTGCGCCACGCAGTCGAACAGGCCGATATTGTTTCCTGCGCGACGCTATCGCGTGCGCCGCTGATTCAGCGAGCCTGGCTACAACCCGGAACACACCTGGATCTCATTGGCAGTTTTCAACCCGCCATGCGTGAAACAGACGACGAGACGTTCGCCGACACATCCGTGTTCATCGACACCACCGAGGCGCTGGAAAAATCGGGAGACTTGCTTTCCCCTATTCAGAACGGCCGGTTCTACGCCGCCGACGTGCAAGCCACGCTCGAAGACTTGTGCAATGGCGTTCATCAGGGACGTAGGTCTGCGGACGAAATTACGGTGTACAAAGCCGTCGGAACGGCGTCTGAAGATCTGGCTTCGGCCATTCTGGTTTATCAGGCTGGCTGATCGCCAGGCACGCCTGCTTACAGATTCTATTGACGACTCATTCGTAGAGTCGGCACGGCGAGAGCAGAAAATAAGACGGCGCAGCTCGGTCAAGCTGCGCCGTCGGCAATACCACACCTCGATCAGGCAGGCATGCCGCCTGCCTTGTTGCTGCACGCTATCGAGGCCGCAATACCAGCGTGTCACCTAGTTCACTCTCAACCTTCTGACGGCTGAACGCCATGGGAATATATTTCCCTGTCGCCCAGCCCTCCAGCAGATTCCGGTAATACGGACTGCGCGGATCAGCAGACTGTCCCGGCATATTCTGGATGCGCGAGTTATCCCAGTTGCCTACGTCGATCACCTGCCGGTACGACGCGCCGCTGATCTGCCGGAAATCCGACTTGCGGAATGTCGCGCGATGCACCGTATCGTTGTCCCCGCTGACCGGATACCGAGGCGTGCCATAGGCTTTGGCAGTGTCGGGCGGCAGCAGGCCGGCGAGGCTGTGCTCGAACTGGATATGGTGCAGGCGGCCCCATTCCCATTGCCTGGAATCGGTACCCAGCGCTGCAGTCAGCTTGCGCATGCCATCGCCCAGCGCGGCCAGCAGCAACGCTGCCCGGCCTTGCTCGGGCCGCGGACCGAAGGCCGCATCGGGCGTCGCCAGTTTTTCCAGCACCTTGATCGTCGCCAACTGACCGAACACCTTGCTGCCCTGCGGCGGCACGTACAACTCGGAGACCCGCTTGACCACCTCTGGCAGCCAGAACTCATACACGGTGGCGGCTTCGGAATCGACTTCGGTACGGTAGTCCCAGTCCTTCAACAAACGCAGCGCCTCGCCAACCACAGGATCGGTAGAGTTCAATGCTTTTGCATAGCCCGTCAATGTGCGTGCCGGCAGCGACAGATTGTCGAACTGCAAATGTTGCGAAGTCTCCAGACTCAGTCCCTTTGCGTCGGCCAGAACCTCTCGGATCCGCTTGACCCGGAACGGCTCCGCCCAGGCGCGCCCGGACATGTCCTTGTACGGATAGTCATAAGGCAGGTTGTATTCGTTGGCCGTAGCGATGTAGCCCTCGGGCGGGTTGAACGCTTTAGGCAGCGAACGCGTCGGCAGGAAACCGTTCCACTCGTAATCGCCATTGCCCGGCACCGGCAGCATGCCGGACCAGTCCTTGCGTGGGCGGATCGGCGCGATGCTGCCGCCAAACCAGCCGATGTTGCCGTCCACGTCGGCATACACCATGTTTTCGCTGGGCGTGTAGTGCCGCTCCATACCGGCGACGAATTCCTGCCAGTTTTGGGCTTGATTCAGGCGCAGACTGGCGAGATATGCCGCGGTGCCCGGAAACTCCAGATAGGCCGCGCGCAGCGCGTAAGCTTTATGAGCCACCCGATCTTCGTGAATGATGGGCCCATGCCGTGTGAACTTCAACTGCCGTGTCGCGGCCGCCTGG
Organism: Bordetella muralis; assembly: GCF_054781015.1. NCBI lineage: Bacteria > Pseudomonadati > Pseudomonadota > Betaproteobacteria > Burkholderiales > Alcaligenaceae > Bordetella > Bordetella muralis. The sequence goes on along the minus strand of NZ_BAAGVF010000003.1, from coordinate 385,895 downwards.
CCTCGTACCGGAATCGATTCGTCCAGCGACCGCATGGTTTCCCAGCCGCCGCGATAACGGTACTGATCGGGATTCGCGGGATTCGTGTCATACACGTAGAGGTCCTCTTCGTCGGCAAAGGCGAAGATGGTCAGGCCGAATGCGATACGGTCGTTATGCCCCATCGATACACCCGGCAAGGCAGGCTCACCTGCACCAATGACATTCCAGCCTGGCGCATTCAGATGCACCATGTAGCGCAGCGATGGCATCGCGATCGCACGATGCGGATCGCCCGCCAAGATCGGTCGGCCTGTGGCGGTGCGCTGACCAGAGATGGTCCAGTTGTTGCTCTCGTAACGTGGAGCCATCGGATCAAAGGCCGGGTCCAGCGAGGCCAGCATATTGGCCGACAGGCTGCGCGCAAGCTCCTCGCGCTCGGCCGCAGCCAAGGGGCTGCGAGGGAAATCGCCCGCCTCGAATTTCTGACCCTTTCGAGCCAGGTTGTAGTCGGCCAGAATGTTTTCATTGATCTGATTTACGTTCAATCCAGCCGGCACTTGCAAAGCAATAGGCGGCTCATAGACGCCCAGGTCTTGCACAGTATTCACCCCCATTGCCGCGACCTGCTGCGCCAGCTTGACCTCGCTAGTGACATTACGAGTCAGTCCATAAATGCGGATCAGAGAGGTCTGCGGGCTCCAGTAGCCAGGCAGGGTACCCGTCAGTTTGAATTCGGGCGGCAGTTGTTCCGGGTTGGCTTTCACCCAGTCGACGTAGGCGTTGATACCATCGGCAAAGGCCGTCAGGATCGCCTGTCCTTCGGGGTGATAGCTGGCGAACTCCGCCTGCAGATTGCCGCGGTACAAAAACAGGCGAGCTGCCCGGTCTTGCTCGACGAAACGCGGGCCAAACTGCTCGGCCATTTTGCCTTCGCCCTGCCGGCGCCACAGATCCAGTTGCCACAAACGGTCTCGCGCCGCGTTGAACCCCTGGGCAAAGAACAGATCGTGTTGATTCTGGGCGTAAATGTGCGACACGCCGTGCTGGTCGCGCAGGATTTCTACCGGCTGCGTCAATCCCGGCATATCGATGGTGGCATGTTTGTCCCCACCCGGCCCCGCGCAGCCTGCCAGCAATGCCACGGCGCCACATGCCAGCCATGCGGCGATCTTGCGATTGAACGTACGCATATCTCTCCTCCTCCCTGTTGACCTGCTGGCGCCGTCGCACCTGTCCCGGCGCATTGCCAATAATGTAAACAGATGGCAGAGAAATATTGTTGTATTTCGTGAATTTTTTCAATCAACGTAACAATGCTGCATAAAAAGCGGACCTATGGACGAGGACATCGAGGTCTATCAGCGCTCTTGGGAAGCTTTTATTACGTATCTGCACAGAAAGATTTACCGACGGTTCGTTGCCGTTCGAGACTCGACGTGCACCCAGACGGAGTCAAAATTCAAATCACGGTAGCCACCGCGGGCACGATAGTTGCGGTGCACCGAGCCCACACACCGTTTGGAGAACTCACATGAAGCGTGAATTACTTGCCCGGGTTGCAGCGATAACCGTCATAGGCGCCATGGCTGGCGGCGCATATGCCCAAAGCATGCCCAATACGGGTGTGCCGTCTAGCAGTTCGCCGTCCACAACGCCGAATGATGGAACGGCAGTGCCGCCCAACGCACCCGTGCCTCCCGGCCAGATCCCGCCGGCGGGCCAAACCAATCCGGCGCAAGGTGGCCAGGGATATGCCGGTGACCGCTATGCAATGCCCTCCGGCGCAGGTGGCGACTCGTGCGTCCCGGGCAGCCAAACCGGCCTGCAGCTAGACCATAACTATGTCCCCAATCGCCAAGAGACCGCCATCAACGAAGTGAGGACCTCTGACATGTGCGGCAACAGATAAGTTTGCTTGCAGATCAGCGGCACCCTGCGGGTGCCGCTTTTTATGTCGACAGGTCTAGCAGCGAGTTACTGACGATAGTCAGTCGACAACAATGTCGTATCCGCGCGGCACACTACAGGCTCTGACACCAAGGAGCCAGCCATGCAGTCGAACAGACTGCTGTTGACAGTGGCTCAGAAATAGTCACAGATTTTGTTCGGCTGCCAAGGTAAATATCTTGGCCCAGCGGTGCGCTTGCTTGTGATCATGCATGGGGATTTCCCAGTCGCCTTGAGCGTTGTGGTCCAGATGCAAGGCCAGCATCCAACTCCCCGCGCGCTTCAATGCGTGTGCGCTTGCAATGTCGGTGAAAATAAATTGCGCCCTGCTTCCCTCGACCGTCAATGAGCCTCGCTTGGCCTTGGCGTCGAGGTGAATCTCGCCCCAGGATTCCTTGAGCGACACGATACGTTTGCCATCGACGGTTTTACCGTGAATCGTGCGATATCGATGAACGAAAGCAGCGATCACTGCGACGATTACGACCACCGCCAATAAATCGGCGCCGACACCCGCCAGCCAGCCGAACCTCGCAGCAGTGACCATGTACAGCGCAACAGCGCCATAGATAAGGGCTGCGAGCACGATGAAGGCTAGAACAATGGGCATTGTGCGTTCCTATGGAAATCCGCAGATCGTCGTCCTCGCTACAAACTGAGCCAGCGGCGGCAGCCACGATCCTTGCGTAATCGATAACAGGTCTCGAACACGGAACGGCCGCGGCGCAATTGCCCCAATCAGCACAAATAAAGCTCAGTCCAACGGCCTCGGCAGCGGCACATTGAGCTCTCCCCCCAACTTTGCCAGGCTATCCCAAATCGCAGGGGCAAACTCGATCTGGTGCTTATTCCGCGCGCGATTCGTGGCCTCGTATTCACCCGGATACTGTACCGCGTCCACGCCCGGTTGCGGCTTGCACGCGTGCAGATAGTCGATAAAGGCGCTGACCTCTTGAATGCGCCAATCCGTCTGAAAACCCACGCGAGCATCGAGCAGCAGCGCGAACATATTGTTCATCGCTGCGCCTTCGCGCGGACGGGCCGGTTGTATGGTGCCGCCACCCGACAGTACGCCTGCCAACAGCTCAGCCACCAGACCCATCGCATAGCCTTTGTGCCCGCCAAAGGGCAACAACGCCCCGGGAGGATCGGTAAACAACGCATTAGGATCCGTAGTCGGATTCCCCTGCGCATCGATTAGCGATCCCTCCGGTGCCTGCTGGCCATTTGCCGCCAAAACGCGCGCCTTGTTCACGGCAATCGAACTCGTCGCCATATCCACCAGAAAAGGCGGCCGGCCATCTGGCAGCGGGCCGGCAAAGCACAAAGGATTCGTCGTCATGCAAGCCTGCGCTCCGCCGAATGGCGCAACCGTAGGCGCGCGGTTGATCACGTTGGTAAACGCCAGCAGGATAAAGCCGTCATGCGCCGCCATTTCACCGTAGAAACCCATGCGGCCCAGATGATGGCTATTGCGCAGCGTCACAATGCATTGACCATGTTCGCGTGTGCGTTGTAAGGCCTGCTGCATGATCACCTTGCCCACATGCTGTCCCAGGCCTTGATTGCCTTCGAACGCCAGCATGGGCCCATGGTCGTACATCACCGTGGGACGCGCCGAGCCATTGGCCAGGCCCTTTTCCAATACCTTGCGGTAATTCGGCAGAATCGACAGGCCATGGCTGGTATAGCCAACACGGTCTGACTCCACCAGATGCTCGGCCACATTGGCGGCAATGTCATCCGGAATGCCTTGCGCCACCAACAGCGCGGTGCCATAAACGATGGCGTCTTCGATATGTATCTTCATCGCAGCACCCTTACATCCAGCCCAGCCAGCGCCAGTACGTTGCAGCCATCACCAACATCAGCCCGAAACCCACAATCGTGATGCCAATACCCACCTTGGCAAATTGCTTGGCGGTAAAGGTTTCCGTGCCCATGCAGACCATATTCTGCGGTGCGTTGATGGGCAGCATGAAACCGTAGCTCACCACGAAGCCCAGCAACATCGTCATGCCCAGGCGATTGAAATCGCCTGGCAAGGTTTGCAGCACCGAGATCAAAATCGGCAGCATGGCGGACGTCAACGCCGTCGCACTGGCGAAACCCAAGTGAATCAGAATCAGGAAAGCGCCCAGAATGGCAAAGATACCCACCGGCCCGACTTTATCCAGACCAGTATTAGTCACCACCTGAGACCCCAGCCATTGGCCAGCCTGCGTCGTCAAGAGTGCAGTACCTAGGCTGATGCCGACCCCGAACACGATCACCGTACCCCATGGAATACGCGACTGTACGTCTTTCCATGTCATAACGCCGATGCGCGGCAGCATCAACAACACCAACCCAAAATACGTCGTCGACGTCGTATCGAAATGATGCAGTTTCCCTTCTGTTGACCAGGAAAGCAGCAGCAGGACCGATACGATCATCAGCCGTTTTTGCGGGCCCGTCATCGGGCCGAGGTCACGCAGCGATTGCTCGACGGCTTCCTTGCCGCCTTGGACCGCATCGGTCTCGGGCGGCAACAGCTTCAACACGAGGACCACGAGGAACGCCGACATGATGATGGCCCACGGCGCACCGGCCACCAGCCAATCAGACCAGGCCACACGCTGGCCCAGCATCTTGTCCATGAAGCCCACCGTCAGCAGGTTCTGCGCAGCAGCAGTTTGAATACCAACGTTCCAGATACTGGTCGCCTGCGCCACGATGATCATGATGCCGGCGGCGATATGCGAGCGTTTTTCCACGCCGAACGCAGCGATGACACCCATCATGATCGGCACCACGCAAGCACTGCGCGCCGTCGCGGACGGCACCACCAGGCTGAGCACAATCGTGACCGCAATCGCGCCCATCATGATGCGGCGCGTGCTGGTGCCGACCTTGGACAAGGTGACCAGTGCGATCCGCTTATCCAGGCCCGTGAACGTCATGGCGGCAGCGATGAACAACGCGCCAGCCACCAGGGCGAGCGCAGAATTTGAAAACCCGGTCAACGCCATCGTGATGGCCCGGGACGTACCGTATACGACGCTGGGGTCCTGCACTGTCGGAGCGGTACCCAACAAAAACGCCATCAAGGTGGTAATCATGATGGCGCTGGCTTCGTACGACACGGCTTCGGTGATCCATACCACCACGGCGAATACCAGGATGGCCAACATGCGATGCCCCGCAACGGGCAGCGCGTCAGGCATCGGCATAAACAGGACGACGAGCATGGCAATGACACCGGCGATCAAGCCAATGGGGATTTTTGCTTTGCTGGGGGGACTGGCGGGTGGGGCCGCAGGTGAGGCGGGTTTAACGGGAACAGCGACAGGCTCAGACATGCCTTTCTCCGGTAACCAAAATGGGGCATCGAATGCAACCGGAGCCGTTCGCGGGCAGCGCCGCGAATAACAATAGGTCGCAGGCAACGCAGGAATATTCTATAACAATGTAACGACGGAATAAGAAACAATCCCTCAGCTTCGCACGCGATTATTGCGAAATATCAATACCGATCCACGTCATCAATTCCCCTCGTAATAACCGCCGTCGATCACGAACGGTGGCGCTCTCCCCCCTGTCCTATTCGCTCATTTTTGGCCGAGACAAGTCCATCTATGCGCGAAAGTTTCGGGCATTCTTGGCTTACGCTAGTACCGACACGCAGTACGGACGGAAACCACAGTGCAACCACACCTGATCAAAAAACCCTACCACCCTGTGGTCCTCGATATATTGCAAAGGCATCGGGCCCGTGCGGTCCTGGATGCGCCATGCGGCCATGGTTGGCTGGGGCACGAATTCGCCCGGCGTCAGCCGGATTTGCAGATCGACGGTTTGGGGTTATGGGAATATCCCGTGGAGGTACCTGTCTATGGGATGGTCCGCGAGCAGGATCTGGACGAGCCCTTGCCCAAGCTGCCCCGCGAATACGATGCGGTAGTTTGCTGCGAAGCCATTCATTTGCTCACCAACCCAGGATCCGCCCTGAAAGGCTTTCGCGATGTGCTGCGGCCCGGCGGCAAATTGATTGTCACCACGCCGAACACATGGCATGTCAGATCGCGAGGCCAGTTCTTCTTGCGAGGATTTCACTCAGGGTTCAGCCCGATGTATGGCAAAAAGCGGGGCGACTACATCACGCATTTTCCATTTTCATTTCCTCAACTGCACCTCGTGCTCACCACTTCAGGATTTCGGCAAATTGAACTGCACGAGGTCGACGAGCCGAAGCCAAAGCGGCACGTCGAACGCCTATTGGGATGGCCGGGGGAAACCTACTGCCGCCGCAAGGCCGCTCACGCAGCAGATGCCGACGAAGCCCGCTATTGGGAACAGGCAGGCAGCCCGCAATCGATGTACGGGCGCTGGCTCGTGGTGAGCGCCGAGCGGTAACGAAGCCATATCCAGCGTGAGGCGCTGGGATCGACTCCGTCTACCACGACAGTGGTAATCCCAGGTTCGGTGCGGTGTTTCGTTTGCGGCGCAGGCGCAGAGTCTCGTTCTCAAGATCCGTTAAGCGGCGTCAAACGTCACATATAGAATAAATTTGTCAAAAAATAAAATATAGCGCTTGCACAAGTATCTGTTGTAATCAGCGCCTAATGATTGTTTCAATTGGTTATACCCTATCCTAGGCAAGCCCCACGCCAAAACTCGTGTAATAACCCCGGCGACGTGGACGCTGACGCCACATCACTGCCGCTAATAAAGGCGCAATCAAATAATGGCGAATTTTTTCTTCGATCTGAAGGTTTCCGACGCGACGGTCGATCAGACCAATGCAGACCCGGGTACCAACAGTGCCGCCGTGCTCCCCGGGTCGCAGACACTGAGCGTCGACGGCGTGGACCTGACAGTGTCGGTCCCGCTGTTTATGTTTCCGACGACGGGCGCGACAGTGATCGTGACCAACGGCGCAACCCTGGACACGCCAGACTTGTTGTTCGCTACCACCGGTGCTGATCAGATACCGGGCAAGCTGCTGATCGATGGGACCTCCTCGGCTACGGTGAATCAGTTTACGGGTCCTGTACCTAATGGCGGTACCGTAAAGCTGAACGTGGAGTTCGGTGGCGATGGAGATGGCAGTTTCACTTATGTGAGTTCCGGCATCACAAGCCCTATCATGATAAATGGCATGAGCGCGGGCGATTCTATTCATGTGCCCAACGCCACCTTTATGCAGTTCAACTACGATCCTACATCCGAGACGGGTACAGTCCATTTCGTAAGCGGCGCCTTGCCGGTAACGATGTCGATCCAGGGCATGCCGGCGAGCGTAGGAAACGTCATTGCCGCCGATCCGCAAAGCTACTTCACCAACGGCGATTTTGTGATGCCGGTCTGCTTTCTAAAAGGCACGCGTTTACGTACGCCACGCGGAGACGTCGCTATCGAAGCATTGCAGGCCGGCGATCAAGTCTGGGGCCAATCCGGATGGCGCACCGTGAAATGGATCGGCTGGCGCAAGTACCGTGTCGCGCTGCTGCGCACCGACGATGAGCGCGCAGCAACATTGCCCATCCGCATTCGCCAGCACGCCTTCGCCGCGAGTATGCCGGATGCCGATCTGCTGGTGTCACCTTGGCACCATTTATGGCTAGACGGCGTGCTGGTACGCGCCAGGTGTCTCATCAATGGCCGCACCATCGTGCAAGAGCCACGCACGGAATGGGTGGAGTATTACCACGTGGAATTGGATCAGTTCGACGTAGTGATCGCACATGGCGTGTATTCTGAATCGTGGGCTGATGGCGGGAACCGTGATTTTTTCCAGAACGTGGCTGTTTCCGAACTACGGCCGCAAGATCGCAAACGTCGTCGTGCTGATCGTCCCGGTTTTGCGGTGTTGCGCGACCCCGTTGCGGAAGCAGCTCTGCGCGAAAAATATGCCGCTCGTGCGATGAGCCTGCCGAGTGTCGAAGCTCCTATCGCTGTTGCCAACGGATAAGCACAAGGGGCGGTCTTTACGTCGTGTATGACTGCACACTTTGCAATTCTTGAGTTGGTCGCATTCCTGAGCCGCATGTAAGGTTGAGCCCTGAGCTATCAGTTCACGCTCATGCTGCACACATCAGGAGATGGCGATGGAGTCTTTCTACCATCAAACAGTTAAACCTTTATCAGAATCCGAATTACGCGCTCGACGCGCTGTCGCTGCCGGACGGCAGCTGATCAATCCCGCCCCCGCTCCGAGTCAGGCGACATCCGCCGAACACGAACTACGGGAATACATGCAGGAATTGGAATTGCGGCTCACGAGCAGAGTCCCAGGGAAAATTTGAAAGCGCGGCGCTCCGCGCTTGCTCTCGATCGGCCGCCTACGGGCGGTTTTCTTTTGGCCGGCTGCCGGCAAGCATGTTCCAAACAAAAAAGGACGGATCGGTTAACCCGTCCGTCCCTGTCTGTCACTACCTAATGCTTGCTAATTTGGTGGAGCCGGGGGGAATTGAACCCCCGTCCGCAAGCCCTCCGCAACCAGTTCTACATGCGTAGTCGACCTATTTAGTTTTAACCATGGACTTAGCCGATCGACAGGCCGGACCAAGGCGATTCACGTAATTTAAGCCTGAACCGTGTGACCCCAGTGCAGACCGATTCCTTGTAAAGGACGCTGCTGCGATTCGGGGTTGCCCCCTAGGAAGTTGCCTTCCCTCGCCTGACCCAAGGACAGATCAGTGCAGCGGCTCACCGCTTAAGCGGCGAGAGCGAAACGCTCTTCGTTTGCGTTTAAAGTGTTCCAGTGGTTTTACGAGCTTACTGGTGCTCGGCATGCCCTGAGTTGTTTCGCGACCCACGTCGAATCCGGATCGGCCCCAAGATTCTCTATTGTACTCCAATTGGGCCAGATAAAGCACCCACGCTCCCCTCCTGCGGGACAGGCAGAGCCACTCCCCCGCTCGCTTCTCACCAGCACGCCCAACGAGGCGCTGGCCCGTGCATTGTCGGCACGTTACCCGCGCAAATCCCTGCGGCTTTTAAATGGGCATGGTCGCGCACACCTCTCGCACAATCTGGGCAAACCGTTCCTCCGCATCCAACGGCAAGTCGCGCACCTGGCGTATCAAACTGACTGGCGGCAATTCCCAGTTCCATTCCCAGGCCACACGCGCCACGCCGCCGCCCTGCTCCATGTCAAGCGCAATATCCTCTGGAACAATGGAAAGCAGATTTTGATTGCTGCGCAACATCCCCGAGATCACATCGATGGAATAGGTCTCCACTCGCGCGACAGGCGGGCGGACTTGTTCGCGGGTGAAGAGTTCGGTCACCATGTTGCCGATGGGCGTCGCCGACGACGGCAAGATCCAGTCTACGTCGGCCAACATGCGCCAGTCGGGCTTGGTACGGGCAATGCGCCGGGCGAGCGCGGGATGGGCGATCAACGCAGGCCGCTGCGTGTACAGCACCTGGTGCCACATGTCGTTCATGCCCACGGCCGCTGCGGCGCGGCCGATGACGCAGTCGATTTCGTGCGCGCGTAACTCCTTTAAGAGCTGGTCGGTGGTCGCTCGATGCAGCACGACGTTGATGCCCTCTGCGCACAGGCGCTCCAGCGTTGGCGTCAAAACGCGGCCGGAGACAAAGGGAATCGCCCCGACCCGCAATTGAGCGGCCCTGCCGGATCGTACGGCCTCCATTTCCTGGCCCCAATGGTCCAGGTCCAGCATCATCCGTTCCGCTCGCACGAGAGCCAGTTTGCCCAGCGGCGTGGGCTCCAGTCCCTGACGAGAACGCACGAATAAGGGCGCCTCGAAGATGTCTTCAATTTCGGCCAGCGCCTTGGTCGCAGCGGGCTGGCTGATGCCCATCGCGTCGGCTGCACGCGTCAATGAACGCAGACGCCCTAATCGCGTCAGCAACGTCAGGTGGCGCAATTTCAGCCGTGAAAACAATCGTGCACCGGGCCGACGGCCAGTGGTATCGGAATGGGATGAGCGCACAGCTGTCATGGCATAAAAGCATAACCAAACAGTTATGCATCAATTGGAAATACGCATATTACCGTTATTCGTACTCTTTATACTGACCTCCTCTTTCCCGCGCTTTCCTCCGATATCCGCCTATGTCTTCCCCCAGTTTCACGACCCGCCCGGAAATCCGCGGCACGTTTGGCGTGGCATCGTCTACGCATTGGCTGGCCACGCAGGTCGCCATGAGCGTGCTGGAGCGTGGCGGCAACGCGTTCGACGCTGCAGTCGCGGGCGGCTTTACGCTACAGATTGTCGAACCGCATTTGAATGGCCCGGGCGGCGAGGTGCCGATCCTGTTCTGGAACGAAAACGATCCGCGCATCCAATCAATATGCGGCCAGGGGACGGCGCCTCAATTGGCAACGCCCGCCTATTTCCGGAATATGGGCGTAGATCTGGTCCCCGGCGTGGGGCTGTTGCCTGCCACCGTGCCCGGCGCGTTTGGCGCGTGGCTGACGATGCTGCGCGATCACGGTACCTGGGAACTGGCAGACGTGCTGCGTCCGGCGATTGATTACGCACGCAATGGCTTTCCGCTGGTGCCGCGCATTGTGCAGGCCATTTATTCGGTACAGGATCTGTTTCGCCAGGAATGGCACAGCTCTGCCGACGTCTGGCTGCCCGACGGCAAGGTGCCGCACCCCGAACGTCTGATGCGTACGCCCGCCATCGCCGATACCTATACACGGATCGTTAGCGAGGCCAATAACAAAGGCAGCGATCGGCGTGCCCGTATCGATGCCGCGCTGGAGATCTGGTATCGCGGTTTTGTCGCCGAGGCGATCGACGCTGCATACCGTACCCCGATGCGCGACTGCACCGGTGAACGGAATGCGGGCCTGCTGCGCCGCGAGGATATGGCGGATTGGCAGGCGACCTACGAAGAACCTGCCATGGTGGATTTTGGCCGCTATACCGTCGCGAAGTGCGGCGTGTGGTCGCAAGGGCCGGTGTTTTTACAGCAGTTGGCGATGGCGCGGCATCTGCCGCTAGAGGGACTCGCGGCCGACTCGCCCGCGTTCGTGCATGCTATTGCAGAAGTCGCAAAACTGGCGTTTGCGGATCGGCTGGCTTGGTACGGCGACCCACGTTGCAATGATGTGCCGTTGGCCGATTTGCTGTCGGATGATTATGCGCGTGCACGCGCAGCATTGATCCGTGACCAGGCATCACGCGAACTCATCCCTGGATCGCCCGGTGGGCGTACGCCACGGTTGCCCGACCTGGACGCCGCACGCCGTGCACTGGCACAGGCCGATACGCGTTTTGGTGTAGGAGAACCGACCTTTGCCCAATTACCGCCCGTGGACCAGTGGCTGGAGCGCGAGCTGTTCGTGGGAGACACCTGCCACATCGATGTCATCGACAAGGACGGCAACATGGTCGCCGCGACGCCATCCGGTGGATGGTTGTCGTCCAGTCCGGTCGTACGCGGTTTGGGATTCTCTATCACGACGCGATTGCAAATGACCTGGCTCGACGAAGGTCTGCCAGGACAGCTGCAAGCAGGTGCACGGCCTTGCACCACGCTATCGCCCGGCATGGCGTTGCGTGATGGCCAGCCTTATATGGCGTTCGGTACGCCCGGCGGAGATCAACAGGATCAATGGACCGTGGCATTTTTCTTGCGCCATGCATTGTGTGGAATGAATCTGCAAGAGGCCATCGACGCACCGGCCTGGCATATCGATCACTTCCCGGGCTCATTCTGGCCGCGCACGACAACGCTCAACCGCATCACGGTGGAATCGCGCATGCCCGAGCGCACGTTGGACGCGCTGCGCGCGGCCGGTCACGAGGTCAAGGTCGGAGCGCCCTGGTCCGAGGGCCGCATCAGCGTTTGTACACGGGAACCGGCTGGCAATGGCGCGAGACTGCTGCGCGCAGGCGCGAATCCGCGCGGCATGCAGAGCTATGCCGCCGGACGTTGATAGCTATTTAACAAGCGGGCCCGCGCTCGGGACTCGCATTTTTATCGCGGCGCAGGCCGCACATAACAAGGGGATTGATCCATGGCTTTTTCATTTCGCAGCGCTTTACGCGCATTCGTTTTAGTGGCGGGCATCGTGCCCGCCGCAGCAATGGCGGCATGGCCGGAGAAACCGATTACGCTGATCGTGCCGTGGGCGGCAGGCGGCTCGACAGATATTCTGGCGCGCATGCTGTCCGAACAGATGACCAAGACGTATGGCCAGCCGGTGATCGTGGAAAACCGCTCGGGAGCCTCCGGCAATATCGGATCGGCTTTTGTGGCGCGCTCGGAACCGGACGGCTACACCTTGCTGATCGGATCGATGAGCACTCATACGATGAACGAGGCGCTCTACGACAACATGCCATTTGATGGCGTGAAAAGCTTTACGCCGATCGCAGAGCTCGCGCTGGTGACAAACACGATGGTGGTGAACCCTTCGCTGCCGGTCAATAACGTCAAAGAGTTCATCGACTATGCCAAGGCCAACCCCGAAAAGATCGCGTATGCCTCGGCAGGCCCTGGTTCGACCAATCATTTGAGTGCGGCGATGTTTGAAAAAGCGACCGGCGTCAAGATGGTGCACATCCCCTATCGCGGCGGCGCACCGGCGGTGTTGGACACAGTCGCGGATCGTACGCAGGTGCTGTTCAGTGCGGGCACGCAGACTTTGCCGCACGTGCAAGCAAAGAAACTGAAGCTATTGGCAGTGACCGAAGAATCGCGCTCACCGCTGCTGTCCGATATCCCTACCGTTGCGGAAACCGTACCGGGTTATTCGATGGCGGTTTGGTATGGCGCCTTTGGACCAGCCGGAATGGATCCCGAGTTGGTGGCCAAGCTGAACACGGAAATCAACCGCATCCTGACCCTGCCGGAAGTGAAAAAGAAAATGGGCGATATGGGAGTACTGGTCATGCAATCGACACCGGAAGGCTTTGCCAAGACAGTGGCGGCCGATGCGCAGAAATACTCCGCCATCGTGCGCGAATTGGGGATCAAGGCGCAATGACGGAATTGGACGTTCGAATCGCCCAGGCAGTACGCGACAGTGCCGCCATGACTGACGCGCTGGCCAGCGCCGATCCTGCGACGGTATTTGCCGCCATGGATAAATGGTCGCAACCCGTGTTGCAGCAGGCGCTATGCACTGTGAATCGTTTCGACTCGGTCAATATGGCTGTGGTGCGGCTGTACAGTTCGGATCCCGTATCCTATCCTCCGGGCGGATCGAAGCAGAAACGCGGGATGCCCTGGGGGGAGCACGTGCTATTGCAGCGGCGTATCTATGTCGGCGAAGGCCCGGACGCGATCCGTGCCTCGTTTGACGATCATTCGGCGATCCTGGGACTGGGTCTGCAGTCGGTGATCAATGTGCCGGTGGTCGTGGGCGATGTGTGCCTGGGGACAGTCAATTTTCTGATGCGCGAAGCACGCGTTCACGACGCGCATGTCAGCTTTGCACGACTGGCGGCGTATTTGACGGTGTCAGGATTTCCGCGCTGATCCCGTTTCGAGCGATGGTTCGCGCACACTTTCCCGGCGCGAACCATGCGCCTCGGCGTATATCCTAGTGAACTCCGCCCCGAGCAAGAATACCTGGGCGGCGTAATATACCCAGATCAGTACGATCACGAGCGAGCCTGCCGCCGCATAGGACGATGCGACCGACGCCGTACCCAAGTACAGTCCGATCAAGAATTTGCCGATCTCAAATAGCACCGCCGTCACCAAAGCCCCTGTCCAGACGTCCCGCCACGCGACAGGCGCCTGCGGCATGAATCGATAGATCAACGCAAACAACAGCGTCGATGTACCCAATGTGACGGCGATGTTCAGCCCCTGCAGCAAGATTTCCCAGCCGGGCATCATGCCGCCCGCCCAACTGCCCAATGCCGCGAGCACCGAGCTGATGATTAGTGACACCATCAGCAAAAAGGCCAGTGTCAGCACCAGCCCAAAAGACAGCAAACGGGCGCGGATCATGCTCCATATTCCGGACTGTTTCTTTGCACCGACTTTCCAGATGCGATCCAGCGCGCTTTGCAGCTCCGAGAATACGGTCGTCGCGCCAACCACTAATACCGCAACACTGATGACGGTGGCCACGGCGCCTTGTGATGGTTCTTGCGCACCTCGGACGACGCCTTCAATCGTCTTGGCGCCTTCTGCGCCGATCATGGCGTGGACCTGCTGAAACAGTTGGCCGCGCACGGCTTCCTCGCCCCAGAAAAAACCGGCGATCGCGATGACAATGATGACCAAAGGCGCCAAGGAAAACACGGTATAGAACGCAATAGCCGCACCCATACTCGGCGCGTAATCATCCAGCCAGCTATTAACGGCCTGTTTAGCCAAACCGTAGAAACGTTTGATATGCATTCGGCGCTCCGCATCGGCCGGTACTGCTCATCAGCTCAACCGCTTCACCACTCTCGCCACGCGCGCGATGCCATCTTTACCGCTGGCGGCACGTCCGATTAACGCGGTACCGACCGCGGTCAGAATACCGCGCCGCAGCACAGTACGACTACGCATACCCGCGACCATCAGCAAGGCGCCCAGACTGAGCACGATCAGATGCTCGCCGGGAAAGCCGGGCCTCTGGTCATCAAAGGATTTCAACTGTCTCACCATCGAGCCGGCATCTCGAGCGGAAATGGAAACCTCGGGCAGGGAATGTGTAGGCATGATATTCCTTGATCGATACAGGAGGAAACCCATTGCCCAGCAAGTGACGTGCCAGGGCATGGATGTCCATCATGAGGCAACACATGCAATACTGCCTATCCCGAGTACCATTTCCATTTTCCCCCTGGCCACGCCCTATGACCTCACATTCACGTATCGAGCCGACATCGATCGGCGCTTTAGCAGGTTGGCGCATCAACACCCCGTATGGAAGCGCGCTGGTGTCTCAGCAAGGCGCACAGTTGTTGAGCTATACCCCGGCGGGAGGCCGGCCGTTAATCTGGCTGTCCGAACAGGCCGTCTTCAAACCTGGCGTACCGGTGCGCGGAGGCATACCAGTTTGCTGGCCCTGGTTTGGGGTTTACGATCGCAACCCGCAATCGGTACGCGACAGCGTCGCTGCCACGCCGGGTGCCGCATCGCACGGCTGGGTACGGCAGGTCGACTGGCAGTTGGCGGAGCAATACATCGAGGCCGACACGGCGAGCCTGGAATTCACCTTCGAGGCGCCGCGGAACCATGCGCCGGGATGGATACATCATGCCCAGCTCACGCTACGGATGCGATTCGGCAAGAACATCGAAATCACGCTGTCCGTGCGCAATCAGGGGGTGCAGGACCTGACCACAACGCTGGCGCTGCATACTTACCTGGCGGTCTCGGACAGCCAACATGTCAACATCCAGGGACTCGAGGGCCATCGCTATTTGGACACGTTGGAAAATTGGGAACCTCGCCAACAGCAAGGGGCCGTCAGATTCAATGGCGAAACCGACCGGATATACCTGGACACGACGACGCCCATCACTCTGCATGATCCAGGCTGGAAACGCGATATCCGCCTGCAGGCGAACGGCTCACGATCCGCCGTGGTGTGGAACCCCGGTGCTGCCAAGGCCGCGCGATTAGCAGATATGGCGGACGACTCGTGGTCGCACATGGCATGCATCGAAACTGCCCGGGTGCTAGACGACGCAATGACAGTAGCCCCGGGAGCGACCGAAAGCGTGTCGTTGTCGATCAATTGGTCGGCGACGAGTTAAAGACACTGATTAACCCGAAATTCGAAACAATCTGTCCACGAAACGCAGATTTATCTCAAATAACAACGGAATTACAGTAGTGAAAACGGCGTCCTCAATGAATTTGAGGCGCCCCCTGTTTTATTGGAGATATCTGCTATGCAAGCCCAACCTACGCTTTTCGTCTCTCATGGGGCTCCGACCTTTGCGGTCGAGCCAGGCTTGGCCGGCCCACAACTCAAAGCGTTGGGCGAGCGCCTACCCGCGCCGCGCGCCGTGCTGATCGTCTCGCCTCACTGGATGACGCCAGGCCTGAGCATTACCGCGTCGGCACGCCCTCAAACCATTCATGATTTTGGCGGCTTTCCCGCTGAACTGTATGCGTTGCAATACCCCGTCGCAGGCGACCCTGCGCTGGCCGAACGCATTGCCGCGTTGCTGAGAAATGCGGGATATCACGCAGACCTGGATACCGAACGTGGCCTTGATCATGGCGCCTGGGTGCCGATGATGCACATGTTCCCCGAACATCAAGTTCCCGTGCTGCAGCTTTCATTGCCGATGCATATCAGCCCTGAACAGACCTGGGCGTTGGGACAGGCTTTGGCGCCGCTATCGCAACAAGGCGTGTTGATTGTCGGCTCGGGCAGTTTGACGCACAACTTGTACGAGTTCCGCCAGCATGGTGCGGATGAGCCATATGTGAAAGCGTTCGCGAACTGGGCTCGCCAAGCCGTGCAAACGCATGATCAGGAGGCGCTGGTGGGCTATTTGGAACACGCACCGCAAGCACGGCGAGCACATCCTACCGCCGAACACTATCTACCGCTGTTGATTGCCGCAGGCGCGGCTGCCCCCGGTGCCCAGGTCGATGTACTGGATGGGGGCATCACCCATGGCGTGTTGTCCATGGACAGCTATGTGTTCAATGCGCCCGCTGCGCACTGAACACGAACACAAGGCCCATGACAAAGGGCAGACTACTGCGATGCAGCGCCGCTCGTCGTAGGCTGCCCCGCGGGCGCATTCTGCTGCAGCCATTGCAATGACTTCATCCCCGCGCGGCCGTCGGGTGCCAGGCCTGCGTCGCGCTGGATGGATTTCAGGGCCTCGCGGGTACGCGCGCCTATCAAGCCGTCGGGCTGGCCGATATCGAAACCGCGCGCAATCAGCAAGGACTGCAACTCGCGCCGTTGGGCGCGAGAGAGGCCGGGATCGTCGGTCGGCCACGCACGTACAAACGGTCCACCACCGCGCAAACGATCCGAGAGATGGGAGATGGCCAGTGCATAGCTTTCTGCCGCGTTATACGAATATATCGCGTCAAAATTCCGTGTCACTAAAAACGCCGGACCCGACGGGCCTGCTGGCAATAACAACGCGACTTGCATATCGCCAGCGGGCAATGCGCTGCCATCGGCCTTTTTGACGCCCTTTGCCGCCCAGGTGGATATGGGTTGTTTGTTGCGGCGTCCGGCGCCGGAGGTATCCATGCCATCGGGCAGGCTCACCTCAAAGCCCCAAGGCATACCGGGCTCCCATCCAGCGCGTTTGAGGAAATTGGCGGTCGAGCCCAGCGCATCGGGTACGCTATCGACCAGATCGCGTCGGCCGTCGCCATCAAAGTCTACGGCCAATCGCAGATACGTCGAGGGCATGAACTGCGTCTGACCAAATGCGCCCGCCCACGAACCATTCAGACGCTCGACGCCCAGGTGTTCCTGCTGAATGATCTTCAGCGTAGCAAAGAACTCGCCACGGAAATAGCTTTGCCGGCGGCCGACACATGACAACGTCGATAACGAGGTCAGCAACGGACGTCCGCCCAGGATTTTGCCGAAATTGCTTTCCACACCCCACACGGCGACCACGGTCGCAGGATCTATGCCGAACTGAGACTGCGCACGAGCCAACTCGGCCTGCCACTGCTGCAAAGCGAGCTTGCCATCGGCAACGCGCTCGTCGTCAACCAGCGAAGCCATGTAGTCCCAGATCGGCGTCTTGAACTCGGGTTGCGCATCCAGCAGGGGCAGGACGCTCAGGTCGGGCTCCAGGTCTTTGGTGTAGGTATCGTAGGTGCTGGCCGATACGCCTTGCTTGATCGCCTGGCCACGCAATTGCGACAGGCACTGAGCGAAATCGGCGGAACTGTACGCGGTTGCCGAGGCAACCTCGGCAGCGGCATTACCGGATGTAGCGGCTGACGCCAGCGGTGCAGCGCCCGCCCACAGCGCGAGAGTGATAAGGGGCAAGGAGTATCGTAGTGTCATGGGCAGGATTTTATAAGCTGGCGCGAAAAATAGCCGACTGGCGAGGTTACGCCATAGTATCGCGCTGTAACCGGCCTGACACGCTCGCTGCCCCCAACCATTCCGCTGCGTTAACGGACAGTCCCCTGCAACGCCGCCAACTCGGCTTCATCAAACCCCGCCAACCGGCGCGCCTCGAGATTGAACGGCCCACGCAGCTTTGGGGCGCTATAACGTTGCGCCAACTCAGCGTAGCAAGCCACAGGATCCAGCCCTTGCTGATCGCAAAGATAACGAAACCATTGATTCCCGATCGCCACGTGCCCGATCTCGTCACGCAGGATGATGTCCAGGATAGCGCCGCCGTCCTTGTCCCCGGCGCTGATCAGCTTGTCACGAATCAGCGGCGACGCATCCAGGCCGCGGGCCTCGAGGGTGCGCGGCACGAGCGCCAGACGGGCCAGCAGATCGTCACGGGTTTTTTCCGCCATTTCCCATAAGCCGTTGTGCGCGGGAAAGTCGCCGTAAACATGACCCAATGTGCCCAGATGCGTATTGAGCAGGTCGAAATGATAGGCCTCTTCACGCGCGACTCGCAGCCAGTCGCGGTAGAAATCTTCGGGCATGCCCGGGTACCGCCACACGGCATCCAGCGCCAGGTTCACCGCATTGAACTCAATATGCGCGAGCGCATGCAACAACACGGCGCGCCCCTCTGGCGATTGCACAGAGCGCTGTTTGACCTGTTGAGGCGGTACGAGTTCGGGCGCGTCGGGGCGTCCGGGTAAATTGACAGGCTCATCCAACACCCCGTCGGTACGCAGCTCAGCATTGTCGCAAATAGCTCGGACGGCGGCCAATTTGTCCGGCCAGGATCTCGCGGCCAAGGCTGACAGGGCCTGGCTACGCAGATCGAGGCCAATCAGGGCAGAAATCACAGTATCGGTCATACAAAAGCGAGAAAATCATCACCTTGCGATGGGTGTGCTCCATAGTAACCACAATGCCGGTATCACGGATTGCGGCAACTCGTCGGCCAGACTTTATCATTACGCCATGACCTCTCCCGCTCGCCTCGGCATCGCCACCTCGTTATCCCAAATAGACCCGTCCGAATGGAACGCGTTGGCGGGCGACCAGCCTTTTGTTCGCCACGAGTTCTTGTCCGCATTACACGAGACGGGGTGTGCCTCGCCTGAAACGGGCTGGACGCCATACTACCTGGTGCTGCGCAACGAAGAGCGTCTGATCGGTGGCGTACCGCTCTATTTGAAATCCCATTCACGAGGCGAATACGTTTTTGACTACGCCTGGGCCGACGCCTTTGAGCGGCATGGTTTGCGCTATTACCCGAAGCTCTTGAGTTCGATCCCGTTTACACCGGTCAGTGGACCGAGGCTGTTGGCCGGCAACCCAGCAGACCGTCTGGCCTTGGCGCAGGGTTTGATCGAATTGGCGCAGGGATTGAAAGTGTCTTCGCTGCACATGCTGTTCCCCGAGGAAGACGATTTACTCGCGCTGCGTGAGGCCGGCTATATGGTGCGCGAAGGCGTGCAATTTCATTGGCGCAATGCGGGATATGCGCATCTCGATGATTTTCTGTCTGCGTTGAATCACGACAAACGAAAAAAAATCCGCCAGGATCGCAAAAAGGTCCTTGAAGCAGGCATCGAATATCGCTGGCTGCATGGCACGCAAATCGATGCGCAGTCCTTGGCCTTTTTCTACCGTTGCTATGAGCAGACCTATTTTGCGCACGGCAATGCCCCCTACCTGAGCGCAGATTTTTTCGAACGCCTGCATCGCGAGATCCCCGGCACCATGGTGTTGATCGTGGCGCTGCGAGATGGACACCCCATCGCCGCAGCCTTGAATATGCGCGGCGGCGACACGCTGTATGGGCGTTATTGGGGATCGCTGGAGTTTGTCTCGGGCCTGCATTTCGAGACCTGCTATTTACAGTCCATCGACTACTGTATTCAACATGGGCTGGCCAGTTTCGAGGGTGGCGCACAAGGCGAACACAAGATGGCGCGAGGCCTGCTCCCCACGCCTACATGGTCGGCGCATTGGATTGCTGATCCCCGATTCGCCGCAGCAATCGAGGATTTTCTTGAGCGCGAGACACAGGCTGTAGACGGCTATCTGGGCGAACTGGAAGCCCACACACCATTTCGGCGCGTGCCCTGACTACAGAAAGTGATCCAGCAAACGCCGGCTGTGTTTGTCCAGCGCAGCAACATCGCGGATCAGATAATGAATGCCATGGCTATCGTCGATCAACAAGGTCTGTCCGACCAGGCGACGGATGTCTTCCTCGCCTTTTAGCGTGAACGACGTATCGCCCCGATCTGTCTGAACGTCCCAGACGGAAGGCGTGGCGTAGGTGGACACCGCATTAATGCGCAGAATTTCCGGCATGAATTCGCGGCTGGCCAAGGCATCATTTACCTGCTGCTGCGTCTCGCGAGGCAAGTCGTCCAACGTGTCCAGCCACAGCAGCTCATATCCGTCCGCACTCACAATAGAGATGCCGTGCAGCGGATCGCTGATCGGAAACGCCCGTACGACCTGAACGTCTTCGTGCGCCTGTCCCTCCGACGATACGTATACCCAACGGCCTGAGACATTGAGACGCAAGGAAAACGCCGGCTTAGTATTGTTCATCATCGTCCCCTGAGGGCAGATCGTTTTCGTTGGTTCGCGCCTGGGCCTGATACAGGCGATAGTAGGCTCCCTGGCGAGCCATGAGCTCTTCGTGCCGGCCTTGCTCGACGACGCTGCCATGATCGAGCACCACCAGACGATCCGCACGACGCAAGGTGCTGAGACGGTGTGCGATCGCGATCGTCGTCCGCCCACGAACCAGATTATCCAGAGCCTTCTGGATTTCTTTTTCTGTCGTCGTATCGACCGATGAAGTGGCCTCGTCCAGGATCAATACGCGAGGATCAATCAACAGTGCCCGTGCGATGGAAATACGTTGACGCTCGCCACCCGAAAGCGCTTGGCCTCGTTCGCCCACCAGAGAGTCATAACCATGCGGCAATCGCAAGATGAAGTCATGGGCATGGGCGGCGCGTGCCGCGGCGATAATCTCGTCTCGTGTCGCCTCCGGTTTACCGTAGGCAATGTTCTCGGCGATGGAGCCAAAGAACAAAAACGGCTCTTGCAATACGAGACCGATGTTGCGCCGATAATCCGCAATGCGCAGTAAACGAATGTCGGTATCGCCCACCAGAATGGCGCCCTCGGACACATCGTAAAAGCGGCAGATCAGATTGATCAAAGTGCTTTTTCCCGACCCGCTGTGGCCTACCAGCCCGATCATTTCTCCAGGCTCGATACTGAGATTCAGGCCTCGAATCACCGAGCGATTGCCATAGCGGAACGCCACGTTGCGCAGTTCGATACGGCCATCCACTCGTTCCAGCCGTGCAGGAACCGCAGGTTCGGGAACGCTGGACACGTGGTCGAGAATATCGAAAATCCGTTTGGCGCCCGCGGCTGCTTTCTGTGTGACGGACACGATGCGGCTCATCGAATCGAGCCGCGTATAGAAACGGCCGATATAGGCCAGGAATGCCGCCAGCACCCCCACCGTGATCTGTTTGTTGGCGACTTGCCAAATACCGAAAACCCATACGATGAGCAAGCCGATTTCCGTCAACAACGTAACGGTAGGCGAGAACAACGACCACAAACTATTGACGCGATCATTGACCTCGAGGTTGCGATTATTCGCCTGCCGGAAACGCTGTACCTCGCGCTTTTCCTGGGCAAAGGCCTTGACCACGCGTATACCGGGAATCGTATCGGCCAGGACGTTGGTGATCTCCGCCCAGATGCGGTCGACTTTCTCGAAACCATGGCGCAACCGGTCACGCACCGCATGAATCATCCACACGATAAACGGTAATGGCGCGAGCGTGACGAGCGCCAGCCAGGGATTGATCGACACCAGGATGGCCGCCGTCATGGCGATCATCAGCACATCGGTCGCAAAGTCCAGCAGATGCAAAGACAGGAAAACACAGATGCGATCGGTCTCGCTGCCAATGCGGGACATCAGATCGCCGGTACGTTTTCCGCCGAAATACTGCAACGAGAGTTGCTGCAAATGCTCGTATGTCGTGGTGCGTAGGTCGGCGCCGATACGCTCGCTCACCCACGCCAGAATATACGTGCGCGCCCAGCCCAAGCCCCATGCCAATACTGCCGACAGCAACAAGCCGCCCAGATACCAGCGCACCAGACCGTGATCGATCGGCGTGCCGTTCTGGAATGGGATGAGCACGTCATCCATCAAGGGCATCGTCAAATAAGGCGGCACCAGCGTGGCTGCCGTTGCCAGCAGCGTCAATATGAATCCAGCAATCAAGGCTGCACGATAGGGTTTTGCAAAACGCCATAGACGCAGTAACGCCCAGGTCGATGTAGGCGGCTCGGTAGCCGGCACGCATGTCTGGCACTCGGCATGCTCTGCCGGCAACGGCTGACCACAGCCTGAACAACGCGGCTTGTCGTCAAGCGCAGCGCTGTGCTGCCGTGCCTCGAACTTTGCAAGTAAACGCAACGCTGCGGAATTATTTGCCAGGGTAAAGCACCAAACCGCTAGCCCCACATCGCCCTCGTTCAGCGACAAGACCGCTGCGCCCGCATGATCATGCAAGTTCAACCGCAACGTCGAAGTCAGTCCCCATTCGCGCCACTGCTCGTGGTCGGGGGACTTTGCCAGCAATCGTTGATTGGTCAATACAACCAGGCCGGGGCGGAAACGCAGCCGGGTATCCAGATCGGTTTCCAAGCAGGCCAGAATGGCTTCGCCGGGCGCAAGGCGGGACTGCATTGCGTCGTACAGGGCCGCGTGAGGCTGCCCGGAAATGCCCAAAAAGGGCGGCTTGTTTTTCATGTATGGCGGTCCGGCGAGGCCGGGAAGGCGGCCTGTCCCTTCCTTACAACAGCACGAGTTTATCGGCGTAAAAAGGCGGCGTATAGTAGCAGCCGGATTTATCAATTTCCACTACTAGGAATCATCCCAGCCCAGGCTTCGGCTTCGCATTCTGCACGACATCCCCGCCACATCGTGGGGCACCCTGTCCGCCGACGCTCCTCCCCCCTCCTCGACCATGAACGATAAAGACATTGAATTTCTCGATGTCGTGGCTTTGCGCGGCCCGAACATTTGGACTTACCGCCCGGTTCTTGAAGCCTGGGTGGATATTGGCGCCCTGGAGGACTACCCGTCGAACCTGATTCCCGGGTTTTACGAGCGGCTCTCTGCCTGGCTGCCGGGTTTGATCGAGCATCGCTGCAGCCCTGGCGTACGGGGCGGCTTTTTGCAACGTCTGCGCGAAGGCACCTGGACCGGCCATATCCTGGAACACGTGACGCTGGAGCTGCAAACGCTGGCTGGTCTGCCGGGCGGCTTCGGCAAAGCGCGGGAGACCTCGCGGCGCGGCGTCTACAAAGTCGTGGTGCGAGCCTGGCAAGAACAGGTCACGCGGGCGGCCCTGGACGAGGCGCGAGTCCTGGTATTGGCTGCCATCAAAGACCATGATTTCGACGTTGACCGCGCGGTAGCGAGGTTGCATGACCTGGTCGACACGCACTGCCTGGGCCCCAGCACCGCCTGTATCGTGGACGCCGCCGACGATCGCGACATTCCCTGCATCAGGTTATTCGAAGGCAACCTGGTCCAATTCGGCTATGGCAACCGACAGCGGCGCATCTGGACAGCCGAGACGGACCGCACCAGCGCGATCGCCGAAGGCATCTCGCGGGACAAGAACCTGACCAAATCCCTGCTGTCCGAATGCGGTGTGCCCGTACCCGAAGGCCGTGAAGTCGACACGCCCGAAGCCGCCTGGGAAGCCGCCCAGGACATCGGCCTGCCCGTGGTGGTCAAACCCTGCGACGGCAACCATGGCCGCGGGGTATTCACCAACTTGACCACCGAAGCCGAGGTCTTGTCCGCCTACTCAGTCGCCGTAGACGAAGGCAGCGGCGTCATCGTCGAACGTTTTGTGCTGGGCAATGAGCACCGCCTGCTGGTCGTGGGAGATCGCCTGGTTGCTGCCGCAGCGGGAGAACCGGCCTGGGTTACCGGCGACGGACAACACACCATCGCCGAACTGATTGAGCTGCAGCTCAATACCGACCCTCGGCGAGGCCGCACCGAAAACCACCCGCTGAACAAGGTACGCCTGGACTCTGCTGCCCGCCTGGAACTGACGCGGCAATCGCTGTCGGCCGACAGTATTGCCGAACGTGGCAGGCGCGTCCTGATCCAGCGCAGCGGCAATGTGGCCTTTGATGTCACTGACCGTGTGCATCCCGATACGGCGCACACCGTGGTGCTGGCCAGCAAAATCGTCGGGCTCGATATTGCGGGCGTGGATCTGGTCGCCGAAGACATATCAAAACCCTTGAACGAACAGCGTGGCGCCATCGTCGAGGTCAACGCCGGCCCCGGCTTGCTCATGCACCTGAGGCCTGCCGACGGAACACCGCGTCCTGTCGGCCGAGCCATTGTCGATCACCTGTTCCCGGAGGACGACGACGGTCGTATCCCTGTGGTCGGCATCACGGGCACCAACGGCAAAACCGTGGTGGCGCGATTGGCGGCCCGTCTGCTGTCCCTATCCGGCCGGCAAACAGGTTTGGCGTGCAGCGAGGGGCTTTATATCGGCAGTCAGCACGTGCAGACTGGTGACTGTGCAAATTGGGAAAGCGCCCGGCGGCTGCTGATGAGCCGCAGCACCGAAGCCGCGGTGATAGAGAACGACAGCGCGGTGATACTTGGGCAGGGGCTTGCTTATGACCGCTGCCAGGTGGGCGTCGTGACCAACATCGCCCAGGGCGATCATTTGGGCGATTTCGACATTCAGGACACTGAGCGTCTGGCCAATGTGTTTCGCACACAGGTCGACGTGGTGCTTCCCACGGGCGTTGCCGTCCTGAATGCGCGAGATCCGCTGGTCGCGGAAATGGCCCCGCTGTGCGACGGCGAGGTTCTGTTTTTCAGCGTGGACGCCGATCTGGCCGTGCTGCGTGCGCATCTCGCCCTGGGCCATCGCGCGGTTTTCATACGGGACAGCAATATTGTCCTCGCCAGGGGGCAGGACGAAACCTTGTTGACCCGTGTGGCAGACATCCCACTCACGCATGGCGGCCGTGTTGGTTTTCAGATCGAAAACGTACTGGCTGCGGTGGGAACGGCCTGGGCGTTGGACATTCCAGAGTCCATCATCCGCGCAGGTATCGAAGCTTTTGACGTAGACCAGGCTGATGCGCCGTGGCAGTTCACACTATTCAAACGCGCGGGCGCCACGGTCGTCGTCGATGATGTGCACAACGCCGCCGGACTGCAAGCATTGGTTGATGCGGCAGCGAACTTCCCTGCTGAACGGCGCTGTGCCGTATATGCCGCAGGCGCCGACCGGCGCGATGCCGACCTCATCGAACAGGGACACCTGCTCGCCCAGGCCTTTGATCACGTAGTGCTGTATGACGATGCCACCGTGAATAGCCGCCGGCCCGCCGGTGAAGCGCGTGCGCGCTTGCGCCAGGGGCTCGCGCGAGCGGCGCTGGAGCTCTCTAAAACCATCAGAATCGAAGACGAACCGGATCACGCGCGTGCCATTGATCAGGTACTGAATGCCATTCAACCCGGCGACTTTGTTCTGCTGCAATCTGACGAGAGCTACTCCGGTCCCACCATCGACCGCGTGCGTCACTGGATTCAACAATAAATAACAACGCCTCGCACAGGACTCTAGGCCATGGAAGTTTCCCGTATTCGCGCCCTGCGCGGCCCCAATTTGTGGAGCCGCAATACCGCTATCGAAGCCATTGTCACCTGTGACGATGCCGAGTGCGCCATCGACGAATATCTGCCTCATTTCGAAGCCGAGCTACGTGCTCGATTTCCTCAGATCGGCCGGCTGCGTCCCGACGGTCATCATGGCGCCCTCTCTATCGCTCACGTTTTGCAGGACACTGCGCTGGCGCTGCAAGCCCACGCAGGTTGCCCGGTGACATTCGGGCGTACAGCCGCCACGGTAGAACCCGGCGTGTTCCAGGTCGTCGTCGAGTACAGCGAAGAAGACGTGGGGCGGCGCGCCATGGAGGCAGCCACGCAATTGCTGTTGGCCGTGTTGTCGGGCTCGCCGTTTGACGTGCCGGCCGTGCTGGCCGAACTTCACGAGCTGGACGAAGACGTGCGACTGGGACCCAGTACAGGATCTATCGTCAATGCGGCGCTGGCGCGCAATATTCCCTTTCGCCGCTTGACGCAGGGCAGCATGGTGCAATTCGGCTGGGGCAGCCGTCAACGCCGTATTCAAGCCGCAGAAACGGATGCGACAAGCGCCATCGCAGAATCCATCGCGCAAGATAAAGACCTGACCAAAATGCTATTGCATGCGGCGGGCGTCCCCGTGCCCAGAGGGCGTTCTGTATCAGACGCCGAATCTGCGTGGCAAGCGGCACAGGAGTTGGGCGGTCCTGTCGTCGTCAAGCCTCGGGACGGCAGCCAGGGGCGCGGCGTCGCGGTCAATATCGAGAGCCGCGCGCAGGTCATTGCCGCATACGAAGTCGCCGCCGAGATCAGCGACGAAATCATTGTTGAACGCTACATTCCTGGCCACGACTTTCGATTACTGGTGGTGGGAGACAGCCTGGTTGCGGCCGCACGCCGAGATCCACCTCGCGTGACAGGCGACGGACGCCACACCATCCGCCAACTGGTCGAGCAAGTGAACGCCGATCCGTTGCGCGGCGATGGCCATGCCACGTCATTGACGAAAATCCGTTTTGACGACATCGCGTTGGCCACGCTGCAAAATCAGGGTTATGACGCCGATTCGATTCCTCCCGCCGGCACTTTGATCACCTTGCGCCATAACGCCAATCTCAGCACCGGCGGATCGGCAACGGATGTGACCGACGAAGTCCATCCGGAACTGGCGGCCCGCGCCGTGACGGCTGCGCGCATGATAGGGCTGGATATTTGCGGCGTAGACGTGGTTGCCGAGACCGTGCAACTGCCCCTTGAGGAACAACATGGGGGTGTCGTCGAGGTCAATGCGGCGCCGGGTCTGCGCATGCACTTGAATCCCTCGTTCGGCAAAGGCCGCACAGTCGGTGAGGCGATTATTTCCAGCATGTTTGCCGATGGCGATAACGGCCGTATCCCTGTCGTGGCAGTGGCTGGCACCAACGGCAAAACGACGACGGTGCGATTGACGGCGCACCTGCTTGCCAGTGCGGGCCATCGCGTTGGCATGACCAATTCCGATGGGGTCTATGTCGGCTCGCGCTGCATCGATACTGGCGACTGCAGCGGCCCTCGCAGCGCGCGCCGTATCCTGGCTCATCCCGATGTCGATGCGGCCGTATTCGAAACTGCGCGTGGCGGCATTTTGCGCGAGGGCCTGGCTTTCGACCGCTGTGATGTCGCCATCGTGACCAATCTGGGCATGGGCGACCATTTGGGGCTGGGCTATATCAGTACTGTGGAAGATCTGGCGGTCGTCAAACGCGTGATTGTGCAGCACGTGCATGCGGGCGGCGCTGCGGTACTGAATGCGACCGACCCTGCCGTCGCCAAGATGGCGGTCGCGTGTCCCGGGACGGTAGTGTATTTTTCCGATGATCCGACGCATCCCTTGATCGGCACGCATCGCGCCCAAGGACACCGTGTGGTGTACCGTGACGGTCCCGCCATCATCGCTGCGCAGCACGATAGCGAAATCACGATTTCGCTCAGAGATATACCTCTGACGCGTAACGGCAGCATCGGATTTCAGGTGGATAACGCCATGGCTGCGATGGCGGCTGCGTGGTCTCTCGGCATCGATTGGGCCGTTATACGCTCGGGACTCGCGACATTTGTCAGTGATGCGATGACCGTGCCCGGCCGCTTCAATGTGTTCGACTACAAGGGGGCAACTGTCATCGCCGACTATGGCCATAATCCCGATGCGATCCAGGCGCTGGTGCGAGCGATCGAGGCCATGCCGGCTCGACGGCGTAGCGTAGTGATCAGCGGCGCCGGAGACCGGCGAGACGAGGATCTGCGACTGCAGACCGCAATCCTGGGCGATGCCTTTGACGAAGTCGTGCTGTACGAGGATCAATGTCAGCGTGGCCGGGCCGACGGGGAAGTCCTGGCATTATTGCGCGAGGGTTTGAGCGCCGCACGCCGCACCCGCCATGTGCAGGAAATCCATGGTGAATTTCTGGCGATCGATACTGCGCTGGATTCCCTGTCAGAGGGCGATTTGTGCCTGGTGCTGGTAGATCAGGTGGATGAAGCGCTGGCGCATCTCCAGCGCAGAATATCGTTACACTCGTCCATCAAAACAGCATAAAACATTACTAATCAGTAACTGCGCCCGAGGCCGCAGCGCTCCCGTGTTTCACCACGGGAATCGCTGCGGCCCTATTTACATTTACCAACAGCATCGTTTGACAGCCCGCCCGGGTCGCTCGTAGGGTGGTAATACGCTCATCAACCCGGAGGATCACTATGAACAACGATATCGTTGCAGGAAAGTGGAAACAATTGACCGGTAAAGCCAAGGCGGCCTGGGGCGAACTGACCGACGACGAATTGACTCGCGTTGAAGGCAATGCTGAACGGCTGAGCGGTTTGATCCAGGAACGTTACGGCAAGACCAAGGAAGAAGCCGAAAAGGAAGTCCGCACTTTTTTCGACGCCAACCGCTAATGGGCTAATTGCAACTTCGAGGAGAATCCAAAATGCTGTATTACGCTGCCGTATTCTTCGTGATTGCTATCATCGCCGCCGTCTTGGGCTTTGGCGGTATTGCCGCCGGTGCTGCTGGCATTGCCAAGATCCTGTTCTTCGTGTTTTTGATCCTGGCGGTGCTGTCCATATTGAGCGGTGTGCTTAGAAAGAAGTAGACCATGCGCGGCCATAGTCGGCCGCGCCCTCCCCCGATGCCACGTCATCGCTATGTAGAAGGAGCATTTCTATGAACATGCGTAAACTGATCATTGCCACGGCCATCGGCGCCGGTGCCATGTTCGGCGCCGTGGGCACAGCCGTTCATGCTGCCGAGGGCGATACAAACAAACAGTCTGTTAGTGAATACGCATCGGATACGGTCATCACGACCAAAGTCAAAGGCGCGCTTGTCGCCGACTCGACGCTGAGCGCGCTGGACATCGCCGTCGAGACCACTGATGGCACGGTCGTGCTCAGCGGTACCGTAGGCACCGAGGCCGAGGTCGAACAGGCTGCCCGGGTGGCGCGTGATGTCGAAGGCGTCAAGCAAGTGCAGAACGGCATCAAGGTCGACCCAAGCAAAGCTGAAAAGAAATAGCAGATAAAGGCGTCAGACTACGAAGATGACTCCGCGCATCGGGTCTGACGCCATTTTCCCTACTTCCGGCCGCCGCCTTGGCCGCTGCCCGGCGTAAACGGAAACGAAGAGAACATGGCACGCGTCTGGTCTTGCATTTGATCCTGCATCTGCACGAACAGATTTTTGCTTTGATCAATGTAGTTGTTCATCATGTTCTGCAGCATCGGCGTCTGCACGTTCATGAATTGCGCCCAGGCCTCGGGACCAAATTGGCTGCCGTACAAGCCTTTGGACTGTTCTGCCATGCGTTGCTGAATTTCCATGAACGCCTGGATATTCTTTTCCAGGTATGAGCCCATGATGCCTTGCATGGCGTGGCCGTAGAAACGAATGATCTGCGACAGCATGTTCGAGGAAAACATCGGCATGCCACCGCTTTCTTCTTCGAGGATGATCTGCAGCAGGATACTACGCGTCAAGTCGTCGCCGCTCTTGGCGTCGACCACCTGAAATTCCTCGTTCGCCAACACCAGTTGTTTGACGTCCGCCAGCGTAATATAGGTGCTCGTCTGGGTATCGTACAAACGACGATTGGGGTACTTTTTAATCAGGCGCTGACCGGCGCCAGTTTGAGCTTGCGTCATGGTTGTCCCCGAGATCGGGCGATCTCTTTAGCTTTGAAGTATTCCTAGTGTAAGCCGGAACGCCTGCACATGCTTTCCGGCTCGTCTCTCATCAGCCCATGTGCAGGCCGCCATTGAGCGAAAAATCGGCGCCCGTCGAAAAACCAGATTCATCTGAAGCCAGCCATGACGTCATCGAAGCGATTTCTTCGGGGGTTCCGAGACGGCGCACCGGGATCGTCGCGACGATCTTCTCCAACATATCCGGGCGGATGGCGCGCACCATATCCGTACCGATATATCCTGGCGAGATCGTATTGACCGTCACGCCTTTGCTGGCGACCTCTTGGGCCAGAGCCATCGTAAAGCCGTGAATACCGGCTTTGGCCGTAGAGTAATTGGTTTGTCCGAACTGCCCTTTCTGCCCATTGACCGAACTGATGTTGATGATACGGCCCCACTGACGCTCGACCATGCCTTCGATGACCTGCTTGGTCACATTGAACAAGCTGTTCAGATTGGTGTCGATCACCGCACGCCAATCATCGGCGGACATTTTGCGAAACAAGCCATCGCGGGTAATCCCCGCGTTGTTGACCAACACATCAACAGGGCCCAATTCATTGGACACGCGCTCGAACGCGGCCACGGTGGAGTCCCAGTCGGATACATTGCCGACCGATGCATGGAAGGTAAATCCCTGGGCAGCCTGCTCATCGAGCCACTGTTGATAGTTGCGGCTCGGGCCGCAGCCGGCCACTACGCGAAACCCGTCTTTGGCCAATCGGCGGCAGATCGCCGTGCCTATGCCGCCCATACCACCCGTAACGTATGCCAGTTTCCCGCTCATATCCTTCCTCCTGCGCACTGAGCGCCTCAATAACGTACTACCTGCTACTGATACTGCCGGATTGCTTATTCGATAAAGACTGCTTGCTGCGCATACTCACTGTTGATCTAAAAGACTCCCATCCATCAAAAAGAACCTGTCGAGCGGCCTCAGGCGGCTCGAACTTTAACGTAGCTGCCTGGCGCCGGCTCGATCGGCACATAGCGGGTATTCCCGGCTTTGACGGGCGCGCGGCGCTTGGCGCCGGAATGCTCTGCCAACCACTGCGACCAATCGGGCCACCAGCTGCCAGCATGCTCGGTCGCTTGCGAAAACCATACGCCGGGGTCGCCTGGCAAGGCCGCATCCTCACTGACCCAGTAATTGCGCTTGCCGGTCTCGGGCGGATTGATGACGCCGGCGATATGGCCGGACGCGCCCAGCACAAAACGCAGCGGCCCACGCAGCAACTGCGTTGACGCATAGGCAGAGGTCCAAGGCACGATGTGATCCTCGCGCGAACCGTACAAATAGGCCGGCATTTTCAGGCGGGTCAGGTCCAATGCGACCTCGCCGGCACGGGCGCGCCCAGGCACCTTGAGATTGTTTTCCAGGTAGGTATTACGGAAATACCACGTGAAAAAGGGCCCCGGCAGGTTGGTGCTGTCGCCGTTCCAGAACAACAAATCGAATGCAGGCGGCGTCTGCCCTTTCAGGTAATTGCCCACAACATAGTTCCACACGAGCTCATTCGGCCGCAGAAACGAGAATGTCGTCGCCAGATCGCGGCCTGCCATCAAGCCGCCTTGGCCGATCTGCTGATCGCGCAGCATGGCATGGGCTTCGTCGACGAAAACTTGCAGTACGCCGGTGTCATGAAAGTCGAGCATCGTGGTCAATAGCGTCAAGGACGCGGCAGGATGCTCACCGCGTGCCTGGGCCAGGGCCAACGCCGATGCCAGCATCGTGCCCCCCACGCAAAACCCCAATGCATTGACTTGATCCTGTCCAGAAATGTCGCTGGCCACCTGCAGGGCTTTGAGCACCGCATTATCCAGATACTCGGACCACGTGGCCTGATCGACGCCGTCCCGATCGCTCGACAGCGGATTACGCCACGACACCATGAAAACCGTGTGCCCCTGCGCAACCGCATAGCGCACGAACGAGTTGGCCGGCTGCAAGTCCAGGATATAGAACTTGTTGATATTGGGTGGCACGATCACCAACGGACGCGCGTAGACCGTATCCGTCTGCGGTGTGTATTGAATCAACTGGAACAGCGGATTCTGGAATACGACCTGACCCGGCGTCGTGGCCACATTGCGGCCGATCTCGAATTGGCTGTCGTCAGTCTGGCTGATGCGGCCTTTGCGCAAATCATTGGCCAGATTGGCCAGGCCGTCACTCAACGCCCGCCCCGCCGTGTCAATGATCGACTGTTGTGCGTCAGGGTTGAAAGCCAGGAAATTCGACGGCGACAACGCGTCCACCCATTGCATGATGGAAAAGCGCAGCCGGTTGCGCAGCGGCTCACCCACTTGCGCCGCGTCGACCATACGCGAGAGCACCCGCGCCGATAACAAATACGCGTGCGCCATCAGCAGATGCTGGCGGCTGGCAGCCCACGCCGCGCCACGAAAACGCCGATCGGCAGGCGGCGCCAGGACGCCACGCTGCGCCTCGTCGCAAATACGCAGCCACTCTCGCGAAAAGTCGGCTTGGATATCTGCCAGCGCGTCCGGCGCCACGCTAACCGGGACGGGCCAAGCAGCGGAAATAGGGGCGTTCACTTCGACACCTTGTTATGGTCTGGAGCAGGAATGCAGCAGCGACCTGCCTCCCCGCGAGATTAAATCACCTGCGTGACAGCCCGATGGTGCATGGCGCCCCTGAGGCTGTCAATGCGGGTATACAAGAACTCGGGTTTATACCGAAAACGAACTGTCGCGCCACGCGAGCAGCGCCATGCGGCCTGTCGTGCCGTCGCG
Organism: Bordetella muralis; assembly: GCF_054781015.1. Taxonomy (NCBI): domain Bacteria; kingdom Pseudomonadati; phylum Pseudomonadota; class Betaproteobacteria; order Burkholderiales; family Alcaligenaceae; genus Bordetella; species Bordetella muralis. The sequence goes on along the minus strand of NZ_BAAGVF010000003.1, from coordinate 353,277 downwards.
CCGGTATGAGAAAAAGCGCGCGGGATCCGACACCGTACACAGTCCAGAAGCATGCACGTCCTCAACCCCTGCCCGCCGCAGCCGCAATAGCGCGAGCGCAGGAAGGTCTGCCAACCATTTTCCAGGATGCCCGGCACGAGGCGTGAAGCAGGCCAAGGCCTGCGGACCACCAGAGGCAAAGGCCTCGCGTACATCCTCTCCGACCTCGAAATGGTCGGGGCCGATACCGGGCCCGACCCAGGCACGCCAGCCACGTGCGGCCGGCGCTTTGGCGCGGAGTTGCCGCAAGGTGTTTTCCAGGACCCCGCCAGCCAGCCCACGCCAACCGGCATGAGCAGCTCCGACAACTGTGCCATCCAGATCCGTCATGAACACGGGCAGGCAGTCCGCCACCATGACGGCCAATACCCGCCCGGGGGCTGAGGTCACGCTGGCGTCCGCAGCAAACTCCGTCGCCCCCGCATCCGTTGCCGAAGGAGGATTGTCGGCATCGACCACCTCAGTGCCATGGATTTGGCGCAGCCACAAGGGATCGGCAGGAACGGCTGCGCGCACACGGCGGCGATTCTCCTGTACGGTCTCCGGCAAATCGTTGGCGCGCAGCCCCAGATTCAGAGTGTCGTGCGGCGATACGCCTACGCCGCCGGCTCGCGTGGTACAGAAATAGTGCACGCCTGGCCATTGCGGGCCGGTAACAACGGGCAATCCGTGAATCACGCGTTCCATTGTGTGGCTTCCTGGGCTTGTCTCATGTCGTCAGGCGGGTCGGCACGAAAAACGGCATCGCCTCGGCCGCTGGGATCATCAAAATGCAAGGCGCGGGCGTGTAACATCTGCCGTGTCGCACCGGCGGCCTCGCGTCCACCATAAATCGTATCGGCCAACAACGGATGTCCCAGGCTGGCCAAGTGCACGCGGATCTGGTGCGTACGCCCCGTTTCCAGGCGGCAAACCACCTCAGTCACCGGCTCTCCCGCAGGCGCGCGGCCTTGTCTCAAAGGGGAATAGTGGGTAACAGCCGGTTTCGGAGCGATCGGGCGCTCGACACTCATGCGGATGGGCACGCGCGCATCACGGCCGATCGCACGATCCACCACACCAGCCGTCTTCAGCCAGCCGTGAGCCAGGGCGATATATTCCCGGCCCATGCTGCGCGCCTGAAGTTGTCGAACCAGATGAGTTTGTGCCAAGTCGTTACGCGCGACCACCATCAAACCGGAGGTATCCTTATCCAGGCGATGCACGATCCCGGCGCGCGCCACCCGGGCCAGCTCGGGATATCTGTGTAGCAGGCCGTTGAGCAGCGTGCCGTGCCAGTTGCCGGCGCCTGGGTGCGTCACCAGCCCCGCGGGCTTGTTCACGACGATCCAGTCGGGGCTTTCGTCCACGACCCCGAATTCGACCGGCTCGGGCGTAAACGCCAGGCTTTCCGGGGCGGGCTGTTCCCAGACGGCGATGACGTCGCCGGGCCCCACCACCTGGCGCACCTTGGCGGCCGCGCCATTGACCTGGACCCAGCCGGCCTCGATCCATCCCTGCAGACGGCTGCGCGAATGCCCGTCCAGCAGGGCGGCCAGGACCTTGTCCAGGCGGTCCGCTCGCGTGCCGGGCGGCACAGTAATACACTGAGGTTCGTCATCTGCCGCGAAGCTGGCACTGTCAACGGCAAGGGCGTCTGTATGGGACATGAAGCAAGATCATATAATTCAGCCGTGCCATCCTAACACCAAGGAAACGTATCTCGTGATTTTCCGCACTGCTGCCCTCTCGAACCGCCCTGCTCTACGCGGCTCGCTCCTGCGCGCGGCCATCGCGCTGTCCGTCGCTCTGACTGTCGCAGGCTGCAGCGGCACCGACACCAAGTACGACAAGACCGCCGGCTGGAGCGCGGAACAGTTGTACACCGACGCCAAAGCCGAAATGGACGCCGGCGGCTGGAACGATGCGCGCGACCGGCTCACCGCCATTGAAAGCCGATATCCGTTCGGGGTCTATGCTCAGCAAGCCCTGATCGACCTGGCCTACGTCAACTGGAAAGACGGCGAAAACGAACAGGCGCTTGCCGCCATCGACCGGTTCCAGCAGATGTACCCCAATCATCCTGGCACCGATTACATGCTCTACCTGAAAGGGCTGATCAACTTCACCCCTGCCAGTGCATTCATGAGCAACCTGACGGGCCAGGACCCTGCAGAGCGCGATCCAAAAGGGTTGCGGGCCTCTTACGACGCTTTCAACGAATTGATCAAGCGCTTTCCCCAGAGCAAGTACACGCCCGATGCCCAACAGCGCCTGACATGGCTGGTCAACGCCATTGCCATGAACGAGGTCTATGTCGCGCGCTACTACTACGAGCGCGGCGCCTACATCGCAGCGGCCAACCGTGCCCAGACCGTGATCACCGATTTCGAGGGCGCTCCCGCCTCCGAAGAAGCCCTGGTCATCATGTCGGCCTCGTATGGCAAGCTGGGAATGACTGACCTCCAGAACGACGCCCAGCGCGTGCTCAAGACCAACTATCCGGACAGCACCATGAACGAACAAACGCTGCTGACCGACAAGAGCTGGTGGAACCCGTTCTCGTGGAAATGATCTCCGCCCAGTCGATATGACAATGTGCCGCCCAATGGGCGGCACATTGCATTTATCCGGAACCGAGCCGATATCGGCACTCGCGGTCTGACCCCTGCCACGTGGCTGCCCGGGAAACGCTCAGTAATCGCCCTGCTCGCGGCGGGCGTAAAACGCCAGAACCTCGTTCATATCCCGCGTCCGGGAAAATGGCGGCAAGCCACGCCACAAACGCTTGCCATAGGGTTTTTCGACGAGACGGGCATCCCCGACCATGAGTACCCCCCAGTCGCTTTCAGTCCGAATCAGGCGGCCGGCGCCTTGTTTCAGCGAAATTGCCGCCTCGGGCAATTGATATTCCGCAAAGGGATTGCCGCCGCGCTCTCGACAGGCGCGCAGCCGGGCCTCGATCACCGGATCATCCGGCGGTGCAAAGGGGAGCTTGTCGATGGCGACCAGGGTTAGCACATCGCCAGGCAAGTCGATACCTTCCCAGAATGTCGCGCTGCCGACCAGCACCGGATGCTCGAGCTTGCAAAAGCGCTCCAACAGATCGCGGCGCGTCGCATCGCCCTGCTTCAGCAAGGGCCAATCGTATCCCTGATCCTCGAACGTCTCGGCCAACAACGCGGCCACACGATCCACCGCGCGCAAGGTCGTGCACAGCACCAGGGTGCCGCCCGGGCTGGCCTCGAGCAGCGGTATCAGCGTCTGTACAAAACGCTCGGCAAAACGCGGCGATTGCGGTTCGGGCATATCGCGCGGCACAAACAACAACCCTTGGTTGGTATAGTCGAAAGGGGACTCCCAGCGCCCTGTCCGGGCGTCATTTAGTCCTAATTGACGAGTGTAGTGGCCAAAGTCCGCCTGCACCGACAACGTCGCCGAAGTCAGGATCCAGGCCTGACCGGGTTTGCGAAACTTGGAGAACGCCTGAGCCACCGACAAGGGGGCGGAATGCAGCCGGACATGATGCTGCCCGTGCTCCACCCAGCGCACCGCCGGACCGCTAAACAACCGTGCAGCCGCAGCACCTTGCAGTAAAGCGCGAGCGGTGGACATACCGTCATCCGCAGATGGAGCCGACGAATTTTCAGCGGCATGAATCAGTTCTTCGCCAGTCTGCGGCTGAGCCGACGCGAGGGCTTGCAGGTCCAGTCCCCACCCCTCGTCGGCCAGTGTTGAGTCACGCGTGACACTGGATCCATGGCCGGCCGCAGCATCGTCATCCTGAACGCCGAGCCGCCCGTCGGCGCCGTCCCTGGCGGGTGTCGACCACTTTGCCAGGCGCAATGCAATGTCTGCGCCACTGCGGGCAGCGGCAGCCAGATCGGGATGCTTTTCCGCGACGCCCGCCAATGCCCGCGTGGCGGCCTCGACTGCTTGGCGCAGCGCGGCCAGCGCGGCATCGAATTGCTCTGCGTCCGGCATGGCCTCAAAGGTCGCCTTGCGCCCCGGCAGTTGATCCAAGGGCGCACAGACCAGGCGCAACTCACGGGCGGTGGTTTCCACATGGCGGCTGACATCGGCCCATTTTGCGGCTTCGCGCGCGTATGCCAGCCCTGCGACCTCCAGAGCGCGGCCGAAATCCAGCAATTGATGGGTCGAGACACTACTGCCCAAAAATCGCGTTGCGGTATCCGGCAACTGATGCGCCTCGTCAAAGATCACCGTGTCCGCTTCGGGCAGCAAATCGGTCACGCCTTCTTCGCGCAATACCAGATCGGCCATGAACAAAGCGTGATTGACGACCACGATGTCGGCGTCTTGGGCCTGGCGCCGGGCCTTCACCACAAAACAATCCCGGATGCGCGGACATTCCTGGCCAAGACAGTTTTCGCGCGTAGACGTCACTCGATTCCAGATATCGGCGTCTTCGGGGATTTTTCCCAGATCGGCGCGATCGCCGGTTTTGGAGATGCCAGCAAAGACCTGGATCTGGCGCAGTTGCGAAATCTCGGTACGGGATTTCAGCGCGCGCTCGTCGCCTTGCAGGCGATCCAGGTGATAGTGACAGACATAATTACCCCGCCCCTTGAGCAGCGCCGCTGTCACGGGCGCGGCCAAGGCAGCGCGCACACGCGGCAAATCTCGGGAAAACAACTGGTCCTGCAGCGTGCGGGTTCCTGTCGAAATGACGACTTTCCCCCCAGCCACCATGGCGGGCACAAGATAGGCCCAGGTCTTGCCAATACCGGTCCCGGCCTCGGCCACCAGGGTCGCGCGATCGGTGATGGCCTGGCCGATCGCCTGTGCCAGTTCGACCTGGGCCGGACGGGGGCTATAGCCAGGCAAGGCCTTGCTCAACGGACCGTCAACGGCAAAAAACTCGGAAATATCCAGATCTAGCATCAATCACATCAACGATTAGGGGCGCTCAATGATACCCCGAGCCCCCAGGGCAACGTGCTCAAAATAGCCCTCGACATGCGCCCTGTCGCCGCCTTGTGGCAAAATCCGGCCCTTGATTTCCCTTTGCAGCCGTATCGAGATGCCTGACACTTCCGCCACCACGAGCACTGCGCCCAGCGTCGACCAAGCCCGTATTCTTGCCCAGCTTGCCACCGAGCTGGGCAGCCGCCCCTCCCAAATCGCCGCTGCCGTCGAGTTGCTGGACGACGGCGCCACCGTGCCCTTCATCGCACGCTACCGCAAAGAAGCGACCGGCGGCCTGGACGACACGGTGCTACGCAACTTAGAAGTCCGATTGGGCTACCTGCGCGAGCTCGAAGAGCGGCGCGGCGCCATCCTGGAATCCATCACGCAACAGGGCAAACTTACGCCCGAATTGCAACAGGAAATTGCTACCGCAGATACCAAGCAACGCCTGGAAGACTTGTACGCTCCGTACAAACCCAAGCGCCGCACCCGTGCCCAGATCGCTCGCGAAGCCGGCCTGGAGCCTTTGGCCGATGCCATTCTGGCCGATCCGGCTTGCGACCCTGCCGAGTTGGCGGCGCAATACCTGAATCCCGAGGCTTCGATCAACGACGCCAAGGCTGCCCTGGACGGTGCGCGCGACATCCTGGCCGAGCGCTACGCCGAAAACGCCGATCTGCTGGCCGACATGCGCGACCACTTGTGGTCCACCGGACTGTTGTATGCCAAGGTCGCCGAAGGCAAAGAAGCCGAAGGCGCGAATTTCCGTGACTGGTTCGACTTCAACGAACCGGTGCGCACCCTGCCCTCGCACCGTATCCTGGCGCTCATGCGCGGCCGCCAACAAGGCGTACTCGAACTGCGCCTGGGACTGGAGGCGGAATTAGAGGCTCAGACGCCGCACCCCTGCGTAGCACGCGTGGCCAGTTTCCTGAAACTCGGCAATGGCCTGTTCGCCCTGGATGCCTCGCCGCGCTCGCGTTGGCTGGGCGAAGTCTGCCGCTGGACCTGGCGCGTCAAGCTCTTGACCGCGTTCGAGAGCGAGCTGTTTGGCCGCCTGCGCGAAGAAGGCGAAGCCGAGGCGATCCGCGTATTCGCCGCCAATCTGAAAGATCTGCTGTTGGCCGCACCGGCCGGCCCCAAGGCTGTGCTGGGCCTGGACCCCGGCATCCGCACCGGCTGCAAAGTCGCCGTCATCGACCGCACCGGCAAGGTCGTCGATACCGCCACCGTGTATCCGTTCGAGCCGCGCCGTGACCGCGAAGGCACGATCGCCACGCTGGCCGCCCTGGCAGCCCGCCATCAGGTCGAGCTGATCGCCATCGGCAACGGCACAGCCTCGCGCGAAAGCGAAAAACTGGTGGGCGACATGATGAGCCAGTTCCCCGATCTGAAACTGACTCGTGTCGTCGTCTCCGAAGCCGGCGCATCGGTGTATTCCGCCTCGGAAACTGCCGCGCAGGAATTCCCCGATCTGGACGTCACGCTGCGCGGCGCCGTGTCTATTGCCCGCCGCCTGCAAGACCCGTTGGCCGAATTGGTCAAGATTGATCCCAAAGCCATCGGCGTCGGTCAGTATCAGCACGACGTCAATCAACGCGAGCTGGCCCGCTCGCTGGACGCCGTGGTCGAGGACTGCGTGAACGCCGTCGGCGTCGATGTGAACACCGCTTCGGCCGCCCTGTTGGCGCGTGTGTCGGGGCTGAATTCCCTGCTGGCCAAAAACATCGTCACCTGGCGCGACGAAAATGGCGCATTCCCCACGCGGGATCAACTGCGCAAGGTTCCTCGCTTCGGTGAAAAGGCCTTTGAACAGGCTGCCGGCTTCCTGCGTATCCCGAATGGCGCCAACCCCTTGGACGCCTCGGCGGTGCACCCGGAGGCCTACCCCGTGGTCGAACGCATCGTCGCCAAAATCAAGACCGACGTCCAGCAGATCATCGGCCAACGCGAGGCGCTCAAGGGCGTATCGCCGTCCGACTTTACGGACGATCGTTTTGGTCTGCCTACCGTGCGCGATATTTTCGCCGAGTTGGAAAAACCCGGCCGCGACCCGCGTCCCGAGTTCAAGACTGCCCAGTTCAAAGAAGGCGTGGAAACACTGAACGACCTGTACCCCGGCATGGTGCTCGAAGGCGTCGTCACCAACGTGGCCAACTTTGGCGCGTTCGTGGACATCGGCGTGCATCAAGACGGTCTGGTGCATATCTCGGCCTTGGCGGAGAAATTCGTCAAGGATCCGCGCGATGTCGTGCGCGTGGGGCAAACCGTCAGCGTCAAAGTGCTGGAAGTCGATGCCGCCCGCAAGCGCGTCGCGTTGACCATGCGTTTGAACGACACGGCCCAGCCTGCGCGCCGTGGCGGCAATGACGCGCCACGCGGCAACGGCGCGGCACGCAACGGCGGAGCCGGCGGCGGTGGCCGTCGCCCTCAGGCCGATGCTGGCCGCAACGAGCCGCGTAACAGCGCCATGGCCGACGCCTTCGCCAAGCTCAAACGCTGATCCGTCAGACTGTCCGCCGTCTCGACAAAACACAGGGGCGGGATAGCCCCACGAGCGCCCCCAAAAAGCTGAAATTCCGTTCATCTTTTGGGGGCTCTTTTCCCTGACGAAGTACATCGATCAGAGCGCGCCTCCATGAATCAATCGAGATTCACGGCCCCCGCGCTCCAAAGTACCGCCATCCAGTCCGTCCGGCTGCTGCCCGGCCGAATTGTCACGCCGACGCGTTACACTGGGCGACTGTCCAATAACGCTTTGTCCGCCCTGCTCATGAGTACCCGCGTTCTAACCGGCATCACCACCTCTGGCACCCCTCACCTCGGCAACTGGGCTGGCGCCATCCGCCCAGCCATCAACGCCAGCACCCAGCCGGGTACCGATGCGTTCTACTTCATGGCGGACTACCACGCGCTGATCAAGTGCGATGATCCTGCCCGCGTGGCGCGGTCCCGCCTGGAAATCGCGGCCACGTGGCTTGCTGGCGGCCTGGATCCCGAACGCGTGACGTTTTATCGCCAATCGGATATCCCCGAGATTCCCGAGTTGTGCTGGATATTGACGTGCGTCACGGCTAAGGGCCTGATGAATCGCGCCCATGCCTATAAAGCCTCAGTGGATCAAAATACCGCCAAGGGCGTCGACCCGGACGACGGCATCACCATGGGCCTGTTTTCCTACCCTGTGCTGATGGCGGCGGACATCCTGATGTTCAACGCGAACAAGGTCCCTGTGGGGCGCGACCAAATCCAGCACTTGGAAATGGCGCGCGATATTGCTCAACGCTTTAACCACCTCTACAACGGCGAATATTTTGTCCTGCCGGAAGTCGTCATCGAAGAATCCGTCGCCACCCTGCCGGGTCTGGACGGGCGCAAGATGTCCAAGAGCTACAACAACACCATCCCGCTGTTCGAAGGTGATCCGGCTGCGCTGCGCGCTGCGGTCATGCGCATCGTGACGGACTCGCGCCAACCGGGCGAACCCAAGGATGCCGAGGGCTCGCATCTGTATACGCTGTACCGCGCCTTTGCGACCGAGGATGAGTCCGCGGCCTTCCGCGCAGAGCTCGAGGCCGGCATGGGCTGGGGCGACGCCAAACAGGCTCTCTACGAGCGCCTGGAGCGCGATATTGCTCCCATGCGCGAACGCTATCAGGCTCTGATGGCGCATCCCGAGCGTATCGAAGACATCCTGCAAGCCGGCGGCCAAAAGGCCCGCAAACTGGCGACGCCGTTCATGGCGCAATTGCGCGAGGCCGTCGGTCTGCGCCGCCATACCGCCATCCCGGCAGCAGACAAAACCACCACCAAGAAATCCAACAAAGCAGCGCGCTTTGTCAGCTTTCGCGATGACGACGGCACGTTCCGTTTCCGGTTGCTGGGCGCAGACGGCCAAGAGCTCTTGCTATCGCGCAGCTTTGATAATCCCAAAGAGGCGGGCGCACTGGTACAACGCCTGCAGGCTGGCAGCGACCAGGATGTTCTGCGGGTCGATGGACTCAGCTACACGGCGGTGCTGGATGGCGCGGCCATCGCTCAAGGGCCTGCCGCCGACGACGAAGCGCAGCGCGATGCATTGTTGGAGCAGGTGCGCCAAGCCTTGGCCGCACAAGGCTGACGGGGCACAAGCAACGCCTGTCCCAGCGCAAAGGCGGCCTCGAGTCCCACGCATCTGCACGGGATTCAAGTCGCCTCATCCGGCACAAAGACGGCTTAAAAGCCGTACAGGCGCGCCGGATTCTCTACCAGCACGCGCGTGCGCAGCGCCTCATCGGACAGCCAGGTGTGGATGTCCTGCGCCAATCGGCGGGGGCCTATCTGCCGATAGGCGCTGATCTCCAGCGGAGACTTCCCGGGTTCACGGTTGGTATGCGGCCAATCGCTGGCCCAAAGCATGCGATCAGGATTGGCCTGGATAAACGCCGCCGCCAATCCCGCCACAGCCTCAACAGCAGTACCCGAGGCATCGATGCGATAGGGCGCAGACAGCTTGACATAGGCCGCGTCTGACGCGACCAACCCCAATATGGCCTGCACCCGCGAATCAGTCAACGCCGTGCCTGCCGGCACGCCGGCAAAGTGATCCAACACAACAGGCACCGGTAACGCTTGCAGAATGGGAACAACTTCTGCAATAACATCCAACGAGGCATACACCTGCACGTGCCAACCCAGAGGCGCCAACCGTTGCGCCCACGCTTGCAGATCATCACGCATGCGCCGTGTATCGCGGCTGCCTGTACTTTCCAGGTTCAGGCGTAATCCACGCACGCCCGATGAATGAAAATCACGAAGCAACGCGTCGGAAGCACTGTCATCCAATACCGCCACACCACGCCCTGCCCCATCCAGATCGCGCAAACCATCCAACATGCAAGTATTGTCCGTGCCATACACGCTAGGCTGCACGATCACTGCATGGGTGATACCCAATGAGCTCATGTGTCGCTTCAGGTCCGGCATCGAAGCAGGCCCTGGCGTGTAGTGGCGATCCGCGACCATGGGATAACGGACAGGATCACCTACGACGTGAACGTGGCAATCACAAGCTGCTGGGGGCAGCGCTGGCGTGGCCATGATCATGCTGCCCGCAACTGATCGACCACAGCCTTGCCGGCAGCACGCGTACCCAACTTGCCGCCCACGTCGGCCGTGCACTGGCCCGACGCAATGCTGGCGGCGAGTGCAGCTTCAATCGCCTTGCCAGCGTCGAGGAATTTTTGTCCGCCCTTGCGCTGGCCATACCAGGTCAACAACATGGCGGCCGACAACAACTGCGATGCGGGATTAGCCAGATCTTTGCCCGCAATATCAGGAGCCGAACCATGCGCGGCTTGTCCCATGGCATGATCACGTCCGGCATTCAGCGAGCCCCCCAACCCCAGACTGCCAGAGAGCTCCGCCGTCAGGTCCGACAGAATATCGCCGAACATATTGGTCGTGACGATCACGTCATAGCGATCCGGTGCGCGAACCACATGCGCCATCATTGCATCGACAATGACGTCATCCACGCGTACCTCGGGAAACTCCTTTCCGACTTCGTGGCACATATCGATGAACATACCATCACCGATTTTCAGCACATTCGCCTTGTGTACGATCGTCACGTGTTTTTTGCGCGTCATCGCCAGCTCAAAAGCAGAGCGTGCAATACGTTCGCAACATTGACGCGTGATACGGCGCAAGGACACGACGACGTCAGGCGTGATCAGCATCTCGCTGCCGCCCGACTCGATATTACGATCCGCGTAAAAACCTTCAGTATTTTCGCGCACAACCACCAGATCGAATTCGCCCAACCGCGCTCGCGTACCTGCATAAGTGCGGGCCGGACGAATATTGGCGTACAGATCCAGATTCTTGCGAAAGAACTTCGAAGGATTGATTTCGCCTTTGGACTCGTCCTTGAAGTCATAGGTCGCCATGGGGCCCAGCATCAGACCGTCAGCGGCCAAGACCTTTTCCAGCAATGCCGGTGTCACCGTAGCGCCATGACGCTTGAGACTGTCATGCCCCGCGATGTCGTGATCCAGCTGCAAGCCCAGATCGAAACGTTGTGACACAGCCTGCAGCGCATCCACCGCCACCGCCATCGTTTCAGGCCCGATGCCGTCACCCGGCAATACAACGATCTTCATGAGAACACCTCGAAAATAAATGACGTTAAGGTTCGATAGACACGCCGGTCTGTGCGACCAGGCGTTGATACTTTTCCATTTCGCGACGAACGAACGCCGCGAACTCCTCTGCCGTATTGGGCCGAATGACGACGCCATCTACCTCGAAACGTTCACGTATGGACGCATCGGACAGCGCAGCATTAATCTCTTGATTCAATCGCTGCACAACGGGAGACGGCGTCGCTGCAGGCGCAAAATACCCGCCCCATAAGCTGAACTCGAATCCTGGCACTGTCTTTTCAGCCACCGCGGGGACATCCGGCAACGCGGCGATACGCTTGGGAGTGGACACCGCCAGAGCCTTCAGCTTGCCAGCAGAAATATGCGCCATTGCCGCTGCCGCGCTGGAAAAGAAGAAATCGACGTGCTGCCCCAGCAAATCCGTCATCGCCTGGCCTGCCCCCTTATAGGGCACATGCACCATCGTACTCTTGGTGCCCAACGCCAATGCGGCCGCTGCCAAATGACCTGGCGTCGCCGTACCGGAGGAGGCATACGTCACGCTGTCCGGTTTCGCCAATGCAGCCTCAATCAGCGCCGACAGCGTCTTGTACGGCGATTCCGCCGGCACAACGAGCACCAAGGGCGAATCGCCGACCAGCGCGATAGGCACAAAATCCTTTTGTGGGTCATAACCGAGGTTTCGCATGGCGAACGGGTTCACCGCCATTTCACCGGTCTGTCCCAACAGCAAGCGATATCCATCGGGATCATCGCGCGCAACCATGCGCGCTCCAATCGCGCCTGATGCACCGGGCCGGTTTTCCACCACAACGGTCTGCTTCAATGACTTGCCGAGTTTTTCGCCGATCAGACGCGCAAACACATCGCCTTGGCCTCCCGGCGCATAGGGCACAATTACCGTCACAGGCTGCGAGGGGTAATCGCTTTGGGCAAATGCAGCGCGTCCGCCGAGCGCCATCCAGCCGGCAACAGCGCCAGCACTGGCTAACAGACGGCGGCGCGCCGGCTGCTGCGGCAAAGAATAATTAGACATAAGAGGTCTCCCGCACCGATATATCAATCCAGGTGCATGCCGGATTGCTTTACCACACCACGCCACAACGCCAGCTCTGCCGACAGTGCCTTGCCGAAATCATCTGGTGTACCTGCGAACAAGTCTGCACCTTCGTTCGTCAATCGTTGACGTACCAGGTCTGCTGCTGCCGCCTCGTTTACCGCCGCATTCAACTGCTGAACGATCACTGCCGGAGTGCCAGCAGGCGCCAAGATGCCCCACCACGTCGAAATGTTGAAGTCCGATACACCCGCTTCCGCCATGGTCGGTGCATCGGGGAACAAGGGGGAACGCTGCTCCCGCGTCACGGCCAACAGCTGCACTCGCCCTTCCTTCACCTGTCCCAAAATAGTCGGTACCGTCGCAAAGAACACCTGCACTCGGCCCGCCAGCAGATCCACCGTGGCGGGGCCGCTGCCCTTGTATGGCACATGCATCATCTGCACATTGGCCTTTTGCTTGAACAATTCGCCGGACAGATGATTGATACTGCCCGCACCAGCCGAGCAGAAATTGATCTCGCCGGGACGCTCAGTGGCCAGCTTGCGCAAATCCGCAATCGACTTTACGCCCAGGTCCTTGTTAGCCACCACCAGCAAGGGACCACGCCCGATCAGCGCCACCGGCGCGAAAGACTTCTCCACGTCGTAGGAGCTGGAGACCTCTGCGGCAGCGTTGGTGACGAACGTCGACGTCGCGAACAACAAGGTGTATCCATCGGGGTTGGCATGTGCGACGTTATTGGCCCCAATAGAGCCCCCGCCGCCGCCATGGTTCTCCACCACGACAGGCTGCCCCAGACGCTCGCTCAAGGTGCGGGCCATATCGCGCGCAATACTATCCGTGCCGCCACCCGCCGCAAACGGCACTACCAGCTTGATGGGCTTAGTGGGAAAACCCTGGGCGCAGGCCAAGACAGGCATGACGCATGCGACGGTTAAAGCTGCATATCGGCGGAAGTGCTTCAAGTAACGCATAAGGCGATGTCTCCTGATTGCCTGAATAGGCCAACTTATTTTGGTGAGGTGAAACAGATTCTTTTATTCCGGCCGCGACGAAACCATTCGATAGGCGAATAGGTCAACCGCGCTGTCGCAGCAGCTTGAGGCGCTCCAGCAATGCCTGGTGAATGTGATGCCGTGCGGCGGCTGCGGCACGCTCAGGGTCACGGCTGCGGATGGCTTCCACAATATCGTTGTGTTCTTTCATCGCGACCTTCGCTCGCGCCTTGGAACTCAATGTGCTGCGTCCCAACAGATAGGTGGTATCGGTCAACGAGCGCAACGACCTGATCAAATGCCGGTTATGCGCGGCGCTATAGATAGCGTCGTGAAAACGCAGATTCAATGCCACCGGATCCACATCGCCCTCGTCCAAAATCGCCTGCATGTTGGCGATCTCGGCGTCCGTCGCATGCTGAGCCGCCATGGCGGCAGCGGCCGACTCCAGCACTTTGCGCATGGCATAGAGCTCGCCCACCTCTTGCTGATCCATCGTGGCGACAACCATGCCTCGTCCGGGCTCATGCCGCAACAGCCCTTCGTCCTGAACGCGTTTGAGCGCCTCGCGCACAGGCGTACGCCCCATCTCCAGCAGCGCGGCAACCTCGATCTCGCGCAGCCGCATTCCCGGCGTAAATTCGCCCATGAAAATGCGCTGCTTGATCTCGTTATAGGCGGCGAACGCCTGCGAACTGGCTTGCGGGATAGGCATGAGTGTCCCTATATATTCTTAAATATATTTTTGCATACAAAAAATAGATGGTCAAATAAAGGCATGATGCCAGGTCTTATTTTTGACGGCACTGTGGACGCCCGCCCTGCCACTCTCGGCTGTTAAGGCTATGCTAAGGAATCACCTTTCGGACCATCTTTCAGATAAAAGGTGTTACCTCTCAGTACCCATCGGATACTGAAATTTCCCTTTCCTTGTTTTGTGAAAATTGGAGGCAATCATGCGCCAACTTTCTTTATATGACTTGACGAACGTGTGCGGCGGCATCAAACCGGACTCTGCCAACATGGAACTGCAGAGAACCCTATTTATGAGCATGGCGGCTCACGCTGCAGGCTACGCCATCGGCCAAACGCTAGGCGGCGAGCTTGGTTTTGGAGACGCAGCGAAATCCACGAAAGACGGTTTGATCGTACCTTTCGTCGGCGACTCCGTCTTGCGTGGCATGGACCCGGCGGTGGTGAGTGCAGGGGTTCGCCAAGCCACGGTCCTCGCCTTGGCGGGGCTATATGGATTCGCCGAGGGGTGGGACAACGCACACGCGCATACGTTGGAAGTCCGCTGGTAATAAACCCCGCGTTGGCTCTGTAGAGCGCCGATGCAGGCGCCCCATAGATGGAACACACCTCGTGCGGCCGTTACTTAGATTGCTTTTAGGTATCGACCCCATGGAATCAATTCAGCGTCTGGCCTCCCAGGCATTATTCGCGATGCAGTCGATCGGAGATTTTGCCGAGCCAACACTCTCTGACCAAGATATCTTTAGTGTCGTGGCGAGCGGCGATGTTGAAGTTTTGTCTAATGCGCTAGACGAGAGTCAGTTTGATCTGCAAACCGTCGACAATGCCACTGGAAAAACGATACTCCATCTAGCAGTTTCGCTGGGTCATGAGGAGATCACGTCGATGTTGCTGGAACGAGCGGAAAACGCTCTGGGTCTACTTGAGGCTAAAGATTGGCATGGATACACGCCATTGATGCACGCGATCGCAACGCAGAACATCGTGTTGATGCACGTACTAGCCAAAGCACATGCTGACACGGGTAGGCTTGCCCCAAATTTGGATCAGGCTGATTTCGAGCGAGCCAAGGCACGGACGCTGATTGAAGCTTATCGCGATCTATGTACCGCATTCGAATTTGCCGCTCAGAATTGGGAAAACAACGGCCTCAAACTACGCTTTGAGGCTGGAGAAGATACCCCACCCACCATGGAAAATGGCATCACCGCAATGCGGACGATGATTGAGCACGAGTGCATCCGGGCAGATGATGTTCTAGATCCTCTAAAGAACGCTTTGAAAACGGGTGACAAGGCGGCCATAGCCGGTTTAACGAAACCAGGCGTCGTGCGGTTGACGTTAGCCGCGATGAGAAATCGACCCGACACAGAAAAAATTGCCGCGCTAAAAACTTTCATAAACGCCGGGTCTGACACCAAACATTGGATTTCTGGCGTTGTAAATGAGTTTCTGCTAAACACAGATGTATCGTGCATCCCAGCCGAAGAGAGACAGAAAAACGCGTCCACAGTGCGCGACAACCTGGATGATATCAGGCTCATGATTGCTGTCGGAGCGCCCACCATTGCCGCTTTGACGCGCCTAGGTAAGAGTAACAACGGAATGATGGCGCAGCAGCTGATTGCGCTGGGCGCCGATGCGATCGGCGCGATGCGGCTGCTGCGTGCGGCGACGCACCCTGCGGCGCACGTCATTGCCGCGGCTGCGCTAAACAATCTACTCGAGACGAGCGACGTGGCCGACACAGAAAAGGTATCGGCACTTAGAACCTTGATCGCTGCGGGAGCATACAAGGCCACCAGTGATTTGATTCGCAAAATGGTGAGCGCAGGTGAATCGCTAGATACCGTGCGACTTCTCATTCGGGCTGGAGCATCTGCCACCGCTGCACTGCTGGATCTCAGCAGAAGCACAGACAATAAAAGGGCTGCACAACGGCGCGCGTATCAACTGATACATATGGGGGCGGATTTTTCCCCACCAATAGATTGGCTGCTTAGAGTCATCGACAGTGCGACTGAAGGCGGCAAACAGGCCTCGGCAAGCGGCAATCAGACCTTGGCAATAAGCAAGCAAGCCTTGGCAAGACGCACACAGGATGCCCTGAACATCATTTCATATGCCGCGCTAAAAAATGTGCTGCAGAAAAGAGATTTATCCAATTTAGAAAAAATCGCGCAGCTGCAAGGACTGATAAACAAGAACGGCGAGGAAGCGGCGACTGAACTGGTTATTGAAGCAGTGAACGCGGGGCACTTCGCGACGGTGAAGCTCATGATTGCCGCCAATGGGCCGACTACCAAAGCACTTATAAAGCTAGGCAGCGGAGTGGGTGTAGAGACGGCGCGGAAACTAATTAGTTTAGGGACAGACTTTTTATTCCTGAGAGAGGAGCTGTTAAAGAACGCCAGAGAGTACACCGCCAACGGCGAGCACGACGCAGCAGGACGCGAGCGAGATGTCGCGAACCTGTGGATGGTGGCCGCCGTCGCAGCAACGTTCGAGCCGGCCAGGCCCAAATCTAACGAACCCCGGATAGCGCGCACAACCGGAAGCAGTGACTAATTCTTTGACCCGTTGAACAACCACACAGCGGCGCATCGATCATTCGCTACGGTCCGGTGCGATATCGGAATCTTTCTCACTAGTCCCTGAAGGAACTGCCGAACCAGAACCAGACCGGTCCGAGTGACGCAGGCCACAGATTTGTTCAGTATGGCGCTACCCATCGATCTATCTCCATTACGGATACTGAGCAATGAATCCCGTTTCGAACTACGAACCGAAAACACATCAGGCAAACACCGTTAATTGCCCTTTCGACTACATGGACAACATGAGTCCGGATGATTCTCTGCGCGCGGCCATTACGAAACATGATCTTCGTGGCGTCTCTTACGTCCTTGCTAATTTCACGGTGGATTTCTCGGCTCTGAATTTCAGTGGACAGAATCCCATCCATATGGCTATTGCCCTCGGTCGCCACGACAACATCGCTAATCTGTTGATAGAGCGATCTCTCGGCAGTAACGCGATTCATGAGATGGATCGCAATGGATACACGCCGCTGATGCTCGCCGTCGAACACGGAAATATCAGGTTGGCAACGTCCTTGATAAAGGACAGGCAGGCGACCGTCAGCGCAGGCAATGATGCAAATTGCTCACCGGCTGGATTGGCGCGAAAGCAAAGCACCATTACCCATACGCGACTATTACTGGAAACTGGTGGTGATATCGCCGCGGCGCATAAGCTCGCCCTTCGGCGAGACATTGAGAGCTTTGAAAAGTTATTCTCCCTGCAGCATGTCCATCTACGAAACGCCTGCGAGGATGGCAACCTCGACGCGGCTAGAGCCATCATCAAGGCCGGCGTGGATCCATCATTTGTCTTGATGCGCACGCTGACCGGACGCGGTGGCGAGGTTTCGCCGAATCGAGCCACCATCATCAGAAACCTAATCGCGGCAGGCGCCGACCCGACTGTCGCGCTCAAGCAAGCGCTTTCCACTTCGGTGTCCCGATCGACTGTGCAGACACTGTTGGTGTTAGGCGCGTCAGGGCGCAAAGCCATGGAGGATCTCCGGGGTACAGGACTGACCACCAACATGTGGTATTTGCTCAAGTCGCGGACCAACTGGGAAAAGGCACTGATTAGCGAAGCTATCAAAGGCAATGCGAGCGCTGTGAAATTCTGGATCGACAGGTTGGGCGGCCTGAAACCCGATCAAGTATTAATGCCTTTGGTAAATGGTCGCCACAATGCCGCCATAAAATTATTGCTGGCTGAAGGCGTTAACCCCCATTCGACACTGATGCGCTTGCTTGAGGAGGGCAACACAGAGGGTGTCAAACACTTGATTTCCGCCGGCGCAGAGGTGTCAACGGTATTGTCGGAGATGGATAAGAATCAAAAGGACGGTTTGACACTGGGGATCAAGAAACTGGAAACCTTGATCAAGGCCGGCGCGGATCTATCACGGATGTTGCTTGACTCGACGAAAACCGAGGCGAGTCTATCGGTGGCAAAAGTGCTTATCGCTGCCGGTGCGAAGGCTGAGGGCGCGGTAGAACTTGCACCAGAGAATCAACGTTCCGATGTCCGGAAAACACTGGAATTGGCGGCGCAAGACGCTGCCAACGCCAGCAAATTGATGCTCGATGCCGGAATGGCTGATAACTCGCTGTTGGAGGACATCCTGCTAGTTCAGGGGATGAGAAACCGACCCAATATGGGACCTTATAAAGAGATACTACATAAACATGCAGCCTATCGGGAGGCAGAAGGAAAGCAGGCAGAAGCAGACCTGATCCGTGCCGTCGAAATAGTTGATTGGAACGCAATTAAGACACTAACAATCACCCATCCAGAAGCGGCTTCCAACGTTCTGCACGATCTGCTGTCAGCAGCGGATGCGCCGTCATCACGCCTGTTGATACAAGCAGGAGCGGATATATCCGCGACCATTAAGGCAGCCATGAGCGATTACGGCGCTACCGGCCCTGTTCTCGCCGCGAGATTGATCATGGCCGGCCAGAGCGCGCATAGCGTACTTAATTCTCTGATTGATTCAAAAGAGCAAACATTCGCAAAAAAAGTGATTGAGACGGCCCGGATCGACATTTTTGATATGTTCAAGTTTCTAGCGGAAAGCGGCAACGAGCCGCTACTAAAGAAACTTCTTCCGCTAAGCATCACCGATGGACTCGGCGAACTGATCAATGCATGCAACCAGGGCAATGCGGGCTTGGCACGCGCGTTGATCTCCGCAGGAGTAAACGCAGATCGCGCTCTATACCGAGCGATCATTTCTGACGCCCCCGACGCAGCCAAAACACTGATGAGTTTAGGTGCCGATAAATCCGTGGCGCTTGCGGCAGCCCTTTCCGACGAACACCCATTGATAGCTGAGATGATGCTTGCTCTTGGGACAGACCTGAGGGTCGCGTTGACAAAGGTGGATCCCAAGAATATTGAGAAAGCCAGGCGCCTATTGCCCGCCGGCACGAGCAGTTAATTTCCTTTCGACCTGAATAGCCGCGTGTAGCTGCTATACACGCAACACGTTTTATCGAACGGGACATCCCGTTCAGCCGAACACATTAGCCAAATCAAATCGGACGCAACTGCATCCGGCGCGATTTGGCTTTTTTTTGCCGTCGAACTCGCCGACATACGGCCGTACAGACAGTCGCCTAGAAACAGCGTGGACAGCGTAGCGAACGCTACAGCACATTACCGAACGCGCCCACAGGCTGCCTCCAAGCATATTGATACGCACCGTGGAACCCAAACTGCAACACTGCCACTCAGTTCATGCAATTTATCTTAACTGACTGCCCCTCCACACCACTAAGAACGCGGTTACGTCAGATATCCATCGATCCATTTAATCCACGAATATTCACCAATGAATCCCATTTCGAGCCACCAGCCGACAACACGTCAGGCAACCCCGGTTAGCTGCCTCTTTGACTACATGAGGAACCTGAATCCCGACGCATCCCTGCGCCTAGCCGTTGCACAGAATGATTTTGATGGTGTTTCTTACGTCCTTGATCATTCCGAGGTCGATTTCTCCGCCCTTGATTACTATGGGCAAAATCCTATCCATTCGGCCATCGATCTCGGCCGCGATGACAACATCGTCTATCTGTTGATCGAACGATCCGAGGGTAGTAATGCAATTCATGAACTGGATCGCAATGGATATACGCCGCTGATGCTGGCCGTCGAACAGGGAAAGATCAGTCTGGCAACGTTCATGATAAAGGACAGGCAGGCGACCTATAGCGAAGGCAATGATGCTACGTGTCATCCAGACAGATTGTCCCGCAAACAGCAAACCCTGGGCCATACCCGACTCTTGGTAGAGAGCGGCGGGGATATCGCTGAGGCACATAGACTCGCCCTCCTTCGAAACATCGACAGTTTTGAAAAGTCATTTATCGTTCAGCATAATCACCTGAAAAATGCTTGCCGGACTGGCGATATCGAGGCAGCAAAGGCAATAGTCGCTGCCGGCGCAGACCCGTCATTTGCTCTGATGCGTACGCTGAGCGGCAGCGGTTTATCAGTGTCGCCGGAAAGAGCGACTATCACGAGAAACCTGCTTGCCGCAGGCGCAAACCCTACCGTCGCACTCAAGCAGGCGCTTTCCACGAAGATTGATTACCTCACTGTGCGAACACTGTTGATGCTCGGTGCATCCAGCAACGTTCTGAAGGATTTCATCCTGGAGCGGGCGACTGCGTTCGACAAAATCTTCCTCCATAACATTAATAAGAAAGACTGGTCGAACTCCCTAAAAAATGCCGCCCTCCAGGGCGATAAGGCCGCAGTGCAGTTCTGGCTCCAATCGGGAGTCGTCAAACCAGATCAGACATTAATTTCCTTGGCCAAAGACCGCCGCACCGACGCCATAAAGCTATTGCTTGATGAAGGAGTGGATGCGCATTCGAAACTGCTGGAGTTGCTTAGTAACGGCGATACAGAAGCCGTTAGATCTTTAATCTCCGCCGGCGCAAACGTACCGAAGCTGTTGCGCGAGATGATCGCCCATCAGCGACCAGGGCTGAGGATAGGGATCGAGAAACTCCAGACATTGATCAAGGCCGGAGCGGACCTGTCACCACTGTTGCTTGCCGCGACTCATGGGAAGGACAGACTGCATGTAGCAAAAGTACTTCTGGCCGCTGGTGCGAACGCTGACGCTGCAGTAGCTCTCTGCTCGGAGAACAAGCGTGCTGAGGTAACGAAAACGTTAGCATTGGCAGCGCAAGACGTCGCTGCTGTCTCCAAGATGATGCGCGATACCGGATTTTCCGATATCACTTTGGCAGAGAATATCTTTTTAGCGAAGGAGTTTATTGCTCGAGGCGACCGGAGCGAACATCGCGAAATACTAACGAAAATGGTAGACGTGCTACAGGCTGACGGACGTCAAGCCGACGCAGACCTGCTGCGTGCCGTGATGCGTGTTGATTGGATCGAAATTAAGGCGGGAGTAGCCGGAAATCAGCTCGCGGGGCGCGTGGTGCTTAACCTTATGCTGCAGATCGGCGACATTCCGTCATCACGCTTATTATTGCAAGCGGGAGCGAATATGACTCGGGCCGTTGAAGTGGCAAATACAGGCATGGACGACGACCATAAGTTCAATTTGCACATCGCTAAGCTGCTTCACGCTGCCGACCGTCAAGCTCATCTCGTACTTGAGTATCTTCTTGACTCCAACAGGGCACCTTTCGCCAAAGAAGCGATCAAGTTAAGCAGGATCAACATGGCGGACATGTTTAGCCATCTGTGGAAAACCAGAAAACTGGCCGCAATCGCTAAACTTAATCCGTTGTACACCATCGAAGCGGCCTATACCAGCACAAAAAGATCTGAGGACTTGGCATCGGAATTGAGATCTGCGGGCTTTACGAAATCTCAAACCTTTTTCGAGGCGCTTGACGCTAGCGATCCTGGCACGGCCGGAATTCTGGGGGCAGCATTAGACGACAAATCCGTCGCGCTTGCGAGAGCTCTTTCCGACGCGCAAACCTCAATCGCAGAGACGTTGCTTGTTCTAGGCGCCGATCTGAATCTCGCGTTGAGAGAGGTAGACCCGGAAAAGATGCCGCTGGTCAAGACGCTGTTACCCGCCGGCGCGGGCAGCTAGGTATTCCTATCGTAGCGTCCCATATGGTAACGGGACGCTACCTGTATGGAACGCAACGAGCGGCTTCGTTACTTACGTGACCTAGCCGCTCATTACGCAAACGGCGATCATGAGCCGAATGGCAGTCGGGCGGCTTCCAAGTCAACGCTGTGTGGCGTTTTCCTATAGAGAACCGTTCTATGCCTACAGAAATCAACCTTTTTCGGAATCTGCCCAGCTCTATCGGAGACGATTATTGGTCAGAAAGCGCTAGTGTCAAAAAGGCCAAAAATCAACTACTACGGGCTTTACAGAAAGACGATTGGAAAACGTTCGAAGCGCTGGCATTTGGCGAGAATACTGAAATAGACGTCAAAGCAGAGCGGTACCTCAACGGTCAAAATTGCCTTCATATGGCCGTCACGTCTGGCAGCCATTCAATCGCGGTGAATCTCGCACGACTGTCTTATGAGCGAAATCTCGGTCTCGTCGACAGCCAGGATGATACGGGGTACACCCCTATCATGCATGCAGCCAAATCCGCATCCGACGACGCTCATGTGGTTGGCGCGTTACTCAACGCCGGCGCTAGTGTCGGTCTATCCCGAGCCCTGGAATCTGCCGCGGAACGAGGCCATGCGCTAATAGCCGAACGCTTGATCGCTAGCAACGTTGATGCCCCAAAGGTGTTGTCCGACCTCGTTCGCCCCATGAACGGTGAAGACGGGTTGAATGGCGCAAAGTTGCTGGTCCGGCTAGGGGTGGATGCGACCAAGGCATTGAACCACTTAACGCAAATAGGCCGGTCGGATGAGGCGCGCACACTGGTTTTGCTGGGAGCCAAGGGATCGGAAGCATTAGTCTCCGCGGCTACACACTTTAGTATCCTAGCCGGGAATCTCCCTCTCGAAGCGCAACTCCTAAATACAAGCGCCCCCATACCATTGAGCAATCTACTTGACGGCGGGGCAGATGTCCCCAAGGCGCTGATAACGATCGTAGAAAATTCTGGCGATGCGACGAGTAAAAGGGCTGCTTCATTTTTGATGACCGCAGTCAATAATAAGAACAGGCACAGCATCGACGCTTCTCCGCATAGCGACATGATCGCTATATTGAGGCTGGCCAACAACGGAAATTTTGACGCCATGGTCAAATTAGTTGGCCTTAGCAATTGCATTGATGATCTAGGCCCAGACGGCATGACGGCGAGCGGTAACGCCCGTGCAATAAAAAAACTCGTCGACTCTAGGGTGAACGGCTACCCCTATGACAATGACTATCCCGTCAGACTTGTGATGACAGCTGCTACTACGGGAAATCTGGTGGCGACAAAAAAATTACTGGCTGCCGGCGTGTTACCAGAAAATGTGCTGCACAGCCTTCTCAGCCTATACCGACAGGACAACCCGGCTGGCCTTGAAGCGATACGGCTATTAATTGTCGCGGGCGTGGACACTCACTATCTGCCGGCCGACGTAATGCAATATATCCACGAGATAAAAATGGACGTTTCACGGCTCTCATCGACCCAGAGAAATGCCGCGCTTCTGTCTGCTGCGAGGGACGAAAACGCTGTCGATGTGGCGAGTTTGTTGGACACACCGGTCGACACCGTTGGCGCACTGAAAACGCTGAGTCAAGCCGGGGAGTTGGATGCAATTCGCACATTGCTCAATGCTGGTATGGACGCACTCGAAACGTTAACTGACCGCTTGAGGGCTGGCGACATGAATGTCGCACGAATGCTTATCCAAGCAAAGGACGTATCGAGCGAGGCGCTCAGTAAACTCGTCGCAAACGGCGAGCTAGAGTCCGCACGCGCACTCCTTTCCATCATGAACGACAACGGCCAAGAGACATTGGTGCAGGCTGCCCGAAACGGGCATACCGAGATTGCGAATGCGCTCGTTGCGTTTGGCGCAGACGGGCATGGCGCCTTGATTTCATTATTGGAGAGTGGGCATCAGGAGTCGGCAGTACGCTTGGTTGCTTCAGGGGTAGATATTCATACGACCTTGAGGCACGCATTTATCGACGATAAGTTCCGAGCGAAAAGAGATCTCTTGACGCTAGGCGCTAAGTTATCCGTTGCGTTGCTGCAAGCCATTGAGCTTGGCGACATCAAAACCGCGCAGAAGTTACTCGAGGGACAGCACAAGTCTGTAGGGCAAGAAGCAACGTCAACCGTGTTCCATACCGAAGCACTGACCCCTGGAGTAAAAGCCGCCAGGCTGACTCAGCTGTTTCAGCTGGGAGCCAATGCAGACACCCTGCTCGAAAAACTCATTGACGACGGCAGGACTGCCGACCTGAGGTGGCTTGTTGCACTTGGAGCGCCCACGCAGGATTTATTAGTAGATCTAGGCAGGAAAAACAATCGAATAGACGCGCGCAAACTCTTTCTCGCGGGGGCGGACTTTGACGCGTCAATCAGGAAGCTGCGAACGGACAACGAGCACGACGCCGCCGGCACGTTGGTTTTGGCCCTGACGGGCGCTAGAGATCTGTTGATGCCATCGCCAGGCACCCCTAACGTGAATAGAGGCTTCCAGAGAAGCAAATGAGCAAATGTGAGCGTTCAACTCCCTACGCCCTGCCGAGCTAGCGCAAATACTCAATCTACTGATATTAGCCAATGAATCCCATTTCGAGCCACCAGCCGACAACACATCAGGCGACCCCGGTTAGTTGCCCCTTTGACTACATGAGGAACCTGAGTCCCGACGCATCCCTGCGCCTGGCCGTTGCAAAGAATGATTTTGATGGTGTTTCTTACGTCCTTGATCATTCCGAGGTCGATTTCTCCGCCCTTGATTACTGTGGGCAAAATCCTATCCATTCGGCTATCGATCTCGGCCGCGATGACAACATCGTCTATCTGTTGATCGAACGATCCGAGGGTAGTAATGCAATCCATGAACTGGATCGCAATGGATATACGCCGCTGATGCTGGCCGTCGAACAGGGAAAGATCAGTCTGGCAACGTTCATGATAAAGGACAGGCAGGCGACCTATAGCGACGGCAATGACGCTACGTGTCATCCAGACAGATTATCCCGCAAACAGCAAACCCTGGGCCATACCCGACTCCTGGTAGAGAGCGGCGGCGATATCGCTGAGGCACATAGACTCGCCCTTGGCCGAGGCATTGACAGCTTTGAACAGTCATTTATGGTTCAGCATAATAGCCTCAAAAATGCTTGCCGGGCTGGCGATATCGAGGCAGCCAGAGTAATAGTCGCTGCTGGCGCAGACCCGTCATTTGTTCTGATGCGTACGCTGAATGGCAGCGGCTTATCAGTGTCGCCGGAAAGAGCGACTATCACGAGAAACCTGCTTGCGGCGGGCGCACACCCTACCGCTACACTCAAGCACGCGCTTTCCACGAAGATTGATTACCACCCTGTGCGAACACTGTTGATGCTCGGTGCATCCAGCAACGTTCTGAAGGATTTCATCCTGGAGCGGGCGACTGCGTTCGACAAAATCTTCCTCCATAGCATTAATAAGAAAGACTGGTCGAACGCCCTAAAAAATGCCGCCCTCCAGGGCGATAAGGCCGCAGTGCAGTTCTGGGTCCGATCCGGAGCAGTCAAACCAGATCCGACATTAATTTCGTTGGCCAAAAACCGCCGTGTCGACGCCATAAAGCTATTGCTTGATTCAGGGGTGGACGGTCATTCAACACTGCTGCGGCTGGTTGATGAGGGAAAGATAGAAGCCGTTAGATCTTTAATCTCCGCCGGCGCCAACGTATCAAAGCTGCTGCAAGAAATGATGGGCAATCATCAGCGAGGGCTGAGAATAGGGATCGATAAACTACAGACATTGATCAGGGCCGGAGCGGACATGTCACAGCTCCTGCTAGCCTCGACTAATGGGAAGGACAGACTGCATGTGGCCAAAATACTTCTGGCTGCCGGTGCGAACGCTGAAGCTGCGGTCGCCCTTTGTCCGGAAAATACGCGTGCCGAGGTAAAGAAAACGCTAGCATTGGCAGCGCAGGACGCCGCTGCCGTCGACAGGATGATGCGCGATGCTGGATCTTCCGATATCACTTTGGTGGAGAGTATTTTGGTGGCAAAGGGGTTCATTGATCAACCTACCCGCCGTCCGATTAACGAAGGACTAACAAAAACGGCTGATAGGCTACAGACTGAGGGACATCAGGCTGAAGCAGACCTGCTGCGTGCCGTGTTGAGTACCGATTGGAACGAAATTAAGTCGCGAGTAGCCGGAAATTCACGGGCGGCTGTCATGGTGCTGCTGATGATGTTGCAGCACCATGATGTGCCGTCATCACGATTGTTAGTAAGAGCAGGAACGAATATATCCGCTGCCATTGACTGGACAATAAGCAAGATCCAAGACAACAATAAGGCCATTGTGCTCATCGCGAGGCTGCTTCTCGCCGCCGACGATCTCGCACATCGTGTACTGGGGCACGCAATTGACTCAAAAGGAACGCCTTTCGCAAAAGAATTGATCAAGTTAAGCAAGTTCAACATAGTGGACATGTTTGGCCATCTGACGAAAGCCGGTAACATGGCCGCAATAGTGAAACTGAATCCGTTGCACACTATCGAACCGGCCCAGACCAGTACGACAAGCTCCGAGAGCTTGGCATTCAGTTTGATTTCTGCAGGCTTTAACAACGCTCACACTTTTTTCGAGGCACTTGACGCTGGCGATCCTGGCACGGCCGGAGTTCTGGGTGCGCTGATAAAAGATAACTCCGTTGCGCTTGCGAGAGCGCTTTCCGACGCGCAAGCTTCAGTAGCAGAAACGTTGCTTGTTCTAGGCGCCGATCTAAATGTTGCGTTGAGAGAGGTAGATCCCGAAAAGATGGCGCTGGTCGAGACCCTATTGCCAGCCGACGCGGGCAGCTAAGCGCCACCCGGCCTGACAAGACCTAGGGACGGCTTGATTGCGACACCGCGGCACTGCTCCGTATGGAACGGAGCGTTTGGCGAGAACGCTGAAATAGACATCAAAGCAGAGCAGTATCCCAACGGCCAAAACTGCCTTCATGTGGCCCTCACCTCTGGCAGCCGTTCAATTGCGGCAAATTGGCAGAACTGGCGCTTGTTCTGGGCGCCGATCCTGACGCTGCGTTGACACATGTGGAACCCAGATTGCGATCGCGAGCTGAAGCAACACTAAGCAGCGATTAAGACTTGCGACGAGCACCGCGCAAGTCCCCGGGCACGAAACGGAATACCCGGGCACGTTGACACGGCCGCATAGCGGCCGTTTTCTTTTGGCGATCGATAGATCACCGTCAACGCTGACGCACCAAGGACGGAATGCGATTTCCACGCGAGTTGGTCCTCTTTTCCGCCGGCGAACGGGGCAACGCGGCAGCCGCACAGATAATGATCCCGGAAACAGCGAACGCTCGCGCGTCAACTGTCCCCAATCTATTCATATTAACGATGCTAATCAATGAATCCTCTTTCGAACTCGCAGCCGACAACACATCTGATCAACCCCGTTAATTGCCCCTTTGATTACCTGGCGAACCTGAGTCCGGACGAGTCTCTGCGCGCGGCCATTGCGCAAAATGACTTTCGTGGTGTTTCTTATGTGCTCGACAATCTCAGGGTTGATCTTGCCGCTCTTGATAGCAACGGGCAGAATCCTATTCATTCCGCTATCGAGCACGACCGGGATGACCACATCGTTGAATTATTGATAGAGCGATCTCGCGGTAGCAGCAATGCGATTCATCAGGTGGATCGCCATGGGTACACCCCGTTAATGCTTGCTGTAGAGCACGGGAATATCAGACTGGCACTATCTTTGATAGCAAACGACCGCGCGGCCGTCCGCGTCGGCAATGATGCGAATTGCTCCGAGGCCAGATTGGCCTTGAAAAGACAAACCATTGCCCATACCGAAATATTGTTGGAGGGTTTCGGGAATCTGGCTGCGTCACATAAGTACGCTCTGCGGCAACGCGTTGATAGCTTTGAAAGGCTTTTCTCCGATCGGCATGCCGCCCTGGCGCGCGCTTGTGAGACGGGCCATATCGAGGAAGCAAAAGCAATCATCAAGAGCGGCGCAGAGCCGTCACTCGTTCTCATGCGCACTTTGGACAGACGCGATAACGCGGTGTCGCCGAATCGAGCCGCGCTCGCAAGAAACCTGACTCTTGCAGGCGCCGATGCAACCACCGCGCTCGAGCATGCGATTGCCACGAACACGACGAAACTGACTAAGCAAACGCTGTTGCTGTTGCGCGCAGCGGGCAACGAAGTCTTGGGCGATCTTCTCCGATGGGGCAGTACACATGTAGGCGGCATAGTCAATCTGCTCATGTCCAAGAAAGACTGGTCGGATAGCTTGGTAAGCGAAGCCATCAACAGCAATCCAGACATCGCGTACATGTGGGCCGGCATGGAGGCCATGCGCATGGAGACCACGACCAAACAAGATCATGTATTAATGCCACTGGCAAAAGGCCGGCATACTCACGTCTTGGGTATATTAATCCGTGCCGGAATGGACGCTCATACAAGCCTGCTGCGACTGCTGGATGACGGCAATACGGACGCCGTCAGATCGTTGATTGCCGCCGGTGCAGACGTGTCAAAAGTATTGACAAAGATGGCCAGCCATCAGCCGGAAAGCCTGACACCGTGGATCACAAAACTCCAAGTATTGATTCAGGCTGGCGGAAACGTATCCAAGATGTTGTTGGACTCCACTAAAGATCCGAGTGCGCTGCCTGTCGCGAAACTACTTATTGCTGCCGGTGCACGGATAGACGATGCGCTGACGCTTGTACGGGAGGACGAGCGTTCTCATGTCAGAGAGATATTGGATTCGGCGGCGCAAGACGTCGCCGATGCCAACACGATGATGCACGATAGCGGATTGGCCGATATCACGTTCGTAGAGAATATTCTAGCAGCTCGGGAGCTTCGAACGCAGGCCGACAACCGAGAGTTATACGAATCAGTAAAACAACAAATCACGGACGGACTAGAGGATAAAGACCGGCCTGCCGGCTCAGCTCTGCTGGATGCCTTCGTAAAGCTTGATTGGAACGCGCTGAAGACGCTAGTTCCCGCCAATCAAAAAGTGGCTGCCGATCTACTGCTGTATACCGTAGAGGGATTGGACGTGCCGTCATCACGCTTATTGATACAAGCGGGAACGGACATATCTCCTGCCATTGACGTTGCAATAGCCGATCAAAACACATCTCTTGTCCTGGATCTGATCAACGCCGGTGCCAGCATTCACAGCGTACTTTCTTATATTGTTGATTCGGGAAACCCGACATTCGCAAAAGAGGTGATTCAGGAAGGTGGGGAGTCCTCGGGGTTTGAACTCAACTTCTTTAATACGCTCAAGTTTCTGGCCAACAACGGCGATGAGCCGCTACTGAAGAAACTTGTTCCGCTCAGTTCCACAAATGGATCTTTCGAACTGATCGACGCGTGCGCGCAGGGCGAAATGGGCTTGGCAAGAGCATTGGTTGCGGCAGGCGCGGACGCAGGCAAAGCCCTATACATCGCGATCAGTTCCGAACTCATTGACGCAGCCATCGCATTGATGGATGTGGGAGCCGATAGATCCGTGGCGCTGGCAGCTGCACTTTCTGATGGGGAGCCTCTCGTAGCAGAGACGTTGCTCGTTCTGGGCGCTGACCTTAACGTCGCGTTGACGCATGTGAATCCCCAGCAGATGGAGACAGTCAGAGAGCTATTACCTGCAAACGCGAGCAGCTAATCGGTCAGAGTGCGGCGAAGCGCGTTACGCGGAACGAATCCGGACGATAGATCACTTATGCAGTGGGTGAACGAGCCGCAGCGTTTCACGAGAAAACACGAAAAATCCTCTTCGATTCAAGGACAATCATGCTCAAGTCGATTCTTAACACCAAGTTTTTCCGCAGCGCCTTCCTCGCCTCTGCCCTGGCCATCGCCGTTGGCGTTGCCCCCGCGCATGCCGAAACCGGCTGGGACACCATCTCTAGCCTCGATTGGACCGAGATCCTGGAAGTATTGGGTAACTTCGCCGATATGATGACGCTGCTCATGGGCGGAGACATCCCGTTTGATGATTTCTAATACGTACTTCCGTTTTCGCTTGACGGCACAGCTATCGTGCCGATAGCACGTTGCCCGATCGCACCGATTCTTGGCATCAAGAATCAGCGGGTCATTGCCCGCTCTGCCCAACAGCATCCTTACCATTTGATCATGGCCGTGCGCAATGGCCTTATGAAGTACTGTTTGCCCATCGACTTCATCGATGGCAGTCAAGTCGAACTGATACTCATCCAGCCTATGAGAAAGGGCGTCAATATTGTTTTGCTTAGGCTTATTCGAGTCCTTTGATCCCACGGCCCGAATCGCGAAATCGCCAACGGCCTCCTTCGGCCGTTGGCGGCAGCACTTCTGTTAGTCCTCCCAGAGCATCGCCTCAGCCATTCCCAACAGCGTGACTGCAGCGTGCGCTCCGGCGTTCAACTCGTCCGCGATCAGCAGGCCGACAACGGCGCGGTCTGCTTCGAGCATCAAAGCCATCAGCCTCCGCAGCTTTTCTTCTTCGGGTAAATCTGCTTTGTCCAGTACACCCTTGAGTGCAGCGTAGGCGACTACGTTTGCAGCCTGCTCGTTTGTCGCACGCAGCGTTTCCATAGCGCCAATGGCATCGGCCCCGAAACTGATCAGTCTTTGGGCCATCACTAAGTCGCCATGTTCACCCAGCCGGACCAATTCGGGAATCGTAGGAGCCCCGACGGCAATCACAAGCCTCAAGATCTCCAAGTCACGCCAGTTCATTGCTGCATCAACCCACACCCTTTCCTCTGGATCGCGAGACTTGTCCGCATTCAACACGCACCTGGTTACCGCGTTTCCGACCCAACTCGTCGTGTCCGCACCTGCGCTCATGAAATTCGTGAGCGTAGCTATTTTTTCTGTCTCAGGACAATTCGACATGGCAACCAAAACCGATAGCACGACATCCGGCCTGGTCAAGGCGTTACAAGCGGCTTGGTTTCCACATTGCATTGCGCGATCCAGACATGTGTGCACGTCGTCCGTCTGGATATACCCGTGGTGGATCAATTGGCCTAGGTGATCAGCATTGCTTTGCACAATAGACAATGCGTCCGCATCGAAATACAACTTTGCCGCGGCTCTATTCTGGTGAAATACGGCGCGTCCAAAGGCGTCGGGAATATTGCCATCGACATCAATCAACAACTGTGCAGTAGCAGCAGCACTTTCGGCTTGAATATGCCCGCCATCCTGTGAGCGCGTAATACCGTCATTGACAAGTGCCCCCGAATCAACCAACGTTTTCATCAGACCCACGTTGCGCATAGCCGCTGCAGCCATCAAGGGGGTATATCCCTGCCTATCCTTTGCATTGATGACTTTTGCATTGTTGCCTGCACGTTGCAGAACCATCATTGCAATATCGTCATAACCGAGCGAAATGGCCAAATGAAGGATCGTGTGTCCCTTCTCTTGCTCGAAGGACGCCAGATCGAACGAGCTGTCGTCAAGTGCCTCGGCAAGGGCTTGAGGATCATGCGCCTGGACGGCGTTAAAGACTTCGTTGAATGCCGCCTCCCGCCTTGACAGCAATATCGCGTCCGGTCGTCTGACGTATGAATCTGGAAAATGCTGAACCTTCCACATAGGTATGCCCTTATCAGAAAATTCATGAGTACCATGACCGCTCAATCTGTTCCCAAAAATTTTTTGATCACGCGGCGATCCCAGGAATTGGGCGAAAAAGGACCATTCTCTTTCAATCAGGAACGACAGCCCGCCAGATGCGTTCCATCCAGCACTTCTGATGCGTTCTTATTGGCTTAAGTTCGAGTCGTCCCCCGTATTGATACTTCCCTGAGCAAGACTCCGCAGGGGTGAAAATGGAATACGGCGATAGATCAGCCTTGCTTCGCCCGCCAAGCCTTATAACGCGCCAGATTCTGCTCATTAGGTGGATACAAGCCCGGCAATGGGGTGCCGGCCTCGACCTCGGACATGATCCAGCCTTCCATGCGCTCCTGCTCGACAGATGCCTCCACCACGTCGTTGATGATGTCTGCAGGGATCAGTACTGCACCGTCCCGGTCGAGCACGATGTAGTCATTCGGAAAAACTGCAACACCGCCGCAGCCCACGGGCTCTTGCCATCCTACAAACGTCAAGCCAGCCACAGATGGAGGCGCAGCGCCGCCGCTCGCCCACACGGGCAGCCCGGTCCCCAACACGCCCTCAAGGTCGCGCACGACGCCGTCCGACACCAGCGCGCTCACGCCACGCTTTTTCATACGCGCGCAGAGGATGTCGCCAAAGATTCCCGCGTCGTTGACGCCCATCGCGTCCACGACCGCGATAGCGCCCTCTGGCATGGCTTCGATTGCGGCGCGTGTGGAGATAGGAGATGACCAGGACGCAGGCGTCGCCAGGTCCTCGCGGGCCGGCACAAAGCGCAACGTAAAAGCACGGCCGACGATACGTTTGTCAAAAGGAGCCAGCGGAAACGCACCGCGCAGCCAGACATTGCGCAGGCCCTTTTTGAGCAGAACCGTGGTCAGCGTCGCCGTCGTGACGCCTTCGAGGGCTTGTTTGATCTTCGGTTCAATAGGCAAGGCATCGACAGACATAGAAGGCTCCTGAAACGAATAAGAGAACAAACGGAAAATCAATCGGCCAGATCGGCGAGCAGGCGTTGCTTGCCTGCCAGTACGTGTTGTTCGGCCAGCTCGCCGGCACGAACCACGTCACCTGCCTTGATGGCGTCGACAATGCCGCGGTGCTCTGCATTGGAACGGTTCATTTTGGCGGCGTAATTGAAAAATTTACGACGAAACAGATGCAGCTCGTTGACGTACTCGGTGTATGCACGCGCAGCATGGCGGTTATTGCTGTATTCCAGGATCAAGTCGTGGAATTTCAGATTCAACTCGTAATAGCTGCCACCGTCGGAGATTTCAGCGGCGGCCTCCATCTGGGTCATTAGATCTTCCAGTGCAGCGGTGCGCTCGGGCGATAGATATTCTGTCGTGCGCCGCGCCGCATAACCAAAGATCAATGCACGCAGATCATAGCTCTCGAGCATGTCCCGCATCGACATCTGGCGTACGAACATGCCCCGGTGCGGCACAGCAGTGACCAGGCCGCTGCCGGCCAGGATGCGTATGGCTTCACGAATGGGCCCCCTGCTGACCCCCATCTGCTGCGCCAGCGCAGCCTCGTTCAGCCGTGAACCTGGCGCGATGTCGCCCGAGTAGATCAGACGCTTGATTTCGTCGGCCGCGGTTGCGGCGAGCAACGGTAGCTTTTGTTCGGATGGTTGGGTCATAGGCACGGAAAGTATGCAGAAATGTGTCGCTGCGACAAGGCGATTATGACGGCAAATTGTACCTGCGCTACCGTCAGATTGATTCATATCGAAGACGAATTCTAAATAATCGTATTCGATTTAAATAAAAGTGTTGACACTTTTTGAGTGACTTCTTACCATGAATCCCACAAAGCAAAAGCAAAAACCGGCCGTACCCCTGAGGTTCGGCTTTCGCCTGGCCCATCGCCTCGCGGTAAGGATGGGCCTGACACGTCATGAGAGGAGCACTCGCCCATGTCTGACACGCAACACTCGCTGCCCTTGTCGCCCTACCGGGTCATTGATCTGACCCGGGTACGCGCCGGCCCGACGGCCGTACGCCAATTGGCGGATTGGGGGGCTGAGGTCATCAAGATCGAAGAGCCCGTCAACCCTGCCACCGAGACTGAGATGGGAGGCATGAGACTGGGCCCCGATTACCAGAATCTGCAGCGCAATAAGAAAAGCCTCACGCTCAATCTAAAGAGCGCCGAGGGGCGGGCCGTGCTGGAAAAGCTGGTGCAAAACGCCGACGTGATCGTCGAGAACTACCGGCCTGACGTCAAACATCGCCTGGGGATTGATTACGAGACACTTCGGCAGATCAATCCACGCCTGGTCTATGCGAGCATCTCGGGCTTTGGCCAAGATGGCCCCTATGCCAAGCGCCCCGGCTATGACCAGATCGTGCAAGGCATGGGCGGATTGATGTCGGTGACTGGCCTGCCTGAATCCGGGCCCGTGCGTGCAGGTATTGCCATTGCCGACACTACGGCCGGCCTGTATTGCTCGATCGGCATTTTGATCGCCCTGCTCGATCGTGAGCGCACGGGTGTCGGTCAGTGGGTGCAGACCTCGCTGCTGGAAGCGCAGTTGGCGATCCTGGACCTGCAAGCTGCCCGCTGGCTCGTCGCAGGGGAAGTCCCCGCGCAGGCCGGCAACAATCATCCCACCATCATCCCGACTGGCTTGTTCACGGCTCAGAATGGACCGATGACGTTGCAGGTGCCGGGTCAACTGATGTGGGAACGCCTGTGCAAGGCGCTGGACAAGCCGCAGTGGCTGGACAATCCGCTATACCGCACCAACCGGGATCGATCCATCAACCGCGAAACACTCAATCAGGAAATCAACGCGATATTCGTGCAGCAGCCTCGTGAATACTGGATCGAAAAACTCAATGCTGCCGGCCTGGCCTGCGGTGCCGTCAACACGGTGGATCAGGCCTTTGCCGACCCGCAGGTACAGCATCTGGGTATCGCATGGCCGGTACGGCATCCCGAGCTGGGCGATATCCAATTGGTCGGCCAGCCCATCAAGAGCAGCCGCTATCACCCGACGTTGCGCACGGTAGCGCCGATGCCGGGTGAACACAATACCGAGATTCTGCAAGGACTGGGCATAGCACAGTCCGAACTCCAGACACTAAGGAATCAGCATGTCATCTGAGCACACGCCAACGCTGCGCTATCAAAAGGATGGCGGCGTGGCTACATTGTCCATTGATCATCCTACGCGACATAACGCGATGACTTTCGACATGTGGGCTGCCTTGCCAGGGTTGATGGAACAGGCGGATGCCGATCCCGATGTACGCGTCCTGGTATTGCGCGGCGCGGGCGAAAAAGCTTTTTCTTCCGGATCGGATATCTCGCAATTTGGCGAGCGCCGCAGCACCGAGGCCGGCGTGAAGCTGTGGAACGACACGGTGGTGGCCGCCGCAGAGCGTCTCGTTCGCCTCGGCAAGCCCTCCGTGGCGTTGATACGCGGATTATGTTTTGGCGGAGGCGTCGGGCTGTCGCTGCATTGCGATCTGCGATTTGCGACGTCCGATGCGAGCTTCAGTATCCCCGCAGCAAAGCTGGGAGTGGGCTACTACCCAGCTTGGTTGAAACGGTTGTCTTCACTCGTGGGACCTGCCGTTGCGAAGGAAATCATGTTTACCGCACGCCGATACGATGCGGCTCAAGCGTTGAGGGTGGGCCTGATCAATGATGTTCGCGACGAGGCCGAGACCCTGGAGCTCGCCGCGCGGATGGCGGCCCTGGCGCCGCTGAGTTTGCGCGCCAGCAAGATGGCCATCGACGACGCCGTCGAACCGGGAAGGTATGGCGACGATGCCTGCCAACAGGCCTTGCGCGCGTGCTTTGCCAGCCAGGACTACAAGGAAGGCCAAGCGGCATTTCGGGACAAACGGCCACCGGCATTCACCGGCCGCTGATCGTCACTCAGCCCGCGACGGCCGCCCAGCGACAGAAAAGAGGAGACAGAAAGTGAAGATAGAAAAAATCACCGCTACGCTGCATCGGCATGAGATCGACCTGCCCGGTATCGGCAAATCGATCGAGAGCCGCATGTTCGTCTTTGTCGAAGTCACGACCGACGAAGGTCAAAGCGGCTTTGGCATCACAGGCTCAATCCTGCCTTGGGCTGTCATCGCCTGCATAGAAAATCATCTGGCGCCGGCACTGAAGGGGCGTGACGTACTGCACACCGAAGCGATTCACGCGCACGTGTGGAAACAGCTCAACAGCCGCGCCTATACCGGTGTGATCTCTAATGCGCTGTCGGCCATCGATATCGCGCTATGGGATCTGCGGGGCAAGCGAGAGTCGCGCTCTGTGCACGAGCTGCTGGGTGGTTTTCGTAGCTGGGCGCCGACGTATGCGACCTTTGGCTATCCGTTTTTCGATGAACGGCAACTCGCCGACTACGCGCGCAAGTTCATCGACGATGGGCACACGATGCTGAAGATGGTGGTGGGAGGCGAGCCCTCGCGCACGTGGCGCGACGACGTTCGGCGCGTGCATGCCGCACGTGAGGCCATAGGCTCGGACGCTGCGCTGATGATAGACGCCAATTGCTGGTTCAACCCCTATGAGGCGCGCTTGCTGTGCCGCGCGATCGAGGATTGCGAACTGATGTGGTTCGAGGAGCCCATTCAGCAGAATGATGCGCGCGCGCTGGCGGACCTGCGCGCCAACACGTCGGTGCCGATTGCCGCCGGACAGATGGAAGGCCACCGTTGGCGTTATCGCGAACTGGTCTCGCATCATGCGGTGGATGTATTGCAACCCAATGTGCTCTACAACGGCGGCTATACCGAATCGCTGAAGGTGGCGCATCTGGCCCAGGCCTACAACCTGCCCATGGCAAACGGCGGTGGTTGGCCGATTTTCAATATGCATCTGTTATGCGGCCTGATGAATGGCGGGCCTGTCGAATTCCACTATGGGATGTGGCAAACAGGCAAACATTTCTTTTATGACACGCCAGATCCTGTGGACGGACGCATGACTTTATCCGGCAAGCCCGGATTGGGATTCACCCCCAATTACGATGCCCTGGAAGCCGCCCGCATCACGGACCCAGCGCAAAGCCGATTCGAGGGGCGCGACAGCCACGGATACTTGCTGCGCGAGGCCGTTGCCGCGACGTAGCAGCGCAGTTTTGCAGTTCCACAAGAAGCCTCATTTCACGTCTGCGACTGACTGTTCACGTATGGGCACGTTCACCGCAAGGCGGCTCGGCAGCAACACAAGATCCGGGCCATGGCACCGGATACATTCCTGGAGGAAGACAAATGAGTATCTCTATCGCCGCTCGTCTGGCGTCGGCCTGCGCTGTGCTCGCACTATTCTCTATGCCTGTCTCGTCTAACGCCGAGTATCCAGACAAGAATATACGCATGATCATTCCGTTTGGTGCGGGCGGGGGCAGCGATGTGCTGGCACGCACGATCGGCTCTGTCATCAAAGACCTCAAACTCGTACCCGTGGATTTCATGTACGAGAACCTGCCCGGCAGCAGTGGTGCGCGCGGATACAAGGAAGCGTCACGCCGCAAGGGCGATCCATACACCATGGCAACAGTCAGCGTGAGTTTTTTCACGACGCCGCTCCTCGGTCGGGCACCGTTCAAACAGGAAGATTTCACACCTATCGCTGCTATTTCGATGTCGCCTTATGTGTTGGCGGTAAAGAACGACTCGCCTTATCAATCGCTGAAAGACATGGCTCAATCCAAACGGCTGACCACGGGCACGGTCGGCGTGGTCTCGGACGCTCGGCTGTTGGCGGACATGGTGAGCAAGCAGATGAAAGTCAAAGTGGACGTAGTGCCCTTCGATGGCGAAGGGGAAATCACTACGGGAGTGTTAGGCAAGCACATTGATTTTATGTTCGGCAACCCCAGCGAAATCATGCCTCAGATCGAGGCCGGCACCATGCGCGCCCTGGCCGTGAGTGCGGGTGAACGGCTGTCCTCGATGCCTGATGTCCCGACGTTCAAGGAACAAGGCTACGACATCGAACACACCATGCTGCGCAGTGTCGTGATGCCCAAAGGCGTCGAACCGGAGGTGGTCGCGTACTGGGAAAACGTGCTGCGTAAAGTCGCCGAGAGCAAAGAGTGGAAAGAGCGGTATCTGGATCGCTACAAAGACGAGCCCCGCTACGAAGACGCTAAACAGACTGCGGCGCTGATCCAGCGGACCAATGAGCGCTATGTCGCCATCATGAAAGAACTGGACATCATCAAATAACTACCGGAACGCCAATCATGAAAATCGAGACACTGGATCGTGTTTTTGCGATGTTCTTGTTTATGTTGGGTTTGAGTATCGCTTACTTTGCGCCCTCGTACGGCTACATGATCGACGGCAATCCTGGCGCCGGCTTTTTTCCGCTATGGGTGGGATTGGCCATCGCAGGATTGAGCATAGTGAATTTTGTTCGCAGCGTTGCAGGCAAGGAAAAACTGGCTCAAGAAATCGCGTTGCCCAGCCTGATCAAGCCGGTGGCCCTCATCGGCGCTCTGGTGGCCTTTGTGTTTCTGGCCGAGCCGTTGGGCATGATGCTGGCGTGTGCAGCGCTGGTGTTCGCGATAGGCTGGATTATCCGGCCGCGCTGGGACCGGGTCTTTACCGCCAAGATCATCGCGACGGCGGTGCTGTTTCCGATCGCCGGAGAACTGGCCTTCGGTGTGTATCTGGGCGTGCCGCTACCCAAAGGATTGCTGGGAATCTGACTGCACACACATTAAATGAGGGAACAACATGGACTCTATCGTCCTGCTACTCGAAGGTACAGTCAACGCGCTGTCCTGGTCGGTGCTGGCTGCCACATTGATCGGTGTCTTGATCGGATTGCTCGTCGGTGTATTACCGGGACTGGGTCCCGCTGCGGGTGTGGCGATCATGCTGCCGGTGGCAGTGGGCTTTGGCGGTGTCGAAGCCATCGCCGGTCTGGGCGGGATTTATTATGGCGCCATGTTCGGCGGCGCTGTTACCTCCATTCTGCTCGGGATCCCTGGCGAATCCGCATCGGTCATGACCGTACTGGATGGCCATGCAATGGCCAAACAAGGCAAGGCGGGCGAGGCGTTGGGCATCAGCGTGTTCTCCTCGTTCATCGGCGGCGTGTTCGGTTTGCTGGTCATGGCGCTGCTGGCACTGGCGATCGCACGCGTGGCCATTGAGTTTGGACCGACTGAAATGACGGCCGTCATGGTGTTGGCCTTTTCTCTGGTGAGCGTGCTGGGCGGACGCAACATCATCAAGGGATTTACCGCGCTGTTTCTGGGTATCTGGATCGGCATGATAGGCATGGATCCTATTTCGGGACCGCCACGTTATACCCTGGGGTCGATGGACTTGCTCGATGGCGTCGACTTCACCATCATTGCGGTTGGCATATTCGGACTCGCCGAGATATTTTTCAATCTATCGGAAAAGACTGAGGGCACCCGGGCTGCAGCCAGTTACTCATTGCGTTCGTTACTGCCCCGCGTGAGCCACATGATCCGCTGCAAAGGCGCGGTGGTGCTGGGATCCATCATGGGTTTTCTCGTGGGCGTGCTGCCTGGCGTGGGCGCGACTGCTGCCACGATGTTGGCCTATGCGGCGGCCAAAAAGATATCGCGCACACCCGAAGAATTTGGCAAAGGTGCCATGCAGGGCGTCGCGGCCCCTGAGGCAGCAAACAACAGCGCGGCATATGTGTCCATGGTACCCATGTTCACACTGGGCATCCCCGGCTCGGCAACTACCGCCATCATGCTGGGAGGTCTGTTGATGCTGGGTCTGCAACCGGGGCCGTTGCTGTTTACGAACAATCCGGATTTCGTGTGGACGGTGTTCGGCAGTTTCTGGATAGGCAACGTGATGCTGTTGTTTCTGACGTTGCTGATGATTCCTTTACTGGCCAGCGTGGTATTCGTGTCGACGGCCCTGCTCTACCCGGTTGTGATCGGCATGATTCTGTTCGGCGTATTTTCGATCAACTACTCGATGTCCGATGTCCTGCTGGCGTTGGGGGCAGGCGTGCTGGGCTATCTGATGCTAAAGCTGGAGTATTCAGCGGTTCCCCTGGTATTGGGCGTGGTGCTAGGCCCCATGCTGGAAAACAACGTCCGGAGAACATTGATCCTGTCCGAAGGTGGATTGGGTGTGTTCTTCGAGCGGCCGATTTCGCTGGCGTTCTTTCTGCTGGCGGCTTCGGTGGTGCTCATGCCGCTGATATCGAAACTCTGGAAACGGAAATCGAGCACGATTTAGGGTAGGCAAGCCCAGCATTTGAAGTGCATTGCACAGAGTGGATCTATATCCAATGCGCAGACGTCTTCATATGCCGGGCGTTTTTATTCACACCCAAGCCAACACGGGTGCCGCCACCGCGCACAGCCCCCCAGCCGAAATCGCAGCAACCGGCCGATAACTGACAAACCAGATCAGAAGCAGGCCCGCAAAACTCAAGATGCCTATCCACTCTACAGTGCCGTATGACCATCCCCATACCGCAGCCGACGCCCATAGCGACAGCGCCAACGCAATCCACCCGACAATGCGCAGGGAAGCTCGATGACGACGCGGCAATTCGCGGTCGAATACATCCTCGTAGTGGCGGTCCATAGCCAGGCACAACGCGGAAAACCCGGCATAGGCCAAGCAAAAAGCGGCAATGCTCATCATCATGACGTCACCTCATTAACAGTACAGCTGGCGGTGACGGAGGCGGCAGCAGCGATTTGCGCGATGCCGACATTTGGAGACGGGGCGGCTGTATGTATTGCGCCGGCATGTTGCGTAGGAGCAATGGCATGCGCTACACCGGCCGCTTGTGAAGATACAGCAGCACGCGCAGCACCGACTGCCTCAGGGCGAACGCTCTTGCGAGTTGCCGGAACGGGGCGAGCTGATGATGTTTTGTTTTTCTGATACGCCTTGCGCGCCTTGTAAGCCATCCAACCAAGCAGCGTGGCCGCTGCCAGAGAGGTCAGGTCAAAGCCAGCCATGACCCAATCGCCTGCAGGCAAGGACACCCCCAAATGCCGGTCCGTCGTCAAAGCATTCAACACAGGCAGTGTCAGCGCCAACACCGCCGTCAAGGACAACAGATCCATCCACTTGCGTGCACGGAATGCAAAGGCGTAGATAAAGCTCAACCCCCAGGCGATGAAAAACGCGCGTGTTTCCCAGATGCCACGTCCCGCCACATCGGCCGGCACCAATCGGTTCGCCCAGAAGTACACCACCACCGCCAGACAAAAACCGGCGATGCTGGCGGCGTTCAGGGCATCGACCAAACGCAGCGAAAACTTCTGCTGAGCCGCCGCGCCGGCTTTTTGACGACGCTTGGCCACCCATAACACCAAACCGGTGCCGACCATCGCTGTCCCAGCCAGGCTGACCAGGAAATACAGCCACCGCAAAAACGGTTCGGCAAAGAATCCCAGATGCAGACCGATGATCGTATCGGCAGTCGTCATCGCAGCACTGTTGTTATCGTGCCGCGATAACAACGCACCATCGACCCCATTGAATTGCATGCTGGGCGCATTGCGGCCATACGATACGCGTTCGCCCGAGTCTCGAGACACCGACACCATCGCGTTCTGTTTGCCGGGATTCGTCACCACCAGGCGTCCCGCACTACCGCCCTGCCACAGTGAGGTTGCCTGTGCCACCAGCGGACCCAGCGGCAACAGCTCAGCCTGGCCGTCGGTCGGACGCTGCTGAGGCGAGCCCGGGAACCGCTCGTCAAAATATGCACGGGGCGTGTCATAGGCAGCCGAAATCCCCGCAGGCAACAGCATGACCACAAAGAGCAGCAGCCCGCTGAACGTAATCATCAGATGAAATGGTAGCCCCAACACCGACAAGGCGTTGTGCCCGTCCATCCACGCACGCTGCCCGCCCTTGCCAGGCCGGAACGTAAAGAAGTCTTTGAAGATTTTCTTGTGCGTGACGATGCCGCTGATGATGGCCACCAGCATGAACATCCCCGCTATGCTGGCCAGCCAACGCCCCCACGGACGGGCCATTTCCAATTCGAAATGAAAGCGATATAAAAAATCGCCGCCGCGCGTTTCACGGGCTTTGATTTCCTGACCCGTAGCGGGATCGAGTGTCACGCGTTTGATCCCCCGCTCGCCCGGCGCGGGCTTGGGGATTTGGTACAACAAACTCAGATTAGGCTCACGTGCCGAGGGCAAATCGATGAACCAGCGCGAGGCGTCCGGCGCATGTTCGGTCAGATAGCGCTGCGCCATATCGGCGGCCTGGTCTGCGGGCAACACCTGATGCTGTGCTGGCACCTCGGGCTGCATCCACGTGGTGATTTCGGGCCGGAAAAATGCCAACGTCCCAGTCAGGAACATCGCAAACAAGATCCACCCGAACACCAAGCCGGCCCACGTGTGCAGCCACGCCATCGCTTGCCGAAAACCCTCGCCCTGTTCTGAAGGAGAACGCATTGATTTCGACTTCGCCAAAGCCTTGGACGGCAACGAGCTGTCTGGGGCCACCGGGGCCGCGGCCTGAGAAACGCTGGATTTTGAGGCGCTTGTCATGCGGCCCCCGCCAAGCGGTTGAGCCAGAACAGCCCTGCCAGCAATACAGTCGGTACGATAATCCCGATCCATGCGCGCCACGTATTACGAGCAGCAAACACCCACATGACGGCAATCGTATAGG
Source organism: Bordetella muralis (assembly GCF_054781015.1). Lineage (NCBI taxonomy): Bacteria > Pseudomonadati > Pseudomonadota > Betaproteobacteria > Burkholderiales > Alcaligenaceae > Bordetella > Bordetella muralis. The sequence continues at coordinate 311,383 of NZ_BAAGVF010000003.1, read as the reverse complement.
CGACAAAGGCGAGTATGCTCGCCGTCACGACGGCATCGATGCGCGCCATGGGCAACCACACAGCCAGACTGGCGGCCGTTGCCGATGCCAACGCATACCCGCCAAACACGGCGGCGGTGATGCGTGAGGCGACCGCCCATCGATAACGCGCCAGCCCGGCGCCGGGAATAGGTTTCACTGCGAATCCTGCGAACTCGATAATTTGAGAATTATAATCATTACGAGAAAAAAGCGGGTGCCTTCGGGGCAGGATGAAAACCATCCCGCAGGCGCCCGCCTCGGTATTACCAGCGATAGCGCACCGCTGCCTTGACGGTGCGGTCATAGCCGTACCAGCACCAAGCCTCGCTCAAGCACGAGGCCACATAACGCTTGTCAAAGACGTTGGCGACATTCAGGCTGACCTGCCAGCCCTTCAGCGCCGGCTGATAGCGGCCGAGGTCGTAGTCCAGTCCCAAATCAAACAGCGTGGCGCTGGATACCTTGAACGTGTTGTTGGCATCGCCCCAGGTTTCGCCCAGATAACGTACACCGGCTCCCATCCCCAGACCGGCCAGCGGCCCGCTTTGCATTTCATAGTGCACCCATGCCGAAGCTTGATGCTTGGGTACGCCGGCCGGTTGCGTGCCCTTCAGGCTGACACCTGCGGCATTGGGGTTGTCTTTGGTATAGGCGTTCTGCATCCAGCTGTACGAAGCAATCACGCTCAGTCCCTCGACCGGCTCGGTTTTGGCCTCGAGCTCCAGACCGCGGGTGCGTACCTCGCCTGCTTGAATACTGCAACGTCCGCCGCTGCAGATATGAGTCGGATCCGGGTCCGTCGTGGTCAGATTTTTGCGGCGGATATCGTAGAGAGCAGCCGTCAACAAGGTACGCGAGCCGGCGGGTTCGTATTTCACGCCCAACTCGTATTGCTCGCCCTCGACCGGATCAAACGGAGCCCCATCCCAGCCCGTGCCATTTTGCGGCTCGAACGACTGCGAATAGCTGAAGTACGGCGCCACGCCGTTGTCGAACAGATAGAGCAACCCCGCACGGCCGGTAAAGGCCTGTGCGCGCTGAGGCGTATGCGTGCGCACCCCAGTGTTCAGATTGGTCGCGTTGGTGTTGGTACGCGCCCAGTCATAACGCCCGCCCAGCAGCACCGACAGACGGCCGAGCTTGATTTGGTCCTGGAAATACAGGCCGGCTTGATATTGCGTCTGGGTCTGGTCGCTGGTGAAGGCCGGCATGGTAAAGCCCATGTCGTAGTTCGGATTCCAGGTGTCCAGGTTCAGAAAATCGCCGGTCTGCGAGGCCGACAAGGTATCTGTTTTGACGCGCTGATAATCAAAACCCAACAAGGCCGTGTGATCGAAAGGCCCGGTGGAGAAATTGGCCAGCAGATTGTTGTCCAGCGTCAGGGCATCGAACTTGACGTCGGTACCGGTCAAACCGCGCTTCAGGTAGCGATAGGTGCCCGGATCTGCCCAGCCGCTGTTGTAGATGCTGCGATATTCGGCATCCGCGTGCACATAGCGTAATTTCTGGGTCGCTTTAAAGGTGTCGTTAAAGCGATGCTCAAACTCGTAGCCCAAGGAATAGTGCTTGCGGTCGCTTCGCTCGAAACCTTTGTCCCCATCGTAAAAACTGCGTGAGAAACGGCTGCCATCCGGTAATGCATGCACCGTCCCCATCGCAGGCAACGCCCCGTAGGCCCCCATATCGGGATCTCGCTGGAAGTGCGTCAACACAGTCAAGCGGGTGTCCGCAGTGGGCTGCCACAGGAACGAAGGCGACACGTAATAGCGGCGCTCTTTGGTATCGTGCAATTGCCCATTGGCCTTATAGCCTGCCCCTACCACGCGATATAGCAAGGTGCCGTCGTCGTTCAGGCTGCCGCCCACATCAGCCATTCCGCGCAATAGCGAGTTGGTGCCAAACTCGACACCAACCTCATTGACTTGCCCGGCCACCGGCCGCTTGCTGACCTGGTTCACTACGCCCCCAGGGCCGCCTTGGCCGTACATAACGGACGAAGGACCTTTCAGGACATCGACGCGTTCCAGGCGATAGGCGTCCACCTGCGGCAAGGCGTCCCGGCCGCCGAACACGCGCAGACCATCCAGGTAGCTCGTCGCAGAAAACCCCCGGATCGTGAACTGATCCAATCGAGTCGCAGTGGCTCCCCGCGTCTCGACCGCTACGCCAGGCGTATAACGAAGCACCTGGTTCAACGTGTTTGCGCCTTGTTGAGCGATTTGGGTCTGCGTGATCACCGAAATGGATTGCGGCGTTTCCAACAACGGCGTGTCCGTCTTGGTGCCAGTGGACGCGACGGTGGAAACCACACCATACGTCTGACCCGTGCCGGTCTCACCCTGCCCCTGCACCACCACGGGGGCCAGGCTCACGGTATCGCCTGCCGTCGATAGTGCACGCCGCAAATGCCAGCCGCCCGTTCCGGGATAGGCCTCCAGGCCCGTTCCCTGCAAGATGGCGCGAAAGCCGTCGCCGGCGGAATAGCTGCCCTGCAACCCCGATGCACTCAATCCCGATACCAGGCCGGTATCGAATGAAATCAACACGCCAGCCTGCCGCGCAAAGGCGGTCAACACCTGGCCCAGCGGACCCGCAGGTACGGAGACGCTGCGTGCGCCAGGCGCCGATTGGCCCGGTTGCGCGGCCGCCTGTGCCAATACGGCCGGATGCACCGACACCAACCCGGCACCCGCCAACGCTAACACCAGCGCGGGCAACGCGCCCGGCTGCCGGCCGCCTCGTGTGCCATGGCCAGCGCTCATGCGACGGACCGCCCGGGATGAGAACAAGGAAGCAAGAAAAGACAAGACAAGACTCCTGCGGAAATGAATGGTTTACAAAAGCCATTCCGCACGAGCACGAGAAACCTGCAGGCGATAAGACGACTGAATAGAAACCAAAAGTAAATCCGGAGGTGCGAGCGGCGATCTACGCGCTGCGTTGCTGAGCGGGTTTTTCAGCGCTATCGACCCGCACCCACCACGCCCCCCAGCGCTTGATCGTGATCGGCAGGACGTGCTGCAACATGTCCAAGGCGCCATCGGTGTCATCCAGCGGAAATACGCCGGATACTGATAAATCGGCCACCTCCGGACTAACCGAGAGCATCCCGCGGCGATAGCGCGCCAACTGGGCAATGACCTCGGCCAATCGATCGTCATTAGCGACGAGTAATCCATCCATCCAGGCAGCTCGGCTGTTCTGCGCCGCTGCCTCATGCCACGAACCGGCCTTGCGATACAAGGCTGCACCCGCACTCAGCACTCGAGGCTCGCTATCCTGCGCGCTGACACGCAGCGAACCCTCGTAAACATCGACGCGCATCCCCGACGCCTGCCGCCACAACGAAAAATGAGCGTGGTTCACTTCCACTCGACTACCGTCGATGTTGACCAACAAAGGAGAGACGCCCAGATCGCGACGGACGGCGATGCCCATTTCACCTCGCCACAACGTCAGCTCACGCTGCCCGTCGTGAAAGACGGATGACACCGCCGTATCGCTGGCCAAATCCATCCGAATATCGTCCGGCAACAGGACACGGCGGCGTTCGCCGACGCGTGTACTGTAATCAGCGACCAAGCGCTGCCAAGGGGTCCATTCGTACGCGGCGGCGCCAGTACCGCCTAGTACTGCCACAGCAGCCATCCCCTTGAGCAAGGCGCGTCGCTGCCGTCCATGCGAACGACTGTGTTGTCGCGCCGTCGCAGCGTCGACCAAATGCGTATGCGCAAAGTCCGATGGGATATCCCGTACGGCATGCGCGAAGCGCTCCAGGCGTGCCCAGGCATGCTCGTGACGCGGATCTGCTGCGCGCCATTGCCGACAGGCATCCAACGCGGCCGCCCCGCCCTCGCCCGACTGCAGCTTGACCCACCACGCTATAGCGGCCTGGGCAATGGGATCACCCATCGTGTCAATCCTGGATGCAGACATAGCAAGCCATCAACGCACGGGCCATATATTGCTGTACCGAACTCAATGACACGCCGAGCCGCTCGGCAATCTCGGTATAGCTCAAGCCGTCAATCTGGGCCATCACAAATGCCCGCCGCACATTGTCAGGCAGGTCCGCCAGCATCCGATCCAGCATGGCGATCTGCTGCAAAACTGCCGCGCGCGTTTCTGCGGAGGGTTGGTGAGGTTCCGGCAAGGTGGCCAGATAATCGAGATACGCCTGCTCCAGGCCGGCGCGACGGTAATGATCGATCAACAGGCCCTGCGCAATCGTGCGTAAAAATGGACGAGCCTGCTCGGCCCGGACTTGCTTGCGGCCGGCAATGACCCGCACAAACACGTCCTGAGTCAGGTCCTCTGCCCGGAAAGGATTGCCCAGCTCGCCCCGCAGCCATCGGAACAGCCACGGCTGATGATCACGGTACAGCTCGTCAATGGGCGCCGCCGCGGGCGCGACGGCCACGCTCGGTATGGAGGTTTTCACGGCGGGCAGAGAAAAAGCGCAAACCGCGATGGTAATTGATAACCACTATTATTATCAATCAGATTACGTAAACATGCCGCCTCACCCAGGCCATGACGTGTTAACACAACAACACGTCACCCTACCCTTCTTCCTGAAGCGACCGTTTGCGGTTTTTACAGCCCGACCGTCAAACGGCGCTCGGATTCCAGGTATTCGCGCGACTGCATTTCCAGGATGCGCGACACGGTGCGGTGAAACTCGTTGGCTAAGGCGCCTTCGGTGTAGAGCTCTTCGGGCTCGCATTCCGCCGACATGATCAGTTTGATCTTGTGGTCATAAAACACGTCGATCAACCAGGTAAACCGGCGAGCCTCGGACGCCTGGCGTGGCCCCATGCGAGGCACATCCGACAAAATGACCGCATGAAAACGGCTGGCCAATTCCAGGTAATCGTTCTGCGAGCGCGGGCCGCCGCATAGCGTCGCAAAATCGAACCACACCACAGACCCGGCCAACGCCTGTGCACGCAGCTCGCGATGCTCGATGTGCAACACAGGCTCTTGCGGCGGCGTGTCGGCCAATCGATCAAAAGCATCCTGCAAGGCGGCCTTGGACTGCTCGTTCAGCGGCGAGTGATAGCACTGCACCTGCTCCAGCGAACGGCGCCGATAATCAATCCCGGCATCCACATTCAAGACATCCATGCGTTTCTGAATCAGCTCGATCGCCGGCAAAATCCGATCTCGATGCAGCCCATCCGGATACAGGGTCGACGGCTCATAGTTGGATGTCATCACAAACGATGTGCCGTATTCGAATAGCTTGAGCAACAGGCGGTAGAGAATCATGGCATCGGCCACATCCGACACATGAAACTCATCAAAACAAATCAAGCGATAACGCTTGGCCACACGCCGCGCCACCTCGTCCAGGGGATCTTGCATCCCTTTGACGTTTTCCAGTTCGCGATGCACGCCACGGATAAACTCATGAAAATGCAGCCGTGTTTTACGCACCACCGGTACCGTGGCATAAAACGCGTCCATCAAAAAGCTTTTGCCGCGCCCCACTCCGCCCCACAGATACACGCCGCGCGGGACATCGGGCCGGTTCAATAACTTCTTTAACGCATTCGAGCGCAGGGCCTTGAAACGTACCCAGTCGTCGTAATACGCCTGCAATCGGTCAATGGCTTGCTTCTGCGCCACATCAGGTTGATACCCCCGCTCCGCCAGGGATTGTTCATAGTATTCGCGGACGTTCATATCGCAGCTGCAAACCTAAAAGAAAAAAGGCGGTTCAACCGCCTCGTACCGTTCATCTGGCAATCTGTATGCGCCACCGGTAACGGGGCACCATTGCGCAATAGGCTGACAAACATTTGCCATCGTATCGGCCAACGCGCACAGGCCTGAACGAACCATCACTACAGACGAGAGCGCCGAGCCGTCATAGCCCGGCGCTCGTCGATGCATCGCTCAGAATCAGAAATTCAGCGTGCGCTTGTCCACCGCCAGCGCGGCCTCTTTCACGGCTTCCGACAGAGTCGGGTGAGCGTGGCAAATACGAGCGATGTCCTCGGCCGCACCACGGAATTCCATGATGGTCACGGCTTCGGAAATCAGTTCCGATGCCATCGGGCCAATGATATGCACACCCAACACCTCATCGGTCTTGGCATCCGCAATCACTTTGGCAAAACCCGTCGTATCACCCAACGCGCGCGCACGGCCGTTCGCCATAAAGGGGAAGCTGCCCGCCTTGTACTCGCGGCCTTCGGCCTTGAGCTGCTGTTCGTTCTTGCCCACCCAGGCGATTTCCGGCGAGGTGTAGATCACCGAAGGCACGGTCGCGAAATTCACATGCCCATGCTGACCGGCGATACGCTCGGCCACCGCCACGCCTTCTTCTTCGGCCTTGTGCGCCAACATCGGCCCACGCACCACATCGCCCACTGCCCATACGTTGGGCAAGTTGGTCTTGCAGTCATCATCGACAGCGATGAAGCCACGCTCGTCCAGCTTCAGGCCCACCGACTCGGCGTTCAAGCCACCGGTGTACGGTACACGGCCGATCGACACGATCAGCTTGTCCACCGCCAGCTTTTGCTCGGCGCCCTTGGCATCCACATACGACACGTTGACCGACTTTGCCGTCGCCTTGACCTCGCCGATCTTCACGCCGGTCTGAATGTTCAGGCCTTGCTTGGTCAGTACCTTCAGGGCTTCCTTGGCGACTTGCTGATCAGCAACCGCCAGGAAATCGGGCATGGCTTCCAGGATGGTGACCTCAGCGCCCAGACGGCGCCACACGCTGCCCAGCTCCAGGCCGATCACGCCAGCCCCGATCACACCGAGTTTCTTCGGCACAGCGTCAATATTCAGCGCGCCATCGTTGGACAACACCACTTTTTCATCAAACGGCAGACCCGGCAGTTCGCGCGCCGACGAGCCCGTTGCCACGACCACGTGCTTGGCAACGATATCCTCTTCGGCAGTGCCCGTCACCTTGATCGCATAACCGCCGTCAACCTGACCAGCAAACGCGCCCGTGCCATGGAAGAACGTGACCTTGTTCTTCTTGAACAGATACAGGATGCCGTCGTTGTTCTGCTTGACCACCGTGTTCTTGCGGCCAACCAGCGTATCGAGCTTCAGGCTCACGCCCTTGACTTCGATGCCATGTTCGGCAAAGTGATGGTTGGCTTGCTCGAAATGTTCCGATGACTGCAGCAGTGCCTTCGACGGAATGCAGCCCACGTTCGTGCAGGTACCGCCGGGTGCCGGGCCGCCTTGGCCATTTTGCCATGCGTCGATGCACGCTACCGACATACCCAACTGCGCAGCACGAATCGCGGCGATATAACCGCCAGGGCCAGCACCGATGACAACGACGTCAAATTGTTTGGACATAATGATCTCGAAATTTGGGAATTAAAGAAGCGCCAGCCGAACAAGCCTCACCCGCAGCATAAACCTGCATCGATGACAACACCGCATCACCCGCATAAAGGCTAGCACGGACCCCAACCCCAGCATCACTCGAATCACCCTCAGAATTGAAGATGTCGCCAGCAGTGGGGAGGGGCTTGCCTAGCGGTAAGCTGCGGGCCCCGTTGAGGCCGCCGAGCGCTACCGAAGGAAGGCGGGGGGATTTCGGCTGGGCATGTTTGAGCGCAGCGAAGCGGAGCGAGTTTGCCCAGCCGCCCCGCCTGACGAGGTAGGCGAAGGGGAGTCTGGCCGCGCAGGCGGCCAGACCGGCCGAAGGGGCCCGCGGCTTACCGCTAGGCAAGCCCCTGCCCACTGCGACAGAAGAAAGCCGCGCTGCCGCAAAAAGCAACGCCCCCCTTTCCGCCGCATCAACCATTAACACCCTATCGCCTTCGTCAGCGATTAAATTACAAATCCAGCAACAAGCGCTGCGGATCTTCCAACGCGTCCTTCATCGCAACCAGGCCCAACACCGCTTCGCGGCCATCGATGATCCGATGGTCATAGGACAGCGCCAGGTAGTTGATCGGACGAATCACGATCTGGCCCTTTTCAACGACCGGACGCTCCTTGGTAGCGTGCACGCCCAGAATGGCCGATTGCGGCGGGTTGATGATCGGCGTCGACAACATCGAACCAAACACACCACCGTTCGAAATCGAGAACGTACCACCGGTCATTTCTTCGATGCCCAACTTACCTTCGGCAGCGCGCTTACCGAAATCGGCGATCGTCTTTTCGATCTCGGCCAGCGAGAGCTGATCCGCGTTGCGCAGAATCGGCACCACCAGACCACGGGGGCTGCCCACCGCGATACCGATATCAAAATAGCCGTGATAGATGATGTCCTTGCCGTCGATCGATGCGTTGATCAGCGGGTACTTTTTCAGGGCGGCAACAGCAGCCTTGACGAAGAACGACATGAAACCCAGCTTGACGCCGTGCTCTTTCTCGAACTTTTCCTTGTACTTGTTGCGCAGATCGATCACAGCCTGCATGTTGACCTCGTTGAACGTGGTCAAAATGGCGTTTTCTTGTTGCGATTGCAGCAGACGCTCAGCGATACGGGCACGCAGGCGGCTCATCGGAACGCGCTGTTCCGGACGGCCATCCAGCGACAACGTCGTCGGTGCCGGTGCGGCGGCAGCGGCCTTGGCCGGCGCAGCGCTGGCGCCTTGAGCATCAGCCTTGGTCACACGACCGTCACGGCCCGTACCAGCCACACTGGCAGCGTCCACGCCTTTTTCGGCCAGAATCTTGGAAGCGGCCGGCGAAGCAATGCCTGCCGAACCCGACGAAGCCGGCGCGGCAGCAGCGGCAGCTGCCGGAGCGGCGGCGGGCGCAGCGGCTTCGGCCTTGGGGGCAGCAGCCGGGGCAGCGGCAGCCTGAGCAGCCGTATCGATCTTGGCGATGAGTTGGCCCGACGCTACCGTGGCGCCATCGGCTTCCACGATTTCAGCCAGCACGCCCGATGCCGGAGCCGGCACTTCCAGCACCACCTTGTCGGTTTCGATCTCGATCAGGATTTCGTCTGCCTCGACAGCAGCGCCAGCCTGTTTCTTCCAGGTAAGCAGCGTTGCTTCCGACACGGATTCGGACAACTGGGGGACAACAACGTCAGTAATAGCCATGGTAATAGGTTCCTAAATATAGAGAGATTCGATATCGGCGGCTGAGCTTATTTAGTCAGCATGAAGCCTTTGTATTTCGCGGCAAAAGCCTGTTCGATCAGTGCTTTCTGCTGTTCCTGGTGCTTGGCCAGGTAGCCTACCGCAGGCGACGCCGAAGCCGGGCGACCGGCATAGCCGAGTTTCTGACCATCGGCCATATTCTCGTAGAGGTGATGCTGAACATAGAACCACGGACCTTGGTTCTGAGGCTCGTCTTGCACCCAGACCACTTCAGTTGCGTTAGCGTACTTGCGCAGTTCGGTTTCGAAGGCCTTGTGGGCAAACGGGTACAACTGCTCGACGCGGAGAATTGCCACATGCTTGGCTTCGCGCTCGGTGCGAGCGTTGACCAAGTCGTAATAGACCTTGCCCGAGCACACCAGCACGCGCTTGACCTTGCTCGCGTCGATCGTATCGTCCAGCTCGCCGATCACAGGACGGAAGCTGCCGCCCGCCAACTCGGTCAGAGGCGAGCCTGCATCCTTGTTGCGCAGCAGCGACTTCGGCGTGAAGATCACGAGAGGCTTACGGAACGGACGGATCATTTGACGACGCAGCAGATGGAAAATCTGCGAAGCAGTCGTGGGCTGAACCACCTGGATGTTGTTGTCCGCACACAATTGCAGGAAACGCTCGATGCGGCCCGACGAGTGCTCGGGGCCCTGGCCCTCGTAGCCGTGCGGCAACATCAACGTCAGACCCGATTGGCGGCCCCATTTGGCTTCGCCCGAGCTGATGAACTGGTCGATCACGACCTGAGCGCCGTTGACGAAGTCACCGAATTGAGCTTCCCAGATGGTCAGCGTGTTGGGTTCTGCGCAGGAATAACCGTATTCGAAACCGAGCACGGCTTCTTCGGACAGCACCGAGTCGATCACCGTGAACGGCGCCTGGCCATCGGAGACGTTTTGCAGCGGCACATAGGTGCCGTCATCCCAGCGCTCGCGATTTTGATCGTGCAACACGGCATGACGGTGCGTGAACGTACCGCGGCCCGAATCCTGGCCGGTAATCCGGATGGCGTAACCCGAGGCCACCAGCGTAGCGAACGCCAGATGCTCGCCCATTCCCCAGTCGAGGTTTTGCTCGCCCTCGGCCATCTTGCGACGCTCGGTCAAGAGTTTCTTGACCAACGGGTGCGGCGTAAAGCTGTCAGGAACCGTGGTGATGCGCTCACCGATACGCTTCAACTCAGCCAACGGCACGGCCGTATCGGCCTGATCCGTCCATTTGGCGCCCAGGAACGAGGACCAATCGATCGCGTACTTGCTCTTGTAGTCGGTCAACACAGGTTCGATCGTGCGCTGGCCGTCTTCCATGAGCTGACGGTAATCCTTGACCAACTGGTCGGCTTCGCCCTCGGCCAGCACGCCTTGCGAGGTGAGCTTGTCGGCGTACAGTTTGCGAGTGCCGGGGTGATGACCGATGCGCTTGTACATCAAGGGCTGGGTCAACGACGGCGTGTCCTGCTCGTTGTGGCCGAGTTTACGGAAGCAAACGATATCCAGCACCACATCGTGGTGGAACTGCATACGGTAGTCCAGCGCCAGCTTGGTCGCGAACACGACTGCCTCAGGATCATCGCCGTTGACGTGGAACACCGGGGCTTCGATCATTTTGACCACGTCGGTGCAATACAGCGTCGAACGCGTATCGCGGGGGTCGGACGTGGTGAAACCGATCTGGTTGTTGATGACGATGTGCAGCGTGCCGCCCGTGCCGTAGCCGCGCGTTTGCGCCAGGTTCAGCGTTTCCATCACAACGCCCTGGCCGGCAAAGGCCGCGTCGCCGTGCACCAGCACTGGCAAGACCTGCTTGCCTTCGGGGTCGCCGCGGCGCTCTTGGCGAGCACGGGCGCTACCCTCGACCACGGGATTGACGATTTCCAGGTGAGACGGGTTGAACGCGAGCGACAGGTGCACAGGACCGCCACGCGTGGACAGATCGCTGGAGAAACCGTTGTGGTATTTCACGTCGCCATCGGTCAGGCCCTCGGCGTGCTTGCCTTCGAATTCGGCAAACAGGTCACCGGGCATTTTGCCCATGATGTTGACCAGCAGGTTCAGGCGGCCGCGGTGAGCCATGCCGACCACGACTTCCTGGACACCGGATTCGCCAGCGTGGTTGACCACCTCGTCCATCGAGGCGATGAAGCTTTCGCCGCCTTCGAGGGAGAAGCGCTTCTGGCCCACGTACTTGGTGTGCAGGAAACGCTCGAGACCTTCGGATTCGGTCAGTTGCTGCAGGATGTGACGCTTTTCTTCGTTGCTATACGACGCGGCGCCGAAGGTCTTTTCCAGGCGTTCCTGGATCCAGCGCTTGGCGGCGGGATCGGAAATATGGGTGTATTCGGCACCGATGCTGCGGCAGTAGGTGTCACGCAGAGCCTTCAGGATGTCGCGCAGCGTCATGGTGCTGGCGGTCGTGAAGTAGGTGTTGGTGGCCGAATAAGTCTGGTCCAGATCGGCTTCGGTCAGGCCGTAGAACGAGGGATCCAGTTCGGGGATCGGGGGACGTTCCTGACGCTTGAGCGGATCCAGGTCGGCCCAGCGCGAGCCCAGAGAACGATAAGCGCCGATCAGCGACTGTACCGAAACCTGTTTGCTGGCGATCGACAGATCGGGCTGAGCGGAGATTTGCTGCACGAACCCATTGCTGCGGGCGCGCTGAGCAAAAGACTCGACGATAGGGGCATGAGCGCGGTCGCGCGTCGTTTCCTGGCCGTCGGTCGCAGGAGCATGCTGCAACTGATCGAAATACTCGCGCCAGTTATCGGGCACAGAGCCAGGGTTGTCCAGATACGCCTCGTACAGCTCTTCGACGTAGGGGGCATTGCCACCAAATAGATATGAGGTGGACAGAGATTCTGATTCGGAAGACATATATTGCTTCACCTTGCGAGTGCTTCACTCGATACGATGCAGGAAAACCTTCCGCGGCACGGGCTTCCCGTTGGCGGATAGCAGGGGCAGAAGGCACGTACAAGCCCTGAAAGCCTATGGCGCAAAAGTATACTCCCCGGGATTGCACCTGTCTTGCCGCATCGCGGCACGACCCATCTGCGTCCGGGCGGGGCCACAGACCAAGATAGTTGAGAAGTCCCCACCAACGTCCGTCATGATGCCGGCTATGCGCTCGAAGTCTCCTTCATCCAGTATTGGCAAGAGCCCTGATCGGGCTGTGACGCGAAAACCACGAAGCCATCGCGGGAAACCCGGTTTGCACGGTCGGGCCGCACTGACGGCGTGCTGTTGCGCTATTTTTCCGCGCTTTTATGACATTCGTCCTGCTGACACGATACGTCTGTAGAACAGTACCGCCACACTGGCGAACACCGCCAGCCCCAGCCAGTTTGCGATCGGCGCGAAGCCCGCCCCTGCCAGAGCCAGAGGCGCCTCGCTGCCCGATGCCCCGATGATGGCTGCCATCAGCACCCCGACGAGGCTTTCGCCTACGATCAACCCCGACGCCAGCAAGGTACCGCGTCGATTCGGCAGCTCTGCATACCTGTCATAGGGCTGCCCCGCCTGCTCTGCACGGCGGCGCAGCGCCCGTTCGATCAGCCAGGCCAGCAACGCGCCCACGACCAACGGCGCACTGACCGTCGGAGGCAAGTAAATCCCGATCCCTACGGCCAACACCGGCATCCGGGCAACCCGGCAGGTGCGCTTCAGAATGCCGTCCACCACGATCAGCCCTACGCCCACCGCCATACCGATCAGGATCATGGCCCAGTTCAACTGATGGGTAAAAATGCCACGGGCAATAGCCAGCATCAAGGTCGCCTGAGGCGCCGACAATGCCTGGCTGGGGTCCATGCCGTCATGCGGCAAGGCATCGGAAAAACCGTAGGCGTTATAGAGCAACTCGAGGATCGGGGAAATCACTGCTGCCCCCACCACGCAGCCGATCAACAACGCCACCTGCTGGCGCCAGGGGGTTGCCCCGACCAGCCAGCCGGTTTTCAGGTCCTGCAGGTTGTCGTTCGCAATCGACGCCACGGCGACGACGGCCGAGGTCGTGAAGATAGCCAAAGCGATGGCCATCTGCACCCCCTCCTGGCTGCCGAGCAGACCAGTCGAGCGTTCCAGCCCCAGCATCAACAAGGACACCAACACGATGGCCACAATACCCACCCCGGAAATCGGGCTGGTCGAGGACCCCACCAGACCGGCCATATAACCGCAGGCGGCCGCCACCAGGAAACCGAAAATAAAGGCAAATGCGACGGCGTACGTTACCAGCATCCCTACGCTGCCGGCTGTCACGGGCTCGGCCCGTAAAAACGACGCGAATGTCACCACCAGAATCACCACCAGCACCAAGGTGACGACAGCAATCCAACGCCCGGACAGATCTTGTTCAGTACGCAACGCCCCTGCCTGACCGGATTTGCGCGTCGAGCTGAATGCGGAGAACGAGGTTTTGATACCACGCATCATGGGGACAAACAGTGTGGCCAGCGTCCAGATCGCGCCCACACCGATCACCCCTGCCCCGATAAAGCGGACCTGCGAGCTCCACAACCCGGTGGCATAGTCGATCACAGACAAGTCTGCCGGCCGGTCTCCCAAGGCTGTCAGCACGGGAACGGAAATTCCCCAGGCGATCACCAGGCCCGTCAGCATGGCCAGACCTGCCACGATACCGATCAGATACCCTGCTCCTAACAAGGCCATGGAGAACCCCATCGGCAGGCGAAACACCGCAGCGCCGATCGTCGGCCACACGCTGACGGCATCGCCCAAGACCCGCAGGCCGCTGGAAGCAAAGCTCACCACGGCGGCGATGCCGGCACCACTGAGAATATCGGCCATGCCCGTGGCCGCCGGTTTCGCTCGCTTCGCTGCCGCCGCAGCGGCGTGCGTCGAGGCCGATTGAGCGTCCGGGACACGTCCTGACGGCGCAGAAGCGCGCGACGCCTGACCGGGGCCGTCTCCCTGGGCATCTCCCTCGGCCGTCCCACTGCCCACGCGCAGGATCTCTGCCGCCGCAACGCCCTCGGGATACGGCAGATCGCTCTGCACCACCATGATGTGCCGCAGCGGGATGGTGAACATCACCCCCAGCATGCCGCCCGCGGCGCAGATACCCAGGGTTTCCCAGAACGGAAAACCCTGCCAATGCCCCATCATGACCAACGCGGGCAAAATGAAAATAATGGATGACAAGGTGCCCGCGGCCGATGCCTGCGTCTGCACCATGTTGTTCTCGAGAATATTCGAAGTGCGAAACAGCCTGAGCACCGACATGGAAATGACAGCCGCCGGAATCGCCGACGAAAACGTCAATCCGACCTTCAGGCCCAAAAACACGTTCGACGCGGTGAACACCACGGTAATCAATGCGCCGATGATGATGCCGCGGACGGTGAGTTCGGGCAGCGTGATCGAATCAGGAACGCGCGCAGGTTCTGCCATGAGTCAACATGTCCTTGCCAAAAAGGTGATGATTTTTAGAGTGTGGCGGATTCTACCGCCCTGCTTGGAAAACAAACCTATTCCAAGGGTAACGCGGTCTGATACTTAACCTGCTTCAAAGCGAATCCCGATCGGATATTGCGAACGCCGGGAATCCTCGACAATCGGCTCACCACAAAGCGTTCCAGCCCCTGAATATCGGGCACGACCACACGCAATAGATAGTCCGCATCGCCACTCATCAGATAGCATTCCATGACTTCGGGACATTCGGCCATGGCGTTCTGAAAACGATCCAGTTCGGTCTCGATCTGTTTTTCCAGGCTCACCTGGATGAACACATTCAGGCTCAAGCCCAATTGCAGCGGGTCGGCCAGCGCCACATACCCGCGGATCACGCCCGCCGCCTCGAGGGCCTTGACCCGTGCCAGGCAGGGCGATGGCGACAGGTGTACACGGCGTGCCAGCTCGACATTGGTCAGGCTGGAATCCGTCTGCAAGATCCCCAGAATGCGGCGATCGATACTATCGAGCGATGCGTTCGGCATACTTATCCTGAAAAATAAACAATTGCGGATTATTATGCTGCCAATTTGGGTTTGGGGACGCATATTCGATTACTTATGCCACGATGAAAGCGCTAGGATGAGCGCCTATACGGAGACCTCATCATCATGCTCGACATAGTGGCCACGCCCTCGACCAGCGACATCGACCCCATTGAAACCAGTGAATGGCGCGACGCGCTGCTATCGCTGGTGCAGACCGCCGGCATCGAGCGAGCGGCCTATGTCCTGGAAGCCCTGCTCGCTCAAGCGACCGCGCTGGGCGTGCGCGCAGGCGGCCAGACGCGCAGCGCTTATTTGAATACGATCGCGTTGCGCAATGAACCGCCGTTCCCCGGCGATCTGGCGGTCGAGGAACGTATTGCCTCGATCAATCGCTGGAACGCCCTGGCCATGGTGGTGCGCGCCAACCAGGCGCACGGCGAGCTCGGCGGACACATTGCCAGCTATGCGTCGGCAGCGGATCTGTTCGAGGTGGGATTCAACCATTTCTTTCGCGCGCCCTGCGAGGGATTTGCCGGGGACCTCGTCTACCTGCAACCGCATTCGGCGCCCGGCGTCTATGCCCGGGCGTTTCTGGAAGGCTTTCTCAGCGAAGACGATCTGGCCCATTTCCGCCAGGAGATCACCGCCCGCGAACGCGGCCTGCGAGGGCTGTCGTCGTATCCCCATCCGTGGCTCATGCCCGATTTCTGGCAGTTTCCCACCGGATCGATGGGGATCGGGCCGATCAATGCGATCTACCAAGCCCGTTTCATGCGCTACCTGGAACACCGGTCACTCACGCAGCCCTCGGGCCGCAAGGTCTGGGGACTGTTCGGCGACGGCGAAATGGACGAGCCCGAATCGATCGCCGCATTGACATTGGCCGCCCGTGAAAAACTCGACAACCTCGTGTTCGTCGTGAACTGCAATCTGCAACGCCTGGACGGCCCGGTGCGCGGCAACGGCCGCATCATCGATGAACTCGAAACGCTCTACGCCGGCGCCGGCTGGAACGTCATCAAACTGGTATGGGGCGGCGACTGGGATACGCTCCTGGCACGCGACACAGATGGTGCGCTGGCGCGTGCCTTTGCACACACCGTGGACGGGCAGTTTCAGACTTTTGCCGCTAACGACGGCGCCTACAACCGCGCGCACTTTTTCAATCAGAACCCCGAGTTGGCGGCACTGGTCGCAGACTGGTCAGACGAGGCCATTGACCGGCTGCGCCGCGGCGGTCACGATATCGTCAAAATCCATGCTGCCTATCATCGCGCCGTACGTCATCGTGGCCAACCCACGGTCATCCTGGCCCAGACCAAAAAAGGCTTTGGCATGGGCACGGCAGGCCAAGGCAAAATGACCACTCACCAGCAGAAAAAACTGGATGACGAGGCGCTGCTGGCGTTTCGCGACCGGTTTGCCCTGCCGATCTCGGATGCCGATTGCCTGGCGTTGAAGTTCTATAAACCCGCTCAAGACAGCGCCGAGCTGCGCTATTTACAATCGCGCCGCGCTGTCCTGGGCGGTCACATGCCGCGCCGGCGCACCGAATCACCTCGTCTGCCGGTGCCCTCCACCGAGCAATGGGCGCGTTTCGCGCTGCAGGCTGATGGCAAGGAAATGTCGTCCACAATGGCCATCGTGCGCATGCTGGGCGGATTGTTGAAAGACGAACAATTGGGTTCGCGCATTGTGCCCATCGTGGCCGATGAGGCGCGCACCTTTGGCATGGCCAATCTGTTCCGGCAAATCGGCATTTATTCCGCACAGGGCCAGTTGTACGAACCCGAAGACATCGGCTCGGTGCTGTACTACCGCGAGGCGTTGGACGGGCAGATTCTCGAAGAAGGCATTACCGAAGCCGGCGCGATCTCCTCGTGGACGGCGGCCGGCACCAGCTATTCGGTCAATGGCCTGCCGATGCTGCCTTTCTACATTTACTACTCGATGTTCGGCTTCCAACGCATCGGCGACCTGATCTGGGCCGCGGCCGATCAGCGCGCGCGCGGCTTCCTGATCGGCGCCACGTCGGGCCGCACGACACTCGGCGGCGAGGGCCTGCAGCACCAGGATGGCTCCAGCCACCTGATTGCCGCCACCGTTCCGAATTGCCGCGCCTATGACCCGGCTAATGCCTATGAGGTCGCCGTCATTCTGGAACACGGCATGCAGCGCATGCTCGATCAGCAGTGCGACGAGTTCTACTACATCACGGTCACCAACGAGAACCTCGCTCAGCCTACCCTGCCCGACGAGAGCGCCCGCGAAGGCATCCTGCGCGGGATGCATCGTGTTCGGGCCGCAACGCCGCCGGGCGAGCAACTGGCAGGCGCTGAGCCGCCTCACCCTTCGCCCGCGAGCCCTGCCCTCGCAGATGCTGGCCCAGCGAACCTCGAAGCCTCGCCCCAAGTGCGGCTCCTCGCCGCCGGACCGATGCTCAACGAAGCTCTGCGCGCCGCCGAACGGCTGCAACAGGACTTTGGCATCGCCGCCGAAGTGTGGAGCGTGACCAGCTTTTCCGAATTGGCCCGCGACGGCCGGGCCTGCGAGCGGGATCGCGTACTCGGCCTGAGCCGCCCGGCTGCGCAAAGCTGGTTGGAACAATGTCTGCCCGGCACGGTTCCCGTAGTCGCTGCCAGCGACTACGTGCGCGCAGTGCCGGACCAGATCCGTGCGTGGATCAAGGCCCCGTATCGTACGTTGGGCACCGACGGCTTTGGCCGCAGCGATACCCGGGCCCGGCTGCGGGATTTCTTTGAGGTCAGTGCGGACTGGATCGCGCTGCATGCGCTCGATTTGCTGGCCGAACAAGACTCGCGCCATGATGCCGCCCGGCAGCAATTGCGAAAGGAATTACATGCCGGGCAACGCACCGCCACGCCATGGTTGAGCTGACGACGCGGCAATGTGCCTGCGTTGACATTGACCTCGCATCTCACCGCGGTATTTACCGGGGATCGCAACCCGAGGATCGAGCCGTCATCAAGCAATACGCTGCACTGCAGCAAACATTGATGCGCGGTTTCTGTTGAAATATACGCTTTCGCGATCCCCAGACGGGCCCCTTGCGGGCCCGTTTTCTACTTTGTCAGCAGTGCAGCATAGGTCTTCCTCACCATGGACGAAACCCTAACCAAACTGGCGCTTGATTATCACGCCTATCCCACCCCCGGCAAAATCTCGGTCACGCCGACCAAGACCCTGGCCAACCAGGACGATTTGTCCTTGGCCTATTCGCCCGGCGTTGCCGCAGCGTGCATGGCGATTTTCGACCAAGGCGACGATGCCGCCTCCATGTACACCTCGCGCGCCAATCTGGTTGGTGTGATCACCAACGGCACCGCCGTCCTCGGTCTGGGTAACATCGGCCCGCTGGCGGCCAAGCCCGTGATGGAAGGCAAAGGCTGCCTGTTCAAGAAATTCGCCGGCATCGACGTGTTCGACATCGAGCTCGCCGAAACCGATCCGGACAAACTGGTCGACATCATCGCAGCCCTCGAACCGACCCTGGGTGGCGTCAACCTCGAAGACATCAAAGCGCCCGAGTGCTTCTATATCGAGAAGAAGCTGCGCGAGCGCATGAAGATCCCCGTCTTTCACGACGATCAGCATGGCACGGCCATCATCTCGTCGGCTGCCATCCTGAATGGTCTGAAAGTGGTGGGCAAAGACATCGGCCAAGTCAAACTGGCTGTGTCCGGTGCCGGCGCTGCTGCCATTGCCTGCCTGGATTTGCTGGTGAACCTGGGCATCAAACGCGAAAACATCTACGTCGTCGATTCACGTGGCGTGATCTGGGAAGGCCGTGATGAAAACATGGAGCCCAACAAAAAGCGTTACGCGCAGAATACCGACGCGCGTACCTTGGCCGACGTGGTGCGCGACGCAGACGTGTTCCTCGGCTGCTCGACCGCTGGCGTGCTGACGGGCGACATGGTCAAGACCATGGCCGACAAACCGCTGATCCTGGCCCTGGCCAACCCCGAGCCCGAGATCCGCCCCGAAGTCGCCCGTGCCGCACGCCCGGACTGCATCATTGCGACCGGCCGCTCGGACTACCCGAACCAGGTCAACAACGTCCTGTGCTTCCCCTTCATTTTCCGTGGCGCCATGGACGCCGGCGCATCGCGCATTACCGAGGAAATGAAACTGGCTTGCGTCAAAGCCATTGCCGAGCTGGCCGAAGCCGAACAAAACGACGAGGTCGCGCTGGCCTATGCTGGCCAGGAGCTCTCGTTCGGTCCGGATTACATTATTCCGAAGCCCTTCGATCCGCGTCTGATCGTACAGATCGCACCTGCCGTGGCGCAGGCTGCTGCCGATTCCGGTGTGGCCGCACGTCCCGTCGAAGACATCGAAGCCTATCGCCAAAAGCTGATGGGTTTTGTCTACCACTCGGGCCAATTGATGCGCCCGTTGTTTGCCCAAGCCAAGAAAGCACCCAAGCGCGTAATCTATGCCGACGGCGAAGACGAACGCGTGCTGCGTGCGGTGCAGACCGTCGTAGACGAAAAGCTGGCGCAACCGATTCTGGTGGGCCGTCCGTCCGTCATCGAAATGCGCGTCAAAAAGGCAGGACTGCGTCTGGTGAACGGCCAGAACATCGAGATCGTGGATCCCGAAGACGACAGCCGTTTCAATGAAACCTGGAACGCTTATTACCAGCTCAAGGGCCGTGAAGGCGTCACGCCCGACATCGCCAAGGCCATGATCCGCAAACACAACACGTTGATCGGCGCCATGCTGCTGCGTCGCGGTGATGCGGATGCCTTGCTGTGCGGCGTGGCCAGCAAATACGACAACCAGTTGAAATACGTCGAGGAAATCATCGGCCGCAAACCGGGCCAGACCTTTGCTGCGCTCAACGTATTGATGCTGCCGGATCAAACGCTGTTTGTCACCGACACACACGTCAACGAGAACCCGAGCGCCGAAGAAGTCGCCAGCATCACGATCCAGGCTGCCGACGAGATGCGCCGCTTTGGCGTCATGCCCAAGATCGCGCTGTTGTCGCACTCGAACTTCGGCAGCCGCGTCACCGAATCGTCGCGCAAGATGTCCGATGCGCGCCGCCTGGTTGAAGAACGCGCGCCCGAACTGGAAGTCGAAGGCGAAATGCATGCCGACTCGGCCCTGTCGGAAAAAATCCGTCAAAAGGCCTACCCCGACAGCAAGCTCAAGGGCCCGGCCAATCTGTTGGTGATGCCCAATCTGGATACGGGCAACATCACCTACAACATGCTGAAGATGACCGGCAGCAACGGTATCGCCATGGGCCCCATCCTGCTGGGTGCGGCGCGTCCCGTGCATATCCTGACGACCAGCGCCACCGTGCGCCGTATCGTCAACATGACCGCGCTGGCAGTCGTCGATGCGCAGCAAGAGGCCGCTGAAAAGCGCTCGGCCTGATTGCTTGTCGCAAGCACGCCTCGCGCGTGCTCTGTATGAGTACTGGCGGATCAGATACACTGATCCGCCAGTTGGCTAGCAGGCTCTGCCAACACGACGCGCATCGATTACCGGAGCTCATTCATGTTGCAAGACGCCCTGCTCGCCTGGATCCACTACCTCGCGATCTTTCTCTTGATCGTCGCCATGACCGCACAAACAGTACTGCTGCGGCCCGACATCACTCCCTCCGTTGTACGCCGATTGGCCTTGTATGACCGCCTGTACCTGGCCTGTGCGGTCGCCGTATTGATTACCGGACTATTGCGTTTGAGCCTGGGCGCCAAAGGGGCGGCCTTTTATATGCCCAACCCGTGGTTTCATGCCAAGATCGGCTTGTTTGTCCTGATCGGCCTGTGCTCCATACCACCGACTCTGGCTTTTCTGCGGTGGAACAAACAAGCACGCACTGAACCTGGCTATACCCCTGATGCCCAGCAGGTCAAACGCGCGCGGCGCTGGGTGATGCTAGAGGCCCATCTGCTGGTGCTGCTGCCGCTATTTGCCGTGTTGATGGCGCGTGGCATCGGCATGTAATAGCCGGGCACGTACACGCATGCGGCATGCATGCGAGTAAAAATTTACGCAAAATTTATACGCCTGCGCGTTTCCGTAATAGAGAGTTTACGCGCCTGCGCTGAATACTTAGGCATGGCTGTTTCGCCATTTATTTGCGAAATCAAAACATGTCTGAGTATCTCTTATCCCTGGCGCTGCTTATCGCGCTTGGCTGGCCTTTGGGCCGCTATCTCGCTGCCGTCATGCGTGGCGCGCCCATGCGCAGTGACATTCTGTTCAACTGGATTGAACGACCGCTCTATGCATTGATCGGCACGCGTGCCGACGCAGGCATGAACTGGCGCGCCTATGCCGGCGCCTTTCTGGCGAGCAACCTATTCCTGGGCTTGACCGTATGGGTCATTTTCATGACTCAGGCGTGGCTGCCTCTCAACCCTGATCATGTCCCCAACATGAGCTGGGATCTGGCGCTGCACACGATGGTGTCGTTTCTCACCAATACGAACCAGCAGCATTATTCCGGCCAGGCGCAACTATCCTATTTCTCGCAGATGACGGGCATTGTCGGCCTGCAAGTGGCCACGCCCATCATGGGTTTGGCATTGGCCGCCGCCACACTGCGAGGGTTGTTCGGCGGCCGCCAGGCAAACGCTACGTCTGACGATGCGACAGGCACGGCGGCGACCACGATAGATGTCGGCAACTATTGGGCTGACGTGATTCGCGCCGCCCTGCGATTCGTGCTGCCGCTATGCCTGGTCTGGTCGGCACTGCTGAGCTGGCAAGGAGTACCTGCAACACTGAACGGTGCAGTCATTGCCGCTCCGATAGACACGCCCGCAGCCATGACAGAACAAAAAATCCCAGTCGGACCCGTCGCCCCCATGGTCGCGATCAAACAGTTGGGCAGCAACGGCGGAGGCTGGTACGGCCCCAACAGCGCAACGCCGCTGGAAAACCCCACGCCGTTGTCGAATTTCCTGGAAATGCTGGGCATCACCTTGATTCCGGTTGCCGTCATTTTCATGATTTCGCCTTTTACCGGCCGCCGCAAATTTGGCGCAATGGTTTTTGGCACGATGCTGACATTGTCCGTGCTCTCCAGCGGTCTGGCGTTATGGTCCGAGAGCAGTTCCGACACCACGGCCGATATCGCGTTGATGGAGGGCAAAGAAGTCCGCTTGGGCGCCGATGCCTCGGCGCTATGGGCCGCTGCAACGACACAGGTCAACAACGGGTCTGTCAATATGATGCTGGACTCTGCCGCGCCGCTGACAGGCATGGTCGCCATGGTGAACATGCTGATCAATGCTATCTGGGGCGGTATAGGCTGCGGCCTGCAGCAATTCATCGTCTATCTGCTGCTGAGCGTCTTTCTTGCAGGCCTCATGACGGGCCGCACGCCAGAGCTGTTCGGGCGCAAGATCGAAGGCGCCGAAGTCAAGCTTCTGGGCGTCCTGGTGCTATGGCAGCCGTTAGTCATCCTGGCCTTTACCGCAGTGACACTATCAATACCTGCGCTGACGGGCAATTCCAATCCGGGGTTCCATGGCATCAGCCAGGTGTTCTATGAATACGTATCCGCTTTCGCCAACAATGGCTCCGGATTCGAAGGGCTCGGCGATGCCACGCCCTGGTGGAATGTCACCTGCGCCGTCGTGCTGGCCGCTGGACGATACCCTGCCCTGATTATTCCCCTTGCCATTGCCGCCATGCTTGCCCGCAAGCGGCGGGCCGCCGAAGGCCCCGGCACCCTGCAAATAGAAACGCCGACCTTCGCGCTCACTTTGATTGGCATTGTCATCATTCTCACACTGCTGCAGTTCATGCCCGTGCTGGTGCTGGGGCCTGTTGCGGATCACTTGTCGTTGACGTCGCTGCTCGCCCGCTGAAGGAAACCACAATGAACACCATGCATACTGCGCAAATAGAGCACCACACTGAGGGCGCCAACCTAGAACATCCGTTGAAGGCAGCGCTGATCGATTCGTTTATCAAACTGGCGCCGCATCATGTCTTGAAAAATCCCGTCATGGCGGTTGTCTGGGCAGGAACCCTGCTGACAGCGATAGCGGCGCTATCAGGCTGGACGCACGCCGGATTTGGATGGGCCGTCACGGCGGTGCTATTCATCACCGTGCTATTCGCGAACTTCGCCGAAGCGGTAGCCGAAGCACGTGGCCGTGGGCAAGCCGCTGCATTGCGTCGCGCCCGCAAAGATCTGGTCGCGCATCGCCTGGACCACTCGGGCAACACCAGCATCGTTCCGGCGGCAGATTTACGCCCTGATGACCGTGTCGTCGTGCAAGAAGGTCAACTGATCCCCGCCGATGGCGAGATCATCGAAGGGCTGGCATCCATCAATGAATCCGCCATCACGGGTGAATCCGCACCGGTCCTGCGCGAAGCCGGAACGGACCGTTCAGGCGTGATCGGCGGCACCAAGGTGCTATCGGACCGCATCATCGTGCGCATTACCGCCGAGCCAGGCAATAGTTTTCTGGATCGCATGATCGCCCTGGTCGAAGGCTCCAGCCGGCAGAAAACGCCTAACGAGATCGCGTTGGGCCTGCTGCTGGCGGTCATGACCCTGACGTTCCTGATCGTGGTCATCACGCTGCCCTTTATTGGCAGCTTCGTAGGCATCAAAACGGACGTCGTCCTGTTGGTCGCATTGCTGGTGTGCCTGATCCCCACCACGATCGGCGGCCTGCTCCCCGCCATTGGCATCGCAGGCATGAATCGCGCACTCAAAGCCAATGTGCTGGCCAAATCCGGCAAGGCCGTGGAAATCGCAGGAGACGTCGATGTCCTGCTCCTGGACAAGACCGGCACCATCACACTCGGCGACCGGCAGGCGACCGCCTTTCATGCGCTGGAGGGCATTGACGAGCCGCAACTGCGCCAGGCAGCGTGGTTGGCCTCGCTCGCCGATCCTACGCCAGAAGGCAAATCCATCGTCAAACTCGCCCTCAGTAAAAGTGGCCTAGGCGATGCCCCCAAAGACGCGCAGTTCGTGCCTTTTTCCGCCCAAACCAGAATGTCGGGTGTCGATCTGCCAAATGGGCGCATTATCCGCAAAGGCGCTATTGATGCCATTGCCGAGTACGTGCAAACGCATGGAGGCAACGTCCCGGCAGCCTTGCAGACGCGCGTGGCCGATGTCGCGCGCAAAGGCGCAACACCGCTGGTGGTATGCGACGACAACACCATACTGGGTGTCATCGAGTTATCCGATGTCATCAAGCACGGTATCAAGGAACGCTTTGCCCGCCTGCGGGCGATGGGTATCAAGACCGTCATGATCACGGGAGACAACCCGCTGACTGCGGCGAGCATTGCAGCCGAAGCCGGGGTCGATGACTACATCGCCCAGGCCAAACCCGAGGACAAACTGGCCCGCATTCGCGCTGAACAAATGGACGGCCGACTCGTGGCGATGGTGGGTGACGGCACCAACGATGCTCCTGCGCTGGCCCAGGCCGACGTCGGCCTGGCGATGAATTCCGGAACGCAAGCAGCCAAAGAGGCAGGCAACATGGTGGATCTGGATTCCGATCCAGCCAAGCTGCTTGCCGTGGTCGAAATCGGCAAACAGCAACTCATTACGCGCGGCGCATTGACGACGTTTTCCTTGGCGAATGACGTCTCCAAATACTTTGCCATCCTGCCTGCGCTATTCGCAGCGTCCATCCCGCAAATGGCGGCACTGAACATCATGCAACTGTCGAGTCCGACGAGTGCGGTGCTGTCGGCGTTGATTTTCAACGCCATCATTATCCCGCTGCTGATCCCGCTGGCCTTGCGTGGCGTGCGTTTCAAGCCCGCCAGTGCAACGGCACTCTTGCGCAACAACATGCTGGTATACGGCGTGGGTGGCGTGTTGCTCCCGTTCGTCGGGATAAAAATCATCGACTTGATGTTATCAACGCTATTCAGCATCTGAGAAAACAGCCATGACAGCTATGACAACCGCTACTGCGCACGGCGCATTCACCGCCCCGTCCCGTACAAGTATTGTGCGCGGCGCCATTGGCCTGACGCTCATCATTCTGGTGGGATTCGGATTTTTCTACTCGCTGGCGGGCGTCGGCATCGGTCAAGCCCTGTTCCCGCACACTGCCAACGGCAGTCTGATCGAGCGTGACGGCAAAGTGATTGGATCGGCACTGGTGGCACAACCGTTTGTCAGCGACAAGTATTTCCACCCTCGCCCGTCGGCCAGCAATTACGACCCCACAGCGCTGGCGGGCAGCAATCAGGCGCGCACCAACCCAGACCTGCGTAAACGCCTGGAAGACAGTCGCGCCGCTATCGCACAACGCGAAGGCGTAGCCCCGCTCGCGGTGCCGGGCGATCTGTTCACGCAATCCGGCGCAGGCATCGATCCGCATATCACTGCCGCGAGCGCCGCTATTCAGGTGGATCGCATCGCCCGCGCCCGTGGGATGCCGCGCGACGTGGTCGCCAATCTGCTGGCGCGGTACACCGAGCCAAAGCAATGGGGCGTGTTCGGGCAGGCGCGGGTCAATGTCCTGCAATTGAATCTGGCATTGGATGGGTTATAGACGCACCCATTGCGTTAGCGAGACGGTACGACGCGAACGCATCCGTGCCCAGCGTGGGGCCAATTCCGCGTCGGCAATGCGCTGCTGCCATAACCACCCACTAAGTGCGAGAATAGGCCCACGACGAGACTGTGAGTGCCCCGTGATCCATGAGCGCCAAACAGACTGAACAAGCCAACGCCCTGCTGGGCGAACTCAACCGCCAGGCGGCTGGCCGGTTAACCGTGTTTTTGGGCGCAGCGCCAGGTGTCGGTAAAACCTACGCCATGCTGACGCGCGCACACGAACTGCATCGCCAGGGCGCGGACATCGTCATCGGGATTGTCGAAACGCATGGCCGCAGCGAAACCCAGGCGCTCGTCGCAGGACTGCCGATACAGCCGCGAAAACTGCTGGACTACCAAGGCCGGCAACTGGAGGAAATGGATCTGGACGGGCTCCTGGCCCGCAAGCCCGCCATTACCCTCGTGGATGAACTGGCCCATCGCAATGTCCCCGGCAGCCGTCACGAAAGGCGCTGGCAAGACGTCGTGGAGCTGCTCGACGCTGGCATCGACGTGTACACCACCGTCAACATCCAGCACCTGGAAAGCTTGAACGATGTGGTGCACCAGATCACCGGCATTCGCGTCAGCGAGACCGTTCCCGATGCGGTTTTCGAGCATCTGCGCGACATTCGTCTCGTCGACCTGCCGGCGCGCGAACTGATCGAACGGCTGAATCAAGGCAAGGTGTATTTACCCGAGCAAGCCGCCCGCGCCTTGCAAGCCTTCTTTTCCCCGTCCAACCTCACCGCGCTGCGCGAGCTGGCGATGCAGACCGTGGCTGCGCACGTTGATACCGATCTGCGTGAAACGCGTGCGGCCCGCGGCCTGGGGACACTGGCCATCCAGCATCAT
This sequence comes from Bordetella muralis, assembly GCF_054781015.1. Taxonomy (NCBI): domain Bacteria; kingdom Pseudomonadati; phylum Pseudomonadota; class Betaproteobacteria; order Burkholderiales; family Alcaligenaceae; genus Bordetella; species Bordetella muralis. The sequence continues at coordinate 284,871 of NZ_BAAGVF010000003.1, read as the reverse complement.
GTGCTGATAGCCATCGATGGCAAAGGGCAATCGGAATATCTGGTGCGAGCTGGCGCCCGCATTGCCGAACGCCGCGGCGCGCCATGGTCGGTCGTCACGGTAGAGACCGGCACGGCAGCCGATGCGACATTGCCCGCCAAACGCCGCGACGAATCGCTGGAAACGACATCGAGAACGGCCGCCCGTTCAGAACAACAACGTCTGCTGGAAATCGACAAAGCCTTTGCGCTGGCACGTACGCTGGGAGGAGAAGCCGAGATCCTTCACAACAGCGACATCATCCAGGCCTTGCTGGACGCAGCTGCCGCACGTGGAGCCAGATCGATCGTGATCGGGCGTACCCGCGAACGTCCTATGGCACGGATTTTCAATCGAACACTGACGCAACAGCTCCTGCAACGGGGCGTCCGTTACGAACTGACCATCATCAGTACGCCACACGCAAAACAAAAGTCGTTCGGGAGGTCCCGCATCAACAGTAAAGGCCTGTTGTGGCGAGAGTCGCTCCTTGCTGTACTGACCAGTATAGGAGCCATAGGCGTCGCGACACTGGCAGAGCGTTTCCTGGGTTTGCAGGATTTGTCTTTGGTGTTTCTCGTTGCCGTGATCTGGGTCGCATCACGCACGCGCATGGTGCCTGCGGTCATCACTGCGCTGCTCTGCTTTCTGGCTTACGATTTTTTCTTTATCGAACCTCGATTCACGCTGTTGATCGGCGCGCATCGCGGTGTGGCGACCGTCATGCTGTTCCTCGCCGCCGCGCTCATTGCGGGCCGTCTGGCATCCCGACTGAGGGCTCAGGTTATCGCACTGCGCGCCGCCAACATCCACGCCACGGCCATGCAAATGCTGGGGCGCCGGCTCACCAAAGCAGCCGATCTCGGAGAAGTAATCACCGCAGGCACGACGGCGCTGCAATCAACATTACGAGCCGAGACATGGATGCACATCAACGGCGAGACAGGCCCGGCCTCCCCCGCCGGTCAACTAACGGAAAAGGACATGATCGCCGCCGATTGGACGCGGCAACATGGGCAGCCTAGCGGCCGCTATACCGATACGCTGAGCCACTGCCCATGGTGGTTTCTGCCGATACGCTCCGACCAGGGAACGTTCGGCGTTGTGGGCCTGAAATTTCCCTCGGATGAGAAGCGCCTTTCTTTCGAACAACGCAGACTCGCCGAAAGCATGGTGGAAGACATCGGCCAGGCAGCGCTACGTACCAATCTGGTATCCGCGCTGGAGTCGGCGCGCGTTACCGGAGAAACCGAGCGGTTGCGATCGGCCCTGTTATCGTCGGTGTCACACGATCTGAGATCCCCCCTGTCGTCCATGATAGGCGCCGCAGACAGCCTGATGCGCTATGGCAGCAATATGGATCAGAACGATCAAAAGGCCTTGCTCGAAACCATACAGATGGAAGGCGAACGCCTGGATCGTTATATCCAGAACCTGCTCGACATGACCCGATTGGGACACCAGGGCCTGAGCCTGAAACGAGACTGGATCGGCATTGACGAACTGGTGGGTTCAGCCTGTCAGCGTTTACAACGATATAGCCCGGCAGTACGCATCGACCACGACATCCCGTCCGATTTACCGCCTATCCACGTCCACCCGGCACTTGTTGAACAAGCCTTATTTAATGTCATGGAGAATGCGGCCAAATTTTCTCCTCCCGGAGAACCTATACGGGTTCACGCCCAACGCCTGGATTCTGATCATGTGCAGATCGACATCTCTGATCGGGGTCCAGGCATTCCGGAAGCAGAGCGAAAATCCATTTTCGACATGTTTTATAGCGTCGAGCGCGGTGATCGAGGCAAACAGGGAACGGGCTTGGGGTTGACGATCGTTCAGGGTATCGTAGGCGCACACATGGGCAGCGTTCAGGCCCTGCCGGGTCCGCAACATCGCGGCACAACGATCCGATTGATCTTGCCTTGGGGCGAGCCCCCTGGCCAGGAAGCCAAAGAAAATGCAACAACCTCATGAAGGGAACACAGGTGCATCTCCCGCCCGCATTCTCGTCATCGACGATGAGCCGCAAATTCGCAAGTTTGTCGATATCAGTCTGCGGGCCCAGGGCTACCAGACATTATTGGCAGGCACTGGCCATGAGGGATTGACCTTGCTGGCCAGCAAAGGCGCAGACCTCGTTGTTCTAGACCTGGGCCTGCCCGATATGGATGGCAGCGAGGTACTCAGAGACCTGCGCCAATGGTCCAAAGTCCCCGTCATCGTGCTGACAGTACGATCCAGCGAAGACCAGAAAGTCTCCCTGCTGGATGCGGGCGCCAACGACTACGTCACCAAGCCCTTTGGCGTCGAAGAACTGATGGCTCGCATTCGCGCATTTCTGCGCATGGCGGGAGCAAACACCGATGACAGCACGATCTACGACGATGACCATCTGCACATCGACTGGGCCCGACGGGAAGTCCTTCTCGACGGGCAGAGCATCACCCTCACACGCAAGGAATTTTCACTCCTGTCGCTGCTCGCCCAACAACCAGGGCGACTGATTACCCAGCCCCAGATCCTGCGAGAAATATGGGGCCCGACGCACACCGAAGACACCCATTACCTGCGCATCCTCGTCGGCAAACTCCGGCACAAGCTCGGCGACAACGCACTGGCCCCCCGCTACATCGTCACCGAGCCGGGCGTGGGCCTGAGATTCATCGATCAGCAAAAGACATAACGGCATATCGGCCGCAAGGCCAATAACAAAAAAGCCACGCATCCAAAGACACGTGGCTTTTCCTCATCACCAGCACCGCCCCGCAAAGAGGCGGCGCCGCATGACGAATTAACGCTTGTCCATCGACGGCACGTCGCGCGTGACCGAACCGGTGAACAGCTGACGCGGACGGCCGATCTTGTAATCGGGATCCGACAACATTTCGTTCCACTGAGCGATCCAGCCCACCGTACGAGCCAACGCAAAGATGGCCGTGAACAGCGAGGTCGGAATGCCGATGGCGCGTTGCACGATACCCGAGTAGAAGTCCACGTTCGGGTAGAGTTTGCGCTGCACGAAGTAGTCGTCTTCCAGAGCGATACGCTCGAGTTCCATGGCCAGCTTGAACAGCGGATCGTTTTCCAGACCCAACGACTGCAGCACCTCTTTGCAAGTTTCTTGCATCAGCTTGGCGCGCGGATCGTAGTTCTTGTAGACGCGGTGGCCAAAGCCCATCAGGCGCACGCCCGAGTTCTTGTCCTTGACCTTTTCCATGAACTCGCCGACCTTGGCCACGCCGCCGTTGGCTTGCAATTCCTCTAGCATTTGCAGGCAAGCTTCGTTGGCGCCGCCGTGAGCCGGGCCCCACAAGCAAGCCACGCCAGCGGAGATCGCAGCGAACGGGTTGGTGCCCGACGAGCCGCACAGACGCACGGTCGAGGTCGACGCGTTTTGCTCGTGGTCAGCGTGCAGGATGAAGATACGATCCAGCGCGCGCTCGACGACTTCGTTGACCTTGTACTCTTCGCACGGCGTAGCGAACATCATGCGCAGGAAATTGCCGGTGTACGACAGATCGTTCTGCGGGTAGATGAACGGTTGGCCGACCGAGTATTTGTACGCCATCGCGACCAGCGTCGGCATTTTGGCGATCAAACGGATGGCCGAAATGTGACGGTGCTGGGGATTCGTGATGTCGGTCGAGTCATGGTAGAACGCCGACAGCGCGCCCACCAGGCCGGTCAACACAGCCATCGGGTGAGCGTCGCGACGGAAGCCGCGCAGGAAGAAATGCAGCTGTTCATTCACCAGGGTGTGGTTCGTGACCTGCGAATCAAAGTCGGTTTTTTGATCTTGGTTGGGCAGCTCGCCGTTCAGGATCAGATAGCAAATGTCGAGGAAATCGCAATTCACCGCCAACTGTTCGATGGGATACCCGCGATACAGCAATTCGCCCTTGTCACCGTCGATATAGGTGATACCGGACTCGCACGCCGCCGTCGACATAAAGCCGGGGTCGAACGTGAACATGCCCGTTTGGCCGTACAGCTTGCGGATGTCGATGACGTCCGGGCCAACCGTGCCCTTGTAGACAGGGAACTCGATCGGCGCGGCGCCGTCCGAGAACGATAGAGTGGCTTTTTTGTCAGACAGATTCATCGCTAATTTCCTCACAATTAATCAAAGCTCACGCATCTTTGCGACGATGGTGCGTAATCTCGGTGTGTCCAGGGCTCCTTCGAGCTCTTTGCGCGCCAGCAGCAGATCGAGCAGGTCGTTGTCTCCCATCTCGAACAGCTGCGTCAATGCACCGACATCCTCGTCCGTGAGCTGCGTTTCGTACGCATCCAGATAACGGGTAATGATCAAGTCATTTTCGAGCAGCCCACGGCGTGCCCGCCACCGCAGGCGTGCCCGTTCAAGTTCAGTCAGGATGCTCATATCGATCTCTATACCGTGTTAACTAGACCGTGCGGCGAACCATCAGTTCCTTGATCTTGCCGATCGCCTTGGTCGGGTTCAGACCCTTGGGACAGACATCGACACAGTTCATGATGGTGTGGCAACGGAACAGGCGGTACGGATCCTCGAGGTTGTCCAGACGAGCGCCCGTGGCTTCGTCGCGGCTGTCCGCAATGAAGCGGTAGGCTTGCAACAGGCCGGCCGGGCCGACGAACTTGTCGGGGTTCCACCAGAACGACGGGCAGGACGTCGAGCAGCAAGCACACAGAATGCACTCGTACAGGCCGTCGAGCTCTTCGCGCGCCTCGGGCGACTGCAGGCGCTCGCGCTCGGGCGGCGGCGTATCGTTGATCAGATACGGGCGCACCGAGTGGTACTGATTGAAAAAGTGCGTCATGTCCACAATCAGATCGCGGATCACGGGCAGACCTGGCAGCGGCTTCAGAACGATGGGCTCTTTGAGCTCGCGCAGGTTGGTCGTGCAAGCCAAGCCGTTCTTGCCATTGATGTTCATGGCGTCGGAACCGCACACGCCTTCGCGGCACGAGCGGCGCAGCGACAAGCTGTCATCTACGTCGTTCTTGATGCGCACGAGCGCGTCGAGCAGCATCTTGTCAGTGGGCTGGAGTTCGACGTCCAGCTTTTGCATGTACGGGCGCTCGTCCTTGTCCGGATCGTAGCGGTAGATCTCGAATTTCACGATTCTTTTGGTGCTCATCACAGCATCCTGCTTAGAAAGTACGCGCTTTGGGCGGGAAGGACTCGACGGTCATGGGCTTCATCTGGACCGGTTTGTAGTCCAGACGGCTACCCTCGGAATACCAGAGGGTGTGCTTGAGCCAGTTTTCGTCATCGCGAGTGGGATGGTCGTCCAACGCATGCGCGCCACGGCTTTCGGTGCGATTGGCAGCCGATTTGATGGTCGCACGTGCTACTTCGGTCATGTTGGCGAGCTCGAGTGCCTCGACGCGAGCCATGTTGAAGACCTTGGACTTGTCCTTGAAGTAGATGTGCTCGGCTTGCTTGGCCAGGTCTTCGATTTGACCCACGCCTTCGTTGAGCAATTCCAGCGTGCGGAACACGCCGCAGTGACGCTGCATCGACATGCGGATGGCGTTGGCGACGTCTTGCGTTTTTTCGCCGGAGGTACGCGACTCGAGCTTGGCCAGGCGATCCATCGAGAAATCGACGGCTTCTTTCGGCACCGGCTGGTGCGCATGCTGACGCTCGGGGTGCGAATTCACAATGTGATTGCCCGTGGCGCGGCCGAACACGATCAGGTCGAGCAGCGAGTTCGTACCCAGGCGGTTGGCGCCGTGCACCGACACGGCAGCGCATTCACCGATGGCGTACAGGCCGTTGATGACCTTGTTTTCGCCATTGACGCGGCTCAGCACCTGGCCATGGTAGTTGGCCGGAATACCGCCCATCTGATAGTGGATGGTCGGCACGACGGGGATCGGTTCTTTGATCGGATCGACGTTGCCGAACTTGATCGCGATTTCGCGAATCGAGGGCAGACGCTTGTTGATGACGTCGGCGCCGAGGTGATCGAGCTTGAGCACCACATAGCTGCCATCGGGACCGCAACCACGGCCTTCTTTGATTTCCTGGTCCATCGAACGCGACACGAAGTCACGCGGGGCCAAGTCTTTCAGCGTGGGCGCGTAGCGCTCCATGAAGCGCTCGCCATCCTTGTTCAAGAGGATGCCGCCCTCGCCGCGTACACCTTCGGTAATCAGCACGCCCGCGCCAGCCACGCCGGTCGGGTGGAATTGCCAGAATTCCATGTCTTGCAGCGGGATGCCGGCACGAGCCGCCATGCCCAGGCCGTCGCCGGTGTTGATGAAGGCATTGGTGGAAGCCGCCCAGATACGGCCGGCGCCGCCGGTGGCCAACACCGTGGTCTTGGCTTCGAGAATGTAGACCTCGCCCGTTTCCATCTCGAGCGCGGTCACGCCGACCACGTCGCCAGCCTCGTTACGCAGCAGGTCCAGCGCCATCCATTCGACGAAGAACTGCGTACGAGCCGCGACGTTGCGCTGATACAGCGTGTGCAACAGGGCATGGCCGGTACGGTCGGCAGCAGCACAGGCGCGCTGCACAGGTTTTTCACCAAAATTCGCAGTGTGTCCACCGAATGGACGTTGGTAGATCGTACCGTCGGCATTACGGTCAAACGGCATGCCGAAATGCTCGAGTTCGTAGACCGCGTTGGGGGCTTCGCGGCACATGAATTCGATGGCATCCTGGTCACCCAGCCAGTCCGAACCCTTGACGGTGTCGTACATGTGCCAGTACCAGTTGTCTTCGCTCATGTTGCCCAGTGAGGCGCTCACGCCGCCTTGGGCCGCCACGGTGTGCGAACGGGTCGGGAATACTTTGGACAGAACGGCTACGGATAGACCAGCCTGGGCCAGTTGCAGCGAACAACGCATGCCGGCTCCGCCGGCGCCGACGACCACCACATCAAATTGGCGGCGTGGCAGGGAATTCATGACAGAGACCACGGCTTAGATACTCCAGAGGATTTTCGCGAAATAGACGACCGAGGCAACCAGCCAGAGGATCGTCAGCACTTGCAGCAGCAGGCGCACGCCCGTGGGCTTGACGTAGTCCATCCAGATGTCGCGCACACCGATCCAGGCGTGCCAGGCCAACGCAAAGAAGAACAGGCTGGCCAGCATCTGACCAGCCGGAATCGGGCCTGCGTGAAAGGTGAACAGGGCCTTCCAGTTTTCGTAGGAGAACGACGGCATCACCAGGAAACCGACGATCAATACCAGGGTGTACACGGCCATGATGACGGCCGTGATGCGTTGTGCGATGAAATCGATGACGCCGTAGTGGGCTCCCACAACCAGGCGTTTGGGGCCGTAGTTTTTGGTATCAGCCATTACAGAACTCCGAACAATTTGAGAGCGAAGACCAGCGTCAGCGCCAGGCTGACACCGAAAGCCACACCAGCGCTTTTCTGTGCCGACACTTTATCCAGACCGATGTGCAGGTCCAGGACCAAGTAGCGGATACCGGCACAGAAATGGTGCAGATAGCCCCACACCAGCACCAGGAACACCAGCTTCACCAAAGGTTTGCCGGCGTATTCTGCGATCTGGGCGTAGCTTTCAGGCGAGGCCACGCTGGCCGCGAAGAGCGGCAGAATGACCAAGGGAAGACAGACAAACAGCAGCGCGCCGCTGACGCGGTGCAAGATGGACAGTTTTCCTGCCAGGGGCAGGCGGTATTTGGCGATTTGTGCAATGCCAATATTGCGAAACTGCGGACGTGGCTTGGCAGCGGTGTCGGACATGACGGCCTCGGTGTTACGGTGCTAGGGATTCGTGACAACGAAATTTGGAGTTGCCCTTGCGGGCAAACACGCTATTTTCGCCTAGAGAACGGTTGGTATCAAATGGTGGGAAAAAAGCTCATCAATTCAAACTATTGCGGTAATGGTAGTGATCAGTCAGGTACAGACCGCGGCGGATTTCCACCGGCCGGTCTCCGTAGGTATATGACAGGCGGTCGACTTGTAACAACGGCGTGCCGGACTCGACGCCCAGCAAGCCCGCAATTTCAGCCGGCGCCGCGACGGCGCGTAATTTTTCATCGGCACGCACCATGCTGACCCCGAACTCGGTTTCAAACAGACCGTAGAGCGGGGCCTTGTTTGCTGTCAGCAGCTCCAGGGTCAGGCCGCGGAATACCGAGCCTGGCAACCAGATGTCGTCGATGACGGTGGGACGGTGGTTCATGGACAATTGACGGCGAATCATCACGACGGTCTCGCCGGCGCGTAACTCGAGCGCGCGGGCAACCTCGGCGGGCGCACGCAGGCGGCGGCATTCGAGAATGGAGCTCTCGGCCCGGCCGCCCTCGCCTTCCTCGTCGGCAGCGAGCCGCAAAAAGCGATAGCGCACGCGCGCCTCGTGATGGGTCGCGACAAAGGTGCCTTTGCCTTGGCGACGTAATAGGAGATGTTCGGCAGCCAGTTCGTCAACGGCCTTGCGTACCGTGCCCTGACTGACCTGAAAGCGCGAAGCCAGATCGATTTCACTGGGGATCAACTCGCCGGGCTTCCATTCGCCGCGCTCGAGGCTCTGAACCAGTAGTTCTTTGATCTGACGGTATAGCGGACTGAAAGCGGCCCCCTCACTCGCCGGACGAGCGGTGCGATGTCGTAGCGGAGGTTCGGGCCTAGGGTCTGCCATAGTGGTGTTATCAGCTTTGTTTGGCGGTCTGCTGAGCTCTGTAAAGGCAGAATCAACGTGCCGGGCAAACGCAGTATTGTGGCATAACAGGCGCAGCACTGTCCAACGTCTTATGTCTTATATAAGATATAAGAGCAATTGACGCAAACGTAAATTCGATCTAGGATTTGCAGTTACCCGAGACATAGATGGCGACGCACGCAGCGGCGCCCAGCGATTACACTGATTGCGAGATTTTTTCTCGTCGAACTCATCACGGAGAACGTTCATGTCCAAGCCCGCCTTGCGTGTCGCCGTTACCGGCGCCGCCGGCCAAATCGGCTACGCCCTGCTATTTCGCATCGCCTCGGGCGAAATGCTGGGAAAAGACCAACCGGTCATTCTGCAACTGCTGGAAATCCCTGACGAAAAAGCGCAAAAGGCCCTGAAGGGCGTCATCATGGAACTGGATGACTGCGCCTTCCCGTTGCTGCAGGAAATCACCGCTCACAGCGATCCCCGCACCGCATTCAAAGACGCTGATGTGGCCCTGCTGGTCGGCGCCCGCCCGCGCGGCCCCGGCATGGAGCGCAAAGACCTGCTGAGCGTCAACGCGCAGATCTTCACGGCACAGGGCAAGGCCCTGAACGACGTCGCCAGCCGCAACGTCAAGGTCCTGGTCGTGGGCAACCCGGCCAACACCAACGCCTACATCGCCATGAAGTCCGCGCCGGACCTGCCCGCAAAGAACTTCACCGCCATGCTGCGCCTGGACCACAATCGCGCCCTGTCGCAACTGGCCGCCAAGTCGGGCAAGGCCGTCGCCGACATCGAAAAACTGGTCGTGTGGGGCAACCATTCGCCCACCATGTACCCGGACTTCCGCTTTGCCACCGTTGGCGGCGAAAGCCTGGCCAAGCTGATCAATGACGACGCTTGGAACCGTGACACCTTCATCCCCACCGTGGGCAAGCGCGGCGCTGCCATCATCGATGCGCGCGGCCTGTCGTCGGCAGCATCGGCTGCCAACGCCGCCATCGATCACGTGCGTGACTGGGTGCTGGGCAGCAACGGCAAATGGGTCACCATGGGCGTTCCGTCCGACGGTTCCTATGGCATCCCCGAAGGCATCATCTACGGTGTGCCGGTCACGACCGAAAACGGCGAATACAAGCGTGTCGAAGGCCTGGAAATCGACGCCTTCTCGCGCGAACGTATGGACTTCACGCTGAAAGAGCTGCTCGAAGAGCGCGACGGCGTGAAAGACTTGCTGAAGTAATTCGCAAGCTGCCAGGCCGCAGGCCTGGCGGGCGGCGCGGCGACACTGCCGCGCCGCAATAAATCTGTTGCTTCTCCGTCCACGCAGTGGTCATTCGTCCGAAAAGTGACTTCTCTCACCAGAAGCCATCTGCAACGGTCGTACAAAAAGACCCGCCGAAACGCCCGCTCAGGCCGCGATGCAGCCTGGCACGAGGAAACAGATTTATTGCGCAGCCCATTGCTGCTCATTTGATCCGTATGCGGTATGCGCCGCCGGCCTTTCATTGGCATCGGACCACGGACGGCGTTTCTGCACCATCAATCAGGCCCTGGCGCCAGACTGAGCGCCCAGCCATTCACGGAGACTCGCTCATGACCCGTCCCACCTCTCCTGGCGCCCTCTTTCGCCAGGCGCTGGCAGAAGAAAGCCCGCTGCAAATCATCGGCGCCATCAACGCCAATCACGCATTACTGGCCAAACGTGCCGGATACCGCGCCATTTATCTGTCCGGCGGCGGCGTTGCTGCAGGGTCGCTCGGCCTACCCGATCTGGGCATCAACACGCTGGACGACGTGCTGACAGATGTACGACGCATCACCGATGTGTGTGACGTGCCATTGCTGGTCGACATCGACACGGGCTTCGGTCCGTCCGCATTCAACATTGCCCGCACCGTCAAGAGCCTGATCAAATTCGGCGCCGCGGCCTGCCACATCGAAGACCAGGTCGGCGCCAAACGCTGCGGCCATCGTCCCGGCAAGGAAATCGTCAGTACCGAAGAAATGGCTGATCGCGTCAAGGCCGCTGCCGACGCTCGCACGGATTCGGATTTTTATCTGATCGCCCGCACCGATGCGATCGCCTCGCACGGCGTAGACGCAGCGATCGAACGCGCATTGGCATGTGTCGAAGCAGGCGCTGACGCCATCTTTGCCGAAGCCGCCTACGATCTGCCGACCTATGACCGATTCGTCAAAGCCGTCAACGTACCGGTGTTGGCCAACATCACCGAGTTCGGCAAGACGCCGTTGTTCACTGTCGAAGAACTCGCCAGTGTCAATGTGGCCATGGTGCTGTATCCCTTGTCCGCCTTCCGCGCCATGAACAAGGCTGCTGAAAACGTGTACCAGGCGATCCGCCGTGACGGCCACCAAAAGAACGTGCTGGATACGATGCAGACGCGCGACGAGCTGTACGATCGCATCGGTTACCACGCATTCGAATCGCAATTGGACGCATTGTTCCAGCAAGGCAAGAACAAGTAATTCCCGTGCTGGCCGGCCCGGATTTCCCACCGGCCAGTACTGCAAGTTCTACTTTCGCCCCATTTGACGCCAACAAAGGAAGGAGTCAGAGACATGAGCACATCGAAGAAACAAGCCGCTGCGGCCGAGGCCACCAAAACGGGGGCCCCGACAGAAGAAAAAGCGGGCTTCAAGCCTAAAAAATCCGTGGCGCTGTCGGGAGTCGTGGCCGGTAACACGGCGCTGTGTACCGTCGGCCGCACGGGCAACGATTTGCACTATCGCGGCTACGACATCCTGGATTTTGCCGGCGAGGCCGAGTTCGAAGAAATCGCGCATTTGCTGGTGCATGGCAAGCTGCCGAACAAGGCTGAGCTGAAAGCCTATAAGGAAAAACTGCGTGCGCTGCGTGGCCTGCCAGTGCAACTGCAAAACGTGCTGGAAAGCCTGCCCGCCGCCAGCCATCCGATGGATGTGATGCGTACCGCCGTATCGGTGCTGGGCTGCGTATTGCCTGAAAAGGACGATCACAATATCCCCGATGCACGCGATATTGCCGATCGCTTGATGGCTAACCTGGGGTCCTCGTTGCTGTACTGGTATCACTACAGCCACAACGGCCGCGTCATCGATGTGCAAACGGATGATGACAGCATCGGCGGTCATTTCCTGCATCTGCTGCATGGCAAGAAGCCGTCCGACGAATGGGTCCGTGCCATGCATACGTCGCTGATCCTGTACGCCGAGCATGAGTTCAATGCCTCGACGTTCACCAGCCGCGTCATTGCGGGCACCGGATCGGACATCTATTCGGCGATCACCGGCGGGATCGGCGCGCTGCGTGGCCCGAAACACGGCGGCGCCAATGAGGTGGCTTTCGAAATCCAGAAACGCTATGACACCCCGGACGAAGCAGAGGCCGACATCCGCCGCCGCGTCGAAGCCAAGGAAGTCGTCATCGGTTTTGGCCACCCTGTCTATACGGTTTCGGATCCACGCAACAAGGTCATCAAAGAAGTCGCGCACAAGCTTTCCAAGAAAGCCGGCAGCACCAAGATGTTCGACATCGCCGAGCGTCTGGAAACGGTGATGTGGGAAGTCAAAAAGATGTTCCCGAACCTGGACTGGTTCTCGGCCGTCAGCTATCACATGATGGGCGTGCCTACGGCGATGTTTACGCCGCTGTTCGTGATTGCGCGTACGGCGGGATGGTCGGCTCACATCATTGAACAGCGGGTCGATAACAAGATCATTCGTCCTACGGCTAACTATGTCGGGCCGGATGATCTGAAGTATGTGCCGTTGGAAAAGCGGAAGTAAGCCTTTTAGTTTGATACCGCGAGTTTTTTAGACGAGGTATTGCTCGCGGATCAATGAGTTCTTTAGACGCCGGAGGGCGTCGCGCAATAGCCCCACCGGGCCTATCGCACGGGTTCGGCCCATTAGCAGGGGCCGAAGTCCCCTACGGGGACTGCCCCGTGCTCTACGGCCCGGTGGGGCTATTGCGCGACGCCCTCCGGCTTGCAGTGTCTCTTATTGACGAGGGCGATGTGCCTTAATTTGGGTTTGAATGAGCTCAGGCGTACTGGGCTTGGCCGTGGCCGAAGGACCAGTTTTCTTTGACGACTTCGACCAGGTTGATGAATACGTCCTCGGGACGGATGCCTGGATCCTCGCCGAGTAATTGCACGAGCCGTTGGAATAACGCTTTTTTCTGGTCCAGGTCTCGCGTATTGTTGGCCGTCATCTGGATGTAGACCAGGTCGTCGCTACGGGCGATATTCATGTACGAGGGGCTGTAGCGAAAATTCGCCGCCTCGTGCTCGGTCAGGATCATGAACTGATCGTCTTCAGGGACGTTGAACGTCTCTCGCAATGCGCGATACACATTGTCGAAAATCGCCTGCCGATAAGCTTCTGGCTTTCCCGCGCGCAATGAAACATGAACGAATGGCATAGCAGTGCTCCTGGTAATGGACGCACTCATCTTATCTATTCTGATAAGCTATTTATACTTATTTCATTAATAAATATTTGAAATGATAGCTACCTCCTTGGACCTGGATGCCGTACGAGCATTCGTGCAAATCGTCGAGCTGGGCAGCTTCACGCGTGCCGCTGAAGCACTGCAGATAACGCAGGCCGCAGTCAGCCTGAAACTCAAGCGGCTGGAGGACAGAGTGGGATTCCGGCTGGTGGAGCGCACGCCCCGGTATGTAGAGCTGTCTGCACAAGGCAATGCGTTCTTGGAGCATGCACGCGCATTGCTGGACACGCACGATCGCGCGCTATCGGTTTTTTCCGGAACCCGGCAACGTCTGACTATCGGAATCAGCGACCATGTTGCCGGGCCGGAGCTGCCTACCTTGATCTCGCGCATGAACGCGCAAGACCCCGACCTGGTGATCGAAATTCGCATCGGCTCATCCGGTGATTTGATTCAGCGGTACGAACGGCGAGAGTTCGATACCGTGATCGTCCGGCAGCATCTGGGACGCGCCGACGGGCAGATGCTCGCAGAAGAAACACTAGGTTGGTTTGCAGCGCCGGGCTGGCAGCCGCGAGCAAATGAGCCGTTGCCGCTGGCCACCCTGGCCGAGCCGTGCGGCGTAAGAGCGCTAGCCGGCAAGCTGCTGGATGAAGCCGCTGTGCCCTGGACCGAAGTGTTTGTTGGCGGTGGCGTAGCAGCCGTCGCCGCCGCGGTCATGGCGGGATTGGGCATCGCGGCATTGGCCCCCCGGATGTTGCCTTTCGGCGCCGTCGATATAGGCGCCAAGCTGGGCCTGCCCGCACTGCCCCGCCTGCCGATCTTGTTGCATACCCGAGTCAAATCGCAGCGCGCGACCGATACGCTGATTGCGCTATCCGCAGCATTCAGAGCCGCCGCGCGAGGCTAAGCGGTCGCGAGCTTATTTCAAGCGTATTCCCAACTCTTTAATGAGAGGCGCCATCTCGGCACGATCCGTTTTGATCGTTGACGCGAGTACTTCTGGCGTGCTGCCGATAGGGATCATGCCGAGTGTTTGCATTTGCGCTTTCATCGCGGGCTCTTGCAGGATTGTCGCGACCGCGTGTTGAATTACGGTAACGCGTTCAGCAGGAATACCCGCTGGCGCCATCAGCCCGATCCAGGGTTGCGGCGCATAGCCGCTCATGCCGGATTCTTGCAACGTCGGCGTATCAGGCATACCGGCAAAACGCTGCGGACTAGTGATGGCCAAACCACGCAATCTCCCACTGTCCACTAAACCTTTGGCGCTCGAAGGGGCATCCAACGCCACATCCAGCTGCCCGCCGATCAAGTCATTGAGTGTGGTACTGGATGAGGAGGATGGCGCATAAAGTGCTTTGATACCGGCTTTGCGCGCAGTTTGCTCCCATACCAAATGAAAGGCAGTGCCGATAGAAAACGAGCCCACATTGAGTTCGCGTTTTTTGCTCTCACGGACGAAATCGTCCCACGTTTTTAATGGACTGTCGGCAGCGACGACAAAAAGAAAAGGCGTGCGCGCTACCAACGAGATAGGCTGCAGGTCGTTGATGGGATCGAAATCGTCAACCGCAAAGGGAACGATAGTGATGGCCGATGCCACCACCATGCCCAGGGTATAACCGTCGGGCGGCGCCTTTAGTAGCGCACCTGTGCTGATGATGCCCGATGCCCCCGGACGATTTTCAACAATGACGGGTTGCTTCCATGTCTCAGACAACCTGGTCGCCAACACCCGCAGCATGACGTCTACTGGGCCGCCCGCCGGGTTGGACACGATGATACGTACAGGACGATCAGGATATTCCGCATGGGCTGCGTTCGCGAACAGCACGGCAGCCAACATGACTAAGATACGTCGCAACATGAGTTCCCCTTTGAAGTTTTCGTCATCGTTTTAGTGCGCCGTCAACACGTGTTGGTGCGGCGCTGGCGACCAGCCGGGCGACTGGCCTCGGATAAAAGCAATCCATGCGCGCTGCGTTTGTTGCGAGAGTGATGCGGCTGCACTGGTACTGAGTCCCTGCAGCATAGGTGCATGGGCGAACGCATCCAGATTGCCGAAGACGAACGGCAACTCGATACAATGGCACGCGCCGAAACGGGCCGTCGGTGCGACATCAAAGCGAGCCAACCAGGACTGTCGGCCATGCCTGGCCGCATTGGCAGCCCAGACTCGAGCGGGCTGATCAAAAAATTCGTCACCAAGCGCAGCACTCGCTGCATTGACACCCTGCCCCGGAAACGCCGCCATTTCGTCCCGGGTATAAGAGACCAGCACATCAGCGCGCGCGACTGCACGCGCCAACGCGGCATCCATATCCTCGGGCAAAATGGCCCCGTCGCGCACCGGAGCAAACAGAGAGCGGCCACTGCCCTCGTCTTGCAATGCCTGCAACACAACAGGATGCTGCTGCGCCGCCAACAATGTGCTGACCGGTAATTCCCGGGCCTCGTCCAGCGAACGCACGCCACAAGCATTCATGTAGGCTTGCGCCAGTCTCTCGCCTTGAGCGGCACTACGCCAACCGCGGCCCAATGCCGCGCTTTGCAGTATTGCCCGGGAAAACCGCGGTTGCCGGGCAAGCATCGCACAAATAGACGAAGCCCCTGCCGACTGCCCCATCAATGTCAATGCCGCAGGATCTCCACCAAATGCCTCGATGTGTTCAATGACCCAATCCACGGCCAACTCTTGGTCAAGCAAGCCCGCGTTGGGTATCCCTCCGGGCAACGTCAGCCATCCCAGCGCAGCGAGACGATAGCTGACAGCCACTACCACCACACCCCCTTGCGCCGCCAATCGCGCTCCGTCATACCAAGGCAGGATGCCTCCGCTTTGCCATGCACCGCCATGCAGCCAAATCACGACCGGACGGCGCGCGGCATCAGTACCGGGCGTCCATATCGTCAAGCGCAGGCAGTCTTCGTCTTGCGTGGCGATGAAGTCGCCCATCGCATCGCGCAATCGAGATGGCAACTGCGGGGCAATCGGCGCGGGGCCTGTCACATCCAGCGCTCCGCTCCAACGCGCGGGCTCAGGCGCGGCAAAGCGCAATGGGCCAACAGGCGCCTGGCCATAAGGGATTCCGTCAAAGCGGCTGATACCCGCTACGCGCAAGCCGCGCAACATGCCTTGAGGTAAACCAACTTCGACTGTTTCACTCATCGCCCGCTCTCTTCATCAGTGATGATGACTATGGTAGGGGCGATTCATCTGACTAAGGCATGCAACTTTCGACAAATGTCATGCGCGTTGCGCATGCCCTAGAACACCTCGTATTGCTGACGCTGCAGAATATCCCTGTCTGCGCGGATGGCCTGTGCCAGCACAGAAGAAAACGCGCGCACAGGCCGGGTGCTGGGGCGATCCCGCCGCCAGATGGCCGATAGCGGCGAACGCTGCACGGGAGGCAGCACCGGCAACATGGTGAGCTCACCCCGCGCCTGCCTGATCGCTGCCACGCTGCCAGGCATGAGCCACAAATAATGACCACCTTGCAGCATTTCCATACTGAACTCTGGTGACAGCGCGCCCACCATGTCCGGCACCGAAAATCCGTCATGGATCAAACTGCGCTCAAGCTCGCCCCGAATGCGACTGCCGGGCAGTGCCGTAATCCATGGATAGCGGACATAGTCCTCAAGCGTACTTTGTGGTTGATCGACCAGAGGGTGCCGATTCGAACAAGCCAATATCACGGCATCATGCACGAGCGCTATCGAACGGTAGATTTGAGGATTCACGGCGGCGCTATATCGGCTGATCAGTACATCAATGGCACCGGCATCCAACTGTTCTATGAGCTGCTCATGCGAGCCGACTTCAATCGTCAGCATGACACGCGGATATTTTGCTTGAAAACGGCGAGCTGCAGGCGCAATGGGCCAACCAGCAAACATCGAGAAACACCCCACGGTCAAGCTGCCCTCATCGCCCCGGGATACCGCGGCCAACTCGATCTCTGCGCGCCGAAAATCCACGAGTAGCTGCCGAGCATGACGGCACATCGCCATGCCCAAGGGCGTACACGTCGTTCCTTTCGAGGTCCGCTCAAACAGCCTGGCGCCGACGAGCTCTTCGATCTCGGCGATTGCCCGGGACAGGCCCGATTGAGTCGTGTTGAGTTGCGCGGCCGCTTTGGACAGATTGCCCAGCTCGGCGACTATCAACACAATTTCCAGATGCCGTACCCGCAACTTGCCTTTGAAGGGAATCATACGAGGCCTTAGAAAACAGTGACCTGATTATTCCCTTGGGTTAAAGCGCTGACAATGAGGACTGATATCTATGCCGAGGTGAAGCCTCGTCGTTATCCATCCCTGGAGATGTCCGTTGCCATGCGACAAACGGCCGTCCCTACGGCCCTACATCACATCACGGATCATCAGCGAGCCGCCCAAGGCACCCGCACCCATCCTTCCATCAACACGCGTGCGCTACGCGACATGATGGCTTTGGTGACCGTCCATTCACCATTGACCAAGCGAGCCTCGGCCCCCACGCGCAACGTGCCGGAAGGATGCCCAAAACGCACGCCATCGCGCTCGCCGCCTCCTGCCGCCAAGTTGACCAACGTGCCAGGCACGGCTGCCGCCGTTGCAATAGCTACGGATGCCGTTCCCATCATGGCATGGTGCAATTTCCCCATCGACAAAGCGCGCACCAGTACATCGATATCCTCCGCGGCAATGGATTTACCGCTCGATGCGGTATAGGCCTGGGGCGGTGCCACGAATGCGACTTTAGGCGTGTGCTGGCGGCCTGCTGCCTGATCTGGCGAATCGATCAAGCCCATGCGTACTGCGCCATGCGCGCGGATTGCTTCAAAACGCGCCAAGGCCGCAGGGTCGCTATTGATGTCGTCTTGTAATTCGGTACCGGTATAACCCAAGGCATCCGCATTCAGAAAGATTGTGGGAATACCGGAATTTATGAACGTCGCCTGAAACGTTCCTACGCCCGGCACATCAAGCTCGTCGACCACGTTACCCGTCGGAAACATCGAGCCGCCATCACCCTCGCCTTCGTCGGCAGGATCCAGGAACTCGATCCGGACTTCGGCTGCGGGGAACGTAACTCCATCCAGTTCAAAGTCGCCAACTTCCTGCACCTGGCCGTCTGCGATCGGCACATGGGCGACGATGGTCTTTCCGATATTGGCTTGCCAGATCCGCACCACTACCACGCCGTTCTCGGGCACGCGCTGCGCGTCCACCAAACCGTTGGCAATGGCGAAGGGACCGACCGCGGCAGAAAGATTGCCGCAATTGCCGCTCCAATCCACGAAAGGCTGGTCAATGGAAACCTGGCCGAACAGGTAATCCACATCGTGATCCGGTCTGCTGCTCTTGGACAAGATGACGGCTTTGCTCGTGCTGGAGGTCGCGCCCCCCATGCCGTCGATCTGCTTGCCATACGGATCGGGACTGCCTATCACGCGCAGCAACAGTGCATCGCGATCAGGCCCCGGCACCTGAGCCGCCTCGGGCAAATCCGTCAGTTTGAAAAACACGCCTTTGCTGGTGCCGCCGCGCATGTATGTCGCGGGTATCTTGATTTGTGGTGCGTGAGTCATCGACCAGTCCTGAAAATAGATAGCGCCATCTGCGCAATAGGATTCAGGCTCGGCCGCCACGCCAATGGGCAGACCAAGCCGGTGTTGTTTCTCGAATGCTCTGCTCGATACATGCAGCAGGCTGCTTCAACCCGCCTTGCTGGCAGCGTCCGCAGACGATGCCTCAAGAAAATCTTGTGCAAAGCGTTGCAGCACGCCCCCCGCCTCGTAAATCGAGACCTCCTCTGCCGTATCGAGCCGGCACGTCACAGGAACCTCGATAGTCTCGCCATCGCGACGATGCACGACCAAGGTCAAATCAGCGCGCGGCTTGCGTTCGCCCACGACGTCATAGGTCTCAGTGCCGTCCAAGGCAAGTGTCTTGCGATCTGTGCCCGGCTTGAACTCCAGCGGCAGCACGCCCATGCCGATCAAGTTCGTACGGTGGATACGCTCGAAGCCCTCGGCCACGATAGCCTCGACGCCCGCCAGACGCACGCCTTTGGCGGCCCAATCGCGCGATGAGCCTTGGCCATAGTCAGCACCCGCAACAATGATGAGCGGCTGCTTGCGCTGCATATAGGTTTCGATGGCCTCCCACATGCGCATCGTCTGGCCTTCGGGCTCTACACGGGCCAGCGAGCCTTGCTTTACGCTGCCATCCTCGTTGCGCACCATCTCGTTGAACAACTTGGGATTGGCAAACGTCGCGCGTTGTGCCGTCAAGTGGTCGCCGCGGTGAGTCGCATAGGAATTGAAATCCTCCTCGGGCAATCCCATTTTTTCCAGGTATTCGCCCGCCGCGCTATCGAGCAAAATCGCGTTCGAAGGCGACAGGTGATCCGTCGTGATGTTGTCGCCCAGCACGGCCAACGGACGCATCCCGCGCAAGGTACGCTCGCCCGCCAATGCTCCCTCCCAGTACGGCGGACGGCGGATGTACGTGCTCTGCGGACGCCATGCGTACAGCGGGCTCACGGCTTCCCGGCGCTGATCGCGAATGCCGAACATCGGCGCATAGACCTTGCGGAACTGCTCGGGTTTGACTGCCACCTGGACCACGGCGTCGATTTCCTCGTCGGTAGGCCAGATGTCCTTCAAGCGAATGTCTTTTCCATTGGCATCCTGACCCAACACGTCTTGTTCGATATCAAAACGGATGGTCCCCGCGATGGCATACGCGACGACCAACGGTGGCGAGGCCAGAAACGCCTGCTTGGCATAGGGATGGATGCGGCCGTCGAAATTACGATTGCCCGACAACACGGCGGTGGAATAGAGATCGCGGTCGATGATCTCTTGCTGGATCTTGGGGTCCAATGCACCCGACATGCCATTGCACGTCGTACAGGCAAAAGCGACAACGCCAAAACCCAGTTTTTCCAATTCAGACGTCAAACCGGCTTCGTCCAAATACAACTCGACAGCCTTCGATCCAGGAGCAAGCGAGGTTTTGACCCAGGGCTTGCGCGTCAGACCGGCACGGTTGGCATTGCGCGCCAGCAAACCCGCTGCAATGACGTTGCGCGGATTACTGGTATTGGTACAGCTGGTGATCGCTGCAATGATGACTGCACCATCCGGCATCAGGCCGGGTTCGTTCTCCACGACACCGGCAATACCGCGTTCGGCCAGATCGGATACGGGCAGGCGGCGATGCGGATTCGACGGCCCAGCCAGCGTGCGCACCACGCTGGACAGATCGAAGCTCAGCACACGCTCGTATTGAACCTGTTTCAAGCTGTCTGACCACAGTCCTGCCACCTTGGCGTACGTTTCGACCAAACGCACCTGCGCGTCTTCTCGGCCCGTGAGCTTCAGATAGTCGATCGTCTGCTGATCAATGGAGAACATCGCCGCCGTCGCGCCGTATTCGGGCGCCATGTTGGAAATCGTCGCGCGATCGCCCAAGGTCAGGCTCGCCGCGCCCTCGCCATAGAACTCCAGATACGCGCCTACGACTTTTTCCTTGCGCAGGAATTCGGTCAAGGTCAGCACGATGTCGGTAGCCGTAATGCCGGGCTGACGGCGTCCCGTCAACTCTACCCCCACGATGTCGGGCAGACGCATCCAGGACGCGCGGCCCAACATGACGTTCTCGGCCTCCAGGCCGCCGACGCCGACCGCGATCACGCCCAAGGCATCCACATGCGGCGTGTGGCTGTCCGTGCCAACGAGGGTATCCGGATACGCAACGCCATCCTGAGCATGGATCACCGGCGACATGCGCTCCAGGTTGATCTGGTGCATGATCCCATTGCCCGGCGGCACCACGTCTACGTTGTGAAAGGCCTCGCGCGTCCAGTCGATGAAATGGAAACGGTCTTCGTTGCGGCGGTCTTCGACGGCGCGATTCTTTGCAAACGCATCGGGTTCGAAACCACCGTGCTCGACTGCCAACGAGTGATCCACGATCAACTGCACCGGCACCACGGGATTGACCTTGGCAGGGTCGCCGCCCATATCGGCGATCGCATCACGCAGCCCCGCCAGATCGACCAGTGCGGTCTGCCCGAGAATGTCATGGCAGACCACACGAGCCGGAAACCACGGAAAATCCAGATCCCGGCGGCGCTCGATCAATTGACGCAGCGCATCGTTCAACAAAGCAGGATCACAACGCCGCACCAAATTCTCTCCCAGCACACGAGAGGTGTACGGCAGTTGATCATAGGCGCCCGGCGCGATCGCTTCGACTGCAGCGCGCACGTCGAAATAGTCGAGATTGGTGCCCGGCAAGGGCTTGCGGAATTGAGTGTTCAAGATGCCTCCGTTTGCGGCAGGTTGCTCTGCGCGATCTGATGTTCGATATTGAGACGGGATGCGCGTATGTGTCTGCGCATCAGCAATTCAGCCAACTCGCCATCACCGTCGGCGATGGCGTCGAGAATGCGATGATGCTCGGTAAATGCCTGACGAGGCCGATTGGGCGTCGTCGAATATTGGATGCGATACATGCGGGCCAGTTGATAGAGTTCGTCGCACAACATGCGAATCAGCATCTGGTTGCCGCTGGCCTGGACGATACGGTAGTGAAAATCGTAATCGCCCTCCTGTTGATAGTAACCACGCCCCGCCTGGAATGCCTCATCGCGCTCGTGTGCCTCGAGCACACGACGCAGTTCATCCGCGGCCGCCGGCGTCATCCGTTCGGCTGCCAGGCGACAGGCCATGCCCTCGAGCGACTCGCGGATCTGATAGAGCTCGCAGAGCTCTTGTTGGCTCAGCGACACGACGCGAGCTCCCACGTGTGGCACGCGCACCAGCAGGCGCTGCCCCTCCAGACGGTGTATGGCCTCGCGCAGCGGCCCGCGGCTGATACCGTAGGTGCGCGCCAATTCCGGCTCGGAAATCTTGCTGCCGGGAGAGATGTCGCCTTTGACGATGGCGGACTGAATCTTGCGGAACACATGCTCGGAGAGCGTTTCCGACTCGCTCGCGGCAGGTATGGGCAGCGTGAGGACTTTTTCCACCATGTCGACAATCTATAGATTATTTCGGATTAAATTATAGCCATGAGGGGATTTATTGGCTAGATTGTCAACAATCATTGAAAGTCGGAGCAAGAATCTCCTATCCGCCATATCGGACTCGCCCATATTGCCTCCGGCGTGTTGACACACCGCCCTGTCGTCGTGATTTCATGTGGATTGCCATGCCCTTGATTCGCCGCATCGTCTCCTGTCCCCGATAACGGGGCTTCGGCATGCGCCCTCGCCCCACCCGCGCCCCAGGCGCGGATTGCACAGAAGGAGCCCCGCATGTCCGCTCATGTCTCCAATGTCCGTCCCGAGCCAGACCAGGTGCTGACCGACATAGTCGACTACGTTCTCGACTATCAAATCCAAAGCAGCCTGGCTTATGAAACGGCCCGCAATTGCCTGATCGATACACTGGGCTGCGGCCTGGAGGCCCTGGAATACCCGGCGTGCCGCAAACTGCTCGGCCCGATCGTACCGGGCACGGTCGTCCCGCACGGAGCCAAGGTCCCAGGGACCCAATTCCAGCTCGACCCTGTCCAGGCCGCCTTCAACATCGGCGCCATGATCCGCTGGCTGGACTTCAACGACACCTGGCTCGCGGCCGAATGGGGACACCCTTCGGACAATCTGGGCGGCATCCTGGCCACCGCAGACTGGCTGTCGCGCAATGCCGTCGCCGTGGGCAAAGCCCCTCTCACCATGCGCGATGTGCTGACAGCCATGATCAAGGCGCATGAAATCCAGGGGTGCATCGCCCTGGAGAACTCGTTCAACAAAGTCGGCCTCGATCATGTCGTCCTCGTCAAAGTCGCCTCCACGGCCGTCGTCGCGCAAATGCTGGGCCTGAGCCGCGAGGAAACCGTCAACGCGGTTTCGCTGGCCTGGGTCGACGGCCAGAGCCTGCGCACCTATCGTCATGCGCCGAATACGGGCAGCCGCAAGAGCTGGGCAGCGGGCGACGCCACCAGCCGCGCAGTGCGCCTGGCGCTGATCGCAAAAACGGGCGAAATGGGCTACCCCTCGGTACTCAGCGCGAAAACTTGGGGGTTCTACGACGTCCTCTTCAAAGGACAGCCCTTCAAGTTTCAACGTCCGTATGGCAGCTACGTCATGGAAAACGTGCTGTTCAAAATTTCCTTTCCAGCCGAGTTTCACGCGCAAACCGCCGTGGAATGCGCCATGACGATTCATGATCAGCTCGGCGCTGCTGGCAGATCAGTGGGCGACATCAAGCAGATCATCATCCGTACCCACGAGGCGTGCATCCGCATCATCGACAAGAAAGGCCCGCTGAATAACCCGGCCGACCGCGATCACTGCATCCAATACATGGTGGCAGTCCCCATCCTGTTCGGCCGCCTCACCGCGGCGGACTATGAGGATGACATCGCGCACGATCCGCGTATTGACCTCCTGCGCGACAAGATCATCTGCGTAGAGGATCCCGGCTATACCCGCGACTATCACGACCCCGACAAGCGATCGATCGCCAATGCACTGACGGTGATGTTTAACGACGGAACGACATTGGATGAGGTTGTCTGCGAATACCCGATCGGGCACAAACGGCGGCGCAGTGATGGGATTCCGCTCCTTGAGGCGAAGTTCAGGACGAACTTGGCGCGCGTGTTTCCTGCCAAACAGCAGGCGCGGATTCTGGAGGTCTCGTTAGATCAAAAGGCGCTGGAGAATATGCCGGTGCATGAGTATGTGGATTTGTATGTCATCTAGTTTTGATCGATAAGCGTCGAACTGCGCTCTTTAGGCGCCGGAGTCGGCCGTGTCACGGGGCCAGCCCTATCGACCGGTCTGGCCGCCTTCGCGTCCAGACTGCCCTTCGCCTAGTGCATCAGGCGGGGCGGCTGGGCAAACTCGCTTCGCTCAGACATGCCCAGCCGACTACCCCCCGCCTGATGCACTAGGCTCGGCGGTCTCAACGGGCTGGCCCCGTGACACGGCCGACTCCGGCTCGCAATGTCTGCTGTTTAAGAACTCTGGAGTCACCAACCTCTGAACGAACGAAATATTGCTGATGATGATCGATCTTAAGGCATGGAAATCGCAATGAATCAGCATCCTCTGCATGCCATCACTGTGAGTCCCGGGCGGGCGCCGCGTAGTACCGCGCCGGCCCGTTGAGGTTGCCGAGTCTGTCTTGTCAGGCGGGGGGACGTCGGCTGGGCATGTCTGAGTGGAGCGCAGCGGAGCGAGTTTGCCCAGCCGCCCCGCCTGACAAGACAGGCGAAGGGCAGTCTGGACGCGCACGCGTCCAGACCAACCGATAGGGCCGGCGCGGTACTACGCGGCGCCCGCCCGGGACGCCTCACCAGAGACGACCGAAACGATAGCCGCCAATAAACGCCCTCCCCGTTCAAACAGCAGGACGACTACAATCCCCTCATCCCCCTACATTTCCCCAAAGCCCCCGCCATGCTGTACCTCTGGGTCAAAGCCTTCCACATCGTATTCATCGCCTCCTGGTTCGCAGGTCTCTTTTACCTGCCCAGGATCTACGTGAACCTGGCCCAGACCTCCGACCCCTCGGTACAAGCCTGTCTGATCGGCATGGCGCGCCGGCTATTCAGATTCACCACCATCCTGGCCATCATCGCCATCGCACTCGGCCTATGGCTCTACATCGGCTTCGGTATCGGCATGGGCCCCGGCAACGGCTGGATGCACGCCAAATTGTTCTTTGTCCTGCTCATCATCGGCTACCATCACGCCTGTAGCGTCATGTTGCGCAAGTTCGAACAAGGCCGCAACACCCGCTCGCACAAGTTCTACCGCTGGTTCAACGAAGTTCCCGTCTTACTGCTCGTGGCGGTGGTACTGCTGGTGGTGCTCAAACCCTTCTGACCACACTGCCCGGCCTTAGGCCAGGATTCGAATGTCCTCTGATGATCAAGACCGCCGTAAAACACTGACGGTCAAAAAAACGGCGCGTGACGCCCATGCCGCCGCTGGCGATACCAAACGCAAGCGCAGCGGCGCGCGTGCACGCACGGCTGCCCTGATTGAACGATCGAAAGATCAAGCACAACGTCTACGGCGAGACACCGAAGACACGCCCGCCGCGCCACGCGGCGACGCATCGACCGAGCGCGGCAAACCCGCGTCGCGTTCACGTGCATCCGGCGGATTCGACGCCCCCAGACCTGAATCGTCGCGGACAAACTCTGGCCCGCGACGCGGATCGGCAACGGGCGACCGTGGGGAGTCCCCGCGCCGTTCGCCTGGTACCTCGCGTGCGCCTGCGTATGCTCGCCGTGGTGCGAGTGAATCGGACACGTTTGATGCTCCACGGCGGCCGCGTACACCGCGCGCTCGTGATGAGGACAGATGGTCTGATTCAGCCTCGGCCAATTCCGCGCGCGATGAGGATACTTGGGCCGATTCAACGCCGGCCGCTGCTGACGATCATGATGCCTTCCCCTCAGATATCGAATGGGCGGCAGAACCCGAAGTTCGCCACTACGCACCGCGTGCACTGCGCGACGCAGAGACGTTCGAGATCTTTGCGCCCTGCCCCCAAGGATTGGAAGAAGCCCTGACCGCAGAAATGCAGGCGCTGGGGTTCGAGGATGCTCAGGTGGGACGTGCAGGCTGCCATTTCAGCGCCGATTGGCCGGGCATACAGCGCGCCAACTTGTATTCCCGTCTGGCCACGCGCATTCTGGTGCAGGTCGCGCACGAGGAAATCTCGCACGAGGACGATATCCTCGATCTGGCCTACAGCGTGCCCTGGGAACGCTGGTTTGGTGCAGAACACACGTTGCGCGTGGACACCTCGGCGATCAAAAGCCCGGTGCAAAGCCTGCAATACTGCAACCTGCGAGCGAAAGACGGGATCTGTGACCGCCTGCGCGATCGCGAGGGCGCGCGTCCCAGCATCGACACGGTGCGACCGGACGCCCGCGTGCATCTGTTCCTGACGGGACATACCGCGACGCTGTATCTGGACACTTCGGGCGAATCGCTGTTCAAGCGCGGTTGGCGCCTGGACAAAGGAGATGCGCCGCTGCGCGAGAACCTCGCTGCCGGGATGTTGGCCCTGGCTGGCTGGGACCCTGCCGCACCACTGCTGGATCCGTTCTGCGGGAGCGGCACGATTTTGATCGAAGCAGCCTGGATTGCGTTGGGCGTGCCGGCGGGGATTTCGCGGCCTCTGGGATTTGAGCGGCTGCGCGGTCACGATCCGCGACGCTGGCGCGATCTGAAAGAAGACGCGCGCGCTCGTATCTTGCCCAAGCTGGACGCGCCGCTGGTCGGCTACGACCTGGATCCCCAGGTCGTGGAATATGCCCGCAATAACGCAGAACGCGCCTGGCTGACGGCCGACACAATTCGATTCGAGGTGGGTGATGCCCGCGAGGTGCCTCCTCCCGCCGAACAGGGCTGGATTGTCACGAACCCTCCCTACGGCGAACGCCTGCCCACGGACGACATCGAGCTCTGGCGAGCCTGGTCGGCCAACCTGAAGCGTGCCTATTCGGGCTGGCAACTGCATGTGATCTCCAGCGACCTGGATCTGCCTCAACGTCTGCGGCTCAAACCTCTGCGCCGGATTCCCTTACACAATGGCTCGCTGGATTGCCGCCTGTTCGGGTTTGAACTGGTGGCAGCCGGGTATCGGAATCCCAAGTAATAGTTGTTGTAAAAACACCGCAACAATGCGCCATTATTGTGGCAATAGGATCACAAGGCTCAAAACTGGCGCATTATCAGCACCAGGAGCACGCATGATGCACTAGACGCTTGCGTAAATTCAGGGTTAACCCTAAAATACGGGTTATCCCCAGGTTGCTAGGTAGACACTCACCTCACCGTGATGATGACACCAGGTAGCCGGGATGCAATGACTGCATACGAATACACGCAAGTTCTGGATTTATCGTGCCCCACATTAACCCGTATACCCGGCTGACCGACGAACTCGAACGCCAGCTGATGTTGCAAGCGATTGAAGAGCAGTTCCGCCCCCGTCCATTTCGTGCTCTGGCTCGTAGCCTGGGCAAACTGGGCAAAGGCATCAAGACACTGATTACCCGCCAAGCTGAGACAAAAACCGCTCACTCGGCCGCCTGAAGTAAACGACAGGCAAAGTAACGATTTTCCCCTTGGGGGCTGCTACAGCCCCTTTTAAGACCCACCGTTAACCCGGTGGGTTTTTTTTGCCTGGTCGCCGGGCCTGCCGGTACTGCCATCAATGCAGCGGGGGAATTTACCTTCCTGGCCGGGCAGCCCGTCATCGGCATCCAGGACACCATGTTGGCGGTTCGGCTTGAATCCGAATTGGGGACATTGCTATAGCCAAGGACCAGGATGCCCGGGATAATAGCGCCCCTTGGCCATGCCACATTCCAGATGTATGTGGCTTCCCTCTTTGTGCAGCCTATGGCGTTGCGTACCCGTAGGTTTCCCGGAGCTCTGATGACCGATGCGCTCTCGCTGACGCCCAGCCGGCTACGCCGGTTTGCCTGCATGATGTACGAAGCCGTTCTATTGTTCGGCGTCGTATTTCTGGCGGGCTATTTGTTTGACACACTGACGCAGAGTAAACATGCGTTGATGCTCAGGCATGCGCGTCAGGCGTGGCTATTTGTCGTCATCGGCATTTATTTTGTGTTGTGCTGGCGCCGCAATGGGCAGACGCTGCCCATGAAGACCTGGAATATCCGGCTGGTGGATCGCGATGGTCTGCCGCCCTCGGTCCCGAGGCTGGTCTTGCGCTATATCCTTGTCTGGCCGCTCGTATTGGCCGCTGCGGGCCTGGTCGCTGCTGCGTCGTCAGCCACGGGTTGGAAATCCGTGGATATGTTCATCGTCGTAGCACCATTCGCGATTTTCATCTGGTCGTGGTTCGATCCGGATGGGCAGTTCCTGCACGACCGGCTGCTGGGGACACGTTTACGCAACGCGCCGCCGCGCAACAAGCGGCGATAGAGGGGAAAGGGCCTCACGCTGTGCCTCCGGCTTGCTGCCCTCACCGTCACAACTGCGTCATGTTTTGGTCACGTAGGCGTCACGGGGTCATGGTTACATTCTGGGCATCTTCACAGCCAGAGGGATGCTCCCGTGAACGAGACCCGACCGACGCATTGGCGCACGCTTTGGATTTCCGATCTTCACCTAGGTACGGCCGGGTGCAAGGCGGATTTCCTATTGGATTTCCTCGATCAAAACGAATCCGATACGCTGTATTTGGTGGGTGACATTGTTGACGGCTGGCAATTGCGCAAACATTGGCATTGGCCTCGCGCTCACAATGATGTGATTCAACGCATCCTGCGCAAGGCCCGCAACGGCACGCGGGTGGTGTTTGTTCCCGGCAATCATGACGAATTTGCGCGGGAATTCGTGGGCTATGCCTTTGGGGATATCGAAGTCCTGGACGAAGACGTCCACGTCACGGCCACCGGACAGCGGCTGCTGGTGCTGCATGGCGACCGATTCGACGGCGTCATTCAACACAGCAAATGGCTGGCTCGCCTGGGCGATACGCTGTACCAGAGCGCCCTCTGGCTGAATCACCATTTCAACCGCCTGCGCCATCGCCTGGGCCTGCATTACTGGTCCCTGTCGCAATACCTGAAGCACAAGGTGAAGAACGCGGTGTCGTTCATTACCGATTTCGAGGAAACCCTGGCAGGTGAAGCCCGGCGCCGGGGCCTGGACGGCGTGGTGTGCGGCCACATCCATAAACCGGAAATGCGCGAGGTCGGCGGCATCTTGTACTGCAATGACGGCGACTGGGTAGAGAGTCTCTCGGCGTTGGCAGAAAACCACGATGGAAAACTGGTCCTGTTGAACTGGGCAGAACAATACGCGCAGCGTGAGGCGGGATCTCCCTCGACGCGCCCCCGTCGCCCCCTGTCTTTGCCCGCCCTGCCCTCGGCCCTGCGCCGGCAAAGTAAGCATCCGTAATAACCCGTATACGTCCCCTTTACCGGCACAGGGATATTGCAGTTCGCGGCCCTCTAGGTCATGCTTGCACCTGTTGGGGGCATTCCGGCCCCCGGGCGGCACCCTGCGGGGTGATCGCCAGCGCGCTTACAAAATAGGGCCATGAACGACCAAT
The DNA here is from genome assembly GCF_054781015.1 of Bordetella muralis. Taxonomy (NCBI): domain Bacteria; kingdom Pseudomonadati; phylum Pseudomonadota; class Betaproteobacteria; order Burkholderiales; family Alcaligenaceae; genus Bordetella; species Bordetella muralis. Next base: position 255,639 of record NZ_BAAGVF010000003.1, on the reverse strand, counting down.
ATCAGTCGCTCTACCAATCATTCCGCTGGCTGGTTCCGACCCAATTCAATATTGCGGAAGCCTGCTGCCACCGCTGGGCGGCAAGTTCGTCGGACGCCCGGCGTATTGCCATTTACTACGAAGACGAGGCGGGCAATCGCGAAGTCTGGACGTACGCACGACTGGGCGAGGCCGCCAATCAATTGGCAAATGGCCTGATCAAGATGGGCGTCGAGCGCGGCGACCGGGTCGGTGTGGTTTTAGGACAACGGCCGGAAACGGTGGTGGCCCATATGGCCATCTACAGTGTCGGCGCGATCGTCGTACCGCTGTCGCCACTGTTTGGTCCGGAGGCGCTGGAAACCCGGCTGCGCGACTCCGATGCCCGGGTCGCTGTGGTCGACTACGCTTCCAGCGCTAACTTGCTGGCTATTAGCGACAACTGCCCGAATCTGAATCAAATCATCGGGATCGGTTTTGTCGATGAGCGCGTGCTGCCTTGGCGCAGCCTGCTGGCACGTCAGCCCGGTGAATTCAAGCAGGTGATGACGCGCGCCGCGGACCCCGCCATTTTGCTGTACACCTCGGGGACCACCGGTGCCCCAAAGGGCGCCTTGCTGCCGCATAGCGTCCTGATCGGCAATCTGCCCGGTTTTGTCGCCTCGCAAAACTGGTTCCCCAAAGCAAATGACGTGTTCTGGTCGCCTGCGGACTGGGCCTGGACGGGCGGCATGATGGACGCCCTGTTGCCCACGCTGTATTTCGGCCACCCTATCGTCGGCACGCGCGGACGTTTCTCGCCCGAACGGGCCTTTGAGCTGATGGAGCGCTATCAGGTCACGAATACCTTCCTGTTCCCCACCGCGCTCAAAATGATGATGAAGACGGTGCCCGAGCCAGCCAGCCAATACCGGCTGGCGTTGCGCGCCATCATGAGCGCCGGGGAAAGCGTGGGCGAAACGGTATTCGAGTGGTGCCAGACCGCATTGGGAATTACGCCCAATGAAATGTTCGGTCAGACTGAACTGAATTACGTGGTGGGCAATAGCCATCTGCGCTGGCCCGCGAAGCCCGGCAGCATGGGACGCCCCTACCCGGGCCACCAAGTCGCGGTGATCGATGATGATGGTCAACCCGTGGCCGCTGGCGAAACCGGCGAGATCGCGTTGAATCGTTACGATATCAGCGGTTTTCCCGACCCTATTCTGTTTTTGGGCTACTGGCGCAACGAGGCGGCCACCCAGGCAAAATTCACCGGCGACTGGTGCCGCACCGGGGATCTGGCGCGCATCGATGAGGACGGCTACCTCTGGTATGCCGGCCGGGCCGACGATGTGTTCAAGTCCGCCGGTTACCGTATCGGTCCGGGCGAAATCGAAAACTGCCTGCTGGGTCACGATGCCGTGGCTAACGCCGCCGTCGTTCCCAAGCCCGATGCCGAGCGAGGGGCGCTGGTGAAAGCCTATGTGGTCCTGACGCCAGAATATGCCGAGCGCGATCCCGCCGAGCTGATTCAGGCGCTGCAAGAACATGTACGGGACCGTTTGGCGCCCTACGAATACCCGAAAGAAATCGAGTTCATTGATGAACTCCCTATGACGACAACAGGCAAGATTCAACGCCGCGTGCTGCGCCTGCGCGAGGAAACCCGCGCCGCAAATCCTGCCTGACACTGCCAGAGACAACTGCTGTATGCCTATTTACCAACTCGATGACCTGACCCCGACCATTGATCCTAGTGTTTATGTGGCTGATAGCGCCGATATCATCGGCAACGTCACGCTGCAAGCCGGTGTCAGTATCTGGTCGCACGTCTCGATCCGCGGCGACAACGCCCCCATCGTGATCGAGACCGGCAGCAATATCCAGGAATCCTCCGTCCTGCATGTCGACGAGGGCTGCCCGATGACCATAGGCCCTGGCGTGACGGTAGGCCACCAGGCCATGCTGCACGGCTGTACGATCCGCGAGGGCGCCCTGATCGGCATGCAGGCCATTGTGCTGAATAACGCCGTGGTAGGACGCAATTGCCTGATCGGCGCGGGCGCGATCATCCCCGAGGGCAAAATCATTCCCGACAACTCCCTCGTGATCGGCGTGGGCAAGGTCGTGCGAGAGCTGTCCGAGGAAGAAATTGCCACCATGCACAAGAACAACGTCCACTATCAGACTCGAGCCCAGCATTACAAGCAGGCGCTCAAGCGGATCGGCTGACCGGTTTTACCCCGGCACACGGCCGGGGAAATAGCTCTGAATCGGGTTGATCGGCTAACATTCATGCATGACTGATCAACTCAAGAAATACCTCTTCGAAGACCGCTCGGTGCGCATCCAGGCCGTGCGGTTACACGATACGTGGCTGCATGCCCAGGAACACCATCAGTACCCCCCCGCCGTACAACGGCTGCTGGGAGAATTGATGGCGGCCGCGGCATTGCTAGCGGCGAATATCAAGTTCGAAGGATCGCTGGTGCTGCAGATCCAGGGAGCCGGGCCCATTGCGCTGCTGGTGGTGGAATGTCAGTCGGACTTGAGCCTGCGCGCCACGGTCAAGATTCGCGACGGCCACGAGGTTCCAGAGGACGGCACCATGCAAAGCCTGCTCAATACGAATGACGAGGGGCGATTCATCGTGGTGCTGGATCCGCGGCGCAAGGTGCCGGGCCAGCAGACGTATCAAGGCATTGTGCCGCTGGAAGGCGACACAGTGGCCGAGGCTTTGCAGCACTATATGAAAGCCTCGGAGCAACTGGATACCCGATTGTGGCTGCAGGCCGATGGGCAATATGCTGCCGGATTGCTGGTGCAGAGCCTGCCTGGCGAGGGCGGCAAGACGCATGAATCCGATACTTCAGATTCCCTGGCGCGCGCAGTTGTGCTGGCCGAAACGCTGGAGCCCGGCGAGCTGCTGGCCGCAGAGATCGATACCGTGATTCATCGCCTGTATTGGGAAGAAACGCTGATTGCGTTCGACCCGTCGACGGTACGCTGGCATTGCCCCTGCACGCGCGAACGCGTGGCAAATATGCTGCGGTCGCTCGGTGAAACCGAGCTAAACGACGTTCTGGCAGAACGTGGCCAAGTCGAAGTCACTTGTGATTTCTGCGGCAAACCTTATACGTTCGATGCTGTGGATTGCTCGGGGCTATTTGCCGCGGCCAAACCAATGCCAGAGCAGGATCCGCCTACGGTGCATTGATCGGAACCCGGCATCAGCCAATGACTGGTTGAATAGGGCCTGCCCTCCTCGCCTCGCGTGGATCGTCGTAGTTGCCGCAGTCGTAGTTCCCACAATCGACGTTGCAGCATGAGCCAGGCACACTGCCTGGCCATGCCCCACTGTTCTTATTTTTCCCCGCACACCGAGCCGCCTGCCAACACCTGCTCGACATCAGGCAGGTATGCAGCACGCCGAGCCTCACCGTGGCGCCAACGCGGGGCGGCAATGGTTGAATTCGGCCTTGTTGCCATCTCGTTACTGTCATTGAGCCTGCTGACTATCGAAGCGGCCCATTGGCAAATCACGCGGCAACTGGCGTATGTAGCGTTGCTGGATAGCGCCCGGGCAGGCGCGACTCAGCATGGCCGCCGGGACGTGATTGAGCAGGCGTTTACGCAATCATTTTTGCCGCGGTTCGTTTATGCCGGCAGCAATGCACGCACAGCGCAGCAGCGCACCTGGCATCGCGTACAGCAAATGACCGGTCTGCCGGCGTGGCGGATCGAAATATTGCCGCCCGGTCCTACGCCTACGCTGCATGCGCGGCTGACCTATCTGCACGAGCCGTTGACGCCGTTGATACGGCCGCTATTGCGCCGCGTCGCGCCTGTCGCAGGCGATTGTGCTGCCCGCGCCGCTTTAGCCTATGGATTCCTGGCAATCCGATTGGATCTGCACATTGAAATGCACTCGCATCCGATGCAATGGGGAACCACACCGCCCGCGCGCCACGACAGAGTCGTCTACGGCGCATGGAATTGCGGTGGTTAGCGATCTATCGGCACAACGCTCGGAATATCCTCGTCAGCGATTACATCGAGACGATGCGTGAAAAGCCACCGCAAGCCGATCATTGACGCGGAGTATTGGCTCGCGCAGGATTCGACGCAGGACGATTTGCCGTGGCGCCAGCAGGCGTAGTCGCGGTGGTACCGCTTGGCGGAGGATTATTGACGGCCGGGCTACCCGGCGGCACGATCTGCACAAAGACCTCGCCCTCACGCATCATGCCCAGTTCGTTGCGGGCGCGCTCTTCGATCGCGCCCGAGCCTGTTTCCAGGTCACGCACCTCGGCTTCCAACGCCGCATTGCGCGCGCGCAGGCCCTCATTGGTTTCGTGTTGCGCGGCGATCTGTTTCTGCGAGTCCCAGACAGTGAACCAGCCGCCCTTGCCCAGCCAGAGCGGATACTGGATCAAGGCCAGTAGAACCAGCAGCACCAGGAACAACAGGCGCATATGCAAAAACCCTTATGGGAATACCGTGACGAAGGTCAACTCAACAAAAGGGCCAGACACCCCAACTAGCGATGTCCGGCCTACATCAATCAACGCAGGTTGTAGAACGCATCCAGGCCAGGATACGAAGCGACCTCGGCGAGTTCTTCTTCGATACGCAGCAACTGGTTGTACTTGGCCATGCGATCCGAGCGCGACAGCGAGCCGGTCTTGATTTGCATGGCGTTGGTAGCCACCGCGATGTCGGCGATGGTGGAGTCTTCGGTTTCGCCCGAGCGGTGCGACACGACGGCGGTGTAGCCGGCGCGCTTGGCCATCTCGATGGCGGCAAAGGTCTCGGTCAACGTACCGATCTGGTTGATCTTGATCAGGATCGAGTTGGCGATGCCCTTCTGGATGCCTTCGCGCAGGATGCGGGTGTTGGTGACGAACAGGTCATCGCCCACCAATTGCACTTTCTTGCCCAATTGCTCGGTCAGCAGCTTCCAGCCGTCCCAGTCGTTTTCGGCCATGCCGTCCTCGATGCTGATGATCGGGTACTTGTCGCACCAAGTGGCCAGCAGGTTGGCAAACTCTTGCGAGGACAGCGACAGGCCGCCTTCGCCTTGCAAGGTGTACTTGCCGTCACGGAAGAATTCCGAGCTGGCGCAATCCAGGCCCAGCGCGATCTGCGAGCCCGGCTCGTAGCCGGCTTCGGTGATGGCCTTGAGGATCAACTGAATGGCAGCCTCGTGATTAGGCACGTTGGGGGCAAAACCGCCCTCATCGCCCACGGCGGTGGACATGCCTTGGCCGTGAATGATTTTCTTCAGGCTGTGGAACACCTCGGCGCCCCAGCGCAGGGCCTCGCGGAAACTCGTCGCGCCCACCGGCAGGATCATCAGCTCTTGCAGATCGAGCGTGTTGTTGGCGTGCGCGCCGCCGTTGATGACGTTCATCATCGGCACGGGCATGCTCATCGGACCGCTGCCACCGAAATAACGATACAGCGACAGGCCGGACTCGTCGGCTGCGGCACGAGCCACTGCCATACTGGCCGCCAACAAGGCATTGGCGCCCAGGCGCTCTTTGCTGTCGGTGCCGTCCAGCTCGATCAGAGTGCGATCGACAAAGGTCTGCTCTTGGGCGTCCAAGCCCATCAGGGCCTCGGAAATCTCGGTATTGAGGTTTTCCACGGCGCGCAGCACGCCTTTGCCCAGATAGCGGGACTTGTCACCGTCGCGCAGCTCGATGGCTTCGCGTTGGCCGGTGGACGCGCCCGACGGAACGGCAGCGCGGCCCATGGCGCCGGATTCCAGTAACACGTCGCATTCGACAGTGGGGTTACCACGCGAATCGAGAATTTCGCGACCGATGATATCGACGATTGCACTCATGATTTTTTGATTCCCTGAACGATAAACAAATTCATGCCGGCTGCATCGGCCCAGTTCATACGAACTGATTTTCGATGAAGCCGTTGCGTTTGGTCACGCGATCGAGCTCGACCAGCGACGTGAGCAGCGCAGACATCAAATCCAGCGGCACCGCATTCGGGCCATCGGACAATGCGCAAGCCGGGTTGGGGTGGGTCTCCATAAAGAGGCCCGATATCCCGACAGATACTGCTGCACGCGCCAGCACAGGCACGAACTCGCGTTGCCCGCCCGAAGACGTGCCCTGCCCGCCCGGCAACTGTACCGAATGGGTGGCATCGAAAACGACGGGACAACCGGTTTCTCGCATGATAGCCAGCGAACGCATGTCGGACACTAAGTTGTTGTATCCGAAAGAAGCACCGCGTTCACAGACCAGGATGTTGCTGCCGTCGCCACCGGCCTCGATGGCGGCGTCGCGCGCCTTTTGTGCCACCTGCACCATATCGTGTGGCGCCAGGAACTGGCCCTTTTTGATATTGACAGGCTTGAGCGAGGCCGCGCAAGCGCGGATGAAATCCGTTTGCCGGCACAGAAAGGCCGGCGTTTGCAACATATCGACCACCGCGGCCACTGGCTCGACCTGCTCGGTCTCGTGGACGTCAGTCAGGATGGGCACGCCCACCTGATCCCGCACATCCGCCAGGATCTTGAGCCCCTCGTCCATCCCCAGGCCACGAAACGACTTGCCGGAACTGCGATTGGCCTTGTCGAACGAGCTTTTATAAATGAACGGGATACCCAGCGCCGAGGTGATTTCTTTCAATCGCCCCGCGGTGTCGAAGGCCAGTTCGCGCGACTCGATGACGCACGGGCCCGCAATGAGAAAAAACGGGTGATCCAGACCAATATCGAAACCGCAGGCTTTCATCAGACTTCCTTGCGTGCGCCGTGGTGAGCGATGGCTGCCTCGATGAAGCTCGAGAACAGCGGATGGCCATCACGCGGCGTGGAGGTGAACTCCGGGTGGAACTGTACGCCGACGAACCACGGATGATTCGGCAACTCCATGATTTCCGGCAGATTTTCGGTGGGCGTACGCGCACTGATCACCATACCGGCTTCTTCGAGGCGAGGCACGTAGACGTTGTTGACCTCGTAACGGTGACGGTGGCGTTCGTTGACGTCGTCGCCGTAGATGGCCTGGGCACGCGTGCCCGGCTTGATGGGGCAACGCTGCGCGCCCTTGCGCATGGTGCCGCCCAGATCAGAACTGTTGTCGCGTTTTTCGACCTTGCCTTCGCGGTCCATCCACTCGGTGATCAGCGCCACGACGGGATGCGGCGCCGAGGGATCGAATTCGGTGCTGTTGGCGCCGCCCAGGCCCGCGACATGGCGCGCGAACTCAATGACGGCCAATTGCATGCCGAGACAGATCCCCAGGTACGGAACGCCGTTCTCGCGAGCGTAGCGGATCGCGGCGATCTTGCCTTCGGTGCCGCGCTTGCCAAAACCGCCCGGCACCAGAATGGCGTCCAGATGTTTTAGCTGATCGGTGCCGCGCGTTTCCAGATCCTCGGAATCGATGTATTCGATTTTGATCTTCGAACGCGTGTGAATGCCGGCGTGGACCAGCGCCTCGGACAGCGACTTGTACGACTCGGTCAGATCGACATATTTGCCGACCATGCCGACAGTGATTTCGTGCTGCGGGTGTTCCAGCGCGTCGACCAGGTTGTCCCACATGGACAGGTCGGCGGGCGGCGGGGTCAGCCCCAGGGCCTCGCACACGATGTTATCCACGCCCTGCGCGTGCAGCATGGCAGGGATTTTGTAAATCGAGTCGGCATCCCACACCGAAATGACCGCGTCCAGCGGCACATTCGAGAACATGGAGATCTTGGCGCGCTCGTCGTCGGGAATGCGGCGATCGGCGCGGCACAGCAGCACGTTGGGATAAATCCCGATCTCGCGCAGTTTCTGCACCGAGTGCTGGGTGGGCTTGGTCTTGAGTTCGCCGGCCGAGGCGATGAACGGCACCAGCGTCAGGTGCACAAAGGCGGCGTTATTGCGGCCCAGGCGCAGGCTCATCTGGCGGGCGGCCTCGAGAAACGGCAGCGATTCGATATCACCGACCGTACCGCCGATCTCGACGATCGCCACATCGGTGGCGCCTTTCCAGGCGGCATCGGCGCCACGGGCGACGAAGTCCTGGATCTCGTTGGTGATGTGCGGGATCACCTGCACGGTCTTGCCCAGATAGTCTCCGCGGCGCTCTTTGCGCAGCACGGATTCGTAAATCTGGCCGGTGGTGAAGTTGTTCACCTTGTGCATCTTGGCCGAGATGAAGCGCTCGTAGTGGCCCAGATCCAGGTCGGTTTCGGCACCGTCTTCCGTGACGAACACCTCGCCGTGCTGGAACGGGCTCATCGTGCCGGGGTCGACGTTGATGTAGGGGTCAAGCTTGAGCAGAGTGACTTGCAGGCCGCGCGATTCCAGGATCGCGGCGAGGGACGCGGCGGCGATCCCTTTGCCCAGGGATGACACCACACCGCCGGTGACAAATACGTATTTGGTCATCGTAATAGGCGCCCGGGCGAAGGGGCGCATGCGGGAAATTTGGATTATAGCCGGGCGCGGACCAGATCAGGGGTTTTCCCTGACCGTTGTCACGTAACAACTCGAAAAAACACCTTGCCCGGCACTGCCGTCACCGCATGGCATTGCGATCTGCGCTCGAAGAGCAGCCCTACGCCGGCCGACAAAACCGCAAGATGCGCTGGGCAACCTCCTGCGCCGCCTCCCTTTGCGGGAAATGCCCCACACCATCCAGTACCTGCCGTTCGTAAGCTCCGCGGAAGAATGCCTCCCGCCCCTTCGAGCTGTCGGGATGGTTGCACGTATCAGCCCCTCCGTGCAGGACCAGGGTAGGCACTGATAGCACAGGGGCCGGGTGCAGGCGCGCCTCGTCTTGCGCGTAGGCCGGATCACCGTCGGCGAAGCCCCAGCGGTGACGATACGAGTGCAGCACGACCTCGGGCCAATCGTCCCCCTGGAACGCGCGCGCTGCCTCGCTGAAATCCGCGGGCTCGTACCAGCCAGGCGGTGCCCAGGTGTCCCACATCATGCGGGCGAACGCCTCACGTTCCTCTCGGACCACATGGGCGCCGCGCGGAGTCGCCATATACCAGTGATACCAGTAGTTGCGCGCCTGCGGCAGTGCCAATGACTGGTTCGGGTCATTGGTGCCGTAGCCGACCGATAGCAGGACCAGGTGTGAGGCCACGTCATCGTGCAGGCCGCACGCGTTGGCCGCGGCACGGGCGCCCCAATCATGACCGATCAGTACCGGACGCGCCAGCCCAAGGATCTGGATAAAGTCCAGCAGATCACGGCCCAGCGCCGACAACTGGCCGCTGCGCGGCGTGGATGCATCACGGAATCGCGTAGGCGCAAAACCACGTAACGCCGGCGCCAGTACACGGTAGCCGGCATTGGCCAGGACGGGGGCAACGTCCTTCCAGCACTCGGGGCTGTCCGGCCATCCATGCAGCAGGATGGCCGTTGGACTGCCTGACGGGTTCCACTCGAGATAGGCAATGTCGAGTCGTTCGGTGGAGGCGTACAGATATGAACTCATGGAATGGTCTCGCATCAGGGAAGAGGAATCAGCGTAGCTGGACTATTCAACTCGATTAACAAATAATCGCCATTAATTAATGATTTTTTGCGCTTAATCAGAATGAACTATCCTCTCCTGGCCGACGGACCGCCGCTGGACACAGTGTTACTGCGCACGTTTCTGGAAGTAGTGGACAGCGGCAGCTTCGCCGCGGCAGCCGAACGTCTGGCGTTGACACCGTCGGCCGTCAGCGGACATATGCGCCGACTGGAACAGATCGCGGGCGCGAGCCTCCTGGCCCGCACGACGCGCCGCATGGAACTGACCCAGGCGGGCAACACCTTGTATGCCTACGGCCGCAATATTCTCGATCTGGAACGCGAGGCGCGCGCCAAACTGCGAGGCGTACCGCTGCGTGGACGGCTGCGTGTCGGCGCCTCCGAGGACTTCGCCGGAGCCTGGTTGCCCCACGTACTGCAGCGTTTTCGCCAATGGCACCCCGACGCAACGATCGAACTGAAAGTCGGCATCACCGCTGATCTGTTGCGCCAGCAGGAGCGCGGCCGCCTGGACCTCGTCTTTGGCAAGCAGTGCAGCCGTGTCGAGGACCACGGCACCTTGTTATGGGAAGAGCCGCTAGTCTGGGTTTTTGCGACGGATCAGCCCTTGTCGACGGCCGGCCCGCTGCCGCTGGCCGTCTTTCCGGAACCATGCGTCTATCGAGAGGCAGCCGTCACCGCGTTGGGCAGCACGGATCGCACGTGGCGTATCGTTTTTGAAAGCAGCAGTATGGCTGGGTGCTTGTCAGCGGCGCGCTCGGGCTTTGCCGTGACCGTGGTCGCCGATAGCCAGCGCAGCGCAAGCTTGCGCGTGCTGGGCGTCGAAGACGGGCTGCCGGAACTGCCTGAGGCGCGATTCTATGCCTTTGCCGGCGAAAGCACTCCCGACAGCACGGCGCTGATCGAAGCGGCCCGCCGCATGGGGCAGCAAGGACGCTTCGGCCAGCAGGGGTTTCGCTCACGCAGCTGACAGCGGCTGCGTGCTGGACTGCAACCAGTCCAGGGCGGCGCCCTCGACTAGCGGAGCCAGGCGTTCACGGACGGTGCGATGATAATCGTCCAGCCAGGCGATTTCGTCGTCGCGCAGCAGCGAGACCTCGATGCAACGGGTATCGATGGGACACAGCGTCAAGGTCTCGAAGCACAAGAACTCGCCGAACTCGCCCTCCAGCCAACTGCGGTTGGCGACCAGGTTTTCGATGCGTACGCCCCAACGGCCTGCTCGGTAAAGTCCGGGCTCATTGGAGGTAATCATCCCAGGCTCCATGGCCGTATGCGGCCCCGGAGCAGCCCGATAGGAAATGACCTGCGGCCCCTCGTGCACGTTCAGGAAATATCCCACACCGTGGCCGGTGCCGTGGCCATATTCCACACCGCCTTGCCAGATGGGTGCGCGGGCAATGGCATCCAGCATCGGCGACGGCGTGCCGCGCGGGAATGCCGCGCGAGAGAGCGCGATCATGCCCTTGAGTACCAGCGTGAAATCGACTTTCTGGTCGGCGCTCGGCGTGCCCACCGCCACCACGCGGGTGATATCGGTGGTGCCGCCGAGGTACTGGCCGCCCGAATCGATCAACAACAGGCCGTCGCCTTCGATGACGGCGTGTGACTCGGGCGTGGCGCGGTAGTGCGGCATGGCGCCGTTGGCGTTGAAGCCCGCAATCGTGCCAAAACTGGGGCAGACGTATCCCGGCCGGCGAGCGCGGGCCGCGGTGATTTGTTCATCGATGGTCAACTCGGTGACCGGTGCGAGCGCTGTCCCACCACGCGTCGTGGCGGCAGACTGGCTGGCGTCATCCGCGCGATCTGCATTGTCGTCTGTGCGCACAGCATCACGACTGCCGTTGACCGTCTGCTCGAACCACGCAAAAAACTCGCACAGCGCCGCGCCGTCCTGCTCCATGGCCTGACGGACCTGGGCGAGCTCGGCCTCGGTCTTGCGCGACTTGAACAAAGTCGACGGATTGATCGCCTCGACGCGTGGCACCGCAGGGTCCATGGCATGAAACACGCCGCAGGTCACGCGTGCAGGATCGATCAGCAGGGTTTGATCGAGCGCGATGGATCCCAATGCCTCTGCCGCTTGGTCGTAGGGCGCAACGTCCACGCCGTCGGCGGCCAATACGGCGCGCAGGGACTCGTCGATTTTGCCATCGGCCACGAACAGCGTGGCATAGTCTGCCCCGATCAATGCGTGCGCCAGGAACACGGGGTTATACGATACATCCGCGCCACGCAGATTAAACAGCCAGGCGATATCGTCCAGCGTACATAACAGATGCACGTCGGCCCCTTTGGCTTGCATGACGCTGCGGACCTGGGCCAGTTTGTCGGCGCGCGTGACACATGCCTGCGGCGCCGTGTGTTCATAGACCGGCGCATCCGGCAAGCCGGGACGATCCTGCCAGATCTCGGCAAGCGGGTCGGCCTGGATGTCCAGATGCACGCCCACCGGCGACAAGGCGGCGGACAAGGCCCGGAACGACGCCAGGCCTAGTACGTGGCCATCTACACCGACGCATTGCCCCGCCGTCAGATTGCTGGCCAACCAGTCGATATGACTCGGCGTCGATGCCGTCGCAATTTTCATCAGCTGTACACACGTACCAGCCAATTGGGCTTCTGCCTGCACCCAATAGCGGCTATCGACCCACAGCCCTGCGAAATCTGCGGTCACCACGAGCGTCGCCACCGAGCCCGTAAAACCACTGAGCCATTGACGGCCTTGCCAACGCGCAGGCAGGTATTCCGACAGATGGGGATCGGCAGACGGTACGATGCAAGCATCCAGACCTAGGCGGCGCATGGCCTGCCGCAACTGGGCAATGCGGGTATCAGTGAAAGACATGAAATTCCTTAACGCAACGTGAATGTTTGTCTGCCGGCATTTTATCGAGCCGGTGATGCGACGGCGACCGTATCGCCGGAGTCATCAAAGGCAACCGATACTACGCTTGTTTCAATATGCGTCAACGCATCAAGATGAGATAGGCGAGCCGGACACGGGCCTCAATCGGAAAATTCTTGTTTGCCAGGATGACGATACCCTTGCGCTGAGCAGGCAAAAACGCGACATAAGCCCCAAACCCGTTGGTCGATCCGGTCTTGTTGACCCAAGCCGCTTGCAGGGGCGGACGAGGCGGCGCGATGGCCTGGACGGGATGGGTTTCATACGCAATCCTGGCGGAGTTTCCGTCGAGCAAGTCCTTGAGCTCGACGGATTCCTCGTACTGCTCCCAGACGAGGTCCTGTGTCATGGCGCCAAGCGTGAAATACCCGACACGGGTGTTGCGCAGCGCCTTGTCGAGATCGCTCCCGCCTCGGGACGAATCGATATTCAACTGCACGAAGCGGATCAGATCTCTGGCGGTGGTTTTGACGCCGTAAGCCTCGTCCGCGAGGATGCCCGGGTTCACGCGCACTGGCGCGTCGGCTTTGTTGTAACCCTGGGCATAGTTTTCCAGTTTTGCCGGTGGCACGTCGATATAGGTGTCATGCAGCCCCAACAGCGGAAAGAGCTGTCGTTCCATAGCCGTCTTGAACGGCAGACCTGACGCCTTGGCGGCAACGACGCCCAGCAAACCGATACTTGGATTGGCATAGGTCCGCGCGGTGCCTGCCGCGTACTGCGGCGTCCACGCTACGAAATAACGCATCAACTGTTTTTCGTTGGTAATGGCGTCCGGCACCTGTAGCGGAAAGCCTCCGGCAGTGTGAGTGCCGAGATGAGCGAGGCTGACGTTGTCCAGACTGCTGCCGCGCAGATAAGGCAGATGCCGGGCAGGACTATCATCTAAAGAAAGGCGTCCGAGCGTCTGAGCGTAGGTTGCCAGTGTCGCAGTGAACGTCTTGCTGACAGAACCGATCTCGAACAGCGTATCGCTGGTGACTGGCTGGCGCGTCGTCTTTGACGCGACCCCGAAGTTATAAAACGTTTGCTTCCCATGGTCGGTCACGGAAATCGCCATGCCCGGCACGTTGTACTCTCGCATGACTTGCTCGGCCGCCTGACTGATATTGACAGGAGATTCGGGCACCGCTGCGCCAGCCGCCGCGGGACTCATGATTGCGGCCAGGCATGCACACCAAAGGGGTTGAAGCCATCGTTTATTGACGGAATACATAGGCGATTCAATCTCGAAAGTACTTCGTGGGGACGAACGATCTGCAGTCAGCCTGGACGGCCAAGGCCCCTTAACGGAGCATGGACGACATGGCCGACAAGCTATTGAGCGTGCGTACCGCTGCTTGCATGCTATCGGCCGTAAACCGCACCGTCACACCGTCCACGCGCTCGAGCGTGGGCCACATGCAGAACAGATCGGCCAACGCCGTAGTCTGGGTCTGCAACCGGCATTCTATAGGCGCCGCGATCTGCAGGGGAGCGGTACCGCCCGTGTGGTCCACGACGGCGCGCACTGCCGTTTCCGCCGCGGCCGCAATTGCCTGGCGGGCGGCCTCGGGCGACAAGGTCACTCCACTGCCCTGCCCGTGCGCGACTTTGGTTTGCACCCATTGGGCATTCGGATACAGCGGCCGCGTTTCTTCGATGAAAACATCATCGCCGCTGGCCATGATGACCGGCACGCCCAGCTCGCCCGCGAGCGCGCCGTACAAACCGGCCTCGCCCAGCTCCAATCCGTTGATCAGCACGCGGGCAAACGCGAAACTGTTGATCGTGTGTGCGAGGATCCCACGCCCCTGTGCACGCGAGTGATAGCCGATCATGATCACGGCATCGCAGGGTTCCTCGAGACCACCCATCATGCCCAGATAGCGGGGTTTGCCCAACACCAGACGCGCACGCGGGTCCAGCAGATCGGGCAGCAGATTACGAAAACCGCCGTGCGAATCATTGACCAGCACTTCCGTCGCACCACCCGCAAACGCGCCTATCACCGCGGCGTTGGCTTCTTTGGTCATCCAGGCACGCGCCCGCTCGTACTCGCCATTGCCGGCACGAACCTGTTCAGGATGAAAGACGCCGGCAATGCCTTCAATGTCGGTGGAAATCAAGATCTTCATAGAATGCTCAAACAAAAACATTTAGCTGGAAACTCGCCTGCCGGTCTCTAACGACGTATCGAATCACACGGCACAGCACATCAAGCACAACCAATCGCCAGTCACGCATTACGGCTCACCGCAGCGGTCAAACACTGCCTCACGCAATACGCTCAATGATCAGCGTCTGTCAGCCATTGCCGCCAATCGGGAATAGCTTCGGTAATCGCCTGGCGCACATGGCCATCTCGGCCCTGCACGGTTTCGGCGCGCCACAGCGCGGCCACAATGGCTTGCTCGCAGGCTTCGGCGGCAGCCTCAAACAGCTTGTCGATGCGGGCCTCATGCAGCACGGCTTGCGCCGGCATCGCGCGCTCGGCTTGATGCGGCACGGTATAGGCCGTGGAAAACGCCATCGAGATATCCCCGCTGCCGTGACCGTATACCGAGCCGGTGCGCGCCAATCCTGCCGCGGCACGCAATGACAGCCGGCCGAGTTGGCGCGCATCCAATGGTGCATCCGTGGCCAGCAATAAAATGATCGAACCCTTTTCAGGCCCCGTTTCACCCGCCTGTTGTTCGGCAAAACGCTTGCCAAAGGGCCGCCCTGCAATCGTCAGCAGTGGCAGACGACCGAAGTTCGACAGCACCAGCGCGCCGACGGTATAACGCTGGCCGGGCTGAATCTCGGCGATGCGCGATGCAGAACCGATGCCGCCTTTGAAAGAAAAACTGGACATGCCGCGCCCGGCGCCGACCGCCCCTTGCGCGAACTCGACATCCGCTGCCTCATACGCCGCCAGGTAGTCGGCCTCTGACACCGCCAGTGTCTGGATGTCGTTCAAATAGCCGTCATTGCACTCGAATACCAACGAGTTCACCGTTGCCCAGTCGCGGCCGATCTGAGGATTGGCCGCAATCGCCTGGTGTATCTGCGCATTGGCCACGGTACCCACGCCAAACGTATTGGTCAACGCGATCGGCGTTTCCAACACACCCAATTCGCTGACTTGCACCAGGCCTATGCTTTTGCCAAAGCCATTGATGACGCTGGCGGCTGCCGGTACTTTGTCGGTATAGACGTTACCCGCATGCGGGCGCACCACCGTCACGCCGGTCTGGCAATCGCCATCGGCCAATGTCACATGGCCCACGGTCACCCCGGCGACATCGCTGATCGCGTCACGCGCGCCGCTAGGCAATCGGCCGACGCGCGGCATGGGGAAAGCAGGATCAATTGTTGTCATGGCATCACCGCTCAGGGGCGGCCTCCTTATTCATGCCTGGTGTTGCTTGGGCAACGTAAAAAAACACAGCAGCCCGAACGGAGCGTCAACCCCAGGAAAAAAGGGCGCAGCCTGCGCCGCACCCTTTTTTTCGATTCACTGCCGATCACACGCGCGGTTCAACGGCGATCGATCTTGGGGTCCAACGCATCGCGCAAGCCATCACCCAACAGGTTGAACGCCAACACGGTCAGGAAAATCGCCAGCGCCGGGAAAATCGCCACGTGCGGGGCCAGCACCATATCGGCACGGGCCTCGTTCAGCATGGCGCCCCATTCCGGCGTGGGCGGTTGCGCCCCCATGCCCAGGAACGACAGGCTGGCGGCCGTGATGATCGACGTGCCGATACGCATCGTGCCATAGACCACGATCGGAGAGATCGTGCCAGGCAAGATATGGCGCATGATGATGGTCCAGTCCGATGCACCGATACTGCGCACGGCCTCGACGTACGTCATCTGTTTGATGGCGAGCGTATTGCCGCGCACCAGTCGCGCAAATGCCGGCACGCTGAACACGGCCACGGCGACAATCACGTTGACCATGCTCGAGCCCAGAATGGCTACCACGCCAATCGCCAGCAGCATGCCGGGAAATGCCAACAGCACGTCGGAAATACGCATGGTGATGCGTTCCCACCAGCCCTCGTAGTACCCTGCCATCAGGCCCATCAAGGTGCCAACCACGGCACCCATGGCGACCGACAGGAAGCCTGCGGCCAACGAGATCTGCGCACCCGCAATGATGCGGCTGAAAATATCCCGGCCCAGTGAGTCCACGCCTAGCCAATGGGTCGCAGAGGGCCCCGCATTCAGCGCGTCATAGTCAAAGAAATTTTCCGGATCGAAAGGAACAATCCAGCGCGCAAAAATCGCCACCAGGACCAGCAGCAGGACGAAAATCCCTGCGCCTACGGCGAGTTTCTGCTTTTTGAATTTGCGCCAGAACTCGGTCAGCGGCGTGCGCACCGCGTTCTGTTTGGCAGCCTGCACGGTAGTGGCGGTAGTCGTATTGCTCATGCCCGCCTCACTTATAACGGATACTGGGATTGATGACGCCATACAGCACGTCGACAATCAAGTTGATCAAAATGAATTCCAGCGAGAACAGCAACACCAGGCCCTGAATCACGGGATAGTCGCGCTGCGTCACTGCGTCAACCAGCAGCCGGCCCAGGCCCGGCCAGTTGAACACCGTCTCGACCACGATCGAGCCGCCCAGCAGAAAGCCGAACTGCAGGCCCATCATGGTGACCACGGGAATCAGCGCGTTACGCAGCGTGTGCTTGATGACCACGCGGGTTTCCGCCAGGCCCTTGGCCCGCGCCGTACGCACGAAGTCCTCTTGAATGACCTCAACGAACGATGCCCGCGTGAATCGCGCCATCACTGCCGCCACGGCGGCGCCCAGCGTGATGGACGGCAGAATATAGTGTTTCCAGCTCGAGGCGCCCACGGTAGGCAGCCATCCCAGATTCACCGAGAAGACTTGCATCAGCATCATGCCCAACGCAAAGGCCGGGAACGAAATCCCCGACACGGCCAGCGTCATGAGGACACGGTCAGGCCAGCGATTGCGCCAGACGGCAGAGACAATCCCGAAGACCATCCCGAACCCGACTGACCAGATCATACTGGCGATCGTCAACCACATTGTGGGCATAAAGCGCTCGGCGATTTCAGTGGACACCGGCCGCTTGGTACGCAGCGAGTTCCCCAGATCACCTTGCAGCATATGGCTGAAGTAGCGCACGAATTGCTGCGGCAAGGGCAGATCCAGGCCGAGCTCCTGGCGCACGAGCTCGACCGTGGCCTGGTCGGCATCCTGGCCCGCGGCCAAGCGCGCCGGATCGCCCGGGAGCATGTGCACAAACAAGAACACGACCACCGAGACCAACAACAGGGTCGGGATCATGCCCAATAAACGTTTGACGATATAGGTCAGCATTGAAATTCCTGAGACGTCGGCGGATGCCCCATGCATCCGCCGAGCCTTGCTTGCGATTACTGCTTGAGATCGATGTCACCGAACCAGAACGAGGTGTCGGGTTCGACATACACACCGCTCAGGTTCTTCGATTTCACGTACACATTGTTCTGGGTCACCAGGAAGGCCCAGGGGGCGTCATTCCAGATGGTTTCCTGAACTTTGTTGTAGATCTCGGTCTTTTTCGCACGATCCGTCGTGGCGAGGGCTTCTTGAATGCCATCGTCCACAGACTTGTTGGAGTAGTACGACACGTTGTTCAGCACGGGCGGGAACGCACCGGTGCTCAGCAAGGGACGCAGGCCCCAGTCGGCTTCGCCGGTCGAGGACGACCAGCCCGCGTAGTAGAGGCGAACCTTGGCGTCTTCGGGTTTTTGCACTTGCTGTACGCGTTGCACGCGTTGGCCCGACTCCAATACCTCTACCGAAGTCTTGATGCCGACCTGAGCAAGCTGTTGCTGCAGGAACTGGACCACCTTGACCGACGTGCCGTCGTTATACGCCGACCACAACTGCGTCTCGAAGCCCTTTTCGTAGCCTGCTTCCTTCAGCAGTTGACGTGCCTTGGCGGGATCGTAGGGCCACGGACCGGTCTTGTGGGCGTAGTCCACACCTGTGGGCACAACGCCATCGACGATGGTGGCATAACCATTGAACGCCACTTTTGCCAACGCTTGTTTGTTGATGGCGTAGTTGATGGCTTGGCGAACCTTGGGATCATTGAACGGCTTGACCTGCGTGTTCATCGACAGGTAGCGCGCCATGATCGAGTTCTGGTGATCGACCACGTCCAGCTTTTCGTTCTTGGCCAGGATGGCGGCTTGCTCGAACGGCACGGGGAACGCGAAGTGGGCTTCGCCCGTCTGCACCACGGCAGCACGCGTGTTGTTGTCGGTCACGGTGCGGAAAGTGATCGAATCAACTTTCGGCTTGCCCTGGTTCCAATAGCCGTCGAATTTCTTGACCTTCAGGTATTCGGCGGGTTTCCACTCGACGAATTCGAACGGGCCGGTGCCCACGGGATGAAAGCCGATTTCCTTGCCGTATTTTTTCAACGCGGCAGGCGAAATCATCATGGCAGCCGGGTGAGCCAATGCGTTCAAGAAAGCCGAGAACGGCTTCTTCAACGTGATCTTGACCGTCAAAGGATCCACCACATCGATGTGATCGATCACGCTGAACTGGATGTAGCGCGACAGGCGGTTGTCCGGATTGGCAGGACGGTCAAAGTTGATCTTGACGGCCTCGGCGTTGAAATCGGTACCGTCCTGGAATTTCACACCGGGACGCAGCTTGAACGTATAGACCAGGCCGTCTTCGCTGACAGTGTAGTCAGTGGCCAGGACTTTCTGGATCTTCAGGTCTTTGTCGAACTCAAACAGACCCTCGTAATAGGCCTTGCCGACAGCCTGGTTCAGGGTGCTGTTCGTGTTGTACGGATCGAGCGTTTCCAGCGCGATCGATACCGCGAAGGTAACGTCCTTGCTGGCATGAGCCAGCGGCGAAGCGAGCACGCCAAAGGCCAGCGCGGCGGCGGCCATCAGCTTAGTGGGGCGCAGTACTTTCATCATTGCAGCTCCTGAAATCAAAAAGGAGAGACGGTTTAGTGAACAAAACAGACCGGCGGCATGCCGCCGCCGGCAACATCAATACGCGCCACCCACTGCATGACGCGCAACAAAATGCCCCGGGCCGACCTGCACCAGCGACTCGACGACGGGCTCGTCGCCGACCTTGCGGATCGGGCTCGGGATTTCATCGGACAACAAGGTGCGTTTGAGATGGCGGCGCGCCGGATCGGCGATCGGCACGGCCGACATCAGCTTCTTGGTGTAGGGATGTTGGGGGTTCTCGAAAATGGCGCGGCGCGGACCGATCTCGACGATCTGTCCCAGGTACATCACCGCGACACGATGGCTGATGCGTTCGACCACGGCCATATCGTGCGAAATAAACAGGAACGACACGCCCAGGTCGCGCTGCAAATCGATCAGCAGGTTGACGATTTGCGCCTGGATGGACACGTCCAAGGCCGACACGGATTCGTCGGCGATCACGACCTTGGGGTTCAATGCCAGCGCCCGTGCGATACACACGCGTTGACGTTGGCCGCCGGAGAATTCATGCGGATAGCGTTGAGCCACCTCGGCGGGCAAACCGACACGCTCAAGCAACTCGGCCACACGCGCTTCGGCCTCGCGGCCCGAGGCCACGCCGTGCACCAACAGCGGCTCCATGATGGAAAAGCCGACCGTCACACGCGGGTCCAGCGAGGCGAACGGATCCTGGAATACGAACTGAATATCGCGGCGCAATGCCTGCAGTTCGGTATTTTTCAGTTTGACGATATCGCGGCCACCAAACAGAATCTCGCCACTCTGGCTCTGGACCAGGCGCAACAGCGAACGGCCCGTCGTAGATTTCCCGCAACCGGACTCGCCCACCAGCGACAGCGTCTCGCCGGGGTACAGATCAAAACTCACTTTCTCAACGGCATGTACACGACGTTGCACGCGGCTGAATATGCCACCGCGCAGATCGAAACGCGTCACGAGATCGCGCACGCTGAGGACGGGGTCTTGCTTTGCGCGCGGCACTTCCTGCGTGCTGGCGTCGCCGTCCTTTGCCACAGGTTTTGCCTGGCCATCGACTTGCAACAGCGGAAAACGCGCCGGCAGATCCGTGCCTTGCATCGCACCCAATCGCGGTACCGCAGAGAGCAAGGCCTTGGTGTATTGGTGCTGAGGCGCCGCAAACACCTGATCGGCCGAACCTTCTTCGACTTTGTCGCCGCGGAACATGACCAACACGCGATCGGCTACCTCGGCCACGACACCCATGTCGTGTGTGATGAAGACCACGCCCATCTGCATCTCGTCTTGCAACTGACGGATGAGTTGCAGGATCTGGGCCTGGATGGTCACGTCCAGCGCCGTGGTCGGCTCGTCCGCAATCAACAATGCAGGCTTGCAGGCCAACGCCATCGCGATCATCACGCGCTGACGCATGCCGCCGGACAGTTGATGCGGGTGACGGTCGAGTACCGATTTGGCTTCGGGGATACGGACCTGTTCCAGCATGCGCAAGGCTTCGGCACGAGCCGCAGCAGCGTCCATGCCCTGGTGCAGACGGATCGTTTCCGCGATCTGATCGCCCGCCGTGAACACCGGATTCAACGACGTCATCGGCTCTTGGAAAATCATCGCCATGTCGGCGCCGCGCACACTGCGCATCATGCGCTGCGAGGCGCCGGCCAGATTCACGATCTCGTTATTGCGACGGCGCAGCGCCATGCGGCCCTGAGCGATGCGCCCACCGCCATGCTCGACCAGGCGCATCAACGACAGCGACGTCACGGATTTACCCGAGCCCGACTCGCCGACGATAGCCAAGGTCTCGCCACGATCGACATGGAACGACAGATTGCGCACCGCCTCCACCGTTCGTTCAGAGGTCACAAAACGCACCGTCAGGTCATCGACCTGGACCACGCGGTTTTCCGGCATCGCCAGCGTCTGAGCGCGATCAACCATATTGAATTCCGTTCCTAACTAAATGCTTGATGACGCCAGTGTCATCGATAAATGGCGACGACAGCGTCTTCGCCCACTCGGCCGTAGCCTCGATACATACCTTCGGTATTGAACGGCAGGGTCACATTGCCCTGCCCGTCCACGGCAATCAAACCGCCCTTGCCCTCGATGGTGGGCAATTTTTCATGCACCACGCGACTGGCCGCTGCCTCGAGCGAAGCGCCCTGATATTCCATCAACGCCGACACGTCATAGGCCGCGACCATGCGGATGAACATCTCGCCCGTGCCGGTCGTGGACACTGCGCAGGTGCGGTTATTCGCGTAGCAGCCTGCTCCAATCATCGGTGCATCGCCTACGCGGCCAACCTGCTTGTTGGTGATACCGCCGGTCGACGTTGCGGCAGCGACATTGCCCTGCGCATCGACGGCGACGGCGCCCACCGTACCGAATTTCTTGTCGGCATCCAGCGGGTCTGCCGGGGCCGGCTGGCCACGCGCCACCAGCGCCTGACCATCGTGATCCAACACGGCAGCCTCGGGGTTCTCGCGCTGCACGCGCAACAATTGTTCGCGACGCGCTTCGGTCGAGAAATACGACGGATCGACGATTTCCAGGCCTTCGCTGCGAGCGAAATCGACGGCGCCGTCACCGACAAAAAATACGTGCTTGCTGTTTTCCATGACCTTGCGTGCGGCCAACACAGGGTTGCGCACACAATTGACATTGGCGATCGCGCCGGAGCGCAACGTCGCGCCATCCATGATCGAGGCGTCCAGCTCGTGCGTACCGGTACTGGTGAACACCGCGCCGTGGCCCGCATTGAACAAGGGACAGTCCTCGAGCAAACGCACTGCCTCAGTCACGGCATCCAACGCGCTGCCGCCCTGTGCCAACACAGCCTGGCCAGCCTGAACGATGCTGCGCAACGCCTGCAGATACTCTTGCTCTTTCTCGGGCGACATAGCGGCCCGCGACATGGCCCCTGCCCCGCCGTGAATGGCGATCACCGGCTGAATCATCTTTTTCCTGCTCCTGCACCATGAAATAGCCACGGCATGACGGACTGCGTCACGCCTGCAGCGGCCTGAATTGAATTCTTGGAACGATGGGCTACCGCGGCGGACAGACCCTCTATCAGCCCCAATGCAGCCGTCTCCGAATTGGACGACAACTGGCGCGCGGTATGGGCGTATAACGCCACGGTTGCCAACGGCGCCAACGGCGAGGTTGCCTTGTCCGTCAACACCAGCACCGGCACACCGGCCTGCTGCGCCGCCTGGCTCAGGGTCACGGTATCGGCCAGATAACGCGGAAAGCCAATCGCGATGACCAGGTCACGCGATGTCATACGAACCATCTGGCGGGCGGCATGCGACACGCCGCCAGGACCGGCCAGCGACTCACAGGCATGCAAATGCATATACAGGCCGCGTTGCAGAAGCCCCGCCAAAAAGCCGCTGGACCCAAAACCAATAATGAACACGCGCTCGGCAGCCAACACCATATCCACCGCGCGCTCACAGGCCTGCGGATCCAATTCCTGCAGGGTGCGCTGCGCATTGCGAATGTCTTCTTCCAGCGCGGAGGCCATGACTTGCGCCGCCGTGGCGGAATGAGCCAGCTCAACGCGCATTTTCTCTACCGGCTCGAGAGCGGACTCGAACCCGCGCGCCAACTCAGCGCGGAATTGCGGATAGCCCGGTAAATCCAGAGCGCGGGCGAAACGGTTGGCCGAAGCCACCGACACCCCGGCCGCTGCCGCAAACTCGTCGATCGTCATGGTCGCCACACGAAACTGATGCGCGAGCACGTATTCCGCCATCTGATGCTGGATGCGGCTGAACGAGGGCTGCGCACGGGCTATCCGCGCGGCAACAGACAAAGGCGCCTGAGTCATGAATCGGGAGGTGCTACGTAGGGAATACGGCGACGAGCCGGCGTGTGTAAATTAATTTACATTGTAATTGTATTCAAGAAAATTAATTTTCATACCGAGGGATTACCCCAAATACGGCCGCATCAGGTGCTCGAACCACTCCAGAAACACAGCCAGCCGCCGGGAGCGCTGGCGGCGATGGGGATAAAGCAAGGCCACGGGCATGGCTGCGGCGCGATAGCCGGGCAGAACCTCGCACAACGCGCCCGTGTCCAGCAAGTGCTGCACGTCGAAACGGGGAATTTGTATCAATCCCATCCCTGCCAGGCAGCAGGCGATGTAGCTCTCGGCATTGTTTACGATCACCCGGCTGGGCAATACCAGCGCATGCTCCTCCCCGTCCGGGCCGACATACTCCCATGGCATTTCGCGCCCCGTGGTCGCGGACGCATAGCCTACCGCCCAATGGCCAGCAGCCAGATCATCCGGATGGGCAGGCTCACCCTGCTCTCGCAGATACGCGGGGCTGGCGCAATTAATCAATGCGATGCGCCCCAAAGGCCGCACCACGAGGCTGCTATCGTGCAGCGTGCCGATACGTACGGCACAATCGACCCCTTCCTGAATCAAGTCAATTACACGGTCCGAAGACCCCAGCGCCAATTGCAAGCGAGGGTGGCGGCGCAACAAGGTGGGTAGCGCCGGGGCTATCAACCGCCTGGCGATGCGGCTCGGCACGTCGATATTCAGGCGGCCCGACACCTGACGTTCGCTGAGCTCGAACAACTGATCGATGCTTTCGATTTCACTCAGCAAGGGCCGCACGCGTTCGAGCAACTGCTCGCCGTCGGCCGTCAACCGCACATGCCGCGTCGTCCGGTGCAGCAGGCGGGCCCCCATTCGCGTCTCCAGCTGTTGAACGGCCGCAGAGACGGAGGCTCTCGGTAAATCAAGCGCGTGGGCCGCCTTGATAAAGCTGCCCATTTCCGCGACCTGGACAAACACACGATATTGATCGAATTTATCCACGTAGCTCGCCTATGGGCGTTAGAAAATCCCCCCACGCCGCGCCTTCGGCTTGCTGCCCCCCGAGGGGGCTTTTTACCTTGGTACGACCCAGCGGTAAAAAATCAAGGAGGTCAGCCAGTGAAGCCGCCCGCATCGAGAAAAGCCTGTTCCTGCGCTGTCGTACTGCGCCCCAGCAGAGGATTGCGATGAGGAAAACGGCCAAAGCGTTCAATGATGTCGGCATGTCCCAACGCATGTGTTAACCACGGCTGTCCCAAGCGCTGATTCCGCTCGACCCCGCGACGTTGATCCTGGATATTTTCGGAATGGGAAAATGGCAGATAAAAGAAAACGCGTAGCGCCTTTTCTACCTGGTCATCCAGACCATTGTCGACGGCCTGGTGCGCGATCATTCTGGCTCGCGCGTCGGTCTCGTACATGCGAGCCGTCCCCCTGAAGGCATTGCGCGGGAACTGATCCAGCAATATCAGCAGCGCCAATGCCCCCTCGGCCGTCTGTGCCCAGCCATCAAGCTCGCCACGTGCGGCCGCCTCATGCAGAGACAGAAAGCGCCCGCGGAACTCATCGTCAAACGCCGCTGATTTGTTGAACCAGCGATCAGCACCGGCGTCGCGCCAAAATCGCACTACCGCCACCGCCTCGTCAGGCAGATCGTGCGCATCGGCCCGTCCTGTATTTAACGTCGTAACCACCACCATACCCCCCAGGCCATTGCAACAGGAATACCAAAGAGCGCCACGTGAATGGGCAATTCTTCGGCCAAGGTGTATCCGTGTGACAAGCCTGTGCGCAAATTCCAGGCCGACACACCAAACCAGCCCGCGGTAAACACGCCCGCAGCCCAGGTCCGATATGGTACGGGGACCCAACGCAGCAGCGCTGCCGCCACGACCAGCCCCACCACGATAAAAATCACCGTACGCATAGTGTCCTCACTTGGTGGTATAGCCACCGTTGATCAAGATCGTCTGCCCTGTGATCCACCAGCCGTCACTGACCAAATGACGGATAAAGGGTACGACATCCTCGATATCCGTCAAGCCCGTTTTCGACAACGGCGACAGCGCGGCGGCTGTCTTGTGGTAAGCCACGGCATCAGCGCCTTCGGCAGGATAAAAGAATGGCGTGTCCATCGGGCCCGGCCCGACGGCCGTGACAGAGATGCCTCGGGCACCGAATTCCTTTGCCGCGGCTCGCGTAAAGTGTTCAACCGGCGCCTTGGTACCGGCATACGCAGCATAGAACGGCGTGAACGCACCCAAGAGCGACGTCACCAGCGTCACGACCTTGCCATTGTCGTTGACGTGTTTTCCCGCTTCTTTCAAAAAGAAGAAGGCGGACTTGGCATTCACCGCCGTCATGTCGTCGTATTCGGCCTCAGTGATCTCGGTGAATGGCTTTTTCAGAACCTTGCCCACCGTATTGATCGCGATATCGGGCTTGCCCACCGCAGCGATCGCATCGGCAAAGAGCTTTTCGACAGCACCGGCCGTTGTCAAATCTGCCTGGATCGCGACCGCCTTGGCCCCCGCGGCCTGAATTGCGGCCACCGTGGCGTCGGCATCGGCTTTGCTCGCTGCGCTGTTGTAGTGAATGGCCACGGCCTTGGCGCCCTGTTCAGCCAGATCACGCGCGATCAAGCCGCCCAGGTTCTTTGCGCCGCCCGCGATCAACGCGACTTTACCTTTGATGGAATGGTCTGCCATGGAAAAACTCCTGATCGGATGGAAAGGAGTTTCAGCATATACACGAAGGCAACGTCGATAAATCCGTCGCAGCTGGATGGATTATCCAGAAAAACTGCCCAATCGAACATACTGGGACAAACAATCAAACGCCAACAGACCTTGAGAAATAGTAGCGAAACACTGCGGCCATTGCACCAGCTCAGGCACGTACTGCGGCCCTCAAACCCGAACACGCCAATGCTGCTGTGAGCTACCTTGTCGGACCGACCGCTGCCTGCACCGCCCGCACGGTCAAAACAATCCCACAATCTGACTCAAAGTGACTGACCACCGGAAACTTCGATGCGCTGACCATTGATCCAGCGGTTGTCTGGGCCCAACAGGCTGGCGATCATCGGACCGATGTCGTCGGGTACACCTACTCGCCCAAGAGCAGTCATGTCGGCAAACGCCTTGTTGTAATCGGGAATGTCACGCACCGCGCCACCAAGAAAGTCAGTTTCGATCGCACCGGGGGCTACCGCATTCACGGTGATGCCACGGCTGCCTAGCTCTTTGGCCATGTAGATGGTCAATGTTTCGACGGCGCCCTTGGCGGCTGAGTAGGCCGAGAAGCCAGGAAAGGACGCACGGGTCAGGCCCGAGGAAAAATTGACGATGCGCCCACCATCTGCCAGTACCGGCAACAGCGCCTGGGTCAGAAAGAAAACGCCTTTAACGTGCACGTTGAATAGTGCGTCGAACTGCGCTTCAGTGGTAGCGGCAAAGTCTGCCATTTCGCCGTGACCAGCGTTGTTGATCAGATGGTCAAGCGTGTCGCGCTGCCAGTTCTGGCGTAGTGTGGTGCGCACTGCGTTCACGAAAGTAGAGAAACTGGCAATCTCGGCAGCATCCAGTTGCAGGGCCACGGCCTTGCGACCCAACGCCTGGATTTCCGCGACGACCGCCTCGGCAGCATCCTTGCCACTACGGTAGGTGACGATCACGTCGCCGCCGTGACGGGCGATGCTGAGGGCCGTATTACGGCCAAGGCCACGGCTGGCGCCAGTGACAAGAGAAATAGTGCTCATGACGAAGGAACTCCGCATAGATTGAAGGAGTCGTCATGGTAGGTTGGCAGTATCCCTATGGGTTGCGCAATCCTGTGAAATTTTTGCCTAAAAATTTAATACTCATCACGAAGTATTGAATTAGCGCAGAGATGTATAGTGAAATACATCAACATAGAATTGCCTGATTATTTTTGTCGCGTAGGTGATAGCCCCCTGCTTTTCCAATTGAACATGACGCCTCCTAAAACCCTGCTTGAGCATGTTCGACGATATGCGGATCTGCACGTTGATAATGCCTATGGCGTCGCGGCCACGCCCGTGTCCGGCATCGTGATTTTGCGCGAAACAGCGCCGGGCCCACTGCAATACGCTATTTCAAAGCCGCTGGTGGCAATGGTGCTCCAAGGGAGCAAACGGGTCAGCATGGGCGAGCACAGCCTGGATTTCGGGGCGGGGGAATCATTGCTCATCAGCAACCATGTGCCCACCGTCAGCCAGATTATTCAGGCCAGTCAAGCAGTGCCGTATTACTCGCTGGTGATGGAGTTGGATACCACAGTGATTGCTGATCTGATCAGCGAGATTGGTGCCATGCCATTAGCGGTACAAGAACCACTGCGGGTGGCACCGACCGAGGTCGAATTCGCCGACACAGTCTTGCGACTACTGCGACTGCTAGACCAACCGCACCATTTGGCTGTGCTGGAACGTTCCTTGGTACGTGAGCTGCATTTTTGGCTACTCTCAGGACGCCATGGCGGCGCCATGCGTGCGCTGGGCGTCGCTGACAGTCACGCCCAACGAATTGCACGTGCCGTGGCGATCCTGCGCGAAAAGTATGCCCAGCCGATACGGATCGAAACGTTAGCCCATGCGGCAAGTATGAGCATATCGGCATTTCACACTCACTTTCGTAGCATCACCTCGCTCACCCCTTTGCAGTTCCAAAAGCAACTGCGCCTGATTGAAGCCCGTCGCCGAATGCTGCACGAAGGCGTATCGATAACACATGCCTCAGATGCGGTCGGCTATGAAAGCGTTCCGCAATTTACACGCGAGTACGCCCGTCTGTTCGGCCAACCGCCCGCACGCAGTATTCGACAGGCTCGTGCCGAGGCTGAATCAGCCATAGCATCTGCAGCCAAGACGATGTAGGGGGTTCACTACGTGCACGCAGCATCTCTACCTGCGACTGCGCTACGGGCGTGGCCTTCGCACAGCTGAGGGTCGCAAGGCATCAGCGGAACCGCAGCAGTTGGTCCAGAGGAATACGTTTATAGGCCAGCAGCGGATGCCGGGTCAGGTTTCAGAAAGCACCGGCATATGATGAGCTGGAGTCATGGTGAAATAAAAAACCCCGCCGAGGCAGGGTTTTTTGCCGTCACCAATAACTAGGTTTACACGCCGGAGACGTCCAGTTTGGCCTGGGTCTTGCTCTGGATTTCATCCACCGTCACGCCAGGAGCCAGCTCCAGCAGTTTCAAACCGTTGTCCGTGACTTCCATCACGCCCAGATCGGTGATGATCAGGTTGACCACGCCGACGCCGGTCAACGGCAAATTGCACTCAGGCAACAGCTTGATGTCCTCGGTGCCGTCTTTTTTCTTGGCCACGTGCTCCATCAGGACCACAACCTTGCCGACGCCAGCAACCAGATCCATGGCGCCGCCCATGCCCTTGACCATTTTGCCGGGGATCATCCAGTTGGCCAGATCGCCCTTTTCCGAGACCTGCATCGCGCCCAGAATCGCCAGGTTGATCTTGCCGCCGCGGATCATCGCAAAGGAATCAGCCGAGGAAAAAATCGACGAGCCGGGCAAGGTCGTGACCGTTTGCTTGCCAGCATTGATCAGATCAGGATCGACCTGATCGTCAGTCGGAAATGGGCCGATGCCCAACAGACCGTTCTCGGATTGCAGCCATACCTCGATGCCCGCGGGCACGTGGTTGGCGACCAGGGTAGGCAGACCAATGCCCAGGTTCACATAAAAGCCGTCTTGCAGCTCGCGCGCGGCGCGTGCCGCCATTTCATCGCGGGACCATGCCATGTCGTCTTCTCCTTAGGCCGGGCGAGTGGTGCGTTGTTCGATGCGCTTTTCCGGATTCGCATTTACCACGATGCGATGCACGTAAATGCCCGGAAGATGGATCTGATCGGGGTCGAGCGATCCGGTGTCGACGATTTTCTCGACTTCGACCACGGTGATCTTGCCCGCCATCGCCACGTTGGGATTGAAATTGCGCGCGGTCTTGCGGAACACCAGGTTGCCGCTGCGGTCGGCGATGTGCGCCTTGACCAGCGACACATCGGGCACCAAGGAACGCTCCATGACGTATTGCTGGCCGTCAAACTCGCGCAACTCTTTGCCATCGGCCACGATCGTGCCCACGCCCGTGCGAGTGAAAAACGCCGGAATACCGGCACCGCCGGCACGCAGTTTTTCTGCCAGCGTGCCCTGCGGCGTGAATTCCAGCTCGAGTTCGCCTGCCAGGTACTGGCGTTCGAATTCCTTGTTTTCGCCCACATATGAGGCGATCATTTTGCGCACCTGGCGGGTGTTGAGCAACTGGCCCAAACCAAACCCATCCACCCCGGCGTTGTTGCTGATGCAGGTCAGGTTTTTCACACCCGAATCACGCAGCGCAGCGATCAACGCCTCGGGAATGCCGCACAGGCCGAAACCGCCCACGGCAATCATCTGGTCGTCTTTGACGACACCTGCCAGCGCCTCGGCGGCGCTTGCATACACTTTGTCCATCTCTCCAACTCCTAATGACATTCCAAATTGGATAGGCGCGGCTGCAAGGGGTGGCACGCCCGGTCGAATATTGACTGCTTTTGATGTTTGCGTTGATTGTAGCGGCTTGGCGACGTGAATCGTCCTAGGCTTGCGCCGCGGGCACGCACGCTGCAGCCAATGCCCGCAGCACCTGATCCGGCAACGGCGCAGAGCGATTGGTGCCATAGTCGATCCAGACCATCACCGTGCGCCCCTGCGCATAGGGTCCTGTGTCGTCGTCGGACTTACCCAGGATCAAGTCTGTTTCCAGGCTGGAGCGGCCGATGCGGGTAACTTTGTGCGTGACACGCACATCGCAGGGGTACGTGAAAGATCGGACAAAATCACAGGATGCGTGCGCCAGGATAAAGCCTTGATCGGATGGCAGCACCATGGCGCTGCCATAGAGCATCTGCATACGCGCCTCTTCCATCATACGAAAGTAGACGGTGTTGTTCATATGATTGAGCGGGTCGGCATCGCCCCAACGCATGGGCAAATCGACATGATGGCAATCGCCCACCTGAAGGGTGCGCGAGCCGTAAAGCTCCTGACTCACGGAGAACTCCTAAAAACGCCCCCACGCCGCGCCTACGGCTTGCTGCCCCCCGAGGGGGCGTTTTTGCCTTGGGGCGGCCCGGCGGCAAAAATTCCTGCACCGCAGCATTGCAATACAATCAATGATAATACTTCCTTGCAACATCAGAAGGCACCATTAGAGGGGATTGGAGTAATGTCCGAACGCGAGTCGATGGAATATGACGTGGTCATTGTGGGTGGCGGGCCGGCTGGCTTGGCTGCTGCGCTACGTCTAAAGCAGCTGGCCACCCAGAAAAATCACGAACTGAGCGTGTGCGTATTGGAGAAAGGCGCCGAGCTCGGTGCTCACATCCTCTCTGGCGCGGTGATGGACCCGCAGGCACTGACGGAGTTGATTCCAGACTGGAAAGACAAGGGCGCACCGCTGAATGTGCCCGTCACCGAGGACCGGTTCCTGTTCCTGAGCCAGACGGGCGCGCGCAGCACGCCTAATTGGCTCTTGCCAGCCTGTTTTCAGAATCACGGCAATTACATCGTCCGTTTGGGCGACGTCGTGAAATGGATGGGCGAGCAGGCGGAAGCCGCCGGCGTCGATATTTTCCCCGGCTTTGCCGCTGCTGAAGTCCTGTACGACGAAAACGGCGCGGTGCGTGGCGTGGCCACGGGCGACATGGGCGTGGCGCGCGACGGTTCGCACACCGAACACTACCAGCCCGGCATGGAGCTCCTGGCGCGCTACACCATCTTTGCCGAAGGCGCGCGAGGCCAGTTGGGACGCCAGTTGATCGAGCGCTACAAGCTCGACGAGGGCCGCGACCCGCAGGCTTACGGGATCGGGTTGAAAGAAATGTGGGAAATCGACCCCGCGCAATCGCGGCCCGGCCTCGTCGTGCACACGGCTGGCTGGCCGCTGGACGCCGACACCTACGGCGGCTCGTTCCTCTATCACCTCGATAACAACCTGGTCGCGGTCGGCATGGTCGTGGGCCTGGACTACGCCAACCCCTGGCTCTCGCCTTTTGACGAGTTCCAACGCTACAAGACACATCCCGCCATTCGTCCGACGTTCGAAGGCGGCAAACGCATCGCATACGGCGCACGGGCCATTACGGCGGGTGGGTTGCTGTCCTTGCCCAAACTCACGTTCCCGGGCGGCGTGCTGGTCGGCTGCGAAGCGGGCTTCTTGAACGCATCGCGCATCAAGGGAAGCCACGCCGCGATCAAGACCGGCATGCTGGCAGCCGACGCCACCTTTGACGCCGTCGTCGCCGACCGCAAACAGGACGAACTCTCGGCCTACCCGGCTGCGTTCGAGTCGTCGTGGCTGCACACCGAATTGAACAAGGCGCGCAATTTCAAACAATGGTTCAAAAAGGGCCGCACGATCGCCACCATCATGACGGGCATCGAGCAATTCGTCCTCAAGGGCAATATTCCCTGGACCATCCACCGCACCAAACCCGACCATGCCTGCCTGCAGCCTGCCTCGGAATGTGCGCGCATCGACTATCCGAAGCCGGACGGCAAGCTGACGTTCGACAAACTCAGCTCGGTTTTCATCTCGAACACCAATCACGATGAAAACGAACCCGTCCACCTGACGCTGAAAGACCCGACCATTCCGGTGTCGGTCAACCTGGCCAAATACGGCGGTCCGGAATCCCGCTACTGTCCGGCCGGGGTGTACGAATTCGTCAAAGACGACCATGGCGACGATCGTCTGCAGATCAATGCGCAAAACTGCGTGCATTGCAAGACCTGCGACATCAAAGATCCGACGCAGAACATCGTCTGGGTGGCGCCCCAGGGCGGCGAAGGCCCCGTCTATAGCGGGATGTAATCCATGACAGAGCGCGTGTTGCTGGCAGGCTGCGGAGATCTGGGCTTGCGCGTAGCACAGCACTTGTCGGCACGCGGCGCCGAAGTCTGGGCGCTGCGCCGCCGGCCGCCGCGCGATGATGGGCGCGAGCCCGCCATACGCTGGCTGCAAGGGGATTTGACGCGTCCGGAAACACTCGCCACATTACCGGCGGGCATCACGCATGTCGCCTATCTGCCCGCACCGGATTCGCGCGATCCCGATGTCTATCGCGCGGTGTTTCAAGAGGGGCTGCCCGCACTGTTGACTGCGCTGGATCACACGGCCTTGCAACGGGTCTTGTTCGTATCATCGACTGCCGTGTATGGAGAACACCATGGCGAGTGGATCGACGAGTCGACACCTACTGATCCAGCAGGCTTTAATGGCCGCATTTTGCTTGACACGGAACGCTGGCTGGCCGCGCAGTCCGTATCCTCCATCAGCCTGCGTCTGGCTGGGCTGTATGGCCCTGGCCGTCTGCAGTTGATCGAACGGCTCCGCGCCGGATCCGCGCGCGCTCCCCGGCACCCGCCGCATTGGGCCAATCGAATTCACATCGACGATGCGGCGGCGGCGGCGGTGCATCTGCTGGCATTGCCACATCCGGATGCGCTCTATCTGGGCGGCGACGATACGCCTTTGCCACTGCACACGCTTTACGAATATCTGGCAGCGCTGATCCACGCACAGCCCCCTGGCGAAGGCCCCGCGCCCGCCAATGTAGGCAGTAAAAAACTCAGCAATGCACGGCTGCGAGCCAGCGGCTGGACACCAGCGTGGCCTGATTCGCGCGCTGGCTACGCCGCACTATTGCGCTAGTTGCGGTGCGCGGCATTTTCTGCGACACGCACACACCTATCGCGTCAACCGAAATACGCCCGAACAGCGTCGACCACTTTGCGGATGTCGTCTTGCGACACATCCAAGTGCGTCACCATACGCGTCGGGCCACGATAGACCGCACGGAGGATGATGTCCTGTGCCTGCAAGGCTTGGGACAGCTTTTCAGTATGCTCAGGCGCGAATTCGGCAAACACCATGTTGGTGTTCTGGGCCAGCACCTGCACACCGTCAATGCCACGCAGCCCCTCTGCCAGCAACGCGGCATTCTCGTGGTCTTGTGCCAGACGCTCGACATGATGGTCCAGGGCATGCAAACACGCCGCCGCCAGAAAACCTGATTGCCGCATGCCGCCGCCCAACACTTTGCGCCAACGGCGTGCCTCGTCAATCAGGGCTTTGCTGCCAACCAGCACAGACCCCACTGGCGCGCCCAGCCCCTTGGAAAAGCAGATTGAGACGCTATCGAAAGGCGCACACACCTCATGTGCCGTACGGCCTGACGCGACCGCCGCATTGAACACACGAGCGCCATCCAGGTGCAAGCCCAGCCCATGCTCTCGCGCAAACTGGGCGGCCTGATCGATATAGGCCGCTGGAATCACTTTGCCTTGAAAGGTGTTTTCCAGCGCCAACAGACGCGTACGCGCGTAGTGCGGGTCACCTTTGGGTTTGACGGCTGCTGCCAACTTTTCCAACGGCAGGCTGCCATCGTCGGCGTGTTCGACCGGCTGCGGCTGGATACTGCCCAGCACCGCCGCCCCACCGCCCTCGTATTTATAGGTGTGCGCCAACTGGCCCACCAAATATTCGTCGCCTCGCCCGCAATGCGCCATCAGCGCCGCCAGATTGCTTTGCGTGCCGGATGGGAAAAACAATCCCGCTTCTTTACCTACGCGCTCGGCCAGCGTTTGCTGCAGCCGCTGAACGGTAGGATCCGCCCCCATCACATCATCGCCCACAGGTGCATTGGCCATCGCCTGCAACATGGCGGCAGTCGGCCGAGTGACGGTATCGCTACGCAGATCAATCATCAAAAGCTCCCGATATACCCCAGCATCATCGACACCGGGAAAAAAGAGGCGCGGCCATCAGGCCGCCGATCGTTTACTTGGTTTTACTACGAGGCGCTCGGCTCACTACGACCAATCCCACCATGACCAGCGCCATTCCCATTATTTCCACAGTCGCCGGCTGCTCGCCCAGCAGCAGCCACGCCAGCAGTGTTGCCATGATGGGCACACCCAAACTGGACAACCCCGCGATCGATGCAGGCACACGGCGCACCACTGACAACCACAGCAGCCATCCCGCCGCCGTGGCAATCAGGCCGGAATAAAGCAGCCCCAAAGTGACCTCCCATCCCCACACCACGGGCGCATGGGGCACCCAGATCGCGGCAGGTACCGTCAACAATCCGCCCAGCAACATCTGCCAGGTGGTGAAGGTCATCAAATCCGGCGCGTGCAGATCGAACATGCGTTTGGACAGCACCGTTCCCAATCCCCAGCTCAGGCCTCCGGCGAGCGCGAGAACAGCCGAAGCCCAATCCCCCATCCCGCTCCACGGTTGCAGAAAACAGACCAAGCCCGCCGCGGCCACAGCGATTGCAACGCCATGACGCGCCGTCGGCCGCTCCTTCAGAATAAGCCAGGCAAACGGGATTACCCAGAACGGCATGGTGTACGCCAATACCGAAACCTTGCCTACACCGCCGCTGAGCAAGGCCAGTTGAACCAGTGTCTGAAACCCAGCCGTTTGCGTCAAACCCGTGAGCAAGGTCAATTTCCAAGGCGTCATCGCCAGCGGCCGCCGCAACACGATCAGCAATGCGAACAACACTGCTGCGCCAATCAAATATCGTGCGGCCACGACTTGAAATGGCCCCATGTACGCGACCAGCAGCTTCATCGATATCCAACTTCCTGCCCACACCACAATCGTGGTGAACATCAAAATCAGGCCGGTCCTATCGAAATTGCTGCTACTCACTGAAAAACTCGTCAAAGAAAAGAAAAAGCGCTCGATCCGACATCAGTCGGATCGAGCGCACTCGATGATACTCCTGTCGCCGACCGACCCGCTCCGCCCCTGTTCGGGAATCGGAACGGTAGATCATGCTGACGTCATCGATATGACATCGCTGGTGATCATGACCGGCACATCGCGTTCGTCAGCCGGGGATTCCCCTGACGGATCGAATAGAACAGCACCTGGTTCAGAGCCGGCGTCACACCGATTTCGCCAG
The DNA here is from genome assembly GCF_054781015.1 of Bordetella muralis. Lineage (NCBI taxonomy): Bacteria > Pseudomonadati > Pseudomonadota > Betaproteobacteria > Burkholderiales > Alcaligenaceae > Bordetella > Bordetella muralis. The sequence goes on along the minus strand of NZ_BAAGVF010000003.1, from coordinate 220,441 downwards.
TTGATCCAGAATGGCGGGGTTCTCCAATGTGGACACGTCCTGCGTGATTTCCTCGCCCTTGGCGACGACACGCAACAAACGGCGCATGATCTTGCCCGAGCGGGTCTTGGGCAGGTTGTCGCCGAAACGGATGTCTTTCGGTTTGGCGATGGGGCCGATTTCCTTGCCGACCCAGTCGCGCAATTGCTTGGCAATCGCTTGTGCCTGATCACCCTCGGGGCGAGCCCCCTTGAGCACCACAAAGGCCACCACGGCCTCGCCGGTCGTGTCGTCGGGACGGCCCACGACAGCGGCCTCGGCCACCAACTCATGCGCGACCAGGGCGGACTCGACCTCCATCGTTCCCAAACGATGGCCGGACACGTTGAGCACGTCATCGATACGGCCCATGATCCAGAAATAGCCATCGGCATCGCGCTGTGCGCCATCACCGGCCAGATAGCAGCCGTTGAGTTCCGGCGGGAAATAGCTTTTCTTGAAGCGCTCCGGGTCGCCCCAGATCGTGCGGATCATCGACGGCCACGGGCGTTTGATCGCCAGGAACCCGCCATTGCCCGGCTCGACGTCCTTGCCCGTTTCGTCCACGATCGCCGCCGCAATCCCCGGCAAAGGCAAGGTGCACGAGCCCGGCTTGGTCGGCGTGGCGCCCGGCAAGGGATTGATCATGTGGCCGCCAGTCTCGGTCTGCCACCAGGTGTCCACGATGGGGCAACGTTCCTGGCCCACGTTCTTGTGGTACCACATCCAGGCCTCGGGATTGATGGGCTCGCCGACTGTTCCGATGATGCGCAGGCTGTTCAAATCGTAGTTGCCCGGATGCGTGGACGGCGTGGCCTCGGAGGCCTTGATCAGCGAACGGATGGCCGTCGGCGCCGTGTAGAACGTCGTGACCTTGTGCCGTGCAATCATGTCCCAGAAACGGCCCGCATCCGGATAGGTAGGCACGCCCTCGAAGACGATTTGCGTCAGGCCTGCGGCCAACGGCCCATAGGTAATGTAGGTGTGGCCCGTGACCCAGCCCACATCGGCGGTGCACCAATAGACGTCGTCTTTACGCGCGTCGAAAGTCCATTTGACCGTCAGCAAGGCCCACAACAGATAACCGGCCGACGAGTGCTGCACGCCCTTGGGTTTGCCAGTAGAACCGGAGGTATACAGGATGAAGAGCGGGTGCTCGGCGTTGACCGGCACGGGCTCGCAGGTATCGGACTGGCCGGATTCGACATCATGCATCCACAGGTCGCGCCCTTCGGTCCAGGGAATGTTGCCACCGGTGCGGCGATAGACGACGATCTTGGTCACGGCATCGCAGCCGCCCATGGCAATGGCATCATCGACGGCAGGCTTGAGCGGGATAGTCTTGCCGCCGCGCACTTGTTCGTCGGCGGTGATCACGACCGATGCGCCCACATCGCCGATGCGTTCTTGCAGGCTCTTGGCGGAGAAACCACCGAACACGACGGAATGGGTGACGCCCAGGCGTGCGCAGGCCTGCATGGCGACGACGGCCTCGATCGACATGGGCATGTAGATGATGGCGCGGTCGCCTGTTTTGTATCCCAGGGATTTCAGGCCATTGGCAAAACGGCTGACTCGCGCCAGCAATTCGCGATAGGTGACTTTGGCGACTTTGCCGTCGTCGGCCTCGAAAATGATGGCGGTTTTGTCAGCGTTGCCATTGGTCAGATGCACGTCGAGGCAGTTGGCGGACACGTTGAGTTCGCCGTCGCCGAACCAGCGGTAAAACGGTGCGTTGGACTCGTCCAGGACCTCGGTAAAAGGTTTGGTCCAGGTCAGATGCTCGCGCGCATGGCGGGTCCAGAAACCGTCGAAATCCTGTTCGACCTCCTGGCACAGGGCGCGATAGGCATCGAGGCTGTCGATGCGGGCGCCTTTTGTTGCCCGCTCAGGCGGCGGGAATACGCGCGTTTCGACCAGGACGGACTCGATAGTGTTGGACATGGTTCTGTCTCCGAATGCGTGGTGTTTTAGGTATGGCAATGCTGGCTATACCTAACCGTATCGCCGTGCTCTTACGGGCACCTTACGATGGTGCAGATCGCTTGGGGCTTTCGGGCCTGCGCGAGGCGTGGGTCACGGCTGTTGGTGTAAGGATAACAGTCTGGGAAGGGGTGTTTTATGGCGGTGCAGCATGGGACGAGGATGCGTGGGTTGGACTCAGGGGCGGTTTGGGCATTGCATGACTGCGGCCTGTAGAGTTCTTTTGGCGCCAGCGGCCGCCGTGTAAAAGCCCCGCCGGCCCTATCGCGGCGACTCGGCCCGTGAGCAGGGGCCTCGGCCTCGCTGCGCGAGGCTGAATCGCCGCTCTACGGGCCGACGGAGCTTTTACTCGGCGGCCGCTGGCTCGCGATTTCTGTTGTTCGCGGATACTTGGTCGTGACGATCTACGCGGGCTCTTGGGCGCGGCGTGCCAGGCCGCGGCGTACGTCGACGCGGGTCAGTAGCAACAGGCCGCCGACAAAGAAGATGCCCGTGACCAGGATGGCCAGGCGATGATTGCCCATCGTCAACCAGGTGACCAGGCCATAGGTCAATGGCCCGACGACGGCGGCCAGTTGTACGGCGAAGGTCCAGAGGGCGAAGAATTCGGCCAGGCGTTTGCCGGGCGCGAGCGCACCCACCATCGCGCGGCCGGCGCTCTGGCTTGTGCCCATGCACAGGCCTGCCAGGATGGCAGCGACCCAGAATACCGCCACGGTCACGGCAGCATAGGCCACCAACACCATGATGATCCAGCCAACGAGGGTGATGGCCAAGGCTCGTTTATGGCCAATACGGTCTTGTACGTAGCCAAAACTGAATGCGCCAACGGCCGCACCGATGTTGACGGTGAACACCAGCAGCATGATCTGCGGCATGGTAAAGCCCATGACCTGATCTGCATACACGGCAGCCAGGGTGACGACGACGGCAATGCCGGCCTGATAGCAGGCGCCACACATCAGCAATCGACGAAATTCGGGATAGTGGGTGCCGGTATCGCGCCACACGGCAGCCAGTTGGCTCAGCATCCCCGACGCATTGAGCGCCATGCCTTGCGGCCTGGCCCGCTCGCGCAACAGGAAAAACGAGGGCAAGGCAGCCAGGGCAAAGACGGCAGCAGTGATGACGATGACCCACGGCACATACTCGGACGCAGTCAATCCGCGCGATTCGCCTACGGTGACTGCAGCCAGAGACAAGCCCAGCGTAAGCATGCCGCCGCAATAGCCAAAGCTCCAGCCCCAGCCCGATACGCGGCCCAGCGCATCGGGTCGCGCCAGCTCGGGCAAGAAGGCCGCCACGACCGACTCGCCGATGCAATAGCAGTAGTTGGACACGGCCAGCGCAGCGAGTGCCAGCCACACATCGCCCGGCCCGGCCTGTGTCAGCACCAGTGTGGCGACGACGCAGCCTATGGTGCTGGTATAGAGCAATCGCCGCTTGGCGGCCCGTGCATCGGCACGTGCGCCCAGCCGCGGCATGGTCAACATGATCAACAGATATGACAGCGACAACGCGGCCGTCCACGCCAGCGTGGCCCAATGGGCGCGCTGGCCCACCACGCTGACGAAATACGTACTGAACACCGTGGTCAATATCACGGTGGTATAGCCCGAATTGGCGAAGTCATACATCGCCCAGGCCCAGACCTCGCGCCGAGCCACGCCAGGATTCAGCGCGCTCGAGACGTTGCCCGGCGTGCTCTCGGTTGCGCCAGCCGGTGGCGGCAAAGGCTGTGTCACAGCCCTAGCGCGGCGATGCCTGCACGAGCAATTTCGACGTCTTCGGAGGATTTCACCCCGGACACGCCTACCGCCCCCACGACTTCGCCGTCGACGATCACGGGCACACCGCCCTCCAACAGGCCTTCGAGCTGCGGAACCGACAGAAAGGCATAACGGCCATTGTTGATGATGTCCTCGTAGCCGGCGGACTCACGGCGGCCCAATGCGGCGGTTTTGCCCTTGGCCGGCGAGATGTAGCTGGAAATCGGTGCGGCCCCGTCCAGACGCAGCAGACCCAATGTATGCCCACCGTCGTCCACCACAGAGATGGTCACGGCCCAGCCGTTCTTGACGGCGTGTGCTTCGGCGGCCGCCAGGATTTTCTTGACGTCTTCGGCGGTCAATACGGGTTTGCTTTTCATTGCAACGAATCCTTTATTTGTTCAAGTGAGGTAGGGTCTTCGATCGTAGTGAGATCCCCCGGGTCCCTGCCCTCGCACACGGCGACGATCGCGCGGCGCAGGACTTTGCCTGAGCGCGTTTTCGGCAAGGCGGACACGAACCGAATACGGGCTGGGCGCGCCACCGCGCCCAACTGATCCTCCACTACGCGCATGATATCGCCTTCCAGCGCGCGCGCATCGTCGGGCCGTTCCGCCGCCGCGGGATTTTTCAGCACGGCAAAGGCCATCGCCACCTGGCCTTTCAAGGAATCGGCCACGCCTACGACTGCGCATTCGGCAATCCCCGCGTGGCTGTTGACGGACTCTTCGATTTCGCGCGTCCCCAGGCGATGACCCGCCACGTTGATCACATCGTCGGTACGGCCCAGGATGAACCAATAGCCGTCCTCATCGACCCTCCCCCAATCGAAGGTCGAATACAACTGCCGGCCAGGAATCGACGTGAAATAGGTCTGTACGAACCGTTCGTCGTCGCCCCAGATCGTCGACATCGCGCCGGGCGGCAGAGGCGGCGCTATCGCGACCACGCCCTTTTCGCCAGGCCCGAGATCCTCGCCGGTGTGCTCGCTGACAATGCGGGCATCAAAGCCGTACACGGGGAATGAAGGGCTGCCAAAACGCGTCGGTACCCGCTCGACCCCAGGCTGGGCCGAGAGAATCGGCCACCCCGATTCCGTCTGCCAATAATTGTCGATGATAGGCTTGCCCAGCCCTTGCGAAATCCATTGTGCCGTGGGTTCATCAAGCGGCTCGCCGGCCAGATAGACTGCACGCAGCGATGACAGATCATGCCGCGAGAGCAGCTCCGGCGCCTGGCGTTTGAGCACGCGCACGGCGGTCGGTGCCGAAAACAAGGTATTGACGCCAAAGCGTTCGACCAGCTTCCACAATATTGCCCCATCGGGGCGTACCGGTGTGCCTTCGTACAGGATCGTCGCCTGTCCACCGATCAAGGGACCATAGACAATATAAGAATGGCCGACGACCCAGCCTATGTCACTGGTGCAAAAATAGGTGTCGCCCGGCTTGCCGTCGAACAGATACTCCATGGACGACGCCAGCGCCACGGCATAACCGCCCACATCGCGTTGCACGCCTTTAGGCTTGCCGGTCGTGCCGGAGGTGTACAGGATATAGCTGGGTTCGGAAGACTCCAGCCACTGCACAGGTACCTGACTGCCGTCGTGACGCTGGCGCAGCTCGGCATAGTCCAGGTCCCGACCCGGTTGGCGATCGCACGGCGCCAGGCCGCGATCCAGCACGATCACAGCGCCCGGCGGACGCGTGCAGAGGCTGAGCGCCTTGTCGAGCAAGGGCTTGTACGGCACGACCTTGCCTGCACGCGAGCCGGCATCGGTCGAGACGATGACCTTGGGTGTCGCATCATCGATGCGCTGCGCCAGATTCACCGAAGCGAATCCGCCAAACACCACCGAATGCACCGCCCCCAGACGCGCACAGGCGAGCATCGTAAACACGGCCTCGGGCACCATCGGCATATAAAGCAGCACGCGGTCGCCGCGGCCCACACCCTGCTCGCGCAGCATGGCAGCCACGGCATTGACCTCGTCATACAGTTGCCGGCGCGTGTACGTGATCTCTTGATCGACTTCGGTAGATACCCAGATCAATGCAGGCTGGTCGGCCTGCTGCGGCACCCAGCGGTCAACGGCGTTGTAGCAAAGATTGGTCTGCCCCCCGACAAACCAGCGGGCAAAAGGCGGACGGGAAAAATCCAGCACTTGTTCGAAGGGCGTTTCCCAATGGATACGCTCAGCCTCGGCGCGCCAAAAAGCATCGCGGTCGTCAATCGAACGGCGGTGAAAATCGCGGGTTCTTTGCATACCTGTCTCCGGTGATATGCGGACGCTGTGGTCTCGTTTGCGCTATTGTCGCGGGCAAAGCTTGCATCAGACTTGCCGCTGAACCTGGGGTATTCCCGTAGTTATCGAGCTGGTTTTGCGCAGATGGGGCGAAAATAAAAAATAAATAAGCGATTGGTGTAAGCATTTACCCAATTTGCAACCAAGCATTTGCTAGAATCCCCGCATCCCACATTTTTACGGCGTCCCTCTGCGGGGCAGCCTCCACCGGCACTCATGACGCGCGCGCACCATACGCAAAGCGACCGCTTTACTTATCGTATTCCGGGTTTACTGATTGCCGCCCTCTGCGTGGTACTGGCGGGCTGCGCAGGCACCAATCGCCATAGTGCCGACGCAGGCGTCCTGGACGAACAGGACATCGAACTCGCCTCATTGTCCAGCGATCCCATCGGGGCACTGGCCACTACCACCGCCACTCGCCGTACGATCAGCGCCGAACGGCGGCAGGCCATTACCAATCCATTAATCGACGCAGCGCTCGATCAACTCGGCATACGCTATCGCTATGGTGGATCGTCGCCTGACACGGGCTTTGATTGCAGTGGCCTGGTGGCCTACAGTGCCGAACAAGGTTTGGGACTGAAACTACCTCGCAATGCATCGGCCATCGCATTGGTAGGCACGTCGATCGACAAGCCCGAGTTGCGTCCTGGTGATCTGGTGTTTTTCAATACTCTGGGACGGCGTTATTCGCACGTCGGAATCTATCTGGGCGACGATCGCTTCGTGCATTCGCCCAGTGCGGGCGGTGTGGTTCGTATCGAAAAAATCACCATGAAGTACTGGGCCAAACGCTATAACGGCGCCCGGCGTCTCGATGGCAATCTGTTGGCATCGGCCAGCAACACGCGGCGTTAAACGAAAACAGGCCCGATCAGCAACAGCTGACATCGGGCCCGAGCAGGCGCGCCATCAATGCAGGCCGCACAGGCCGCATTGCTGCAAAGCCTGCTGCATGCTGCATACCGAACGGCGGCATGCCACGACCCGGATACCACCGCGCTGGGCCGCATTCCGGAAGGTCTTCATCACGTTGTGGCCCAAAAAATCCGTCAGCAAAATGACCAGCTGAGTGCCCGAGGGCAATTGCAGGGTTTTTTTCTGATGAGACGGATCACGCCCACTGATGTGATGCGTGATCGATATGTTGTGCCCTTTCAGCAGGTCTGGAATATTGCCCAGCCTGTCGGCGCCTACTACCACTGCGCTAAGCGCTGATGTCATGATGTGTACTCCAGATCGTTGAGGAAGTGGAGTTAATGATAATGATTCCTATTTTTTAGTCAACACAAATGAGATCGGTTCTTATTTAATATATTTATCGGGTTTTGATCTGGCATAGCAAGGCTCTCAAACGCGATAAGAAGTCACATAAATCGGTAATAAGCTAAGCCGGAAATGACAGGAAATGCGATAAAAAAACCCGGCATGAAGCCGGGCCGGTATATCGGCAATAGCAGGAAATCCGCGATTATTCACGCCTGCCCTGCACTGCATCGGTGACGACCTGACGAGTCAGCGCAGGCGCCATCATTTCCAGGAACGTGTAGACGTAATCACGCAGGAACACGCCCGCCTTGACTCCCACGCGCGTGGTGTGTGTGCCAAACAGATGCCCTACCGGCAGGCCGACCAGATTGCCGTCGCGGCGGGGATCGTAGGCCACTCCGGCAATGATACCTATGCCCAGGCCGACGTCGACGTAGGTCTTGATCACGTCGGCATCGATGGCCTCGAGCACGATATCGGGATGGATGCTTTGGCTGGCGAACACTTCGTCGATCGTGCTGCGGCCGGTAAAGGCGCGATCGTAGGTCACGATGGGATATTCGGCCAATTGCGCCAGGGTCAGGTTCTTTGCAGCGCTGGAGGTCAGTTCGGCCAGGGGATGATCCGGCCGGACTACGACAGTGTGCTCCCAGGCGTAGACGGGCAAGGTCGCCAAGCCTGGGGTCAGCGCGAGCGATTCGGTCGCCAGTGCCAGGTCGGCTTGTTCGTGCAACACCATTTCGGCCAATTGGGCGGGGCTGCCCTCGGCCAAGGACAGGTGCACTTTGGGGAATTGCTTGCGAAAGTCCGGGATGACGCGCGGCAACAGATAGCGTGCCTGGGTATGAGTGCATGCAATGACCAGGCCGCCTTCGTCGCGGCGGGCAAACTCGTCGCTGACTTTTTTCAGGTTGTCGACTTCGCGCATGATGCGGTCGATCACCTGGGACACTGCCAAGCCCGGCTTGGTCAGGCCTTTGATGCGCTTGCCGTGGCGTTCGAAGATCTTGATGCCGAGTTCGTCTTCGAACTCGATGATGGCCTTTGATACCCCCGGCTGGGAGGTGTATAGCATCCGGGCGGCTTCGGTCAGGTTGAAGTCGCGGCGAATGGTCTCGCGGACGAAACGGAATTGTTGCAGGTTCATAATGGCCCCGGATAGATTGGGGCATTATAGGTTATATAGAAGGTTGTTTATATTACTTATATTTATAAACTTAGAGGGGGCTGTGTCCCTGAATTGGTGCATGGGTTGGGGGGGGCTAGAGGGAACGTACGGAGTTCTTGAGACGTTTGCCACAGTCGGGCAGGAGGGGCGGACGGGCCTGGTCCGCTGACTCGTCCCCTGAACGGGGACTCGGCCTACGTCCGTGAAGGATTGGCGGGCCGGGGGCCAAACTCGCTTCGCTCAGACATGGCCCCCGGACTGCCCCCGCCAATCCTTCACGGACTCGGCAGCTTCCAACAGGCCCGCCCGCCCCTCCTGCCCGACTGCGACAAACTTGCGTTAGAGGGCTCGCGGAGGTTCTGGGGGCTGGTTGGGCTCCACCGGGATGGAGCCCAACCGGTGGCCCAACGGGGGGATCAGCGCATTGAGATGGTGGTGTTTACTGTTCTTCCGTGCGCGGACCAGCGGGCTGTGACTGTTTTGGTTTGGGTCCAGAACTGTACTGCCTGCTTTCCGTTCGGACCTAGGTCGCCTAGTTTTGAGCCGCGAGAGCCTGTGAAGCTGAACCATGCTACGGGTACGGGAATGGGAATGTTGATCCCGACTTGGCCTACGTCGATATTGTTTTGGAAGTAACGGGCCGCGCCGCCGTCTTGGGTGAATAGCGCGACACCGTTGCCGTTGGGGTTGCGGTTGATGAACGCGACGGCATCCTCGAGGGTTTCGACGCCGACCACGCACAGCACGGGGCCAAAGATTTCCTCGGTATAGATGGTCATGTTTTCGGTCACGCCGTCGAACACGGTCGGGCCGACAAAGTTGCCTTCTTCAAAACCGGAGACTTTCAGGTTACGGCCATCGAGCAACAGTTTGGCGCCTTCGTCGACGCCTTTTTGGATCAGGCTCTCGACGCGTTTTTTGGCATTGGGCGATACCAGCGGGCCCAGATCTGCTTCGCGGTCGGTGCCGGCGTTGACTTTCAGGCGCTTGGCGCGCTCGACGAAATCAGGCAGCCAATTGCGGGCCTCGCCCACCAGCACGGCGACCGATGCAGCCATGCAGCGCTGACCGGCTGCGCCGAATGCGGCGCCGATCAGTTGATTGAGCGCGACTTCGGGATCGGCGTCCGGCAAAATCACGCAGTGATTTTTGGCGCCCATCATGGCCTGGCAACGCTTGCCGGCATTGGAGGCACGTTGATAGATCTCGGAGCCCACGCGGGTCGAGCCGATGAACGATACGGCCTTGATGTCGGGATGCTCGCACAGGCCGTTGGCAATTTCGGGGCCGCCGTGCACGACGTTCAGTACGCCCGGCGGCAAGCCTGCCTCCAGGGCCAATTGGGCGAGGAACAGCGATGACGTTGGGTCTTGTTCCGAGGGCTTGAGCACAAAGGTATTGCCGCAGGCCACCGCAATGGGGAACATGAAGCACGGCAACATCACGGGGAAGTTGAACGCGGTGATGCCCGCGCACACGCCCAGCGGTTGAATCAAGGTATAGACGTCGATGCCGCCCGCCGCATTCTCGGCGTATTCGCCCAGTTGCAGGTTGGCGATCGAGCATGCATGCTCTACGACCTCCAGGCCGCGGCCCACTTCGCCCTCCGCGTCAGGCAGAGTCTTGCCGTGTTCGCGCGTGATCATTTCGGCGAGTTTGCCTGTGTTTTCGCGCAGCAGTTGCTGCAGCTTCAGCATGACGCGCATACGCGCGCCCTGCCCGCTGTTACGCCAGGTCTGAAAAGCCTCTTTGGCATTGGCTACCGCCAGATCCAATTCTTCCCGAGTCGCAAAGGGGACTCGGGCGACAACTTTCTGCGTGGCGGGATCGATGACGTCGCGCCATTCTGTCGTCTTGGACTGCACGAGCTTGCCGCCGATCAGTAGCGGGACGTTGGGAACTTCACTCATGATGACTCCTTATTCCGAAAAAACCGCTGCGCTGTTGCGCAGCCCGTGATTTGAAAGGCCCCGCGCCCGCCGCTACGTTGGCATGCTGCGCCTGAATTGGCACTTTTCCTGCGTGGCGGGCCTGGGATAAAAATAAAATCTATTTCTTGAGCAGCGGGCAGCTGGAGTCCGCCAACGGCTGAAAGGCTTCGTCGGCCGGGATCGTGGCGATCAGCTTGGAATAATCCCAACCGCCTTTGGATTCGTCCGGTTTTTTGACCTCATACAAATACATGTCGTGAATCACGCGACCGTCGGGCCGGATGCTGGCGTTGCGCATGATCGGATCCTTGATCGGCAGCGCGCGCATCTTGTCGGCCACTGCGCGCCCTTCGGTGCTGCCCGTAGCGGCGACCGCGCGCAGGTAATGCAAGACGCTGGAATACACGCCTGCCTGCGTCATCGTCGGCTTTAACCCGCGAAACGCTTTTTCGAATCGAGCTGACCATTCGCGCGTCGCGTCGTCGTAGTCCCAATAAAAGCCGTCGACATAGGACAGGCCCTGCGCGTTATCCAAGCCCAAGGCACGCAAGTCCGACAAGAAGATCAACAACGACACCAGCCGTTGACCACCCGCGACGATGCCGAATTCACGAGCCTGTTTGACGGCATTGACGGTGTCCTGACCACCATTGGCCAACGCCACGACTTGTGCTTTGGAGCTCTGCGCCTGCAATAGATAGGATGCGAAATCGGGGGCATTCAAGGGATGACGGACCGAGCCTGCGACAGTACCGCCCAGGGCTTTCACGGCCTTGGCGGTATCTGCCTCGAGCGAATGGCCGAACGCATAGTCCACGGTAATGAAGTACCAGGACTTGCCGCCCGCCCTTACCGTGGCTTTGGCGCCGCCAGCCGATTGCGAATAGGTGTCGAACATCCAGTGAAAACCGACCGGCGAACATTCTTTGTTGGTCAGCGCCGTCGTCGCAGGCCCGGAGAACATCACGACTTTGTCTTTTTCGCGGGCAATACCCTGTACGGCCAGGGCTACGGCGGAATTGGTCAGGTCGGCGATCGCGGTGACGCCTTCGCGGTCGAACCATTCACGGGCGCGAGCGGCGCCGACATCGGCCTTGTTTTGATTGTCGGCCGACACCAGTTCGATCTTCATGCCCTTGCATTCGGCGGCCAGGCAGTCGTCGATCGCCATCTGTGCAGCGGCCACCGAGCCGGCGCCGCCCATTGCGGCATAGGTACCCGACATATCTGTCAGCACCCCGATTTTGACGGGCGGCTTGTCCGCTGCCCAGGCTGGGGCGGTCAAGATGGCGCCCAGGCACAAACTTGCGGCCAGGCCGCGCGCATGCAGTGTCATGATGATTGTCTCCGGTGATTATTTATCTTGTTTGCAGGCCGATGCACCGTTCGGACCTGCTGGTCTAGTGTAGATGTGTAAAAATCATCCAGCAACAGCACAAATTGCACATTCGTTGTGCATAGATACACAAGGAAGCCACCATGCTGGATTGGGACAGCCTGCGCTATTTTCTGGAGGTCGCCCGCACGCAGCGCGTCAGCGCCGCCGCACGTAAATTGGGCGTGGAGCACACGACGGTGTCGCGGCGCATACGCGCGCTGGAGGCTGAGCTCGATTCGCTGCTGTTCGAGAAATCGCGCAACACGGGGTTCCTGCTGACAGAAGATGGCCATCGGCTATTTGTCTACGCCGAGCAAATGGAAAGCGCAGTGCATACGGCGCGAGAAAATTTGTCGGGAATCGGACAAGCTCTGTCGGGCCATCTACGCATCGGGGCAACCGAAGGCTTCGGCAGTTATGTATTGACGCCACTGGCGGCCGACTTTCAGCGGCGCTATCCCCATATCACGCTGGATATCCTGCCGGTGCCGCGATTTGTCAGCCTGTCGAAACGCGAGGCGGATCTGGCCATCACCATCGAACGGCCGCAACGCGGACCCTATGTGTGCACCAAACTGTGCGACTACACGTTGCGGCTATATGGGACGCCTGGATATCTGGCCAATCATGCGCCGATCACACGCCGCACGGATCTGACCGAGCATACGTTCATCGGCTATGTGGATGAATTGCTGTTCAGCGAGCGGCTACGCTATCTGGAAGACCTGCTGCCCGAGAGCCGGGTCGTCTTGCGCAGCACTAGCGTGATTGCCCAATATCACGCCGCACTGCAAGGCCGATCGCTGGCCATTTTGCCCTGCTTTATCGCCGCCCAGGATCCACGGCTGGTGCCCGTGCTGGAAAATGACATCACCATCACGCGCAGCTTTTGGATGTACTGCCATGAAGATCTGCACAAACTCAAACGGATGGCGATTTTGTGGGATTTCATGCGCAAATCCGTAATGCGCAATGCCAAGCTGTTGGCGGGCAAACAAGGCGCCATGCGTTACCTGCCCTGAGGATTGGCAGCCTCACGCGCCTTTTGGCGCCTTGACCCGTAAACGCCGCATCAGCAGGTAGATCGCCAGTCCGGCGACGGCGGCGTGAATCACCCAAACCCCGACACCGAACGGCAATTTGCCGCTGCTGATCCAGGCTCGCGACAGGTTGATCATATTCATGTAGAGCAAGCCGACGAGACCCGCGATCAGCAGATCGCCCGAGCGGCCCAGGCGCGGATTCACTGCGCCCAACGGGATCGCCAACAGCGCCAGATTGAGGGCCGCGATGGGCAGGGAAATCCGCCACATGATCTGTGACCAGGAGCTATCCGTGTCATCAGCCACCAACTGCAACGTCGGGCGCGCCTTGCTCGAACGCTCCGCGGCAGCCCGCGCCTCGGCGATGGGATCGCCGGACTTGCTCTCCAGGCGAAAGCCATATCCCTCAAAGTCCACCAGGCGAATTTCGGGGGTCCCCGGTTTCAAGTCATAACGATGGCCTTTACCCAGGACCAGGAAACGATCGCCATTCGGCTCAGTCTCGATACGTGCGCTGCTTGCGGTCATGACGCTGTGCCATTCAGGGCCGGTTTCGCGGGCGAATACGGCGCCCAGTTCATCACTGGCGTGGGAGGGCTCTTCAGCAAAAAAGACGCGTTCTCCGCCGTTGGATTCAGCGAACTGGCCGGCCGCGACTTTCGACAGGTCCGAACGCTGTTCGAAGCGCTCGCGATATTCCGCAATCTGGCGATACGCCCAAGGAGAGGCACCTAGCGTCAGGACCGCGACAAGAATCGACACTGGTATTGCTACGCGCAAGACCGGACGCAGCCAATCCGCCAGTGACAACCCGCTGGCGAACCAGACCACCATTTCGGATTCGCGATAATTGCGGGTCACCGTCGTCAACACGGCGATGAACAGGGATACCGCCAATACGGTAGGCAGCGCAGTAATGGTGGAAAACGCGGCCAGCCCCAGGACGACATCCGCGCCAATAGTTCCGCCCGCGGCTTCGCCCAACAGGCGTACCAAGAGGACGCTAAGCCACACCACGACCAACGTGGAAAATACGACCCCAGCATGGCTGGTGATCTCAGCAACGACAGACCGTTTGAATAGAGACATGTGAGAATATGCGGGATAATCAACCGCACTGCACCACGCACACGGGAATCCTCCATGGAATTTAGCACACAGACCACCGCCTCTTTGCACCAAATCAAGACAGCCGCACTGGCGATAGGCGTCTATGCTGACGGCGAACTCAGTCCCGCCGCCGATGTCATCGACCGCGCGAGCAATCACGCCGTGCGTAATGTCGTAAAAACCGAGTTCCGTGGCCGTGCAGGCGCTACGCTGGTTCTGCGGGCCTTGCCCGGTGTCAGCGCGCAACGCGTCGTCCTGGTCGGCCTGGGCAAACAAAGCGAATACAACGCCCGCGCACATGCATCTGCAGAGCAAGGCTTTGCCGCGGCCTGCGTCGCTGCCCGCTTGACCGAGGGGGTCTCCACCCTGGCCGCCAACCCGGTCGCCGACGTCGATCTGCGCGCCCGCGCGCGTGCCGCGGCCATTGCGGCCGGCGCAGCAACGTATCACTATGACACCACGTTCGGCTCGCCTGATCGGGACAACCGTCCAAAATTGAAAAAAATCGTCCAGGTCGTCGAGCGCGCCGACGCCGCAACAGCCCAGCAAGGCCTGCGCGAAGGCGCCGCCATTGCCCACGGGATGGAATTGACCCGCACGCTGGGCAATCTGCCTGGTAACGTCTGCACACCAACGTACCTGGGCGACACCGCCAAGAAGCTGGCGCGCGAGTTCCAATCGCTCAAGGCCGAAGTCCTGGATCGCAAACAAGTCGAGGCACTGGGCATGGGATCGTTCCTGTCGGTTGCCCGTGGATCAGAGGAACCGCTGCGCTTCATCGTACTGCGCCACCAGATCAAGAACGCCAAGAAATCCAAATCCGGCCCGGTCGTGCTGGTCGGCAAGGGCATCACGTTCGACGCGGGCGGCATCTCGCTCAAGCCGGCGGCCACCATGGACGAAATGAAATACGACATGTGCGGCGCAGCCAGCGTGCTCGGAACGTTCCGCGCCCTGGCCGAACTGGAGCTGCCGGTCGAAGTCGTCGGCCTGATTCCCGCCTGCGAAAACCTGCCCAGCGGCAAAGCCAACAAGCCTGGCGACGTCGTGACCAGCATGTCCGGCCAGACCATCGAAATCCTGAACACCGATGCCGAAGGCCGTCTGGTGCTATGCGATGCCTTGACCTATGCCGAACGCTTCAAACCCTCGGCTGTCATCGATATCGCCACCTTGACCGGTGCCTGCGTCGTCGCCCTGGGCCACGTCAACACGGGGCTGTTCTCGCCTGACGACAGCCTGGCCGATGCGTTGTTGTCGGCGGGCAAACAGTCGCTCGATACGGCATGGCGCATGCCGATGGATGACGCCTACCAAGACCAGTTGAAATCGAACTTCGCCGATATGGCCAACATTGGCGGCCCACCGGCGGGTTCGGTCACGGCGGCGTGCTTCCTGTCACGCTTTACCAAGGCCTATCGCTGGGCGCACCTGGACATCGCCGGCACTGCATGGCGCAGCGGCAAGGACAAGGGAGCCACCGGCCGCCCCGTGCCCCTGCTGATGCAATACTTGCTGGATCAGGCCTGAGTTCGTTGCATGCTTATTAACGTTACCGCGCCAGGAAAAGCCGGCCATTTTCGGGACGGCTTCCTCCTCATGGAGGGGCAGCAGGGCCTTGCCCTGCCCTGGCGCAGACCTCAGAACTGCGTTCATTCATGACGCGCATCGATTTTGCATTTGGGGCCAACGACAGACTGCGTGCCGCCTGCCAGGTAGCGCGCAAGCGTTATCTGGCAGGCCAGCGGCTCGTGGTGTACTGCGCCAACGGGTCTCGCCTGTCCGCGTTCGATCGTTTGCTTTGGGCGTTTGACGATATTTCTTTTGTGCCACACGTGCTGGCGAGCGACCCCTTGGCAGCCAGCACACCGGTGGTTCTCACGGCAGCTCCGCCAGCCGCGCCCCTCTCGGAGGATGCCGAGGGGCCGTGGCTGATGAATCTCGATGATGATTGCCCGCCCGGTTACGAAGCATTTCCGCGGGTTCTGGAGATTGTGTCAGGAGAGCCCGACGACCGCCATGCAGCACGCCAGCGCTGGCGGACTTATCAGGCTGGCGGACACGATCTGCACGGCCACGATCTCGCCGGTCGTTTAGCATAAGGGCTGATTCAGGAGCCCTTATGCCCCACTATTCAGACCCTGGCATCCCTACGTTGACGCAGCGCGTCGAGCCGACCTTCGCTCCTGCGCAGCCGGACAAAAGCCGTGCCGAGCAAGATCACCACGATGATTTGCCGGTCTTGACCGATGTCACGGACTCGGCACCGGTCTCGGCCCCGTCCCGTACAACGCCGGCGGAACGGCAGGATGAGAACGAGCTGCCGGTCTTGACCGACATCGCCGACTCGACCCCCTCGCCTGCCGCATCCGGATCGCTCGCGTCCGAACAGCAGGATCGAGACGAGTTCCCCGTGTTGACCGACATCGCCAGCGACCAGGACGCAGGGTATTCCTCATCGGAGGCCGTCGCGGGCGCTGCGGGTGGCGCCGGCCTGCCGCAGGCAGCTTTCAGCACCACGGCAGGCGGCACAGATGCCAACACGGCGGTCCTCAGGGCGGCCCTGCAGGCCGAACTCGAACAAGCCCTGCAACAGGCGCTGGACGACGCCGCGGCCGGCGTGCGCGCCCGTCTGGAAGCGGAATTGCCCACGTTGATCACGCGTGCGCTCAGCAAAGTCCGGCCGGGTTGAGGCGAAAAGGTCTTGTGAGAAGACGAGCAGTATCCTGGCCTCGACCAAGAGCGTCCAAGTCAGGCCGAAGTGCACCGGATACTTACCCCTTGTTTCGTGCCATATGGCCCCCATATTGGGTTCAAGGCAAACCGGATACCGGCAAATCCTGCCCGCCAGTAGATTTTTCAGGGAACTGTAAGGTATCCTATACCTCTAATACGTTGGGCAACCCGTTTGCCGTACACAGGAGCCGTCCATGAACGATTACCGTCCTTCCCCTTTCAACCGCTCTGGCGCCTATGCTGGCGCGCCGGGCGAAGTCGTCCGCAATAAAGTCCTGCGCAACACCTATTGGCTGCTGGCGCTGTCGCTGATCCCCACCGTGCTGGGCGCGGCAGTCGGCCTGTATAGCGGCATCAACCAGGTCATGATGGCCAGCCCGGGCCTGTCGGCCATCATCTTTCTGGTCGGCGCGTTTGGCCTGATGTTCGCCATCGAAAAGAACAAGAACAGCTCGCTGGGCGTGGTCCTGCTGCTGGCCTTTACGTTCTTTATGGGTGTGATGCTGTCGCGCCTGCTGGGCTTTGTACTGGGCATGGGTAATGGCGCTCAGCTGGTCATGACCGCCTTTGGTGGTACGGCCGTGGTGTTCGGTACGATGGCAACGCTGGCCACCACCATCAAGCGTGACCTGTCCGGCATGCAGAAATGGCTGTTTACCGGCGCAGTGGTCATCCTGGTCGCCGCACTGGCCAACATCTTCCTGCAGATGCCGGCGCTGATGCTGACCATCTCGGTCCTGGCCATCGTGATTTTCTCGGCCTTCATGCTGGTGGACCTGCAGCGTGTGGTCAATGGTGGCGAGACCAACTATGTGTCGGCGACCTTGGCCATCTATCTGGACGTCTACAACGTCTTCTCGAACCTGTTGATGCTGTTGGGCATCTTTGGCGGTAATCGCGAATAAACCGTCCGCAGCTCGGCATCCTGAGGCCCGCCTTGTGCGGGCCTTTTTCATTGAGAGCCTTGCTATGGTCGATCAATCAATGGCGAGGAACCGGCGGCGGCGTGATCCCAGACCAGTGCGAATGATCGCCATAGGCCGCGTTGACGCGAGCTCTATCTGCATCGATACGCGCATTCATTTCCGCGAGTTCTGCCTTGGCCTGGTCACGAAACGCCCGCATGTCGGCGTGCAGGTCATCATGATGTATCTTCAATTCGTTATACGCGTCGCGGGCGGACTGAGCGTCGGTTTGCCCGTCCTCAATCATGCGGTGTGTCATGTCCAGAAATTGGGCCGACTCGCGACTGATGATATTGGAGACACAGGTGTTGGCGTGATTTGAGGCGTGTAGCGCTTGCTGTGTATTTTCGTCCTTCACCTGCAGGGCCGCTGTTTCGTAGGCAGTCTTTTTTTCCGGGTTGGTATATCTGACACGCAGGTGTTTTTCCAGTTCTCGCTGATTCGCGGCGTGAACAAATACGCCCCCGCCCGCGTGAGCGATCTGCTCGAGGGTGTGGCGATCCTTTTTGGGAACGTCAAAGCCGATGACGTTCACCACCGCTTTCACGTTGGAGTTACGCAGCGCCTGCGCAGCGGCGACTGGATCTCCATCACAGGTTTCCAGTCCATCTGACACGACAAAGACGGCCCTGTGCTCTTTTTTCTTATCCGTCTCTGATTTGAATGCAGCCCCTGCCTGGGTAATCGCGGCAGCTAACGGCGTCCAGCCTTTGGCTTGCAAGCCATCTAATGCCTTCTCGAGTTTCGGCTGACTCATGCGAGCCGGATCAGAAAGCACCTCAACTGCAGTGCATGACATCGCCTTGTCTCGTTCATCATTGCTACCGCGATGGCCAAACGCTAATAAACCCACTTCGGCATCGCTGGGGACGGTTTGCAGAAACGCCCGTGTAGCGGTTTTAACAGCGTCCAGTTTGCGTTTGCCCCCCGCGCGGCCTCGCATCGAACCCGAGGCATCAATGGCGATGACGGCCGTGCTCCAACGTTGCCCCAATGTCTGAGGCGCGTCCGGCAGGGGCGGCCCCGCATGGAGTCGATAGTCCGAATAGCAGGCATCGGCAGACTCGCCAAACTCGGAGAGAAAGTCCGTATATAGATCCTCTGCCGTCCAGAAGTCCCTTTTCGCCGCCAGTGTCGGGACATCGGCGCTCATGACGGTGATAGGCAACAGCCACGCGCAACCCACGGCCAACCCTAGCCATCGGCGTGTCGCCAAGCGGGTTTTATACGTCAATGCTGCGCCGTCCAAGATTCGCCTCCATCAAAGGAGGCGATGCTCATCGCCCCCAGATTCCGGGGCCAACGATACCACCGGCGCCAGCACCATAGCGTCGAAAAACCTTGGCAAAGCCGTTACAAGCGCTACGGCCTATAACTGCTGTAAGCGCTACGAGCGTCTTTTAACCTGCACGATCTTTAAACTCGGGCGCACCCATTGCCTCGGCACAGTGCGCGCAACAATACATTTTTCCCTCTTTTTCAAGCCCGTGCCCAATGATTCGAACGCCACAATGTTCGCAGGTGGGGGCCAGCGTTTTAATGGCGCATTCAAAGCTATCGAACGTATATGACTTTCCCTGGATAGCTATTTCAAAAGATTTGTCATATTCATTTCCACACGAATCACACTTCGCCATGTCGGCCTCCTCGATCAAGTCGTCTTGAATGACTCGCCCGGACTGGCCACCTACACCACGTCCCGACGCCCCCGGGGACCCGCAAGTTTCAAGCCTGGCCGCTCCTTAGCGGGGCGGATAAGGCGAGGCACGCAAGACGTTCGCCAGGTGTGCGCAATTAAGCGCCAGCTCCACTGTCGTCTGAGCTGTCTTTTGTGGCGTGACAGGCAGGTCGTCAAAATTCGTTTTTTGCATGGCTTCTCCGACCCAATAGGTCACTGCGCTGGCCGGCAATGTGAAACCCACATCATTCAGGGCCTGAAACAATTCAGCACTGACATGGTGTGCGCCATCCTCATTACCGACTACCACGACCCCGGCTACCCGGCCGTAAGTCACCATACGGCCGGCGTCATCCAACTCGCCTAGAAACGCGTCCATACGCTCGAGAATACGCTGGCATATGCTGGAAGGATGGCCCAGCCAAATCGGTGTTCCCAATATCAGGATGTCGGCCGCGAGAATGCGGCGCCGCAGATCCGGCCATTGGTCGCCAGCACCTTCATCCGACGTCACGCCGGGTGAAATGGCCAAGTCGACCGCACGTACTACATCATCACATTGAACACCTTGCTTGCGAAGCGCCTCTGCGACTTGGCTGAGCAGCTTGTCACACGATGAGGCGGCAGGAGATTTTTTGAGTGTGCAATTAATGGCAATCGCTGAAAGAGCCATGACGCGTCCTCCGTAGGCAGACGCTGGAATTGCGCAAGTCCCATGCCTGCCGCAGGATGCAAGGCCCCCGGGCTGTGCGTATCGGCTCGATCTGCCCACCCCGTTTTACGAATCGCTGACAAGCGCGATGATTACAACCGCTGCAAATCCAGTAATACGCGGCGCGTAGACAATGGACGGCCTACTAAATTGGCGGCCAACCGTTCACGGAGATCTCGCCGTAATGCAGGCTCAATCGCCGGATCATCGAAATCCGGGGCGGCCTCATCAATGCCATAGCCGGTTTCACTAAGCAACGTCCATTCAAAGCGCCGCAACGCACCGGCTGCCCGCGTCCCGCCCGCCAATTGCTGCAATGCCGTGTCGTAGGCGTCGAACAAGGCAGGATGCGCATCCTCACGCGGCAGCAAGCGCAACAGCAGCTCGTTCATGTACCAGGCGGACATGAGTGCCGTGCCTTTCAACGGCCGCAAGCCGACGACCTCGGCACGAGTCAGGGTTTTGACTTCGCCCGCTCCGCTCCACGACAACAACAGGGGTTGAAACGCGGACAACACCGGCCGTAGCACCGAATACGGCCGCTTTGCCCCCTTGGCGACCAGGGCTACACAGCCGTGATCGCGGGAGAAACTCTGGACGATAAGAGAGGTTTCGCGCCACGGCGTGGCGTGAAGCATAAAGGCAGGACAATCCTGGACGCGATGCGCCCTTTTACTCATAGCCTAAATCGCGCAACGCACTTTCGCGGTCAGACCAGCCCTTGCGCACCTTGATATAGACCTCCAGATGCACGGGCTTGTCCACCAGCTTGGCGATGTCTTGGCGCGCCTCGGTCGCGATGCGCTTCATGTGTTCACCGCCGGCGCCCAGCAAGATAGGCCGATGGCTCTCGCGTTCGACCACCACGCAGGCCGCCACACGTAGCGCCTGATCGTTTTCTTCCCATTGCTCGATGACGACGGTGCACGCGTAGGGTAACTCGTCGCCGACCAGACGAAAGATCTTTTCGCGGAGCAATTCGGCCGCGATGAACCGCACGGGCCGATCGGTGAGCGTGTCTTCCTCGAACATGGGCTCGCCCTCAGGCAAGCGCGTCGCAATTTCCTGCAGCAATTGATCGAGTTGCTGAGACTTGAGCGCGCTGACCGGCACCACCGCATCATAGGGATGCAGGGCCACGATCTTGGAGACAAAGGCGAACAGGTCATCGCGCCGTTTGATCGCATCGATCTTGCTCACGACCAGAATGGTGCGCTTGGCATCGGGCAACAGTGGCAGCAGCTTGGCGTCGCCGTCGGTCCATTTGCCGGCCTCGACGACATGCACCACGACGTCCACGTCGGCCAGTGCCTGCGTCACGACGCGATTCATCATGCGGTTCATCGCTCCGCCATGGCGCGTCTGAAAGCCGGGAGTATCGACAAAAACGAATTGCTCATGCTCTCGCGTGAGCACGCCGTGAATACGGTGACGCGTCGTCTGCGCCTTGCGCGAGACGATGGAGATTTTCGAGCCGATCAAGGCATTGGTCAGGGTGGACTTGCCCACGTTGGGACGGCCCACCACGGCCACGAAACCGGTTCGGAAAGGGGTATCGCTCATTTGACCTCTTGAGACACTGCCACGGGCAGTGACAATTGCGCTGTTTTACGGGCTTTGCCCGATTTACGGGCCGGACGTCCTGGCGGACTCGCGACCTGGGCGGCCTCCAGGGCCAGCTTGGCGGCGGATTGCTCGGCGGCACGGCGGCTGGCGCCGGGGGCTACGATTTTGATTTCCAGGGCCGGGATGGAACACTCGACCTCGAATTGCTGGCTGTGCGCCGCACCGTGCGTCGCGACAACCGTATAAAGCGGCAGGGCCAGTTTCCGGCCCTGCAGGAACTCTTGCAGCAAGGTTTTGGCGTCTTTGCCCAGGGTTTTGGGGTCTACGCTGGCCAACACCGGCTGATATTGCCGCGCAATGACCTTGCGAGCCACCTCAAAACCACCGTCCAGAAAGGCCGCGCCAAAAATGGCCTCGACCGCGTCAGCCAGAATGGACGGACGGCGAAAGCCGCCGCTTTTGAGCTCGCCCTCGCCCAGGCGCAGATGCTGGGAAAGCTCGAGACGCTGGCCGATTTCGGCCAACGACGCTTGTTTGACCAAATTGGCGCGCAAGCGGGACAAATCGCCCTCGTCCAGCTTGGGGAACCGCTCGAACAGCAACGCTGCCACGACAAAGTTCAACACCGAATCCCCGAGAAACTCCAGGCGCTCGTTGTGACGTGCGCTATGGCTGCGATGCGTCAGCGCCTGCTCAAGCAGGCTCGCATCGCTGAAGCGATGATCGAGGCGGGTTTCCAGCGTGGCGAGAGACATGTCAGTGAAAGCTGCCGATGCGGCCTAAGTCGCTGAAGTTCATCCAGATAAAGAATGCCTTTCCGACGATATTGGCATCCGGGACAAACCCCCAGTAACGGCTATCGGCGCTGTTATCCCGGTTGTCGCCCATGGCGAAATATTGTCCTTCCGGCACCTTGCAGCGTACTCCATTACGGGCATACTGGCAGTTGCCCATGTTGGGAAACTGCCAAATTGGGCCGTACATCTGTGTTTTACCCTCATCTAGCAGGATTTGGTGTTCAACATCGCCCAATTTTTCCTTGTATTGGGCAATATACGACACCCGATCCGGCTCGAAATACTCGCCATCCTGGACATGGGGCACCAGCTGGCCATTGACGTAGAGTTTTTTGTCCAGATAGGCGACCTCGTCACCCGGCAAGCCGACAATACGCTTGATGTAGTCCACGCTGGGGTCTACGGGATAGCGGAAAACGACCACATCGCCGCGCTGAGGCGAGCCGG
Source organism: Bordetella muralis (assembly GCF_054781015.1). Classification (NCBI taxonomy): domain Bacteria; kingdom Pseudomonadati; phylum Pseudomonadota; class Betaproteobacteria; order Burkholderiales; family Alcaligenaceae; genus Bordetella; species Bordetella muralis. Next base: position 197,563 of record NZ_BAAGVF010000003.1, on the reverse strand, counting down.
TATCGACGACTTTTTTGTCAACGATAGGCAGACGCACGCCGTAGCTGAATTTGTTCACCAGGATCAGATCGCCCGATTGCAGTGTGGGCAGCATGGACCCCGACGGAATGCGAAATGGTTCGACCACAAAAGAGCGCAGTACGAACACGAACAAAATGACGGGAAAGAAGCTGACGGCATACTCGATCCACCACGGCACACGGGTCGCGGACTCAAGCGCGGCCTGGCGCATGCGAGTGGCCTCCTGGGGATCCGTCACATAGCTGGTATCGACGGCGTCGGCGGCCTCCCGGCCGCGTTGCGCGCGCTTGCGACGCAGCATCGACACGTCCAGCGCCCAAACAATACCGGTCACCACCAACAGCACAAAAAGTATCAGTGCAAAATTCCAACTCATAGGGTTGCCGCCTTTTTCTTACTACTTGTCTTCGACCTGCAAAATAGCCAGGAACGCCTCTTGGGGGATTTCCACGCTACCCACTTGTTTCATGCGCTTTTTGCCCGCTTTCTGCTTTTCAAGCAGTTTTTTCTTGCGGGTGATGTCGCCGCCGTAGCACTTGGCCAGCACGTTCTTGCGCAAGGCCTTGACGTTTTCGCGCGCGATCACCTCGGCACCAATGGCCGCCTGAATCGCGACATCGAACATCTGGCGAGGAATCAGGCCACGCATCCGCGTCACCACGTCACGCGCACGATAGCGGGCATTGGCCCGGTGCACGATCATGGCCAGGGCGTCCACACGATCGCCGTTGATGAGCAGATCGACCTTGACCACGTCTGCCGAGCGGTATTCGAGGAACTCATAGTCCATCGACGCATAGCCGCGCGACACGGATTTCAGTTTGTCGAAGAAATCGAGCACGATTTCAGCCAAGGGGATCTCGTACGTCAGATGGACCTGGCGGCCGTGGTAACTCATGTTGATCTGCGCACCGCGCTTTTGATTGCACAGCGTCATGACCGGCCCCACGTATTCCTGGGGCATGAATAGCGTCACCTTGACGATGGGCTCGCGTATATCGACGATATGTCCGACTTCCGGCATGCGCGCCGGGCTGTCGATCACGGCCAGAGTGCCATCGCGTTGCTCGACCTCGTACACCACCGACGGCGCGGTGGTGATGATGTCCATATCGAACTCGCGCTCCAGGCGCTCTTGCACGATCTCCATGTGCAGCAGGCCCAAAAAGCCGCAGCGGAAACCAAAGCCCAGCGCCTGAGAGACCTCGGGTTCGAACATCAGCGCGGCATCGTTGAGCTTGAGCTTTTCGAGCGAGTCGCGCAGTTGGTCATATTCAGAGCTTTCGACCGGATACAAGCCAGCAAACACCTGCGGCTTGACCTCTTTGAAGCCGGGCAGCGGTGTGGGCGCGGGCTTGCCGGCGAGCGTAATGGTATCGCCGACTTTGGCGTTGGCGAGCTCTTTGATGCCCGCGATGATAAAGCCCACCTCGCCTGCCGATAGCCTGGTGCGGGGTTGGGACTTTGGGGTAAACACCCCTAATTGCTCACACAAATGCGTGGCGCCGGACGCCATCAGCAGGATTTTGTCCTTGGGATTGAGCGTACCGTTGACGATACGCACCAGCATCACAACGCCTACGTAGTTGTCGAACCAGGAGTCGATGATCAGCGCCTGCAGCGGTGCGTCCGGATCGCCGACAGGAGGCGGCACACGCGACACGACAGTCTCGAGAATCTCGTCGATCCCCATCCCGGTCTTGGCGCTGGCCAATACGGCCTGACTGGCATCGATGCCAATCACATCCTCGACTTCTTGGCGGGCGGCATCGGGATCGGCTTGTGGCAGATCCATCTTGTTGAGTACGGGCAACACTTCGACGCCCAGTTCGATCGCGGTATAGCAGTTGGCGACCGTTTGTGCCTCAACGCCCTGCGAAGCATCAACGACCAGCAATGCGCCCTCGCAGGCTGACAGCGAGCGGCTGACTTCGTATGAAAAATCGACGTGGCCCGGAGTGTCGATCAGGTTCAGATTGTAGACCTTGCCGTCCTGGGCATGGTATTCCAGCGCAGCGGTCTGGGCTTTGATGGTGATGCCCCGCTCGCGTTCGATGTCCATCGAATCCAGCACCTGAGCGGACATCTCGCGCGCTGCCAGCCCGCCGCAACGTTGGATCAGGCGGTCGGCCAAGGTCGATTTGCCGTGATCGATGTGGGCGATGATGGAAAAATTGCGAATATGCTGCATAGAGTGGATTTATTAGGGACAAAACGCACGCAAACCCGGTGCGCGACAGAGACACAAACGCAAGCCATACAAGACTGCGGTCACCATACCGAGCCCCGATGTCACTCGGGTCACGAGAAAAGAACCAGCCAAAAACGAGGGGGCGCATCGCGCCCCCTGCTGTGCCGCCTGGCCGCTCCCGAGGTATGTGCCGCCCCTATGGGAGCAACAAACCTCGGATACGGCGTGGCAGCCACTTTTGTGGCAACCAGCCATTTTAGCCGGTCTTGGCGCTTATTTGGACGGCTCGACCGCCACCCACTGCGCTTGGTCACCACGACGGACCAATAAACCTGCCGCTTTGCCCTTGGGCAGCTTGCTGACCAGACTGTTGAACTGGCTCGCATCCGTCACGTCGGTGTTATTGACCGCCAGGACGATATCGCCGGGCTGCAGGCCGGCAGCGTCCGCCGCGCCGGTGGCTGTACGCACTTGAACGCCGCCCTTGATGCCCAGTTTGCGCTGAACATCATTGGGAACATTCACCACGCCCAATCCCAGGGCATTGCCGGCCGGCTGGGCCTCTTCCTGAGGGGTCTCCTCGGAATCATCGGCCTTGGCAGTAAGCTCGCCCACTTTGACCGACAGCGTCACGGTTTTGCCACGGCGCCAGACTTCCATGTCGGCACGGGTGCCCGGCTTGGTCTCCCCGACGATACGAGGCAAATCGGACCAGCGTTTGATGGTCTCGCCGTTGAATGACGTAATCACGTCACCCGCCTTGACGCCGGCATCTCCAGCGGGGCCGTCAGTCTCGACATTGCTGACCAGCGCGCCTTCGGCCTTGGGCAGACCAATGGCACTGGCAACGTCCTTGCCGACCTCACCGATCTGCACGCCGATACGGCCACGAGTCACCTTGCCGCTGGCACGCAGCTGGTCGGCCACGCGCATGGCTTCGTCAATCGGAATGGCCAGGGAAATACCCATGAAACCGCCGCTACGCGAGACGATCTGCGAGTTGATCCCGACGACCTCGCCTTTCAGGTTGATCAGCGGGCCGCCCGAGTTGCCGGGGTTGACCGCCACATCGGTCTGAATGAAGGGGAGGTATTCACCTGTATCGCGGCTCATGGCGCTGACGATACCCGCCGTTGCAGTGGAATCCAGCCCAAACGGCGAGCCGATTGCCAGTACCCATTGGCCCTTTTTGAGCTGTTTGGGGTCGCCGATCGCCAGGGGAGTCATATCCTTGGCATCGATCTTGATCAGCGCCACATCGGTGCGCTCGTCCGTCCCGATGACCTTGGCCTTGAACTCGCGCCCATCGGTCAGCGTGACATAGATATCAGCCGCGTCGCTGACAACGTGATTGTTGGTCAGGATGTAGCCATCAGCCGAGATAAAGAATCCTGAACCGACACCACGGGGGACTTTGCGCTCCTCGGGGGCCTGACGGGGCGTAGGATGCGGTTGCTGCGGGACGCCGGGGCCTTGGAAATCCGGACCGAAGAACCAGCGGAATAATTCGTAGGGGTCACCGCTGCCGCCTGGCGAACGCACCGGCACGTTGGCCGTCGTGCGGATATTGACCACAGCAGGATCGGCTTTGGCAATGACGTCGCTGAAATCAGGCAGCACTACCGCGGGACTGGCCGCAGCCGGTGCTTGCGTCTGTGCTTGTGCAACAGGCCCGTAGGCGCCGGCCAGCAAGACGGCTGACATGACTGCAGGGGCAAAGCGCCGGATAAAAGGTTTCGACACTGAAAGTGATTCCATGAGAGAACTCCGAAAACTCCCCATACCTTTTGCAGGCTTTATTGTTATTGAGAAGATACAGGCACGTATTCAGTAGAGGTGGCAAGCTGCTCCAGCGTCTCGGCGGGGACCTCGCCCAGCGCCGTCAGCCAGAAATCAGCGATGCGCGTGCTATAGATATTGATCGCACCGCGCCGCACCGCCCCGTTGGACATGGGATGGTCGCGTTGATCATCATAGGGTTCGATAAAGACAGAAATGGCGGCCAGCCCATCAGACAGCACGAGCTGGCTGACATTGCTGCGCCCCATCGAACGCACTACCTGCATGACCGAGACGAACCCGGCCGGGGCAGGAATACGCCATCCCTGAGCCGCCAGATCGATGGTCTCGATCTTGGGCTGCAAGATCTTCCAGTCTCGCGTGTTCCACGGCGACGTCAACTCATTCGCATCGACCTTGTCGCCCAAGCGGATGGAACTGAACGATACCTGCTCGACGACGCTGTGATCGCTGTCCACCGTCTGCGCGCGGAGCAGCAAATTAGTGGCCACATCTGCGCACAACCGATAGCCATAGCGCTGCCCGTCGCGCGGCTGAATCGTGATGATCCGGCATTGGCGGTCCGCGACACGGTGCAGCTTGTCTTGCACCCGAATGTCGTAATGTTGCGCCAAATCTGTCGGATTACCCAGCAGCAAGCCCGGGAAGCGGTCACCGCGACGCGGCTCCATCAACACAGTCTTGCGCTCGGGAATGAGGCATTGAATTTCGTCGTTGTGGCGCAAGTATTCGCGAGGCTGGCCATCCAGGATTTCCAGACGCTCACGCTCGCCTGTGCCATCAATTACATGAACGAGCCGGGACGACTGAATGGCCTCGCCCTGCTGGTACATGAATACGCCCGCATAGTCCTGCTTGCGCGCAGCCTGCTGAATATCGTAGAGCAGTTGTACTGCCGAGTCCGGTGCCGCAGCCTCGGCAGCCCGGGCGGCGTCATGCAAAGAGGAAAACGCGACCAGGAAAACCGCAGTCAACGCCCACCCTGCCCCTTGTATCGGCCGGCGGATCAAGCCGGCACGATGCCATGCGGGACGACAGAAATGTTGTAACTGTGCGATCAACGTCCGGCTCCGGCATCAAACGACACCTGGCGTACCGCACTGGGCCCCGCCATCTGGCGATGAGCCTCGAGGTAGTCACGTAGCGCCGGAGTTTCGTTGATGGACGCATCCGCCAACGTACGGGTATCGGCCGGGCGGCTATTGCCGCCCATGATGTAAGGCTGGGCTACCCACGCCACGGTAGCAACGGCGGCGGCAACGGCCAGGCTGGAGAGCCCGAAACGTAACGGAGAACGACGTCGCTGCGGCGCAACAATCGGCAGCTCGGCATCGAGCGCACGAGACAGACGCGCGTGAAAATTCGCACTGGGGCTGACAGCCAGATCGGCGTTGCGCAGAGCATCGCCTATCAGGTGATAGGTATCCCAGGTTCGACGGCCTTGCTCAGTGGAAAGGTCGGGAAAATTGAAATCGGATGGCTCACCGTCCATCCAGGCCGACACCGACTCCTCGAGGGAAACTTCGGTCTCTACCACTGATTTTGCTGTTGACTGCATGACTGCCGCTCCTTACCAACGACGCTCGGCATCGGTGTCCAGCAATGGACGCAACCGGGTGGCGATGGCTTCGCGCGCACGAAATATGCGCGAACGTACCGTGCCAATGGGGCAGTCCATGCTTTGGGCGATGTCTTCGTAACTCATACCTTCGATTTCACGCAGCACGATAGCGGTCCGGAGCTCTTCGGGCAATTCCTCGATGACGGCGTTCACTGTCTCGGCGATTTCCCGGCTAGCCACCATGGATTCCGGTGTGCTGATATCGGTTAGGTTGTCTGTTTCGTTAAAAGTTTCACCGTCTTCGGTTTCAATTGCATTTGGCGCGCTGGGACGACGCCCGGCAGAGGCCAGCCAATTGCGGGCCGTATTGACGGCAATGCGGTAAAGCCAGGTATAAAAGGCGCTCTCGCCGCGAAATTGGGGCAGCGCCCGGTAGGCCTTGATAAAGGCCTCTTGAGCGACATCCTCGATTTCGGCGGGATCGCGGATCATGCGGCCCAATAGCCGCAGGATTTTGCGCTGGTACTTGAGCACCAGCAGGTCAAAGGCTTTCTTGTCGCCCCGTTGTACGCGGGCGACTAATTCGGCGTCGACATCGCGCTCGCTCATGACGCCCCCTGCACAGGTGATGCTTGCAGGCGCTGAGCGGCCCCAGCCAGCAGGCAAACCCGACGCCAGACTGCTGCGGGAACGCCCGGTTGCCAAATGGAGACGCGATAGAGGGTACGAGGGCCCGCAGCAGACGCATCGGCCTGCAGGCGCAGGCTCAGCCAGCACGGGCCGCGCTGGCTATCTTGCAAGACGGCGTGAACCCAGTGCCGCCCCTGGCGGATCTGCCAGCGACGGCTGCCCGCAACCGCGCGGATCGCGCGCACGGCCGCGTGACGCGTCGCGCGCACCGGAACGCACAGCGTCCGCAGGCCGGGTTCCCAGAGGACGGTCAAATTAAACCCGGCGAACGGCCATGGAGCCGTTGGTGCCGCCAAAACCAAAGGAATTGGAAAGCCCCACGTCGATCTTCATGTCCCGAGCCTCGTTGGCGCAGTAATCCAGGTCACACTCGGGATCCTGGTTGAAGATATTGATGGTGGGTGGCGATTTCTGGTGGTACACCGCAAGCGTGGTGAACACCGCCTCGATACCGCCGGCAGCCCCGAGCAGGTGACCCGTCATCGATTTAGTCGAATTCACCACCAGCTTTTTGGCGTGATCGCCAAAGGCCAGTTTCAACGCATCGGATTCGTTTTTGTCGCCCAACGGCGTCGAGGTGCCATGGGCGTTGACGTAATCCACCTCGTCGAGGTTGATGCCGCCATTACGCAAGGCGTTGACCACACCACGGCGGGGACCGTCCTTGTCGGGAGCGGTGATGTGATGCGCATCCGAGCTCATCCCATAGCCCGCGAACTCGCCGTAAATGCGAGCACCGCGTTTTTTGGCGTGCTCGTATTCCTCGAGGACCAGGACGCCAGCGCCCTCACCCAGCACGAAACCATCGCGGTCTCGGTCCCAGGGGCGCGATGCCGTCGTCGGATCGTCGTTACGGGTCGACAGGGCGCGCATGGCAGCAAAACCGCCGATACCCAGGGGCGATACGGTGGACTCGGCACCGCCCGCCAGCATGACGTCGGCATCGCCGTATTCGATCAGGCGCGCGGCATCACCGATGCAGTGCAAGCCCGTCGTACATGCGGACACCACAGCATAGCTCGGGCCTTTCATGCCGAATCGGATCGATAACTGGCCGGAAATCAGGTTGATCAGCGAGCCAGGCACGAAAAAGGGGGAAATACGTCGCGGACCTTTGGCGAGCAGTTCGGTCTGCGTTTCTTCGATACGGGGAAGACCGCCAATGCCGGACCCCACGATCACGCCAATGCGGTCAGCATTGGCTTCGGTAACGTCCAGCCCGCTGTCTTGCCAGGCTTGAATGCCCGCAGCCATACCGTAATGGATGAAGGTATCCATCTGGCGGGCTTCTTTGGCGGGCATGTACTGCGTGACGTCGAAATCCTTGACCTCACCGGCGATATGCGTGGTGATGGCAGAAGGATCGAAACGGGAGATGCGGCTGATGCCAGAACGTCCGTTGACGATATTGTCCCAGGCGCTGGAGATATCGTTGCCCACGGGCGAGATGATACCCAGGCCGGTAATGACGACTCGTCGCTTCACGGAGGACTCCTAAAAGACAAAAGAAAGGCGGCTTTCGGATGCGCCGTGCGAACGGCAGACAAGCAAGAATATCGTAACAATACTCTCGCATGCGAACCGCACGACACCTCTGAAACCGCCCCGACTCCCGATCGCTACCCCTGTATGGGATAACGCCGGGAACAATATAGGCTGCGCTTACTGCTTACCGTGCGAATTGATGTAATCAATCGCCTGCTGCACGGTGGTGATCTTTTCGGCCTCTTCGTCGGGGATCTCGGTCTCGAATTCGTCTTCGAGCGCCATGACCAGTTCAACCATATCGAGCGAATCGGCACCGAGGTCGTCAAGGAAGGAGGACTCGTTTTTGATCTCGGCTTCGTTAACGCCAAGTTGTTCAGCGACGATCTTCTTGACGCGCTGTTCGATGCTTTCCATGCAGATCTCCAAGTGGGAAAAATCCCGCGAATTATAGCCAAGCGTAGAGGAATGCAAACGCCTGGCCGTGATAAAAGTAACAGTACGCCGTGAGACGCACCCCAAAATCGCCCTTTTTCAGGCCGACTTTACATGTACATTCCGCCGTTTACGTGCAGCGTTGTTCCCGTAATGTAACCTGCCTGCGGTCCGGACAAAAAGGCCACGGCATGAGCAATGTCCGTCGGCGAGCCTAAACGGCCCAGCGGAATCTGCTGCAACAGTGCCGCCGTCTGGGTTTCGCCCAGAGCGCGAGTCATGTCAGTATCAATGAAACCGGGCGCCACGCAATTGACGGTCACGTTGCGGCTGCCGAGCTCGCGTGCCAATGCACGCGACATCCCTGCAACGCCGGCTTTGGCCGCCGCGTAGTTGGCCTGACCGGGGTTGCCGCTGGAGCCCACCACAGAGGTCACATTGATGATGCGGCCCCAACGGGCTTTCATCATGCCGCGCAATACGGCGCGGGACAGGCGAAACACCGAAGCCAGGTTGGTATCGATCACCGCAGACCATTCCTCGTCCTTCATCCGCATGGCGAGATTGTCGCGTGTAATGCCGGCGTTATTGACCAGGATGTGAGGGCCACCCTCGGGCGCCTTGCTCAAGGTGTCGATCAGCGCATCACAAGCCTGCGCGTCGGTAACGTCCAGCACGACACCGCGACCGCCCAGCGGCGCAAGCGCTTCGCCGATGGCCTGGGCGCCGGACTCGCTGGTGGCTGTGCCGACGACGATGGCGCCGCGCTGTGCGAGTTCTAAGGCAATGGCCTTGCCGATACCGCGTGTGGCACCCGTGACCAATGCCACTTTGCCCTGCAATTCTGCTGATTGTTTATCCATATCCGTTTCCGTAATGACTGGCGATCGGTACGCAGAACGGCCTCAGGCCTGTCCTAACGTCGCCAGAGCGGCCTCGAGAGAGGCCGGATCGGTGATCGAAAGCCCGATGAGCTCGCTGTCGATACGCTTGGTCAGCCCCGCCAGTACCTTGCCAGGGCCGCATTCGACGACGTGAGTGACGCCTTGTTCCTTCATGGCGCGCAAGGTTTCCACCCAGCGCACAGGATGCCATGCCTGGCGCACCAGCGCATCCCGGATGGCGTCCGGCTCGCCAGGCGCAGCAACATCCACGTTGTTGATGACGGGCACCTGAGGCGCCAATACGGAGGCTTGCGACAAAGCGCTGGCCAGCACCTCGGCAGCGGGCTTTAGCAAGCTGGAGTGAAATGGCGCCGATACAGGCAGCGGCAAGGCACGCTTGGCGCCTGCAGCCTTGGCAGCCTCGCAGGCGCGTTCGACGGCGGCCTTGTGGCCGGCGATCACGACCTGGGCAGGCGCATTGAAATTCACAGCTTCGACGATTTCGCCCTGGGCAGCCTGAGCACAAGCAGCACGCACCGCATCGTCATCCAAGCCCAGGATCGCGGCCATGCCTCCCGTGCCAACGGGCACAGCGGCTTGCATCGCATCGGCGCGCACACGCACCAGGCGCACGGCGTCCTCGAGAGTCAGCGCGCCGGCAGCCGTCAAGGCGGCGTATTCGCCCAGGCTATGGCCGGCCATCAGCGCCGGCAGCGGGCCGCCGGCAGCACGCCAGGCAGCGTATACGGCAACGCCTGCCGTCAACATGGCGGGCTGGGTGTTGATAGTCAGATTGAGCTGATCCGCAGGACCTTGTGCAATCAAGGCGCCGAGATCCTGGTCGAGTGCCTGACCCGCACGGGCAATGACATCGGCCACAGCAGCGTTACCGGCCCAGACATCGAGCATGCCGACCGACTGCGAACCCTGGCCAGGAAACACAAACGCGATTTTCATGATGGAAGTATCAACAGATTTCAGATTTGGGAGAATACCCGACATCGGGCGACCGCTGAGGTTGCCACCGCCCTCGTGGCGCAGGCAACACATGGACGTGCCGCACTACATGCGCGCCAGCACCGAGCCCCAGGTAAAACCGCCTCCCACGCCCTGCATCAACACCAGTTGCCCCGGCTTGACTCGCCCGTCACGGCGCGCGGCATCCAGCGCCAAAGGAACGCTGGCGGCAGAGGTATTGGCATGGGAATCGACCGTAATGACGACCTTTTCAGTCGGAACGTGCAATTTACGGGCCAGGAAATTCAAAATACGGACGTTGGCCTGATGAGGGATGAGCCAGTCGACATCTGACACGCCCACGCCTGCCTCTGCACATACGTCTCGCGCGGAGCGATCGAGTACCGTCACGGCCTGCTTGAACACAGCCTGGCCATCCATGCGCAGGAACGGATCGCCCACGACGCTGCCATAGGCGACGTTGCCCGCGGCGCACAGGATTTTGGTTTGAGAGCCATCGGCATGCAACTGAGCAGCCAGGATGCCCGGCTGATCCGAGGCCTTGAGAACCACCGCCCCCGCCCCATCACCGAACAACACGCAGGTGCTGCGGTCGTTCCAATCGAGAATGCTGGAAAACACCTCGGCGCCAATCACGAGCGCGCAACGCGCCCGGCCAGCCCGCACAAACGCATCCGCCGTGCTGAGCGCATAGACGAACCCGCTGCAAACGGCCTGCACATCAAATGCAGCCCCGCCTTTGGTGCCCAGATTGGCTTGAACCAGACAGGCGGTGCTGGGAAAGACGAAGTCCGGTGTCGAGGTCGCGACGATGATCAGATCGACATCCGCCGCCTGAACACCTGCATCTACCAATGCACGCTTGGCGGCCTCGGTCGCCAGGTGGCTGGTAGTCACACCACGCTCGGCCAAGTGACGTTGGCGTATCCCCGTCCGCTCAACGATCCATTCGTCGGACGTGGCAATATTACGCGTAGCCAGCTCGGCAGCCAGCTCGTCGTTGGACACGACCCGCTCGGGCAGAAAACTGCCAGAGCCCGCGATCACGGCATATGTCATTGCATTACCCATCAAACGGTATCTCCGGCCGTTTCGGACGCGCCGGAGGCTGCTTCGCCCATCTGGACGCGCTGAGTGATCAGCGCCACGGTCTGGGCGGTACGTTCTTGCAGTTTACTCACTACCGCCTCGCGCGCACGCTGCAAGGCGAACCCGTACGCATATACGTCAGCCGAGCCGTGGCTTTTGATCACCACACCACGCAGGCCCAACAAAGCAGCACCGTTGTAGCGGCGATTGTCGACGCGGCCGCGCAGGCGGTTGAGTACGGGCTTGGCGATGGCTCCGGCCAGCAGCGTGACCAAATTGCGCTTGAATTCCTCGCGGATCACGCTGGAGAGCATTTTTGCCAGCCCTTCGACGGACTTGAGGACGACATTACCAACGAAACCGTCGCAAACCACTACATCGACGGTGCCCTTGAAAATATCGTTGCCTTCGACGTTTCCGTAGAAATTCAGCGGACTGCGGCGCAAGAGCTCTGCAGCCTCTTTGACGACCTCATTGCCCTTGATGACTTCTTCGCCGATATTCAGCAAACCCACCGACGGATTGTCTCGATGATCGACAGCCTGGGTCAACGCCGCACCCATGATGGCAAACTGCAACAGGTGTTGCGCCGAGCAATCGACGTTGGCCCCCAGATCGAGCACGGTCGTTGCCCGGCCGGTCTGGTTGGGAATGGACGTGGCGATCGCTGGACGATCGATGCCATCCAGGGTCTTCAGCACATAGCGGGAGATCGCCATCCACGCGCCGGTATTGCCTGCGGACACGCAAGCGTCGGCACGCCCGTCCTTGACGGCTTGAGCCGCCAGGCGCATGGACGAATCTTTTTTACGACGTAAAGCGACCTCGACCGGATCGTCCATCGTGACAACCTCGGTCGCGGGGACGATTTCCAGACGATCACGCGGGGCGGTCTTGTGTTCGTTCAAGGCCGCTTCGATAGCGTCAGGCAGCCCGACCAGCAATAGCTTGGAATCGGGGAACTGCCGGGCGAACTCGATCGCGGCCGGAATCGTAACGGGCAGACCGAAGTCGCCGCCCATGCAGTCAATGGCGATACGTATCACAGGTGCAGTACAGCTGCTGCCGTGAGTGCGAAAGCGCTTTTACAGCGGCTTATTCGTCAGCCTTGGTCTTGAGGACCTTGCGGCCACGATAAAAGCCGTTGGGGCTGATGTGGTGACGCAGATGGTTTTCGCCAGTGGTGGGCTCGATCGCGGTCGGCGGGTTGACCAGAAAATCGTGCGAGCGATGCATGCCACGCTTGGACGGGGACTTTTTGTTTTGTTGAACAGCCATGATGACTCCTAGAAACGGGGCGCATTGTACGCGATGCACGCCCGATGTTGACCTAATCTTTACGCTTTAATTGTTCGAGCACCGCGAACGGCGACGGACGCTGGGTGGCGGGCGCCTGCTGCGCGTCGCCGTCTTTGGCCTGTGCGCCCGGGCATACAGGATGCTTGGGCACATATGGAATACTCAAAATGAGCTCGTCTTCGACCTGGGCCAACAGATCAAAACGATGCGAACCCACGACCTTTTCGGGTAGCGAATCTGCAACATCCGGGTCTTGCGCATCAAAGGACAGATCGTCGTCGAGCTCGTCCTCGGACTTGACCAACTGCAATACTGCCTGGGAATCCACTGCAAAAGCAAACGGGGCATTGCACCGCTGACAAATCAGCACAGGATGCGCCTGCACACGCAAGCGCAGGAGCGGCTGACCGGACGCAAAGCTCGTTCCAATCACACCCTTGCCGATTTCGCCCTGGACCGACCAGCGGACCAATCCCGCCTCGCCACTGGGCTGCTCGGGTAACCCCTCGACAGCCCGGGCCAAGCGTACCAGTGGTATCTCGCCCTGAACAAAATCGCCTTGCCTGGCCAGCGCAAACGCGTCGATCACAGTATCCGCCGACACGGACGCGCGCGGCGATGCCGCCCCTGCCCGTTGATTGTCACTCATGCGAACTCCGTAACCCTGTCGTTTTAGCTGTGCTGCACGCATCGCAAAACATATTCTCGCGACCGCAAGCGCAGACATCCCTCAGCGCCCAAAACCGAGGCGCCGTGCAAAAATCCCGCAAAACGTTAGATAATACCGTGACTTACGCCTAACCGTCAAACAACGCATGCCCATTTCCACACCTCGCCTGATCCTGGCTTCGAGCTCGCCATACCGCCGTGAACTGCTGTCCCGGTTGCGCCTGCCCTTTGAGGCAATTTCCCCAAATGTGGACGAAACGCCCCACGAGAACGAGTCCCCTGCGGCACTGGCGCTGCGCCTATCCGTCGACAAGGCCATGGCCATAGCGGCCCAACGACCGGGCTGCATCATCATCGGCTCTGATCAGGTCGCCACCATCGATGGCAATCCGATCGGAAAACCAGGTGATTTTAGCCGCGCGCAGGCCCAACTGCGGATGCTGGCCGGGCAAACGGTAGAGTTCCATAGCGCGCTGGCGGTCACCGATGGCCAACACGTGGAAAAAGCCGATGTCGTCACGCAATGCCGATTCCGCCCGCTTTCGGATGCGGCCATCGACGCTTACCTGCGCGCCGAAGCTCCCTTTGATACGGCAGGCAGCGCCAAAGCGGAAAGCCTGGGCATTGCATTGATGGAATATATCCGCAGCGATGACCCTACCGCCATCATCGGCCTGCCGCTGATCACGCTGACCGGCATGCTGACCACGTTTGGCTTGGACCCACTGACGCATGCGCAGCCCGAGGGACAAGCAGCATGAGCGGCACGCTACACCTCATCCCCGTGGGTCTGGGACCTGCGCAACCCGAGCGCTGGTTACCGGCGGATGCCCGTGCCCTGGCAGGCAGCTTGGACACCTATATCGCCGAAAACGCAAAAACCGCGCGGGCATTTCTCAAACAGATCGGCACGGCGCGCCCGCTGCAGGAAATCACCATCCACACGCTCAGCCCCAAAACGGATGTGGGCCAGATACAAGAGTGGCTGGCCCCCGTGCACAAGGGGCAGGACATCGGCCTCGTATCCGAGGCCGGCTGCCCTGCCGTCGCCGACCCCGGCGCCACGGTTGTCGCCGCGGCGCATCGGCTCGGCATTCATGTCCGTCCCTGGGTCGGACCCTCGTCGATTTTGCTGGGATTAATGGCGAGCGGCCTGGATGGACAGCGCTTTGCATTCCATGGCTACGCTCCTGTCGACCCGGGCGAACGCGCCAAGCAATTGAAAGCCTGGGAGCAGCACTCCGCCCGCCACCACCAGACCCAACTGTTGATCGAAACCCCCTATCGCAACGCCGCCATGTTCGCGACCCTGCTCTCGGCACTGCGCGGCGACACGCGGCTATGCGTCGCCCGATCCCTCACGACAGACGACGAATGGGTACGCACCTACAGCATCGCCGAATGGAAAAAACAGCTCGCGCCGGAACTGGACAAACAGCCGACCTTATTCCTGTATCTCGCTCCGCGCGCGTAAACTCGTCCTAGCCGACGACCGACGGCCCTTGCCACCTGCAATCATCGCCGCTTGCTCAACGCACGTAAGTCCGCCCTATGCCGATACCCCCAAGTTCCCGCTTCGCGCACCCTCGACGCCATCTGGGGCTGATGTGGGCGGGTGCGGTACTCGCCCTGGCGGGCTGCGTGGGGCCCCAGCCCGTGTCTACCCGCCTGGATGTCGATGATTCGATCAAAGCCGTCAGTCACGACAGCCGGGTGCGGTATATCGTGCTGCACTACACCTCGACGGACACAGAGAACTCGCTGAGGCTGTTGGCACAGGGCCAAGTCAGTACCCACTACCTGATCACGGATGACGCACGCCCCCGCATCTACCGCCTGGTCGACGAAACCCAGAGCGCCTGGCACGCGGGAGAAAGCCGGTGGTACAACCAGGTGTCGCTGAACCCCGTATCCATCGGCATCGAACTGGTCAATATCGGCCGTACCGACCTGGCACACGGCCAGACCCGCTGGGCGCCCTATTCCGAACACCAGATCCAGACCCTGATTCTGCTGTTAAAAGATCTGACTAAACGGTACGGCATCCGTGCGGAAAACGTGGTGGGACACAGTGATATCGCCCCTCAGCGCAAAACCGACCCAGGCCCGTTATTTCCCTGGAAGCAGCTCGCCGAAGCCGGCATCGGGCGCTGGTACAACGAAGCGCAGGCCGCCACGAACTGGGTCACCCTGCAACGCCAAGGCACACCCGACGTTGCCTGGTTCCAGGAACGGCTGGCCAAGTTGGGTTACGCGTGCCCCCAGCACGGCCGACTCGATCGCGAAACCCAGAACGTGCTGTCAGCCTTTCAGATGCACTATCGCCCCAGCAACTACGACGGCAAACCCGACGCGGAAACAGGGGCCATCATCATGGCGCTACTTGAGCCGCAGCACTAGACGCCAGCCCAGCAACACGGCCAGGATTGCGCCATAAATCAGGGGTTGCTCAAAATCATTCTTGCCGGACTTATGCCACCACAGGTGCACAACGGCCAGGATACCTATCAGATACACCAGTCGATGCAGCATTTGCCATCGCCGCCCCAACTTGCGGATGGCCCACTGCGTCGAGGTGAGCGCCAATGCGGTCATGCACACGAAAGCCGCAAAGCCGACGGTGATGAAAGGCCGCTCCCATACGTCTTGCAGCATGGCTCCGACATCCAGACCACGATCCCACCACACCCAGGCGACGAAATGCAATGCGCCATAGAAAAAGGCAAACAGCCCACAGGGCCGGCGCAAGCGCACCAGCGCCGGCTGCCTGAGCAAGCGGCGCAAAGGCGTGATCGACAGCGTGACCAACAGACACACTAGCGCCCACGTGCCAGACGAACGTGTCAAAAACTCGATCGGATTGGCGGTCAGGCCATCGTTGAACCCGAGCCAGAACCAGCGTGCCAATGGCAACAAGCCCGCGACAAATAAGAGCGGCTTGAATCGCGCCACCGCTGCCGCGGACCATTGCGCCCGACGCGCAGCAGGCTCAGCCATAGACGCAGTGGCTTTAGTCATAGACACCTATTTTGCCGTCAATAGTTCGCCGTCAAATCCATCCCCTGATACAGCGAGGCGACCTGATCGGCATACCCGTTAAATAACAGCGTCTTGCGCTTGGGCGTGAAAAAACCGCCCTCGCCGATCCGCCGCTCCGTCGCCTGGCTCCAGCGAGGATGAGGCACGTCGGGATTCACGTTGGCATAAAAGCCATATTCATTGGCAGCCGCCTGCATCCACGAACTCGTCGGCTGACGTTCGACCAGACGAATACGCACAATCGATTTAGCCGACTTGAAGCCATATTTCCAGGGCACCGCCAGGCGCATTGGCGCACCGTTTTGATTCGGCAGGACCTTTCCGTATAAACCAAAGACCAGTAACGCCAACGGATGCATGGCCTCGTCCAACCTCAGCGCTTCGACATAGGGCCATTCGAGCACGGGATACCGCAATCCGGGCATATTTTCCCGCTGCTCGACCGTGGTGAACTCCACATATTTGGCGTTACCTGTGGGCTCGACCTGCTTGAGCAAGGTCGATAGCGAATACCCCACCCACGGGATGACCATGGACCATCCCTCGACACAGCGCAGGCGATAGACCCGGTCCTCGAGAGGAGCCAGTTTCAGCAGGGTGTCGATATCAAAGGTTTGAGGACGCAGCACCTCGCCCTCGACCGAGACCGTCCAGGGACGGGTCTGCAGCTTGTCCGCGTATTTTGCCGGCTCGCCTTTGTCGACCCCGAACTCGTAGTAGTTGTTGTACGTGGTGACGTCTTTCCATTCGGTCGGCTTGTCCATGACCGAATAGGCGGGACTTGGCCGGCCGGGCAATTCGGCGCCGCTCTGGGCAAACGCACTGCGCGACGCCCAAGCCGGCAAGCCCGCGGCCGCTGCGGCCATGGCAGCGCGCGCCATCCATTCGCGACGCGACTGCCAAACCGCCTCGGGCGTGATTTCGGACGATGCGGGCTCGTGACGGGGCTTACGTATCAGCATGACCAGATCTCCTGGCGTCGTTCCAGTCGACGCGAAAGATGACAACAGACTAACCACCACTGCAAGCAAACGGCGCCAGGATGCGCATCAGACCCCGATCAAGCCCCGACGCGAGACAATAGCCACTCTCGCAAGGCAGGCACAGTATCGACTACAGCCTGGGGCGTACACCCCAGCAATTCTTGTGGGCTATGAGCACCATAGGCGACCCCCAGACCATGCACGCCGGCATTAGCCGCCATATTCAAGTCATGCGAGGTGTCGCCCACCATGATCACGCGTTCGGGTTCGACATCCAATTCCTGCATGAGTTCATGCAACATGGCGGGATGCGGCTTGCTGAACGTTTCGTCGGCCGTGCGCGTAGCATCAAAGATATCGCGCAAGCCAGTGGCGGCCAACACACGATTGAGCCCGACGCGGCTTTTTCCGGTCGCGACTGCCAAGCGGATTTTCTGGCCGGCCAGTTCGCCCAGCAGAGGCTCTATTCCCTCGAACAACTGCAAATCGGGGTCACGCAATAAATAGTGAATGCGATAACGCTCGAGGAACCGCGGCAACATGGCCTGAGTCAACTCGGGCACCGCACGACGCAAGGCGCTCTCCAGCGACAAGCCAATCACCCAACTGGCCTCCGAGGCGGACGGCACGGGCAGATCCAGATCGCGGCACGCGCCCTGAATGGCGGAAACAATGCCGTTGGTGGAGTCCATCAAGGTTCCGTCCCAATCGAACACCACCAGCGAATACGACGACATGGTTATTGATTCTCCAACTGCTGCAACAGCTTACGGCAGGCCGGCGGCAACTCAGCCGTCAACCTGAGGATCTCGCCGGTCAAGGGATGCGGCAAGGTCAATTGATGGGCATGCAGAAACATGCGATTAAAGCCCTGACGGGCAAATTGTGCCCTCGTCTCATCCACCCCGTATTTCTCGTCGCCAATGATCGGGAAACCGCTGGCCGCCAAATGCACACGGATTTGATGCGTACGCCCACTGCGCAGTTCCGCGTCGACCAGACTGTAACGGCCGAAGCGTTGCCGTAGCGTGACGATGGTATGAGCCGATTGTCCGTCCGGATCGGGGCGCACGCGGCGCTCGCCGGACTGGGTGGTCCATTTGGTCAGCGCCAGCCGAATATGCTGGCGATCATTGACCCAGTCACCTTCGACCAGCGCGAGGTAATGTTTGTCGCCTTTGCCTTCGCGCAGCATGGCGTGCAACGCCAATAGCGCGCTGCGCTTCTTGGCCACCATCAGCAAGCCCGAGGTCTCACGGTCCAGGCGATGCACCAATTCCAGGAAACGGGCCTCAGGCCGCGCCGCCCGCAATTGCTCGATGACACCGAATGAGACGCCGCTGCCCCCATGGACCGCCACCCCGGCAGGCTTGTCGATGACGAGCAAAGCATCGTCCTCGAATACGATGGGAAATTCGCTCCCGGGTACTGGCCTGGCCTCACCCGCCGCCGGCAACCGCAGCGGTGGCACGCGGACCACATCTCCAGCTACGACACGGTAGTCTGCCTGAATACGTCCCTTATTTACTCGTACCTCTCCGCCACGGATCGCCTTGTAGATATGGCTTTTGGGCACGCCCTTGCACAGGCGAAGCAGAAAATTATCGATACGCTGGCCGTCGTGTTCCGCGTCCACCTCGACGAGGCGGACAACGGGTGCAGACGAGGTCGAGACAGGGGTTTCTTTGCGCATTACGGAAAGCGACATATAATCGGGACAGCCTTGAGGGGCTGAACATCGGGGGCTGAACAACGGGGCTGAACAAGCCGCCCGGCGTAGAGATGCAACAACGCGTCTCCGTCGAGCGCGCGGGCCGTCATTGTACCGCTGCCTGCTGGTTCAGCTCCGGGGCCTCTCGGTCGCCGGCGCAACCGCGCTCTGCCGGACGGTGGTGTGGCACTTTTTGCCCGCCGTCCTGGCTGAGTCGTTGCATGCCGCAAGCGGCTCTGAAGCACTGCAAGAATCATCGCGTAATTTAAAGCACCAGGTGCGCGCAGGCTGATCGTTCGCCGCATCTGTTCGTTCACAGCAACCCTTTCCGTCAACCACTTAGTGAAACTGACTCCCCTGCTGACAGAACCACGTGCCCTCTGGCACGATGTGCCCGCCTGACCGGCGGCGGCCTTGCCTGGGCGCAGCCCGGCGGCCGTTTGACGCTTGATTTTCTTGCCCTGCTTCAGTCCGCAGCCCGAGTGGCCCGGGGTCACGCGCCGATATCGGCGCGTCATGACAACGGAGAACACCACTCATGAAGCGCATGCTGTTCAATGCAACGCACCAGGAAGAACTGCGCGTTGCCATCGTCGATGGGCAAAAACTCATCGACCTCGACATCGAAACCGCCGGCCGCGAACAGCGCAAAGGCAACATTTATAAAGGCGTCATCACCCGCATCGAGCCCGGCCTGGAGGCTTGCTTCGTCAACTACGGCGAAGACCGCCACGGCTTTTTGCCCTTCAAGGAAGTCGCCCGCAGTTACTTCAAAGAAGGCGTCGACGTCCGCAGCGCCCGCATCCAGGACGCCCTGCGCGAAGGCCAGGAACTGATCGTCCAGGTCGAAAAAGAAGAACGCGGCAACAAGGGCGCCGCCCTGACCACATTCATCTCGCTAGCCGGCCGCTATCTGGTCCTGATGCCCAACAACCCGCGTGGCGGCGGCGTCTCGCGCCGCGTCGAAGGCGAAGACCGCCAGGAACTGCGCGATACGATGGAGCAACTGCAAGTGCCGCAAGGCATGAGCATCATCGCCCGCACCGCCGGTATCGGCCGCAATGTCGACGAGCTGCAATGGGACCTGTCCTATTTGATGCAGCTCTGGACGGCCATTGATTCGGCCGCTCGCGACAATGCCGCCCCCATTCTGATTTATCTCGAGTCCAGCCTGGTCATCCGGGCCATCCGCGACTATTTTTCGCCCGAAATCGGCGAAATCCTGATCGATACCGACGAGATCGCCGACCAGGCTACCGCCTTTATGAGCGTGGTGATGCCGGACAACGTCCAGCGCGTCAAACGCTACCGCGACGACATTCCGCTGTTCTCGCGTTTCCAGATCGAACACCAGATCGAAACCGCCTACTCGCGTACCGTGCAATTGCCCTCGGGCGGCGCCGTCGTGATCGACCACACCGAGGCCTTGGTCGCGGTGGACGTGAACTCGGCGCGCTCGACCCGTGGCGCGGATATCGAAGAAACCGCCCTGCGCACCAATGTCGAGGCTGCCGACGAAGTCGCCCGCCAGTTGCGCCTGCGTGACCTGGGTGGCCTGATCGTCATCGACTTTATCGATATGGAGGACAGCAAAAACCAGCGCGCCGTCGAACAGCGCCTGCGTGATGCCCTGCATTTCGACCGTGCCCGCGTGCAAATGGGCAAGATCTCCCGTTTTGGCTTGATGGAACTGTCGCGCCAGCGACTGCGTCCCGCCCTGAACGAAGGCTCGCACATCACTTGCCCGCGCTGCAACGGCACCGGCGTGATCCGCGACGCAGAATCCAGCGCCCTGCATGTGCTGCGCCTGCTGCAAGAAGAAGCAATGAAGGAAAACACCGCGGCGGTCCACGCCCAGGTGCCGGTTGACGTGGCCACCTTCCTGCTCAACGAAAAGCGTTCCGACATCACCAAGATGGAGGCCCGCCTCAAGGTCAATCTGGTGCTGATCCCCAACAAGCACCTGGAAACCCCGCACCATCATATCGAGCGCCTGCGTCACGACGATCCGCGCCTCGAAGAGCTCAAAACCAGCTTCGACCTGGCCGAGGCTCCGTCGACCGACATGACCTGGGCTCCGAAAGACCAAGAAATCAAGGCGCGCCCCGAAGCCTTGGTCAAGGGCATCACCCCTTCGCAACCCGCTCCCGTATCGACGCCCGCCGCGGCGCCTGCTGCGGCATCGTCCGGCTTCAGTCTGGGCAATCTGTTCAAACGCCTGTTCGGCTGGCTGAGCGGCAGCTCGACCCCGGCCCCGACCGAAACCAAAGACGAACCGAAGCGTGGCAACCAGGCTCGCGGCAAGCGCGGCCAGGACGGCCAGGAACGCCGTGGCGACCGCCAGGGCTCGGATCGCAACCGCCAGCGCCGTAACAACGACGCTCGTCAAGCCTCGGATGCCGGCGAGACGTCCGAAGGTGCAGCTCGTCATCACGTGCGCGGCAATCGCCGTCATGACGACCGTGCAGACCGCCCGGCCCGTGCCGAGCGCGACAATGCGCGCGTAGAGGCCGAGTCCACGGCACGCGCAGAACGCGCCGATCGCGACAACGCCCGTCAAGATCGCGCTCAAGGCTCTGACGTCTCGGCAGACGAGGCACCGCGCGGCAATCGCAATCGCCGCGGCCGTGGTCGCAATCGTCGCGACGACAGCAACCAGCAAGACGTCTCCTTGAACGATCAGGACAACGCACTGACAGCCGGCGCAGCCGTTGCGACAGCTGCCGTCGCTGCTGGGACTGACCAAGCCGTTGCCGCCAACACGCAACGCGTAGCCGACGCAGCGCAAGCGCCGAAGGTAACCGTCTCCGAAAATGCAACGGACGCCGCCGTCACGGACAGCCAAGGGATCGAAGCCGCCACCGAAGGTAGCGATACCGAAGGCACCGGCGATCCGGAACGCAAGCGCCGCCGCCGCCGCAGCCGTCGTGGCCGCCGCAGCCAAGAAGATCAGGCCCTGCAGAGTGCCGACGATCAAGGTAACGACCAAGCCGATGCTGTTGAATCCTCGGACGCACTGGCTACGCAGGCCTCGTCTGCGGCTGACGCCGCCACAGCAGCAGCCGACGCCGCTCAGGCCGCGACTGCAGCACAAGACATACCGTCCGCCGTTCAACCGGCTTCGCAAGCTACGACGCCGTCGGAATCCGCCGTACAGCCGCTGACCGCAGCGACAGCAGCAGCGGCTGCGGCAACGGCAGCAGCCGCTGCAACGACCGCGGCAGCCGCCGCTGCCGTGCGCAACGCCGCCGCTGCCGAAACGGCCAAACCCGTTGACACCCTCTCCGCGGCGACGACTGAGCAACCGGCGACGACCGAACCTGCCGCGGCGAACGTAGCACCGGCTCAACCCGCAGCAGGCGAAGCCCCGGTCATCGCAGCAGCAGACCAGGCCGGAACGACCGAAGCACCCGTCCAAACGGCGGCGATCAAGGCGGAGCCCGCTACCGCCACGCCATCGACTGAGGCCGACACGACCACACCGGTGACCACTGCTCCTGTGGCAAGCGTATCAACAGCGACCGAAGCTGTGGCCTCCGCGCCTTCGGCACCGGCCCCTGTCCACGAGCCTGCGAGCCCTGAGGCTGCTCCCACTGCGTCCGAGCCTGTCGCCCCGGTGGCGGTCCCGGCCGGCCTCGCGGATGCGACAGCAACAGAGGCTCTAGCCAGTGCCGCTGCGCCCCAGGCCCCGGCAGCCACCTCGGTAGCCGCAGCGAGCGAAGCCGCTGCAACGCCCGCTCCGGCGGCCGCTGCGCCCGTCGCTCAAGCCCCTGCTACGGCCGCTGCCGCAGCGTCTGCGGCTTCGCAACCCATCGTCGTACCGGCAGCACCGGCCACGTCGAACCAGTCCTTGCACGACGTCGTGCACGCGGCGGGTCTGAAATGGGTAGAAACCGATCCGGAACGCCATGCGCAGACGCAGCAACGTATCGCTGCCGGCCATGTCCCAGCCCGTCTGGGCCGCGAACGCAAGCCGGTCGCCCCGGCCTCGAACGCCCCCTTGGTGCAAGTGGAAACGCAGCGCCAATAAACCAGCGTCACGCGAGCCCCAAAAACGCCGGCAGCAATGCCGGCGTTTTTTTATTGCTGACCACCTCCGCTCATTCAGAGACGGCGCAAAAAACAAAACCCCGGCCGAAGCCGGGGTTGCGCGTTATCAGGTCCGCTGCGACATAGCCCGCACAGACGGCGGCAAGCGCATTGAACAAGGCAGGGAACTACCCTGCTTCACCAAACATCAGAACTGATACGTGTACGTCAACTGCAAGATATCCAGACCCGGGTTCGGGCGTTTGATGCTGGCATTGGAAAAATGCGAATAACGCAGACCCAAGCGGTTGTTCGGCGTGACCAAGAAGCCCAAACCGAGGTGATCGCCAAATTGGTATGCCGTACTGATATTCTCGTCTGCAAACCTGGTGTGCGTGAATAATGTCGCGCCGATACCCGCCTCGACATAGAAACGATCGCTCATCCACCAGCGGAACATCGGAATCGCATTGAACTGCCAGACGTGGCTCGGATCACGCGAACCATTGGCAGACCAATAGGCCGCACCGAACTCGCCGTTCAGGTCAATATGACCCCAATTACCGCCAAATCGATACAACTCGAGGGAGGGGGTTTCGTACACCAACTCGGCGCGCGAATAATGGTCGCCCACGCCATAATGCAGGCCAATGCCGCCCTGGCTTTGAGCCTGGGCCGAGCACGCCAGGCCAGCCAACGACAAGGCAGCCGCAGCTGCCAGCATGTTTTTATTATTGAAACTCAGCATGAAAGCTCCTGAATGGGGTGCGCCATTAAGTTATCAGAAATTCGGCAATTGTCTGCAACCTATGTATGACCCAGACAACAGTTCTCTAGGAAAATCCGACATCTCGTGGTGAATACCGGGCGCATTCCTGTTCAATATGGAAATATCGCCCGAGTATCTCGCGCCACCGGTATCGCCTATCTGGCACAACAAAGCGTCAAGCGGCGACGACGTCTGCAGGCTGATCCGTGAGCAACGCCAACAGACGGGCAATTTCCTCGCGCAGCTGACGCCGGTCAACCACCATATCGATGGCGCCCTTTTGCAGCAAAAACTCCGCTCGCTGAAACCCCTCGGGCAATTTCTCGCGGACGGTCTGCTCAATCACACGCGGACCGGCAAAACCGATCAATGCCTTAGGCTCCGCAATCACGACATCGCCCATAAAAGCAAAACTGGCCGATACGCCGCCCATGGTCGGGTCGGTCAAGACACTGATGAATGGCAGCCCCGCCGCGGACAGACGCGTCAACATGGCGTTGGTCTTGGCCATCTGCATCAGCGACAGCAGGCTTTCCTGCATCCGTGCGCCGCCCGAGGCCGCCACACAAATGAAGGGGGTCTTGTTGTCCAGCGCCGCCTGGGCTCCGCGCGCAAAGCGCTCACCCACGACCGAGCCCATCGAGCCGCCCATGAACTCGAACTCAAAGCAGGCCACCACTGCCGGCACGCCGCGAATGGCGCCGCTCATGACTACCAGCGCATCAGTCTCGCCGGTTTGCTTCATAGCTTCTTGGACACGTTCAGGATACTTGCGCGTGTCCTTGAATTTGAGCGAATCCACCGACCGCGTGGTCTGGCCGATCTCGACCCGCCCCTCGACGTCCAGCAACGAATCGATGCGAGCACGCGAACCAATGCGCATGTGATGATCGCATTTGGGGCACACATGCAAGTTGGCAGCGAGGTCTTCGCTGTAGAGCACTGACTCGCAAGACGGACACTTGACCCAGAGGCCTTCGGGTACACGGCGTGCACCACTGT
Organism: Bordetella muralis; assembly: GCF_054781015.1. Classification (NCBI taxonomy): domain Bacteria; kingdom Pseudomonadati; phylum Pseudomonadota; class Betaproteobacteria; order Burkholderiales; family Alcaligenaceae; genus Bordetella; species Bordetella muralis. Next base: position 172,928 of record NZ_BAAGVF010000003.1, on the reverse strand, counting down.
CATTTGTCTTGTTGATACGAGGAGGCAGGAGTTTATCAATCCAGCTCATTGTCTTTTTCCATGAGGAAACCGCGCGCCAGCCTCAGGCCGGGGCGCCGTCTCGTTTGACTTGGTCGAGTGCCTGACGGATACCGGCCAGCCACTGGCTGGCGGCGGTAACGGCAGACTCGGTCTGTTGGCCGGCGGGCGCAGAGGCAACCGCCTGTTCCAGGGTTTCGATCAGTTTGGAACCGATGACCACGGCGTCGGCCTTGCCGGCAATGCGCTGGGCGCTCTGCGCGTCGCGAATGCCGAAGCCCACGCCCACCGGAATGCGAACGTGCTGCTTGATCAACGCCACGCGTTCGGCCACATCATCCGTGTTCAGGCTGCCAGCCCCCGTCACGCCCTTGAGCGAAACATAGTAAACGTAGCCACGCGCAACACGTGCCACCGCTTTGATGCGTTCCTCGGTCGAGGTCGGCGCCAACAGGAAAATCGGCGCGACGCTGCAGGCCTCGAGTTGGCCGGCAAAGGCATCGACCTCTTCGGGCGGATAATCGACGACCAGCACGCCATCGACACCGGCAGCCTGAGCGGCTTGGGCAAAGGCCGCCTGGCCCATGCGTTCGATCGGGTTGGCGTAGCCCATCAACACCACTGGCGTCTCGGCATCATCGCGCCGAAACTCGGCAACCAGCTCCAGTGTCCGGCGCAGTCCCACACCTTGGGCAATGGCGCGCTCGGCGGCACGTTGGATCACCGGCCCATCGGCCATGGGATCGGAAAACGGTACGCCCAACTCGATGATGTCGGCGCCCGCTTTCGTCAGGGCATGCATCAGAGGCACCGTGGCGCTGGGTGAAGGATCACCCGCAGCAATATAGGGAATCAACGCAGCGGCGCGCCCGGATTCGGCCACACGGGAAAATGCTGCTGCGATACGGTCGGTTCGGCTAGTCATGGTGTCAGAACTGAATGCCCGCGCGCTCGGCGACGGTGTGCATGTCTTTGTCGCCACGGCCCGACAAATTGACCAGAATGATTTTGTCTTTCGAGAGCGCAGGCGCCATTTTCACGGCCTGAGCAATGGCGTGCGAAGACTCCAGCGCGGGCATGATGCCCTCGATGCGGCAGCAATCATGGAAAGCCGCCAAGGCCTCTTCGTCGGTAATTCCGACATAGTCGGCACGGCCGCTATCTTTCAGCCAGGCATGCTCGGGGCCGACTCCCGGATAATCCAGGCCCGCCGAGACAGAATGCGTGTCCAGGATCTGGCCGTCCTCGTTCTGAATAATGTACGTGCGGTTGCCGTGCAACACCCCCACCTGCCCGGCAGCCAGCGATGCCGCATGACGGCCCGTTTCCATGCCGTCACCGGCCGCCTCGACACCGATCAGCTTGACGTCTTCGTAGGGGATATAGGGATGGAAAATGCCCATGGCATTCGAGCCGCCGCCCACCGAGGCCAGCACGTAGTCCGGCTGGCGGCCGGCGTCCAGAGGCATTTGTTGCAGGCATTCGTTGCCGATTACCGTCTGGAAATCACGCACCATGCGCGGATAGGGATCGGGCCCGGCCACCGTGCCGATGATGTAGAACGTGTTTTCGATGTTGGTCACCCAGTCGCGCATGGCTTCGTTCAGGGCGTCTTTCAGTGTGCGTGACCCCGACTCGACCGGCACGACGGTCGCGCCCAGGAGCTTCATGCGATAGACGTTGGAAGCCTGGCGCCGGACGTCCTCGCTACCCATGTACACCACGCATTCCATACCGTAGCGGGCCGCGACAGTGGCCGTCGCTACACCGTGCTGGCCAGCACCGGTCTCGGCAATGACGCGCGGCTTGCCCATGCGGCGAGCCAGCAGCGCCTGGCCAATGCAATTGTTGACCTTGTGGGCGCCGGTATGGTTGAGATCCTCGCGTTTGAACCAGATCTGCGCGCCGCCCAGCTCGCGCGACCAGCGCTCGGCATGGTAGACCGGGCTGGGGCGTCCGACAAAGTGCTTGAGCTCGTAGTTGAACGCCTCAATGAATGCAGGATCGACGCGGCAGCTGTCGTACGCGGCACGCAGCTCGTCGAGCGCATGCATCAGCGTTTCAGCTACGAACACGCCACCATAGGGGCCGAAATGGCCCTGGGCATCCGGAAGATCGTAAGAATTCACCAAGTTTCTCCTGGGCAGGAGGCGAACACCGCATTCGCCGCTCAACCCGTTTCGCAACCCATTATTTTACCCGAGCGCGCCATAGACGCCGAAACGATGGGGGCCGGTCCGCCCGCGAGGGGGCGATAGGGTCCGTACGCAGGCGGACAGCCTCGGCAGGATCGGCAAGGTACAGCGCCTGGCCAATGCCGCCTCAGCAGGCGGGAATGGTCAACTGTCGCAACCTGGCGGCCAAGCCACCCTGGTCAGAACCCATGCCAGGCGGACCCGCCACCCACGCTCGCGTCTGAACAATCACTGCTGCGCAGACTACGCCAGCGATTGCCCCAAACGACGCAGAAAATTCTCGCAGGCGGCCAACTGGTCCAACGCCACGAACTCATCCGGCTTATGAGCCTGCTCGATATGTCCGGGGCCGCAGACTACGGTGGGAATCCCCAGTCCCTGAAACAGGCCCGCCTCGGTGCCATAGGCAACCTTGCGCGTGGCACGATCATCAGTGAGCGCACGCACCAGTTGCGTAATCGCTGCCGCCTCGGAGGCATCCAGGCCGGGAGCCTGGGCACCCGTTTGAATGTCAATGCGCGCGCCGTCAAATTCCGCGCGCATGGCGGGCAGGAGCGTTTCTTGCACATAGCGTTCGATTTCCGCCTGAATCTCATCAGCCGGGGTACCCGGCAAATTACGAAACTCATAGGAAAACTCGCAACGCTCCGGAATCGTGTTCACGGCGATGCCACCCTGAATCAGATTGGTCGTCAGCGTCGAATACGGCACGTCGTAAAACTCGTCGTACGGGCCTTTGGCCTTGAAGGCGTCGGCCACCTCGCGAATCCGGCAAATCAACCGGGCCGCGTATTCGATGGCATTGCAGCCGCGCGGGGTCAACGACGAATGCGCCGCCTTGCCTTGAACGCAACAGCGAAACAGATTGATCCCCTTGTGCGCCACCACGACCTGCATTCCTGTGGGTTCGCCCACCACACACCCATCCGGCCGAATACCGCGATCGAGCAACTCGGCCAACATGACGGGAGCGCCTACGCAGCCGACCTCTTCGTCATAGGAAAACGCCAGATGAATGGGTTTTTTGCGCGGCATGGCCAGGAACTCGGGCACCAACGCCAATGACGCCGCGATAAAACCTTTCATGTCGCAGGTGCCGCGGCCATACACCAGGCCGTTGGATTCCGAGAGCGTAAAAGGATCGGTAGACCAATTCTGTCCATCGACCGGCACCACATCGGTATGCCCCGACAGCACAATGCCTCCCTGCTCACCGCCGTCACTGGCCGGCAAGGTAGCAAAGAGATTGGCCTTGCTGCCATCGCTGTTATGTGCCAACCACGCTTGCACCCCTTGCGCCTTGAGGTTGTCCCTCACGGTTTCGATCAAACCCAGATTCGAATTGCGGCTGGTGGTATCGATCCCCACCAAGGTTTCAAGCCAGGTGCGCGTATCCATGTGATGGCCCTCTAGGAGTAAAGCATCAGTGTAGGCGAGAAATCGAAGATTTCCAGCCGGCCGCACCCCGCCCCCGCCTAATATCGAACCGCAGAACTCACGCCGGACACTTCGGACAGTGCCGCCAATGCCTTGTTCAACGACTCTCCGCCGCGCACCTCGACCGTAAAAATCATGTGCGCCAATGACTGGCGGCTTTGTGTATTCACGCCCACCACATTCATCCTGAGACGCGCAAACACCTCGGACAGATCTCTGAGAAGCCCCGGGCGATCACGGGCGTGGACGCTGATATCCACAGGGTAAAACGTCTCGGCGGTGTCGCCCCAGGCGACATCGATAATCCGCTCTGGTTCACGCTCGGCCAACGCCTGATAACTACGGCACCCCTTGCGGTGAATCGACACGCCGCGCCCACGGGTCACGAATCCGGCGATCTCGTCCGGCGGTGCCGGGCGGCAGCAGCGCGCCAACTGCGTGAGCAGCGACCCCACGCCTACGACCAGCACCCCGCTTTTTCCGCTGCGGGCCGCGCTGTCCGCGCTATGCGCATGGGCCAGGTCCGACGCGTCGGGTTCGGCCTCAGGCGCGGGCTCCTGAAACACCGCGTCGATCTGGCGCAGACTGAATTCCTCTTTCGCTGCAGCCACATACAAATCGTCGGCCCGCGCAAACCCCAGATTTTGCGCCAATTGTTCCAGATTGATCGCCGTCTTGCCCAGGCGCTGCAATTCCTTTTCCACCAACGCCTGGCCGGTATTGATGCGCTGCTGCAGCTCAATGGCGTTGAACCACATCCGCACTTTGGCGCGCGAGCGCGGGCTGGCCAAAAAGCCCAACTGCGGATTCAGCCAATCGCGTGACGGGCCGCCAGATTTGGCAGAAATGATCTCCACCGTCTGGCCCGTCGCCAAATGTGTCTGCAGCGGCACCATCTGGCCATCAACGCGTGCGCCGCGGCAGCGATGTCCCAGATCGGTATGCAAATGATAGGCAAAGTCCACAGGCGTCGCCCCCTCGGGCAACTCAATCACGCGAGCCTGAGGAGTCAGCACGTAAATACGCTCGTCGCGCACCCGATTGGCCGCGCCTGCCGTCTGAGCGTCACATGCGCCGCGCGCGCCCGCCTGCGGCGCCTGTGTGCCCGAGGCTTGATTTGCGTCGCCTGCCTCGATATCGGTATTCCAGGCCAACAACTGCCGCATCCACGACAACTGGCGATCATAATCACTGGATGCCGAGACTTGGCCGCCCTTGGCTCCCGCCTCTTTATAGCGCCAGTGCGCCGCCATCCCATACTCGGCAAACTGATGCATCTCGCGGGTGCGGATCTGCACCTCGAACGGCCGGCCATCATCGTCCGTCACCACCGTATGCAGCGAGCGATAACCGTTAGGCTTGGGTCGCGAAATGTAGTCGTCGAATTCCTCGGACAGCGGTGTCCACATATCGTGGATCATGCCCAGTGCCGTATAGCAATCGCGCACATCGTCCACGATCACACGCAACGCCCGCAGATCATAGAGTTGTGAAAACTCCAGCCCTTTGAGGCGCATCTTGTTCCAGATACTGTAAATATGCTTGGGCCGCCCGCTCACCTCGGCGGTAATTCCGGCCTTGGCCAACGCCGATTGCAAACGCTCGATCGCCGCCTCGATAAAGGCCTCGCGTTCGACCCGTTTTTCTTCCAGGAGCTTCGCGATCTGCTTATAACGATCGGGCTCGAGAAAACGGAACGACAAATCCTCCATTTCCCATTTGACCTGCCAAATGCCCAGGCGATTGGCCAGCGGCGCATACAGATCCATGGTTTCTCGGGCGAACGCCACCGAGCAGGGTTCTTTCGAAGCCGCGTGCCAACGTAGCGTCTGCAAACGCGAGGCCAGGCGCATCAGCACAATGCGCAGATCGGCCGCCATGGCCAGCAGCATTTTGCGCTGCATTTCTTTTTGGTCGCCAGTGTCGGCTTCGCTGTCGCTCGCGTGACGGGCGACCAGCCCCAGACGCAACAGTGCACGCGCCCCTTGTACCAGACGGGCGATCTCTGAGCCGAACTCGGTTGCCAGCGGATCATTGCGCAGGGGCGGAGCCGGCGCCGACAAATCGGCAGGCAAGGCCGCCAACAACGCCGCAATACGTGTTGCAACATCCGTCTGCAGCCCTGCCAAAATGCGCACCACCCCCGCCCCGTGAGTAGCCAGGGGCTCACCGGACGCAGCGCGCTGATCAGCGAACTGGGGCAAGGCCCAAGCGACAGCATGCTCGATGCGCGCGGACGCGTCGGCGTCCAGGCCGGCCCCAGCCATCTGGTGCCACGCGTCGTCAAAAGGCGAGAACGCATCAGAATCAGGAATCACGGACATCGCAAACGAAACGGACCAGCAGGCTAAGAAGCGGAAATTTCCTACACTCTACACTAAGCCCAGGCGTGGTGACGGCTCTCCCACGCGGTTGATAAGGAATTTTGACTCATGTTGCGATGGCTCAAAGGCCGGGGCGCAGCCGCCTCGGCAGTCGCCCAGATGCAAGCTCGCATTACGCCAGAACTGTGGCGCGACGTTCTGCAAGCCTATCCCTTTCTGGCAACCCTCGGTGCCGCAGAAGCCGAACAACTGCAAGCGCGCGCGGCCTGGCTTCTGGCCAGCAAGACCATGAACGGAGCACGCGGCCAGATGCTCAGCGACTTCATGCGCTTGTCTATTGCCGCCCAGGCCGCCCTGCCTATTTTGAATTTATCGCCCACCCTCTACGAAGGCTGGGACGAAATCATTGTCTACCCTGAAGGTTTCAGCATCCCGCGCACCCACCAGGACGATGCCGGCGTCGTCCACGAATACGACGAAGAAGCCGCGGGCGAGGCCTGGGAGGGAGGCCCCGTCATCCTGTCCTGGGCAGACACCTTGCCTGGCGATACTGCCTTTAACGTCATCATTCACGAGTTCGCCCATAAACTGGACCTGTCCTCGGGAGACGCTGACGGCATTCCCGACCTGAGCGCTCATCCCGGCCTGTCCCCGCGCACGTGGCACGGTATTCTGAGCAGCAGCCTGGACCAATTCACCATCGCCCTGGACACGATCGAGGCTGCCATCCCCGGCGACATCGATCCCGAAAGCGAAGCAGCCGCCCCCTGGTACAGCCAACTGCCTCTGGACCCCTACGCCGCCACCGACGAGGCGGAATTCTTCGCAGTCAGTTCCGAACATTTTTTTGTCGATCCTGCCCCGTTGGCCCTGGCCTTGCCTGATTGGTACGAATTGCTGCGTGCCTACTATCGCCAAGATCCGTTGGCGCGGGCGGCAGACAGAGGGCCGCACTCTCCTGAAGCGCCCGCGGAACAGCCCGGACATTCCTGATACCCGATCATTCGCCTTTCGCCTTTCATTTTCACAGAGCGCCCGCTATCGCTGCACACAGAGCCCTGCCATGAAACACCTCCTCATCATCTGGCATTCCCGCACCGGCTATGCCGAACAAATGGCCCGGGCGTTGGCGCGTGGCGCTGGCGACGCCGCCCAGGCGCTGGAACAAGTTGCGAGCTTGCAAGTACACCTCCGGCGTGCACAGGACACGTCCCCTGACGACCTGCTCAATGCCGACGGCTATCTGTTCTGCGCCCCTGAAAACCTCGCCAGCCTCACTGGCGAAATGAAAGAATGCCTGGACCGCTGCTACTACGGCGTCCTCGACCACATCCAGGGCCGTCCCTATGCGGCTGCCATCAGCGCCGGCACAGACGGCACAGGCGCCGCACGCCAACTCGAACGCATCTGCACCGGCTGGCGCCTGAGGGCCATCGCGCCGCCCCTCATAGAACGCAACGGCGCCCAGACGCCGTCAGCCATCCTGGCCCCCAAGACCGCGCCTGAAGACGCACTCTCCCGCTGCGAGGAACTCGGCGGCCTGCTGGCGGCTACTTTGCTGACGGGTGAACTTTGATCGAGGCCAAGCAGATCTTCCAACTGGCACCACGCCACCCCGTCGCATGCCCGGACCGATCGCTTGAGGGGGACGCGCAGGGCGTCCCCCGAAAGCAGCACCGCAAGATCTTTCTCTCTTCCCGGGCGCTGCAAAAAAACGCCAAGCAAGAAAGTCGTGCCAGCGATGCAGAGAATTCTAGTTGCTGCCAGTCGAGCCGAGGCAATCGGCCCGGCCGGGCGCCTCAAAGTCGAGTGGAGCGGACGTCGAAGGGAGCGCGAAGGCGCGGACGAGACGAGCGAACACGGTGTCCGGCGCCCGCGCGCCGGACCGACTTTGTGAAGCCCGGCCGGGCCGATTGCCTCGGCTCGACGACCAATAGAACCCCTACCTCGTCCTAAACACCAACAACGCTACCAAAAAACAAAAAGAGCCATCGCGCATTCCCACACGACGGCCCATCACTACCTCAAAAGAAAGAAGCGCAGTGCCCCTCCTTAAGCCACAGCAGCAGTCACCACAATCTCGACCTTAAAGTCAGGATTAGCCAAACGCGCCTCGACCGTGGCACGCGGAGGCGCATTGCCCGCCGGCACCCACGCATCCCACGCCTTGTTCATGGCGTCAAACTCTTTCATATTGGCCACAAAAATCTGCGCCATCAGAATCTTGGTCTTGTCGGTGCCCGCCTCAGCCAGCAAACGATCAATCGTCGCCAACACCTGTTCCGTCTGCCCCGTCATATCCAGCGAAGCATCATCCGGCACCTGACCTGCCAAATACGCAACACCGTTATACACGGCCATATCGGACAGACGCTTTTCCACATTGACGCGCTTAATACCACTCATCAAACATCCCCAAAGAGTACGTTAAAGAAATGCCTAGCCTTCAAACGGCCCGGCAAAAAAACACGCTGCGCCGGCGGCAAAAAAATCACCCGCTCAAGCCGGCGGCAGCTGAAACACCTGGCGCAGATACGCCAGATACGCCGGATCGTCGCACATCGTCTTTTCCGGCGCATCCGAGACTTTCGCCACCGGCTGGCCATTGCAGCGAACCATCTTCATCACAATCTGCAGCGGCTCGTGGCCCAAATCATTCGTCAGATTCGTACCGATCCCGAACGACACCTTGCAACGCCCCGCAAACTGTCGCGCCAGCTCGATCGCACGCGGAAACGTCAGCGAATCGGAAAACACCAGCGTCTTGGCGCGTGGATCGACACGATTATTCCGATAGTGCTCCAGCAATCGTTCGCCCCACAAAAAAGGATCGCCCGAGTCATGCCGCGCACCATCGAACAGCTTGCAGAAATACATATCGAAATCGCGCAGGAACGCGTCCATGCCATAGACATCCGATAGCGCAATACCCAAGTCGCCCCGGTACTCTTTCGCCCAGACCTCCAATGCATACACCTGCGAATCGCGCAGTCTCGGCCCCAATGCCTGGCAGGCCTGCAAATACTCGTGGCCCATGGTGCCCAGTGGCAACACGTTGTGCTCCATCGCCAACAGCACATTGCTGGTGCCCGCAAAATGCTTGCCCATCTGCGCTTTCATCGTCGCCACGATTTCCTCGTGCCACTGCTTGGAAAAGCGCCGGCGGGTCCCATATTCGGCCACCCGGAAATCGGCCAACGCGGGATCATCCAACACCAGATGCATCTTCGACTGCAGGCGTTTGCGGCCTTCGTCCCAATCCGGGTCCCGACGGGTATTACGGAAATAGACTTCGTTCACGATGGCCAGCACCGGAATCTCGAACAAGATCGTATGCAGCCACGGACCTTTCACCGTGATCGATATCTCGCCGGGCTGATCGCCCTCGCCGATGAAAATGCAGCGCTCGGGCAAGTGGAACAAGCGCAGAAAATCCACAAAATCGCTCTTGATAAAGCGCAACCCACCCAAGTACTGCAATTCGGCATCGGTAAACCGCAGCTGGCATAGCGCGTGCACCTCGGCACGGATCTCGTCCAGATACGGCTGCAAATTCACGCCGGGCGTGCGGCATTTATAGCGATACTCGACCTGTGCAGCGGGAAAGTGATGCAACACCACCTGCATCATGCTGAATTTGTACAGATCGGTGTCAAGCAGTGAAGTAATTATCATGATGACGCGCGTCGGGCGCGCAGGGGTTCGTCAAGCCGATTTTTTTCCACACCATAGCATAAGCAGCCCCCCGCCCCTCCCCCAGCCAGAGGCCTCGCCACTACCGTAGCCAGGGTTATCATCGCCTCGTGGGCTGCATATGGGTAAAATCTTAAGAATTCAAAAAAGCTGTTGCTTGTCCGCGGAGCCCCGAATGACCCACGTCGTTACCGAAAACTGTATCAAATGCAAGTACACCGATTGCGTCGACGTGTGCCCGGTAGATTGTTTCCGCGAAGGCCCCAACTTCCTGGTCATCGACCCCGACGAGTGCATTGACTGCGCAGTCTGTATCCCCGAATGCCCTGCCAACGCCATCTACGCCGAAGAAGACGTGCCCCAGGACCAGGTAAAGTTCATCGCGATCAACGCCGAGCTGACGCCCGAATTCGCTCCCATCAGCCGCGCGAAAAAGCCGCTGCCCGATGCCGACGACTGGAATGGCAAGGAAGGCAAGCTGGAACTCCTGGAAAAATAGGCCAGGCTCGGCCGCGCCACTCGCTGCCGCACGCCCGACTACGTTCTAGATGACAGAATCCAAGTACACGCGCCAAACCGTCACCCATGTACAGACATGGGTCCCCGAAAAACTGTTCTCGGTACACGTGACCCGCGATCCGGCCTTTACGTTTCAGGCCGGACAGTTCGCGCGCGTGGGGCTGCCAGAGGCGAACGACCCGGACGGGGAGCCCACGCTGTGGCGTGCCTATTCCATGGTCTCCGCCCCTCACGAAGACCGACTCGAGTTCTATTCCATCGTGGTGCCGGACGGGCAATTCAGCCCACGGCTGGCGCAACTGCGCGCAGGTGATGCCCTCTACGTCGACAAGACGCCCTTTGGTTTTCTGACCATCGAGCGGTTCCCTCAGGGTGGTGACCTCTGGCTGCTGGCCACGGGGACGGGCCTGTCGGCCTATCTATCCATCCTGCGCGATCCTGCAACGTGGCGGGCATTTCGACGCATTGTTCTGGTCCATGGCGTGCGATCCGCCACCGAGCTGGCCTATCGAGACGAGATCGAAAACTGGTCGCAGCAGCCCGCCTACGCGGACTATTTCAAGGAAGATCCGCGCAAACTGATCTACCTGCCTATCGCCACGCGCGAAACCATCCCGGGGATGCCTCAGGCACGGCTGACGACCTTGATCGAAAACGGGGGCCTCGAGCAACTCGTCGGCATACCGTTGGACGCCCAGCAGTCCAAGATCATGCTGTGCGGCAATCCAGCCATGCTCAGCGAGGCCCGCAAACTGCTCGCAGCACGAGGATTTGCGCCTGGCCGGCGCGGTATCCCCGGAAATTTGGCCGTCGAAAATTACTGGTAACGCGCCCTTCGCGGCAAAATGTTGTTTTTTAGGGACAAATTTCGCGCTTTTGTGCCCAACTTGCCAGACGCAATAGATATATCCTTACTCGAAATAGTAATAATCAATTCGACGTCTGGACGCGTTCCGACGGATAGTCCCGGTTCATTCATGGACGCTTTGGCCAGCTCTGCTGCCCCCGCTCAGTTAAAGGACCCTCGCCTAGATGCTGTATCACTTACATGAAATGCAGCGAGCATTCCTGACGCCTCTTGCTGCATTCACCGACGCCAGCTCGCAATTATTTTCCAACCCGTACAGTCCGCTGGCCTATACCCCGCTCTCGCGCCAATTGGCGGCCAGCTGTGAGTTGATACACCGGCTGGGCAAGGAATATCAAAAGCCGGCCTGGGGACTGCCCGCCACCCAGATCGACGGCAAACACGTCGAGGTCAAAGAAACCGTGGCCGTGGCGCAGCCGTTTTGCCGCCTCGTGCATTTCGAACGCGCCGTGCGCCGCAACGATCCGCGCGTGCTGCTCGTCGCGCCCCTATCCGGCCACCATGCCACCCTGCTGCGCGACACCGTTCGTGCGCTGCTGCCCGATCATGAGGTCTACGTCACGGACTGGGTCGATGCCCGCATGGTCCCGCTGGCGGCCGGCCCCTTTCATCTGAACGACTACGTTCGCTATATCCAGGACTTCATCCGTCATCTGGGCCCGGACGTTCACGTGATCTCGGTCTGTCAGCCGACGGTGCCAGTACTGGCGGCCGTGTCCCTGATGGCCACCGCAGGCGACGCCCACCAGCCGCGCAGTATGGTCATGATGGGTGGCCCGATCGATCCGCGCGAGTCCCCCACTCAGGTCAATCGCCTGGCCACGACCAAGCCCCATTCCTGGTTCGAAAGCCAGCTGATCGACACCGTGCCTGCCCGTTATCCGGGTGCAGGCCGCCGGGTCTACCCCGGTTTTCTCCAGCATGCCGGGTTCGTGGCGATGAATCCTGATCGCCATCTCAAATCGCACTACGATTTCTACCTGGACCTGCTGCGCGGGGACGATAGCGATGCCGAGGCCCATCGGCGCTTTTACGACGAATACAACGCCGTATTGGACATGCCCGCCGAGTTTTATCTCGACACCATACGCATCGTGTTCCAGGAATTCCAGTTGCCCAACGGCACTTGGAAGGTTGGCAAACAGACCGTCAAACCTGCCGACATCAAGCAAGTCGCCTTGCTGACCATCGAAGGGGAATTGGACGATATTTCTGGCCAGGGCCAGACGCGCGCGGCGATCTCGCTATGCAGTAGCATTCCGGCGGCACGCAAACAGCACTACACCGCGAAAGGCTGCGGCCACTACGGCATTTTCTCGGGCCGGCGGTGGCGCGAGCTGATCTGTCCTAAAATTGCGGAGTTCATCCGTCAGGCATAGCCCTGACGTGTAACGATTGCCTCGCAAGCCTGACGACTGATGGGGCGGCCTCCGGGCCGCCTGTGTTCACCTACGTTCGTGTACGCCCACGTCGTTGCCGGGCTCATGTGCTCGGTTCGGTAGCGGCATTGCGCCAGGTCCAAATCGTCAGCATGCCCTGTTTCCGTTTTTCCGCCATGTCCTGTCTTACTCTTGCCGACCGTATCGACGCCCTGCTGCCTCAGACACAGTGCACAAAGTGCGGGTACGACGGTTGCCGACCTTACGCCCAGGCGATTGCCGATGGCGCAGCGCCCATCAATCGCTGCCCTCCGGGAGGTGACGATGGCATTGCAGCCCTGGCTGCGTTGCTGCACACCGCCGTCCTGCCGCTGGATCAGAGCCGCGGCGAACCGGGCCCGCTGCTGGTCGCGCGCATCGACGAGGCGCATTGCATCGGCTGTACGCTGTGCATTCGCGCCTGTCCGGTCGATGCGATCGTGGGCGCCAACAAACGCATGCACACCGTACTCACCGACTGGTGCACAGGGTGCGACCTCTGCGTCGCGCCATGCCCTGTGGACTGCATCGACATGGTGCCCGCCAACCGGGCCTGGACACCCGCCGACGCAGAGGCGGGCCGCCAACGTCATCGGACACGGCAATTGCGCCTGGCGCGCGAAACGGCGCACAACGAGCGGCTCATGGCCGCATCGGCTGAATTAGACAGCCCGGCGCCGCTGCCCGCCGCACAGCCTCCAGCCATCAGCGCCGACGACGAAACGCGTAAGCGCTCGGCCATCGAGTCCGCCCTGGCGCGCGCCCGCGCACGCCGTACTGCCTCTACCTGAATATGAACGCTGCAAAACGCCGGGCCATTTTTGAACGCCTCAAAGCCGCCAACCCACACCCCACGACCGAGCTCGAGTACAACACCCCCTTTCAATTGTTGATCGCGGTGCTGTTGTCGGCCCAAGCCACCGACAAATCCGTCAACATCGCCACGCGCAAATTCTTCCCGCGCTACGGTACGCCCAAGGCGATGGTTGAACTCGGCGAAGAAGGTTTATCGGAATACATCAAGACCATCGGCCTCTATCGCACCAAGGCGAAAAACGCGATCGCCACCTGTAGGCTGCTGCTCGAACAGCACGGCGGCGAAGTCCCGCAAACGCGCGAGGCCCTCGAAGCCCTGCCCGGCGTCGGCCGCAAAACCGCCAACGTCGTGCTCAATACTGCCTTTGGTCAGCCGACCATGGCAGTCGATACGCATATCTTTCGGGTATCCAATCGCACCGGCATCGCCCCGGGCAAAAATGTGCTCGAAGTCGAAAACAAATTGGTCAAATTCGTCCCCGCCGAATACATGCAGGACGCCCACCATTGGCTGATCTTGTTGGGCCGTTATATTTGCGTCGCACGCAAACCCAAATGCCCGCAATGCGGCATTGCGGATTTGTGCGAATACAAACATAAAACACCACTGCAATAATGCAGACATAACCCCGCCACCCCTTTGGATGGCGGGGTTATTTGCTTGTAACTGTTGATTATTCCCGGTATCCAGCCAGCGCATTGTCGGCTGGCCGACAATGCGTCATGCCGCATTGCAATACCTATGAAAAACCCTCATGGAATTTTCAACCGTAGATGCGCATACTCGCCGCAACTCTTAAAAAAGATAATGCGGGTGCCGCGAGCATGGATGACATAATCCTGGAGACAAAAGGCCTCACGAAAGAATTTCTCGGCTTCGTTGCCGTCAACGGGGTGAATCTGCGCGTCAAGCGCGGGCAAATCCACGCGTTGATCGGCCCGAACGGCGCGGGCAAAACCACCTGCTTCAATCTGCTGACGAAATTTCTCGCTCCGACCAAGGGCCAGATTCTTTTTAACGGCACTGACATCACCCGCGACCGTCCTGCGCAAATTGCGCGGCGCGGCATTATTCGTTCGTTTCAGATTTCGGCCGTATTCCCGCACCTGTCCGTGCTGGAAAACGTACGCATCGGCCTGCAGCGCAAGACAGGTTTGTCATTTCATTTCTGGCGTAGCGAGAAACAACTGAATTCACTCAATGCGGCGGCGCTCGCGCTGCTGGAACAAGTCGATCTCGGCGCGTTCGCCAACGAGATCACGGTCAACCTGCCGTACGGCCGCAAACGCGCACTCGAGATTGCAACGACATTGGCCATGGAGCCCGAACTGATGTTGCTGGATGAGCCCACGCAGGGCATGGGCCACGAAGACGTAGACCGCGTGACCCAGTTGATCAAACGCGTCAGCGAAGGCCGCACGATCTTGATGGTCGAGCACAACATGAACGTCATCTCGTCCATCGCCGACACCATCACCGTACTGGCGCGCGGCGCAGTACTGGCAGAAGGCCCCTACGCAGAGGTGTCGCGCCACCCCGCAGTCATGCAAGCGTATATGGGCACCACGGAAGGAGCTTTGCAAGGAGCACACGCATGAGTACGCTCGCCCTCGAAATCTCCGGTTTGCAGGCCTGGTACGGCGAATCGCATATCCTGCATGGCGTAGATATAAAGGTAGGTCAAGGCGAAGTCGTCACCCTCCTGGGGCGCAACGGCGCAGGCCGTACGACTACCCTGCGAGCGATCCTCGGCTTGACGGGCTCACGCAAAGGCTCGGTCCGGATTCACGGCACCGAGGCGATTGATCTGCCCACCTACAAGATCGCGCATCTCGGCGTCGGCTACTGCCCCGAAGAACGCGGCATCTTTGCCAGCCTGTCATGCGAAGAAAACCTGTTATTGCCTCCCGCCGTCGGCGGTGCGCTCGGCGGCGGCATGTCGTTAGCCGAAATCTACGACATGTTTCCCAACCTGCAGGAACGCCGCAATTCTCCGGGCACGCGTCTATCCGGCGGCGAACAGCAGATGCTGGCCGTAGCACGCATCTTGCGCACAGGTGCCAATCTGCTGTTGCTGGATGAAATATCCGAAGGGCTTGCCCCCGTCATCGTGCAAGCCCTCGCCCGCATGATCACCGCCTTGAAACAACGCGGGTACACCATTGTGATGGTGGAGCAGAACTTCCACTTTGCGGCGCCGTTGTCTGATCGTTTCTATGTCATGGAACACGGCCAGATCGTCGAGCACTTCGAGGCCCATCAACTTCAAGAGAAACAGGATACGTTGAACGAACTGTTGGGCGTATAAGAATCCTGTCGTTCGCCGCATTGACGGCATCCATAAAAGAGAAGCAAAGGAGTCATCCCATGAAGCTGCATCACATCACTGCCGTGCTGGCCCTAGCGGGTCTGGGATTGGCCGGGCTACCCGCCCAGGCACAAGGTATCTCCGGCGATGTCATCCGCATCGGTTTCATCACTGACATGTCGGGTGTCTATTCCGACATCGATGGCCCGGCCGGTGTCGAAGCCATCCGCATGGCGATTGCCGATGCGGGCGGTGAGATCAATGGCAAGAAAATCGAGCTTGTCACCGCAGACCATCAAAACAAAGCCGACATCGCCTCGAGCCGTGCGCGCGAATGGTTCGACCAACAAGGCCTGGACGTTCTGATCGGCGGCACCAACTCCGCCACCAACCTGGCCATGGCAGCCGTTGCAGCAGAAAAG
This sequence comes from Bordetella muralis, assembly GCF_054781015.1. Taxonomy (NCBI): domain Bacteria; kingdom Pseudomonadati; phylum Pseudomonadota; class Betaproteobacteria; order Burkholderiales; family Alcaligenaceae; genus Bordetella; species Bordetella muralis. The sequence goes on along the minus strand of NZ_BAAGVF010000003.1, from coordinate 156,909 downwards.
AAACGCCCCTTTATTTCCATCGGCGCGGGCGCATCGGACCTGACCAACGCACAATGCACGCCGTACACCGTGCACTACGCCTATGACACCGTCGCGTTGGCGCGCGGCACGGGCTCGGCAGTCGTGAAAAACGGCGGCAAGAGCTGGTTCTTCCTGACTGCAGATTATGCGTTTGGCCATGCGCTCGAACGCGACACCAGCGCCGTGGTCAAGGCCGCTGGCGGCGAAATCAAAGGCGCAGTGCGCGCGCCGCTGGCCACTGCCGATTTCTCGTCATTCCTGCTGCAAGCCCAAGCCTCTGGCGCTCAGATCCTGGGCCTGGCCAATGCGGGCGGCGACACGATCAACTCGATCAAAGCCGCCAATGAGTTCGGCGTCACGCAGACCATGAAAATGGCAGGCCTGCTGATCTTCATCAACGACATCCATTCCCTGGGCCTGCAAGCCACGCAGAACATGTACCTGACCGACAGCTGGTACTGGGATCAATCCGACGCAGCCCGCGCCTGGTCGAAGAAGTTCGAAGAAAAGGTCAAACGCAAGCCCTCCAGCCTGCAAGCCGCCGACTACTCTTCGGTCGCCTTTTACTTGAACGGCGTCAAAGCCACCGGCACCGACGACGGCGATGCGTTGATGAAATGGATGAAGTCCAACAAGATCAACGATTTCTACGCCAAAGACGGCTACGTGCGCGAAGACGGCCGCATGGTGCACGAAATGTACTTGATGCAGGTCAAGACGCCCGCAGAGTCCAAAGGCCCGTGGGACTACTACAAGGTTGTCGCCAATCTTCCTGGCGACGAGGTCTACACCAAGCCCTCGGAATCAACCTGCAAACTCATCAAGAAGTAATCCACTGATCCTCGCGGCGCCCTGGCTCTCTACCCGGACCGGGGCGCTCAGAGTTAGCACGCATCCATCCGAACGCGCAGGATTCTTGCCACATGACTGATCTATTCGGCATACCAATACAGGCCTTGCTGGGCCAATTGCTTCTGGGCCTGGTCAATGGCTCGTTCTATGCCATGCTGTCCCTGGGTCTGGCTGTCATCTTCGGACTGCTCAACGTCATCAACTTCGCGCACGGCTCGTTGTACATGCTGGGGGCATTCGTCGCATGGATGGGGTTGTCGTACTTCGGCCTGAACTACTGGATCATGCTGATCCTCGCGCCGATCGTCGTGGGCCTGTTCGGCATCATCATCGAAAAACTGCTGCTCAAACATCTCTACAAACTCGATCACCTCTACGGGTTGCTGCTGACCTTTGGCTTGACACTCTTGATCGAGGGGTTGTTCCGCAGCTTTTACGGTGTATCGGGCCAACCCTACCCCACGCCCGACGCCCTGCGTGGCGCCACGAATCTGGGCTTCATGATTCTGCCCAACTACCGCGGCTGGGTCGTGGTAGCGTCAATCACCGTGTGCATGGCCACCTGGTTCGTCATCGAACGCACCCGTCTGGGCGCCCTGCTGCGCGCCGGCACGGAAAACCCCAAACTCGTCGAAGCCTTTGGCGTGAACGTACCGCGCATGGTGACTTTGACCTATGGTTTCGGTGTCGCCTTGGCTGGCTTTGCAGGCGTCCTCGCCGCGCCGGTCTTGCAAATATCGCCACTGATGGGGTCGAACCTGATCATCGTCGTCTTTGCCGTCGTGGTGATCGGCGGCATGGGCTCAATCCTGGGCGCCATCGTCACAGGCCTGGGGCTCGGTGTGATTGAAGGCCTGACCAAAGTGTTCTGGCCTGAGGCCTCGAGCACCGTCGTATTCATCATCATGGCCATCGTCCTGTTGCTTCGCCCCGCCGGGTTATTTGGGAAAGAGAAATGAATCGCCAATTACTCTGCTACGCGGCGGCGGCCATCATTGTGGCCCTGTTGCCCTACATGGGCGTATATCCCATCTTTGCCATGAAGGTGATGTGCTATGCACTATTTGCCTGCGCCTTCAATCTGCTCTTGGGATACACCGGCCTGCTCTCATTCGGCCATGCCGCATTCCTGGGCAGCGCAGCCTATGCGGCGGGACATGCCATCAAAATATGGGGATTCCCCACCGAACTGGGCCTGATATTCGGCACTGCTGTCGCCGCCGCGCTCGGCCTCGTCATGGGCTTGTTGGCCATTCGCCGCAGCGGCATCTATTTTGCGATGATCACGCTGGCCCTGGCGCAGATGGTCTTTTTCTATTTCCTGCAGGCGCCCTTCACCGGCGGCGAAGACGGCCTGCAACGCGTTCCGCGCGGCACGCTGCTGGGCTTTATCGATCTGAGCAACGACCTGAATCTCTACTACGTGGTGATGGGGATCTTTGCGATCGGCTACTTCATCATCTGGCGCACCGTCCATTCGCCATTCGGGCAGGTGCTGCAGGCACTGCGCGAGAACGAGCCGCGAGCCTTGTCATTGGGCTATGACGTAGACCGGTTCAAACTGCTCGCTTTCGTTTTATCGGCAGCGATCGCCGGACTCGCGGGCGCGACAAAGACACTGGTGTTCGTATCCGCCACACTGTCCGATGCAACGTGGCAGATGTCGGGGCTGGTGATTCTGATGACGCTGGTCGGTGGCCTGGGAACATTGACCGGGCCTATCCTGGGAGCCTTTATCGTCGTGCTGCTGGAAAACAAAGTCGGCGACTTCGGGCGGTTCATGGCCAACGCGACGGGCAATGACTGGTTCCTGCGACTGGGTGAATCGGTCACGATCGTCATTGGCCTGATTTTCATCATCTGCGTACTGGCGTTTCGGCGAGGCATCGTCGGGGAATTGCAGGCGTTTATGGCTCGGAGGCGGGTTTCTTCTTCGTAACGCTCGTTTAGGCGGACGGTTTTTGGTGGTCGTTTGCTGATGGCAGTATGGATTTCTTTAGGCGTCCCGGGCGCGTGCCTGAGTGCGGCACCGGGCCTATCGCACGGACTCGGCCCATGACCAGGGGCCTCGGTCCGCTTCGCGGACTAAATCCGTGCTCAACGGCCCGGTGCCGCACTCAGGCACGCACCCGGGACTCACAATAGAGATAAACAACGGATGCTGACTGGCCCACGACCAGTTTTTTTAGCACGGCATCCAGCATCCGATGCCAGCAGACATTGCGAGCATTCGGTCGGTGTGCAAAAGCCGCGCCGGCCCGTAGAGCGCGGATTTAGCCCGCGAAGCGGGCCGAGGCCCCTGGTCATGGGCCGAGTCCGTGCGATAGGGCCTGCGCGGCTTTTGCACACCGACCGAATGCGCCTAAAGAACTCGACTCATTGCGAGCGAACACCCCTTACTCAACGCCACCGCCACCACCAAACGCCCGCAAGAACACCTCCACACTCTCGCGCACATGCTCATGAATGCCAGCCTGCAACTGCCTCGCCGCACTGGCATCAAACAGCGCCGTCATCGCAACATCCCCCCGCACGATAGAGAGAAACGTCTGCGCAGCAAACTGAGGGTCCGGACAGGAAAGCTCGCCCTTCTGCGACGCCTGCAACAACATCTGCGCCACACTGTCCCGCAACGGCGCCCGGAAATCTTGATTGATGATGCGGCCGAGCTCTGGAAATCGCAACGTCGCAGCAATAATGGCGCGAAAGAAAAACACATGATCCGGCATCGTCGCCGCACAAATCACCGTATTGCCGATCTCGAGCAACTTATCCCGGATAGGCCGGCTCTCGTCTTCGCTGGTCGACATGATGGTCGCACGCAGCGTCGTGACCTCGCGCTGAATGACTGCGACAAAAACCTGTTCTTTCGTAGGATAGTACGCATACAACGTAGCCTTTGAGACCTCGGCTTGTGCGGCGATCATATTCATCGTCGCGCCCTCAAAGCCATGCTGCAGGAACAGATCACGCGCAGCCTGGATGACCTGCTCCTGCTTGCGCCCCAACACGTTCGTGGGCATCGCGGACTGCGTCATTGCGCCGGCTCCGATTTTCCTAGACCGGCATTATCGCGCGAATCTCCCTTATCCTCGATCGGTTCAGATGGCGCAACGTGCCCGGCATTGCCGATAGACCCGACTGGCGGCAATGGTGCCCCTGGTTGCACATCATCCTGCCAGCCTCCACCCAAGGCCTTGTACAGTGCCACCAGATCGGTCGTTACCTGCAGATTGGCCTCGACCCACGCTTGCCGGGATTCATCCAATCTTGACTCTGCAGACAATACATCCAGAAAGCTGCCCAATCCTCCCCTATACGCGTCCCGCGCGAGTTCGAAAGCCTCCTGGCCCGCATCTACCGCGCGTTGCAGAGAATCGCGCTTGACCTGATCGCTGCGATACGCGACCAATGCGTTCTCTACATCTTGCAGCGCGGTCAGCACGGTTTGCCGGTAGTTCAACGCCATCTCGGCTTGCTGGGCTTTGGCGAGCTTCACATTTTCGATCAAGCGGCCGCCCTGAAAAATCGGCAAAGACACACTGGGACCGATCGACCAGAACCGGCTGGCCCATCGGCCTATGTAGTCGCCATCGGTGGCACGCGAACCGAATTGCCCTGACAACGAGACATCGGGAAATAGCTGCGCGATCGAGACACCCGTTTGTGCCGTCGCGGCATGCAGCTGGGCTTCGGCCTGCCGTACGTCAGGACGGCGGCGCGCCAACGTCGATGGCACACCGACAGGCACCATTTGCGGTACGGCGGGAATGGCTGCCGGTGCACTGAGCTCGGCATCCAACGCCCCTGGCGTCAATCCCAGCAGCACCGCCAACGCATTGGATGCCTGGCGCTCCTGCCGCTCGGTCGACGGCAAACGCGACTCCAGCTGCGCGAGTTGCGTCTGCTGGTTAGCGACATCCATTTGACTTGCCAGTCCTGACCGCTGGCGGCTCTGTGTCAGATCCAAGGTATCGCGCGCGACATTCAACTCATTCTGCAAAACTTGCCGCATTGCTTGTGCGCCGCGTAGTTGTGCATAGGCCTGTGCCACCTCGGCTTGCAGGCTGACCAAGGCATCGTTACGGCTTTCTATGACTGCATCCGTTTGGGCCTGGGCAGCCTCTTCGGCACGGCGCACACGGCCGAACAGATCCAGTTCCCACGAGGCATCAAAGCCAACCTGAAACAATCCCGTTGGCTGAGTGATTTGGTCCAGCACATCTGACGCGCCGTCATAGTCCCGGGCTTTGTCATACGCACCATTGGACTGCAACAGGCCCTTCAACCCCAGCAACTGGCGGTTGTAGCTGGCGTTGGCGCTGATGCTCGGCAATCCTGCAGCCCCCTCCATCTGGGTTTGCGCCCGGCCTTGCGCAATACGCAGCACCGCCATACGCAACGTCAGGTTGCCCGCGATGGCGCGCTCGATCAGGCTGTCCAGCACCGGATCCTTAAACCCCCGCCACCAACGCGGGTCCGGCTCGGACTGCATCGTCACTGAAGACGCAGCCTCCGATGATTGTTTCGTATCGTTGAACTGCGCGGGCGCTTGAGAATCCGGTTGATGATAATCAGGCCCTACCGCGCAACCTGCCAGCATCAAGGCGAGCAACACGCTCGTCGCTCGCGGCGTAAAACGATGAAAGTGATTGAGCATACGTGATGAATGATGATTAGCCATGGCTCAATGTCCCGGTGCAGCACCCGCGGTCTTCACTTTGGAAAACAACAGCGTCAGCGGAATCAAACAAAAGGCCAGAATGGCGCAATAAATGAACACGTCCTTGTAAGCCAGGATGGTCGATTGCGCGATCAGCGTTTGGTACATGTGTGCGGCGGCAGCCTGCGTGCTGTCGCCAGCGACGTGCGCATAATCCTGGATCGAATTCGTCAGGCCCTGCAGGGTGTCTTGATAGTTCTGATTGGTGGTGCTCAGATGCTCGGATAAATACGCCTGCCGCACCTGCGAACGCTCACGCAACAATGACGATGCCGTCGAAATACCAACCGAGCCGGCGATATTGCGGAACATCGTAAACAACGCCGTGCCGTCGGCCTGCAAGCGCGTTGGCAGCGTGATATAGGCCAGCGTCGTCACCGGTACAAACAACAGTCCTATCGCCATCGACTGCGCACTGCGCATCATCGCCAGGTTGTGAAAATCAATATTGGGAGTCAGTCCGTGCGAGTACACCATCGCCAACCCTAGCAACAAGAACCCCGTGGCCACGATGTAGCGTGTCTGGACATGCGGCATGATTTTGCTGACGATGGGAATGATCAAGATGATCAGCACCGCGCCTGGCGTCAGCACCAGCCCCGCCCACATCGCGGTATAGCCGAGTTGCTGTTGCGCCAACTGCGGAATCAACACTGCACTGCCATACAGCACCGTCGCAAAACCAAATATGCAAACGCATGCCAAGGCGAAATTGCGGTCTTTCAAGGCGCGCAACTCCACCACCGGATGACGCGTGCGCAATAACCAAATCACTGCGCCGACGAGGCCCACTACCGTCAGCACTGCTGATACCCTGATGAAGTTCGATCCCAGCCAATCCAGGTTTTCGCCGCGATCCAAGGTCACCTCCAGCGCACCCAGACCCAAGGCAATCAATCCAATACCGATATAGTCGACGCTTAGCGTGCCTTTATCAGCGCGCTTTTCCCAGGGTGGGTCCTCGACAAACTGCATGACCGCCAACGCCGTGACGATCCCCACCGGCACATTGATCAAGAATACCCAACGCCATGAGAACGTATCAGTAATCCAGCCACCCAGGGTCGGACCGCAGATCGGCGCCACGATGATGGCGATCGCAGAGACAGAAAACGCCTTGCTGCGATCCTCGGGCGGGAAATAGTCCAGCAAGATGGCCTGCTGATTGGGCTGCAATCCACCGCCGAAAAAACCTTGCAGCAAGCGAAACAGGATCAGTTGCCACAATTCGGTCGCCACGCCGCACATGAACGAGCACACGGTGAACATCACAATGCACACCATGAAGTACCGCTTGCGGCCCATCCAGCGCCCTAAAAACGCCGAGATCGGCAACACGATGCTGTTGGCCACCAGGTATGAGGTCAACGCCCACGTGGACTCGTCATAGCTGGCCGACATGGTGCCCGCGATATGGGGCAACGCGACGTTCACGATGGTGGTGTCCAACACCTCCATGAACGCCGCCAAGGTCACGATCACGGCAACCGCCCAGGGATTGGCGCGCGGCGTCCAACCGAGTTGGCCCTGCACGCTGCCAGCCGCACTCATTGCACAGTCACCGTAGGAATCACTGACAGCCCCAGCGGCAACGGCTGTTTTGCATCCAGCCCCTCGTCGATGACGATTTTCACCGGTACCCGTTGCACGACTTTGACGAAGTTACCGGTCGCGTTTTCCGCCGGGAATGCGGAAAAGCGCGAACCGCTGCCTTGTTGAATGCTGTCGACATGGCCGCTGAGCTTGAGACCGGGATAGGCATCGACTTCGATGTCCACCTTGTCGCCGGGTTGCATGCGATCCAGTTGAGATTCCTTGAAATTCGCAGTGATCCATCGATCAAGGGTGACCAGCGTGAACATCGCACTGCCCTGTTGCACCAGCGTGCCCACCTGCACATTGCGCCGGGCAACCCAGCCATCGCTTGGCGCACGGATCTCCGTGCGCGACAGATCCAACTCGGCCTGCGCCAATTCGGCCCGCGCTTGCTCTACCTGTTGCTTGCGCTGCGCCACTATGGTCCGGACTTCGGCCACTTGCTGCGAGGCCTGACTGGCAATGCGCACTTGCGCCTGTGCCGATTGCAACGTGGCCCGCGCATCGCGCAACTGGGCATTCGCCGCATCGATGTTCTCTTGCGTCGTCGCGCGCGCATTGACGGAACGTTGGCGGCGATACGATTGCTCGGCACGTTGCAAGGCCGCAGAGGCCGAGGCCTCTTGCGCCTTGGCCTGGTCCAGTTGAGCGGGATACTGGGTCTGCGCCAAAGTGAGTTGCACCTCGGCCTGGTCGTACTGCGCCTGTGCCAACCCCAACTGCGCCTTGGCGCGATCACGTCGCGTCACATAATCACGCGGATCGATACGCAACAACAAGTCGCCACGTTTCACGTAGGCGTTATCCTGAATGTGCAGTTCCTCGACATAGCCGCTGACCTGCGCCGCCATACTGACTGTGTTGCCTTCAGTGAAGGCATCGTCGGTAGACTCTTGATTGCGGGTCAGAAACCACCACCCCACACCTAGAATGACGATGATAAAGACCACCAGAATCAAAATGGCCTGGGATCTTTTACTGGCCGGTTTCCCGCGGACGTCTGCCGTACGGCCCGGGCTATTGTTTTGTGAGGCACTCTCACCCTGCGCCGCGGCCCCTGCCGCCACCGGCGCATGATCAGCGTTCTGCGCCGAATCGGCTTTAGGAATCGAATCGTTTTCCATGGATTTTGCAACGCACAAAATAAACTGAGACGTTCAGTCTAGTTTTGATCACCTTACAAAAACCCGACAAGGCCTACGTACAATGAAGTTTCCTCCCTTCGTCAGTCCAGGAATTCCCATGCGCCTGATGCGTTCCGCTGTGAGCTTTCTCGCCGTCCTGACCAGCGCCACGGCGCTGCTCTGGTCCTCATCCGCCTCTGCTGCCTCGGCCTCCTCCACCGCCTCTTGCGAAATCGACCGGCCCGTGCGCTTCAGCGGACTGAACTGGGAATCCAACCTCGTCCTCGCCGGTATCGAACGCTTTATCGTGGAACACGGCTATGGTTGCAAAACGTCGGTGGAAATCGGCGAAACCTTGGCCATGCTGGCCGCATTGCAACGCGGCGATGTGGACGTGACGCCCGAAGTCTGGCCCGGCCAGATCGAGGTCGCCTGGGAAAAGGCCCAGAAATCCGGCAAGGTCCTTGCCGCAGGCCATGTCTTTGATGCAGGCGAAGGCTGGTACATCCCGCGCTACACCCAGGAGCGCCATCCCGAGCTCAAGCAAGCCGCCGATCTAAAAGCATTCACAAAGGTCTTTGCCGACCCCGAGGATCCATCCAAAGGGCGCATTTATGGCTGCCCCGCCGGTTGGGCGTGCGGCACCCTGAATGCAAATCTGCTCAAGGCCCTGAAACTCGAAGACCAATACACGCTCTTCGCACCCGGCTCCGGCGCCGCGCAAAAGGCCGCCATCATCTCGGCCTATAAACGCAAACGCGACATTGTGTTTTATTACTGGACACCCACGGCATTGGTGGGATCGCTGGACCTGGTCAAACTGGAACTGCCGCCGTTCGATCAAGCGGCCTACACCTGCATGACCGATCCTAAATGCGAAAACCCGGTTGCTACCGAGTTCAAATCCAATCGCGTCGTCACCGGCTTGAACGCCGATTTCGCACGCCAGGCTCCGCAGCTCGAAGCATTTTTCACGAAACTCAATGTGCCCGGTGCGGCCATCGATGACACATTGGGATGGCTGGAAAACGAAAAGGCCGAACCCGAGGACGCTGCGTTGTATTTCCTGCGCAAGTATCCTGACGTCTGGCAAAAGTGGGTTCCCACGGACGTTGCCGAGCGCGTGCAAGCGAAGCTATAAGCACCTGCAGGCTTTCACGACCCGAAAGGCTCGGGCATCTCGTGCAACATGACGATGTCAGGCTCCCCGGAATACGCAGGATAGCGCCGCAATACTTGCGGGTCGTGCCCAGGCACGACATAGTCCGGGCCAGCGACCGCTTCGCGTAACCGCTGATGGCCTGCCAGCATGTCGGCCACATTGAAGACGATGGGAAACGGACGACCCTCATCCATGTTCTCGTAAAAGTGGCTGGCATCCGAGGCCAGGACGACCCAGCCACGGCGAGTATGTACGCGGACTGCCTGCAGTCCCTTTGTATGGCCGCCGATTTTCAACAATTCAATGCCCGGGTACAGCGTAGTGTCACCGTCATGGAACACGACGAGTTCCTCGTACACGCGGCGCACCATCGATACTACGTCTTCTACCTCATAGGCGTGGCGCAACGATGCGTGGCACATACAACGTCCTGTCGCATAGTCGAGTTCATCGTCTTGCACATGCAGGCGTGCGCCGGGCACCTTTGCCAGATTACCCGCATGGTCATAGTGCAGATGCGTCAACACCACATCACGGATCTGCGCTGGCATCACCCCCAATCGTTCAAGGTGCTCAATCGGACAGGCAATAAAGTCCCGACGGCGCCGGGCTGCCATTTCCGCGCTGAAACCGGTGTCCACCAGCACGCAGCGATGCTGATCCCGTATCAACCAGACGAAAAAATCCATGGGCATCGGCCCATCGTGCAGATCGCCCCCCAGGAAATTCTCGGCCCGCCGCCGCGACACCGTCGCATAGCGGACTGCATAGACTTCGTATTCTGGTAACGCCTGTGAAGCAACGCCAGTCATAGGTCAGATTCCAAGATAAGCCTTTTGTACAAAGGGGTCCGCTAGCAATTCGACGCCTTTACCGGTCCGTACGATCTCGCCATGCTCTAGCGCATAGGCACGATGCGACAAGCGCAGCGCCAAGCGGGCATTCTGCTCGACCAGCACGATCGACATCCCTTTGTCGCGATTGATCCGTTCGATTGCGGCAGCAATTTCACCGACTATTTTGGGGGCAATGCCGAGGGACGGTTCATCCAGCATCAGCAGCCTGGGATTGGCCATGAGAGCCCGGCCTATCGCCACCATCTGCTGCTCTCCCCCGGACAATGAGCCCGCCAACTGTGCGTTGCGTTCTTTCACTCGGGGAAACAGCGCATATACCTCATCCAGACTATGCGCCACGGCCGAACGCGACCGCACACCGTGCGCGCCCGCCAACAAATTATCACGCACGGACATGCGGCCAAACAGGCGCCGGCCTTCTGGCGACAGGGCGATACCGGCAGAGACTCTGGCGGCAGCCCCGTGCGAAGCGATGTCATGACCATCAAAACGTATGGTGCCTTCCGCCGCACGAACCAAACCAATGACAGCCTTCAACGCCGTGCTCTTGCCGGCGCCATTTGACCCGATCAACGCGACGATCTGGCCCGCATCGACCGAGAAATCGATGTTATGCACCGCACGCAACGCGCCATACCGCACCGTCAGGCCGGTCACCTCAAGCATGGGCATAGTCTGGTGCTCCTAGGTAGGCTTCGATAACGGCTGGATGTTCACGAATTTGCTGTGGGGTGCCTTCGGCAATTTTTTCCCCTTGCACCAGGACCACGATACGTTGGCACAGCTCCATCACCAAGGCCATATGGTGCTCGACCAGCAGCAAGGTCAAACCATGCTCGTCGCGCAGGCGGCGCAACAAATTGCCGAGTTCCCGGCACTCTTCGTGATTCAAGCCGGCGGCCGGCTCATCGAGCAGCAGCATGCGGGGCCGAGCAGCCAATGCCACTGCAATACCCAGCTTTTTCTGCAGGCCATAGGCTAGAGCACTTGCAGGGGCTTCGCGCCACGTATCAAGATCGGTCATGGCCAAGATGCGATCGATTTCTTCGCTCACTTGCCCTCTGGACAATGCCGCATCACGCCGCCCGACCAGGCGCGCAGCCATCGATCCAGAGATTCGCGACAACAGCCCGCGATAAATATTCTCTGCGACCGACACAGCAGGATAGGTGCAGGTCGCCTGGAATGTACGAGCCAGCCCCACGGCGACGACACGGCTCGGCGGGCCTCCCGTGACATCGTGATCCGCGAACCGCACCGTCCCCGACGAGGGAGGCATGCTGCCGCTGAGCACATTGAAAGCCGTTGTCTTGCCGGCACCATTCGGGCCGATGAGACCGAAGATCTCGCCCTCTGCCACCGAGAACGTCAAGTCGCGCAACGCGGTCAATCCGCCAAATCGACGTGACAGGTTGTTGGCCTGCAATAACGGAGGGGAACTCATGCATGCTCCTTGCGTCTACGATCGACATGGCGCGCGATTCCGACCAACCCATCGGGTAAAAAGCGCAGAATCAAGATCAACGCGGCTCCGTAGAACACGTGCTGTGTCTGCACTGCACCGCGAAACAATTCCGGTAACGGCGTCAGCACCAAGGCGCCGATCAACGGCCCCCATACCGACTGACGTCCGCCGATCACCAGCATGATGACAAACGCGACGGACATCCCGGTATTAAAAGACTCTGGCGACACAAAGCCGATATAGCGAGCCTGCAACGCACCGCCCAATGCCGCCAACATGCACCCCATGACAAAGCAGAGCAGCTGCAACCGATGCACATTCAGGCCGGTAGATTCCGCCAAGGCCGCATTGTCGCGCACGGACTCAACCGCATGTCCCAATGGACGCCGAAACAGCCACCACAAACCTGCCGTCGACAACAATGCCGTCACCAATGCCAAACCATAGAACCGGCCGCGCGTATCGAATTCGAATCCGAGCAGCGACGCCGCCGGAATACCCGCTATCCCGTTCGCACCGCCACTCCAACTTGCTCCGTCCAGCAGCGCCAATCTGATCAGTTCCCCGAATGCGAACGTCACCAGCACAAAATACACACCACGCAGCCGCAAGATGACCCATCCCAAGAGCGCGGCAATCAACGCAGCAGCCACCACCCCTGTCGCGGCGGCAGGGAGAAAAGACCATCCCAGATGCTGGCCCGCCAGCACGGAGGCATAGGCGCCTACGGCAACGAATGCAGCGTGGCCTAGAGACAGTTGCCCCCCGAGATTAATGAGCGCCAAACCATTGACGATCAGGATGTTCAATGCCGTCAATACTGCCAGATGCAGCACGAATGGACTGCCGAACCATGGCAGCATCCCCGCCAGCACGATCCCGGCCAGCGCTGCTATCCGCCAACCGGGATGCATCGTTTGTCGAGTCGTCAGAGCCAATGCCGTCATATCAAACCTCTCCTCGACCGAGCAACCCTTTGGGGCGTACCACGAGCATCAGAATCACCAAGGCAAAAATCAACATGTCTGCCGTGCTGCTTGTGAGATACAGGCTGGCATAGCTTTCCACCAATCCCAACACCAACCCGGCGACAGCGGCGCCAGGAATACTGCCCAGCCCGCCCAGGATCACGACGATAAAGGCCTTGAGCAATGGCGTAGCGCCAACGAATGGCGAGACCGAAAACAACGGCGCCATCAAGGCCCCCGCCACGGCGGCCAGGCCCACACCAATGCCGAATCCCAATGGATAATAGATACGAGCGCGTATGCCCTGTATAGAAGCGATTTCGAAATCCTCGACCACAGCGCGCAATGCGCGACCCGGACGCGAATAGCGTAGAAAGCCATACAGCAACGCCAGCACCACAAGGGCAAAGACCACGACGTAAACCCGCGCCGAGGGAATCACCACTGATCCCAGCCTGGTCACGCCCTTTACCACGGCAGGCATAGACAGCGGATCAGGACCAAAGAACATCAGGGCCAGGTTCTGCAAGATCATGGCCAATCCAATGGTGGCGATCATGCCGTTGAGCTCATCGTGCCGGAATGGCTGCAATATCACCCACTCCAGCAACGCGCCTATCACCACGGCGCCGGCGAACGTAACGGCCACGGCTGCCAGAAAAGGCAGATGCAGATTGCTCGTCAGAAAATACGCGCCAAAGGCGCCCAGCATGTAGAACTCGCCATGTGCAAAGTTCACCATGCGCATGACACCGAACACCAGCGTGAAACCCACCGCCATCAAGAGATACAGCAGGCCCACGACCAGTCCGTTGATGGTGGCTTGCGCCACCAGAATGCTCCAGTCCACGCACGCCTCCTGGGTTATTGGCAGCCGTCGACGGTGCAGCGAGCGCGAATGACTTCCTTGGCCTCGTGCACTTGCGCCACATAGAATGGCGCATTCAACTGATGGTTGATGCCATACATTGCCTGCCCGGTCCAATTCAACGTGCCCAGCGCCCCGTCGAAATTACTGATTTTTTGTAATTCGTCGCGGACCTTCTCGGTATCTGACACCGTGCCGGCACGGCGCATCGCTTCAAACAACAGATTGGTTCCGTCATAAAAAGCGGGGCTGAAGCCGTTCATCGCATGCTTGTATTTGGCTGCATACAGGTCGGCATAGGCCTTGGTCGAGGGCAACGCCGGGTCGACAGGCGTATGCACGAACATCCCTTCGGCCGCCTCCGGCCCCGCTACATTGATGATTTCCTGAGTCGCGGGGCCGCCCGTGCGCACGATCTTGCCGGAGAATCCCAACTCACGCGCCTGCTTCACTATCAGGCCGGCCGTCGTAGGCGAATTACCATCCAACTCGATGGCGTCGATTCCCCGCGCCATCATGCGGGTCAACAGCGGTACGAAATCGACGCGATCACGCTCGAAGAATTCCTTCACTGCGAGGTCTGCGCCAGCCTTCTTGTAGGCTCCTTCCAAGTCGGAAGCAATCTGCTGACCCGTTTCGTCATTGGGAAACAGGGCACCCACTTTTTTCAAGCCCTGTGTCTTCACCAACCAATTGATCTGCGGTTGCGAGACCTCGGCGGTGGTCACATTGGGGCGGAACGTATATGGTTTGTCGGGGCTCAAGGCTTTTGCCGTAAAGCCCAGCGTCATGACAATGACCTTGTTTTTCTCGGTGGTCGGCTGTATTGCCAGCACCGGCGCCGAGCCTACCGGGCCGATGATGTACTGCACTTTGTCCTCGAACACGAGACGGTTGGCCACCGTCACAGCCTCGTTGGCCTGGTACTTGTCATCGTAGGCCACGACACTGACCTGATACTTCTTGCCGCCCACCTCGAGTCCACCTGCCTTGTTGACTTGATCAGCGGCAATCTCCGCGGCGTTTTTCATGCCCTGGCCCCAGGCAGCGCCTGCTCCGGACAACGTTACCAGGGCACCGATCTTCAGTGTCTCTTGAGCGCAGACGGCTGCGGGCAAAACCAGGCAAGCGGCAACTGCCGCCATGCGAGTGGATATCATGTTGTCTCCTGTTATCGGGCCGCCGAACGGGACGCAACCGCATCCAGCACGGGCAGCAAATAGCCGCGAAACTGCTGCGGATTCTCGCTCATGGGGAAATGCCCCAGTTCGCGCATGATCGTGACTTGTGCACCCGGGATGGACGCAGCAGTACGCAAGGTGTCCTCGGGCGTACAAGAAAAATCGTATTCACCTGTCAACAGGTACAGGGGACACACATCCGTACGGATGCCATCCAGCCTGCCACGTAGATCGCCATCGACGCGATAGAAATACAGATCGCCGCGAAACACGCCCGGACCACCTTGCATGTACTGCCATAGCGTCTCGTGGCGATATACGGCAGGCGACTGCGGCGCCACCAGGCCCGACACCAAGGCGGCACACACCTCGCCGCCATGCACATCGCCGCGATGCAACCACGATGTGTCGTACCAAGGCTGCTGAAAATCCGCCGCCTCGACGCCGATCAGCGCGCGGAAACGTTCTGCATGCAACCGGGCCAGCTCCAGCACAATCCGGCCGCCGATAGAACAACCGATCAGCGCGGGACGATCTAACGCCAGCGCATCGCAAAAAGCCAGGATCGTCTGCACATACTGTTGCGTCGTCAATTGATATTGGGTGTCCTGCCACCCTTGCGGCGGATAGGATTTGCCATGCCATGGCATATCAAAGGCGATCACGCGAAAGCGTGAGGTCACGGCCTCATCGCACATCAGATGCCGATACTGACGGCTGTCGGCGCCCGCAGTGTGCAGGCAGACCAACGGTATACCGCTGCCAGCCTCTTCGAAATACACGCGGCAAGATTGGCCAGCGACATCAAGATGCACATAGCGTCCCGTGATGGGCTCCAGTTCGGCGCTCATGGGTTCTCCTCGCGGCCCGCGGCCAACAGATCCTTGACATACTGCAGGTTGGCCATCAAAGGCTGCAAATTACCCAGAATCTCCAGCTCTCCGCGTTTGCTGAGCGCAAAAATATCGTGCCAGCCGGGTGCCGGTGTTGCGCGCCAGAACTCCTGCCAAGCGTGTTCCGACGCACGCACAGCAAAATCCCATGCGTACATGGGCGGCAACTGCGTTTGCACCTGCATGACGGCGCCATCGCGTATGCACACCCGCACAGGGCTGGCGCCAAACTGCACCAACATATCTGCAGTGAACAGACGGTCCCGCGTAAATGTGCTTGCAACCCGCACAAAACGCGCAGCCAACTGCGCCCCGGCAGACTGGTCTATCTGGATATTCATGTCTCCATTCCCGTGGATCGTTCTTTTTGACAGAACACTTATTCTTTCTATAAGAACATTCTAGGCAGGCCAGTTTCTCGCTGTCAACCAATTTGCCGCACAAAAATCAGTTTGCTTCGACGATCAGCTCGCGCCAATCGGGCGCCAGACTCAACGGGCAGTCCGTCACCGCCTGCAATGCCTCTAGCGTCAGGCCAGCCACCATCCCCCGCACCATCAGTTCGCCAGGCGTGATGTCCATGATGGCGAGGTCCGTATAGATGCGATCCACCACTCCTGAGCCCGTCAGCGGGTAACTGCATTGCTGGACGATCTTTGGCTCTCCGCGCTTGGTCACGTGCTCCATGGTGATATAGACCTGGCGTGCGCCGGCCACCAGGTCCATAGCGCCGCCCACGGCCGGAATCGTCCCCGGCTCGCCCGTATCCCAATTCGCCAGATCACCGCAGCCTGACACCTGAAACGCGCCGAGCACCGTCAGATCCAAGTGGCCACCGCGCATCATGGCAAACGACATCACATGATCGGTGATCGACGCCCCCGGCAGCAACGTGACTGCCTCTTTACTGGCATTGATCAGATCCAGATCGAGGGGTATCCCGGGATCCCCAGGTCCCATGCCCACGATACCGTTCTCGGTATGCAGAATCACATCTCGATCGCTGGGCAAGAAAGCCGCCACCAGCGTCGGAATGCCTATGCCCAGGTTCACATACGCGCCATCCGGAATATCCTGTGCGACCAGACGGGCGATCTCCCGCCGAGACAATTTTTCAATGGACATGTTGATCTCCCGCCTGCACCACTTTCTGCACAAAAATCCCGGGGGTCATCACGTGCTGCGGCTCAATTGCCCCCAAGGGCACAATCTCGTCTACCTGAGCAACCGTCAGCGTCGCAGCTGTACACATCACTGGCGCAAAATTGCGCCCCGCGTAGCGATAAACCAGATTGCCCCAGCGGTCGCCTTGCTGGGCTTTTACTAACGCGAGGTCGCCTTTCAGCGGCGTTTCGAGCACATAACCCACTCCGTCGATCACCCGGGTTTCCTTGCCTCGCGCGAGAGGTGTCCCGTAGGAAGTCGGCGTAAAGAAAGGGCCCATCCCCGCACCGGCAGCCCGCATCCGTTCGGCCATCGTGCCTTGCGGCACGCATTCCAGTTCTATGCGTCCGGCACGATATGCATCCGCAAAAGCCGCAGCATTGGGATTCTTGCGATCCGATGACCGGGCGAATGAGCAAATCATTTTGCGTACACGCCCTGCCTCGACCAATTGACTCAAACCACGAGGGCCATTGCCTGCGTTATTGTTCACGATCGTCAGATCACGAGCCCCCTGTTCGAGCAGAGCGCAAATCAATGCGGTCGGCACACCGGAAGCGCCGAATCCTCCTATCAACACCACAGCCCCATCCTGCACATCGGCTACCGCCTCATGCAACGATTCCACGATCTTGTCCAACATGGTTTTCCTTGAGATTTGTCGCAAGACCTGCGTTTAACGTGTCGACGGGCCGCCCAACAACGCGGTGGATTGGCTGGACAATGTGCCCCCGTTACCGTGTACCAGGGCAATTTCGGCGCCAGGAACCTGACGATCACCGGCTTGTGCTCTCAATTGCCTGACTGCCTCGATAATCAGGAAGATGCCGTACATACCCGGATGAACGCACGACAGCCCCCCGCCATTCGTGTTCACCGGCAGTCGGCCTCCCGGCGCGATGCCACCGTCCTGCACAAAGGATCCGCCCTCACCCTTGCCGCAGAAACCGAGGTCCTCCAGGAACAATAATGTGTTGATCGTGAACGCGTCATATAGCTCCACCACGTCCACATCGCCAACGCTCAGGCCGGCCATGTCCAGGGCACGCTGGCCGGATTCAGCTGCGGCAGTCACCGTCAGATCCGCCATGCAAGAGATCTGACGATTCCACACCGCCGTGGCGCTACCCAATACGTACACCGGCGGCTGCGGCAAATCGCGCGCCCGGTCGGCACGCACCATCACATAGGCGCCAGCGCCGTCTGTGACCAAGCAGCAATCACGCACGCTCAGAGGGTCCGACACCATACGCGCGCCCAGCACATCATCGATCGTCAGCGCGTCGCGCATGGCGGCCTCGGGATTGAGCTGCGCCCATTGACGCGCGGCGACCGCGACTTCGGCGAGATGCCGCCGCGTGGTTCCGTATTCATGCATGTGCCGCGCGGCGGCCAATGCATAAGAAGTGATGGGAGAAATCGGTTCGTAGGGTTGCTCGAATGGCTGAGGGTCGAGCAAGGCGCGGGCCTTTACACCCGCCTGGCGCCCGAAGGTAGCCGTTTTTTGTGTACTGCCGTAGCACACCAATACCGCATCGCACTGGCCCGTCACCAGCGCCATTACAGACGGCAGCAGATGCGCGACAAAACTGGAGCCGCCCAACATCGTCGCCTCGATATAACGAGGCCGCAGTCCCAGATACTCGGCAACAGGCATGCTCCACATGGTGGCCGACGAGCTGCACGTGGCCAGCCCATCGATGTCGCTCATCGACATCCCGGCATCCGCGACCGCTCTCGCAGCCGCCTGCGCCAGAATTTCCATTTCGGTATACCCGTGGGCCGCCCCCAGGCCTGCATGCCCTACCCCAACGATCGCCACCTGTCCACGCAAACTCTCCAGATTCATTCTGCAGCCTCCGTCACGAAAACCAGCCGCGGTGCGGCATCCATCTGGCGTACCCGCGCCTGAACTGCCATGCCGATACGCACGTCCGTAGCGGCAACCCCTTCAACCTGGCTCATGAGTCGTACGCCTTCTTCCAGATCGATCAGAGCGACGTTGTAATCCCCTCCTGCCTCAGGCTTGCGCCGCACGACACTTGTGGAATACACCGTGCCTCGTCCAGAAGGACGGATCCAAGTCAGATCCTCTGCGCCGCAATGCATACACACCGTACGAGGGAAAAACTGGCAGGCTTGGCAAACGCCGCAATGCTGGATCTCAAACCGCCCCTCTGACAGCGCGGCAAAGTAATGCGCCTGAGGTCCCATGCCTGCCGCCTCGCTAGCCATGCCCATCTCCTTTTTTGTATCCAAACGCGTTCTCCTATGTTTCTCAGGTATCGCCGAAACTGCGACCTTCACGCACCAGCCGCTGAAGCAGCGGCGCCGGCGCCCACAGCTCGCCATGCTGAAGATGAAACCGTTCGATCGTGTTCAATACATTCGCCAGCCCTATCTGGTCGGCATAGAACATCGGCCCGCCGCGATATACAGGAAAGCCATACCCATGGGCATAGATGACATCGATATCCGATGCTCTTGCGGCAATACCTTCTTCGAGGATGCGTGCGCCTTCATTCACCAGGGCATACACCGTACGCTCGATGATCTCTGCATCACTGATGTCCCGGCGCGTGATGCCATCCTCACGGGCACATTGCTCGATCAGCAGATCCACCTCAGGATCGGGCAGCGGGCTTCTGCTGTCCTTTTCATAGCGATAGAATCCCGCGCCGGTCTTCTGGCCGAACCGTCCGCGCTCACATAAGGTGTCGGCGACTCTCGAATAACGTTGGTGGGCAGGCCGCGTGGGCGCCAGCCGCTTGCGTGCCGCCCAACTGATGTCCAGCCCTGCCATATCCGCCATGCGCAATGGGCCCATGGCGAAGCCGAAACGTTGCAGAGCGCCATCGACCTGCGAGGGTGATGCGCCCTCCTCCAGCAGGAAATGGGCTTCACGTGTATAGGGACTCACCATTCGATTACCGACGAACCCATCGCATACACCCACCAGCACGGGCAGTTTTTTCATGCGGCGTGCCAGATCAAACACCGAGGCGATGACCTCGTCTGTCGTAGCAGTCCCGCGAACGACCTCAACCAGGCGCATCACGTTTGCAGGGCTGAAAAAATGCGTGCCCAAGACCAAGCCCGGCCGACCCGTCGCTTGCGCCAATAGATTGATATCCAGACGGGAGGTGTTCGATGCCAGCACGGTTTCCGGCTTGCAGACCTGATCCAATGCGCGGAACAATTCAAGTTTGACGGCCATGTCTTCGAAGGCGGCCTCGATCACTAACTCAGTTTCCGCCAAATCGGCCAGGCTCAAACTGCAACGAATGCGGGCCAATCGCGCATCACGCTCCTGCTCGGTCAATCGACCCTTGGCAACGGTTGCAGCATAGTTTCGCTGAATGAGAGCCCAGCCGCGGTCGAGCGCAGCCTGCTCACGCTCAACCAGAATCACCGTGATGCCCGCGTTAGCCAGGCTCATGGCGATGCCGCCGCCCATCGTTCCGGCGCCCACCACCCCCACGATCTGAAGCGAGGCATTTGTACGCCGTTGCGTGGGCGGTCTCTGCGCTTTGCGTTCGGCAAAGAACAGGTGACGCTGGGCCTTCGATTGTTCGCCATTGACCAACTCGACGAAGCGCTGGCGCTCGTAGACCAGGCCCGCATCAATATCACTGCTGACAGCTTGTTCGATGCAATCTACGCAAGCATCAGGCGCCACGCATCCCCGGTAGAGACGGGCTCCCTCGGACCGCGCCCGGGCGTACGCCGTAGGATCGGCGGGCGCCTGCGCGCGGCGTGCGCCCAGCACTCGCGTTTGCAATGGCTGTCCGGCCTGCTCGAGGGCATAGGCAACGGCTTGCTCCACAAGCTGACCGTCGAATACCGCATCGATCAGGCCCCACTGCATCGCGGTGCCGGCATCGACAGGATCGCCAGTGACGATCATGTTCAACGCGCGCTCGACACCGATAGCACGCGGCAAACGCTGCGTTCCTCCACCGCCAGGCAGGATGCCCAGCTTCACCTCGGGCAGCCCCAACGAGGTATCGGTATGCGCCACGCGATAATGGCAGCCTAGCGCCAACTCCAGCCCGCCGCCCAGCACCGTCCCATGCATCGCCGCCACAATGGGCTTACCGGCCTGCTCACACTGCCGCACGATGTCTCGCAATGTCGGCTCTCGTACCGACGCAGGGGTATTGAATTCACGGATTTCCGCACCACCGCAAAACAAAGTCCCCGCGCCGGCCAACACAATAGCCTGCACACCCGGATCCGCCAGGGCTGACGTCAACGCATCATGTAGCCCCTGGCGTATCGCTGCACTCAAACTATTGACCGGCGCGTTATCCAGCGTCAATAGTGCAACACGGCCGCTAGCGCGACGTTCGGTATGAATCAGTGCCGTACTCATGCCAGTTCCAGCAGGGCCTGGCCTTCATCGACCTCGTCACCCACCGCGATCAGCACCTGCGCAACCGTGCCGGCGCGCTCCGCCTCGACCGGCAATTCCATTTTCATCGACTCGATCGTGGCTATCGTGTCCCCCTCTGCAACGCGAGCGCCGACGGCTACGGTTACTGACAGCACGCGGCCTGCTACCGGTGTTTCCAATTTGCTCATTGTGGTCTCCTTACGATATCTGCGCGGGTTCGCGCGTAGCAGCCAATACACGGCTGGCCATGCCAGTCGAGACTCGGCCTGCACGAAAATCTGCGTCTGCCAACACTTGCATGACAAACGGAATATTGGTTTTGATGCCCTCGATCCGGAATTCGGACAGCGCCCGCTCGAGCAGATCGATCGCGCCGGCCCGAGTCGCCGCATGCGCAATGACTTTGGCCACTAAGGGATCGTAGTGACTCGAGACTCGGCAGCCTGCCGCATATCCCGTTTCGACACGGACACCGGACATGGCAGGCAGCTCGAACCTCGTCAGCATTCCAGGCGACGGAAAAAAACGAACGGGGTCTTCGGCATAGACCCGCGCCTGCACGGCGTGGCCCATAGGTACCGGTACGGAATCAAGTACGGTGTCCAGACGTTCGCCCGCCGCCAATCGCAACTGCGCCACCACGATATCCACACCGGTGACCTGTTCGGTCACCGCATGCTCCACCTGCAGACGCGTGTTGACCTCCAGAAAGGAGAAGCCTGTATCCGGGGTGTACAGCATTTCGACGGTGCCAATCACGTCATAGCCCAGGCCGCCGAGAATGGCCTGCAGTTGAGTGGACATCGCATCGAGCGCAGCGCGATCGATGCCGGGCGCTGGCGCTTCTTCGATGACTTTTTGATGGCGCCGCTGGGTTGAGCAATCACGCTCATACAAGCAGCGAACATTGCCATACCTGTCTGCCAGGAACTGAAACTCCACATGGCGTGGCTCTTGCAACAGCTTTTCGAGATACAGATCCGCACGGCCAAAACTGCGTTGCGCCATATCCCGGGCGCGTGCCCACTGCGTTTCGATATCATGCGGTCCGTTTGCAGGCAGCATGCCGATACCGCCGCCGCCTGCCGCGGGCTTGATCAGCACCGGATAGCCCAGCGCTGACGCAACACGCTGCAATTCCTGAGCACCGCCCTCCAGCACCGCACTGCTCGCCACCATCGGCATGCCGAGCGCTCGCATCGTTTCCCGGGCCTGCGTCTTGTGCCCAAGCAGCCGGATCCAACGTGGTGAGGGCCCGATAAATATCAGCCCTGCATCCTCCACCGCCTGCGCAAAATCCGCATTTTCTGACAGAAAGCCATAGCCAGGATGCACAGCATCCACAGCCTGTTCACGTGCGACGCGCAACAAGGTTTCGATATTCAGATAACTATCGATCGCCGCTGCCGGACCGATCAGGCATTGATGATCGGCCTCCTGCAAATAAGGCATCGCTGCGTCCGCCTCCGAATACACGGCGACAGACTCCATACCCAGCACGCGCAACGCGCGGATGACCCGCCTGGCCACGGCGCCGCGATTCGCGACTAGCACCCGTTTCATCTACCGCTCCTTATGGTCGATAGCCCACGGCGCGCTCGCCGGGTTGGCGTAATGGGATCACCACATCAATGAACTCCCGCAACACGTCACGGGTCTGCGCGGGATCGATAATGTCTTCGACGACGAATGCCTCGGCGCTGCGCATGGGCGAAGTCAAGCTGCGGACACGTTCCTCGATCTCGCGGGTCTTTGCTTCGGCATCGGCGGCCGCCTCGATTTCGGCCTTGTACGCAACCTCCAGCCCGCCTTCGATAGGCAGGGATCCCCATTGTGCCGAGGGCCATGCATAGCGAAAATTGAATCGGCCCGCGCTTTGATGTCCACCCGCGGCTACGCCGAACGCCTTGCGTACCAGAATGGAACACCAGGGTACCGTGGACTGCGCGACCGCCGTCAATGCGCGCACGCCGTAGCGCATCGCACCTGACTTTTCGGCCGCCAGCCCGATTTGAAACCCCGGGATATCGACAAAGTTGACCACCGGCAAATGAAACGTCTCGGCCAGATCGAGCAGTCGCGTGAACTTCTCGGCTGCTGGGCCATCCCAACCACCGCCATACACATACGGGTCGCTGGCAAACACGGCGACGGGCCAGCCGTCAATGCGTGCCAAGCCGGTAATGATGGCCCGCCCCCATCGCCGCCCGATCTCCATGAACGACCCCGGGTCCATCAATGCATCCACAATGGGTCGCATCTTGTACACGTTGCGTCCGTCACGCGGTATGGCGTCGCGTAACCAAGCCAAATCGGGGACCTCGCCCTCAGGCAACGGCCCACGTGCAGGCAATTCGTGCACCGAACGAGGCAAGTACGAAAGAAAGCGGCGCGCCATGGCAAATGCCTGCTCTTCGGATTCCGCCTCGTCGTCGACTACGCCATTACGAGTGTGGATGTCGCTGCCGCCCAACTCGTTCTTGCTCAACACCTGACCGATGCGAGCGACCACAGGCGGACCCGCAATAAACAACTGCGACGTATCGCGCACCATGACCGAGTAATGACTCGCCGCCACCCGGGCCGCCCCCAGGCCTGCGACGGAACCCAATGCCAGCGACACCACCGGCACGCAAGCCAGATTCTGTGTCATCAGCGGCCACATACGCAGCTTGGGCAACAGCGTATGCCCTTTGATCTCGATATTTCGCACCGAGCCGCCGCCACCCGTACCATCGACCAGCCGCACCAATGGCAGGCGCAGATCGTGCGCCATCCGTTCTGACTCAACCAGCTTGTCGCCCACTGCACCATCGTTGGCACCGCCGCGCACAGTGAAATCATCAGCGGCCAGCACGACGGGACGGCCTTGCACACGGGCCCTGCCGATCAGCAAATTCGAAGGCGTCAGATCGAGCAATCGTCCTTGCTCATCGTATTGCGCGCTGCCGGCCAATCCGCCGACCTCGCGAAAAGACCCCGCATCCACCAAACGCTCAATACGTTCGCGCACCGGCAGTTTTCCGCCGTCTCGATGACGCTGAACCTTTTCTGCTCCGCCCATTTGAGCGGCCAGTTTCTTGCGTTGTGCCAGTTCGTCCAGTTCTTTGTGCCACGTCACGCTCTGCTCCTTGTCTTGGGTCGGTACGATCAATCGATCTTGATATTGGCACGCTGAATGAGTGCTTCATTCTGTTTGAGCTCATCCCCGATTTTGGTGCGGAACGCCTCGGGGGACTGCGTCAACGGCCGCCCCTGCAACGCCAGGCGCTGACGGACTGCGGGATCGGACACCACATCGGCGATTGCTTCATTCAACTGTTTCACAATCGCAGGTGGCGTGCCGGCGGGCGCAAATATGCCGACCCAGAACGAAATATCGAAATCGGGATAGCCGAGTTCGGCGACAGCCGGAACCTCTGGCAAATCGTGCCAACGATTCGCCGTCGACACCGCCAGCGCCTTTAGCTTTCCCGCCTTGATCAACGGCACGCCCGACAAGGTGTCAAAACCAAAGTCGACCTCGTTGGCCAGCAATCCTGCCTCCATGGGCGCCGCCCCCCGGTAGGGCACATGCAGCATTTGCACGTCGGCCATCGTGGCCAGTTGTGCGCCGGCCAGATGCATCAGATTGCCATTGCCGGCAGAGCCGTAGCTCACCGACGCAGGTTTCGCGCGCGCCTGGGCGATCAGGTCTTGCACACTGCCCACATCGCGCATACGGCTGTTGTTCGGATTGATCGTCAATACAAACGGCACCTCTACCACCGTCGTGACCGGCGCGAAATCTTTTAGCGGGTGATAGCCGAGGTCTTTGTAGAGCAGCGGATTGACCGTAATGGAACTGGAGTTGCTGACCAGGATGGTGTAGCCATCCGCGGCCGCCTGGGCAACCGCCCGAGCAGCAATCATGCCGTTGGCGCCCGTCTTGTTTTCGACGACGACTGACTGCCCGGTGCGCGCCGACAGTGCATCCCCCACAATACGCGCAACGGTATCGATCGTACTGCCAGGGCTGAATCCCACCACGAATTTCACCGGTTCACTGGGATAGGCAGCATGTGCCGCAACGGTGATCAAACTCATAGCCGCGCCAGCCGCGGCCAGCCAATTGCAAAGACGCTTCATCGATGTCTCCTGATTATGGATATATGTCGCGTCGGACGGTAGCGATAGACCGACGCTGTCGTTAGCTCGATTGCGACGCGCTCAGGGCGTCCTGCACTGCTAAGGTTTGGCTGCGCCAGCGACCTGCACCGCCTTGCCCCATTTTTGTTGTTCGACGGTAATGAAATCGGCAAAGGCCTGCGGCGTGCTGTTGACCACCTCTCCGCCCAACGCCTCGATCCGCTCGCGCATTTTTGGCGTGGCGACAATGCGCGATATATCCTGATAGATGCGCTGCGCGCGCTCCGGCGATAACGATGCGGGAGCCAGAACACCAAACCAGGTTGCTGCCTCAAAACCCGGCATGCCTGCTTCATCGAAGGTTGGCACATTGGCCAATGCAGGGACACGCGTGGCGTTTGCGACAGCCAGAGCGCGCAGCTTTCCTGATTCGATCAACGGTAATGCCGAGGTGATGGTCGCCAACATCATCTGCACCTGACCACCGGCGAGATCGGTAAACGCAGGCGCATCGCCACGGTATGGGACATGGGTGATCGTCGACTGGGTCGCCAGCTTGAATAGTTCACCGCTTAAATGCTGGGCTGTCCCGTTACCTGGCGATGCAAAATTGACCTCATTGCCATGCGTCTTCAGGTAGGTCAAAAAGTCAGGTAGTGTGGTCGCCGGCACGCTGGGATTGACGACCAGCACGAGGGGCACTTTCGTGACCAACGTAATGGGCGCAAAGTCCTTGACGGGGTCGTAGGCCAGGTCCGGATATAGATACCCACTGATGGTGTGCGCGGAGGTCGTCATATACAAGGTATAGCCGTCACCCGGCGCACGTGCGACGGCGGCCGCGGCAATCGTCGTCCCTGCACCGCTCTTGTTTTCAACAACGACGGGCTGTTTCCAGAGCTGCGTCAATTGCTCGGCAACAGCACGCGCAACCACGTCTGTTGCGCCACCTGCGGGATAAGGAACGGTCATGCTGACAGGCTTGACCGGATACGAATCCGCATGAGCAGCACCACCGATTAATACAGCCGCACAGAGACCTGCACGCATCCACTGTTTGAGCATTTTTACGAATCTCCTCTTGTCATTTGCGAGCGGTTTGCTTTATTCTTGATGTTCTGTTTAGCAGAACGTATATTCTATTTTATAGGTTTAGCCACTTTAGGTGTCAACAAGAAAATGCTGTCATCCAGGTTTTCCCCAACCTGCGGGCAGCCATGCCAAAACAAGGAACTACGTGCATGCCAGCCGCATCTGCATCCCCTAATACCGTCAAGCCACTGCTGATTTCTGGCGAATGGATCACCACTGCCACCAGCACTTTTGAATCGATCAATCCTGCAAACGGATCAGCCAACTTTCTAATCAGCGCTGCCTCGGAGTCACTCGTTGATCAAGCTGTCGAATCCGCATGGCAAGCGGTACGCCAACCTGCCTGGCGCGATATGCTGCCGCACAAACGTGCATCCATACTGCGTGCGATTGCCGACGGCATGGAACGTCATGCCGACACATTGGCGCGACTGCAGATGATCGAGAACGGCAAAGTGTGGGCCGAATGCCAGGCACAAGTCGCCAGCGCCGCAGCCACGTTTCGTTATTACGCCAGCGTCTGCGAGACCTTGAATGCAGAGGTCACGCCATCTCGCGGCAATTACTTATCGATGACGCAGTACGAACCCTATGGCGTAGTCGTAGCGATCACACCATGGAATTCGCCCATGACCATGGAAGCGCAAAAGGTCGCACCAGCGCTCGCAGCGGGTAATGCCGTCATCCTGAAACCATCGGAGGTCACCTCCTCGCCGGCTCTCGAACTAGGGCGTATTGCCTTGGAGGCAGGCTTGCCGCCGGGCATTCTGAACGTGGTCACCGGTTTGGGAGCGACAGTGGGGAAACGACTGGTAGAGCATCCCGGCGTACGCATGGTGTCCTTTACCGGCGGCACCGCCAGCGGTCGCGCTATTGCGCTCGCTGCGGCCGAGAAACTCATGCCCGTGGCGCTGGAACTAGGCGGGAAGTCGCCTCATATTGTGTTCGCGGACGCCGACTTGCCCAAAGCAGTCGAGGGCGTGATCGGCGGCATCTTTGAGGGCAGCGGCCAATCGTGCGTGGCAGGTTCGCGACTCTATGTGCAACGAAATATCGCCCAGCAATTCATCGACAAGCTGGTGAAACGGGCTTCGCAACTAAAAGTGGATCTGCCCGATGCGGCAGGTGCGCAAATGGGGCCGATTGCCTCGTTCGCCCACCGCGACAAAATCGAGCGCATGGTGGGCACCGCCTTGGCAGACGGCGGCGAGGTCCTGCTGGGCGGCGAACGCCCTGCCACCGACGCATTGCAATCCGGCGCATTCTACCTGCCCACAATTCTGGGCGGCCTCACGCGCGACGCCCATGCCGTGCGTGAAGAAATTTTTGGCCCGGTCCTGTGTGCGCTGCCTTTCGATGACGAAGACGACCTGATCGATCAGGCGAACGATAGCGTCTATGGCTTGGCCTCAGGCATCTGGACCGCCGACTATCAACGCGCCTGGCGAGTAGCTCGTCGTCTGGAGGCGGGCAGCGTATGGATCAACACCTACAAACAGTTGTCGATTGCGACGCCCTTTGGAGGCTTTAAGCAAAGCGGTATCGGGCGTGAGAAAGGCTTGTCAGGGCTGCGTCTGTACCAGCAATCGAAGGGTATTTATTGGGGCATGTAAGCCTTTTTCATCTCAAGGAGACGATTCACATGACGAATTTCCAGCATGCCGGATTCATCGGCATGGGCGTAATGGGCGAGCCCATCTGTCGCAACCTGGCACAAAAAGGCGGACTGCCCGTGCGAGGTTTCGACAGCAACCCTGAACCTTTGCAGCGCCTGGCGACACACGGCGTGACCACGGCCGCTTCGGTGGCCGAGGTCGCTCAAACCAGCGACATCATATTTTTGTCACTGCCTTCGGGGGAAGTCGTCGCGGACGTCGCACGCGCCCCCCAAGGCCTGTTAGCCCATGCCCGCCCGGGGCAGATCATCGTCGATACCAGCACCTCTCCTATCGACGTAACGCGAGCGCTGGCGGACGAGTTTTCCTCACGTGGCGCTGTCTTTATCGATGCGCCGGTGGCACGTACCCGCGCAGCGGCCGAATCAGGCACCTTGTCAGTGATGGTGGGCGGCGATGCGGGCATCTTTGAACAAGTGCGCCCGCTCATCGCCACCTTTGCCTCCGAGATTACCCATTGCGGTCCGGTCGGCAGCGGTCAGGTCGTAAAGATCCTGAACAATATGGTGTTATTCGAAACGGTGACAGCGCTATCGGAAGCGCGGGCAATTGCGCGCCGTGCCGGCGTAGATCCGCAGGTCCTGCTGGAGACGTTTACGCGTGGGTCCGCGGACAGCTTCGCGTTGCGCAACCATGGCTTAAAGGCTATGCTGCCCGGAAACTTTCCTGAGAAAGCCTTCTCGGTCGAGTACGCCCGCAAAGACCTGCGCTATGCGTTGGCCCTGGCGGCGCAGACTGGCGTGAATGCGTCGGGTGCCCGCAATGTCGATGATTGGTTTGCTGCCGCCATCGAACAGGGCCAGGGCACTTGCTATTTTCCGGTCATCAGTCGATACATCGATGCGGACTCGGCCGGCCCCGATTAACGTCTTATCCGACCAATGAACCGCAGCTCTCAATCTGAACCCTCCTCCGACGGCGTCGCCGCCGTCGAACGTGCCCTATCCATCGTCGACGCCATTGCGCAGCGTACCGAAGCAATCAGCCTGGCTGATCTATCCCGGGCCACGGGGTTCTACAAGAGTACATTGCTGCGGCTGATCGCCTCATTGGAAAAATCGGCATTGGTCGTACGGCGTGCGGATGGCCGATACGCGTTGGGTACCTATGCACATCGCCTGGGGCGCGCCTATGAAGCGACCTATCGCCTCGCCGAGGCCGTCCAGCCGCTATTGCAGCAATTGGTCGATCAAGGCACGGAGAGCGCATCGTTCCATGCCTACCATGATGCGCAGTCGCGCGTGTGCCTGTTACGCGTAGACTCGCATCACTCCACACTGGATCGTATTCGCGTGGG
Source organism: Bordetella muralis (assembly GCF_054781015.1). NCBI lineage: Bacteria > Pseudomonadati > Pseudomonadota > Betaproteobacteria > Burkholderiales > Alcaligenaceae > Bordetella > Bordetella muralis. The sequence goes on along the minus strand of NZ_BAAGVF010000003.1, from coordinate 127,446 downwards.
GGACCTGCTGCCGCTGGACAAAGGAGCCGCAGGCCGATTGCTGACAACCTATCTGGTCAAGCGCCAGACCCTGCCACCGTCCGAGCTGACACTCATCTCCATGGGTGAACGGGATCCGAATTGCGCGGCCGTCGCCTGCCCGGTGTTCGGTCCAGACGGAGAGATGTGCGGGGCAATCTCTTTATCCGGGCCGAAGGAGCGCTTTACGCCGGCAGCCATCAAAAAAATGTCGCGTCTTGCGAGTCAGGCTGCTACGGCTGCGACGCAGGCACTCGGTGGGCGGTGGCCGGCTGGTAAAGGTTAAGTTGGGCTTGAGTGTGGGGGGAGGATTGAGTACTTATGGACGTCGATGCGGGGCAGTGGCTGCGTGGGGGCTTCACGTGGTCGGTCCGGCGCCCTGCGCGCCGGACACCGTGTTCGCTCACCTCGTCCGCGCCTTCGCGCTACCTACGGTGTCCGCTCCACTCGACCACGAGGCGCCCCCACGCAGCCACTGCCCCGCATCGACTCGCAGTATCTCAAGCTCATCACATCGCTGGCACGAGTTTCTTGCTTGGCATTTTTCTGTATCAGCCTGGGTAAAGAGAAAGATCTTGCAGGGCTGCGATTTTCGGGTGCCCTGCACACCCGAAAATCGCGTTCGGAATCGGCATGCACAGGCTGTGGCACCGTTGCTGGGCAAAAGATCTCTCGAGTCACATTGACGTAATGCCACGCATGGCACTCGTTATAGCGCGATCGTGGTGAGCGCAAATCATGTCCGCGGCGATGAACTCTGATCCAGAGCACGGGCATGCTATGGATACGCCGCCGGAAAAAGTGCCCTACGCATCATCGCCGCAAGCATCAAACGTAGCCAAGCAGATCTTCCAACCAGGCACCATGCCACCCCTTCCGCATGCCCGGACCGATCGCTTGAGGGGGACGCGCTGGGCGTCCGCCGAAAGCAGCACTGTAAGATTTTCTTCTTTGCCAATGCGGCTGCGAAAAAACGCCAAGCAAGAAAGTCGTGCCAGCGATGCAGAGAATTCTAGTTGCTGCCAGTCGAGCCGAGGCAATCGGCCCGGCCGGGCGCCTCAAAGTCGAGCGAGCAGCCACCGTAGGGAGCGCGAAGGCGCGGACGAGGTGAGCGACGCGGTGTCCGGCGCCCGCGCGCCGGACCGACTTTGTGAAGCCCGGCCGGGCCGATTGCCTCGGCTCGACGTCCAATAGAACACTGATCACCCCTCAGCCGCCCCCTTCCCCAGTCCCAGATAACTCTCAATCACCCGAGGATTCCCAGCCAATTCCCGCGCGGGACCATGCAGGATCACTTCACCTGTTTCCAACACATACCCATAATCGGCCACCTGCAACGCCGCCCGCGCATTCTGCTCGACCAGCAAGATCGCCACACCGGTCTCACGCAATCGAGCAATGATGTGAAAAATCTCGCGAACGATGCGAGGTGCCAGCCCCAGGCTGGGCTCATCCAGCATCAGCAAACGCGGTTTGGCCATCAAGGCACGGCCCACGGCCAGCATCTGGCGCTCGCCGCCCGACAGCGTACCCGCCTCTTGGCGACGGCGCTCCTTCAACCGGGGAAATAAGGTGAACACTTCTTCCAGCGTATCTCGCCAACCGCTTTCGCGCGCACGATAACGACGAAAGCCGCCCAACAAGAGGTTGTCCTCGACCGACATGCTGCCGAACAATTCGCGACGTTCGGGAACCAGGGACATGCCCGCCCCAACACGGCGCTCCACACCCCACCCGGACACATCCGCTCCAGCGTAATGCACCACACCCGAAGCATGCCCCGTCGTCGGCAAGGCTCCCATCATCGCATTCAATAACGTGGATTTGCCTGCGCCGTTCGCGCCAATCACCGTCACGATGCTGCCCGGAGCCACCGTCAACGAGGCCTCGTTCAGCGCACCGACTTTGCCATAGCGAGCACTGAGTCCCCGCACATCGAGGATCACATTTTGAGCTTGCGTCATTGCACACTCCCCGTTACCGGTGCACCTTGATCGGCTTCGGGCAGGTCATCGTCGATGCCTCCCAGATAGGCCTCCAGCACGGCAGGATTCTGCTGAACTTCCGCCGGAATGCCCTCGGCCAACTTGGTGCCAAAGTCCATGACGACCAGATGATTGGTCAAACGCATCACAAAATCCATATCGTGCTCGACCAGCAAAATGCTCATGCCCTCGGCGCGCAATTGCTCAAGCACTTGTGCCAATTCCTGCTTTTCCTTGTAGCGCAAGCCCGCTGCAGGCTCGTCCAACAACAGCAAGATCGGATCGCTCGCCAACGCGCGCGCGATTTCCAGAATGCGTTGTTGACCCAAAGCCAGGTTGCCCGCCTGCTCGTAGAGATAATCGCCCAGGCCTACGCGCTTGAGCTGCGTGGCGGCCTCGTGCAACAAGCGGGCTTCCTTGGCCCGGTCGGCATGCAGCGCGCCCGCCACGACACCGACATCCGCACGCATGTGCGCACCCAGCGCGACGTTTTCGAGGACAGACATCCCCGGCAAGAGCTGCACGTGCTGAAAGGTACGTCCTACGCCACGGCGCGCGATATCGCGCGCGCTGCGGCCGTTGATGGATTCGCCCAGGAAACGAACCTCACCGCGCGTCGCCGGCAACACGCCGCTGATCAAATTGAAGGTCGTGCTTTTGCCCGCGCCGTTGGGACCGATCAGGCCCACAATCTCGCCAGCGCGGACTTTGAACGAAATATCATTGACCGCAACCAGGCCGCCAAACTCTTTGCGTATGCCTTCGACGTCAAGCACCAGTTCACCGCGCCCTGGACGATCGCGATGTGGCAAGGCCTCCGCGTCGGGGGGAGGCGCCCGATGGCGACGCGATCCCTCGCTGCCCGTCAAACGAGCCCAGCCCGCAGACAGAATCGGCCATAAGCCATTCGCGGCATACTGCAGCACCAAAATGAGCAGCACGCCAAAAACGATGAGTTCGAAATTGGCATCCGTGTCCAGCAATTTTGGCAGCAGATTCTGCAGTTGATCTTTCAAACCCAGAATCACGGCCGAGCCCACCAAGGCGCCCCAGACGTGACCCGCGCCGCCCACGACAGCCATGAACAGGTATTCGATACCGTAGTTCAAGCCGAACGGACTGGGACTGACGGCACGCTGCATGTGCGCGTAGATCCAGCCCGACAAGCAGGCCAGCAAGGCGGCCCAGACAAAAATAATGATTTTGTATGAACCGGTGTTCACCCCCATGGACTCGGCCATGCCCGCACCGCTTTTCAGTGCACGGATGGCGCGGCCCGGACGGGAGCTGAGCAAGTTGCTGGTCGCCCACAACGACAACAGCAGGAACACCCAGATCAGGTAGTAAATATGGCGGCCATTGGCCAATGAAAAGCCAAACAGGCTGATCGGTTCCAGACCCGCGATCCCGTCATGCTTGCCTAGCCAATCCAGATTGCCGAACAAGAAATAGAGCGACAGGCCCCAGGCAATGGTGCCCAATGGCAAATAATGGCCCGACAGACGCAAGGTGATCAGGCCCAGCAAATAGGCGATGACCGCGGTCAACAATAGCCCGGCCAGCAAGGCCAGCCACGGCGAGGTGTCGTAATGACTGGTCAACACGGCGGTGGTGTATGCCCCCAACCCGACAAAGGCTGCCTGGCCAAACGAGGTCAAGCCGCCCACGCCCGTCAACAACACCAGCCCCAGCGCCACCATGGCAGCCAGTCCGATGTAATTGAGCTGCGTAATCCAGAACTCGGGCGTCGCAGGCACCATGGGCAATATTGCCACCAAGGCAATGAACACGATTAACAGAATACGGTTGCTCATGGCGATCACTCCTCGTCATCCGTATGGTGGCTGCTGAACGATCGCCACACGAGCACAGGAATGATCAGCGTGAACACAATGACTTCTTTGTAGGCGCTGGCCCAAAATGAAGAAAACGCCTCGAGCACGCCCACCAGGATCGCCCCTGCGGCCGCCACCGGATAACTGGCCAAGCCGCCAATGATGGCGCCCACAAAGCCTTTCAGGCCGATCAGAAAGCCCGTGTCGTAGTACACCGTCGTGATCGGCGCGATCAGCATGCCCGACATGGCGCCGATCGCGACCGCCAATGTAAAGGTCAAGCTGCCTGACATCGTGGTGCTGATGCCGACCAGCCGCGCACCGCGGCGATTCACCGCCGTCGCACGCAACGCACGGCCATACAGGGTTTTGCCAAAGAACAACCACAGCGCAACAATCAACAGCGCGCAGGTCCCGACGACAAAGAGGCTCTGCGCCGACCACGTGGCAGGCCCCAGATTCACCTGCCCGCTGACAAAGGCCGGCGTTCGCCATCCCTCTGCGCCAAAAAACACCAACGCCAGTCCCGTCAGCGCAAAGTGCACAGCCACGGAAACAATCAATAGAACCAGCACCGACGCCTCGGCCAGCGGCTGATACACAATGCGATAGATCATCGAACCCATCGGAATGATCAGCACCAAGGCGAGCAACATATTCAACCACAGCGAGTTATCCGGCGCGGCATAGACCGAGGCCAACCATAACAACGCCAGCGGCAGGATCACACACGTCAATACGACTTTGGGCAATGCGGTCCAGCTGCCTGTACGCACGGCGCGCAACAGTTCCAGCACCAGCACCACGGCGCCCAACAGCGGCAACAGATAAGCGGTACCCGGCACGCGGCCATTGACCAACATGGCCAAGGTCAACGCGCCAAACGCGACGAACTCGCCCTGAGGAATAAAGATGACGCGCGTCACGGTGAACACCAGGACCAGCGCCATACCCAGCAATGCATAGATGGCACCGTTGACGATACCGTCCTGCAACAGGATGAGGGCAATTGAAAAATCCATGAAACTGCCTTATGGGATTCTGACAAGACTGCCTGATGGCACGGATATGCCATCAGGGTTGACGTGGATTATCGCGGATATGACACACCGGCCCTCAGGCCGGTGTATTGAAAACCCAGCAGACGTCAGCGCCACGTCGGGCGTTGGCTGCCTCACAGGTCAGGCTGGTACACCCACTTGCCTTTTTCGACTTTGACCATGACGCGCGAGCGATCGTCAAAACCGGCATGATCGGTGGGGCTCATGTTGAACACACCTTGCGAGGCGGGCAGATTCTTGATGCCCTCCAGCGCATCGCGCATCGCGGCACGAAACTCGGGGGTGCCAGGCTTGGCGCCGCTCTTTAGCGCCTCGGGCAAGGCCGCAACGATCAACTGACCTGCGTCCCACATATGGCCGCCAAAGGTATTGGTGGTGCCGGCGCCATACTTGCCTTCGTAGGCGGTGGTGTAGGCCAGGGCCGATTTTTTCACCGGATTGCTGTCAGGTAATTGCGCCGCAACCAGCAACGGGCCCGCAGGCAGCAGCATGCCGTCGCAATCTGCGCCGCAAACGCGCAACACGTCATTGTTGGCCGCACCGTGCGTTTGATAAATCGTGCCTCGGTAATTGCGCGCGCGCAGTTCTTTTTGCGGCAGTGCCGAGGGCGTACCGGCGCCTGCGATGAGAATCGCATCGGGCTTGGCGCTGACCAATTTCAGTACCTGGCCCGTGACGCTCGTGTCCGTGCGGCCGTATTTTTCGACCGCCGTGATCTCGATGCCCTTGCCCTTGACGGCCTCGCGCATCACTGCCAACCAACCATCACCATAGGCATCGGCAAAACCGATAAAGCCCAAGGTTTTCACCTTGGACTTGACCAAGGCATCGGCCAAGGCACTGGCCATCAAGGCATCGTTTTGCGGCGTCTTGAAGACCCAGCGACGTTTGTCATCAACCGGCTCAACGATCTTGGCGCTGGCAGCGACACTGATCATAGGGACTTTGGCTTCGGCGGCAACGTCCACCATGGCGAGCGAGCCTGGGGTGACAGAGGTCCCGACCAATACGTCGACCTTGTCGTCAGAGACGAGTTTGCGCGAGTTTTTCACGGCCTGAGTCGTGTCGGTCGCATCATCCAGCACAATCCACTCGATTTTTTGACCTGCGACTTCGGTGGGCAGCAATGCCACCGTGTTGCGCTCAGGAATCCCCAGCGATGCTGCCGGGCCGGTACTGGCGAGGGTGACTCCCACCTTGACCTGGGCACTGGCCAGTAGCGGCAGGCTCAGCGCCACAGCCGCGGCGGCCGCGGACAAGCCGAAATACTTGCGCGTCATGTTGTTGTCTCCTGTGTGGGCTCTTGTTATGGCCCCGAAATCGGGAAAGTGAGCCCGGTTGACGTTATACAGAAATTCAGATATTTGAGCCAGAAGTGTATCAAATAGCCTTCAAATAGAACCCCGTGACTTCCCTAGTCTGCCTTCGAATGCGTGCAAGCATCTCGGTGTAGAAGTGACCCCACATGCAGCCTGCCGTCGGCCGCGCGGACGACGAGCCCGCCGCGATTGGCGAAGGCTGCCCTCCCCGTTCCCCACGGTCAGATGGGCACACCAAAAAATCAAATGCATTCAACAATAGCGAATGTTGCCTCTGACCGGGAACGGCGTCATTAAGGGGATTCCCGCAGAATCGGCCATACGCGTTCGACACGCCACGCCACCCAAGAGGCAACGGCAACCTTGACCAGATCACCCGGGATGAATACCAACATCGCCATCATCGCTTTGCCCAAGCCCATCTGCGTCACCCAGGCGAGCCATGGCACGCCGATCAGATACACGGCGCCAATACCGCCAGCGATGCACGCCAAGCCATAAGCCAGTACGGTCCTGACGCTCTGGCCCGGGGCACGGACCCAGCTACGCGCCAGCCAACCCGTCACGAAGGCGCCTAGCGCCATGCCGAACAGAAAACCGCCGGTCGGGCCGAAAAACACGCCCAGCCCGCCACGGCCGCCGGGCAGCACGGGCAGTCCAATTGCGGCCAGCAGCAAATATAGCGAGCAGGCCAACCCGCCGCGCACCGGCCCCAACATGGCGCCAGTCAGCATGACGCCCAGGCTCTGCAAAGTCACTGGCACAGGAATAGCCGGCAGGGGGATCGGCGGCACCAGACTCAGCACCACAATCAGCGCTGCAAACAGCGCAATCAACACGGTATCTTGAGTTTTCACTATTCACCACGCGCATCAATGGCCTGAGCGACTTGCTGGGCCCGTTTCAATGTCCGCACCACCAACGGCACCAGCAAGGCCAGGGGATGTCGGGCCAAACCGCGTGCCGCCTGGGCCTCGCGGATTTCCTGATAATGACGCCAGATTTCCGGTACGAAACGCAAGGTCAAGGCCAGGGCAAGTGCCACCTTGCCTGCGTCCACCCATCCTAGCCGGTCCAGCGGGGATAAAGCGCGTTCGCAGACGGCGATCAGGTCCGAACTCCTCGTCGACAGCGTCACCGCCAAAGCCAGGCCGACCAAGGTCGCGATGCGCAGCAGCACAATAGCCGCCGGCAGCCAGCCCTGGAACACCACGGCGAACACACCAATTGCCGCCAGCACCCAAACCAGGCCACGCACCTGACGCCAGCAAGCCGCCGCCCCCACGCCGGTAGACCACACCAACAAGCAGGACACTGCGAATGCCGCCGTCAACGCCCAGACATTCTGCACCAGAAACAAGCCGATGCCCGCAATCACCAGCGCTGCCAACTTATAGCCGGCAGGCAGCCGATGCAGCCAGCGATCACCCTTTATATAGAGGGGCTCGATCATCACGCGCAGTGCTCCCGATACCAGCGCAACGCAGGGCCGGGACTGTCGTCCGCAGCGATCTGGCCGTCGACGACCACCAGGACACGATCAAAGTCCTGCAACAATTCCAGATCATGGCTGACGACGACGGCTTGCTGCTCCAGCCCGGCAATCGCGCCGGCGACCCGATTACGATTGCGCAGGTCCAGTTGTGTCGTAGGCTCGTCAAATACCACCAGGGCCGGGCGCATCACCAGTACCGATGCCAACGCCACCAGTTGGCATTCACCGCCAGATAAGGTGTGGCTCGCCCGGTCCGCCAGATGCCCGACCCCCAAGCCGTCCAGGCTGGCTTGAATGCGCTCTGCCGACTCTTGCGCGGGCAGACGCTGCGCTTTCAGGCCAAAAGCCATGTCTTCGCGCACAATAGGGTATACGATTTGATTTTCGGGGTTCTGGAACACGAACCCTACCTGGCGGCGAATCGCCTTGATATCGTGCCGGGTATCCAGGCCATCGAGGGTCACCCGGCCGGCCGTCGGCAGCACCAGACCATTGAGCAGCTTGGCAAAGGTGCTCTTGCCGGCGCCATTCGGGCCGACCACGCCTACCCGGCGCTGATCGACGGTCAAACTCACCCCCCGCAATGCCTGAGAATGCGGCGTGGCAACGACGGCGTGTTCAAACTCGATTAACATGGGGCGGAATTATGCCCGAACCCCATGCTTGAACCATTTCAATCATCCGGGCTCCAAGAGGTTATATGGAAAAAGTACGTAAAACCGACGAGGAATGGCGCGCCCAACTGACGCCACAAGAATACGCGGTAGCGCGCCAAAAAGGCACCGAGCGCGCCTTTACCGGCCGTTATTGGGACACGACGCAGTTGGGCATTTACCGTTGCATCGGCTGTGGCACCCCGCTGTTTGCGTCGGACACCAAGTTCGACGCCGGCTGTGGCTGGCCCAGCTATTTCGAGCCTATCGATCCAGCGCGCGTGCGCGAAGAACGCGATACCTCTCACGGTATGGTGCGCACCGAAGTCCTGTGCAATATCTGCGACTCCCATCTGGGCCACGTATTCCCCGACGGGCCGGAGCCCACCGGGCTGCGTTATTGCATCAATTCGGTATCGCTCAAATTCGAACCCCTCGAGAACGAATGAAGAAATTCCTGTTTGACCTGTTCCCGCTGATCCTTTTCTTCATCGCGTACCGGTTTGCCGATATTTATACCGCAACAGCGGTGGCGATCGCCGCCTCGGTTGCCCAGTTTGTCTGGTTACGGGCAACAGGCAAACGTATCGAAATGACACACTGGATCAACCTGTCGGTCATTGTGATTTTCGGCGGCGCGACCTTATGGTTGCACAGCGACGTGTTCATCAAATGGAAGCCCACGGTCCTGTATTGGCTGTTTGGCGGCGCCCTGCTCGGTTCTCGTTTCCTGTTCGGCCGCAACCTGATGCGCCGGCTGCTCGGTACCCAAATTGAACTTTCCGATACAGCCTGGGACAAACTCAACCTGAGCTGGGCCTTGTTTTTCCTGGCCGCCGGCGCCATTAATCTGTACGTGGCGTTTTCCGGCCATTTCACGGAATCGCAATGGGTGAATTTCAAGGTCTTCGGGCTGATGGGGTTGCTACTGGTATTTGTGATTGGCCAGTCGTTGTGGCTCGGCAAGCACATGCAGCATCCCAGCCAACCAGAGGCCAATGATCCCCAACGCGAAATAGGCAAAGAGTGATGCTCAGCGAGGACTCATCGTCCGATTTTCATCCGTTTGAGTCATCTGCTTGTATTCTCTGTTTAAGGTCTGATCGTTTTACCCATCGTTCATTGTTTTACTCATGCCCGACACCACTGACCGCATCGCGCTGATACGCACTCGCCTGGCTGCCCTGGAGCCGACCGCCCTGGACATCCGAGACGACTCGCACCTGCATGCCGGACACGCGGGCGCACAAGGTGGTGCTGGCCATTACCATGTACGTATCGTGGCCTCGCGCTTTGCCGGTTTGACGCCGGTTGCCCGGCATCGTCTGGTGTATGATCTTTTGCAAGACCTGATCCCTCATCCTATCCATGCGCTTGCGCTTGACGCCCAAGCCCCTCTGACAAAATCCTAAAGGAAATCCATGAAACGCATCGTGATGCTGGCCGCTGCTTGCGCGGTCGCGGTACCTGCATTTGCTCAGAACGTCGCCACCGTCAATGGCAAGGCGATCTCTCAGCAAAGCCTGGATCAATTCGTCAAACTGCTGGTCAGCCAGGGCGCAACCGATTCGCCGCAACTGCGCGAACAGGTCAAGCAGGAAATGATCAACCGCCAGATCTTCGTCCAGGCGGCCGAAAAAGACGGCATCGCCAAACAAGCCGACGTCCAGACCGAAATCTCGCTGGCCCGCGAAGGCATCCTGGTTCGCGCGCTGATGGCCGACTACCTGAAAAAGCATCCCGTCACCGACAAGCAGATTCAGGACGAGTACAACAAGGCCAAGCAGCAACAAGCTGGCCAACAGGAATACAAGGTCCGCCACATCCTGGTCGAAGACGAGAAAACCGCCAACGACTTGCTCGCGCAGATCAAGAAAGACAAAAGCAAGTTCGCCGATCTGGCCAAGAAAAACTCCAAGGATCCTGGTAGCGGCGCCAATGGCGGCGACCTGGGCTGGGCTGCTCCCACCAACTACGTCAAGCCGTTTGCCGACACCGTCAGCAGCCTGAAGAAAGGCCAGTTGGCCGACAAGCCGGTGCAGACGCAATTCGGCTGGCACATCATCGAGGTCGAGGACACCCGTCCGGTGGAATTCCCCCCGCTGGATCAGGTCCGTCCGCAACTCGAGGAAATGCTGCGTCAGCAGGCGCTGGGTGAATACCAGAAGCAACTGCGCGCGAAAGCTACGATCAAGTAATGTTGATGGTGCGCCTGGCTGCGGTTTAGTACTGTGGTCAGGTTTGGCAGGACGCGTTTGTTAACGGATCTTGCTAGCTGGCCGTTGCATGATGATTGTGAAGAAGAGCCCTGGTTTTGAACTGGGGCTTTTTTTATCGCTGTTGGTGTTGTGGAGGCATTTGCTGCTCTTGATTGTCTCTATGAAGGCGTCCCTGCCGCGTGCCTGGGCGTGGCGCCGGGCCTATCGCACGGACTCGGCCCATGACCAGGGGCCTCGGTCCGCTGCGCGGACTAAATCCGCGCTCAACGGCCCGGCGCCACGCCCAGGCACGCGACAGGGACTGATGATGAGGGAATGCAACGAGGGCTGATTGCCATCAGCATTTTTTTAAGCTGTCTTTGCTAATGCGATAGGCCCGGCGGGGCTTTTACACGCCGAGCTCCTGCGCCAAAAGAACTCCATCCGACGCATGAGCACACGGCCATGACTTCACCTCAACATAACCATAGCAACCGGACCATCAGAACAAGATCAAACGCCCAACAGAGCCTTCAACCCATCCTCATCCAACACCGTCACACCTAATTCCTGCGCCTTGGTGAGCTTGCTGCCAGCCTCTTCCCCCGCCACCACATAAGCGGTTTTCTTGGAGACCGAACCACTGACCTTGCCCCCCGCCGCCAGGATGTACCGAGTAGCCTCGTCACGCGTCCAGGTAGGCATGGTCCCGGTCAAGACAAACGTCTTGCCTGCCAGCGCATTGCCCTCAGGCCCTGCTTCAGCAACCGCATGTACACCTTGGGCCTTGAGCAACTCGATGATTTCACGATTATGCGGCTCGGCGAAAAAGCGCCGAATCGAACCCGCAACGACAGGGCCGACATCGGGCGCACCGGACAAGGCTTCCTCGTCCGCATCCATGATGGCCTCAATGCTGCCGAAATGACGGGCCACATCGCGAGCCGTGGTCTCGCCTACATGGCGAATGCCCAGCGCAAACAACAGACGCCCTAAAGTCGGCGTACGTGCCTTGTCGATTGCCGCCACGAGGTTCTCGGCGGACTTCTTGCCCATGCGATCGAGAGCAGCCAATTCAAATGCCGTCAGGCTGTACAAATCAGCCAACGATTTGACGCGCCCGCTTTCGACTAATTGATCGACCAGCTTTTCACCCAGGCCATCGATGTCCAGCGCTTTGCGTCCCGCCGCATGCCAGAGAGTTTGTTTGCGCTGGGCCGCACAGAAAAGTCCCCCCGTGCATCGTGCAATCGCCTCGTCTTCTGTGCGCTCGATCGCCGAATCGCAGATGGGGCAGCGAGTCGGCATGACGAACTCGCGCGCGTCCTGCGGCCGTTGGCTCAAGACGGGCCCCACAACCTCGGGAATCACGTCGCCAGCGCGGCGCACGATGACGGTGTCGCCGATACGGACATCTTTGCGGCGGATTTCGTCCTCGTTATGCAGTGTCGCATTGGTGACCGTGACGCCGCCCACAAAGATAGGCTGCAGTCGCGCCACCGGCGTGATGGCGCCGGTACGTCCCACCTGCACCTCGATGTCCAGTAATCGCGTCGTGGCTTCTTCGGCGGGAAACTTGTGCGCTACCGCAAAGCGCGGCGCACGTGCGACGAAACCCAGCACTTTTTGCGCTGCCAGGGAATCGACCTTGTAGACCACACCATCGATGTCATACGGCAAGCCCGGCCGTTCGCGACCGACTTGTTCGTAAAATGCCAGCAGCCCTTCGGCGCCGAGGACGCGCTTGTTGTATTGCGTGTTGACGGGCAGACCCAATTCAGCCAGCCAGCTCAACATGGCGCCGTGCGAGTCATGCGGCAGCGTGGATTGCTGGCGTGCATTGCCCGTGGGCTCCTGGAACAAGCCCGATTGCGTGCCCGGCAAGCCGTGCACTTCGCCCCAGCTATAGGCAAAAAACCGTAGTGGACGCTGAGCCGTGATGCGCGGATCCAATTGGCGCAAGCTCCCTGCCGCCGCATTACGCGGATTGACGAAAACCTTTTCACCGCGCGCGGCCTGAGTACGATTCAGACGTTCGAAGTCGGCGCGATTCATCAGGACCTCGCCCCGCACCTCCAGCACACGAGGGGCTGCGCCTTTCAAACGCAGAGGGACGACGCGAATCGTACGCACGTTGGCCGTCACGTCCTCGCCGGTCTGACCGTCTCCGCGTGTCGCCGCCTGGACGAGCACGCCGTCCTCATAGCGCAAGCTGATGGCCAAGCCGTCGAATTTCAACTCGCAGAAGTATTCTGGAGATTGATCGAGGCGCAACAGACCCGCCCCGCGCAGGGTGTCGGAAACGCGACGATCGAACGCCTGGACATCCTCGGCCTCGAAGGCATTGCCCAAGGACAACATTGGCACGGCGTGTTGCACGCTGCCAAATGCGGCCAAAGGTGCCGCCCCCACCCGTTGGGTAGGCGACTCGGGTGTGATCAGCTCGGGATGCTCGGTTTCCAGTTTGACCAGTTCACGCATGAGCGCGTCGTAGTCGGCATCTGAAATCGTGGGCGCATCCTGCACGTAGTAGTGCACATTGTGCTGTTCGATCTCGTGGCGCAGCTCGGCGGCCCGCTGCGCCGCTTCGGTGGCGCTGGCGTGCTCAACCATCAGGCAAACACCCTTTGTGCGCGCTCACTGCCGGCGGGCAAGCCGGCCTGGTCCAACTGCTGGAACAGCTTCTGCAATTGTTCGTCGATACCTGTTTCCATGCCATCGACCACGGATTTGCCTTGATCGTCGACCAGTTCTGCCTGTAAACGCCGGGCCAGGTCGCGACCCACATCGACCATGCGGCCAAATGCGCGCGGGTCTTCGGGGCTGCACGGAACGTCCAATAACAGCACCAGACGATCCACCACCGCCATACCGTCGTCAAAGCCTGCGCCATCGCTGCGCGACAACGTAAAGCGCGCTACGCCGTTATCGGCCAGCCATGCCAAACGTGCGCCATCCACCGCAAAGCCCAACTCACGCGCTACACCGATGACTTCGGCTGTGGCTCGCGGGGCCCCCATCAACAACGTCAAACCAACTTGCGCATCGAGCGAGGCGCAAAGGGTATCGAGCTTGCCGGCACGGTCCAGCACCACTTGCTGGTCCGGGCCTTCGATTGTCGCTTCGAAACGATCGGCGAGGTCCTGCGCACGCGCCCAGGCCTGCGACCATTCGATGGCAGTCAAGGGGCCGCTGCGATTGGCGAGCAACACAGCCAACTGCAACGATGCATAAGACTCTTCGGGATGAATGCGGGCACGATGACGGCCACGATCGGTGGACGCAAATAGGCGCACCGGTTTACGCCCGACCTGATCCAGTCCCTGCACCGCGGCCAATAAATCGGCTCCACGCACAGGCTCGCCGAATTGGACCTCGATCACGATTTCACACGCGGGATCGGGCTCTTCGGTGTCATCCAGATCATTGCTTGGTGCCGCTGCCGCCGCAGCATGAGCGGTCGCCTGCCCGCCGCCCATGCCAGGCTCACGGCGCTGTGCCTCGGGCGCAGCGGGGCGTCCGGCCGCCTCGTTCGCGCCGAATAGAGGATCTTGCTCGGAAGCAGGAAAACGCGCCTGCATACGACTGCGCGCACGGCGGTCCTGCCACCAGTTGAATCCCAATACCAGCAGTATCAGCAGTACACCCAGGGCAATCAGCCCAATCTGCAAGTCGCTCATGTGTCAATCCTGCGCTGCGAGGCAGCGCCCTTCCGTTGTAGTGGTTATGCGGCTTCGGAGGCCATTTGCACGGCCGAATCAATATCAACAGCAACGATACGCGAAACCCCTTGTTCTTGCATGGTAACGCCGACCAATTGTTTGGCCATTTGCATCGCGATCTTGTTATGCGAGATGAACAGGAACTGCGTTTGCTCGCTCATGCTGCTCACCAGGTTGGCGTAGCGCTCGGTATTGGCGTCATCCAACGGGGCATCCACCTCGTCCAGCAAGCAGAATGGCGCAGGGTTCAGTTTGAACAATGCGAACACCAGTGCCGTGGCGGTCAACGCTTTCTCACCACCTGATAACAAATGAATCGTGCTGTTTCGTTTGCCAGGCGGCTGCGCCATGACCTGCACGCCTGCGTCCAGGATTTCGTCGCCGGTCATCGTGAGCTTGGCTTCACCGCCGCCAAACAGCCGGGGGAACAGCTCGCCAAAGTGGCCGTTAACCGTATCGAACGTCGCCTGCAGCAGCTCGCGCGTTTCGCGATCGATTTTGCGGATGGCGTCTTCGAGGGTATCGATCGCCGTCAGCAAATCCTGTTGCTGGGAATCGAGGAACTCCTTGCGTTCGCGCGAGGCATTGAGCTCATCCAATGCGGCCAGGTTCACGGAGCCCAGCGAATCGATCTGACGGGAAATACGGCCGACTTCGGATTGCAGCCAGTTGGCCCGGCGCCATTCATCGGGGCGATCGGCCAGTTCCCGAGCCAGGGTCTCACGGTCTACCTCACGAGCATTCAACTGCTCGGTGAATTGCTCCTCGGCCAGACGAGCAGCCTGCTCTTGCAATTGCAGTTCGGTGATGCGCGCGCGCAGCGGTTCCAGCGCACGCTCTTGTTGCATGCGTTCTTCGTCGGCGCCGCGCAGCAGGGCCGACAGGTTGTCGAGCTCTTGGCGCGCCCGGGTCAGGGCTTCTTCGCGCTCGGCTCGCGCCTCCAGCGCGTCTTGCAAGCCGGCTTGCGACGCAGACGCATCGAACTCAGCCAACTCGGCCTGCAATTGTTCGAGCTCGACGGCCCCGCGTTGGCTTTGATCGATGGCCAACTGGCGATTGCGTTGCAGATCCGCGATACGCGATTGCACGCCGCGCTCGGCAAACTCGGCCTCCTGGGCCGCGCGCTCGAGTTCGCGCAATTTGGCACGAGCAGCCTCGGCTTGCGCGGCGAGGTCTTCGCCTGCCATCTCGGCATCAGCAAAACGCGACTGATGCTCGCCCAATTCCTGGTCCAGCGTTTCGAAACGCGCCTCGGCCTCTTCGCGTGTGGCACGCAGGTCTTCCTCGTGGGCTGCGATTTCCTCTAGGTCCTGGCGCAGGCGAGTCGCCCGTTCGCCCGATTGTTCGGCCTGCTGCTGCAAACGCGAGTGTTCGAGCTGAATGTCGTGCACCCGGCGCGTCACTTCAGCGACGCGCTGGCGTGCTGGCGTAATGGCCTGCGACACCTGCTGCCATGCGCTCTCGGCGCGCGCCACGGCGGCTCGCGCCTGGTCCGCAATCAGCTGATGCGCCTTGATCTCGCGCTGCAGGTTTTCGATTTCCTGCTGGCGAGCGAGCATGCCTGCCTGCTCGGAATCGGGAGCATAGAACCGCACGCTATGCGCATCGACCAGATGCCCGGCCTGCACCACGCATGCGGCGCCAGGCGGCAGTGTCGCACGAGCCGCCAGTGCCTGGCCCATGTCGGCAGCGGTATAGACGTTGCGCAGCCAGTCGTTCAGCAACGTGCGCAGGTCTGGATCGGTAATGCGCAACAAGCTCGCCAAGGGCGTCAACCCCGCGGGCGCAGCCGGTGCCGGCGCCGCAGCCGGAACCTGATAAAACGCCAGGCGCGCGGGCGGAGCGTCCTCGGCAAAGGCTCGCGACCAGTCCAGGTTGCGCACCTCCATGGCGGCCATGCGCTCGCGCAGGACGGCTTCCAGGGCGTTTTCCCAGCCAGGCTCGATATGCAGCTTTTGCCACAGCCGTGCCAGGCCGGTCAGCTCATGCTTGGCGAGCCAAGGCTCTAGCGCGCCTTGCTTCTGGACGTCTTCCTGCAGCTTGACCAATGCGGCCAAGCGAGCCTCCAGGCGGGCCAGTGTCTGCGCGTCCTGTTGGGCGGCTGTCTGTGCGCGGCTGCGTTCGGCGTCAGCCTCTGGGACCCGGGCTTCCAGGTCAGCGAGCTGTTGCTGGGCTTCTTCGAGCTGGTCCTCGCCCACCGCACGGTCGCCCGCCAATTGCTCCAGCCTGGCGAGATCCGGGGTGTGCAATTCGCGTAATTCCTGCTGCAGGCGCTCGCGGCGTTGCTCCAAGTTTTGCAGTTGGCGGTCGGCATCGCGTTGTGTCTGTGCGACCAGGGCCAGATTCTGTTCGACACGAGCCAAGGCCCCGCGCATCTCGTCACGCGAAGCCGCGGCATCGCGCACCCGGGATTCCGTCGCAGGCAGGCTGGCCTGGGCTTCTTCGGCCTGCGCACGCGCTTCTTCGGTACGAGCGGCGCTGGCGGCGAGGTCTTCTTCGGCCTGGGCGATCTGCTCGACACAGTGGGCCTGTTGGGTTTCCCATTCGGCGATCTGCTGCTGCAGTTGATCACGCCGCGCCTGCAGGCGGTTACGAGAATCGACCACGTGGCGGATCTCCGCCTCGAGGCGGCTGACCTGCGCGTTGGCCTCGTAAAGCTGTCCCTGGGCAGTGTGCACGGCGTCGCTGGCGGCATAGTGGGCCTGGCGGCGCGACTCCAGCTCGAGTTCGCCAGCACGCAGCCCCGCGATGGCCGCCTCGAGGTTGGTCTGGGCCTGCGCCATGTCCTGGTTCTTGCGCTGGCGTTCATCGCGCGCGCCGGTTTCTTTCAGGAGCCAGAGGGCAAATTGTTTTTTCTCGCCGTCGGCCTGCAACTCGCGGTATTGGCGGGCCACCTCGGCCTGCGCCTCGAGCTTTTCCAACTGCGATCCCAATTCGCGCAGAATGTCTTCGACGCGGGTCAGGTTTTCCCTAGTATCGGAAAGGCGATTTTCCGTTTCGCGGCGACGTTCTTTGTAGCGCGAGACGCCGGCGGCTTCTTCGAGGAAGACACGCAATTCCTCGGGACGCGCCTCGATCAGGCGGTTGATCATGCCCTGACCGATAATGGCGTAGCCACGCGCGCCCAGGCCGGTGCCCAGGAAAATATCGTGAATATCGCGCCGGCGTACCTGCTGGTTGTTGACGTAGTAACTGCTGGTGCCGTCGCGCGTGAGCACGCGGCGCACCGCGATCTCGGAATAAGCGCTCCATTGGCCTGCAGCGCGGCCTTCGCTGTTGTCGAATACCATTTCGACAGACGCCCGCGCGGCAGGTTTACGATGGCCCGAGCCGTTGAAAATCACGTCCTGCATGGATTCGCCACGCAACTCGGAGGCCTTGGCCTCGCCCAACACCCAGCGGACCGCATCAATAATGTTAGATTTGCCGCAGCCATTGGGTCCCACGACCCCCACCAGCTGGCTGGGTACGGGGATCACAGTGGGATCGACGAACGATTTGAATCCGGCGAGTTTTAGTTGAGTCAGGCGCACAGTACGATGGATGGACGGGTGGGGTTGAACGAAACGCGTTGAACAGACCTGCCCTACGAATAGCGAACCGGCCCCTCGGGGACCGTAGAATGGCGAATCTAGTGTGGCTCGTATGATACCCCAGGCTGTTGCCGGCCCACGCTGAAAACGACGCTAATCCCATCATCCACACGTCAGACGCTATACTCGCTGACACTTTTTTTTCATCCGAAACAGATTTTTCACCGCTGCCGATTTGCCGGCAGCCACCGGGGACTCTCTTTTGAAACGCGGGTTTTATCTGGTCATGGCCGCTCAGGCCTTCTCGTCTCTGGCGGACAATGCACTGTTCATTGCGGCGATCGCCTTGATTCTGGAATTGCATGGCCCAGACTGGATGGCGCCGCTGATGAAATGGTCGTTCGCACTGTCGTACGTGGTGCTCGCGGCATTTGTCGGCGCAGTCGCTGACTCGTTCCCCAAAGGGCGGGTGATGTTCGCCACCAACGCCCTCAAGGTCTCCGGCTGCCTGTTGATGTTCCTCTATGCCAACCTGGGCGTTCCCGAGGAATACCAGACCTATCTGGTCTGTGTGGCCTATGGCCTGGTAGGCGTCGGCGCTGCCGCCTACTCGCCTGCGAAATACGGCATCGTGACCGAAATGCTGCCCCCGGAAATGCTGGTCAAGGGCAATAGCTGGATCGAAGGCCTGACCGTGTTCTCCATCATTCTGGGGACGGTATTGGGAGGCGTACTGATCTCTCCGGCCACCTCGACCCTGCTGCTTGATCACCACATCATCGGCAAATGGGTGCACACCCCGGCCGAAGCCGCCATTCTCGTCATTGCCTGCGTCTATCTGCTGGCCGCGCTCTGCAATCTGCTGATCCCCAACACCCATGTGCGCTATCCGCCGCAACAGAAAAATCCCATCAAGCTGACACGCGTCTTTGCCAGCTATGTCCGCGTCCTGTGGCAGGACAAGCTGGGACAGATTTCCCTCGCCGTCACCACCCTGTTCTGGGGAGCCGGCGCGGTCCTGCAATTGATCGTGATCGAGTGGGGACGGCAGCATCTGGGCTATAGGCTCGACGAGGCCTCGATGCTGATGGGCGTCGCAGCCGTAGGCACCGTCGTGGGCTCCATTCTGGCGGGACGCATTCCCCTGCGCAAAGCCTTATGCGTCTTGCCCGTCGGGGCCCTGATGGGTCTGGTGGTACTGCTCATGCCGCTGGTGCACAGCACGTGGGCGGTTTACGGCGTCCTGCTCCTGACGGGCGGGCTAGCCGGGTTCTTTGTCGTACCGATGAATGCGCTGCTGCAGCACCGGGGACATGTCCTACTGTCGGCCGGGCACTCCATCGCCGTGCAAAACTTCAACGAACAGCTCAACATCTTGTTGATGGTGGCGGTTTATACGCTGATGCTGTGGCTGGAAATGCCGATCAACGTCGTGATCGTGCTGTTTGGCGTGCTGGTCGCGATCCTGATGGTGTTGTTCATGCGCTGGAGCCGCCGCAACCTCAACGCGGATCCCGCACTGCACGAGCAAATCGGCCAGGAAGGACACGGCCACGCGATCAAGCAGCATTGAGCGCCCGGGCGATGAACGCCAGTTGCTGAGCGCTCATTCAAGTGTCACGGCGATTATCCTGGGTGGCTGCGCCTGCGTGACCTGACATTTGGCCTGACGCCGGCCTCTGCAGCCTTGGCTGATCATTACCCCAGGCCAGGGAGCCTGTCAGCGTTCAGGTCAAGGCCATTGCGAGTTGCAGATCTTGCCATGCGCGCGCCTTTTCGACCGGGCTGCGCAGCAAATACGCCGGGTGATAACTGACCACCACGGGAATCCGATGCCCGTCGTCCATGGTCCACACATGCTGGCGTCCGCGCAGACTGCCTATGGTGGCATCCGTTCCCAACAGGGTCTGGGCGGCAAAACGGCCCAGCACCAGGATCCGCTCGGGTCGAATCAGCTCAATCTGCCGCTTCAGGTATGGACTGCACGCGGCAATTTCCTCGGGCTTGGGGTTGCGATTGCCCGGCGGCCTGCACTTGATCACGTTGGCGATAAAGACGTCTTTTTCGCGGCTCATCCCCACGGCGCTCAACATCGCGTCCAGCAGTTGGCCGGAGCGCCCAACGAACGGTAGGCCCTGACGGTCTTCTTGCTCGCCCGGCGCCTCCCCCACGACCATCCAGCGCGCAGGACGAGCGCCCATGCCGAAAACGGCATGGCGGCGCCCCTGGCACAGGCCACAGGCCGTGCACTGCTGGACCTGTTCGCGCAAAGCATCGAAATCGGTCGCGGCGACAACGGGCTCTATCGTAGGGGCCGGCGCAGGCGCCGCGGGCGCGACGCCTGCTGGTGGGCGGGGCTGCGTCGACGCAGGCCGCACGGGCGCGCCTGCACGTTCGCCCTGGGCGGACGCCCCTGCCGCAGGCGGAGCCTCCGCGCGGCGGCCTTCTATGCCGAGCGAATCCGCGCCACCGCCTGCATCAGAATGTCCGGCACCGCCCGCGGCATTCGAACGCATCATTGCGCCATCGCCGGCAATGGGATGTCCCCCTGCCCGCAGCGCGTCTCTTGCCTGGGCCGCCGGATCCTGGCGTGCACCGGCATCAGCGTCCGAGGCAGGCGCCTGCGCCGAAAGCACCGATGCCGCCGGCAGCGGCTGCGGATCCGCAGCCTTTAGCCAGGTTTTCTCGATACCGATTTCGCGCAGCCAGAGTTTTTGCAGCGCATTGATGCGAGGAGCCGCCATGTCGTCAAGCACCGGCGTCATTGCGACGATCCCTCGCTCACCAGCATTTTCTGCATCACCAAGGCGTCCTCGCGCTGTCCCTTACCCGTAGGATAATAGCCGCGACGCACGCCGATACGCTTAAAACCGCTTTTTTCGTAGAATGCCAGCGCAGACGTATTGGACGGCCGCACCTCAAGCATCACAGCAGGCAAATCCTGTTGCCGGGCGATTTGCTCGCACCACGCCAACAGCACACTGCCCAGACCTTGGCGATGATGCTCGCGAGGCACGCCTATCACTAGCAAATGCGCCACGTCGGGCGCCAGCATCACCAGGCAGAACCCGACGACCTTGCCGCCCTGACGCAGTACGCAAGCCTCGTATCCCGAGGCCAATGCATCCGCAAAATTGCCTCGCGTCCAGGGAAATGCCTGCAAGCTGGCCTCCAATTCGGCTACGGCATCCACATCCGGCTCGGCCATGGGCTCGAGTACTGGCGCGGGCCAGGCAGGTACGGCCTTGGGGTTGCCCCCCAAACCGCGCTCGCGTTCCGCCGTCGTAAAGGCGATTTTGTCTCGCACATACAAGGGCGCGGCCAACTCGGGAGCTGCCGCCTCGCCTCGCAACCATGCCTGGCGCGCCAAATGCGCCACAGCGCTGGCCTGAGGCCGTGCGGCAGCATGGCGCCGCCAATTTGCGGGCGGCGCCATCTCAGCCGCGTAAACATCCCACGCGTCCCCGGCCAAACGCAGGGTTGTCCCCGCGGACGGGGCAATCACTCCGCCGACCAAGCCGCCTGCCAAGCCATCGACCAGCCCACCGGCCAAACCATGGCCCAACCGTTCGGCCTGGTCATTGGCCGCCCATAACGGCAGATGATGCTCGGCCCAGGGCACCGCCTCGTCCGCGGCGATCAGCATAGGCGCCTGCAAGGTCAGCCAAGGACGCTCGCTGTCCGTCCGATAGGCGTAGGCGGCCAGATAGACCTCGTTCATGCGGGCATCCAGCGCCACCAGGACCATGCCCCCCGGTTGCGCGCCGATTTCGTGCGCCACCGCCAGATGAGACACAATGGGCACCACGGGTATCCCCAGCGCCAAGCCCATCCCCTGAGCGACGCCGCAGGCGACTCGCAAGCCCGTAAAGCCCCCTGGCCCCTGACCAAACGCGATCGCGTCCAGGTCCCCTGGCGTCAGCCCTGCCTGCTCCAGGAGCTGTCCCGCCATCGGCAGCAATCGCTCGGCGTGTTCCTGGGCACCTTCGTGCTCCAGCACGGAAACCGTGCAACCCGCATCGGTTTCGCGCAAAAGGGCCACCCCGCAACGCGAGGAGGAGGTTTCGAGGGCCAGCAGGTTCAAATTCATAGGGAGAGATTGTACGAAATCCAAAGAACCCTCCCCTAGGACCAACGGGGGGATTTCAACCTTAATGCGCAATGTGTAATATCTTGTGAATACCCACTAGCCGTTGATTCTTGTCACTGTTACATTTCCGGCCATGAATACGCAAAACACCAATCCCGTCCGCAAAATTCTCGTCGTCGATGACGATCCTCGCCTGCGCGATCTGCTGCGCAGGTACTTGTCGGAACAAGGATTCAACGTCTTTGTCGCCGAAGACGCCAAGGAAATGGGCAAGCTCTGGCAGCGCGAGCATTTTGACCTGCTCGTTCTGGATTTGATGCTGCCCGGTGAGGACGGTTTGTCGATCTGCCGCCGCCTGCGTGGTGGTCACGACAATACCCCCATCATTATGCTGACAGCCAAGGCCGAGGAAATCGACCGCATCGTTGGCCTCGAAATGGGCGCCGACGACTATCTGTCCAAGCCCTTCAACCCCCGCGAACTGCTGGCCCGTATCAACGCCATCCTGCGCCGCCGGGGCACCGAAGAGCATCCCGGTGCTCCCAGCCAGGAAAACGAGTCCATCGCGTTTGGACCGTATACCCTCAATCTGTCGACCCGTACCCTCACGCGCAACAACGAACAAGTCCCCATCACCACGGGCGAATTCTCCGTGCTCAAGGTCTTTGCGCGTCACCCCAAGATCCCGCTGTCGCGTGACAAGCTGATGGAATTGGCCCGCGGCCGCGAATACGAAGCCTTCGATCGCAGTCTGGACGTGCAAATCTCGCGTTTGCGCAAACTGATCGAACCCAACCCGTCCAAGCCGGTCTTCATCCAGACGGTCTGGGGTCTGGGCTACGTCTTCGTTCCGGATGGTGGCAGCTGATCGTCCCAAAGGATCTCGACAAGCACGACGTCTTGTGCCCGGTGTACGCAGGATCCTTCGCAACCTGACCTCACGACTCAGGTTAGGGCTGTTCGGCCGCACATTTCTGCTGCTGGCAGCCCTGATGCTCGTGAGCCTCGGGGCATGGCTGCAGGTTTTCTTCAGCATGGAACTCGGCCCGCGCGCCAACCAAATGGCGCAACGGGTCATCACGGCCGTCAATATCACCCGCACCGCGCTGATCTATTCCGACGACACCGAGCGCAGCAAGCTGCTGCTGGACCTGGCCACCAACGAGGGGATCCAGGTCTATCCCCGCGAAGTCACGGATTTCACCGAGGCGTTGCCCGAAGACGACTACTGGCAACGTGTCGCCCAGCATATACGCACCCGCTTTGGGCCCGAGACCCAGATCATGTGGGGCGTCAATCAGGTTCCGGGCTTCTGGGTCAGTTTCCAGATCAACCAGGACTTGTATTGGCTCGTCTTCGAACGCGAACAAATCGGCCTGACGGGCGGCATTGAATGGCTGGGCTGGGGCGCCACTGCCCTGTTGCTCTCTCTCGTGGGGGCTGCGGTCAGCGTGGGCTTTGTCAATCGGCCGCTCTCCCGCCTGGCCCGGGCGGCACAGGTACTGTCCCGTGGCGAAACACCTGCCTCCCTGCCCGAAAACGGCCCGCTGGAGATCCGGGATCTCAACGCCTCGTTTAACCGGATGGCAAAAGACCTCCGGCAAGCCGAAGCCGATCGCGAACTGATGCTGGCGGGGATTTCGCACGATTTACGCACTCCGCTGGCCCGCATGCGGCTCGAGATCGAGATGAGCGGCGTGTCCGAGGATGCGCGCCAGGCGATCGACGATGACCTGGGGCAAATCGATCACAGCATCGGCCAGCTGATGGAATACGCTCGCCCCGCGGGCTCCCTGCCCCAAGTCGCCACGAATATCTCCGAAATCCTCGCAGAGCTATACGAGCGCGAACGCAGCCATACCGCCTCTTTAGGCGGCAATCTGGACGCGTTCATCGAACCCGACCTGCACGCCCGCGTCACGGCCCTGGACCTGAAACGCGTTGTCAGCAACCTCATCGAAAATGCCCGCCGCTACGGCCGTTCTGCCGATGGCCAGGCTCATCTGATCATGAGTCTGCATGGTGAAGGCAGTTCGCTGATCATCGAAGTCTCTGATCGTGGGCCGGGCATCGCCCCCGATGACGTCGATCGCCTGCTCCGCCCCTTTTCTCGGGGCGAGGCAGCGCGCACAGGCGTCAGCGGAGCAGGCTTGGGCTTGGCCATTGTCGAACGGTTGCTCAAGCACGTGGGCGGCTCACTGAAAATGCTGGAACGGGCGGGCGGCGGATTAACCGCAAGGATAGAGATTCCCAAAGCTCGATTTAGAAATTATCAATTAGACAGCGATAGCCAATAGCGTAAAATTTGGGTCTTAGCACGCGATACTGTGTGCCTTCATTCCACCCAACAACTTACGGGAGCATTCATGAAAACTGTTGGCGATAAACTCGAGCCCTTCAAGGTTGCCGGTGTCAAGCCTGGCTTCAATCAGCACGAAGAAAACGGTGTTTCGGCGTTCGAAGACATCACCGAAAGCTCCTTTCCCGGCAAGTGGAAAATCATCTACTTCTACCCGAAAGACTTCACTTTCGTGTGCCCGACCGAAATCGTCGGCTTCAACAAGCTGGCCAATGACTTCGCAGACCGCGACGCTGTCCTGCTGGGCGGTTCCGTGGACAACGAATTCGTGAAGCTGGCATGGCGCCGTGAGCACCCGGACCTGAACAAGCTGGGTCACTACCAATTCGGCGACGTCACCGGCTCGCTGATCGACCAACTGGGCATCCGTGACAAAGAAGCTGGCGTCGCTCTGCGCGCTACCTTCATCGTCGATCCGGACAACACCATCCAGCACGTGTCGGTCAACAACCTGAACGTGGGTCGCAACCCCGAAGAAATCCTGCGCTTGCTCGACGGTCTGCAAACCGATGAGCTGTGCCCCTGCAACCGTACGGTTGGCGGCGCAACGCTGTAATTTCTCAGCCCGGCCCTGCCGGGCTTTTCCTGATCCAGATTATAGGTAAAAACTATGGAATTCATCTCAGCCATCAAGGAGCAACTGCCGGATTGGGCCAAAGACATTCGCCTGAATCTGGACGGTGTGATTGCCCGTTCGACGCTGGCCCCCGAAGACGCCGTAGGCGCCGCCCTGTCGGCCGCCTTTGCAGCTCGCAGCCCCGTGCTGATCGAGGCATTCAAAAGCGGCCTGTCGGAAACCGACGCCAATGCCGCGCTGACGGCCTCGGCGTTGATGGGCATGAACAATGTCTGGTATCCCTACGTGGAGATGACCGGCGACGATCAGCTCAAAAGCCTGCCGGCGCAGTTGCGGATGAATGCATATGCGACGCATGGCGGGGTGGATAAGAAACGCTTCGAGCTGTTTGCCTTGGCGGCTTCCATCATCGGTAAATGCCATTTCTGCGTGCAGTCGCACTATGAGAATCTGAAGAAAGATGGATTCAGTGTGGAGCAACTGCGGGATGTGGGGCGGATTGCGGCTGTGGTGAATGCTGCGGCGTTGTCGTTGGCTGCCCAAGGGAAGTGATTTTGCTGCGGGTGGTTTAGTAGTACTTATGGACGTCGATGCGGGGCAGTGGCTGCGTGGGGGCTTCACGTGGCCGGTCCGGCGCCCTGCGCGCCGGACATCGCGTTCGCTCACCTCGTCCGCGCGTTCGCGCTCCCTACGGTGTCCGCTCCGCTCGACCACGAGGCGCTCACATGCAATAGATGCACCATCAAAGCAGTGCGCCACGCATCATCGTCGCAAGCCTCGATCGCAGCCAAGCAGATCTTCCAACTGGCACCACGCCACCCCGTCGCATGCCCGGACCGATCGCTTGAGGGGGACGCGCAGGGCGTCCGCCGAAAGCAGCACCGTAAGATCTTTCTCTCTTCCATTGCGGCTGCAGAAAAACGCCAAGCAAGAAAGTCGTGCCGGCGATGCAGAGAATTCTAATTGCTGCCAGTCGAGCCGAGGCAATCGGCCCGGCCGGGCGCCTCAAAGTCGAGCGAGCCGCCACCGTAGGGAGGCCCGTAGGGGCCGGACGAGGTGAGCGACGCGGTGTCCGGCGCCCGCGCGCCGGACCGACTTTGTGAAGCCCGGCCGGGCCGATTGCCTCGGCTCGACGACCAACAGAACCCCTACCTAGCCCCAAAACATCAACCCGCAAAAAAACCCGTCACTCCCCCCGAGCCAGCAAAGCAACCACCGTAGCGGCAATCCCCTCTTTACGCCCCAAATACCCCAACCCTTCGTTAGTCTTGGCCTTGATGTTGATCACATCAACCTCAACGCCCACATCCGCAGCGATATTCGCCACCATTGCGGCGGCATGAGGGCCGACTTTCGGCGCCTGGGCATGAACGGTAGCGTCGATATTCACCGGCACCCACCCGGCTGCACGGATTTTGGCAACCGCATCTCGCAACAGCACACGGCTATCGGCGCCCTTATAGGCAGGATCCGTATCAGGAAAATGCCGCCCGATATCCCCCAATCCAGCCGCCCCCAGCAACGCATCTGTCACCGCATGCAGCAACACATCTGCATCCGAATGCCCCTGCAGCCCATGCGTATGCGGGATCGTGACGCCACCGATAATCAACGGACGGCCCGTCACCAAGGCATGCACGTCAAAGCCCTGACCGACTCGGAAAGGAAAACTCATCCAATACTCCAAAAAGCTTGCTGCCCCAAAACGGAACGTGTCAAACCCATTTTCCCATCAATTCAAAATCATCCGGCCACGTCACCTTGAAATTGCGCAACGACCCAGGCACCAGCAAAGGAGCATAGCCAGCCGCCTCGATGGCCGAAGCCTCGTCAGTGACTGCCACACCCGCGGATTGCGCACTCGCCAACGCCGCGCGCAGCAGACCTGCGCGGAACATCTGGGGAGTTTGGGCCAGCCATAGCCCCTCGCGATCCAGCGTCGCACGCACACGGGGCTCCGCAGACGTGGAATCGACCTCAGAGGGCCTACTGTCACCAAGCGGTATCGATACTTCAGCGGCAGATTGGCCGCGCGCAGCCCCCGTATCGAGCCTGCGCTGCGATTTCACCGTATCCGCCACCGGCAATGCCAGCAGTCCGCCCACAGCGTCAGAAAGGCAAGCATCAATCAGACGAGCCAACGCCTCCGCAGGCAAACCCGGGCGCGCTGCGTCGTGAACCAGCACCCAGTCACCATCTGCCGCCCCACTGTCAGCCAACGCCGCTGCCACCGTCTCAGCCCGTGTAGGGCCACCACACGACCGGCAGACGGTGCGGGGCAAGCCAGCCAGGGCCTCAGCGGCCCAGCCATCATTGGCAGACACCGCCACCCGCACCTGGGCAATACGGGCGTCCGCCAGCAACGCCTGCACCGCGTGGCGCAGCATAGGCTGCCCCGCAATCAGGCGATATTGCTTGGGCGGGCCCGATTCGCCGGCCCGTGCAGCACGCTGGCCGACGCCGGCGGCAGGAACAATTGCAATTAGAGAGTCAGTCATGGCCGAGAGATTTTATAATCTTCCGCCTGATGTCTGATTCCTCACTACTCAATGCGGCCTCGCGGATCCCCGCCACTGCCGCCACACTGTCCGCCCTGAAAGCCGGCACCCGCTACGCGCAGCCGCGTCCACCAGGCTCGGCCGACGCATGGCTATTGGCCGATCTCGCCCGGCAAAGCGGCCGACCGCTCGTCGTTTTGACGGCGGCGCCCCTGGAGGCACAGCGGCTCGCCGACGAGATTCCCCAGTTCGCGCCCGATCTGCGGGTACGGCAATTGCCCGACTGGGAAACGCTGCCGTACGACGCGTTCTCGCCCCACCAGGATTTGGTGTCGGAACGCCTGCACACCCTGCATGCCCTCATGCAGCATACGGTCGACGTGCTGCTGGTCCCGGTGACAACCGCCTTGTATCGATTGGCCCCGCCCTCGTTTCTGGCCGCCTATACATTCTCGTTCAAGCAGAAAGACAAGCTGGACGAGGCCGCGCTGCGCGCCCAGCTGACATTGGCGAACTACGCTCACGTGACCCAGGTGACTGCGCCGGGGGAATTCTGTCTACGTGGGGGACTGATCGATTTATTCCCCATGGGTTCGGCAGTGCCCTACCGGCTGGACTTGTTTGACGATGAAATCGAGTCCATACGAAGCTTTGACGTCGACACGCAACGCAGTCTGTACCCTGTGCGCGAGGTACAGTTGCTGCCGGGCCGCGAGTTTCCGATGGACGAGGAATCGCGCAATCGGTTCAGGGCGCGTTTTCGCGAGGAATTCGAGGGCGACCCGTCCCGCGCCCTGCCCTACAAAGACATCGGCAACGGCATTGCTTTTGCCGGTGTCGAGTATTACCTGCCGCTGTTCTTTGACGAAACTGCAACGCTATTTGACTATCTGCCGGCCGATGCGATTACTGTCACATTGGGCGATATCGAAGATGCGATCCAGCGCTTCACCCAGGACACCAGCACCCGTTATACCTTTCTGAAAAGCGACCGCGAACGCCCAGTACTGCCGCCCTCGGCCCTGTTTCTGGACAGCGAAGGACTGCATGGCCGATTCAAGGCGTTTCCACGCCTGGCATTGACCGAGGGCGCGCCGCATCCGGATTTCTCCACCGCGCCCAACGTCAGCATCAGCCGTCGCGCCGAAGACCCCATCGCTCGCCTGCGCGCCTTGTTGGCGCGCGGCGAATCGCGCGTCTTGCTGTGCGCAGACTCGGCAGGCCGGCGCGAAACGCTGGCGCAAATGCTGACCGAGTTCGACCTGCCACCCGATGCGCAGCCGGAATCGCTGCAGGAATTTCTCGTCTCTCAGTCCGCTTTTGCCCTGCTCGCGGCGCCGCTGTCGGCAGGCTTTGGCATCCCCTCGGCCGAACTGCTGTTTCTCACCGAAAACGATCTGTATCCTGGCAATGCCGGTGGGACGCGACGTGGCCGGCGCGATCAGGAACGTACCAGCAACGTCGAAGCGATGGTGCGGGACCTGTCCGAGTTGCGGGCTGGCGACCCGGTCGTCCACGCGCAGCACGGCATCGGGCGATACCATGGCCTGATCAACATGGACATGGGCGACGGCGAGATGGAATTCCTGCATCTCGAATACGCCAACGGCAGCACGTTATACGTGCCCGTTTCGCAGTTGCACGTCATCGCTCGCTATAGCGGCGCAGACCCCGAGGCCGCACCGCTGCATCAACTGGGATCGGGGCAATGGGACAAGGCTCGCCGCAAGGCCGCGCGCCAGGTGCGCGACACTGCCGCCGAACTGTTGGCGCTGTACGCGCAACGCGCCGCACGCGAGGGCTATACCTTTAACCTGCCCATCAACGATTACGAAGCCTTCGCCGAAGGCTTTGGCTTCGAAGAAACGCCCGATCAAGCCGCCGCGATCCAAGCCGTCATCAGCGACATGACCTCGGGCCGCCCGATGGATCGCCTGGTGTGCGGCGATGTCGGCTTTGGCAAAACCGAAGTCGCGTTGCGCGCCGCTTTTCTGGCCGTCGCCAACGGCAAACAAGTGGCCCTGCTCTGCCCCACGACATTGTTGGCCGAACAGCATGCCCAGACCTTTGCCGATCGCTTTGCCGATTGGCCTGTGCGTGTAGTCGAGCTATCGCGTTTCCGTTCATCAAAAGAAGTCGCCGATGCCGTCACAGGCATCAACGATGGCCGCGTCGACATCGTGATTGGCACGCACAAGATCCTGTCTAAAGACGTACGGTTCAAGCGTCTGGGCCTGGTCATCATCGACGAAGAGCACCGCTTTGGCGTACGCCAGAAAGAGGCGCTGAAGGCCCTGCGCGCCGAGGTGGATGTCCTGACGCTGACCGCCACGCCCATCCCCCGCACCCTGGGCATGTCGCTCGAAGGCATACGCGATTTCTCCGTCATTGCCACCGCACCGCAAAAGCGTCTGGCGATCAAGACCTTTGTCCGTCGCGAAGACAGCAGCACCATACGCGAGGCCCTGCTGCGCGAACTCAAGCGTGGCGGCCAGGCCTATTTCCTGCATAACGAAGTCGAGACCATCCACAATCGCCGGGCGCGCCTCGAAGAACTCGTCCCCGAGGCCCGCATCGCCGTCGCGCACGGCCAGATGCCCGAGCGCGAGCTGGAACAAGTGATGAAGGGCTTTTATCAGCAGCGCTTTAACGTGCTGCTGTGTACCACCATCATCGAAACCGGTATCGACGTACCCAGCGCCAACACCATCGTCATCCATCGCGCTGATCGCTTCGGCCTGGCGCAATTGCACCAGTTGCGCGGCCGGGTCGGGCGCTCGCACCACCAGGCTTATGCTTACCTGCTGACGCCCGGCGAAGACGCAATTACCTCCAACGCCAAAAAGCGCTTGGAAGCCATTCAGGCGATGGAAGAACTGGGCTCTGGCTTTTATCTGGCCATGCACGATCTGGAGATCCGCGGCACGGGCGAAGTCCTGGGCGAATCGCAATCGGGCAACATCCACGAAATCGGCTTCTCGATGTACAACGAGATGTTGAACGAAGCCGTACGCGCGCTCAAGGCGGGCGAAGAGCCCGATCTGGATGCGCCGTTCAACCTGGCATGCGAGGTCAATCTGCATGCCCCGGCGTTGTTGCCATCGGACTATTGTGCAGACGTGCATGCACGTCTGGCGATCTACAAACGTCTGTCGCATGCCGAAGACGAAGACGATCTGATCCGCATCCAGGAAGAGCTCATCGACCGCTTTGGCAAACTGCCCGAGGCCGCACAGGTACTGCTGACCACGCATCGCCTGAGACTGGCAGCGCAGCCGCTGGGTATCATCAAGATCGATGCCAGCGAAAACCAGGCACTGATCCAGTTTGGCCCCAAGACCACGGTCGATCCCGCGCGGATCATCGAGCTGATACAAAAGCAGCGCCACATCAAATTGGCCGGTCCGGACAAGTTGCGTATCGAGTTCACCGTCGTCAAAGTTTCCACGCGTGCCGATGCCGTACGTGCGGTGCTGCGCTCATTGAAATAGCCATGCGTGCCGACATACTCGTTCAAACACCCTTTGCATGGCGCTGAAAATGCGCCTGCAAAATAGCCTCTCTCATGTCCGCGGTATGCTTTGAGCAGCATCAGCACGCACCGGCCCCTCACCGACACACTTTCTGCCATGTCTACCACTCATCTCGTCATTCAATCCCCGGCGCTCGGCGCTGCCCAGGTCGAACAATTAGCGGCCCTGGCGCAAGCTCAAGGCGTCGTCCATCTCAGCGCCACGGCCTCTCGTCTATTGGACGTATCGCAAGACGCCGATGTGCGCGCACAGGTCACGGCCTGGGGAGAACAGCATGGCATCGACACGGCATTCGTGCCTGCCGGCGTGCGTCTGTCTCAATGCAAGGTATTGGCGATGGATATGGATTCCACGCTGATCAACATCGAGTGCATCGACGAAATCGCCGGCGTCGCGGGGGTCAAACCCAAAGTCGCCGAGATCACCGAGGCTGCAATGCGGGGCGAAATCAAGGACTTCTCCGAAAGCCTGCGCCGTCGGGTGGCCTTGCTGGAGGGCACGCCGGCATCGGCCCTGGAACAGGTTTATGCAGACAAACTGCGTCTGAATCCGGGTGCGGAGCAATTGATATCAACGGCACAGGCGGCAGGGATCAAGGTGCTATTAGTGTCTGGCGGATTCACGTTCTTTACGGAACGCCTGCGCCAACGGCTGAACCTCGATAGCGCGTATGCCAACACCCTGGAAATCAAAGACGGCGTGCTGACTGGCAAAGTGCTTGGCGATATTTTGGATGCAGACGCCAAGCTGATGCATCTGCGGACGTTCGCCCAGACATATGGGGCGACGGTGGATCAGATCATTGCTCTGGGAGATGGGGCGAATGACCTCAAGATGCTGGGGTTTGCGCGCTATGCCGTTGCCTATCGGGCTAAGCCTATTGTGCGGCAGCAGACGCCTTATGCGTTGAACGTGGCGGGATTGGATGGGGTGCTGAATTGGTTTGAGGGTTGATGGGGGGTGATGGTTTAGTGCTATTGGACGTCGATGCGGGGCAGTGGCCGCGTGGGGGCTTCACGTG
This sequence comes from Bordetella muralis, assembly GCF_054781015.1. Taxonomy (NCBI): domain Bacteria; kingdom Pseudomonadati; phylum Pseudomonadota; class Betaproteobacteria; order Burkholderiales; family Alcaligenaceae; genus Bordetella; species Bordetella muralis. Next base: position 95,549 of record NZ_BAAGVF010000003.1, on the reverse strand, counting down.
GTCGGTCCGGCGCGCGGGCGCCGGACACCGCGTTCGCTCACCTCGTCCGCGCGTTCGCGCTACCTACGGTGTCCGCTCCGCTCGACCACGAGGCGCCCCCACGCGGCCACTGCCCCGCATCGACTCGCACTGTCTCTAATTCCTCCCATCGCTGGCACGAGTTTCTTGCTTGGCGTTTTTCTGCATCAGCCTGGGTAAAGAGAAAGATCTTGCAGGGCTGCGATGAGCGGGTGCCCTGCACACCCGCTCATCGCGTTCGGGATCTGCATGCATAGGCTGTGGCACTGTTGCATAACAAAAGATCTCTCGAGCTGCATTGGGCTGATGTCACGGGATGACACACGCATGCAATAGACGCACCGTCAAAGAAATGCGCCACGCATCATCGTCGCCAGCCTCGATCGAGGCCAAGCAGATCTTCCAATTGGCACCACGCCACCCCGCCGCATGCCCGGACCGATCGCTTGAGGGGGACGCGCAGGGCGTCCGCCGAAAGCAGCACCGTAAGATCTTTCTCTCTTCCATTGCGGCTGCAGAAAAACGCCAAGCAAGAAAGTCGTGCCGGCGATGCAGAGAATTCTAATTGCTGCCAGTCGAGCCGAGGCAATCGGCCCGGCCGGGCGCCTCAGAGTCGAGCGAGCAGCCACCGTAGGGAGGCCCGTAGGGGCCGGACGAGGTGAGCGACGCGGTGTCCGGCGCCCGCGCGCCGGACCGACTTTGTGAAGCCCGGCCGGGCCGATTGCCTCGGCTCGACGACCAACAGAACCCTGCCCCCCGATTCAGCCCAAAAAAAACGCACCTCATACAGAGATGCGCCCGAACAACTCTCACCCTCTAGCCACAGGATGCCGCTTAAACAGATACCGAAACACAAACCCCGGATACCCCAGCACCAGATACAGACTAAAGGTGATCGCGTAAAACTCCCACCGCTGAGCAAACGGATTCCCCAAGGCCGCTTCAAAAGCAAACCCCAGGCCCATCACCATTGCGTAATACAGCAAGAGCTCAACCATACGCAGCCAGAACGGCTTGACCACGGTGCCCCGTTTCCACGGCAGCACCGTCAACACTCGCTCAGTCAAGAACGGCAAATTCGCGCTGACTAAAGCAAGAGCGATGAGCAGCCAAACAGCCAAGGTCTGGTTCATGACCATCCCCCTATCGTGTTCGACCGCGTCATCGCCCTATTACGCACAGGTATCGCCTACCTCACAGACCCAGAGAGGTCTGAATCGCGTGCACGCACAATGCCATCAAGCCACCAGGCAGAATACCCAGGACGAGGATCAATGCGCTATTGACCGACAACACACCGCAATGGCTGGAAGGTGCCGCGATCTTGCCAGCGTCAGCAGCCGGCTCGTCGAAGTACACCACCTTGACCACACGCAGGTAGTAGAACGCGCCGATCAGCGAAAACACCACGGCCACCACCGCCAGCCACACGTAGCCGGCATCCACCAGCACTTGCAGCACAGCCAGCTTGGCGTAGAAGCCCACCATCGGAGGAATACCCGTCAGCGAGAACATCAACAGCAGCAGCAATGCAGCATGCCACGGGCTGCGGCGGTTCAGGCCCTTGAGGTCATCGATCTGCTCGCACTCAAAACCCTGACGCGACAACAACAGAACCATGCCGAAAGTGCCCAGCGTGGTCAGCACATAGATCAGCATGTAAAACAACGACGCACCGTAGGCATTCGCCGACGCATCAGGTTTACCTGCCACGACACCCGACATCAGCCCCAACAGCACGAAACCCACATGCGAAATCGTGGAGTACGCCAGCATGCGCTTGAAGTTCGTCTGCGCGATCGCAGTCAGGTTACCAATGGCCAGCGACAGAATCGCCAGGATCATCAGCATCGGTTGCCAATCGGCAGCCAGACCATGAAGGCCTTCCACCAGCAAACGCAGCGTAATCGCAAACGCGGCCAGCTTCGGCGCAGCGCCCAGGATCAGCGTCACAGCAGTCGGGGAACCCTGGTAAACGTCAGGCACCCACATATGGAACGGCACCGCGCCCAGCTTGAACGCCAGACCCGCCACCAGGAACACCACGCCGAATACCAGCGCCATATTTTCCTGCTTGCCAGCCGCGATGACATTGGAAATCTCGACGATATCCAGATGGCCAGTCGCCCCGTACACCATGGACATACCGTACAGCAGGAAACCCGAGGCCAATGCGCCCAGCACGAAATACTTCATGGCGGCTTCGGTGGCGACCACATCATCACGACGCAACGCGATCAAGGCATACAGCGCCAGAGACATCAGTTCCAGGCCCAGATACACGCTGATCAGGTTACCTGCCGAGATCATCACCATCTGGCCTAACAGCGCCATCAGCGATAACACATACAGTTCACCGCCGCGCAGCATGTCGCGGACTTGTGCGTAAGCACGGCCGTAAATCAGCGTCACCGCAACGGCAATGTACGACGCGACCTTGAGCAGGTGCGACAGATTGTCGGCCACATACAGGCCATTGAACGTACGACCCACCGTGCCGTTTTTCCATTGCAGCAACGAGACGACGGTCACCACACCCAACGCCAGCAGCGTCAGCACAAAAGTGGGCTTGCGCTCGGGATGAGTGCTGATCGCATCGATCAGCAGAATCGCCAGACCGAAAATCAGCAACAGAATCTCGGGCGTAGCCAAGGCGAAATCAATGTGAGATTGCATCATGAGTCAGTCTTACAGTTTCGAGATGGCAACGTGTTGCAGCAGGGCCTCGACCGAAACGTGCATGACGTCGGTAAAGGGCTTGGGATAGATACCCATGTACAACACAGCGATAGCCATCACGCCAAGAATCAGGAATTCACGGCCGTTGATATCGGTGAGTTCACGCACATGATCGTTGGCGATATCACCAAAGGCCACGCGCTTGACCATCCACAGCGAGTACGAGGCCCCCAGAATCAGCGCCGTCGCAGCCAACAGACCGATCCAGAAGTTGTGCTCGACCGCACCCATGATGACCATGAACTCGCCCACGAAACCGCTCGTGGCGGGCAAGCCGCTATTGGCCATGGAGAACAGCACAAAGAACGTCGTAAAGCGCGGCATGACGTTGATCACACCGCCATAATCGGCAATGCGCCGCGAGTGCATGCGGTCATACAGCACACCGATACACATAAACATCGCACCCGACACGAAACCGTGCGAGATCATCTGAACGATCGCACCCTCGACACCGGCGGTGTTGAAGATGAAAAAGCCCAGGGTCACAAAACCCATGTGAGCCACGGACGAATACGCGACCAGCTTTTTCATGTCGTCTTGCACGATGGCAACGAGACCGATATAGATCACGGCAATCAGCGACAACGCGATCATCAGGCCAGCCAGGCTATGCGAGGCATCCGGTGCAATCGGCAACGAAAAACGCAGGAAGCCATAGGCGCCGAGCTTGAGCATGATGGCCGCCAGCACGATCGAACCGCCGGTAGGCGCCTCGACGTGGGCATCCGGCAACCAGGTGTGCACCGGCCACATCGGCACCTTGACCGCGAACGCTGCGAGCAAGGCCACAAAGATCAGGATCTGCGGCGTGTGGCCCAGTTTGACTTGGTGCCAGGTCAGGATATCGAACGAGCCGCCCGAAACATTCCACAGGTAGACGAATGCCACCAGCGTCAGCAACGAGCCCATCAAGGTGTACAAGAAGAACTTGAACGCAGCGTAGACGCGATTCGGACCGCCCCACACCCCGACGATGATGTACATCGGGATCAGCGTGGCTTCGAAGAACACGTAGAACAGCATGCCGTCCAGCGCCACGAACACGCCCACCATCAGACCCGAAAGGATCAGGAAGGCGGCCATGTACTGCGATACGCGGCTGGTGATGACCTCCCAGCCTGCCAGCACCACGATGATGGTGATGAAGGCGGTCAGCAGCACGAACCAAAGCGAGATACCGTCGATACCGAGGTGATAGTTGACGTTGAAGGCTTCGATCCAGGGGGCTTTTTCGACGAACTGCATGGCAGCCGTCGAGGAATCAAAACCGGTGTACAGCGGAATCGTGACCAGAAAGCCCGCAATCGCGCCAATCAAAGACAAGCCACGTGTCAGCCCAGGCCGGTCATCGCGGCCCAGGGCCAGCACCAGCAGGCCGAATACGATCGGAACAAAGATCGCAAGCGTTAGCCAGGGAAAAGTGTTGGATGCCATGTCGCTTGCCATCATTGGGGAATCAGCACAAAGAAAGTAATCAGAGCCATGATGCCGATGATCATCGCGAACGCGTAGTGATAGATATAGCCGGACTGCAGATGACGGCTGATTGCAGCCACCCAGCCGACCACACGAGCGCTGCCGTTGACCAGCAAGCCATCGATCAAGCCGCGGTCGCCGCGTTGCCACAGGCCGTAGCCCAGGCAGCGCGCGCCACGCGCGATGATCTGTTCGTTGACCCAGTCGACGAAGTACTTGTTCTCAAGCACTTTGTTCACGCCCGACAAGCTGGACTTGATCGCAGCCGGGACCTTGGGGTTGATCAGGTAGCAGTACCAGGAAATCACTGCGCCGGCGACCACCAGCCAGAACGGCAGGGTCTGGAATGCATGCATCCCGAAGGCCACCCAGCCGTGCCATTCTTCGTGCAGTTCGTGCATGGCGGGATGCTGCGGCAGCACCTTGATCACGCCGTCGAAGAAACCGCCGAACAGCATCGGATCGACCACCCAGGCGCCGATCAGCACCGACGGAATAGCCAGCAACACCAGGGGCAGCGTCACGACCCATGGGGACTCGTGCGGCGTGCCGCCGTGATGGCCATGATCGTCGTGACCGTGGTCGTCATGACCATGGCCGTGCGCGTGGCCACCGCTGGTATCAAAGCGTTCCTTGCCATGGAATACCAGGAAGTACACGCGGAACGAGTACAGCGAGGTCACGAACACGCCGATCAGGGTTGCGTAATAAGCGAAGGTCGCGCCCCACACGTTGGCGGCACCCGCAGCCTCAATGATGTGTTCCTTGGAATAGAAACCAGAGAAGAACGGGGTCCCCACCAGCGCCAGCGTGCCCAGCAGGAACGTGATCCAGGTAATGGGCATGTACTTGCGCAGGCCGCCCATGTTGCGGATGTCCTGATCGTGGTGCATGCCGATGATGACCGAGCCCGCCCCCAGGAACAGCAGCGCCTTGAAGAACGCGTGCGTCATCAAGTGGAAGATCGCGACCGAGTAGGCCGAGGCGCCCAGCGCCACCGTCATGTAACCGAGCTGCGACAGTGTGGAATATGCCACCACGCGCTTGATGTCGTTCTGGATGATACCCAGGATACCCAGGAACAATGCGCCGATCGCACCGATCACGATGATGAACGACAGCGCCGTATCCGACAGTTCGAACAGTGGCGAGAAACGCGCCACCATGAAGATACCGGCGGTCACCATGGTGGCCGCGTGGATCAGCGCCGAGATCGGGGTCGGACCTTCCATCGAGTCGGGCAGCCAGGCATGCAACGGCACCTGGGCGGATTTACCCATCGCACCGATGAACAGGCAGATACATGCCACCGTCAACAGCATCCAGTCCGTGCCGGGCAGCGTTTGAGCAGCCAGCGTATCGGCCTGGGCAAACACCTCGCCGTAGTGCATGGTGCCAGCGTAGGCGAACAGCAGGCCGATCCCCAACACGAAACCGAAGTCACCGACGCGGTTGATCAGAAAGGCCTTCATGTTGGCGAAAATCGCCGTCGGACGGGTGTACCAGAAACCGATCAGCAGGTACGACACCAGGCCCACGGCTTCCCAACCGAAGAACAGCTGAACCATGTTGTTGGACATGACCAGCATCAACATCGAGAAGGTGAACAGCGAGATGTAGGCGAAAAAGCGTTGATAGCCAGGATCATCCGCCATGTAGCCGATGGTGTAGATGTGCACCATCAACGACACCGAGGTGACCACCACCATCATCATGGCCGACAGCGGATCGATCAGGAAACCGATCTCGAGTTTGGTCTGGCCGATCAGGCTCCAGGTGTAGACGGCGCCGTCAAAGGTGTGGCCGTTGAGCACGTCGCGCAGCACGATCACCGAGCCGATCGCGGAGATCAACACCCCCAGGATGGTGATGATGTGGGAACCGCGGCGGCCGATCGGCCGGCCCAGGAACCCGGTGCCGAACAGCCCGGCGAGGATCGCACCGGCCAAGGGGGCCAGCGCAATCAGCAAGTACAGATTGGGTGAACTAGACATTTTCTTCCAATACCCCGTCAGCCCTTCAGGCGATCGAGTTCGTCAACGTTGATCGTGTTCAGGTTACGGAACAGCAGCACCAAAATCGCCAGACCGATGGCGGCTTCGGCAGCAGCCACCGTCAGGATGAAGAACACGAACACCTGGCCGGCGGTATCGCCAAACCAGCTGGAAAACGCCACGAAGTTCATGTTGACAGCCAGGAGCACCAGCTCGATGGACATCAGCAGGATGATCAGATTGCGGCGGTTCAGGAAAATGCCAAAGATACCGATGGCGAACATGATCGCCCCCAGCACCAGATAATGAGCCAGCGTCAACGTCATTGTTTTTCTCCTTGGGCACCGTCGGCCGGCGTGGCGACGCGGCCCTGGGCACGATCGCTCTGTGCAGGCATGCTGACCAGGCGGAAACGGTCTTTGGCGCGCACACGCACGGCGGCGGCGGGATCGTTGTACTTGGCGTCGCGACGGCGGCGCAGAGTCAGCGAGATGGCGGCAACCATACCGACCAGCAGCAATGCGGCGCCGACTTCGACGGCGTACACATATTGCGTGTACATCACCTCACCCAGGGCACGGCTGTTGTTGTAGTCGCCGGCAGTCACGGCCTGCGGGCCCGCGCCATACCAGGTGCTGGCCAGCACGAACGACATTTCAAGCACCAGCACAACACCGATGATCAGCCCCAGCGGCAGATAGGTCTTGAGTCCGCCGCGCAAGGCGTCGATACGGATATCGAGCATCATGACCACGAACAGGAACAGGACCATGACAGCGCCGACGTACACCAACACCAGCAGCAGCGCCAGGAACTCGGCCCCGAGCAGCATCCACAGCATGGCGGCGTTGGCGAACGCCAGGATCAAATGCAGTACGGCAGTCACCGGGCTGCGCGCCGTGATGACGCGGAACGCGGCGATCACCAGGACCGCAGACAATATGTAGAACAGGACAGTGGTAAAAGTCATGAGTCAGACCTTGGGCGTCAACGGTATGGCGCGTCTTCGGCCCGGCGGCGGGCGATTTCGGCTTCGTAGCGGTCGCCGACGGCGAGCAGCATGTCTTTGGTGAAATAAAGGTCGCCGCGCTTTTCACCGTGGTATTCGTGAATGTGGGTTTCCACGATCGAATCCACAGGGCAGCTTTCTTCACAGAAACCGCAGAAAATGCACTTGGTCAGATCGATGTCGTAGCGCGTAGTGCGGCGAGTGCCGTCGTCACGCACGTCCGATTCGATCGTGATGGCCAAGGCCGGACATACGGCTTCGCATAGTTTGCACGCGATACAGCGCTCTTCCCCATTGGGATAGCGGCGCAACGCGTGCAAGCCACGGAAACGCGCCGACGTCGGCGTTTTTTCCATCGGATAACGCAAGGTGACCTTGCGCTTGAAAAAGTACTTGCCCGTCAGGCGCATGCCCTTGAGCAACTCGGCCAGCATCAGGCTGCCGAAGAAATCTTTGATCGCTTCCATATCCTGCCTCTGCTTGACGCGTTAACGCCAAATGTTCCAGGGCGTCTGCATCCAGATCGCCACCACGACCAGCCAAACGCCGGTCAGCGGGATGAAAATTTTCCAGCCCAACCGCATGATCTGGTCATAGCGGTAACGAGGGAACGACGCGCGGAACCACACAAACAACGACACCACGCAGAATGTCTTCAGACCCAGCCACAACCAACCCGGAATCCAGGTCAACGGCGCGATATCGATCGGCGGCATCCAGCCTCCCAGGAACATGATCGCTGCCATGGCTGACAACAGAATCATGTTGGCGTATTCGCCCAGGAAGAACAGGGCAAACGCCATACCCGAGTATTCGACCATGTGGCCGGCCACGATTTCGGATTCGCCTTCGACGACGTCAAACGGGTGACGGTTGGTTTCGGCCACGGCCGAAATCACATAGATCACGAACAGCGGCAACAGCGGCAGCCAGTTCCACGACAGGAACGTCAGGCCACGCTCGGCAAACCAACCGCGGCCCTGCCCCATCACGATCTCGGACATGTTCAGGCTGCCGGAAACCAGCAACACCGTCACCAGCACGAAACCGATGGCCAACTCGTAAGACACCATTTGTGCCGAAGCCCGCAGCGCGCCCAGGAAGGCGTACTTGGAGTTCGACGCCCAACCTGCAACGATCACGCCATACACGCCGATGGAGGTGATCGCCATCACGTAGAGCAGACCCGCATTGACGTTGGCCAGCACGATCTCGGGACCGAACGGCACCACGGCCCAGGCGGCCAAGGCCGGCATCAGCGTGACAACCGGCGCCACGACGAACAGGATCTTGTTGGCCTGCGTGGGAACGACGACTTCTTTGGTGAGCAGCTTGAACACGTCGGCAAACGGCTGCAGCAAGCCCCGGAAACCGACACGGGTCGGTCCCAGACGCACGTGCATCCAGCCAATCATCTTGCGTTCCCAGTACGTGAGGTAAGCCACGCACAAAATGATGGGAACCGCGATGACGACGATCTTGACGATCGTCCAGATCACCAGCCAGGCCGTCGGGCCCAGCAAGGCCTGACCGTGGCTTTCAAGAGTATTGAGCCATTCCATGTCAGGCACGCTCCACGCTGATTTCACCGAATGCGCCACCCAGGGCGGCAGTTTGTTCGAAGGCCGCCGCAATGCGGACCGAACGATCGGCCACAGCATCATCCTGGACGGTTTCAAGCTCGACCGAACCGGCCGCACCGCTCACGCGAACCTTGACGCCTGCAGCCAGGCCCAGCCCAGCCAAGGTGGCGCCGTTCATGCGTGCCGCGGGGGCCTGCGACGCGGGTGCGTCTTGCAGGGGCCACGAACGACGCACGATGGCATCGGTGCGATAGATCGGCACATCGGTCACTCGTTCGAGCGATGTGGCCACCTGGCCCAGGCCACGCGGGGCCTTGATCTCGTTGGACAGACGGCTCTCGATGCCACCGGCCAGCGCGGTGTCGCGCACGGATTCGGAGGTCTCGTCGTCAAAGCCCGGCAGTTGCAACACATTGCCCAGCACGCGCAGGACTTTCCAACCGGGACGCGTCTGACCCAAGGGGGTAACGGTGCCCTTGAAACTCTGCGGCAGGCCCTGGGCGTTGACAAAGGTGCCCGAGGTTTCGGTAAACGGCGACACGGGCAGCATGACGTCGGCCCAATCCTCGGCGGACGATGCATACGGCGTGAGCGCCACAGCGAACTCAGCGGCGCGCAACGCAGCCACGGCCTGGGGACCGTTGTCGGCATCCAGCGAGGGCTCGGCGTGCAGCACGATATAGGCCTTGAGCGGCTCGGCCAACATGGCAGCAGCAGTTTTGCCGCCCTGCCCCGGCACGGCGCCGGCCAGATAACCGCCCACCGTATTGCCACCGGCGGTCAGGAACCCGAAGCGCGCACCGGCGATATCGGCGATGCTGCGTGCGTTGGCAGCCAGGAGCGAAGCCTGCGGCGATGCGACGGCCAGATTGCCCATCAACACAGCGACGTTGCTGCCCGAGGCCAGGCTGGCGGCGATACGCTTGGCGTTTTCGTCCGGCGTCACCGAGGCGAACTCGGCGGGAACGGATTGCTCTTTAGCTTGGGCCAGCGCTACTGCGACTTGGGCCAGAGCCAGCGGCAAGCCCGACGGCGCAACCGTGATACGGCCAGCCACCGGCAGCAGAGGATCATCCGCGGCGCTGTCAACCAGCAATACTTGCGTGCCGCGCTTGGCAGCCTGACGCAGGCGCTGCGCCATCAGCGGATGATCTTTGCGCAGGAACGAACCGACCACCAGCACACGATCCAGCGAATCCAGATCGGCAATCGGCATGCCCAGCCACGGCGCGCCCGACAAGGCAGCGTCGAAGCTCGCGTCGGTCTGACGCAGGCGGAAATCGATGTTTTCCGAACCCAGGGCGCGCACGAGACGGCCCAGCAAGGCGAATTCTTCGGTCGTGGCGTACTCGGCAGCCAAGGCGCCGATCTGGCCCGCGCCGTGGCTATCACGCACGCGCGACAGGCCCTGGGCGACGGCTTGCAGCGCATCGGCCCAGGAGGCCTCCTGCCACTTGCCGTCCGCGCCCTTGATCATCGGAGCGGTCAGACGATCGCCACTGTTCAGACCCTCGTAGGAAAAGCGATCGCGGTCGCTGATCCAGCATTCGTTGATGGCCTCGTCCTCGAAAGGCACGACGCGCATGGCGCGTTCGCCCTTGACCTGCACCACCAGATTGGCGCCCAGGCTATCGTGCGGGCTGACCGTACGGCGGCGCGCCAATTCCCAGGTGCGGGCGGTATAGCGGAACGGTTTGGAGGTCAACGCGCCGACGGGACAGAGATCGATCATGTTGCCGGAGAGCTCCGACTCGACCGAGCGGCCCACGAAAGTCGTGATCTCGGAATGCTCGCCGCGGCCCAGCATGCCCAGTTCCATGACGCCGGCGATTTCCTGGCCAAAGCGCACGCAACGGGTGCAGTGGATACAACGGGACATTTCCTCGGCCGATACCAGCGGGCCGAGATCCTTGTGAAAGACCACGCGCTTTTCTTCGCGGTAACGCGAGGCAGAGCCGCCATAGCCCACGGCCAGATCCTGCAACTGGCACTCACCGCCCTGATCGCAGATCGGGCAATCGAGCGGGTGATTGATCAGCAGAAATTCCATGACCGACTTCTGCGCGGCCTTGGCTTTTTCTGAGCAGGTGTGCACCACCATGCCATTCGTGGCCGGCGTAGCGCAGGCGGGCAGCGCCTTGGGCGCTTTTTCCACTTCAACCAGGCACATGCGGCAGTTGGCCGCGATGGACAGTTTCTTGTGGTAGCAGAAATGGGGCACATACAAGCCGATCTTCTGGGCCGCATGCATCACCATGCTGCCCTCGGGGACTTCGACCTGATTGCCGTCGACGGTTAATTCAACCATTGCTGTTCCTGAGACCTACAGATAATGCGGAACCACACACGACTTGTGCTCGATGTGGTGCGCGAATTCGTCGCGATAGTGCTTGAGAAAGCCGCGTACCGGCATAGCGGCAGCGTCACCCAGTGCGCAAATGGTGCGACCCATGATGTTGCCGGCCACGTTGTCGAGCAGATCGAGGTCTTCTTTGCGACCTTGGCCATGCTCGATACGGTGCACCATGCGGTACAGCCAGCCCGTGCCCTCACGGCACGGCGTGCATTGACCGCAGCTTTCTTCGAAGTAGAAATACGACAACCGTAACAGCGACTTCACCATGCAGCGGGTTTCGTCCATGACGATGACCGCACCCGAACCCAGCATGGACCCGGCCTTGGAGATCGAGTCGTAGTCCATGGTGGTGTCCATCATGATGTCGGCGGGCAGCACGGGTGCGCTCGAACCGCCGGGGATCACGGCCTTGAGTTTCTTGCCGCCACGCATGCCGCCAGCCAATTCCAGCAGCTTGGGGAACGGCGTACCCATCGGGATCTCGTAGTTGCCCGGACGCTCAACGTCGCCCGAGATCGAGAACAATTTGGTGCCACCGTTATTGGGCTTGCCGACTTCGAGATAGGCCTGGCCGCCATTGCGGATGATCCAGGGCACCGCCGCGAAAGTCTCGGTGTTGTTGATGGTGGTGGGCTTGCCGTACAAACCAAAACTGGCCGGGAACGGCGGCTTGAAACGCGGCTGGCCCTTTTTGCCTTCGAGGGACTCGAGCAGCGCGGTTTCTTCGCCGCAGATGTAGGCACCGTAGCCATGGAAGGCATGCAGCTGGAAGCTGAAATCGGAACCGAAGATCTTGTCGCCAAGGAAACCGCCGGCGCGGGCTTCTTCGAGAGCCTCTTCGAAGCGCTGATACACCTCGAAGATCTCGCCGTGGATGTAGTTGTAACCCACGCTGATGCCCATGGCATAGGCGGCAATCGCCATGCCTTCGATCACGATATGCGGGTTAAAGCGCAGGATGTCGCGATCCTTGAACGTGCCGGGCTCGCCTTCGTCGGAGTTGCACACCAGGTATTTTTGACCCGGGAATGCGCGCGGCATGAAGCTCCATTTCAGGCCCGTCGGGAAACCCGCGCCGCCACGGCCGCGCAGGCCGGAGGCCTTGACCTCGGCAATCACGTCCTCGGGCTTCATGCCCGTGGTCAGGATCTTGCGCAACGCCTCGTAGCCGCCGCGCTTGACGTAGTCTTGCAGGTGCCAGTTGCTGCCGTCGACGTCCGCCATGATTTGCGGCGCAATATGACGGCCATGCAGACACATGGAATTCGACAGATCGTTCAGCGGGTTGGGATCCAAGCCCTGAGCCAAACGTTGGTACAGATCGGGCGCGTTCATGCCGATTCTCCTTGCGCTTTCAGGCCTTGGACCAGCGCGTCGAGTTTTTCTTCGGTCATACGCACACACATATGTTTGTTGTTGACCAGCAGCACGGGCGAATCACCGCAAGCCCCCATGCATTCACCTTCGACCAGCGTGAACAGGCCGTCGGGGGTGGTCTCACGGAACTCGATACCCAGCTTGCGCTTGAGGAAATCGCCCGCCTTTTCGCCATCGCGCAAGGCACAGGGCAAATTCGTGCACACGGAGATCTTGTGCTTGCCTACGGGCCGGGTGTCGAACATGTTGTAGAACGTGGCGACTTCCTGCACTGCGATAGGAGGCACGCCAATGTAATTGGCCACATCTTCGAGCACCTCGGGAGGGAGCCAGCCTTTTTCTTCTTGCGCGATGGCAAGCGAAGCCATGATGGCCGACTGGCGCTGGTCGCCCGGGAACTTGGCAAGTTCCCGATCGATTTTCTGATAGGCCTGTGCGGAAAGCAGCATAGTTTGAATCCGGGTTATGCGGGGCGGTCGGGCTGAGGGTTCAGCGGTCGATTTCGCCGAAAACGATATCCTGCGTGCCGATGATGGTGACGGCGTCGGCGATCATGTGACCGCGGGCCATCTCATCGAGCGATTGCAAATGGGCAAATCCTGGTGCCCGAATCTTCAGGCGGTAAGGCTTGTTGGCGCCGTCGGACACGAGATAAATGCCGAATTCGCCTTTGGGGTGCTCCACCGAGGCGTAAGCTTCGCCAGGAGGAACGTGGAAACCTTCGGTGAAGAGCTTGAAGTGGTGAATCAGCTCTTCCATGTTGGTTTTCATGTTGGTACGGCTGGGCGGCGCGACCTTGTGGTTCTCGATCATGACCGGACCGGGGTTGTTGCGCAGCCATTCCACGCATTGGCGAATGATGCGGTTGCTTTCGCGCATTTCGGCCACGCGTACCAGATAACGGTCATAGCAGTCGCCGTTCACCCCCACCGGGATGTCGAACTCGAGCAGATCGTAAACCTCGTACGGCTGCATCTTGCGCAGATCCCAGGCCACGCCCGAACCACGCAACATCGGGCCGGTAAAACCCAGAGCCTTGGCGCGATCAGGGTCGACCACACCAATGCCGACCAGACGCTGTTTCCAGATACGGTTGTCGGTCAGCAACGTTTCGTATTCATCGACGCACGCCGGGAACCGGTTGGTGAAGTCCTCGATAAAATCCAGCAGCGAACCCGAGCGCGCATCGTTCATGATGCGCAGGTCTTTTTCACCGCGGTATTTGCTGCTGTCACCGTATTGCGGCATGGTGTCCGGCAAATCACGATACACACCGCCCGGCCGGTAATAGGCCGCGTGCATGCGTGCCCCCGAGACCGCCTCGTAGCAGTCCATCAGGTCTTCGCGTTCGCGGAAGGCATACAGGAACACGGCCATGGCGCCCACGTCCAGGGCGTGCGAGCCCAGGGACATCAGGTGATTGAGCAGACGCGTGATCTCATCGAACATGACGCGGATGTACTGCGCGCGCAGGGGCGCTTCGACACCCAGGAGCTTTTCGATGGCCATGACATAGGCGTGCTCGTTGCACATCATGGACACATAGTCCAGGCGATCCATATAGGGCAGCGCCTGGATGAAAGTCTTGTGTTCAGCGAGTTTTTCCGTGGCGCGATGCAACAACCCAATGTGAGGATCGGCGCGCTGAATCACTTCGCCATCGAGCTCCAACACCAGACGCAGCACACCGTGCGCGGCCGGGTGTTGAGGACCGAAGTTCAGAGTGTAGTTCTTGATTTCTGCCATGATTTAACGCCCCATGCCGTAGGAGTCTTCGCGCACGACACGCGGGGTGATTTCGCGCGGATCGATGGTGACCGGCTGGTACACCACGCGGCGCTGTTCCGGGTCGTAGCGCATTTCGACGTTGCCCGACAGGGGGAAGTCTTTGCGGAAAGGATGACCGATGAAACCGTAGTCGGTCAGAATGCGGCGCAGATCGGGATGGCCTTCGAAAACGATGCCATACAAATCAAACGCCTCTCGTTCGAACCAGTTAACCCCGGGCCAGCACCCTAGCAGCGAGGTCACGATGGGGAATTCGTCATCGGGCGCAAACGTACGCACCCGCAGGCGCCAGTTGTGCGTGACGGACAGCAAGTGCACCACCACTGCATAGCGCAGGCTCGGCGCGCCGCCGGCCGTATTTTCCGTCTCGAGTTGACGGCTGCCGTTACCCCAGGTCAGGTAATCAACGCCGCACAGATCGATACAGGTTTCGAAGTGCAGGCTGGCATCCGTACGCAGCTTGTTGCAGACCGTGATCCATTGATCGGCCGGCACCTCGAGCGTGAGCTCGCCGTATGCCTCGGTCAGGGCGATATCCGCCCCCAACGCAGCCTGCAGGTTATGTTTCAGGGTTTCGAGCCTGGTCATCGTCATGTCGCTTAGGTAAACCGATATGCTGACGAGCACCGCCGGCGCACTACATGGCGCGGCGAAATGCGATCAGCGGGCAATAGTGTTGGTCAGTCGGATCTTGTTCTGCATTTGCAGCAGACCATAGACCAATGCTTCGGCCGTAGGCGGACAGCCCGGCACGTAAACATCGACCGGCACAATACGATCACAACCACGCACCACCGAGTACGAATAGTGGTAATAACCACCGCCGTTCGCACACGATCCCATGGAAACCACCCAGCGCGGCTCGGGCATCTGGTCGTAGACCTTGCGCAGCGCGGGCGCCATTTTGTTACACAGCGTGCCGGCCACGATCATCAGATCGGACTGACGGGGGCTGGGGCGGAAAATGATGCCGAACTGATCCAGGTCGTAGCGCGCCGCACCGGCGTGCATCATTTCCACCGCACAACAGGCCAGACCAAAGGTCATGGGCCACATGGAGCCGGTTTTTGCCCAGTTGAGGAACTTGTCGGCACTGGTGGTGATAAAGCCTTGCTTAAGGATGCCGTCTATAGCCATAGTTGTCTCTGATAGCGTGCAGGAGAGCCTTGGGTTATTCCCAATCCAGCGCGCCCTTTTTCCATTCGTAGATGAAGCCGACCGTCAGAATCGTCAGAAAGACCATGACAGTCCAGAAACCGACGAGACCAACCGTGCCATGAGCAATCGCCCACGGGAACAAAAAGGCGATTTCGAGATCGAACAGGATGAAGAGGATGGCTACCAGGTAGTAGCGCACATCGAACTTCATACGAGCGTCTTCGAAGGCCTCAAAACCGCACTCATACGCTGAAAGCTTTTCAGCGTAGGGGCGGCGAGGCCCCAAGAGCGAACCCGCCGTCAACAGCGCAAACCCGATCAGGGTAGCCACTGCGATAAACAGCAGGACGGGAAAATACTGTTGCAAGTTCATTTTGGCGTCCGTCAAATGCGCAAACCTTCAGATTGTAGCATTTGCAAAGTGACGATGCGCTGAACCCAACCGCCCAAAAACGAGTTAGCGCGAACAATAATCCCGTCGCATCACCCCTGCGGTTTGCCGCCCTCGCCGAGGGAGCATTGTTTTATTTTAAGGCACCGCAGCAACAAGAAAATCCCATGAAAAAAGCCGCCCCGAGAGGCGGCTTTTTTCGCAAGCGGACCAAGGTCCGCTCATACGCAATCAATCGAAGCGAGGCTTGCGCCCCGCAGCCGATTAGAAGCGGTGACGGATACCAACACCAACAGCGGTGCTCTTCACGTCTTCCAAGAACGCGTAGTTCTTGATGTACGAACCGTAGGCGTACAGGTTGGTACGCTTGGACAGGTCGTAGGTGTAGCCCAGCGAGAACACGTTCATGCTCTCGTCGCCGCCGGTCAGGCGATCGTTGCTGGGATCAACCATTTGCCACGAACCGAACAGCTTCGAAGCGCCGCCGATGGGGGCGGTCAAGCCCACCATGTAGCTGTTGGCCTTGAAGCCGTCGGCGAACAGGTTGCTGCCCAGACCGCGTTGATCCGGCGAGAACGACGCGCCGTTGATGCCTTGACCACCAAACCAGCCATCGGTGGTGCGAGCATAGGCCAGAGCCAGCTTCACAACTTCAAAGTCGTACGAACCGCCAATGGCGTACATACGCGGGGTAGCATCGGTTGCCTCTTGCGACATCTGGTTCGAGGCGTTCAACTGATCGTACGAGAACGCGACGTTCAGAGGACCGTTTTGGTAACGCAGACCAGCCGTGATGGCACGGGTGTTGTCGGCGGTACGGAAGCCGGTTTGCTCATCGTTCTCGTCATCAGCGTTGAACGAGTAACCGACGCCAGCTTGGAAGCCGCTGAACGACGGGGTTTGGTACAGAACCAGGTTGTCGTAGCGAACCGTGTTGGCAGCGCTCAGGCCCACACCGATGTTGGCTTGGTTGAAACCAGCGCCGAACGGATCGATCGAACCGAAGTACTTGGACGAGATGTTGGTTTGACGACCGAAGTCCAGACGGCCCCAGCTGTCGCTTTGCAGACCGATGGTGGCTTGACGACCGAACAGACGGCCGCCTTGAGCGGAGTTACCGTTGGAGGAGTTGAAACCGCTTTCCAGTTGGAAGACGGCTTGCAGGCCATCACCCAGATCTTCGGTGCCACGCAGGCCCCAACGCGAACCGTTCTGCACGCCATTGATCATGCCGACACGGCTACCGCTGTCCCAGCCGTCGCCCTTCACCTTGTTGTAGCCGATACCGGTATCGATGATGCCGTACAGCGTCACCGAGGTTTCTGCCTGGGCCACGCCGGCAAAGCCAGCGAGCAGGGCGGCAGCGAGCAGAGTCTTTTTCATTTAAGAAATCTCCGTTGATTTGAGTGACAAGGGCGCCTGGTTTTGCGAAGAACCTGCGCCCCCCTAACTCCGCGAAGGGAAGTTGACGCTATTGCATCAAAAAACCCTCGTACTGGCTACGGTTCTCCCCATAAAAGAGGGAGATCGACGCCCGAGATGTTGGGATACTGCAACACTCGCCGATCTCAGCCCAATTCCTCTAAGTGTTTACCCTAAACCCCTGTGAGAGCCAGCATTGGCGCGACCTGACGTCAAGCTGATGCTTTGGCGGCCGGTCTGCTACGCTCCTTATTTTAGTAACGCGAAACAATAGTGGATACAGGTCTGCACAGACTGGAAACAACTCGCCAGGGAACACCATGAGCGCTTACACGGAGCCGACGGCCGCCACCCAGCCGCCACGCATCAGCGTGGCTGATTTTCAATGCCTGCTGGCGGAACAGCACCCTTTTGCAGAAGTACTGGGCATAGAGATTACCGACATTGGCTACGGCACGGCACGCGCAGTCCTGCCCGCCCGGGACAGCCATCAACGACTCGGCGGCATTGTCGCGGGCCCCATGCTGATGGGACTCGCCGATCTGGTGTTGTATGCGGCGGTAGTCGGCGCCACCGGTCAGGCCAACGCCGTGACAGCCAGTCTCACCATCAACTTTTTACGCAAAAGCCCGGCGGGCGCCATCATTGCCGACGCCCGCCTGCTCAAAATCGGCAGAATGACGGCAGGCGAAGTGCTCCTGCACGGGGAACACTCATCGGAGCCTGTGGCCCACATCGTCAGCACGTGGTCGGTACCAGCGTCTCATCATGCCCAGGCATAGTGACAACCAGGCCAGGCTCAAGGCAAAACCGGCGATCACATCGCTCAAATAGTGCACCTGCAGCAGCACGCGGCTGACGCCGATCGCCGCGATCAGCATCGCGCCGCCCGCCAGACACGCATGATGCCAACGCACCGGCATCATGCGCACGGCCAGATAACACGCAAATCCATATACGGCCATCGATGCAGACGCGTGGCCGCTGGGAAAGCTCCAGCCGACTTCGTGGACGTAACCATGCACATACTCGGGGCGAACGCGCTCAAATGTGTGCTTCATCGCCATATTCAGCAACCCCCCGCCGCCGGTCACGACCGCGCAAAGCACCGCCGTCGCGCGCTCACCCCGCCACCACAGCCATAGCGTCAACGCGCTGGCGATCAACGCGAGGAGGTTGCGATTTCCCAGAAAGGTGAACCACGACAGCATCCACAACAACCACGATGGCATGGACTGCCCGAGCGCCGCAGCCAGCAGATTGTCAAACCGGACCAAAGGACTGCCCAGACTCATCGCGACAGCAATCAAGAGAAACGTCACCCCGGCCCCGCCGGCCACGGACCAGTATGCCCCCTGTCCAGACAATGGCGACCGGGCGTCATGACGGCGGCTCAACCCGCCGACCACGCCCCCCGCGGCGGCCGATATCACCAATAGAATCAACAAGGGGTAGGCAGCGGCCCAATGCGCGACTGTTTCCATACAACATCAACGAGGAACAAAAAATAAGAAAGGTTGCACGCAAAGACTGCCGTCAACCCGTAGCAAAACCTTATCGCGCACCACGAGACCAATCCAAGGTCTGGCTATTGGCACGCGCAAACGCCTGGAGATCGGCAGCATAGTCCCAGCGCTGGATGACGCACTGGTGCTGTCCCTGCCCGGCCTCGTGTTCGATCAGATTGATCGAGTTTGAAATACCGCCCCGCACGCGCTGCGACACCGCGGTTCCGGCCTGCACTACCCAGGCCCGACGGCTGGCGCCGACGGTACCTGAAACATGTGCAGCACTCGATGCATCTGCACCCGAAACCTCGGATACATCAGCACGATCCGATCCGCGCAAAACACCGACAGCCTCCGCTGCGTCCGACATCGTCGGCACATCGACGATGCCGAAGGCATTCGCCGATGCTGTGCCCGCCTCCAGGCCAGGTGGCACTGCGGTAGAGAGCTCTGACGCGGGCAATACATATGGCAAATGAATATGTCCGCCCAATATGAGATCCACGCCAGCCTCGATCCAGGCCGGCACCGCCCATTCGCGTCCGATCAATAAATTGGACTGATCGCTTTCTACGGCAGCGCGCACAGGATGATGCAACACCACGATCCTCAGGCAATCAGGACTCGATTTTCTGAGCCGCTGCACGACCCGCTCGACCTGCCTCCGATCCACCTGGCCGTTTTTGTGCCGGCTTGGCCGAGTCGAATTCACCCCGATCGCCAAAAGTCCCGGCATTTCGACCGCCGGCTCCAGCACGGCCCCCATTGCCCGGCGATACCCACCGTACGGATTCAACCAACGCGCCAGCACGTTGAATAACGGAATATCGTGATTGCCAGGTACGGCCAGTACCGGGCGCTGTAACGCCTGCACGAAGCGCCGCGCCGCTGCAAACTGGGCACCCCGCGCTCGCTGTGTGATATCGCCGCTCAACAGCACCAGATCGGGCTGCCACTCATTCGCCAGCCTCAACAGCGCCTGAACGACAGGTTCGCGCTCGGTACCGAAATGCGTGTCTGAAAGGTGCAGAATCCGTGTCATTGATATTCCGTCACCCCTCAGGCGCGCGCCGCGCGCAGTGACGGGGGAGGCACCAATAATTGCAACGGCTGCTCCGACACGCGAAATTCCAGCGGCGCATCGAGCCAATGGATTTCTCCATCCAGGGCGACCTTGATGCGCCGCCTGTTCCGCGACAGGCGCACGGTCAGGTGTTCAAACCCGAAACTGAACACATGATCCGCATCGCCCAGACGGCTGAGCCAGCCACGCAGCACCAGGCCATACAGAGCCCATGTGCCCACCGGCCGAACCCCCATCGCGACAAGCTGGCCCTGCTGCAACGCAGGAGCCTCGGCAATCCCAACCTGCTCCAACTGCAACTCGTTATTGCCCACGACGATGGTTGGCGTACGCAAGGTCCGCACCTGGCCCTCATGCTCCAGGTGCACCGTCAATTGGCGGTGAGCCCGCGCCAGGGTCACCAGCGCCGACCAGACCGCGACCAACCGGCTGCGCCCATATCGCCGCTTGTAAGCCTCGCGGTCTTCGAGCAGTTGGGGATACAAACCGAGGCTGGCATTGATCAAGAACAGCCGGCCGTTGACCAGCCCAACCTGGGCCGGCTGCGGTTGTGCCGCCAGCAGGCATCGGGTAGCCAGTTCGGTGTCCTGCGCAATCCCATAGGTACGCCCGAAATAATTGAAGGTGCCCTGAGGCAAAATGCCGAACGGCAAGCCGCTGCTCAGCACTGCCTGAGCCACCGCGCTCAACGTGCCATCACCGCCCGCCGCTACGACGATTCCGCCCTGCTCGCGCGCACGCGCCACGGCCTCTTGCGCCATAGCGGGCAACTGCCGGCCATCGTGAACCGGCATCAAGGTATAGCGGCGTCCCGCCTCGTCCAGCACCCTCTGGATGGTCGCTTGGACATCACTGGCGTCATCACGGCCGGAGCCTGTATTCAGCACAATGAAAAATGGCTCGTCGCCAGTCAAATGTAGAGGCTGCATGCGGCAAAGATAGCGCGCCACGCCCCCGGCAAGCAAGCCGCAAAGGTCTAGAATAGCGCCTGATCTTACTTTTTGGCCTCACCGTGCAGAGCCCCGACGCGCCTTTCAGTTTAAAAAAAATAGCCGTTCCGGCGTTCGGCCCATCGGTTCTCTACGGTGTAAGTAACGGCGCCATTCTGCCGGTAGTGGCACTGAGCGCCCGCGAGTTGGGCGCGTCCGTCGCCACCTCGGGACTCATCGTGGCGCTGATCGGCATCGGCTCGCTCGTCAGCAATATCCCTGCGGCGCTCGTGACCTCGCGCTATGGCGAGCGGCACTCCATGGTCGGCGCGGCGGCGCTCAGTGTCCTGGCCCTGTTGTTGTGCATCTTCGCCAGCCATGCCTGGATGCTCGCCGTCGGCGTGTTCTTTATCGGCATGGCGTCGTCGATCTTCATGCTGGCCCGGCAGACTTACATGATCGATGCGGTACCGGTCTATATGCGGGCGCGGGCACTGTCGACACTGGCAGGCACGATGCGGATCGGTGCCTTTGCCGGGCCCTTTGCCGGTGCAGCATTGATCCATTTCATGGGCCTGGACGGGGCCTATTGGGTCGCGATCGCTGCCATGATGGGCGCCGGCCTGATTGCCTATCATGCGCCTGACATGGCGCCGCCCGAGCGCCAACCAGGCGGCTCGGCCCACGCCAAACCGCGACTGCTCGATATCGCGCGCTCGCACAGCCGAGTGCTCTTGACCCTGGGATTGGGCATCCTGCTGGTCAGTGCCGTGCGCGCGTCGCGGCAAGTCGTCATTCCGCTCTGGGCGGACCATCTAGGCATGAGCGCCAGTACAACGTCTCTGATTTATGGCCTGGTCGCAGCGATCGATATGTCGGTGTTCTACCCTGCCGGTACCTTGATGGATCGGCGCGGACGCCTGTGGGTCGCGGTACCCTCTACGTTGTTGATGGGGGTCGCCCTGATTGGCACCTCGCTCAGCACGGGCGTCATCGGCTTTATCGTGGTGTCGATGATGCTGGGCCTGGGCAATGGCATCAGTTCCGGTATCGTCATGACGCTGGGCGCCGACGCGGCCCCCACCAAGGGGCGTACCGAATTTCTGGGGATCTGGCGGCTGGTCGCCGACATGGGCAGCAGCCTGGGGCCCGTGGTGCTGTCGATCATGACAGGTGTCGCGTCGCTGGCTCTGGCCGTCGGTACCATGGGAATATTTGGCCTGGGCGCGGCAGCAGTATTCTGGCGCTGGCTGCCGCGAGGCAACCCCTCGGCGAAAAACGGATAAAAAGAAAGAATCGCCGCTCAAAACGGCGATGCCGGTGCGACCCACGAGGGCCACACCGGCATCCAAAACCTATGCGATGAAGACTACTTGCTATGCTGAGCGTGGTCTGCCTCGTGCATCGCCAAACGCAATAGCATCAAGACACAGGCCAACAATCCGGCACCGGCCAAAATCCATCCTTGCGGTTCACCGATAAGAGGCACTGCCAACAAGGGCGCCGCCAAGCCTGCCAAAGGCGCCAGCAACATGATCATCCAGAAAATGGCCCCGCCCTGGCGAACATGAACCGGTGCTGCTGCCCGTTGTGCTGCTGCCGCGGTCGCGCGTTGATACGCCTTTGCGCGCTGTGATTTGGCACGGTAAGTCTTGACAGTACGTCCACCCTTGCCTCGTTCACGTACAAAATCCGCGTATACCACTGCCATATGCGCCTCCTCGCTCTACGCCTGTGCAGACACATTGCCTGCACAGCTACTGGCCTGGCACTTCAGCGTGGCCGGACTTCTGCTGCCCCGGTCCACCAAAACACCAGCGTGTTAGTCACGAACTGCTGTTAGGTATAGAAATACTCCTATCCGGCGGGGACCGCAATCATAATTTGCACAGAAAACACAATAAATAGCAATGCGACCGATTGACGCACATTTTGCGCCCCTTGGATCTCATTAAATCGGCGCACGATGGAAACCTCTCGTAATTACCGGTGACACAGTCAATCACGAGACAGAAGCCGCCAGCGACATACTTGCACCCGGCGGAAATAACTAGAGGAGAGAAGTATGTCTACGCAAGATAGCGCAGAACACCCCCAATTGAAACGGGTCATGGGGCCAAAGCTGCTGCTGTTGTTCATTATTGGCGACATTCTGGGCACCGGGATCTATGCTCTGACAGGGCAGGTCGCCGCCGAAGTCGGCGGGGCGGCATGGGCTCCTTTTTTAGTGGCCTTTTTCGTGGCGTTGCTCACCGCGTTTTCTTATCTGGAGCTGGTCACCAAATATCCGCGGGCTGCTGGCGCCGCACTCTATGTGCATAAAGCGTTCGGCATTCATTTTCTGACATTCATTGTCTGCTTTACGGTGATGTGCTCGGGACTGACCTCCGCGGCGACGGCCTCGCGAGCGTTTGCTGCCAATTTGTTCGTGGCGCTGGGGCTAGAAAACGCCCCCACAGCCGTGACGATGGGCGCGCTGGGATTCATGCTGTTGATCATGGTGGTCAATTTCCGTGGCGCGTCAGAAAGCGTAAAAGCCAACGTCGTCCTGACGCTGGTCGAGCTGAGCGGGCTGCTGCTGGTGATCCTGTTGGGCTTTTATGCCATCAGTAACGGCCAAGCCGATTTCTCCCGCGTCGTGGCATTCGAAACCCCGGAAAACAAGAGTGTCTTCCTGGCAGTCACGTCTGCGACGGCGTTGGCATTTTTTGCCATGGTCGGGTTCGAGGACTCGGTCAACATGGCCGAAGAGGTCCATGCCCCGCACCGTATCTTTCCTAAAGTCATGTTGACCGGCCTGGGAATCACCGCCGTCATCTATGTATTGGTATCCATTTGTGCCGTCGCCTTGATTCCGGTCGGTGAACTGGCCGCGAGCTCCACCCCGCTCGTGCTGGTGGTCCAACGCGCCGCCCCCGGTCTGCCGATGGAAACCGTCATGCCGATCATTTCGATGTTTGCCGTGGCGAACTCGGCGCTGATCAACATGATGATGGCCAGCCGGCTCCTGTATGGGATGTCGCGCCAAGGCGTGCTGCCGAAGTTTTTGTCGTATGTGCATGCCCGCAATCACACCCCGTGGTCGGCGATTCTGTTTACGACCGCGCTGGGCCTGGGGCTGATCGTGCTGGTGTCTTCCAGCAACTCCAAGGCTATCAGCGCCCTGGGCGGAACCACGGCGCTGCTGTTGCTGGGGGTGTTTGCCTTTGTCAACGTGGCGGTACTGGTACTGCGCAAAGACCGCGTCCAACACGAGCATTTCCGTGCAAATACGGTGCTGTCATGCGTGGGCGCCGCTGCTTGCATCTTTCTGGTCACCCCACTGACGGGCCGCGATCCGATTCAGTATCAGGTAGCCGGATGGTTGCTGGCCCTGGGTGTCGTCATGTGGGGGATCACGGTGCTGGTGCATCGCAAAGAACACCGCCATCTGGATCCGGAACATTTGACCGACGATTAATCGACCGGCCTGTCACCGTCCACCAAACGCCCCGCTTGCCCTGCGCGGGGCGTTTTTTGTTGCATTTTGTCATACTAGCAACGCTCGGCGGCTCATTTGATACCCCGGCAGAAAAACGGTGGCATACACTGGGTTCGCCAGTCGAATACTCAAAACAAGCGGGAGTCCTTTACCATGCGCGCACCCTCATTAGCTACCCTCTTTGCGGCCGTGATCTGCCAGGTCGCACTCGTCAGCCAGCCTCTGGCCGCACCACCCGAGGGCAAGGGGAAGTCGTCTCAGTCCAGCCAAGGCGGTGGAAACGGAAACGGAAAAAGCAAAAACCAGGGGAATGGCAACGGCAAAAACAACGGCCAGAGCAACGGCAGCCACTCCAACAAATCATCCAACTCAAAAGGCGGCAACAACGGCAAAGGTGGTCATGGCGGCGGAGACAGCGACGTCAACGTTTCGCTCAGCTACGCAGGCATCACGGTATCGACGGCCCGCGGTTATGCCGTCGACTATGGCGCAACGCGCTATACCGCATTGCCTCCCGGCATCCGCAAGAATCTGGCACGCGGCAAGCCCCTGCCTCCGGGAATAGCCAAAAAAATGGTGCCCGGCCCCATGCTGGCGCATTTACCCGTTCATCCGGGCTACGAATGGCAAGTGGCCGGCACGGATCTGATATTGGTGGCCATCGGCACCGCGATCATCGCGGATGTGCTGTTTGATGTATTTGATTAGCAAGACAAACGCGTGCTACGTCGTCACATCCAGATTCGCAAACACATCCGCCAAGGTCGGTACCGACTTGGCGGGCCAGATGGCACTGAGATCGAAACTCGGCAACTCATCGCCATCGTGCACCTGGCAAAAGCGTACTCCGCGAAAGTCCATAGACTGAATCCAGCTGGGCAGTAGCGCCACGCCGCAGCCGCCCGCCACGCAAGCCAGCACCGTCAACGTACGATTGGCTTCTTGGGCCACATGCGGCGTCAGGCCGGCCTTGCGCAAGGCATCCAGAATGCCTGCATAAAAAACCGGTAATTGGTTTTGCGGATACAGCACCAGTCCCGCTTCTGCGATCTGCGCCAACGATACCGTGCCCTGCTCCGAGACGACGAATTCGTCAGGCACGGCCGCCACCAGACGATCACGCAATAGCAGGCGTTCACGCATTTTGCCCGCAACGGCCACGGGCGTATGCATCAGACCAAGATCGATTTCGCCGCTCACCAACGCATCGGCCTGCTCGGCATTGCTCATTTCCCTCAGGACAACACGCACGCCAGGCGCGGCGCGGCGCAAGGCGCGCAACGCTCGCGGCAACATGTCGAACAACGCGGAGCTCACTAATCCGATGGTCAATTGGCCGGCACTGCCCTTGGCAATGTCTTGAGCCCGTCTGGCCGCGGCATCAATACGCGCCACGCTGATCCGGACATCTTCCAAGATCGACTGGGCGGCTGCGGTCGGTGCGGCGCCCCGCCGGCTGCGTACAAACAACTGCACTCCTAATTCTTTTTCCATGCGGGCGAGAGACTGGGACAGCGCGGGCTGTGCAATGCCCAACCAATTGGCGGCAGCGCTGACGCTCCCTCGGTCGATGACGGCCAAAAAATGGCGAAGATGCCTCGTTTCCATATTAAAAGGATATGAATAATTAACCTATTCAGCATAGATCAATATATCTGGGAATCCTAGAATGCGAGCCATTCCACACCCATACAAACAAATGGCCGCATAGCGCTCGAAGCAACACGGCGTGCCATTGGAGACGCTGGTTTGACTTCAGCCCCATCCCCGCTATCAACCCCGGTAGCCATCGACACACATGCCCACGTTTTTACGCGTGGTCTGTCCATGGCTTCCCGCCGGCGTTATACGCCGGACTACGATGCCACGCTTGCCGACTATTTGATGCATCTGGATGCTCACGGTCTGTCCCACGGCGTATTGGTGCAGCCCAGTTTCCTCGGCACGGACAACCGCTTTCTATTGAGCGCCTTGGCCCAGGCCAAGCATCGATTGCGTGGCGTCAGCGTCGTAGATCCTGAACAGATCACCGCCCAAGAACTGACTGCAATGCATCACGCCGGTGTGCGTGGCATACGGCTGAATCTGTTTGGGCTGCCCGCGCCGGACCTGCAGTCCACGGCATGGCGCGCATTGTGTGAGCACATCAATCCATTGGGCTGGCACGTCGAGGTGCATATTCCCGCAGCTCGTCTGCCTGACGTGCTGCCATCCCTGCTCACTGCAGGCTGCCACATCGTGGTGGACCACTTCGGCAGGCCGGATCCTGCGGCGGGGATTGACGACCCCGGTTTTCGCTATCTGCTCGATCAGGCAGCCAGCGGCCGGATTTGGGTAAAGCTGTCGGCAGCCTATCGCCTGTGGCCCGCCGAACAAAGCGCGACGCTCGGACACCAGGCGACCGAACAGCTCTTGCAGGCCTTTACGGCCACCCGGCTGATGTGGGGCAGCGATTGGCCTCATACCGAAAACCAGCATCACGCGAACTATCCACGCACCGTTGCCTGGCTGCGCGACTGGGTCACAGACCCCAGCATCCTGCACACCATATTGGCCGCCACCCCATCGGCCTTGTTTGATATCGAGGGAGACACTCCATGAATCCGTTATTTTCTTTGACTTGCCGTACTGTGGCCACGATAGCCGCGACGTTGATGACCTGCTCCGCCGCGCTGGCCGCCTATCCCGAACGCCCCATCACCATGGTGGTCACCTATCCACCCGGCGGAACGGTCGACGTGGTCGCACGGCTCATTGGCCCCAAACTCGCTGAAAAACTGGGCCAGCCCGTCGTCATCGAAAATCGAGGTGGCGCAGGCGGCATGATCGGCGGCGCCGTGGTCGCCAAAGCGAAACCAGACGGCTATACGTTGATGCTCGACGCGTCCAATCACGCCCAAAACCCGGCAGTGCACAGCAAAATGCAGTTCGACACGCTGAAAGATTTCGCCCCGGTGTCGCTGTTGTTGCGCGTCCCGAATATGCTGGTGGTCACCCCCAACGCGCCCTTTCAAACAGTGGCCGATGTCATTGCAAAAGGGAAAGATCCCGCCCATCCTGTGTACTTCGCCTCGGCTGGCCCAGGATCGGCGCAACACTTGGCAGGCGAACTCTTTAATCTGATGGCCGGTACGCACCTGGTACATGTCGCGTACAAAGGTGGCGGCCCTGCCATGCTGGACGTCATGGCAGGCCAGGTACCCGTGATGTTTGCTTCGATGGGCTCTGGCTGGCAACACGTGAAGAATGGCAAGCTGCGTGCATTGGCGGTAGGCGGCGCCACACGTTCGCCATCCGCTCCAGACCTGCCCACGATTGCGGAATCGGGGGTTCCCGGCTATGAGTCCTATGAGTGGAATGCGATCTTCGCCCCTGCAGGCACGCCCCCAGCCATCCTCGATCAACTGTCCAAAGCCCTGGCCGAGGTTCTGAAAGATCCCGGCGTCGCTCAAACCCTGGCAGGAATCGGTGCAGAAGCCATTGGGTCCACGCCTGCCGAGCTGGACACATTCCGGCAAGCGGAAATCGCCAAATGGCAAAAAGTGGTCGGCGAAGCCAACTTGAAGCTGGACTGATCGCGCACCCGCGCATCTCGCTTTCGCAGAACGCAAAACCGGTCGCCTTGGCGACCGGTTTTGCGTTCTGCTATCCCTTACGATGCGGGGATCACTGCACGTCGAAACGATCCAGGTTCATCACCCGAGCCCAGGCGGCGACAAAGTCGCGTACGAACCGCTCGCGCGCATCCTCGGCAGCGTAAACCTCTGCATAAGCGCGCAGGATCGAGTTCGCGCCGAACACCAGGTCATTGCGCGTGGCGGTGTACTTCACCTCACCTGTCTTGCGATCACGCCCTGCGAAGACTTCGGCGCTGTCATCGGTGGCAGTCCACGCCGTGTTCATGTCGAGCAGATTAATGAAGAAATCATTGCTCAGAACACCAACACGATCGGTGAACACGCCATGTGTGCCGCCGTCGTAATTGGCGCCCAGCACCCGCAGGCCGCCGATCAGCACAGTCAACTCCGGCGCAGAGAGCGTCAGCAACTGTGCCCGGTCGATCAACCATTCCTCCGTGCGCACACCCTGACCGCCTTTGCCGTAGTTGCGGAAACCATCAACGACCGGCTCCATCAGTTCAAACGTCGGCACGTCGGTCTGTTCCTGCGTCGCGTCGACACGGCCCGGCACAAACGGGACCTCGATCGCCACACCGGCCGCCTTGGCAGCCTGCTCGATGCCGACCACACCCGCCAGCACAATCACATCAGCCAATGAGGCCTTGCCGCTGGCCTGCTGGATCGCCTTGAGCGTATCCAATGCACAGACTGCCGTCTGATTGACTGCCCAGTCCTTTTGGGGCGCCAAGGCCAGGCGTGCGCCATTAGCGCCGCCTCGCTTGTCGCCGCCCCGGAACGTGGCCGCCGAAGCCCAGGCCACTGAGACCAACTGACCGACGGTCAATCCGGACTCAGCGATGCGGGCCTTCAGATCGGCGATATCGGCAAGGGTCGGCGCATGCACGGGCGCGGGCAACGGATCCTGCCAAATCAGATCTTCTTTCGGAATTTCCGGTCCGAGGTAGCGCGCCTTCGGCCCCATGTCGCGATGGGTCAGTTTGAACCAGGCACGAGCAAAGGCTTCGTTGAACGCCTGCGGATCCTCAAGGAATCTACGGGAAATTTTTTCGAATTCCGGGTCAAAGCGCAGTGTCAGATCCGTCGTCAACATTGTCGGCTTGCGCTTTTTCGACGGGTCGAACGGATCGGGGATGATGGCCTCGGCGTCGCTGGCTTCCCATTGAATGGCACCTGCCGGACTGCGCGTCTGCACCCATTCGTACTTGAACAGGTTCTCGAAAAAGTGGTTGCTCCATTGTGTGGGGGTCTGCGTCCACACGACTTCGAGACCCGAAGTCACGGTATCCGCGCCGACGCCGGTGCCATAGCCGGAAGTCCAGCCCAAGCCCTGCGATTCGAGCGGCGAGGCCTCTGGCGCCTCGCCGATCTTGTCGGCCGGGAAAGCGCCATGGGTCTTGCCAAGCGTGTGACCACCCGCGATCAGCGCGACGATTTCCTCGTCGTTCATCGCCATGTTGCCGAACGTCGCACGGATAAACGGCGCTGCAGACAGCGGATCGCCACTGGCCTCCGGGCCTTCAGGGTTCACGTAGATCAAACCCATCTCTGTCGCCGAGAGCGGGCTGCCCTCCAATGCCTCGGATTTGCGATGCGCCAACCAGGCCTTTTCATTGCCCCAGTTCACATCCAGATCAGGTTCCCACACATCCTCACGGCCGGCACCGAAACCAAACGTGCGGAAGCCGCTGTTTTCCAATGCCACGTTGCCAGCCAATTGCATCAAATCGGCCCAGGAAATCGCCTGTCCATACTTGCGCTTGATTGGCCACAGCAGACGGCGTGCCTTGTCCAGGCTGACGTTGTCCGGCCAGGAGTTCAAGGGTGCAAAACGTTGCTGACCCCGGCCACCGCCGCCGCGGCCATCGACCATGCGGTACGTACCAGCGCTGTGCCAGGCCATGCGGATAAACAAACCGGCGTAGCTACCCCAGTCTGCGGGCCACCAGTCCTGTGAGTCGGTCAACAAGGCACGCAGATCTTTCTTCAGTGCGTGGTAGTCGAGTTTCTTGAATTCTTCGGCGTAGTTGAACGTCTCGCCCAACGGATTGGAGCGGTTGGAGTGTTGATTGAGGAGATCGACACGCAATTGATTGGGCCACCAGTCGTGACTGGTAGTACCGCTGCCGGCGACGAGATGGAAAGGACACTTGGCTTCAGATGACACGATGAGGGTTCCCTGGTGTTACTGGAGCACTCATCTTACTCAGGCTTTGTTAGGAGATGAAATTGAACTAAATAAAACGATAAATAGCTTTTAACTATCGATCATGAAAAATAATTTTTAAATTCAATCCCAAGCAGTTCAAAACCCGCACATCGCCGCCAGCGTTTCCCAGTTCAGTTGCAAGTCCGGTCTCATGTATCCGAGAAACCCCAGCGCGAGGACCGCTACCAATGCGACTGCGCCTAGCGCCCGCCAGAGAGAGCGGCGCGCCATGTCAGGCCACCGCTTGCGGCACCGGCCGCGATTCCAGCGATTGTTCGCGCACCGGCAGGCACAACAGCGCGGCAATGACGGCCAGCGCAATGCCAATCCACCACATCAGGTCGTAGTTCCCCGTGGTGGAGTAGACATAGCCCCCCAGCCACACGCCAATGAAGCTGCCCACCTGATGCCCCAAAAATGCGATGCCGGACAAGGTAGCGGCATACCGCAGCCCGTAGATCTGCCCGATCAGTCCCTGGGTCAACGGCACCGTGCCCAGCCAGAACAGGCCCATCCAGGCCGCAAAGGCGTACAGCACCCAGGGCGAAAGGGGCATCGCCAGCAATAACAACATGCCAAAGGCGCGCAAGCCATAGACGCCCGCCAATAGTTTCTTCTTGCTATGGCGTCCCCCCAGTTTGCCGGCGTAAAACGACCCGATCACGTTGAATAAACCAATCAACGCAATCGCCGTCGCGCCTTGACTGGCATTCAATCCGCCGTCGGCCACATAGGCGGGAAGATGCAGCGTGATAAACGCAGTATGGAATCCACAGACGAAATAACTGCCGGCCAAAAAGTGGAACGACGGATGCTGCAAGGCCTGACGGATGGCGGCAGACAGCGACTGGCCGCCAGCGTGAGTCGCGGGCTTGCCTCGCAGGTAGTAGGCCAACGGAATACCTGTCGCCGCCAACAAGGAAAGCGCCCATAGCGCCCCTGTCCAATCCAGCCCGCTGATCAGCATTTGTCCGGCAGGCACCACCAAAAATTGCCCCATCGAACCGCCCGCGCTGGCAATACCCATCGCCGTGCTGCGAAACTCCGGTGGCACCGAGCGCGCCACCACCGGCAAAATCACAGGAAAAGTCGTACCGGCCTGGCCCAAGCCCACCAACACGCCCGCTGTCATGTACAGGCTGAATTCGTCGGTCGCCAAGCGCGTCCCGATCATGCCCGCGACGTAGAGCAAAGCGCCCAGCGCAATCGTGCGCCCCGAACCATATCGGTCGGCCAGCATCCCCATGAAAATACAGGCCACGCCCCACACCAGGTTTTGCAGCGCAAACGCCATCGAAAACACATCGCGCCCCCACCCATGCGCCAGGCCCATCGGCTGCATGAACAGCCCAAACGTGGCGCGCACACCCATGGCGAGCAGCACGATCAACGTGCCCAACCACAGGGTACGTAGTGAAACGGATTGCGATGAAGACATCTGATTTGCCTAGAGGATTAGCGCGGGCGCCGACATGATGCAAAGCGCAGGCTTGAGCACCAAGATTGTGCACGTGATGAAATCGTGCCCATCATATACAAGCTGCCGTAATAAAACGGTTTAGTCCCTGCCCGGGAGTGGGGTATCGCCCCCCGTGCACGGCTGCACCATATGAGTGCATTCCACGCAGACCCGCGAACGCAATCTTGCGACGCACCAAAGCACACCCGGCCAGATGCTAGAATTCGGCTCTCGCAAAGCGAATGGTCGTACCAACGATATGCTTTGTTATCAGGAACTTGCGCGTTCCGAGCCTGCCTCGCCGTAGTTAAATGGATATAACAGACCCCTCCTAAGGGTCAGTTGGTGGTTCGATTCCACCCGGCGAGGCCATCCCTTTTGTTGCCCCCATGTCAGGGCAAAAAAGCCACGCTTAGGCTCTGTTGCAATCGCGCGCTTGCGCCACAGTTAAAAAAACTGTTTAAATTCTGCACGTAAGTCTATAATTCATCTGACTTTTTCCCGGCTCCGCTCAAGCCGCCCCTGACCAGTCCGGTCGCGTACCCCTTTTGTCTCGGTAGTCTTATGGTGTTTTTCTGGAAACGCGCCGTTGTAACCACCCTGGTGCCTTTGGCCATGGCACTGGTCAGTCTGTTGCCTGGCGCGGCCTATGCGGCCAAGGCCGACCCGTGCAAAACCAACGCGAAATCCTCTGCCTGCAAGGCAGCGAAATCCAAGACGACCGCGACGAGCAGCGCCAAGTCCACGACCAAGGCTACCGCCAAAAAATCCACCAAGGCGACGGCAAAGTCCAGTTCCCAGGCCAAAAAGACCTCGGCCAAGACTAGCGCCAAGAAATCCGCAAGCCGCACCACGAGCAAGAAAACCGCTTCGCGTACCCAATCGCGCAAGAGCACGATCATCGCACGCCAGCGCACCGCTGCCGCCCACGCCAGCGCCGCCGCCCTGCCCACCGCCGAAGCCTCCATCCGCGAGGAAATCCGTGCCCTGCGTTCGACCACGGCCTACGCCCAGGACCTGGAAACCTCGACGGTCCTGTTCGCCAAAAAC
Organism: Bordetella muralis; assembly: GCF_054781015.1. Lineage (NCBI taxonomy): Bacteria > Pseudomonadati > Pseudomonadota > Betaproteobacteria > Burkholderiales > Alcaligenaceae > Bordetella > Bordetella muralis. The sequence continues at coordinate 62,877 of NZ_BAAGVF010000003.1, read as the reverse complement.
GAAAACGTCGTACGGCCGATCGCCTCGATTTCCAAGCTGATGACGGCGCTGGTCGTCGTGGACGCCAACCAGCCCATGGACCAAGTCCTGGAAATCACCACCGAAGACGTAGATGTCCTCAAGCACACGACATCGCGCCTGCAGGTCGGAACGCGTTTGAGCCGCGGCGACATGCTGCACCTGGCATTGATGTCCTCTGAAAACCGGGCAGCCCACGCACTGGGACGAAATTATCCGGGCGGTATCCCTGCCTTTGTCCGGGCCATGAACGACAAGGCTCGCGCGCTCGGCATGTCCAGCACCTACTTCATCGAACCCACCGGCCTGTCCAGCCAAAACGTGTCATCCCCCCACGATTTGGCGCGCCTGCTGCGCGCGGCAGCCCAGCGTCCTCTCATCCACCGCTATTCCACCGACGACGAATACGAAGTCGACGTCGCCAACCGCACCCAGACATTCCGCAACACCAACTTGCTGGTGCGCAAGGCGGACTGGGACATCAAGGTGTCAAAAACGGGTTATATCAACGAGGCCGGCGAATGCCTGGTCATGATGACCCGCATCAACGGCCGCGATATTGCCATTGTGCTGCTGGACTCTCAAGGCAAATATTCGCGCATCGGCGATGCCGTACGCATGCGCCGCATTCTGCAAAGCGACGTCGCCTCATTGGCCCCGGCAACCGGGTCGAATGTCATGTCGATGCGCTAGGCCGAGGGCGCATGCCGTTGGCCTGTAACGAGAACGCTGCGAATAATTTGCACCCGCAGCGTCTGACGCCGCTCATCTGACCACACGGGCTTGCGCGATCCCGCCGGACCAAACAAAACCAGCGGACAATCACGCCGCAGCGCGCTGCAGCACCGCGCCATCGTGCAGCGTTCCGGGCAAACCCGCCAGTACGGCCCGGGCGTCCAGCGAGCGGATCGGGACGTCCATATCGGCCGGAATACGGCCATCCACCTGCAGCACCTCATATCGCAGGCAACACACGCGCAGGAACGACGTGAAATTCGCCGCCTCGCCCCGATACTCGATCAATTCGTCATAAAGCCGCTCGATGAGTTGCGTCACCCGCATGCCATCACGAGCGGCGATTTCCTCGAGCACCGACCAGAACAGACGTTCGAGCCGCACACTAGTGGCCACCCCATGCAACCGCAGCGAGCGGCTCTCGGGCGCGTAGGAATCGGGATGGGCACGAATAAAGATTTCACACATGGCGCAAGTTCCTGGTAGCTGAACGTCACTGTACGATTGTGACGCTCCCACGGCAAGCCAGGCGGCACAACGCCACGCGCTCCGAGGGGCACGGCGACTCCCCGCCAAACTCTGCTGCCCTCGCCGCAGGCAGGCACTGACCACGATCACACAAGCCGTAATGGCCAACCTTGCTGCCTGCTTGATGAGCAGGCAGCGGCCGGCCTGGAGACGAATCAATGCGTGATCTTGGTGCCCAGAACCTGCAAAAATTGCGCCAACCAGGCGGGGTGAGCCGGCCAGGCAGGAGCCGTCACCAAATTGCCATCGGTGTGTGCCTGATCGATGGCAATCTCGGTGTAGGTGCCGCCCGCCAGGCGAACCTCTGGTGCGCAGGCGGGATAGGCCGAGCACGTGCGCCCCTTCAAAATACCTGCCGCGGCCAGCAACTGGGCGCCGTGGCAGACGGCCGCGATAGGCTTGCCCGCCTGATCGAACTGCCGCACGATTTCCAGCACGCGTTCGTTCAAACGCAGATATTCCGGCGCACGCCCGCCTGGAATCACCAGGCCGTCATAAGACGCCACATCGACCTGCTCGAAATCATGATTCAGCGCGAAATTGTGCCCGCGCTTTTCACTATAGGTCTGCGCGCCCTCAAAATCGTGAATCGCCGTCGCGACACTGTCACCGGCTTTTTTGCCCGGGCAGACCGCGTGCACGGTATGCCCCACCGCCAGCAGCGTCTGAAACGGCACCATGGTTTCGTAGTCTTCGGCGTAATCGCCGACCAACATCAAGAGTTTCTTGGCCATCGTTGTCTCCCTGTTCCTGGTTGCGAGGCGACATTCAGGCGGCGCTCGACGCGTCCAGCGCCGCCTGAATGAGAAAGGACATTGTGCGGCATGAGGCGGAACAAGAGGTGGTAACCGAATACCGCCTGGACAGGAATACGGCCGGACCGAAAACTACCGCATTGCAGCCGCACGGCAAGCCGCCGCGGCAGCGCACAATACGAACTATTCCAGCGCAACGGACACAGGCTTGGCCCCCAACAGGCTCACCAGCACCTTGGGATCAATGCCGATCAAATACCCTCGGCGTCCGCCGTTGATATAGACCACGGGATACTCCAGCACCTGTGCCTCGACCCACACAGGCATACGCTTGCGCGTACCGAATGGCGATGTTCCGCCCACCTGGTACCCGGAATGCCGCTGCGCGACCTCGGGATGGCAAGGAGCGACCTTCTTCAAGCCTGCCTGGCGAGCCAGATTTTTAGTCGAGACTTCGCGGTCACCGTGCATCACCACAATCAAAGGCCGCGCCGCCTCGTCTTCCATGATCAAGGTCTTGACCACCGCATGAGGGTCCAGCCCCAACTGGCGGGCCGCCTCGCCTGCGCCCCCATGATCGACATAGTCATAAGTATGCTCGGTGTAGTCCACCTTGTTTTTCTTCAATAGCTGGGTGGCGGGCGTTTCGGAAACGTGACGGGCTTTACTCATGGCACAAGCAGCAATTAGGCGTAATCCAGAAGCCCGTTAGTGTAGACCTGGACGGCAATCAGAGCGCGTCAAAATACCACGGTGCGCAGCGGCCTGACACGCCTCTCACACGTGTTCTATATCCATCACGCTGATGAAAACCGGTTCACCTGCCGTGCCTTGCATTCAAGCGCGGGGATGATGCGCCGCATGCAGCGCTTTGAGCCGTTCGCGTGCCACATGCGTGTAGATCTGCGTCGTAGAAATATCCGCATGTCCCAACAGCATCTGCACGACACGCAAGTCAGCCCCGTGATTCAGCAAATGGGTGGCAAACGCATGGCGCAGCACATGCGGCGACAACGGTGCCTGTACGCCTGCGATGATGGCGTACTTCTTGATCAATTGCCAGAATGCCTGTCGCGACATCGGTTGCGCACGACCCGTCAAAAACAAAGCGTCGCTCACCCGTGCACCGGCAAGCTCTGGGCGCGCAGACTGCATATAACGCTCGATCCAATGCGCCGCCTCGGCCCCTAGCGGCACCAGGCGGTCTTTGCCGCCCTTGCCCATCACAACGCGCACCACGCCCTCGTTCAAACTGACTTCAAGCACCTTGACGTTGACCAGCTCAGACACGCGCAGCCCCGTGGCATACAGTGTTTCCAACATGGCGCGGTCTCGCAACCCGCGCGCGGTATTCAAATCGGGCGCCGACAACAACGCCTCGACCTGCGCCTCGGACAGCGTCTTGGGCATGCGGGGCGGCTGCTTTGCAGCGCTGAGCGTCAGACAGGGATCTTTCTCTGCGCGATGTTCCCGCAACGCCCACGCATAAAACCGCCGCAATGCCGCCAATCGGCGATTCGCAGTCGTCGCGCGGCTCTCCTCGTGGCGCGCGGCAAACCACGCCTCGATATCGCCGGCCGCAACCTCTCGCAATTGGGTGGCCATCGCGGCGCCGCCATGCTCGGCCGGATTTTCCAGCCACTGTGCAAACGCAGTCAGATCACGTCGATATGCCGCCAGCGTGTTTGCGGCCAGGCCGTCTTCCAGCCATACGGCGTCGATGAAGGCGTCTATATCCGGCTGGGAAGTTAACGGTGTGGAGGTCATGTGGCGATTCTAAAAGATGATCTCTGGTGCCACGGGAGCGATGCCTATCGCTATCGCGGTGGTCTCTGAGTTTGCAAGGTTATATCTACGTCTGATGAGAGATGATCGCTATTAAAACGTCCCTGTCGCGTGCCGGAGTGTGATGCCGGGCCGTTGAGCGCGGATTTAGCCCGCGAAGCGGGCCGAGGCCCCTGGTCATGGGCCGAGTCCGTGCGATAGGCCCGGCATCACACTCCGGCACGCGACAGGGACTCACAATGGTGACTTGCCATCGATGCATGTAGTCTAGACCTTATAGGTGGCCAGCATCAGCGAATCCGCGAGAGCTCATATATCGCTGGCCAACATCGATGAATACGAGAAGCTCTGAGCCGGGGCTCGTCGTGTCAAGGGCGTGCTGGCCCGTAGAGCCTGCCGAACCTGTCTTGCCAGGCGGGGGGCAGTCGGCTGGGCATGTTTGAACGCAGCGCAGCGGAGTGAGTTTGCCCAGCCGCCCCGCCTGGCGAGACAGGTGAAGGGCAGTCTGGCCGCGCAGGCGGCCAGACCAGGCGATAGGGCCAGCGCGCCCTTGACACGACGAGCCCCGGCGCCCAAAGAACCCCGATTCCCGCATGCAAGCAACCCCCTAAGCCACCGACCGCAGCCACCGCTCAAACGCCCGCAACGCCTCAGACCTCTCATCCCGCTGCGAATACCCGAAGTAATACCCCTGCCCCACCGTCAACACCTGCGGCACCGGCTGCACAAGCCTCCCCTCCTCCAACGCCGGATAAGCCAGAAAATGCGGCACCAGCCCCACGCCTAAGCCGGCCTCCGCAGCCGCCAGCATCATGGTGAAAAGCTCGTAACGCGGCCCACCCGCCGCTTGAGGCCCATAAGATTGACCATTAGCCGCATACCAGAGCCGCCAGGCATCCGGCCGGGAGCTCAAGTGCAGATGAGTCAACCCAGCCAGGCCGTCCTCTTCGCGACGTGGCAAATGCGGGGCGCAGACCGGGACGAGTTCCTTTTCCGGAAACAGCAGCACGCCTTGAGTCCCCGGCCAGAGACTCGTGGCGTGATACAGCGCCCCGTCGAATGGCTGGTCCTTGAACTGAAATGGCAGCGTGCGCACCGACAGGCTCACGCTAATGTCGGGATACTGCTGTTGAAAACCCGGCAAACGCGGAATCAGCCACGTCGTGGCCAACGTCGGCACCACCGCAATGTGAATGCTGCGCCCCATCCCGGTGCGGCTGACCAGGCCGAACGTGTCCTTTTCGATCTGATCCAGATGATGGCGGATGCGGCCCGCATATTCGGCGCCATGCTCGGTCAGCACAATACGCCGGCGCACGCGCGTGAATAGTTGCACGCCCAGGCGAGCCTCCAGGCTGGCTACCTGACGATAGACAGCGCTATGCGTCAGTGCGAGCTCCTCCGCCGCGCGGGAAAAGCTCCCCAGCCGGGCCGATGCCTCGAAAGCCTGCAAGGCGCTCAGATTAGGAATGCCATTACGCATAAAGAAACATCGCAAGGTTGAACACTACGTGCTGACAAGTCACTATATTGTGCAATTTTATCAATTGCATTGTGCAAGCGAGGAACATTATGCTCAATAGCTTGCTATCCGGCTGATTTTGCCTGCCCGCTTATTTAATTACCGGCTTACCTATGACTATCGCGACGACTCCTTCCCGTGCCCGCCTGGGCGGACATATTCTGGTCGATCAACTGGCCGCCCACGGCGTCAAACACGTATTCTGTGTCCCCGGCGAAAGCTATCTGGCCGTGCTGGACGGCCTGCATGACGCCCAGATCGACGTCACGGTCTGCCGCCAGGAGGGCGGTGCGGCCATGATGGCCGACGCGCACGGCAAACTCACCGGCGAGCCCGGCATCTGCATGGTCACCCGCGGCCCCGGCGCCACCAACGCCATGGCAGGCGTGCACATCGCCAAGCAAGACTCCACGCCGATGATCCTGTTTGTCGGCCAGATCGAGCGCGGCATGCGCGAGCGCGAGGCTTTTCAGGAAATGGATTACCGTGCCGTGTTTGGCACGCAGGCAAAATGGGTCACCGAGATCGATCAGGTCGAACGTATTCCTGAACTGATCTCCCGCGCCTTTCATATCGCCACCTCGGGCCGCCCGGGCCCGGTCGTGATTGCGCTGCCCGAGGACATGCTGACCGAAACCGCCACGGTGGACGATGCGCCGCATTACGAGGTGATCGAGAGCGCCCCGACGGCAGGCCAACTGAGCGATCTGGAACAACTGCTGTCTCAGGCACGCTCTCCCGTGGCCATCCTGGGCGGCACCCGCTGGAGCGCCGAGGCTGTCGAGCAGTTCACCGCCTTTGCCGAGCGCCTGGCGCTGCCCACGGCGGTATCGTTCCGCCGCCAGATGCTGTTCCCGGCGGATCACCCCTGCTTTATCGGTGACGTGGGCCTGGGAATCAACCCGGCGCTGCTCAAACGCGTGGCCGATGCCGATCTGATTTTGCTGGTCGGCGGCCGGATGTCGGAAAACCCCAGCCAGGCCTATACCCTGCTCAACATCCCGGTGCCGGCCCAGAAACTGGTACATGTGCATCCGGACAGCGCCGAACTCGGCCGCGTGTACCGTCCGACCCTGTCCATCAACACCTCGCCCGCCGCCTTTGCCCAGGCCCTGGCTAGCGTCAAAGGCCCTGCGCAACCCGCCTGGTCCGCCGACACAGAGACCGCCCGCCAGTCGTATCTGGCCTGGAGCGACCCCACCTCGGTGCACACACCGGGTCAGCTGCAGTTGGGCGAAGTCATGGCCTATCTGGAAAAAACGCTGCCTGCCGACGCCATCATGACCAACGGCGCCGGCAACTATGCCACGTGGCTGCATCGTTTCCACCGCTTTACGCGCTACGGTACGCAGTTGGCCCCGACGTCCGGATCCATGGGCTATGGCCTGCCGGCGGCCGTCGGCGCCAAACGCGTCCAACCCGAAAAGACCGTCGTGTGTTTTGCAGGCGATGGGTGCTTCATGATGCATGGCCAGGAATTCGCGACGGCCGTGCAATACGGCCTGCCCATCCTCGTCTTGCTGATCGATAACGGGATGTACGGCACGATCCGCATGCACCAGGAAAAACACTATCCCGGCCGCATTTCCGCCACCCAGTTGCAGAACCCCGACTTTGCCGCGTACGCGCAGGCCTTTGGCGGCTATGGCGAGCGTGTCGAAACGACAGAACAATTCGCGCCGGCGTTTGAACGCGCCCTGGCCAGCGGCAAGCCCGCCATCCTGCATTGCCTGATCGACCCGCAGACCATCACGCCGTCGACCACGCTGGACAAGATCCGCGATGCCGCGCTGAAGGCGCAGCAATAAACCCTGCGTCAACCCGTCAACCGGGTTGACGCGCCGGCACTTCAAGATCATTTAGACTTAAAGCATTAATATCGATCCGGACTCTCGCAACGCCCTATCGCTGCGCAAACCGAATCAACGTATTAACCCGATATACGCATTCCCCGTATTTCGCTCTATACCGGAGACCCGCATGTCCTCGAATCCTTCCTTTCACTGGCAAGACCCGCTGTTGCTCGACCAGCAACTGACTGATGAAGAGCGCATGGTGCGCGACGCTGCCGCGGCTTATGCGCAAGACAAGCTGGCGCCGCGCGTACTCGACGCATTTCGCAACGAACAGACTGATCCGAAGATCTTTGCCGAGATGGGCGAACTGGGCCTGCTGGGCGCGACGATCCCCGTTGAATACGGCGGCGCCGGCCTGAACTACGTCAGCTATGGCCTGATCGCCCGCGAAGTCGAGCGTGTGGATTCGGGCTACCGTTCGATGATGAGCGTGCAATCGTCGCTGGTGATGGTGCCGATCAATGAATTCGGCAGCGAAGCGCAAAAGAAAAAGTATTTGCCCAAGCTGGCCAGCGGTGAATGGATCGGCTGCTTTGGCCTGACGGAACCCAACCACGGTTCCGACCCCAATGGCATGGAAACCCGCGCCGTGCTGACTGGCGACCGCTACAAGCTGAGCGGCGGCAAGATGTGGATCACCAACTCGCCTATCGCTGATGTGTTCGTGGTGTGGGCCAAATGCGTGGGCGGCGAGTTCGATGGCAAGATCCGCGGCTTTATCCTGGAAAAAGGCATGAAAGGCCTGTCCGCTCCCGCTATTCACGGCAAGGTCGGCCTGCGTGCGTCGATCACCGGTGAAATCGTGATGGACGAAGTCGACGTCCCGGCCGACCAGATGATGCCTGGCGTGTCCGGCCTGCGTGGTCCCTTTACCTGCCTGAACTCGGCTCGCTTTGGCATTGCCTGGGGTGCGCTGGGTGCAGCCGAAGCCTGCTGGCACACTGCCCGCCAATACACGCTGGACCGCAAACAGTTTGGCCGCCCCCTGGCTGCCAATCAGTTGATCCAGAAAAAACTGGCCGACATGCAAACGGAGATCACGCTGGGTCTGCAAGGCTGCCTGCGCCTGGGCCGCATGAAAGACGAAGGCACCGCCGCTGTCGAAATCACCTCGATCATGAAGCGCAACTCGTGCGGCAAGGCGCTGGATATCGCGCGTCTGGCTCGCGATATGTTGGGCGGCAACGGGATCTCTGACGAGTTCGGTGTGGCGCGTCATTTGGTCAACCTCGAGGTGGTTAATACCTACGAAGGTACGCACGACGTGCATGCGTTGATTCTGGGTCGTGCTCAGACCGGGATTCAGGCGTTCAGTTGACCTTTTTCTCTGCGCTGTTTAGTTCCTTCTAGAATTCGCCTCAGCATCTTTGGATGTTGAGGCGTTTTCTTTGGAAGTGACATTGTTGGTTCTTTTGGCGCATGTGGCCATCGGGGAACAACGTCTTATTTTTTTCGGCGACGTCAGCATTAGGATGCTCGACCGATCATTACCGCTACGCTCCTGGCTCCGAATTAGCTGCAGGTTGTTTAAGCAGTGCAGCGTCTCAGCATCCCTCGATGCTTTGGGATTCGATTCTTCTCATATTCAAGATTTGGAGAAACGATGCGTGAACTTTTTTTACACGAGATCGCGAGTGTCAGCGGTGCTTCCGGTGTCCATTTGGCAGCCATCGCCGTGGGCGCTGCGGCGAATACCCTGGGCCGTATCACTGGCGAATTGATGACAGGTACACCGATGTCCTTGGCGAAATCCATAGACACATACGGGTGGGCCATGCCCCTCGCCTCAGCAGCCGCCACGACTACCTTCCGTCCAGACAAACCCGCACAGGCTCATCTGACGTACGCCGCCGCTGCTGGCTTCTTCGTCGGCCTGGGCAACCATCTCGACGACGACCTTGCCGCGCCCACAAGGCGGCGTGGTGCCTCACGCCGTAATGAGTGACCACGGCCCCGTCATGCATCAAGATGGAGGCGAGCGGCCCCCTTCCACGCGGCTCACAACAACAGTGCCTCGCACGACGGCGCACAAGCACCAACATGTGACCCAACACCCATCGCACTAGAGCCCGACGCCTATAACAAGTGCGAGTCCCGGCCGCGCGCCCGAGGGGTGTGCCGGGCCGTAGAGCGCGGATTCAGTCCGCGCAGCGGACCGAGGCCCCTGGTCATGGGCCGAGTCCGTGCGATAGGCCCGGCACACCCCTCGGGCGCGCGGCCGGGACGCCTAAATAGAGACGCTCAAGGCCAGCAGAAACAGAACCCGCCGGACGTCATCAAACCTCACCCAAGCCAACACCATCCAGCACCAGCGAGAAAACCACTCTGCGGCAACCGCTAACCAACCTGCCCCAAATCAAACAAGCTAGTCGCATCCAACTCCAGCACCGCCTCATCGTGCTGATTCAGAATCGTCCAGTTCCACGTAATAATCCCCAGATCATCCCGAGAAGTAGACCGCCTCACAGCTTGTACACGCGCATCCAACCTCAACGTATCTCCCGGCCGCACCGGCACTCGCCAACGGACCTCTCCCAGCCCGGGCGAACCAAACGATTCGGAATCATGCAATGCCGCCTCAACCGCCATACGCATCGCGAGCGCACACGTATGCCAGCCGCTGGCGATCAAACCACCCCAGCGCCCTTGAGCGGCTCTTTCCACATCGGTGTGAAACCATTGAGGATCGTACTGGCGGGCAAATGTCAGGATCTCGGCCTCGGTGACTGTCACCGGACCACCATGGATCACCATGCCTTCCTTGAATTCTGCGAATTTCATTTTTTTGGCGTCTTCAGCAAAAACCGGCGCACCTGAGTACGCCGGTAGTTTGGGTACAAGACAGGCAAAGTGCCTACGCCAAATGACGCGATGCAGAGCACCCTATGATGTGCCCCAAGCCCCTGCCAGCTAGTACGTCTCGAAATGCAGCCGCCCCTCGCGGCGCAACACATCATGCAGGATAGTCCAATCCTGGCCGGATTGCACGACCACATCACGCAAAGCGTCCAAAACGCCGGTTTCCATTCCTTTTAGTCCACAAACGTAAATACAGGTATTCGTATCCTGCAACAACGTCAACACATCGGCGGCCCGCTCGCGGATCAAGTCTTGGACGTAGCGCCGCGGTTGTTCCGCATCGCGCGACAGGGCCAGGTTGATGTCAATGAAATCGCGCGGGAGTTTCATTAATGGACCAAAATATGGCAGTTCGCGTTGCGTACGTGCGCCGAAGAACAACATCAGGCGGCCATTCGTGCCGCGTGCAATCCGGCGACGGTAACGCTCGGTCATGGCGCGCATAGGTGCCGATCCCGTGCCCGTGCAGATCATCATCAGATTGGCCTGCGCGTGATTGGGCATCAAAAAGGTATTCCCAAACGGCCCGATGACTTGCACCGTATCGTTCTTGGCCAGGTCGCACAGATAATTCGAACAGATGCCGCGCGCCGGCTGCCCTTGATGGTCCTCGGTAACGCGCTTTACGGTCAACGATAAATTGTTGTAGCCCGCGCGCTCGCCGTCGCGTGGACTCGCCAACGAATATTGACGCGCGTGATGCGGACGGCCCTGCGCATCAGTGCCGGGCGGCAATATCCCAATGGACTGACCTTCCAATACAGGAAACGGCACATTGCCGAAGTCCAGCACGATGTGATGAATATCGCTGTCGGTATCATCGTCGGTCACACGATAATTGCCGACGACCGTCGCGACAGCAGGCGTCTTGTGGCCATAGAGATTGACATAGGGATGCGCCGCAGACCACGGAGGAATCGTGGCGCCCGAGGGTGAAAAGGCGGCGGGCGCGCTGGCGGCATCGGTATCCTCGCCATCGCTGGATGCCTGGAACGCTGCCTCCTCGCCTTGGGATGCAGCATCCGTGGACACCGTGTCGGGCAACGCTTTTTCGCCAGGCAACTCATCCCAGCCGAATTGCTCCTCGACACTATAGGCCTCGGTTTTCAGCACCAGCCGCCAGTTATCGATCGATCCCGTTGGGCAAGGTGGCACACAAGCCATGCAGCCATTACAGATGGCGGGATCCACCACATAGTTGGTGCCGTCGTGAGTGATGGCGTCAATAGGGCAAGTTTCTTCGCAGGTGTTGCAGCGTATGCAGATCTCGGGATCGATCAAGTGCTGCTTCAACACCTCGGGCGGCAAAGGTGCATTCATCTTTTGCTCCGAGATATCCCGGCGTGAATGCCGGGCGCCGGGGTTCAGTTAAAACGGACGTACTCGAAGTTCACGGCCTGTCGATTCACGCCCATCACAGGCGGCGCAATCCAGTTGGCGAACTTGCCGGTCTCGACGACGCGCCCCATCAACGAGGCCACGAACGCACGGTCCTCTGGCGTGGGCAGCCATTTGTGTTGATTGGCCTGCCATTGGGCCTCGGACAGGACCTCGCCATCGGGCGCGACGCGGATGCCAGCCAGCGTACCGATCTGGCGGTTGAATGCCTTGTGCGGCACGGACAGACGGAACGGCAGTCCGCTTTTTTCGATGACCTTATTCCAGCGCCCTACACCCGCCATCGAGTCCTTGATGAAATCATCACGCAAGACCTCATTCAGAGCGTTCAACATCGGCACTTCGATTTCGCGCAGTTTTCCTCCGTCGACCGTCAACACACGATAGGTATCGTTCTTCAGTTGATGATCGTCGGTGCGCTTGCCTTCTTCGTAGCGCCCTTTCAGACCTGCGCTGTAAAAGATGGCTGCGTTCGAGGACTGATCCGCGCCGAACAAATCGATGGTGACGCTGTAGTGGAAATTGAGATAGCGCTGAATGGTAGGCAGATCGATCACACCGGCGGCGCGTATCGTGGCGGGATCATCGGTTTTCAACTCGCGCATGACTTCGCAGGTGCGCTGAATGATGCGCGAGACGCCCGACTCGCCGACAAACATGTGATGGGCTTCTTCGGTCAGCATGAATTTGGTCGTGCGGGCCAAGGGATCAAAGCCGGATTCCGCCAACGCGCACAACTGGAATTTCCCATCGCGGTCGGTGAAATAGGTGAACATATAAAAGGCCAGCCAATCAGGCGTCTTTTCGTTGAACGCACCGAGAATGCGCGGATTGTCCGCATCGCCGGAACTGCGTTGCAACAAGGCATCGGCTTCTTCGCGGCCATCGCGGCCGAAATAGCGATGCAGCAGATACACCATTGCCCACAGGTGGCGGCCCTCTTCGACGTTGATCTGAAATAGATTACGCAGGTCGTATTGCGACGGTGCGGTCATACCCAGATGGCGTTGCTGTTCGATCGATGCCGGCTCGGTATCGCCCTGGGTCACGATGATGCGGCGCAGGTTGGCGCGATGTTCACCCGGCACGTCTTGCCAGACATCGCGACCGAGGTTTTCACCGAAATGAATCTTGCGCTGACCGTCTTGCGGCGCGAGGAAAATCCCCCAGCGATAGTCAGGCATCTTTACATGATCGAAGTGCGCCCAGCCATCGGGCTCGACGCTGACTGCTGTGCGCAGGTACACGTCAAAACCATGCGAACCGTCCGGGCCCATGTCCTGCCACCATTGCAGGTAGTTGGGCTGCCAGTGTTCGAGTGCGCGTTGCAGCGCACGGTCGCCGGACAGGTTGACGTTGTTGGGGATTTTTTCACCGTAATTGATGCCTGACATGTCTGCTCTCCAGATCGGCGGCATCACTGCTGCCGAATAGTTCTATGTATGTTGCGGTTGAATCAGGATGGTCCGAGCCTGCATTCCTTGCTGCTATACGCGATTCCAATCGAACGACGCCTGCTCGCCTTTGCCGTAGAGTTTCAGCGCGCCCTTTTCGCCCGCGGCATTGGGGCGATTGAAAATCCAGTTCTGCCAGGCAGTGAGGCGACCGAATATGCGGGTCTCCATCGTTTCATGGCCGCCAAAGCGCAGGTTCGCCTCCAGCCCCGTCAATGCATCGGGAGACAAGGCGCGGCGTTCCTCGAGCGCCAGCCGGACCTCGTCATCCCAATCAATGCTATCGGGCGCAAACGTCACCAGCCCTAGTTCCAAGGCACGTGTGGCGGGCAGCAACTGCCCTCCTACTGCACGCACAGCCTCGAGCGGCAGGGTTTCCTCGTAAAAGCGTCGCTGCAAGCGGCTTTGGCCGTTGACCAGCGGATACGCGCCGAAATTTCGTTCGCCCACAACGATCTGGGCAGGCACATCGGCATCTTCGTCATCCAGCATATAGATGCGGTCGGCAGCCAAGGCCAATTCAAACAAGGTGCCGGCAAAGCACGAGCCCGGTTCAACCAACGCAAAAAGCGACCGCGACGTCACATCCAGGCGTGCCAGAGTACGTCGCAGCATGCCCGAGGTTTCGCGCACGAACCAGTGATCCGCATGCTGTTGCAAGGCGGCGTCGGCAGCGAGCACCGAGGCAATATCGCCCTCGGTTTTCAGCACCCATGTACCCAGGTCGGGTTCGTTGGTGCGCAGATTGAGAATCGCATCATCCAGTTCGCGAGCCATCTGCAGCGGCCACCAGGAGGCGCCCGCGGCCAGGATGGCATCGATTTCCTGCTCGACAGATGCCTGCGGGCCGCGGATGGTCCAGGTGGCCAGGCGTTTTTCACGGTCGTAGGCGACGTCCACGTATTGATAGGACATCCGGTTTGCCGTTTCGGTACGCGACAGCGGTGTCAAGGCGATGCCTTGCGCTTGCGCAGGACGGTCGCTCGCCGCGGCCAACTCAGCGGCACGTGCTTGTACCGCATCCTGGAATTGCGCAGGTTTGATGACCTGATCGACCAGGCGCCAGTCTTTTGCACGTTGACCGCGTACGCCTTCGACCAAGGTGCAAAAAATGTCGGCATGATCGTGCCGCACCTTGCGCTTATCCGTCACGCGGGTCAGCCCGCCTGTGCCGGGCAGCACACCGAGCAAAGGCACCTCGGGCAATGCCACGGCCGAGGAACGGTCATCCACCAGGAAAATCTCGTCGCACGCCAAGGCCAATTCATACCCGCCCCCGGCGCATGCGCCATTGAGCGCCGCGATGAATTTCAAGCCGCTATGGCGGCTGGAGTCTTCGATACCGTTGCGTGTCTCGTTGGTGAATTTGCAGAAATTCACTTTCCAGGCATGAGACGACAAGCCCAGCATGAAGATGTTGGCACCGGAACAGAAAATCCGGTCTTTCATGCTGGTGACCACGACGGTGCGCACCTCGGGGTGCTCGAAGCGAATGCGCTGCAAGGCGTCGTGTAATTCGATATCGACCCCGAGGTCATAGGAATTGAGCTTGAGTTTGTAGCCTGGCCGCAGCCCGCCGTCCTCGGCCACATCCATGGCCAGGGTGGCCACCGCCCCCTCGAAGCTGAGTTTCCAGTGACGGTATTGGGTGGGATCTGTCTGAAAATCCACGCGGGATTCGGGGCTGCTCATGGTTCTGTCTCCTGAGGGGCCTGATAGGAATAATACTGCATCAGATGCATTAAAATGCAGATTAGTGCACAAAAAAAATCGCGTCAAGCGAAAGATGCACAAAAATGCAGTTTTCATGCCCACTGGAGGGCCCATCCATAGACCAACTTGTGTGCGCAAACCACCCTCTCCCCCGAAACATCTGCCTTCTCGCCTCGGGGTTAACAGCCAGTAAAAGCGGCATGGTGAGGCGTGCTCACCAAAGTGAGCATCGCGCCTTAAAGCGGTAACCCGCAAGCCTTGCGCACCTGCGCGCGCAGGCCCCCAAAGCTTTCTTGCAGACTCAGGCCACTCGTCATCCAGGTCATGTCTGCCTTGGCATAAAAGGCCTCGCGCCCCGCCAGGATGCGTTTCAAATCCGCCATGGCCTCGCTGTTGCCCGACATAGGGCGGAAATCGCCCTGCGCCATGACGCGTGACATGTGCTCGTCCGGCGTCGCACGCAGCCAGACGGTGTAGCAATGCGTCAGCAATAGATTCAGGGTCGCCGGCTCGGACACCAGCCCCCCGGGCGTGGCGAGCACCATTTCCGGATAAAGCTGCACGGCTTCCTCCAGCGCCCGGCGCTCATAGCGGCGATACGCATTCGGGCCATAGAGGTTGTGAATCTCGAGAATGCCGCAACCGGCAACACGCTCGATTTCGCGATTGAGCTCCACAAACGGATAACCCAGGTCGTCGGCCAGCATCGGCCCCAGCGTGGACTTGCCCGCGCCGCGCAAGCCGATCAAAGCCACACGCTGAAAACGATTGGGGCGTTGCGCGCCCTCGCCCACACCGAACAGTTGCGCGAGCGCCTCGCGAGCCCGCTGCAAATCGGACTCGGTACGGCCACTGAGCAATTCGCGGATCAACAACCAATCCGGCGACTCGGTGGTGACGTCGCCCACCAATTCGGCCAAGGCGCAATTAAACGCCTTGGCGATTTGCAGCAGCACCAGGATCGACGCGTTGCCGACGCCGTGCTCCAGGTTCGCCAGATGGCGCTCGGATACGCCTGTGACTTGCGACAGGCTTTTGCGCGTCATGCCACGGATGGCGCGCAGGCGCCGCACTCTCTCGCCCAACGCGATCAAAAACGGTTCTCGGCGCAACTCCGAGGATTCCTTGTCTAGCGGGTGAACCATATTGATTGAGCTCCGAGGAAACCCTGATATCTGCAATTTTATGCACTATAGTGCTTGACTTGACTAGTGTGAAGCACTATTTTTCCATTAACCCGGCTCGCAACCGGCACGCATGCCCGCCAAAAAAAGCAATTCATTGCATACGCTGCGGCCGAAGCGCCACAGTGTAAAGGACGAGACAAAGCATGAGTACGCCAGCATCCTTCCACGATTTGATGCGCCGCATTACCTCCCCCATTGCAGGCCTGCCGCTGGACGGCGCCCTGCAGGCCCGCTTGAATCAGGAGATGGGCCCGGACAGCGAGCTGTATCAAGCCGTCTTTGCCGCCTGTAGGCAGGGCGTGGCCGACGGCTGGATGTGCAGCCGCGAGGGTGGCGGCATCCGCTATGGCCGCGTGATCAAGCCCGATGCCGGACTGGACGGGTTCTCGGTGGATGTGGTGGACATGAACCGCCTGGCGGGCCCGCACCACACCCATCCGCAAGGCGAGATCGATCTGATCATGCCGCTCGATAACAGCGCGAAATTCGACGGACATGGTGCCGGCTGGCTGGTCTATGGCCCGGGCAGCGCCCATCGACCCACGGTCAGCGATGGGCAGGCGCTCGTGCTGTACCTGTTGCCCAATGGCGAGATTGAATTCACGGCGGCTTGATCGCCCTGCGGCGCGCTGCGCTGATGCATGCCGTGCAGGCAAGGCCAGCTACGCGACAACGTCAGAACTGCCCATAAAAATACGGAGACGCCCCATGAACCCCTGCCCCACCGAGTTGAACTTTGCCAGCCACCTGGCCGCATTGAACGCCCCGCGCGCTGCCAAATTGGCCTATATCGACGACACGCGGCGTATCACCTATGGCGAATTGGCCGAGCGTGTCGCTCGATGTGCGGGCGCATTGCAAGAACTGGGATTGCGCCGCGAAGAGCGCGTGCTGCTGTTGATGCATGACAGCGTGGACTGGCCTGTCGCATTTCTGGGGGCATTGCATGCAGGCGTCGTGCCAGTCGCGGTCAACACGCTGCTGACGCCCGAGGATTACGCCTACATTGCGGGGCACTGCCGTGCGCGGGCGGCATTGGTGTCCGGCGAGCTGCTGGGTACCTTGCAAACCGCGTTAGGCAAAGGTCCGCACGAGATCGAACACATCATCGTATCCCGCCCCGCGGGCGCGTTGCCGGCGCGCAGCATCGAGTTCGAGCAATGGCTGGCTGATGCGCCGCTGGCGCCTGCCGTACGCACCCTGTCGGATGAGATTGCCTTCTGGCTGTACTCGTCGGGATCGACCGGCAAGCCAAAAGGCGTGGTTCATACCCATGGCAATCTCTGGCACACGGTAGAGCTCTATGCCAAACCGGTGTTGGGCATACGTGAAGACGATATCGTATTTTCAGCGGCTAAATTGTTTTTCGCCTATGGGTTGGGCAACGGGCTGAGCTTTCCGTTGGCAGTCGGCGCCACAGTGGTCGTCATGAGTGAACGCCCCACGCCCCAGGCAGTATTCAAGCGGCTGACCGAACATCGTCCCACGGTGTTTTACGGTGTGCCCACGCTCTACGCCAGTATGCTCGCCTGCCCCGACCTGCCGGCGCGCGAACAAGTCGCCATACGCGTCTGTACCTCTGCCGGCGAGGCCCTGCCGCGCGATATCGGCGAACGTTTCACTCGTCATTTTGGTTGCGAGATCCTGGACGGGATCGGCTCGACCGAAATGCTGCATATTTTCTTGTCCAATCAGCCGGGCAGTTTGCGCTATGGCACCACAGGCAAACCGGTACCGGGATACGAGGTGCAATTACGCGACGAGGACGGCCGGATCGTTGCAGCCAATACGATCGGTGATCTGTATATCAAAGGGCCCAGCACGGCATTGATGTACTGGAACAACCGCGATAAAACGCGCCAGTGCTTTCAGGGAGAATGGCTGAAAAGCGGCGACAAGTACCTGTGCGATGCGGACGGCTATTACACCTATGCGGGCCGCAGCGACGACATGATAAAGGTCAGCGGCCAGTATGTTTCGCCGGTAGAAGTCGAGAACGTGTTGATTCAACACGAAGCCGTGCTGGAGGCCGCAGTGATCGGCGTTCCCGATCATGACGGCCTGATCAAAACCAAAGCCTATGTGGTGCTGCGCCCGGGCTTTCAACCCAATGCCGATACCGGCGAGGCGCTGCAGCAGTATGTGAAGCAGCATCTGGCGCCGTTCAAATATCCGAGGCAAATCAACTTCACCGAGGACTTGCCGAAAACGGCGACAGGAAAAATACAGCGCTTCCGGTTGCGGCAATTGGAAAGCAGCGAGATTTCCCGGGGCATTTCATGAATACGGCCGCCACCATCAAGGCCCTCGACACACAAGATACGGAGACTGCCTGGGCGAATCTGAATGTGCAGGGACGCACGATGCGCCTGGAATATCGCTGGCTGTCATCCGATAGGCAGGATGCCCCGCTATTGATATTCCTGCACGAAGGGCTGGGCTCGGTCACCATGTGGAAGGACTGGCCGCAACGCGTGTGCGATGCAGCGGCCTGCCGTGGCCTGGTGTTTTCACGTTATGGCTACGGGCAGTCCACACCGCGTCCCGCAACAGAAAAATGGCCTGTGACTTTCATGCACGAACAGGCGGGCGAAATCTTGCCCGCGTTCTTGAAGGCATTGCATATCGATGCCGAACGCGATCGTCCCATCCTGTTTGGTCACAGCGATGGCGGTTCGATTGCATTGCTCTACGCCGCCATGCATCCCCGGTCGATTGCCGGCCTCGTTGTCGCCGCCCCTCATGTGTTCGTCGAAGACGTCACTATCACCCATATCGAACAAGCGCGACAGGCCTATTTACACACAGACCTGCCCGCCAAACTGGCGCGCTATCACGCCGATGCAGACTCGGCATTCTGGGGATGGAACGATATCTGGCTGAATCCCGCATTTCGCGCCTGGAATATCCAGGAGTATTTGCCGCGGATCGAATGCCCCGTATTAGCGATACAGGGCGCGGACGATGAGTACGGCACGATGGCGCAGATTCACAGCATTCGTGAGGCAGCCGCACAGACCCGGTTGTTGAAAATTCCTGACTGCCGTCATTCCCCGCACATAGACCAACCCGATGTAGTCATCAGGGCTGTCGCTGATTTCATCGGCGGCCTGAACAAGCACGGCTGAGCTCGCGAGCCTGCCAACAATAACCAGGAGACAAACCATGATGCATCGCGCCCTGAATCGTGCCCTGATTGCCAGTGCACTCGCGTTGACCGCCAGCCAGGTGCTGGCCGCGGACAAAATCAAAGTGGGATTCATGCTGCCCTATAGCGGCACCTATGCCGCGCTGGGCACCGCCATTGAAAATGGATTCAAGCTCTATGTCGCCGAACAGGGCGGCAAACTCGGTGGGCGAGAGTTGGAATATTTCAAGGTCGATGACGAGTCCAATCCAGCCAAGGCCTCTGAAAATGCCAATCGCCTGATCAAGCGAGACCAGGTCGATGTGGTGATCGGCACAGTGCATTCAGGTGTCGCCATGGCGCTGGCCAAAGCGGCCAAGAGCAGCGATACCACCCTGATCGTGACGAACGCCGGCGCTGACGCGATCACCGGCGCGATGTGCGGCCCTGGCATTTTCCGCACCTCGTTTTCGAACTGGCAGCCAGGGTATGCCATGGGCCCGGTGGCGGCTGCCAAGGGCTACAAGAAGGCGGTGACGATTACATGGAAATACGCCTCCGGCGAAGAACAAATGGCGGGATTTCGCGAGAGCTTTGAAAAAGCCGGCGGCACGATCGTCAAGAACCTGACGCTGCCTTTTCCCAATGTGGAATTCCAATCGCTCTTGACGGAAATCGCATCGATCAAGCCCGACATGGTGTTTGCCTTTTTTGCCGGCGGCGGCGCGGTAAAGTTCGTGCAGGACTACCACGCGTCCGGCCTGCAGAAGTCCATCCCGCTCTATGGGACGGGCTTTCTCACCGATGGCACGCTGCCCGCCCAGGGTGATGCCGCACAAGGCCTGCTCACCACGCTGCATTATGCCGATGGCCTGAACACGCCGCGCGACAACGCTTTCCGTGCGGCCTATGCCAAGGCCTATAACAACCTGCAACCCGATGTCTATGCAGTGCAAGGCTACGATGCCGCGCAACTGATGCAAAGCGGCCTGACCGCCGTACAGGGCAACATCACGGACAAGGCCAAGTTCCGCGATGCCATACGCAGCGCCACGATAGACAGCCCGCGCGGCAAATTCACGCTATCTGCAGCCGGCAATCCGGTGCAGGATTTCTATCTGCGCGAAGTCTCCGGCAAAGAAAACAAAGTCATTGATGTCGCAGTCAAGCAATTGGCCGATCCCGCTCAGGGCTGCAAGCTTTGACGACCGGACGCGAATGCCATCATGGATACCAGCACCTTTCTCATCCAGTGCCTCAATGCCCTGCAGCACGGTCTGCTGCTGTTTCTGGTCGCCAGCGGCCTGACCTTGATCTTCGGCATCATGGGTATCATCAATCTGGCGCATGGCAGTTTTTACATGATCGGCGCCTACATGGCGTTCGCGTTGAATCCGCTGGTCGAGCGCTGGCTGGGCGGTGGCTTTGTCACCACGCTCGTGCTGTGCATCGTATTGGCCACCGTGCTCGGTTACGTGTTGGAGGCGGCTTTTTTCAGCTATTTATATCGGCGCGACCACCTGCAGCAAGTCTTGATGACCTATGGGCTGATCCTGGTGTTCGAGGAAATCCGCAGCCTGCTGGTAGGCAATGATGTACATGGCGTGTCCGTACCCCCCTGGCTCGCCGGCAGCGTGCCGTTGGACGACATTCTCACGTATCCCGTCTATCGCTTGTTCATCTCGGCGATCGGCATCGGCGTGGCGATATTGCTTTACTGGGTTCTGACGCGCACTCGCCTGGGCATGATGGTGCGGGCAGGCGCGAGCAACCGGGAAATGATCGGCTCGTTGGGCATCGACATCAACCGTCTGTACCGCATCGTATTTGCAGCAGGCGTCGCACTGGCCGCCCTGGCGGGCACGATTGCCGCACCGGTGTCGTCGGTCTATCCCGGCATGGGTAATAGCGTGTTGATCATGTGCTTTGTCGTGGTGGTGATCGGTGGCATAGGCTCGATACGCGGGGCGTTTCTGGCGGCCATGCTGGTGGGAACGGTAGAGACTTTCGGCCAAGTGTTATTTCCGTCCGCCGCCGGAATCCTGGTGTACGTGCTGATGGCCGTCATTCTCCTGTGCAAGCCCGAAGGGCTGTTCAAGCAGGGTTGAGCATGGGGCAACTGATGAACACTGCACGCAAACTGATCCCTGTTGCCGTATTGCTCGTACTCGCGGTCTTTCCGCTGTCGGGCAATGAGTACTACATCGGACTGGCGATCAAGATCATGATCTACGCGATCTTTGCACTCAGCCTGCAGGTGCTGGTGGGCGGTGCGGGACTGATCAGTCTGGGACACGCGGCATTCTTTGGCATTGGCGCTTATGCCGCCGCATTGCTGTCGCCGGAATCAGAGGCCGGCGGACTGTTGTGGCTGCTGGCGGCAGCGCTGGGCAGCGCGGCGATCTATGCATTGATCACGGGGACTCTCGCGTTGCGCACGCGTGGGGTCTATTTCATCATGGTGACCTTGGCCTTTTCGCAAATGGCCTATTACGTGTTTCATGACACGGACATCGGAGGTGGCAGCGACGGGATTTATCTGTATTTCCGTCCGCAGATGTCATGGGCAGACTGGATGCCTTTTGATCTCGAAAACCCTGGTGTCTATTACCTGTTTGTCCTGATCTGCCTGGCATTGACGTGGGGCTTTCTGGCCATGCTCGGACGTTCGCCTTTCGGCGCTGCGCTCACCGGTATTCGCTTGAATGAACAACGCATGCGCGCCGCCGGTTATTCCACCTTTCCGTACAAGTTGACGGCTTATGTCATCGGCGCCACGTTGGCGGGACTGGCGGGGTTTCTCTACGCATTGAAGGACGGGTTCGTTACGCCTGAGCTCCTGACCTGGGAGCAATCCGGATTGGTGTTGCTGATGGTCATTCTGGGAGGGATGCATCGACTCGGCGGCGCGGTGCTGGGCACCGTGACGCTGATCCTCTTGCAGGAGCTCTTTCAATCGCAAGCCCTGTTTGGCGATTATGCAAAGCACTGGCATCTGCCCCTGGGACTGGCCATCATCGCGCTGGTGGCGCTGTTGCCCAATGGCTTGGCCGGGCTGCCTGCGCAATGGCGCGAACACCGTGCGGCGCGTCTCGCCGGCGCGTCAGGCGGCCCCCATTCCATTGGGTCTACGGGGCCCTCCCTGGCCAATACCAACGCAGGCTCCCGCGCTGAAGCCTCAACCTCTCGCTCGGCGAACTCCTCGTTTGCTGCCGGCTCACCAACAAGCACGTCGAACAACGCGGCTGCAGCGCAGTCCCTATCCATTTCTGGAGGCCCTCATGCCTGAGACCATGTTGGCCGCGCGCGGCATCACGCGGCGTTTTGGTGGATTGGTCGCCGTCAATGAGGTGTCGTTGGATTTGCATCGCGGCACCGTACACGCTGTGATCGGAACCAATGGCGCAGGCAAATCCACGCTCATCAATATTCTGTCCGGCGAGTTGCCTGCCAGCGCGGGCCAGGTCTTGATGAACGGCGAGGACATCACCGCCTGGGCACAGCCTCAGCGGGCACGCCAAGGGCTGGGACGCAGCTATCAACGCTCAACGATTTTCCCCACGCTCAGTGTGTTCGAGAACTGCAGGCTCGCGGCGCAGGCCGGCAATCCGCGGTTCTGGCACTGGTGGCGGCGAGCCGATGGCTGCACCCGCAGCCGGGAGCTCGCCCGCCATGCACTGGAGCGCACAGGTCTGGCCGGCCGCAGCAGCACCCCTGCTGGCCTGCTGCCGCACGGCCACAAGCGTCAATTGGAAATCGCCATGTGTCTGGCTGGCGAACCGCAAGTGCTGTTGCTGGACGAGCC
Organism: Bordetella muralis; assembly: GCF_054781015.1. Lineage (NCBI taxonomy): Bacteria > Pseudomonadati > Pseudomonadota > Betaproteobacteria > Burkholderiales > Alcaligenaceae > Bordetella > Bordetella muralis. The sequence continues at coordinate 40,135 of NZ_BAAGVF010000003.1, read as the reverse complement.
ACTGGCAGGCATGGGCCCCGAAGAAACCGAACGCATCCTCGCCTTGCTGCAAAGCCTGAAGACCGAGCACGCGATTTTGCTGGTGGAACACGACATGGATGCGGTATTCGGTAACGCCGACCGCATTACGGTGATGGTCAATGGCTGCGTCATCGCCTGCGGCAGCCCCACAGAGATTCGGGCCAATCCGCTAGTGCAGGACGCCTATCTGGGAGACGGCTCATGCACGCACTGATCGACGCCAGCGGCCTGCATAGTTACTACGGCGCAAGCCACGTACTGCGTGGTATTGATCTGCACATCAGTGCGGGCGAATCGGTCGGTCTGGTGGGCCGTAATGGCATGGGCAAGACTACCCTCATTCGCACCCTGATGGGACACGTACGCAGCCGGCAGGGACAATTCGCGGTGGCCGGCCGCGACTGCACCCGCGCACAACCGCACGCGATTGCGCGACTAGGTCTGGCTTATGTGCCGGAGGGCCGCGGTGTGTTCGCGAATCTCAGCGTGCGCGAAAATCTGCTCGTCGCGGCGCGACCCGGCACGCGGGGGCAAACGGACTGGACCTATGACCGCGTACTTGCCACATTCCCGCGCCTGGCCGAGCGCCTGCATCATGGCGGACAGCAATTGTCCGGCGGCGAACAACAGATGCTGGCCATCGGCCGCGCCTTGACGACCAACCCCGATCTGTTGATCCTGGACGAAGCGACAGAGGGACTCGCGCCGTTGATCGTGGCCGAAATCTGGAGGATCGTTGCCGCGATTCGCGCCACTGGCATGTCGACCTTGATCGTCGATCGTAACTACCGGGCCGTACTGGCGCACACCGATCGATGCCTGGTCATGGAAAAAGGCCGTATCGTGTACCAGGGCGCCAGCCCAGCCCTGGCATCAGAGCCCGAACAGTTGGCGCGCTACCTGGGCGTGTGAGCCACTCAGGGGAAACCCCGGTCGTGCGCGCGCCGCTTTCCAGGCACTCTGTGCGGGGTCCACGACCCATAACACTTAGACCAACCTCACTGGCGGAGACAAGCTTATGGCATTTCATTTTTCCCGCAGCGGCGGTAAACGGCCGGTGCGCCGCGCCCTCCTGACGACGCTGCTGTCGGTGATCGTCGCCGGCACTGCCTGGCATAGCCACCCTGTCCAGGCGGCAGATGCCTGGCCCGACAAGCAGATCAAAATCATCGTGCCGTATACCCCGGGCGGCGCTACCGATACCGTCACGCGCATTGTGATGGAAAAGCTCTCGTCGCGACTGGGCCAAGCCATCATCATCGAGAACCGGCCGGGCGCCAACAGTACGTTGGGATCTGCCCTCGCCGCCAAAGCCGAGCCAGATGGCTATACCTTTTTGAGCATTCTGCCGGCTTACGTCATCAACACCCATCTGTACCAGCTCACGTTTTCCCCCAAGCAGCTCGAACCCGTCGTCCACATGGCCGACCTGCCGCTATTCCTGTTTGTCAGCAAGGATTTGCCGGTCAACACACTGGCCGAATTGATCGAATACGGACGCGCCCATCCCGATGCGTTGACCTATGCGTCCAGTGGAACAGGGTCCAGCGCCCATCTGACAGGAGCGGATTTTGCCCTGCAATCCAAGATCAAAATGACGCATGTCGCCTACAAGGGCAGTGCGCCGATCTTGACCGATCTGCTGGCCGGCCGGGTATCCATGGTGTTCGATCCGATCCTGGTCCCCATGCAGTACGTGAAGCAGGACAAGCTCAAGGTGCTGGCATTCACTGGAAAAAAACGCTGGCCCACCGAGCCCGATGTGCCCACCATGGAAGAGGCAGGCATCCCTGGCTTCGTGACAGGGTCATGGGCGGGATTATTGGCTCCGACCGGCACGCCCCAGCCCATTATTGCCCGCATGGCCAAGGAGATCAGCGAGATTGTCCACGAGCCTGATGTCACACAGAAATTCCTGGATGCCGGCTTTTTACCGACTGGCAGCACGCCAAAGGCTTTTGCGGAACTGATGCGAACCGACTCGGAGCGCTACGCGAAAATCATTAAAGAAGCCCACATCACCGTCAACTGAGTTGGGTATTGAGCAAGGTGACGACTGCTGTGCAGCGTTGCCGGCAAGCGCAGCAGCAGCAGTTGCTGCAGTTGCCGTTGCTATCGGCGAAAGGATGACGGCGACGGTCGGATATCAGGGTGGCGAGGGGCTGCAAGCATCAGCGAACGATCACCCCCACGCCCTGCCTGCAACATCACATTTCAGATAGATCTGTCGTATCAAGCGAAAATGCCGCTGCTGCACGGCCAATGCGATCATTGACGGCGCGCCATGAGTCATCCTGTGGCGGTGTCTGGACCAAAATGCGAACATAACGGCCGCTATCGAGCTCGCGCAACATGGAGTACAGAGATTGCGCGTAACTGGCCGGATCATTAGCCACGGTACGCCAGACGATGCGGTCGTCCAACGCCTCAGGGGCCGCGTCAAACGCGACGACGGCCACCTGGCCGGCAGGCAGGCTCTGGCCACTCGCCGCCTCGGCCAGACGTTGCGGCGTGACCAGTTCCAGCGGAGTATGCGGGGCGTAATGTGCCTTTAACGTGCCGGACGCGCGTGGCGCAGCGGCATCGGGCATGCCGACTGGTTCACCGAGAACAGCCTCGATCTGCGCGGGCGTAATATGCCCGGGACGCAGCAAAACCGGACCTACGCCCTGTTCCAATCGGGAAAGATCCAGAATCGTGGACTCGATCCCCACCTCGGATGGTCCGCCGTCCAGCACCATCATGCCCTGCGCCATTTCGGATGGAAATTCGCTACGGACATGATCCGCATGCGTGGGCGACACCTGGCCGAATTTATTGGCCGATGGCGCCGCCACACCGCCTTGTCCATTGGGCTTGCCTGCGGCAAAGGCGCTCAGCAAGGCCTGTGCGACCGGATGCGAGGGACAACGCAGCCCGATGCTGTCTTGCCCGCCGCTGACGACCTCGCCGCGATCCCGGACTCGCGGCAGGATCAGCGTCAATGGGCCGGGCCAGAATGCCTCGATCAATCGCTGGGCCTGCGGCGGAATCTCGCGAGCCCAATAATGCAGATCCGCGCCAGGCGCGACATGCACGATAACGGGATGATTGGAGGGACGTCCTTTCGCGGCATAAATGCGCGCGACGGCCTGCGCGTTTTCAGCATCGGCGCCCAGGCCGTAAACCGTTTCTGTGGGAAACGCGACCAGTTCGCCTGCCAACAGCCGATCCGCGGCACGGGAAATCGATATGGCGTCGACAGGACTGCCGGTGCCCGCATCGCGCCTGCCACTTGCACCGGCAGACGTTTCGGACGAAACAGACGATGGCGTTGACATGATGTTATTCGGGCGCAGCCATGCCCAGCGCCGCGGCAACGCGCGCCGCATCGGCACGCGCTTGATCCAAGGTGGCGGCGACTACCGTCACGTGACCCATTTTGCGGCCCCGGCGGGCTTCGTGTTTGCCGTACAGGTGCAGCTTGGCGGACGGCACTGCCAGCGCAGCCGACCAATCGGGCTCACGAGGCGTCGTCGCGCCAGGCTCGAACCAGATATCGCCCAGGATGTTCAACATGACAGCGGGCGCCAGCAATGCAGTGCTGCCCAGGGGCAAACCCGCCATGACACGCGCTTGCTGCTCGAATTGGCTGCTGACACAGGCGTCGATGGTGTAGTGGCCGCTGTTATGCGGGCGCGGCGCGATTTCGTTGACGACCAGACTGCCGTCGGTCAATACGAAAAACTCGACGCACAATACGCCGTGGTAACCCAACCCCTGCGCAATGGCGCGTGCAGCCTCGGTGGCCTTGGCTTGCCGTTGAGCGTGTGCAGGATCGCTATCCGTAGCCGCCACCGTCGATACAGCCAAAATCCCATCGCGATGTAGATTACGTGCGACCGGGAACACGACGTCCGAGCCATCAAAACCGCGCGCCAGGACGACGGAAATTTCGTAGTCCAGCGGCATCAATGCTTCAAGTACGCACGGCACACCGTCGAACTCGGCAAAGGCGGCTTGCGCCTCGGCACGCGTGGTTACCCGTGCCTGGCCTTTACCGTCATAACCCAAGCGGGCGACTTTCAGGATGCCCGGAAACAGTGTATCGGGAGCATCGATCAAATCCTGTTGTGCGTGAATCGCAGCGTGCGGCGCGACAGGAATGCCCTGCGACGCGATGAAGGTTTTTTCCGCGATGCGATCCTGGACAACGGCCACGGCATCACCGGCGGGGCTGACGCGGCATTGCGCTGCAGCCAGTGCACGCAGGCTGTCTGCCGGCACGTTTTCGAACTCGGTCGTCACCGCACGGCAGCTACGGGCGAGCTCAGCCAAACCCGCCGCATCGTCATAGGCCGCCTGGATATGACGATCCGCCACGACGGCAGCAGGACCATCAGCGTCCGGGTCCAGCACGACGACGCGATAACCCAGGCTTTGCGCGGCGTGGCAGAACATCCGGCCCAATTGGCCGCCGCCCAGCATACCCAGCCAACCGCCGGGGGCAATCGTGAAAGAATCAGTAGAGGAAGTCATACGCATGAGCGGCCCGCCACGCGGGCTCGTGGCAAGGTCAGGGCTGCGGGGGAACGATCATGTTGCGTGCCGCTTCGGTCTGGCGGGCACGGAATGCCGTCAGTTGGCGGTGCAAGGCGTCGTCGGTCGTGGCCAAGGTGGCGATCACGTGCAAGGCGGCGTTCGCGGCACCGGCCTCGCCAATGGCGAAGGTCGCGACCGGTACGCCCTTGGGCATTTGCACGATGGACAAGAGGGAGTCCTCACCGCGCAAGTAGCGCGATGGGACAGGGACACCGAATACGGGAACCTCGGTCAGCGCGGCCATCATGCCCGGCAGATGGGCCGCGCCCCCTGCCCCGGCAATAATGCCGCGTAGGCCGCGGGACCGCGCCGCAGCGCCGTATTCCGCCATGTCCTGCGGCATGCGATGCGCGGAGATGACGCGCGCCTCGTAGGGCACGCCAAAGGCCTCCAGCATGTCTACGGCGTTTTTCATGATGTCCCAGTCACTGGAAGAACCCATGATCACGCCCACCACAGGGGTAGCCGGCGCAGAGGCGGAAGAAGTCGTCGTCATAGCTAAATCGCAAGGCAAGAAGGCGCCGCGCCGGGGCGCGACGGGCGGAAAACCTGGTATTTTACCCGGCCTTGCCCGCAGACTGCCCAGGACAGCCTGGAGCCCTAGGTGGCAACGTCAAATCGACGCCAACACGCATGCCGTCAGCATCGGTTTGAACTGACAACGCTGGAGTCGCCAGTTTCCGCTTCTCACTTGCTTCGCAAGATCGAACAGCGCTTGGTCTGACATTTGTCCGAATACTGACACAAGCTCAACTCCGATAATCAGTCGAAGTAGGATTCAGCCTCCCAAACGCCGAGAAATCGATATGCAGGCAAAAGGAAAAGGAGCGCAAACATGGCCAAAAAACTTGATGACGTCATAGCGTCCCTGCCTACCCAGCGCCGCGCCAAGATTGAGCAACGCGCGCAGGAGCTTGCCTCACCCAAAGACCTACGCCAGGCCGTTGAGAACGGGCCCTGCTTTTGCGATACCGCTGGCCATGCGGCGCCGTGACGCCGCATGAAACCGGGATTACGCCATCAAGCGATCCAGCGCCTCGCGGTATTTCGCGGCGGTTTTTTCCAGGACTTCTTGGGGCAGGCGCGGGGCCGGCGGGGTTTTGTCCCAGGTTTGGGTTTCCAGCCAGTCGCGCACAAATTGCTTGTCGAACGACGGGGGGCTGATGCCTTCGCGATAGCCGTCGGCGGGCCAGAAACGCGACGAATCAGGCGTCAGGACCTCGTCCATCAGGTACAGCTGGCCGTCATCGTCCAGGCCGAATTCGAATTTGGTGTCGGCAATGATGATGCCCTTGGTCGCCGCAAAAGCAGATGCCTCGGCGTACAGACGCAGCGTCACGTCACGAATACGCTCGGCCATTTCCTGGCCGACTTCGTTCACCACGTGGGCAAAATCGACGTTTTCGTCGTGCGTACCGAACTCGGCCTTGGCCGCCGGCGTGAAAATCGGCTCGGGCAGCTTGCTGGCCTGATTCAGGCCGGCCGGCAGCTTGATGCCGCATACGGCGCCAGTGGCCTGGTAGTCTTTCCAGCCCGATCCGATCAAATAGCCACGCGCTACCGCCTCGACCAGGATGGGTTTCAGACGCTTGACCACGACGGCGCGGCCACGCACCTGGTCCAGCTCGTCGGGCGCGACCACGTCCTCGGGTTTCACGCCCGTGGAATGGTTCGGCAGAATGTGCGCGAGCTTGCTCAGCCAAAATTCCGTCAGCTCGGTCAGGACCTGGCCTTTGCCGGGGATGGGGTCGTCGAGAATGACATCGAACGCGGAAATGCGGTCAGACGCGACGATCAACAATTTGTCGTCACCCACGGCGTACATGTCGCGGACCTTGCCGCGACCCAGTAGCGGCAGAGATTTGATGCTGGATTGGTGCAGAGCGGAAGTCACGGATCGGCCTATCGCAAAAGAAGCATAGATTACTGCAAATGCAGACGCCGCCCCGGTGGGCGGCGTCTACAACGGACAATAAGAAGCAGGCCTTATTGTACGACTTGCGTCAGCTTGCCCGAGGCGTACTGCTGGGCGATGTCGGTCAAGGGGATGGCCTTGATCTTGCTGGCGTTACCGGCGGTACCGAATTCGGTGTAGCGCTGGACGCAGATCGCCTTGGCAGCGGCACGGGCCGGCTTCAGGTATTCGCGCGGGTCGAATTTGCTGGGGTTTTCAGCAAAGAAACGACGGATCGCACCGGTCATGGCCAGACGGATGTCGGTGTCGATGTTGATCTTGCGCACGCCGTACTTGATGGCTTCCTGGATTTCCTCGACGGGCACGCCGTAGGTTTCCTTCATGTCGCCACCGAATTCGCGGATTTCGGCCAACAGGTCTTGCGGCACGCTGGAGCTGCCGTGCATCACCAGGTGGGTGTTCGGCAGGCGAGCGTGGATTTCCTTGATGCGGGAGATCGACAGGATGTCGCCGGTGGGCTTGCGGGTGAACTTGTATGCGCCGTGGCTGGTGCCGATGGCGATGGCCAGGGCGTCGAGCTGGGTCTTGCGCACGAAATCGGCGGCTTGCTCGGGATCGGTCAGCAACTGATCGCGGGTCATGGTGCCCTCGGCGCCGTGACCGTCTTCCTTGTCGCCCATCATGGTTTCGAGCGAGCCCAGGCAGCCCAGCTCGCCTTCGACGGTCACGCCCAGCTTGTGCGCGGCGTCGACGACGGTTTTGGTGACGTTGACGTTGTAGTCGTAGTCAGCGATGGTCTTGCCGTCTTCTTTCAAGGAGCCGTCCATCATGACGCTGGAGAATCCCAGGTCGATCGCGCCTTGGCAGATCTTGGGGGATTGGCCGTGATCCTGGTGCATGACCACAGGGATTTGGGGGTACGACTCGACCGCAGCCTGGATCAGGTATTTCAGGAAGCCCTCGCCCGCGTATTTCCGCGCGCCAGCCGAGGCCTGCATGATCACCGGGCTGTCGGTTTCGGCAGCGGCTTCCATGATGGCCTGGACTTGTTCCAGGTTATTGACGTTAAAAGCGGGAATGCCGTAACCGTGCTCAGCAGCGTGGTCGAGCAGCTGGCGCATGGAGACTAGGGCCATGAGGTGGTCCTCCTGAGTGATGAATGATAGGTTGGAGCCTTGCTGAATACCGGGATTTTAGCTGGGATTATGGCAAGCACTGTGTGACGCGTGTCACGGGAGGTGTCAGACCGCCCCAAACCTTTCAATTTGTTGCCGATTAGGCATCGTTTCCTCAGGCTGCGACCGCTTCACGCTCGTACCGGGGCGAGGTGACACGATAATGCGACGAGAATACCAGCCGCCCCGCAGACCAGGCATGTGTCACCATCGGTAAATCGCCCAGCAGCGTCACCGCCACCATATCCGCGCGCAGGCCCTCGACCAAGCGGCCGCGGTCGCTCAGTTTGCAGGCATCTGCCGGATTGGCAGTCACCAGGGCAATCGCCTGCGGCAAGGTCAGGTCAGTCTGTGCCGCGACCGCAAAGGCGGCGGCGATCAAGGTCGACGGCTGGTAATCGGAGCACAAACACCCTGCTACGCCCGCGCGCACCGCATCTATGGCCCGCATGGACCCGCTCTGGCTTTGGCCACGCAAGATATTGGGCGCCCCCAGAATCGTGGGCAGGCCGCAAGACACCGCCGCCGTGGCCGTGTCCAGGTTGATCGGGAACTCGCTCATCGACACGCCCAGATTGCGCATGGTCGCAATACGTTGCACCGAATCGTCATCATGGCTGGCCGTGGGGATACCGAGACGATGCGCCTGCGCCAGCAGGGTCTCGACACGATGCGCAGCGCCGTCTCGCGCCTGGAGCTTGGCGCGCGCCACTTCTTCGGCTTCGTCGCGGCTCATCGCGTGGTTGCCCATCATGTATTGCAGATAGGCCTCCAGGGTTTTGAACTGCCCCTGCCCTGGCGAATGGTCCATCACGGAAAGCAGGTCGACCGCGCCCTCCTCCAGCAGCGCCTGCAACACGGGCATGGCGGCGGCATCGGTGATTTCGTAACGGCAGTGCACCCGGTTGTCGACCAGGCTGTGCGTACGGAATGCCTGCACCGTGCGCGCCAGCCTGGACGCCGTCTCGTTATTGCGCACGCCCCATTCGCTATTGGAGAATGACAAGGCGTGGTATGGGGTCGTGATGCCTGCCGCCGCATTGCGGCGGTCCACCTGCGCCACCGCAAAATCCAGAGGGAACAGCACGCGCGAGCGAGGCTCGGCCTCTTTCTCGATGGCATCGCAATGTACATCGATCAACCCGGGCAGCAGGGTCTGGCCCTGCAAATCGACCACCTCGGCATCGCGCACGCCCTGAGGCTCGATGGCGGCGATGATGCCGTCTTTGATCAAAATGGCGCTGTCCGTCAGTACAGCGTCCGGCAATACGATGCGGGCATGGGTGAGATACTGGGCTGACATGGATTACTCCGAGGCGCCGACAGGCACGGCCGGCTGAATGGGCAAAATGCGCGTCGCGACTTCGTCGCGTACCGCTTCGTCGTGAAAGATGCCAATGAGACACCGGCCTGCGGCAACGGCTTCGCGGATCAGCGCCACAACGACGGCACGATTGTCCGCATCCAGTGAAGCGGTCGGCTCATCGAGCAGCAATACCGGGTGGCCGCCGATAAAACCACGTGCGATGTTCACGCGCTGCTGCTCTCCGCCGGAAAAGGTCGCGGGAGGCAAGCCCCACAAACGCTGCGGCACGTTCAAACGGTGCAACAATGCTGCCGCCTGCTCGCGAGCCGTCTCGACATCCTCACCACGCTCGCGCAGAGGCTCAGCCACGACGTCCAATGTGGGCACCCGTGGAATCACCCGCAAAAACTGGCTGACATAACCAATGATGTCGCGCCGCAGTTTCAGGATCTGCTGCTCGGGTGCACGAGTCAGTTCGACCCAGCGTTCGCCGTCGCGCATACGGATGCTGCCCTCGGTGGCCAGGTAATTGCCGTAGAGACAACGCAGCAACGTGCTTTTTCCCGTGCCAGATGGGCCGGATAACACCAGGCAGTCTCCAGGACCGGCATCGAAATCGACGTTTTGCAGGACCGGCAGACGCACGCCTCCCTGGTTATGCAGGGTGAACATTTTGCCCAGCCCGCGAACCTGGACGAGAGCCGTATCCGGCGAATCCGATTGTGTCCGCCAGCCCTCCTGTTCAGCGGTCTCCGAATTGCCTGCCAACGTTGCGGCTGAGGCATTCGACTCCGATTGCGCTACCGCTGATGCGGACGACAGTACATGTGATGTGTTCATAGTGAATCAGCTCTGCAAAATCGAGGACACCAGCAACTGCGTATACGGATGCTGCGGGTCATCCAGAATCTGGTCGGTCAGCCCGCTTTCGACGACACGGCCGCCCCGCATGACCAGCGTGCGATGCGCGAGCAAACGCGCCACTGCCAGATCGTGCGTCACGACAATCGCGGCAAGCTTCAGGTCAGCGACGAGTTGACGTAGCAAATCCAGCAATCGCGCCTGCACCGAAACGTCCAGCGACGCCGTCGGCTCGTCCATAAAGACCATGCGCGGATACGTAACCAGGTTGCGGGCAATCTGCAGGCGTTGCTGCATCCCGCCCGAAAATGCGGCGGGCGCATCATCCAATCGGCCGGCATCGATTTCCATCTTTTCCAGCCAGGCACCTGCCGTGCTGCGCAAGTCGCCGTAGTGGCGTTCGCCCACTGCCATCAGGCGCTCGGCAATATTGGCGCCTGCACTGACCTGCATGCGCAGGCCATCACGGGCGTTTTGACGAACAAACCCCCAGTCCGTGCGCGCGAGCAGTCGCAAATGCGCGGCAGACAGAGACGCCAGATCGACGAAGCCACGATTGCGCATGTCGTACCAGACACTGCCGGATTCGGGTTGCATCTGCCACGACACGGCTTGCAGCAAGGTGCTCTTGCCCGAGCCCGACTCGCCCACTACGCACAGCACCTCACCGGGGTGCAGGTCAAAACTGATATCGCGGCAACCATGCACGCCGTCCCAGGTGCATGTCATGTCACGTACGGAAAGCAAAGGTTGGGGATTCATACCGAGGCCTCCGCGTCTACAGTCAAGGCCGGTCCCTTGTGGCCGTTGGCCTGACGATCGGCACAATACTCAGTGTCTGAGCAAACGAAGCGCCGCGTGCCCTGATCATCCAGAATGATTTCATCCAGGTAGCTATGCGTGGAACCGCAGAGATCACAACACTGATCCCATTGCTCGACACGAAAGGGATGATCCTCAAAATCCAGGCTTTTCACGCGGGTATAAGGCGGCACCGCATAAACGCGTTTTTCACGGCCCGCGCCAAACAACATCAACGCCGGATTGTTATCGAGTTTGGGATTATCGAATTTCGGAATCGGCGAAGGACGCATCATGTAGCGGCCGTTGACGATTACGGGATAATCGTATGTCGTCGCGATATGCCCATGCTGCGCAATGTCTTCGTACAGCTTCACATGCATACCGCCATACTCCGCCAACGCATGCATGGTGCGTGTTTCGGTTTCGCTGGGCTCCAGCCAGCGCAGAGGCTCGGGGATCGGCACTTGATACACCATGATCTGACCTTCGCTCAACGGCGTCTCGGGAATACGGTGGCGCGTCTGCACGATAGTGGCCTCGCGCGTGGACTCGGTTGTACGCACGCCTGTCACGCGGCCGAAGAATCGGCGGATGTTGATCGCGTTGGTCGTGTCGTCAGAGCCCTGGTCAATGACTTTCAACACATCGTCCGTGCCGATGATGGCCGCAGTCACCTGAATACCGCCCGTGCCCCAGCCATACGGCAACGGCATCTCGCGGCTGCCAAATGGCACTTGGTAACCCGGAATGGCAACTGCTTTGAGCAAAGCCCGGCGCAGCATGCGCTTGGTGGATTCGTCCAGATACGCGAAGTTGTAATGGTCGTCGCGGGCGACCGTGGTGTTGACTGCGTTCATGATGAAACCGCCTCATCGGCCAGAACATGGGACATCTCGGCAGCCTGCGCCGTGGCCTGCTCGTCGCGCATGTGACGCAGCAACTCGAGATTGGCTTGAAAATCTACGTAATGCGGCAGTTTCAAGTGTTGAACGAAACCCGACGCCTCGACGTTATCGCTGTGATACAGCACAAATTCGTGATCGTTGGCAGGCGCAGTAGCGGCCTCGCCGAGTTCTTCGGCCTTGAGTGCGCGATCGACCAAGGCCATCGACATCGCTTTGCGTTCGCCATAGCCAAAGGTCAACCCATACCCACGGGTGAATTTGGGCGCCTCCTGGGCATTGCCGCTGAACTGGCTGACCATCTGGCATTCGGTCAATTCGATTTCGCCTATCGTGACGGCGAATCCCAGTTCTTCGATGAACATGTCGACTTCCAGCGACCCGTAGCGGATCTCGGCGGCAAAGGGATGCGTATTGCCGTAACCGCGTTGCGTGGAATACCCCATCGACAACAGGAACCCCTCATCCGCGCGAGCCAGATTCTGCAAACGCGCATCGCGGCCAGCGGGGAAACTCAAGGGCTGCCGCGTCAAATCGAACGGCGCCGGATCACCGGACGGAACAGGCTCTTGATCAATCAGATCGTCGTGCTGCAGCAGATCCGTCACACGCGGCATGGAGGCCGCGACAGGCTGTGCCGCGGGAAGCAAGGGCTCATCACGCGCATCGTCACCGTCTGCTTCCAAGGAAAAATCCAGCAACCGTTGGGTGTAGTCATAAGTGGGCCCGAGAATCTGCCCGCCTGGCACATCCTTGAACGTGGAGGATATCCGCCGCGATAAACGCATGCGTGCGGTATCTGCCGGCTGCGTATAACCAAAGCGCGGCAACGTAGTGCGATAGGCTCTGAGCAGAAATACGGCCTCGAGCACATCGCCGGCGGCCTGCTTGATCGCCAACGCGGCCAAGTGTGGATCGTAAAGCGCACCTTCGGCCATCACCCGCGACACGGCCAGAGGCATCTGCTCGCGGATCTGCGCCAGACTCAGTTCGGGAATACTCGTATCGCCTCGCCGATAGGCATCGAGCATGCGATAGGAATTCAGGATGGCGCGTTCGCCTCCTTTGACAGCGACGTACATGTCAGCCCTCCGCTATTACAGTACGAGGCAGGCCACACAACTGGCTGCCCCGAATCAAAAATGCATCCACGCCCAACGGGAACAACTGGTGATTGGCCCGCCATTGCATCCAGAAATCTGTCGGCAAACCGGTCACCGCCAATGTCCGCTGACCCGCAATACCGGGACCGCTCAACACGACCGAGGCCGCGCCCGGATCATGGCTCAGCGACTCGACCTCGAACAGCAACGTCGTAGACGCATCGGGATAAGCAGGGTCACCGGGATCGCATTGCGCCAGGCTGGGGGCCATGTGACCCGCAGGCACCACGGCGAAACGCGCCTGCATCGGCTCGTTCACCAGCGGACATCCACAATGAAACCGCAAATAGTGGCGTACAGCTTCATCTGTCTCGGCCGGCAGCCATACAGGAGTGTCCACATCGGCCAGCGCCAGCAACATGGCCGTCATCCCCAGCGATAGCCCAGGCGGCACGCCGCATTCGACGGCAATATCGTGAATGCTGCCGGGATGAGCCAGAGCCTGCAGGGCCGCACGGAATGTCTGCTGCGACTGCATCACCGTATCGGCGAAGCCGGCCGCAGGCGGCGCGCTCGGTACAGGAGTCGGTATCGTCAACATGTCAGTCTTCCCCCCGCACCATCGTGAAGAACTCCACTTGCGTTTGCGCGGCGACACGCGCGCGATGCTGCGCGCGCTCATGATGCGCCTGGGCCAACGGCGCAATCACCTGCGACTGGATGCGATCATGCCAATCGTCTCGCTGCAGCAAGGCATCCAGAATCGCTGCCTGCTCGGCATGCTGGCGTTCGCGTCCCTGGACATACGCCACGCCCATGATGCCGCCCTCGAGCGTGACGGCACAGCGCGTGATGCTCATTTCACCCAGATTGAATTGCGCGCCAGTGCCGCCACTGCGCGCACGGACCATCGCCATGCCGCGCTCCGGTGCCCGTAGTGCTCGGTGCGCAGGCAACGGCCCCAGTGTTTTGACGGCCTGGTCCAACGCGGCGGGCTCAGCCAGCGCCAGGACCCGCATCCAGGCAGCGCGGCTGCCAGCCGCGTCGGGCGGCGAAGAAGTCGTAGAAGATTGAGTCAATGCAGACATAGGTAGGGTTTCCAGTGAGAGCAGACGGGTCGAGATAACGAATAGAAAAGGCGAAATGGCGTGCGCTTGTTATCTATACGTCTAGACGACTGGATGAAATATAATCTGGAACAGCGCTCAGTAAAACACCGGCGCGTGAATTTTTTATGACACGCGGCCCCGATGCGACGCTGGCATTACATCGGCTCGCGGCTGATGCACAATCATGGCCGTGCAACATGAAGCTGCCATTACGGGAACGGATTTTTAATATGGTCGAACGAGGCTCTGGCGTCGCTGTCTGGCGACAAATCGGCGAACTGCTGGCGGAAGACATCCGCAAAAAACTCTATGCTCCGGGTGAGCGCCTGCCGACCGAGCCAGAGCTGGCCGCCAAATTTTCGGTCAACCGCCATACCATCCGACGCGCCATGAGCGAATTGGAGCAAGGCGGATTAGTGCGCATTGAACAAGGCCGCGGGACCTTTGTGCAAGAGCATGCGATCGACTATGCCATCGGCCGCCGTACGCGTTTTTCCGAGAACCTGTTGAATCAAGGCGTGCTCGGCCATATCGAGGTCATAGGCTGCCAGAGCCTGCGCGCCGCGGACATCGCCCGGCACCTGGAACTGGCGCGCACCGCCCCGCTGCTGCGCGTGCAATCGCTGGGTAAAGCCGAAAATCGTTGTATTGACGTCTCGGACCACTACATCGACGAAAACCGTTTCCCCGATTTTGCCGATCGGCTGCGCACGCTGCGATCCATCTCGCGCGCGTACGCCCATTACGGGGTGACCGATTACACACGCAAATGGTCGCGCATTACCGCGATACTGCCGTCTGCCGAGGTCGCGCGGCTGCTGAGCCAGCCCAAAACCCGCCCGATCCTGCAAGTCGAATCGTTGAATGTGGACAGCGACGGCACGCCATTGCAGTACAGCCTCACACGTTTTGGCGGCGACTCGGTGCAACTGGTCATCGCCAACGACACGGCTTGAACCTCGTCCGCCAAATACCACGATCATCGCCCACAAAAATTCATCTAGACATCCAGTTGTCATAGTCGCTCGATAAGGTATGAGCATGAACTCGATACCCACCTCTTGCGCAGCGCTGACGGGCATTTCCGGACAGCGTTTACTGACACCCGCCGGCTTGGCCCGTGGCCGACTCACTTTTCACGACGGCCGTATCGCTGACACGAGCGGCTCGCCCGCCACGGGCGCGTCGTGGCTGGATGCCGGCAATTTATTGGTTTTGCCCGGCATCATCGATCTGCACGGCGATGCTTTTGAGCGCGCCATCATGCCCCGGCCCGGCGTGACTTTTCCTTATGATGCTGCGCTCCACGACGTAGACCGGCAATTGCTGGCCAACGGTATCACGACCGAGTTTCATGGTGTCACCCTGTCGTGGGAAGGCGGTTTGCGCGGCGAAACTTATGCCGAGCGGATGTTTGAATCGTTGGAACGCATGCAGGCCGCGATGGGGGCTCGGCACCACGTGCACTTGCGTTTTGAGACGCATCATATTGGTGGCGTCGAGATCGCGCAGCAATGGATACGTGCCGGCCTCGTCCAGTTTCTGGCGCTCAATGATCACCTGCCCGGCATGGCGCGCCGTCTGGGAGATGATCGCAAGCTTCTGCAATATGCCGACCGCGCGGAGTGCGACCTGGATACGTTTCAGGCGCGTATTCGCCAGGCACTGTCGTGCGCCAATGAGGTGGCCGACGCGATGCGCGATCTGACGCAGTGCGCGCGCTCGGCGGGCTTGAGTGTGGCCTCTCATGATGACCCCGACCCGACCACTCGTCGCTATTACCATCAACTGGGTTGCCGCGTCGCTGAGTTCCCGCTCACAACCGATGTCGCACGCCTGGCGCGTGACCTGGGTGATGCCACGGTATTCGGCGCGCCCAACGTCGTGCGTGGCCGCAGCCATACCAACGCGCCCAATGCCACCGAGATGATCCGCGCTGGCCTGTGCGACATTCTCACGTCTGACTACTACTACCCCGCGCCCTTGACCGCAGCGCTGCGTCTGGTTGAACAGAACATTCTTCCGCTGGAAAAAGCCTGGGACCTCGTCTCCGCCAACCCAGCCCGCGCGGCGGGACTGACTGATCGAGGATCGCTGGCGGCGGGACAAGCGGCCGACGCCATCATCGTGGATGACAGCGTACCGGGCCTGCCCCGCGTCTGCGCGGCGATTGTCGGCGGCGTGTTGCGTTATGCGGCACGTCGCTTTGACTCGACCGAGGCTGAGCGCCTCGCGGCGTAAATAAGATCAGCCATGCAAAGGCAATACTTGTAAATCAGGTTCATTCGATGCACGTAGACAACCGGCGCTTCACCATTCGAACACGAACATAGTCATGAGCCCTGCTTATCGTTATGCCTTATATCTGGCCCCAGTGGGCGCGTGGCGCGATTTAGGTCGTCGTTGGCTCGGTCGTTGCGAAGACACCGGCGCACTCCTGCCTCGCGTGCAGAGCGCCGATCCGCGCGTGGATGAATGGACCCGCGCGCCACGCCGCTATGGGCTGCACGCTACGCTAAAGGCTCCGTTTCGATTGCGCGATGGGCAAAACGCTGCCGCGTTGGACCAGGCGGTGCGCGCATTCGCTGCAAAACAAACGCCTTTCGGCATCCCGTTGCGACGCGAATCCCTGCGCGGTTTTCTGGCCTGGTGCATCGACGATAAACATGCCCTATCCCGAATGAACGCGCTGGCCAGTGCCGCCGTTGCCGACCTCGATGCGTTTCGTGCACCGCCCGAGCCTGCCGATCTGGCACGCCGCCAACCGCAACGCCTCAGCCCCGCACAACGCGAGATGCTCGATCGCTGGGGCTATCCCTATGCATTCGATACGTTTACCTTTCACATCACGTTGACGGGGCAATTGGACGACACGGCAATGCGTGAAGCGCAAGCCCAGCTCGATGTTCTGGAAAATGCTGCCTTGCGATGCCCTATGCCCGTCAATGCTGTCAGCCTCTACGTAGAGCCCGAACGGGGCGCAGACTTTGTGGTGGCGCGCCACTACGGTTTTGATGGCACAACGCGTGACGGGGCTGGCGCACCGCTCCTCGAGACGCAGGTTGATGCTCAGTACGCGTGAGTGCGACGACTCTGCCACAGCGCATCCGCACCTGCTCACCCACAGGCACGAAATGCGTACTCCGCCCCTAGCCAACACGAACAAGCATGGACCCTATCTTCATCGCACCAGCGGCCGCACCCTCAGTCACCAAGGAGGCACAGCGCGGACAACGGCTGCTTTACCTCATGGGCGCTTCCGGCAGCGGAAAAGACACGTTGCTGCGCCATCTGCGCACCACACTGCAACCTGACGAGCCTGTACTGGTCGCGCACCGTTATATCACTCGGCCCAGCAGTGCGGACGAATCCTCGGTCGCATTGAGCAACGCCGAGTTCCAACGCCGCATCGATCTGGGTTGTTTCGCACTGCACTGGCATAGCCATGGTTTGCATTACGGGATCGGCATCGAGATCGATACGTGGTTGGCGGGTAACGCCGTCGTCATCATCAACGGTTCGCGCGCGCATCTGGCCTTGGCTCACGCGCGCTATCCCCATCTGACAGCCATCGAGGTCACGACCCATCCCGACGTCTTGGCCGCGCGTCTGCGCCAACGTGGCCGCGAAACGCTGGCGCAGATCCAGGCGCGCCTGGAAAAAGCGGTGCAGCCCTACCCCATCCCGGCCACCTGCTCCGTCAGCTCGCTGCCCAACAATACCGCGCCGGAAGACGCCGCCAGGCAATTACTGAAAATCGCGCGCAGTCTGCTGCCGGCCTGAGACTGCATCAGTACGCCGATGCGAGACGCACTGGCGAAAAAAACCCGCATGTCGAATGACATGCGGGCCACGACAGCCAACCCTATCGGATCAATATCGCATCCGCAGACCGACGGTACCGCTATAGCTGTAGCTTTCGCCGAAATTTTCCAAGCTGGTCTTGGCCATCACTTCTCCATACACAGCATACTTGTCGTCGGCCCAACTATACGTGGCGCCTGCCCCGAGCCCCGCAGCGGCTCGATCATCGGAACTGGCGATCCGGCCACCTGCCACCCGGACGGCCGTACCGTCGAGCATTTCGTAGTACAGGTTGGCAATGCCGTAGACGCTGCGTCGATGGACGACCTTGCCCATCGCGTCTCGCACCACATCCTGATGATCTGCCGCCACGCCTACACGTCCCAGCAAGCTGTCGCCGCTCTCCAGCGAAACCCGCGCACCGTAGGGATCGGTAAAGCTGTCGAAGTCTACCGACGAATACTGCAATTGCGCTTGCGGCGTCACGCCCCATCCGTTGCCGAACCCAATACGTTTGCCGGTCTCCACGCCCAACGCGTAGCCAAAGCCGTCGTTATCCTTGGCCAGGCCGCGGCCCAAGGTGCGGGATGACAAGGTGCTGCTGAACCAGCTCAGTTTCGCCTGACCGTCCACGTAAACGCCGTTGTCATCGTACCACGTGAGCGACGTGCCTAAACTGTAGGCATCGGCGTTGATCCGGCCCTTGCCGTAGAACGAATCGACACTGGACGACGCATTGCCATACTGCGCATTGACGCCACCGACCAGACGTCCACCCTGGCTCTCGGCCAAGGAGTGATCCACGCCCACCTGAATTTTGTACTGGTCGGTGTGGGTAGTGATACCGGTAGCGGAGTGTTTGGGCTCGAAGCGGCTGTTCACGCCCTCCACGCGTGCCCACGCACCGTCTACGGGACCAGACCGCGTGTACTGGCCTGCAGCCTCGGACGGCGTCGTACTGTCACCCGAATGCCCATACTGATTGCCCACGCGCTCCTGCAGAGTCGGCAAGCCATTCAGGCCGAGTAGCACGGACGGATATGCCTCGTAGACGGGCACACCGGGCTGATACAGCGGGCCCGATGAGGGGGGTTGCGGATTGTTGCCGCCCCCGGAGGGCAGCAGTGACGAGCGCAGGTACCAGTCGCCATCATCAGGCGTGCTTATCCCGTCTTTCTGCAAGGTGTAGGCATACGCGCCGGCAACGACGGCTTGCTGCCCCTGTATGACGTAGTCTCCCGTCAGCGAGAAATCGCCAGCGGAGTTTCCGCCTACATCGATCAGCTTGATACCCTCGACCGTCTGCGCACCGACGCCGCCGTCATTGATTACACGCACGTTGGTGGTGCCCGAGGTGTCGCCGGTGATCACCAATCTATCCGTTGGCGAGTTGTCACCACCCAACGCCGCTTCCATCTCCAGCGTGCCGCCAGCGCCCACGTAGTTCCCTGCAATCGTCAAGGTGCCGATCGAATTGCCTGGGGCCACCGTGCCGTTGTTGGTCGTGTCGCACACCGTGCCGGTCCCTTGCAGCCGTCCGTCCGCGCCGACGTTCATGCCGCCACAAAGGCTGCCGTTGACCGCCAGCGTGCCGCGCTCGATGATGGTCGTGCCCGTGAATCCAGAGCTGTTTGCCGTCAGTGTGGTCTGGCCTGAACCGATGTGCCGGATTTGCCCCGAACCAGCGATCAAGCCGTCAAACCGCTGCGTATCTGAACGATTGAAAGCCAGCGCCGCGCGATCGGCAATGTCGACATTCCCCAGAATGCTGCCAGTGGTGCCGCCATCGCCCAGCTGCAACGTGCCATGCGTGATGCTCGTCCCTCCACTGTAGGTATTCCCGCCCGTCAGAATGGTCGTGCCGCTTCCGCGCTGGATGACCGACCCGGCGCCAGTAATCGCGCCATTGAACGTCGCGTTATTGGACCGGTTAAAGGCAAGCGCCCCATCCTCGGCAGTCGTCACTTTGCCGGTGAGGCTGCCGCGCTCACCACCGTCGCCGAGTTGCAAGACGCCCTTGGAAATGTAGGTGCCGCCGCTATAGGTGTTCTCGCCTGTGAGCGTCGTCGTGCCGCTGCCCTGCTGTGTCACCGATCCCGCACCGCTGATCGTGCCGCCCAGCACAAACGCGTCATCGGAACGATTGAAAACCAGTCTGGCATCGTGGGCGGTCGCTACGTTGCCCGTAATGCTGCCGGCCGCGCCGCCATCGCCCAGCTGCAGCGTGCCTCCTCGTATCGTGGTGTTGCCGGCATAAGTATTGGTGCCAGTCAGCACCAATGTGCCGCGATCGGTTTTCGTCAAGCCGCCCGTTCCGGTCAGCGCCGACGCGATCGTGGCCGTCACGTCTGCGCCCTGAATACCGCCTGCCCCGGTACGTATGATCGTCTCCTGGTGCGCCAGCCCGATCGGACCGCCCTGGATTTGATACCCGTCGTTGGCGAACTGCATGCCGGAAACCGAAACGCCGTCGTTGTTCACCGTCACCGTGCCGGCTTGGCCTTGGAACACTGCGAAATTGCCGTTGATCCACTGACCGTTCTCGCTGCCGTCCCCGTTGGTCCACGCCGAGTTGCCGGTGCTCCACGTACCATTGCCACCATCTACGACGTTGTTGTCTTGATTCGCCGGATCTGCGCCATCCCAAAAATGCAGCGTAACCCCTGTCGTGTTGATCAGATTCACTTCATTGGCCTGAGCCGTTTGCACAGTGAGGCCGGCGGGATCTATCCCAGCCGGAACGGTGCCGATGTCCAGGCCGTGGTAGACCATGGTTCCGTAATTGAACAATCGATAGATACCGGGGCCGAAGCCGCCCAGATCGGAAATATTCAGTTGGCCGTTCAGTTCCAGATGGCCTTTTACATCGAATAGCCCCGCGCTCTCGGGCGCGCCGAGCTCGACGTTAATCATCGCACGACCGCCAAACAACAGGCTGTCCTCGAATGTCAGTACCTGGCCTTGCCGCCCCAACAGAATGCCGTCTCCGGAGAAGACCGCCGCGCGTATGACCCCCGTGCCGCCTAGCGTGGCGCCCGCGTCGACCGTGATCACGCCGTGTGTGCCATTGGCCATCAGCGTGCCCGCTAGAACGCCTATGGGCTGGCCGTAGCCGCTATTCCCGTTCAGCGTGAGGACGCCAGCGCCGGCCTTGGTCAGCAGACCGCTGCCGGACAGCGTGCCGTTAAGCGTCAGAGCATGAGCGGTATTGAACGTACCGCCACCCGGTGCGAGCATCACGTCGCGCGCCATCGTAAAACTGGCTGTATTGACGAAGGTCCCGTTGTTCAATGTCAGCGTGCCGGCAGGCGCACCCAGATTATCGTCTGCGCCAACGGCCAGCGTGCCCGCATTGACGGTCGTACCGCCGCTATAGGTGTTTGCGCCCGACAGAGTCGTGATACCGGTGCCCTGCAAGACCACCGAGCCCGCGCCGCTGATTTCACCATCAAAAGCGACGTTATCGGAACGGTTGAACATCAGTACGCCATTATTGACGACATTGCCCGCGATGCTGCCCGTCGCCCCACCTGTGCCGAGTTGCAGCGTGCCGCTCGAAATCGTCGTGCCGCCGCTATAGGTGTTTGCGCCTCCAAGTGTAAGCGTGCCTGCCCCGCTTTTGGTCAGTGCGCCGGCGCCTTTAATCGCCTGCGTCACCGTGCTGATGGTGCCCTCCTCGGTCGCAATCGTACCGTTGCGTGCGGTAATGCTGACAGCGCGATTCGGCGATAGCGTGATCCCGCTGTTGAACTGGAGCGTGCCGCCGTCCAGGGTAAGCGCTCCTCGGTCGTCGCCCAGCGCGCTGTCGGTGTTTTCTGCGTCTATGCTGATCGCGATCGCGCCATTGGAAATGGTCGTACCGCCGAGATAGCTATTGCCGCCCGTCAGGGTTGTAGTGCCGCTTCCCAGCTGCGCCACCGAGCCGCTGCCGCTGATGACACCGTCGAACGTGACATTATCGGAACGGTTGAAAGCCAACACGCCGTTATTGGTCACGTCGCCTGCAATGGCGTCCGTTGCACCGCCATTGCCCAGTTGCAGCGTGCCGCTCGAGATGGTCGTTCCACCGACATAGGTATTGTTGCCCGTCAGCACCAAGGTGCCTAAGTCAGTTTTGGTCAAGGTGCCGGATCCTGACAACGCGGAATCTATGATAGCTGTGAAGGTGGCCCCTTGAGCGCTGCCATCCCCGACGCGGATAGTGGCCGGCGCACCGTCAATGTTGATCGCCCCGCCCTGGATACGATAGCCGTCAGTTGCAAACTGCATACCCGACACCCCGATACCGCTATTGCTGTCGACCGTGACGGTGCCGGGTTCGCCTTGGAATATCGCGAATTGGCCGTTTACCCAAGATCCGTTAACGACGCCATCCGCCGCGGTCCAGTTCAGATTCGAACTATTCCACGTCCCGTCACCGCCATCGACCGCGCCGTTGTTCTTGTTAGAGTCCGCTGCGCCATCCCAGAAGTTGAGCGTCACCCCGGTGTCGTTGATCAAATTGACTTGGTTAGCCACGGCTGTCTGCACTTGAATCTTTGCGGCATCCGCGCCGGTAGGAACTGTGCTGACGGTCAATACGTTGTCGGTCAACGCACCGTCGTAGTTCATCAGCCGATAAACGCCCGCGCCGAAACCACCGAGATCAGAAACGTTCAACTGGCCGTCGAGCACGAGGTCCCCCTTTACCTCGAACAGACCGGCAGCCTCGGGCGCACCCAGGGCGACATTAATAAAGGCGCCATCATCAAGCGTAAGATCGCTGCCGAACGTCAACACTTGTCCCTGGTGTCCGAGCAGCGTGCCATTCGAGTTAATGGTGACCGCACCCAGCACCGTCCCCACACCGCCCAGCGAGCCGCCAGAGGCGACGGTGGCCGTTCCACCCAGCGTGCTGTTGACCATCAGCGTTCCCGCCTGTACTTGTGTGTCGCCGCTGTAGTCGTTATTGCCGGCCAAGGTGAGAACGCCAGCGCCGGCTTTGGTCAATGGACCGCTGCCGGAAAGCGAGCCGGTATGGACGAGCGCCGCAGCGGTGTTGAACGTACCGCCTCCGGCCGACAGGGTGACGTCGCGCGCTGTCGTAAAGCCGGCTGTATTCAATAACGTCCCGCGGTCGAATGTCAGCCCGCCCGACGCCGCGCCGAGATTGTAATCGGCCGTGACGCTCAGTGTGCCGACATTGATCGCCGTTCCGCCGGTATAGGTATTGGCGCCGGTCAGGGTAGCGGTACCGCTGCCCTGCTGGACCAACATACCGTCGCCGCTGATCACGCCATCAAACTGGAATGCATCATCGGATCGATTGAGAGCAAGCACACTGCCGGCGCTGATGTCCACGTAGCCTTTGATATGCCCCGTCGCGTTGCCGTTGCCCACCTGCAGTACGCCGCCGGTAATTGTGGTGCCCTTATATTGGTTATCGCCGGCAAGGATAAGCGCACCCGCACCGCTTTTCGTGAGCGTGCCCGCGCCCGTGATCGCCTGCCCCACAGTGCTGGTCGTGCCCGCCGCTGTCGAAATCGTACCGTTGCGCGTGGTGATGCTGATCGCGCGAGTCGGCGACAGATCGATACTGCTGTTTAGCGCGAGCGCGCCGCCGTCCAACGTGAGCGCTCCCCCGGCGTCGCCCAGCGCGCTGTCTGCGCTGATGGCAATCGCACCGTTCGAGATGATCGTACCGCCGCGATAGCTATTGTTGCCGGTCAGCGTCGTGGTACCACCGCCCAGTTGCGTCACCGAGCCGCTGCCGCTGATGGCGCCGTCAAACGTGACGGCACTGGATCGGTTGAAGACCAGCTTGCTGTTATTGGTCACGTCGCCGGCAATGCCACCCGCCGCCTCGGTGCCGTCGCCCAGCTGAAGCGTGCCGTCGGAGATGAGCGTTCCGCCAGTATAGGAATTCGTATTCGTCAGAATTGTCGTGCCGGTACCCTGTTGAGTCACAGAGCCTTCACCGCTGATCACACGATAATAAGTAACCGTATCGGATCGGTTGAAAGCGAGCTCCCCGCCTGCTTGGACGTGGACGCCGCCCTGGATGTCACCCGTATTTCCGCCGTCGCCGAGTTGCAGCGTGCCGCCAGCGATCGTTGTGCCCCCCATATAGGTGCTATTGCCGGTAAGCGTCAGCGTGCCTGCGCCGCTTTTAGTCAACGCGCCACCACCGCCGATGCCTTGACCGATCGTGCTGGTTACGCCGGCCACTGTTTCAATCGTGCCGGTGTTCGCGGTAACGTTGATCGCACGGCTTGGCGACAAGTCGACACTGCTGGTTAATTGCAGGGTGCCACCGTCTAGCGTGAGAGCGCCGTTGTTAGCGCCCAGCGCGCTATCTTTATTGACGGCAAGCGTGCCGCCTGAGACCGTCGTGCCGCCGGTATGGGTGTTGTCCCCCGTCAGCGTGAGCGTGCCGGCCCCGGTTTTGGTCACCGATCCGGCGCCGCTCACCGTGCCTGAATAGGTGGCGTCGTCTGGCTGCGCAAAGACCATTTTGCCGCCAGTAGCGCCATCGTCGGCGACCATAGCAATGTCACCCAACAGGCCTTGTGCGCTTGTTTCGAAGGTGGCGTCTGCGATGATTTGCACCGAGCCGATGGCTTTGCTGTCCCCCGTCAGCACCAGCGTGCCAGGACCCACCTGGATCGATATCAGAGAGCCATCATCATTCTCGGCGATGTTTCCGGACATCGTCCACGTGCCTGGTCCCTTGGCGAAGAGCGTTTGAAAATTCTTGACGTTGCTCGTCAAGGTGTCTTGGGAGTTGATATCCGAGCCTAGAAACAACTGATTGTTGCCCTGGCCTCCGTCTATATCGCCGGTGATTTTCGAGCCCGGATCGAGATCGAGATTGTCGTTGCCCCCTGCGAAGATCACGCTGCCATTGATGACCCCAGTGAAATTGTTATTGAACTCCACGTCGATATCGTGCGCGCTGCCGATAACGCTTCCGAGAGAGCCATCGCTGTTGATAACGCCCGTCGTTATGGTGCCGTTATTGTTGATTACGTTCTTTGTCGAGCCTGACCCAGTATCAAACCAGATCGCCGGCATCTGATCGCTGGAGAGCGTGCCGCTATTGGTGATGGTATTACCACCGCCGATCACGTTGACCGCTTTTGTCTGCTGCCCCGTCACCGAAACACTCGCCCCGGTCGCGATGCTCAAGTTGCCGCCGGCCCCGACCTGGACCGTCGTCGTCGTGGTGCCGGTGCAATTTACATCATTTCCATTCACGTCACAGTTGGCATTCGCCTGCCGGCTGAACATGCCACTGGCCAAAGCCACACCGATCAATACAGCAAGCGGCCGCATACGCAGGCCAGCGGGGAACTTAGCACCCATTATGTCGTCTCCAGTTGCACAGTACGGCACGGGAGATCCGTTCTCCGTTCCGTGAGCATAGGTAACAATGGGGTGAGCTGTAGTTCCGTCCTATTTACAAAAACATATCCCGCTGGGATGCGCACAGGGCGGACGCCAGCGGGATACGGGTATTTTGACCAATTCCTTTATTGACAAGGATCGGCTTTAACGCGTAGGGGGCGTGCCCCCCACTCGAACTAAATCAACGCCTTGCGGATACGCGCCGACAGCAGATCGATCACCACGACAAAGGCCACGATGATGATCATCACCGCGCAGGTTTCGGCATATTGAAAACTGCGGATGATTTCCCACAATACCGTGCCGATGCCGCCTGCACCAACGATACCGACCACCGAAGCCGAACGCACATTCGACTCAAAGCGGTATAACGCAAATGAAATCCACAGCGGCAAGACCTGGGGGATGACGCCGTAGACAACTTCTTCGACCGCATTGGCGCCCGTCGCGCGCACGCCTTCCACAGGACGCGGATCAATAGCCTCCACGGCTTCTGCAAACAGCTTTGCCAACACGCCCGTCGTATGCACCCACAACGCCAGCACCCCGGCGAAAGGCCCCAGTCCCACCGCCACGATGAACAGCATGGCGAACACCATTTCGTTGATCGCGCGGCAAGCATCCATCAAGCGTCGCATAGGCTGATAAACCCAGGCCGGCACAATATTCGCCGAACACAGCAGACCGAGCGGCACCGCGACCACGATGGCGAGAAAAGTCCCCCACAAGGCGATTTGCACCGTGACCAGCATCTCGCTCAAATACATGCGCCAATCGCGGAAATTCGGCGGAAAGAAATCCGCGGCATAGGCCGCCATATTGCTGGATTGCGTCACCAGGTCCATCGGACGCATGTCCGCGCCGCGCCATGACAGCATCAATAGCGCCAACACCACCGCCCACACCAACAAACTGGGCAAAGAAGACCGCGCGGCAGCGCGATGACGGGCAGAGGACAAGACAGCGCTCATAAGAAGAATATCCGGTAAAAAATCCGTACACGAGAAAATCGAGTCAATCGACTCTTATAGGCAGGTTCGCCTCAACATCTATTCGCGAAGTCCGCGAAGCAGGCACATCGTCCACCTGCGCAATGCCATCAGACCGCATCGCCATACTTCTTCGCGCGCACCGTGCCTGCACGTGCAGGCCGGTGCACGTGATACCCATTACTGTTGTTTAGCAACCAGCTTGTCCAGTTCAGCCAATTGACGATCCAACTCGGCTACCTTGGCTTTCTTGTCGGCCTCGCTCAGCGTGGTGTCGCGCTCGATGCCGAGCTTGGTTTTAGCCAACTCCATCTGACGGATCGGCACCAGTTGCGCATTGCTGGATGAGCGGAAACCCTTGTAGGTCAGGTTGGCCAGAATCTTCTGCTGGCGCTCGGCGTCGGGGCCCGTGCCGTAGTTCACAAAGAACGCCTGAATCCGCTGTTTGATGTCCGCGGGGACGTCGCTGCGCACGACCATGGGATCGGCGGGAATCAACGGCGACTTCCACAGGATACGCACCGACTCGGTCGCGTCTTTGCCGGTATTGCGGCGATAACGCTCCAGCATCTCGGTGTTGTTGATGGCCACATCGACTTGCTTGTTGATCACAGACAGCAGGTTGGCTTCGTGGTTGGCAGCGCGCACCGATTTGAAGAACGTCTTGGGCTCGATGTGATTGGCGCCCCACAAGAAATAACCCGGCACCAGCGTACCCGAGGTCGAGTTGGGATCACCTGCGCCGTAGCTCAGCTGTTTGCCGTTTTTCAGCACGTCGTCCAGCGTCTGCAGGTTGCTGTCTTTGTTGACCAGCAGCAAAGACCAGTAACCCGGGTTGCCGTCTTTGTCGACGACGGAGGCGAATACCTCGCCCTGCGCGCGGTCTACCGCCTCCATGGCCGACTTGTTGCCGAACCAGCCCAGCTGCACTTTGTTAAAGCGCATGCCTTCGATGATGCCTGCGTAATCCGAAGCGAAAAACGGTTTGACGGGCACGCCGATCGCCTTGCTCAGATCATCGATCAACGGCTGCCAGGCGGCTTTCAGATTGGTGGACGATTCGGTGGAAATAAAACCGAAGTTCAGCGGCTTGACGTCTTGTGCCCACGCGCCGGACGACAATGCCGCCGTCGCGGCGAGAGCAAGAAAAGTTCTGCGTAGCATGAGTAAAAACTCCGTGAGGGAATAGGATGCAACTCAGGCCGCGGCCGCCAAGGGCCGTGGCGTAATCAAAGCGGGCTGCGCAACTGGACGCTCGTTTTCTTGGGGCAGCAATTCCGCAGCGTCGGCGCCATACAACTGATGCAACATGGTTTCCGTCAGTGCCGCAGCGGGGCCGTCGTACACAACGCGGCCGTGGCGCAGCGCCACCACCCGCGGGCAATAACGCAACGCCACATCGACCTGATGCAACGACACCACCACCGCCACTTTGCGGGTGCGATTGATATGCGCGAGCGTGTCCATCACACGGCGCGAAGACTCCGGATCGAGCGAAGCAATCGGCTCATCGGCCAGGATGATGCGGGCGTTTTGCACCAAAGTGCGGGCGATCGCGGCGCGCTGCTGCTGTCCGCCAGACAGGGTCGATGCACGCTGAAAGGCATAGTCGTCTATACCAACTTGGGCCAATGCATCGAGCCCGGCCTGCACTTCATCGCGGCGAAAATAACGCAACAGACTGCGCCACGTCGGCACGCGCGGCAACATACCGGTCAACACATTGGTAATCACCGGCAAGCGGCCCACCAGATTGAACTGCTGGAAAACAAACCCGATCCCAGCACGCACGCTGCGCACCCGCGTATTGATCCGGCCATCGCGCTGTACGGCCTGCCCATTGACGATGACATGGTTGTGGCCACGATCAGCCGCCACAAAACCCGCCATATGGCGCAGCAATGTCGATTTGCCCGAGCCGGAGGCCCCCAGTAATGCCACCATTTCGCCAGGCGCGACGGTCAGATTGACGTCGTCCAACGCCTTGACGCCCTCGCGGAAAGACTTGCTGAGGCCGCGCACCTCGATCGCATAGGTCATAGGAAATCCCCTTATCGAACCATTGGCGGCATTCTGTGCAGCGGCGGTGACAGGGTGATGACTGAAGAAAGACTGCCGACGCCCCGAAAACAGTGACGTAGAGGGCTTTTGCAACCAAACCGTCATGTAGCAATGACCGCGCCTCTGGCGTCCTGACCCAAGCCCAGGTATATATTAGGGTTCCTACTCATCCCGGAGCGTTCCATGTTGAAAGGTTCCTGCTTGTGCAGCCGTGTCGCCTACGAAATCACCGGCCCGCTGACTCAAGCCGTGAATTGCCACTGCGTCATGTGCCGCAAGGCTCATGGCTCGGCCTTTCGCACCCGCGCCACCGTGCAAGCCAAAGACTTTGCCTGGACGCGCGGGGAGAACCATGTCACCTGGTATAGCTCATCGCCCGGCAGCTATCGAGGATTTTGCAGCGCTTGCGGCACGCCGCTGCTGTCGCGCTTTGACCAGACTCCGGAAATCTATGGCTTGCCGCTGGGCGCGCTGGATGACGATCCCGGCATCAAGGCCACGAGCCATGTGTACGTCGCCAGCAAGGCGCCGTGGCACGACATCAAGGACGATTTGCCCCAATACCCGGAAGCCGGCCCTGCCTAGCCGGAAACGAAATACGGGAAAACCCTGGTCAAATAGCCAGGATTGGCGTATTATGTCTAGTTGTTCTGTGTATAAAGTCCCTGCCAAGGCATAATCCCCGACGAGGCATCGGTATTATCAAGCACAGCCCGCACTACCCCGCTTCTTCCGGTGACGCGCATGTTGCACGGCATCGCGACCAAGCCGCGCCTCGCGCGCATGTTGCCCCAGTGGCATGAGTACCCATCCCGGGTTCCGCCAGGAAATCCGGCCTGTACCCGAACCCGCCGGGACATGTTTATGTTCCATCGCGGCCCAAGCCTGCTTGGGCCCCCGCGTTTGCCGCCTGCGGGCGGCGCGTATGTCGTGACCCGACCTGCGTGCGCATCGACCTAGGAGAGTCATACATGGCAAAAGAAGAACTGATCGAACTAGACGGCATTGTTGACGAAGTGCTGCCTGACAGCCGCTATCGCGTCACCCTGGACAACGGCATCGAAGTCGGCGCTTACGCCTCCGGCCGTATTCGCAAACACCGTATCCGTATCCTGGCAGGCGACCGAGTCACCCTGGAAATGTCGCCCTACGACCTGACCAAGGGCCGCATCAATTTCCGTCATAAAGACGAGCGCGCGCCCAGCACGCCCCGTCCTCCGCAACGCAATTATCACCGTTAAGCATCACCGATCACCATTGCGTCCAGGTTGACGACTTGTTCGTTCCCTCGACGTGATCTTGATCGCTGGTGGACTCAGTGATGCTCGTCCCTAGCGCGCATCACACTTGCCATCACCCCTGTGATGGCGCCTCACTCATGCGGCGGCGCGTCCCTGTGCCCACCGCTCAGGCCAGTTCCCCAGTCACCTGAGGGAACACGCGCTGATAGGCCTCGGCATAGCGGATCTTCCGGTCCGAGTTCCGCGAGGCCTGCGCACCACGCTGCAATGCCACGCGCGTGTAGTATTCCCACAGGTGCTCCTGCGCCGCCATCAATTCAAAACTATCGGGCGGACGACGACGCGCCGATGAAGATTGCCGGATCTACCCGTGCATCGTTCAGACTGACGTTCCAGTGCAAATGGGGCCCTGTGGCGCGCCCCGTAGAGCCGACTTTACCAACCACGGCGCCGCGTGCGACCTCGTCGCCGACTTTGACGTCGATCGCCGACAAGTGGCAGAACATGCTGATAAAGCCCTGCCCGTGATCGACAAAAACCGTGTTGCCGTTAAAGAAAAAATTCCCGACCAGAACGACACGCCCGGCTGCCGGTGCTTTCACCGGCGTTCCGGTAGGCACGGCGAAATCCAGGCCGGAGTGGGGATTGCGCTCTTCGCCATTGAAAAACCGCCGCAATCCAAAGGGGCTGGACAAACGGCCCCCGGCCACCGGACGATCCAGAATCACATTGCTGGGCGTCACGCCATCGCGATAGATGCGATAGGCGGAAACTTGCTCCTCAAGCTCGCGTTCAATGCGTTTCAGATCATCGGGATTGGGAGATACCTGCCGTTTGTTTTTCAGCGTGATATGCTGCGCGGCGTATTCCTTGGTCCCGACATTGAACTGAGCCGCAGGGCGGCCCTGCACTTGCAACGTTTGTGTCCCGGTTTTGGTGCCCAGAGGAATCCCGACCACGGCGATCCATTGTTGATCGCTGTCGCGAATGACCATGACACGATGGCCATTGAAGCTGGCCTGAGGGGCTTGATCTGCAGTCCCCAAGGGCACCACAGCCACGCCGCCTGGCACAGGCACATTGAGCGTGCGGCTGATGTAGCCCTGCGCCTGAGCCACCGACGCGCTGCAAACCGCAGCCAACAACGCCACCTGGCTAGCCAGACGAGCAAACCGTTGCAGGATAGTGCGGCGGCCAGGCAACTGACGAGTCGCCCCTGCCTGCGTTGTGCGGCTCTTCCTATGCCGAACCACCCCTTGCATCATCGTGCGGTAATTCACCATGTTTACAGGCACAGGTTCGCAGCCTCGGCCAACGCGGTGCTCGCGCGTTGAATGCGCGTCGAGAGACTCGCGTCGGTCTTGCCTTTCCATGTCGTCGCCGTCAGCACAGCCTCAACGCCCATGGAGCCCTGCACGACCAGCTCGTAGCCATTACGCACCGGCTGCCGCTCGGCGTTCGTGCCCTGCCCCTTCCAGGCGGACTCCACGCATTGCACATACTCCTCTGCCGGACGCGCTGTCGATCCATAAAACACGGGGTCGCGTGCAGTGATGTCTTTGACCGAAGCACAACCCGCGAGGGCACCGACACAAGCCAGGAGCACAGGGACTTTCACATTCATGACACAGTATTCCAAGAAAAAACAGGACCCGGGCAACTATAGCGCAACACATGCCGCACGGTCTGCACGCAGTCGACACATGACGCGTCGGGTATGCCCGCAAGGTCATGGCGTATCGCACCGACCGGCAATCGTCGAGCCGCAAGGCAGGCGGCCCGGCCGGGGCTCACAGCGCCACCGATCGCGAACCGCCTCGCTTTGCGAGCGGACTCAGGCAACGGGCTTGCGCAATGCCGACTTGGGTCGAAAGACTTTCACCACGGATTCATGCGCTTCCGAATACGGCCCGCCAATCAGATCGATGCAATAGGGTACGGCGGCAAAAACGCCCTGCACCACCACGCCACCCGACGCATCGCGAAGGCCTTCGAGGGTTTCGCGAATGGCTTTGGGCTGGCCGGGCAGGTTGATGATGAGTGCGGCATGGTCCGCCGTTTCCCGGATCACAGCGACCTGCCGCGACAAAATCGCAGTGGGAACGAATTTCAGGCTGACCTGGCGCATTTGCTCACCAAAACCCGGCATTTCCTTGGTGGCCACCGCCAGCGTGGCCTCTGGCGTGACATCGCGGCGGGCCGGACCGGTGCCGCCCGTCGTCAAGACCAGATCGCAGCCCACCACATCCACCAACTCAATCAACGCGGCGGAAATGGCTGCGGCATCGTCAGGAACCAGGCGTTCGGACGCCTGCCAGGACGAAGACAGCGCCGTCCCGAGCCAATCCCGCAAGGCAGGCAGGCCCTCGTCCTGATAAACACCGGACGAGGCGCGATCGGAAATCGAGACCAAGCCCACCAGGAGGTCGTCGGAATGGCGGCGGGCGAGAGGCTGGGCAGAGGTGGACATGGCAGCAGGCAGGGAAAAAAGGAAGAAAGAGCGATGCTATCGCATTATGGAGACCGCCCCCCTGTTACAACAAATCTGGTCCCCTTCGCCCATTCAGAGGTGCAGTCAGTTGCTGGTCACAAATCTGCAATAATTGCGCCTACGCTCACCGCCCCAACTACCCCCCTCCCATGTTTCATCTCTTCTCTGGTCTGGATTTCTGGATTGGCGTCAGCCTGGTGCTGGCCCTGACGTTCGTACTGGCCTTCGAATTCATCAATGGCTTTCACGACACCGCCAATGCCGTCGCCACCGTCATCTACACCAAGGCCATGCCGCCGCATCTGGCTGTGATGCTGTCGGGGATTTTCAATTTTCTAGGCGTATTACTGGGTGGCGTCGGCGTTGCCTATGCCATCGTCCACTTGCTGCCGGTCGAACTGCTGATCAATGTCGACACCGGCCGCGGGCTCGCCATGGTGTTTGCCATGCTGGCAGCTGCCATCGCCTGGAATCTGGGCACGTGGTATTTCGGCATCCCGGCGTCCAGCTCGCATACCTTGATCGGCTCGATCCTGGGGGTAGGCCTGGCCAATGCCCTGATGACCGATCTGCCGATCGCCGCAGGCGTCAATTGGGGCAAGGCCATCGACATCGGCCTGTCGCTCGTCGCCTCGCCCATCGCGGGTTTTCTGGTCGCGGGTTGCCTGCTGCTGCTATTCAAGCGCTGGTGGCCTGCCTCCAAAATGCACAAAACGCCGGAGCAGCGCCGCGAACTCGACTCAAAAAAGCACCCTCCCTTCTGGAATCGTCTGATTTTGGTGCTGTCGGCCATGGGGGTGAGTTTTGTCCACGGATCGAATGACGGCCAAAAAGGGATAGGCCTGATCATGCTGGTGCTGATCGGCATCGTGCCCGCGCAGTTTGTGCTGAACGAAAACAGCACGTCCTATCAGATCGACCGTACGCGCGATGCCGCAACCCACCTCAGCGCGTTTTATCTACGGCATCAACCCACCCTGGATGACTTCCTGGCCATCTCCAAGAACAAGAACGAAAGCACGGATCTGCCCGAACAGTTTCACTGCCATCCGCAGTTGACGCTGGCCACGATTGACGCTTTGCAAAACGATCTGCAGGGTGTCACACACTACGACGAACTCTCACCCGAAAAACGCATCACGGTGCGCCGCTATCTGCTGTGCCTGGACGACACGGCCAAGAAAGTCGCGGCCCTCGATGGTCTGGAAAGCCGCGATCGCGCAGACCTGCATCGACTGCGCGCGGACCTCACGGCCACTACGGAATACGCACCGCTCTGGGTCATCGTGGCAGTCGCCCTGGCCCTGGGGATCGGCACAATGGTGGGCTGGCGTCGCGTCGTGCTGACCGTCGGCGAAAAGATCGGCAAACAAGGCATGACCTACGCACAAGGCATGTCGGCACAGCTCACGGCCGTGGCGGCCATCGGTATGGCTAACGTATTCAGTTTGCCCGTTTCCACAACACATGTGCTGTCGTCCGGGGTAGCGGGGACGATGATTGCCAACAGAAGCGGCCTGCAGGGCAGTACCGTGCGCAATATCCTGCTGGCCTGGGTGCTGACCTTGCCGGCTTCGATGCTGTTGGCGGCGGCGTTATTCTGGATCGGCGTGCAGATTTCGGGGTAACCGAGAAACACGCAGGATAAATTATTCAGGGTTTCGTTCACGACTCACAGTAGCAGGAGCGCCTATCCTTGGATGCTGCTGTCTTGAGCGTGGAACATTACGCGAGCCGGGCATCGCTGGACAAAGGCCATGCCGGCCCGTAGAGCCCGCCGAACCTGCCTTGTCAGGCGGGGGGCAGTCGGCTGGGCATGTTTGAGCGAAGCGAGTTTGCCCAGCCGCCCCGCCTGGCGAGGCAGGTGAAGGGAAGTCTGGCCTCCGGCCAGACCGGGCGATAGGGCCGGCATGGCCTTTGTCCAGCGATGCCCGGCGCCTTAAGAACCCCGCCCTCTCAACCATCAACGCCTACCGCCCCACCACCACCAGCAGCCCCCCATACACCCCCACCCCCACAATCACCGCCACCCCAGCATTCCCCAACCGACGGGCAGACAGGGCCGTCGCCAGTAATCCTCCCGCGTATGGCAGGATCTGGGACACCCCCGACAACGCCATCACATCCGGCACGATGACAGCAGTAGCGATTCCTGCCAGCAAAGCAGGACCTAAAGCGGCCAGAGACGACCCTTCTGTCAGCCGCCGCAGCCACCGGCTACGGCTCGATAGTAAAAAGGGCAACGCGCGCGTCAGGTAGGTAATGACAGCCATCGCAATAACGGCCGCCCAGAAGTCAAGTTGGCTACCTATCATCATGCGCTCTGCAACCGGTGGGTCACACATCCCACCACAGCGGCGGCCAGGATGGCGAGAGTCGTATGGCCCAGGGCGGAACATGCAACACCGACGATCAGCGCAGCAATGATGGCACCTCTCAAAGGACGCGTAACGCTTTGACAGACCAGGGCCAGGAACAGCGCGGGCAAGGCAAAATGCATGACCTGGGACAGCATGGGAAAGTGATGCTCCAGACCATCACCGGCATAGACACCAACGGCAGTGCCTGCAATCCAGGTCAACCAGGCTCCCAGCCCGAGTAAGGTCATCCAACGGTTTCGCTGTTCTGGGGAGACCGGTTCAATCCGGTTCAGCGCCGTGGCAAATACTTCGTCAGTCAGCAAAAACGCGAGCTTCAAGCGCATCCCGAGCCGCTCTGGCAGAAAGCGCGAGAGCAATGGACCATACAGCAGATGACGCGCATTCAGCAGCGAGCAAAGGGCGACGACCCATAGCCACGGGGTACCGGCCTTGATCGAGGCCAGCAGCAGAAACTGGCTGGCCCCGGCATAGACCAAGACCGAAATCAACACGACTTGTACAGGCGACAGGCCGGTAGACAATCCCGCAACACCGAATGTCACGGCCACAGGAAAATAACCGATCATGATGGGCAGACAGGCCTTTAAACCCGCCCAGCCATTACCCCCCGGCAAAGCCAGATGAGGCTCTGGGACGGATGAGTGGGACATGGGAATAACTCCAGTGGCAGAGAATCGACGTATGCAGCAGTTTACCTACTCAACGCTCAGGCACGATGTCCGCATCCGGCTCGCCCCCCTCGCGAGGCGAGGGACAGCCTTGTCCAACATTTTCAGACAAAAAGACCCACACGGCAGCACACGGCATAATGTGCTTCTGTACCTGTTTTGAGCTGCGTCATTCATCCGCAGCCACCGATATTGGACGTCATCGTGCTGACCATCATTAATGCTGATTTCAACAACCCTGCTCATGGCGACATGGTCGTCTCGCTGCTGAACGAATACGCCCAGGGCCCCATGGGGGGCAATGAGCCACTATCCGACTACACGCGCGCCAACCTGATTTCCGAATTGGCAAAACGTCCCACGGCAGGCGCGTTAATTGCTCTGCAGGATGGCCAGCCCGCGGGCTTGGCCATCTACCTGGAAGGTTTTTCCACCTTTGCGTGTAAACCGTTATTGAACCTGCATGATTTCATGGTGTCCGAGCGATTTCGCGGACAGGGAATTGCGCAACAGCTGTTGGCGGCCCTGGATCAGACTGCGCTTGCGCGCGGCTGCTGCAAGATCACACTTGAGGTATTGCAAGGCAATGAGGCTGCCAAAGCGCTTTATCGCAAAACCGGTTATCAAGGTTACGAATTGGCCAGCGACACCGGCCAAGCCATGTTCTGGCAAAAGAAAATAGCGGCATAGCAAGGATAACGAGAGCGATTGCACCATGAAAATGCACGATATCCCCTTCGGCACCACCGATTGGCAAACGATCGAACCTACCGAACATCCCGGCGATACTGGCATGGCTTATTGGCGCACTCGCCAATTTGGCGATATCCGAGTGCGCATGGTCGACTATTCGGCGGGTTATCTGGCCGACCATTGGTGTAGCAAGGGGCATATCCTGCTCTGCCTGGAGGGCGAGCTGCACACGGAGCTGGAAGACGGACGGCGCTTTGTCCTGACCCCGGGCATGAGCTATCAGGTCGCCGATCAGGCCGAGGCACATCGCTCGTCCACACCCGTCGGGGCCCGGCTGTTTATCGTCGATTGACGAGCGCCAGCCGCACGGCGTGGGCGGAACACAACGTTCGCCTCGCCCTCAGCGGCGCCCGGATGCCGTAACGGCGTGATTGCGTTACGCTGTGAGCTGTGCTCGATAGTGGAAGCGGCCCGCTACAGCACTGCAGGTTGACTGGTTTGCCGCCACGGAAACTTTATCTTGTCGGATACGCTTGCCTCTCCCTTGACCCTCTACGTCGACGCCCAGTTCCTGAGCCCCTATGCCATGTCCGCCTATGTGGCGCTGACGGAAAAAGGCCTGCCTGTCGAACTGCGGTTGGTGGACCTGCAGGCGGGCGAACAGCGCATGGCGCCTTATACGAGTCGAGCTCCTACCTGTCGCGTCCCCGCGCTGACACATGACGGGTTTCACTTGACCGAATCCAGCGCGATCATCGAATACCTGGAAGACGTTTTTCCCGCCCCCGACTATCCTGCGCTCTATCCCGGCACGCCCCAAGAGCGGGCGCGCGCGCGGCAGATTCAGGCCTGGTTGCGCAGCGACCTGGCGGCCCTGCGTGAGGAACGGCCGACGGATGTCGTGTTCCATGGCGCCCCCCCTGCCCCTCTCGGCGATGCCGGCCAGGCGGCAGCTGCAAAGCTGCTGCGTGTCGCACAGACCTTGTTGCCAGAAGGCCAGGCACAGCTCTTTGGCTCGTGGACCATAGCCGACACCGAACTCGCGCTGATGCTGCGCCGGCTGGCAGGCACCGATGAGCTGCCCACCGCTTTGCAAGCCTATGCGGACGCACAATGGCAACGACCGGCGGTCCAGACTTGGCTGCAATTCAATCGAGACGCGCGGGATTAAATGACGCCTTGAATCTCGGGGGGATGTTGCGGGTCGCCGATACGCCTTCCTCGCGGTCCCTGCAAAACGGCGGCTGAAGCACACCCGTTGATAAGAGGCGATAGCGTACGCTCGGCGGCTGGCCCCATAGACGAGGGAATTTCACGATATGGGGACCCATAGGCCTGTCCCTATTAACGTGAAACCGTTCACCGCTCCGCCCGTGCCCTAGCTGCAAACGAATGCAAACCGATGTTGCGTTGCAACATTTAATGCGCTGTAATTGGGATCATCGACAAACCAATCCCGTCAGCGCAGCCGTATCCGGCTGGCTGCCCAACCGGAGATCGCTTTGGCCAAACCTGCCTACGATCGCAACGCCCCCGCCTCTGTGCCAGCCACCCCTTGGACGGCTGCCTACGACTACGCCATCGATACCCTGCAACGCAGCGTGCTGTACGCCGACGTCATGCGTCAGCGGGGCAACCAGTATCACCGCCACATGGCCAAGCGCCATCCGAACGTGCTCAGCATGAAGTCCGAGCTGGTACTGGATGGCCGCGAGCTCGACCGGCCGGTCAACTACGGGTTGCTGCGCATTCTGCCCCCCGCAGATGTGCCGATGGACCCGCAAAAGCGGCCCTTTTTAGTCGTGGATCCGCGTGCAGGCCATGGGCCCGGCATCGGGGGGTTCAAACCGGAAAGCGAGATCGGCGTAGCCTTGCGCGCTGGCCACCCCTGCTACTTTGCCTCGTTTCTGCCGCAGCCCACCAACACGCAAACCGTCGAAGACGTCATGCGTGCCGAGGCTCGGTTTCTAGAGGAAATCATCGCGCGCCATCCCGAGTCCGAAGGCAAACCAGTGGTGATCGGCAATTGCCAGGCCGGGTGGCAAATCATGATGACGGCCGCCATGCGGCCCGAACTGTTCGGCCCCATCATCGTCGCCGGTGCTCCATTATCGTACTGGGCGGGCTGGCGCGGCATGAATCCCATGCGCTACAGCGGCGGACTGCTGGGTGGCAGTTGGCTGACGGAGATGGCCAGCGACCTGGGTCACGGACGTTTTGACGGCGCCTGGCTGGTGCAGAATTTCGAAAACCTCAATCCTGCCAATACGCTGTGGAGCAAGCAGTACAACCTGTATGCCAAAGTCGATACCGAGGCCGACCGCTATCTGGATTTTGAACGCTGGTGGGGCGGTCACGTTTTTTTGAACGGACCGGAAATCCAATACATCGTCGATAACCTGTTCATCGGCAATCGCCTGGCGACGGCAGGGCTGGTGACCTCGGATGGCATCCGCATCGACCTGCGCAATATTCGCTCGCCCATCATCGTGTTCTGCTCCAAGGGCGACAACATCACGCCTCCGCCGCAGGCGCTGGGCTGGATTCCCGACTTGTACCAGGATGACGCCGAAGTGCTGGCGCATGGCCAAACCATTGTGTACGCCGTGCACGAAAGCATCGGGCACTTGGGCATTTTTGTGTCGGGCGCCGTCGCCCGCAAAGAACACCAAGAGTTCACCGCCAACATCGACCTGATCGATGTCCTGCCGGCCGGCATTTATCAAGCCGAAATCGCGGACAAGACGCCTGAGACCCTCAATGCGGATCTCGCCGAGGGCGATTATGTCGTGTCGTTCGCACGCCGCAAGCTCGATGACGTGCGCGCCATCGTACAGCGCAACGAAGAAGACGACCGCCGCTTTGCGGCCGTAGCGCGGATTTCGGACATCAATCTGGGCCTGTACCGCAGCTTTGTCCAACCCTGGATCCGGGCCGCCGTGACGCCGCAGTCCGCCGAATGGATGCAACGCATGCATCCGCTGCGCCTGCCCTATGAGCTGATTTCCGACACCAATCCCTGGGTCGCCCCAGTGGCGCAGGTGGCGGAGCACGCACGCGAACATCGCCGCCCTGCCGATGCAATGAATCCATTTATCATGATGGAACGCATGGTGTCCAAGAATATCGTGGCCGGGCTGAATATGTGGCAAGAGCTGCGCGACGCTGCGGGGGAACAGCTGTTCATGAACATCTATGGGTCGCCTGTCGTACAGGATTGGGCGGGTCTGGGTGCCAAAAAAGGCGTCGCCCCTCGCAACCACCCGGGCGTCTCTCCCGAACACCGGGCGTTCATGGAACAACGGGCAAATGAATTGCGCGGCCAGTTGGACCAGGGCGGCGTATCAGAGGCCGCCATCCGCATGATGCTGTACGTCTCCAGCGCCGAAGGCAGCATCGACGAGCGCAGTTTTGCCATGCTGCGCAAGCTGCGTGCAGACACCGATTCCGATCTGGCGTTGCAGGAATTCAAAGATCTCGCTCGGGATCAAGCGTTGATGATGCGGCTGGACCGCCAAGGCGCCCTGCAGGCCATGCCGAAGCTGCTGGAAGGCGCGTCCGCCGACGAAATCCGCAATGCGTTTGGCACCATGCGCAACGTGCTGGAGGCCACGGGCCCGTTGAACGAGCGTGCCCGCGCCTGCCTGGAGGAAGTCGAAGCCATTTTCCGCGAAGCCGCACAGCGGGCGTTGGCGCAGGAGGAAAAGGCAGTCGAGGAAAAACCGGCCCGTAAGACTGTCACCAAGCGAGCGGCAAAAACCGCGGCTAAATCGGTCACGACGCCACCCACGAAAAGGACCGCGAAATCCGTTGAGGCTGCGGCGCCTCAGGCCGCCACCGAAAGCGGTGACACTGCACCGGCCGGCGCCTCCACAACCAAACGCGCATCCACGCGCGCTGCGACACCACGGCGTCGCTCCGCAGCGAGTAAACGCAGCAGCAAATAAGAAATCATCGAGGCCCCGAGACACTGTGTGTCGAGGGGCCTCGGCATTTACTGCTTGGCTTTTTCAATGCAGTCAGCTTGTCCTTTGTTTTTTGCGTTGCCCCCAAACCGCATATTCTCAGGAGAACCACGACCATGATGACCCGTGCCGAAGTCACCGAACTTGTCGTTACCCAAAAGCTGAAGAAAGGCCTGAAATGGCCAGCCATCGCCGAAGTCATCGGCCAGAGCAAGGAGTGGACCGCCGCCGCGCTCCTGGGACAAATGACCATGACCGCCGAGCAGGCCCAAGCCGCGGGCAAACTGCTCGACTTGCCCGAAGACGCCATCCTGCAATTGCAAGTCACGCCCTACAAGGGATCGCTGCCGACGGCCATACCGACGGATCCGTTGATCTACCGGTTCTACGAATTGGTGAACGTCTACGGCACCACGTTTAAATCGCTGATTCACGAAGAGTTCGGCGACGGCATCATGAGCGCTATCGATTTCAAGATGGATCTGGCGCGGGAAAATGATCCGGCTGGGGATCGTGTGCGGATAGTGATGAGTGGGAAATTTTTGCCGTATAAGCAGTATTGGGGGGGAGGAGGCTGCGGGGGGGATAGGGGTGGTGGGATTGTGAGGGGGGGTTTAGTGCTATTGGACGTCGATGCGGGGCAGTGGCTGCGTGGGGGCTTCACGTGGCCGGTCCGGCG